>NZ_JACJTR010000004.1 GCF_014698795.1 Nostoc sp. FACHB-892
TCAAGGAACCTGCTACTGGTTCACGGATACCATCGATGTCTACTGGAGGTGCGGCGATGAAGGCGATTACGAAGCAGGCGGTAGCGGCTAGCAGGGTGGGGATCATTAGTACGCCGAACCAACCGATGTATAAACGGTTGTTGGTGCTGGTGATCCACTCGCAAAACCGATCCCATACGTTGGCGCTTGAGCGCTGTTGTAAGGTTGCTGTCATGGTTTTATAAGTGCGGTTAGTTATTTATAAATCAGGCGGTTTTGTTTTTGCCTGTGAAACTACTTTACAATGCTTTACATTTTTTAATCAAGTTTTATTACTTCAGTAAAACTGATAGAAATTATTAGTTTTACTTATATAACACCGTGTGCGACTTATATGAGTTTTTGCTGATGTCAACGCTGAAAAGATAGAATAGAAAGTAAAAATTGTTCTTATCGACTCTGAATAGAGAGTTGATATCGAATTACTACCAAAATTAGGAGGGGAGGTGTGACATGGCAATTACTCTAAATCACACCATCGTGCCCGTACATGACAAGGAAGCTTCGGCGAGGTTCTTTGCAAAAATTTTTGGTTTAGAGGTAGAGGTTCCCGTTGGTTATTTCGCTGCTGTGCATATAAATGATGCACTAACGCTCGACTTCGCTGACGCTGAAGCATTTGAGTCGCATCATTATGCGTTCCATGTCAGTAATGAAGAATTTGATGCAATTTTTGCCCGCGTCAAAGAGGCAGGTCTTGAATACAGTAGCGACCCCATGCATCAGAATAAAGGGCAAATTAACCACAGAAAGGAAGGTCGTGGCTTCTATTTCTATGACTCTAATGGTCATAATTTAGAACTGTTGACCCGTGCATAGATATTTGGTATTAGTTTAATTCCTAACTCTTGGAGAGGCTGCGCCCTAAGCGTACTCCTAGGTCGAAGCAAGCTAGGCGTAGCGTCTCTAAGAGTTGCTATGCCGCAGGCTTTACGACTACGCTACTTCAACGCCGCCCTTCGGCTACACTCAGGACAAGCTCAGTACAAGTCAGGACAAGAGGCTCAGTGACCCCTGCCTCCTGCCTCCTTCACTGCATTACTTCTTTACTAAAAAATATGCTGTAGCATATTCCGGCAATTGGCTGATATTTTGCCCAAATTCTTTTTGATTCTTAAAAATACCTGCCAAAAAATCTAGTTGATAAAGATTGGGTAAAAAGGCTCCACCTGTATCAGCCATAACTCCCATTTGCAGATGTTTGCGACCATTTTTAGTATGCTCAATAATTATTACTCTACCTAAACCGATATTCAAAACATCTCCGGCAAAAGTTACTCCTGGTTTAATTGAGATTTTTGCATCTATTTTGTATCCATAGCCTTTAATGGCATCAACCTCTCTAAAATACCAATAACGTTTTTGTGCTGTTGCTTTTAATCCGCGAACATACGACATTCCATTATTTCTATCTACGTTAAAAAAGGCTTTGTAACCATCTGTAAAGTTAATCAAGACTGTTCCTTGCATTAGTGCTTCTTCTAAACCAGTTCTGGTTAGATATGCAAGACTTTTAACTTTTCCAAATTCTTTACCACCTGGTTCATAAATACCTGACAAAACATCCTGTTTTGTATATTTGGTGTAGAAAGTATCGTTTTTAGAGCTATCTTTTAGGCTATAAATTGGTGTATTAAACTTAGAGGTTTTCTTACGAGAGCCGGGATGAGTAAACACAGCATATTTAGTAATTCGTAATTGTTTTTGTTTCCTATTTTTTGGGTTATAGGCAGTCCATTTGATAACTCGGAAATTGGTATTGATAAATTTAGGATCTTGTAAACGAGTAGCTCGATTATTAGCAATATCCTCTTTCAAAACAGCAACCATGAAATCTAAAGTCTTAAGGACATCTGGCACAGTAACTCCTTGACTAGCAAGGATTCCTGTACGGAGAATATCTGGGTCTTGTGAACTATAATCTTGAAAATATTTTCTAGTATTAACGAGAACGGTTAATAAATCTTTTTGATTGAAATTAACCTTACTACTTGGCAGTTTGACCGGAGTAACAACCTGGTTGCCATTAATACTAAAATTATATTTTTTGAACTCATCGACAACTTGATAAGGTGCAGATGCTGCTAACAAATCTTGCCCAGATGAAAAAGCGTTTTCTTTGCCTATAATTTCATCAGATGTTTGCTGAACGGTAAAAGGATTTTGAAACGTTGAGGTGAGTTCATCAGAAGCTTGATTTGATGTTAAGGAAATTTGTGATTGAAGTGGGGCAAAATTATCTTGCTGAATAAAAGACTGATCTTGTTTGGTTTTTGACTGAGTATATAGATGGCTACTGGTTAAACTGACAAGCAATAAGGCAGCACAACCCACTGTGAAGCGGAATTTTTGGCTAGATAAGATATTCATAACTTGAAAAATAAATTTTTAATGCTAAATAATCAACATTATGCCTCTATTATCTCACGCACTAAGTGCGCCAACTTTTCGGCACTATCGGGAACTGCGATCGCCTTTGCATTTTCCCCCATTCTTGCTAACTCATCTGGTGACTGCAACAGATTCAACACATTACTTTGCAATATTTGTGCTGTCAACTCCGATTGCTTCAGTGTTAACGCCGCACCAGATGAAGTAAATACGTCTGCATTGTAAGATTGATGGTCTTCTGCGGCAAAGGGGTAAGGAATCAAAATCGCTGGAGTTCCACATACTGCTAATTCTGTCAAGCTGCCTGCACCAGAACGACTAATGGCTAGAGTAGCTCGTTGCAACAACGCCGCCATATTGTTGTAAAAAGGTAAGGCTGTATACTGTGGATGTTTGAGGCTATCTGCTTCCTCGTCGCGATCGCCAGTTAAATGTACTACATAAGCACCAGCATCAAACCAAGCATTTGCAGATTCACGCACTAACTTATTTACCGCAACTGCACCCTGGCTACCACCAAAGACAACAATTAACGGAACACCCTCTGGGATGGCTAAATCTAATGGTGCATCAATTGCTGCATCGAGAAATTGCGCTCTTACAGGAGTACCGACACAGACATTTTTAGCACGAGGCAAGTACTTAGCAGCTACTTCAAATCCCAAGGCTACCGCACTACACCAAGGACCAAAAAAACGAGTTACTTTACCAGGTATTGCGTTAGATTCGTGGAAAACCACGGGTAAACCGAGGGAACGCGCCGCAATGACGGCTGGCCCGGCAATGTAACCTCCTGTGGTAAATACCCCTTGAAAATTTCCCTGCTTCAAAATTCGTCTAACTTCTATAATCGAACCAGCGAGTTTACCCAAGATGCGAATTGAGGAAATTCCAAACCCTTGCTGAAACCCTTCAACTGCAATAGTATTCAAGGGATACTCTTTAGGGACAAGTTGAGTTTCCAGGCGATTGGGTACTCCTAGCCATTCGATTTGATAATCTGGAAGTTTTTGTGCCAGTGCGATCGCTGGAAACAAATGTCCACCAGTCCCACTGGCAGCTATTAATAATCGTATCGGTGCGTTTGCCATCAAACCTCTACCGTTTAGCCTCTAGCTTAACTAAGATAAAACAATTTCCTTATCTTCTCTCATCAAATCAGTAAATTCTTACCAATGACTAACATTATTAACACCTTAATGAAACGACAACTCAGATTTCCAGCTAATATCTGGCTAGTTTCATTCCTGCTAACCATTGGTTTAACAAGTGGTTGGCAACGCACTCAAGCGGCGACACCACAGCAATTAGCTCAAGCTGGTATATCCCAAAATGCACCAGCTGATTTGAAAAACCTACTGACACAAGTTGATGCAGCCGCCAGTCGAGGTGATGTCAAAGGGGTGTTGCAATTCTACAGCCCCAACTTTGCTCATGGGGATGGATTAAACCTCCAAACTCTGGAAAAGTCTTTGATTTCACTTTGGCAACGATATCCTAAATTGCAGTACAGTACAAAACTACTATCTTCAAAACCTGAAGGTAATGCGATTATTGCCGAAACAGAAACGACAATAACAGGCTTACCTTCCGGTAACAGTAATAATTCGGCTCTCAATGCCACGATTAAATCGCGTCAGCGCATTACAGGTGGAAAAATAGTCCGCCAAGATATTTTGTCAGAACGTACCCAACTTACCTCTGGTACTAAGCCGCCCCAAATTGATTTTAAATTACCAGAGCAGGTGCAAGTTGGTCAAAAGTATAATTTTGATGCGATCGTTCAAGAGCCGCTTGGTGATGATTTTCTACTAGGAACGGCGCTAGAGGAAGCCATCAAACCAGATAACTTTCTCAACCCCACATCCGTAGATTTGCAATTACTAACATCTGGCGGACTGTTTAAAACGGCACAAGCACCATCTACCCCTGGTAGTCGCTGGGTTTCTGCTGTCATTCTACGAGGTAATGGGATGACGATGGTAACTCAACGTATGCAAGTGGTGAAGAAATAGTTAGGAGTTAAGAGTTAGGAGTTAGGAGTTTGGGGTTAGGAGTACTTGCGATCGTGAAACAACCCAATTAACAAAATGATCGGTGCAGCTAGAAACAGCCACATCGTTAGCTGTAACCCATACTGCTGTGCTAGCCAACCCAGTGCCAGGGGCATGAAACCACCGACTAAACCCCCCAGGTTATTGAGAACCATCACGGTGCTACTTTGCCCCAGCATGGCAGTATATAGCTGCCCCTGAAGGATGGAATACCAACCTGCATTCAGGAAACCCAGACCGCCCAAAATAACTATTTTGATGGTGATATTCGGGATCGCCAAAAAAGCGGGATAAAGGCACAAAACTAAAAATGCACTCACCCGCAAGTACTCAATGCCTCGAACCCGCTCTAGCAGCGGAATGAGCAATAAATCGCCTAATAAGCCGAACCCCAACCAGATAGTAAAAGCAAAACTCGCTTGTGTGTCGCTTGTACGCACAACATCCACAAAATAAAGGGCTAAAAAGCTCCGCAGAACATCCAACATTAAATCTGAAAATTGCAACAGGGTTAACCAGCGTAAGACGTTGCGTCGTTTGAGTGCGCGGATGATATGGCGGATACTTTTTTGAATACTAAGGCCTGGCAAATTCACTGGAGTGGATACGGTTGCTATAGCCATCGGAGACTTCCACATTAAGCCAACCAGACAAAGCGTCAGGGCTGCCAGGGTGAAAAAAACATTCCGCCAACTCTGGTGCAAGGCGATCGCACCTGCCAACGCCAAGGGGCCAATCACATTGCCGAGAGAACCTGCCAATGCCCAGCGTGCCATGTTTGGTTCGTGGCGGGTGGGTTCTAGATCCATCAGCGTCGCTTGAGACAAACTGACAAACGCACCAGATGCCGGGTAAAACAACACCAATGCGGCTAATAAACTCCAAAAGTGATGGCTGAGGGAAATCAGCAAGAGAGCGATCGCAAAACTGATGCCTCCTCCCAAAATCAATAACCGTCGATGACCGAAATCTCCTAAAACCCCAAAAATTGGCTCTATCACACTGCTGACCGTATTGGGTATGGTCAATAGCAACCCGACTTGTAGGTAGGAGAGATTCAGATCATGACGAATCAACGGATAGGCTACACCCATCACACCATCAACAATTTCGTCTAATCCTTCGATCGCCAGGAAGAGACTGATGAATAGAATAACTGATCTGGTTGTTTTGTTCTGACCATCCAAAGGCATCATAAAATTCTCCCGTTCTCCAAATTTGTTTACCAACGCACTTTTGTCACAGCGTGGCAATTGGAGGGGGAATCCATGAACAAACGCTTCGCCATAATGATCGGGCGAATTGCCTGTTGGATTGAGTTTCAGAAGCTTACCAAGGAGGGAATATCATCATTACGACAAGGTTAAACATGCGACATACGGACAGTTAACACCGTCTCTAGCCCATTGTAGACGCTACAGTTACTGAGTTTTCACCCGTCCTTTTCACGTTTATAAGACAATACAGTTCAGTTAAGCATTGATTTCTTCTCTCTGTGTCGTGCCAGTAGTTCTTAATTTTGGATAAAATCGAGTTTAGATTTAGCTTTCGAGTAACATCTAAGAAAAAAATAAATATTAATAGCTGAGAAAATATGTCTGTACTCAGTAACTTGCTAAATTGCTAAATTCTGTATTTAAATTAACACTGGACTCTTGACTTTTTCTTCAATGACTTCCCTACAAAATCAAATCATTTTGATCACTGGTGCTAGTAGTGGTATTGGTACTGCTTGTGCAAAAATCTTTGCTGGTGCAGGTGCAAAATTAATCTTAGCGGCACGACGGTTAGAACGTTTGCAGCAGCTAGCAGATACTCTCAGCAAAGACTTTAGTATAGAAATTCATTTGTTACAGCTAGATGTGCGTGATCGCAACGCTGTTGAATCTGCTATTTCTTCTCTACCGTCCGACTGGTCTAACATCGACATTCTCATTAATAATGCTGGTCTAAGTCGTGGTTTAGACAAGTTGCACGAAGGCAGCTTTCAAAATTGGGAGGACATGATTGATACTAACGTCAAAGGTTTACTTTACGTTTCGCGTTATGTCGTTCCGGGAATGGTGAGCCGCGATCGCGGTCATGTGGTAAATTTAGGTTCCATTGCTGGACATCAAACCTATCCCGGTGGTAATGTCTACTGTGCTACTAAAGCTGCTGTAAGGGCAATTTCTGAAGGTTTAAAACAAGACCTGTTGGGAACGCGGGTACGTGTAACTTCCGTTGACCCTGGGATGGTAGAAACTGAATTTAGTGAGGTGCGTTTTCACGGAGATACTGAACGCGCCAAAAAAGTTTACCAGGGAGTTATGCCCCTGACAGCAGATGATGTCGCTGATGTAATATTTTTCTGTGTGACGCGATCGCCCCATGTCAATATTAATGAAGTTGTGCTGATGCCTGTTGACCAAGCCAGCGCTACCCTAGTTAATCGGCGAACATAAGGAATAATTAAGCAGTCTTAAAAAATCGAATAATTTCGCGGACATGATCAAGAAATTGCCCGTCAGTTGAAAGTTGTGCGATCGCAGTTCGTGCTTCTCTTGCTAAACGCTCATGTTCAGTTTGATTGGTCGCCCGTAATTCCTCCAAATTAGCAGCAATTCGAGCTAAATCTCTGCGAGTTTCTTCGGCAAAGCGTTGTTGAGTTGCGGGTAATGAATAAGATTGTTCTGGGTTAAGTTGCTCCTCAAATGACTGGATTTTTTGTTCCAATATCGAAAAGCGATCGCGCAGTTCAACAATATCTTCGCGGGGATACTTCCATTCTTGGCGAATCATTGCTAACCGCGCATATAAGTACTCATACGCCCGAATCGCTGGACGCAGAATTGTTAATAACAAAGCCGCACCAGAACTTATATATCCCACAGTACTAATACCAGTGGCAGCAAGAGTATAAAGACCAACGGCTGAGAATAAGTGTAAAGCAATGGCAACCCAGAGCGATCGCTTTGCCAAAGCTGTGACATACTTCACTTGTTTCTCATCAACTGGAATTCCTTTCTCTTTGGATTGTGCTGCTTCTGCTAAGACTTCTTTAGCTTGAAAATGTACATTCCACGGTACGGTAACAATTACCAACAGCCACCAAAAGCTTGCACCACCAATTACCCAATCAAGAAAGTTACCAGCAGGGATGTGCAACCATTGCAGTAAGCCAAAAGCTGTTAGTATCACAACCACAATTCCAGCAATGGAACTGATGAAAAAGTTTATATACATTTTCCCCTGTCTCCGGTGAAACCATCATCTCGATCATGACTATTTCTTAGCAGTTATACGTAAATTATTGTGATGGTTTTTCTATTTGCACACACCAGCTTCTCGATGAGATAGCTACGCCAATTCGGTTGAGTATCTTTGCTACCCTTTTGGAGAAAGTAGCAACAAACATGATTGTGATGGTTTTTTTTGTTGCACATACATAATACATTTTGTATTATATAAAGTAATATAGCTAAAACTTTTATTCTTTCGTAACAAGCTTGTGCCAAATTTGACTTGATTGCACTAAAAGGAGAGTGGCAATGAAAAAAGTAGCGGTGTTTGGTAATACTGGAGGCGGGAAATCAACTCTAAGCAAGAGATTATCTCAAATCACTGGTTTGCCACTCTATGCCTTGGACAAGATTCAATATCAATCAGGCGGCACAGAGGTTCCACATGAAGATTATAAGCGTGCCCATCAGCAAATTTTAGTTACTGACCGATGGATTATTGATGGGTTTGGTTGCATAGAAACTCTCTGGCTGCGACTTGACGAGGCGGATACTCTGGTTTTTGTCGATTTACCGCTATATGTGCATTTTTGGTGGGTAACTAAACGATTTATCACAGGTTACTTTCAACCGCCAGAAGGCTGGCCTCAAAACAGTCCAATATTGAGGAGTTCGCTTACTAGCTACCGCGTACTTTGGCTATGTTACAAATATTTAACCCCAAAATATCGTGAATATATCGAGCAGGCTCAAAGCATCAAAAATGTTTATCACATTCGCTCGACTAAAGAAATTTCGCAATTTTTTGAATTAATTGATGCAGTAAGTAGCTAAACAAAATTAATTCAATTCAAATAATGTTTGCGACGCATCAATTATTCGTAAGGGCACAACATTGTTGTGCCCCTACCCATCTGTCGCATTCTTTTTTCAAATTGGTAAGCTGTTCCGCATTTAAATTGCATAAGCTGGGCGGGCAAGATGCAACGTGAGACAATTTAAACCTTTCCCCGCCTCTATTGGATAAGATAGCTACGCCAAATTGATGGAGTATCTTTACTACTCTTTTCTGGAAGTAGCAATCGCCAAGTTTTGCCTTCTTGCTGAATTTGCAGGTAAACATCAAAAGGTTTTTTTGGTTGCGTCAAGCTCCGTTTTGGTAGCTTTACAATTAAGTCGTAGGTTCCCCGAACGTGGAAAGCTGGTAAATTTTCAATGGTTAGGGGTTGTTCTTGGGTAATTGATAGCCGCTTAATTTCAAATCCTTGAAAATCTAGATCCAACTGTTGGCTAAGTTTTTGTTGAGTTTGCTCTAGCCCAAGTGCGATCGCTTTTTGCACTAACTCGTTAGTCGGTAGCAGTCCAATACTGCCACAAGCCGTTACTAGTATCAGCAATATTGCTGTCAAAACTAACCGCACTATGTTATTCACTGCCTGATCTGCTATTTTCATCCTTATCAGTTTAAACCGAAGTGAGAACAGCTATATATCCTCTAGATACTAGTAAAGGCACGGTATAACCGTGCCTTAATTCGCAAAAAGTATTATCTTGAAAGGTTTTTGCTTTACAGTAAATTTAATACTGGCGTAAAATTGCAGACAATGAAGTCTCTTTACGAAGATCCATTAAGTCTGCTAAAGATTCTGTGCGCGTATCCAAGTGGTGCTTATGTTCTGCTGGCAGAACCGTCACCAGATGTTTTGCTTTAGGTTGCATCTGCATAAGCGGCATTAGTTGTTGCTGTGGCACAAAAACTGGCTGGTTCTTGGGAAGGCGTGGCTCCAATCTTTGGTAATGGTTCTGTGCCAAGCGTGCTTGATGACGGTTAATCTGTTTTTGGACTTTTTGCGGTTGCTTTGTTTTGTTGAGCATTCGGAAAATGAGCAAACAACCACTACCACAACTGAGGACGATCGCAGCCACCATCCATAAAGGTGTTGGATTACTATTCTCAGAGGGTGCATTAATTGGTTCTTCAACTATAACTGGGATTTTTTCTGGTTCTTCTTGTGCTACCTGTCCAGCATTACCTAAGCTGTACAGGGCAAAAGCACCTCCTCCTAAAAACATGGCTAAACACCCGGTTAACAATAGCCAAGGATGATGTGTAACCAGATATATCAGAACATTCGAGCTTTGTTTTAATCTCGATTTCCTGTTTGTCAGCTCTGGAGTAGCCCTTCTGAGTTGGGTTGGCTCGCGCTGTACACTCTGACTTTTTTCCATGATTACTTTCAGATTTGTACCCCTCTAGTCAATAAATTGTACTGGAGGAATTAATCATCAGGTATCCGTAACAAAAGTAAAGATTTAAGTAGCTTTTTTGTAAAATATAGGCTACTAAATCTGGCTAACTTTTGCCAAAATTCTGTATTTATTGTGACTTTTTGCTCTAAAAATTTGGAAATTAGTTCGCTTATTTTTCCCGTCAGTTAGGAGAATGCCTTTCAAGAGCAAGTTGAATTAATCGATCAACTAATTCTGGAAATGAGACTCCACTATGTGCCCAAAGTTGTGGATACATACTCGTTGCAGTAAAGCCTGGCAAGGTATTTATTTCGTTAATAAAAACTTCTTTTGTCGCTTCCACATAGAAAAAATCTACCCTTGCCAACCCCGCAGCATCAACGGCTGCAAAGGCTTGCAAAGCCATATCCTGAATTTGACGAGCGATCGCATCTGGAATCGATGCAGGTATCAGTAAATCTGCCCGACCCTCAGTATATTTAGTTTCATAGTCATAAAAATCGCTATCATAACTAATCTCTCCAATGACAGAGGCTTGGGGTTGATCATTTCCTAAAACGGCGCATTCTACTTCTCTAGCTACGACACCAGCCTCTACCACCAACCTCCGGTCATAACTAGCAGCATTATCTAAGGCGGCTTCTAATTCTTGGCGCGATCGCACTTTGGCAATACCCACTGATGAACCCAAATTAGCAGGCTTAACAAAAGCGGGATAACCTAATGCTGCTTCAATTTCATCACACAATTTTGGAAACACGCAAGGATTAGACCAAACCTGCGTTCTAGTTATCGCCTTGTATTTTACTTGTGCTAATCCTGCTTGCTCAAAGGCCATTTTCATGGCAATTTTATCCATCCCCAGTGCAGAACCTAACACTCCAGAACCAACAAAGGGGACTTGCATCAAAGTGAGTAACCCTTGAATCGTCCCGTCTTCACCGTTGGGGCCGTGGAGAATGGGAAACCAAACATCCACTTGGGCTACTTGAGAGGGAGATTGCCACTTGCTGAGGGTTTGGGCTTGAGGGTTAGATGTCAGATTCCCAACAGATGTTGATTGTTCAGATTCCAGTAGAGGACTGCCGGTTTCTAAAACCTTTTCGGGTGCTTCTCCTGCTAGCCAGCGTCCATCCTTTTGGATGTAAAAAGGCAGGATTTCGTACTTACTAGCATTTTGCTCTGCACTTAATGCTTTAGCGATCGCCCGTGCTGATTTGATCGAAACTTCATGTTCTCCGGAACGACCGCCAAACAGTAACCCCACCCGCAGCTTAGTCATTTTCGGTTCCTCCACACTTCTCAAGCAGATAGCGTATCACAACCTACAAAAGTTGCCATGTTTTTCTAAATTATTTTTATTGCCTGCCCAAATTGCAAGAGAAAGCTTTCCTATTTGAGGAGTTAGTCAGCGATCGCCCATCTGACATAAGGGCGGGAAGCCACCACATTTTTGTAAGTAATTAGGTGAGCAGGTGCATCAATTTTTCGCAAATCCACACGGAAATAAGCTTTTTCATCCTTAAATTCTACGTTGTAGAAAGTATGTTTTTGCCCCCGAGTTCGGCCTACACAAGAAGCATAATTACTCCGTAAAGGTGAAACAAATTCCACAAACTGCTTATTATTAGATGAAACTAACTTAGTTGTATCTGCAAACTCTCTAGTATCTGCCACTACCGTATGTTCAGCACCGCCTTCATAAGGGAGAACAAACCACCATAATCCAATTCTTTGAGGACATTTACCACTGCTACGTTGTACATTCAGTGTCACATGAGGAGCAGAAATCGGCTCTGTACCTGACTGTGGCTGTGCTTGTGCTGTAGAAGCTATGGTTCCTGCCACAACTAGAGGGCATAAAATAGTACCAAAACTTGTTAATTTTACCCAATTTTCCATAACTTGAATCTTTTCAAATTTCAGGTATCCAAATAACATCGACTTTCATAAATTTGTAAAAGTGCCATCTTATTTGAAACAACCGTGTTGTCAGCTACAGTTATATTCCAGGAAAATGGGCAACAATATTGATGAATAACTAGAAATGCAGCCCCACCTGTAAAAGATGCTGCCGTTTCATGAAACCCAGAATTATTGTTTGTGGCTTAGGACATACCGGATATAAAACCTTTCGTCTGCTGAGACATCAGGGAGCTTTCGTTGTTGGCATTCATCACCACCCTATCCCTGGCGAAACAGCAGGGGATGTGATTGTTGGCGATTTACAAGCAGCTTCTACCCTAACAGCAGCTGGAATTCAACAGGCACATACTTTAGTCATCGCTGGATCTAAAGATGCTCTGAATTTGTCTATTATGATGCAAGCACGGGTGCTGAATCCCCAGATTCGCATTATCAACCGTTTTTATAATACAAATTTGGGGGAGCGCCTAGATCAAAGTTTGCCAGACCACTTGAGTATGAGTGTTGTAGGATTAGCAGCACCCGTCTTCACCTTTGCAGCAATGGGAAACCGAGCGATCGGACAAATTAAATTATTTCAGCAAACTTGGCCAATTCACGAAGAGTACATTGATGAAAACCATTTTTGGCAGGGCCTAAAGCTGAGTGATTTGTGGGAAGACCGATCGCGGATGCTAATTTATTACTTGCCAGTAGAAGGTGAGATGGATTTGGTGTCAGCTGTAATATCTGGACAAGAGATACAAGTAGGCGATCGCTTAATTATTGGTACACAACCCCGCATCTGTTCCCCTCGGAGATCATTGATTAAAAAAGCGCTGAAAGCCCTCACCAATTTTAGGCAGTTTCAGCAACACGGGCGATCGGTAGTAGTGGGTGCTGTTGTATTATTCGCAGTGATTCTCATTGCTACACTCACCTATACGTCGGCTGAGTTGAGTTTATCTGCTATTGATGCTCTATATTTTTCTGTAGGCATGATTACTGGAGCGGGCGGTAATGACAAAGTAATAGAAAATGCTCCTAACAGTATCAAGTTATTTACTGTCGTGATGATGCTGGTTGGAGCAGTGGTGATCGGTATTTGGTATGCCATGCTCACCGATTTTGTCTTAGGAAGCCGCTTTAAGCAGTTTTGGGATGCAGCCCGAATTCCCCAGCGATATCACTACATTGTCTGTGGCTTGAGTGGTATTGGAGTAAGAATTGTCCAGCAACTCCACGCCAGTGGACATGAAGTTGTAGTAGTTGAACCCGACTCCAACAATAAATATATCAACACCGCCCGCGAACTGGGTATCCCCGTAATTCAGGGCGATGCCAGCTTTCGTACAATACTCAAAGCCAGCAATATAGACTCTGCCGCCGCAGTGCTTGCTGTTACTAGCAATGATGCTACCAATCTGGAAATTGCCCTCAAAGCCAAAGGCTTAACACCCAACATTCCAGTGATTGTTCATTATGCCGATCCTGATTTTGCTGGTATAGCGCAACAGCTATTTGGCTTCGAGGCCGTACTAAGTCCGGCTGAACTAGCAGCCCCAGCTTTTGCTGCTGCTGCACTAGGGGGACGCATCCTCGGTAATGGCATCACAGCAGATAGTCTTTGGGTGGCTTTTGCAACTGTGATTACACCTTCACATGTCTTTTGTGGTCAGTGGGTGAAAGATGTAGCTATGTCTGCCGATTGTGTTCCTTTATACGTAGAAACAAACCACCAAACCCTTCACGGCTGGGATTTATTAGAAACCAATCTTAGTGCTGGTGATATTTTATATATGACTATGCCAGCGACGCGACTATATCAATTGTGGCGGGGCGAACAAGTTTGCGAAGCACACGCTTAAATAATTCCTAATACTCGCCTCCAGCGAGAAGCAAGCTACGTAATTCGTAATTAATACACTACTTCCCACTCCTCACTCGCATTTATTTGTTAACTACTCGTTGTTGATATTCCTGCTCAGTAATCATATCGAGAGTGTTTTCTAGACGATCTACAAATACGATACCGTCAAGATGATCGTACTCGTGTTGAAAAATCCGAGCGATAAAATCGGTCAATTCTTGTTTTTGTAGGTTGCCTTGAGAGTCTGTGTATTCAACTTCAATAGATTTATATCGAGGAACTAGCCCCCTAATTCCTGGAACACTTAAACAACCTTCCCAATCTTTGACAACTTCAGTTGAATGAGCAATAATTTTGGGATTAATCATAGCAGTAGGTTCCATTTCCGGGGCGTTGGGATACCTGGCATTAGGACGAGAAGCCACAATAAATAAACGATAGGATTGTGCTACTTGAGGCGCAGCAATACCCACGCCGTTAGCTTTGGCAACAGTGGCGATTAAGTCTTCAATTAACTTTTGGATCTGCTCATCTTGAACATTGTCAACCCAAACAGCTTTTTGGCGTAATGTTGGATTGCCTAATTGAATTATTGGTGTTAATTCAGTCATGAAAAAACTCTTTTAGGTGATGGGGAGTGGGAAATAGGGAATAGGGAATAGGGAAAGGGAATAGGGAATTGGATATGCCTTCACCAATGACCAATGGCTAACATCACCCTTCCCGTGTCATAGGCAAAGGAGCAGGTTGGACTCCTACTTGAACAATTTGCCCATTGCGTTCCACTTCTATTGGTAACTTAGTGCCGATTTTGCTCTTTTCTACTAGCCTTTGTACTTCTTCAATTTTAGTCACAGGCTGATTATTAATGCTTTTAATCACATCACCCACTCGTAGTCCAGCTACAGAAGCAGGCGATCGCGGCACAATCTCAACCAGCAAAACGCCCTCATCAGCTGTAAGATTTAAGCGATCGCCTGCTCTAGTTGTTATTTTTTCTTTAATATCTGGTGTCAGTGTCACCATCTGAATACCCAAATAAGGATGATCCACCTTGCCTGTAGCAATTAGTTGCTGGGAAATTCTTTGTACCGTATTAATGGGGATAGCAAATCCCAAACCTTGAGCGCCTCGAATAATTGCTGTGTTCATCGCAATTACCTGGCCGCGAATATTTAGCAATGGGCCACCAGAGTTTCCAGGGTTAATTGCTGCATCCGTTTGGATGTAATCAACTCGCTTGTCGCTAGCACCGATGTCGCTACCAGAACGACCTGTAGCACTAATAATCCCAGAAGTAACAGTATTATTCAAACCTAACGGGTTACCAATGGCGATTACTGCTTCTCCTGGTTGCAAAGCATCGGAATTACCCACAGCTATAGTTGGCAGATTATTAGCATCAATTTCGATCACAGCCACATCTGTAACCGGATCTTCACCCATTACTTTCCCGTCAAAAGTTCGGCCATCTTTGAGTGTGACGGTTACTCTATCAGCGCCATCTACTACATGGGAATTGGTCAAGATTTGACCTGAAGAACTAATGATAAATCCAGAACCGCTACCCCGCTCTACCCGTTGTCTAGGCTGTGGCACACCGTCTCCAAAAAACCGCCGGAAAAATGGATCGTTAAATTCGTTTGGTACGCGAGAAGTGATTGTTCGGGAAGAATCAATCTGAACTACCGCAGGCCCCACATTTTGTACTACTTTTACCACAAAATTAGGATCTCCAGACGAAGAAAAAATCGGCGGCGGGACAATTACCGGATTAGGTTCTGTTGTCTTTTGGACTGGAATATCGCTTTGCCGATTCTCAAAAGTCTTAGCAGGTAGAAGAGAGCAGCTCCCCAGGAACAACACTGCTAACCCATATGAGAGCATCAACAACCTATGGCGTAAAACTCTTCCGAAGAGGCAAGGGGACTCGGAGTCCCCACGGAGTGGGGATTGGGGGAGAGGGGGTACTTCCCTTGGAGAAATGACCCCATCCCCCTCGCTCCCTGCTAAGAGCTCCCTTGACTCTTTTTCAATCTTTTTGGGCGCTGAATCATCGTTTATTATCTTCATGTGTCGTTCCTTCTCCGTGTCAGTCAGTGGATGTTAGGATCTTGCCTACCGGGTATGTCCCAAAATGATTACAACTTAAAAGCTTATTCTAGGTCTAGCGTGTCTGGATGCTAAATTGATGCTTTCTCTTCTATTGTGACGATTAGCAGCAAAGGTGGTGGATAATGGAAATTCCCATAGAAACTCTGTGGAGTCAGGTACTAGAGCGCCTACAGCTTGAGCTATCCCGACCCACCTTTGAAACTTGGATCAAAACTGCTAGTGCGGAGCGATTAGAAAATAATTGCTTGGTAATCCGTACTCCTAACCCATTTGCTCGTAATTGGTTACAGAAGTATTACATCAATACCATTGCTCATGTAGTACAAGATATTCTGGGTCATCCCGTAGGAATTTATATTACTGTTGCTCAAGGTGATGAAGTTTCTCATTTTAGTGAACGAGAGATTTCTTGGGAATCAACAAATCCTAACGGTATTTCTGAACCTATTTCTAATAATAATCAGAAAACTACTGAATTAAACTCTAAATATCTCTTTTCCCGATTTGTAGTTGGTGCTAATAATCGGATGGCTCACGCTGCTTCTTTGGCAGTTGCAGAATCCCCGGGTAAAGAGTTTAACCCTTTATTTTTATGCGGTGGCGTAGGTTTGGGTAAAACTCATCTCATGCAAGCTATTGGTCATTATCGCTGGAAAATCTGCCCTGATTGTAAAATATTTTATGTTTCTACTGAACAGTTTACTAATGATTTAATCACAGCGATTCGTAAGGATAGTATGCAAAATTTTCGAGAGCATTATCGAGCTGCTGATGTTTTATTAGTTGATGATATTCAGTTTCTTGAAGGAAAGGAATATACCCAAGAAGAGTTTTTTTATACTTTTAATACTTTACATGAAGCTGGTAAACAAGTTGTGATTGCTTCTGATCGTCCTCCTAATCAGATTCCTAGCTTGCAAGAGCGCCTTTGTTCTCGGTTTTCTATGGGGTTAATCGCAGATATCCAAAAACCGGATTTAGAAACTAGAATGGCGATTTTGCAGAAAAAAGCCGAGTATGAAAATATTCGTCTTCCCCGCGACGTGATTGAGTATATTGCTTCTAACTATACTTCTAATATTAGAGAGTTAGAAGGAGCTTTAATTCGGGCGGTGGCTTATATTTCTATTTGGGGCTTACCGATGACGGTGGAAAATATCACACCAGTTTTAGAACCGCCTAATGAAAAAATGACAGCTACCCCAGAAGGAATTTTAAAGGTTGTAGCAGATAATTTTGATGTTTCAATAGACGACCTCAAAAGCAACTCAAGACGAAGAGAGATCAGCTGGGCGCGTCAAATTGGAATGTATCTCATGCGCCAACACACGGCTTTGAGTTTGCCGAGAATTGGAGAGGAGTTTGGTGGTAAAGACCATACAACGGTAATCTATAGTTGCGACAAAATTACCCAACTTCAGGAGAGCGATCGCACTTTAGCACAAACACTACGCCAACTAAGCGATCGCATCAACATGACTAGCCGTTCTCAAAAACCATCCTGAGAATGTATTTGAAGTTTTCCACAACTAACACCCTAAAAATTAGCCTTGGCGGCTGAATAATTAGCCGATAATATTAAGTAACGGATAAAAATTGATTAAATTTGACTTAAATTGTGGAAAATATCTTACTTTTTGTGGATAAATCTGTAAAATTCTTGATATTTTGCTAGTAAAGCTTAATTAAGTATAATTACCTTGTGGAAAAGTATGTGAGTTTTTCCACAAGTTTTCCACAGATGTAGAATTACATAAATTATCCAAATGAACGAACCACAGAGACGCAGAGAACACAGAGACAGGAGAAATAGAGAAGATTTTTGAGTCAGTTTTAGGATATTTTTTTATTTGGAAATCCCTAAAATAACCTGTTAAACCCTTGTTCCCTCCGATCGCGAGCAGAGGGCAGGTGATAAACTAATAGATATAGCAATGAAAAATCATATTAAATTAAAAATTTTTTCATTATCACATGAGTAATCCCAGCTTCTTCAAATATTTCTCCTTCTTCTACAAAGTCTAATTTTTGATATAAAACTTTGACAGATGTTTGGGCGTGAATTACAACTTCTCGAATATTTTGACTAGCTATAACTTGTAACGCATTTTCCATTATTTTCTTACCAATACCCTGCCCCCTAATTGTAGACAAAACAGCAAGTCTTTCTATTTTGGCAGTTTTATCATCTAAATATCTAATCCTGGTAGTACCCACAGCTTTATCATCTAAATAAGCAATCAAATGCTGAGATGTTTCATCTTTGCCATCAAACTCTAAAGCGGGATCTACCCCTTGTTCTTCCTGAAAAACGGATTTTCTAATTGCTATGATCGCTGGAAATTCTTCTGGTAAATCAGCAATTTTTATGACTAAATTACTCATCAAACTTTTTCTGTATTTAGTATATAAGAAAAGGTGGGCAATGCCCACCCTACAAGTTTTAATCTGCACCTTCAATTGGTGCAAAACCTTGACGTTGAATATTTTCTGTTACTGCGCGTGGTTCGAGGAATTGCAGGAGGTAATCAGGGCCTCCGGCTTTAGAACCGACTCCAGAAAGTTTGAATCCACCAAAGGGTTGTCGTCCTACGATCGCTCCTGTAATATTGCGATTAATGTATAAATTTCCGACTTCAAATTCTGTCTGCGCCTGCTGAATATGCGAAGGTGTTCTAGAATAAAGTCCTCCAGTTAAGGCGTAGTTTGTACCATTGGCGACTGCTAACGCTTCCTGAAAATCTTTCACCCGAATTACCGCCAGTACAGGGCCAAAAATTTCTTCTTGTGAAATTACCGCATTTGGCGATACTTCACTAAAAATGACAGGCCCGATAAAATATCCTTGTTCGGGTGATGGTAACTCTAAAGTTAATTGTGCTTCTGCCTTACCCTTCTCAATATACTCGCGGATGCGATCACGGGCATTAGCATCAATCACCGGCCCAACTTGTGTACTTGGTAACTCTGCTTCCCCAATGTTCAAGGATTTTGTCGCTTCTACCAATCGTTGCACAAAGGCATCATAAATCGGTTGCAGCACAATCACCCTGGAAGCAGCAGAACATTTTTGTCCACTGTAACCAAATGCCGACTGTACAACCCCCACAACGGCTTGGTCTAAATCAGCACTTTCATCGACAATAATGGCATTCTTGCCACCCATTTCAGCAATCACCCGTTTCATATGCTTTTGTCCGGGTTTTAAGATTGCCGCTTCTGCGTAAATTCTACAGCCGACTTCTTGAGAACCCGTAAAAGCAATTACATGAGTATCTGGATGATTTACCAAATAAGCGCCGACTTGCGAACCCTTGCCAGGTACGTATTGAAATACACCTTTAGGAAAACCAGCATCTACCAAGATTTCTGTGAGTTTAGCTGCAAGCACAGAAGATGTTTCAGCAGGTTTGAGGAGAGTACAATTGCCTGAAACCAAAGCTGCAACAGTCATTCCACAAGCGATCGCTAGCGGGAAATTCCAGGGAGAAATTACCACAGCAATTCCTCGTGGTTGGTAGATATAATGGTTAGTTTCGCCAGGTATGTCGTAATTCACACCCTTATCTAACCGTTCTATCTCATCAGCGTAGTAGCGACAAAAGTCTATCGCTTCCGAAACCTCTCCATCAGCTTCCTTAACTGGTTTCCCGACTTCTAAAACTATCCAAGCTGAAAGTTCAGCGCGGCGGAGTTCCATCAAATCACCAGCTTTCCGCAAAATATCAGCGCGTTGTTTAGCTGGTGTTTTCCTCCATCCAGGAAAGGCAGCTTTAGCAGCTTGCATTGCCTGCTCCGCTTGTTCAACGCTAATCAACCCAACTTTACCAACTACCTCACTGAAATTAGAAGGATTAAGAGAATCAACAAATTCTGGCGGATTAACATACTCCCCGTTAATCAACGGTAAATAAGTTTTACCCAACTGTTGACGAACACTTTGGAAAGCTTGCGCCGCTTTCGTTCTCACCTCTTCCTCAGCGTAATCGGTATCAGCAGCACCAGAGAAATGAGAGTGAGGAGTTAGGAGTGAGGAGTTAGGAGTTAAAGAGTTTTTCTCCTCTTTGACAATCGGCGGCGCTAATAATTCTTCAATTGGTCGATTTTCGAGATTTTGACGTAAAAAAGAACTATTAGCTGTATTTTCTAACAATCGGCGAATTAAATACGCCATTCCAGGTAATAATTCACCGTAGGGACAGTAAACTCTGACTCGATAGCCTTTATCAACCAACGCTTTTGCAACTTTATCACCCATCCCGTAAAGGACTTGCAATTCAAAGCGACGGCGAGGGATATTTAAACTTTCAGCTATGGCAATGGCGCGAGAGTGCGATCGCACATTATGGCTACCAATGGCAGAATATACATATTGGTGATTTTCTAGCAATAACTGAGTGATGGTTTCAAAGTTAGCATCAGTTGCCGCTTTATCGTTGTAAACTGGCTGTGGCCAATGCTTTTGTGCTGCTTTGATAGTTTCCTGATCCCAATATGCGCCTTTCACCAAGCGGATTGTCAGGGGATAACCACGTTCTTTCAACCAAGAAATTAGGTCTTTGGTATCTTGCTCACTATCACGCAGATATGCCTGAACTGTTATGCCAATATCTGTACGTTGCCGAAACTCTTCTTCTAGTAACAGTTTTTTCAGGATGCTGAGAGTTATATCCTTGTAGGCATACTGCTCCATATCAAAATGCACAGCTGCACCTAATTCTTTAGCACGACGTAAAAGAATACGAATGCGATCGCTAACTCGCTCCTCGCTACCTTTAGCATCTAAAGGGTCAAATTGAGAATAAAATGCTGTTAACTTAACAGAAACCTGAACTTTTGGTATTGCTTCGCCATCAGCCTCATCAATAGCTGGGATAGCTGACCAATTCTTTGATGCTTCCACCAATTGTTGCATTAATTCTAGATAGCGTTCTAGATAAGACTGCGCTTCGGCTTCGGTAATTACTGCTTCACCAAGTAAGTCGATGGTGAAAGCCATTTTTTCTTTTCGCAGTCGTTCAACTGTTTTGATGACTTGTTTAATATTTTCCCCAGAAATATATTTATGAGCAAGAGTCTCAACGGCTGTACCAACAGTTGTAGCAGCAACTTGTCCGGGCATCGAGTCGGGGTTAGCAAAGTTTAGCATTCCCTTCAAAGCTGCCGGTAACTCTACACTTTCATCTCCTAAATATTCTTGTAAATGTGAGGCAATTTCTGATTTACTGTGTAAAGCAGGTAGGGTATCTATAAAGCGAAATAATTGCACCCGTAATCCAGGATTACTCATCGCCCAAGCTAGTAATTTATCATCCCAGCGCATTTGATCCCGTAGGGAAGAAAAAAACGAACGATTTTCCTGGGTTGCTGCTAGAAGTTGTTTAGCAATTTCTTGGGTTTTAGCTTCGTAGGTGCTTGTTTGTACTTGTAATACCACTGATAATAAACTCCGTTAATCAAAATAAGGCTTTTTGTCGAAAGCCTGTGTCTTCTATTTTGACGCTTTCATTTAGCTGTCACCATATTTAGGAATAGCAAAGAAATAAGGGAGCAAGGGAGAAGAGTTTTCCCTCTGCCCCCCGCACCCTGCCCCGCTGCCTCTTTTCAATGCCCAATTCAACCACTGACAAGTGTTATCCTTTTGTTGATCTATTTCTAACTTAGTTGACAAATGTTGCAACACAAGAGATTAACTCAGTCTTATTAAAAGTGTGGATATTACATTTATGTCTACAGAAAACCTTACGCATATTTTATTTTCTAACTGGCAACACACACTCCAACCCTTTGGTGTTGACCAGGTAGCGGCTGAGAAAACCTTTAGTTGCTTGGTTGCAGCTTATTCTACCCCTGGTCGCTATTACCATACACTAAAACATATTGATCAAGTCCTCAGCACAATTCAGATTTTGCAAGGCTACACGAACAACCTAGCTGCTGTTCAACTAGCTGCCTGGTTTCACGATGTAGTGTATGACACTGAAGCTCAAGATAATGAAAAAAGAAGCGCAAACTATGCTTTTGAATTGCTGAGTAATTTGGGTATTCCAGAAACTACCATAACTACTATCACCCGTCTCATTCTGAATACTAAAGACCACCAAGCTACGGCGGATGACTATGATAGCCAAGTTCTACTTGATGCAGATTTAGCGATTTTGGCTACTAACTCAGTTCAGTATTATGAATACACCCATGCTATTCGCCAGGAATATGGCTCGGTCGCAGAGGCAGATTATATCACAGGTCGTCAGCAAGTTTTAGAACGATTTTTACAGCGATCGCGTATCTACTTTACGCCTTTAATGTCAGAGTTCGCCGAACCATCTGCCCGTGGCAATATCCAGGGAGAAATTCAGTCTTTATCAAAGAAAGACACATGGTAGTCTTGCTGAAGGCTCATCCCAATTCACGAAAAGCTTGATACATATTTCTGGTAAGGGCATAGCAATGTCATGCCCTTACCAGCGTATTTGTACCATTATTAAATTGAAAGAAAATATGCCTCCTGCTTCTTTCACTTGCTTACCGTCTACTACCACCACGGTAAGGCAGTTCAGGATCTACTACTTTTCTTTTAGGTGCAAACGTTTGTTGATGTTGTTGCGGCTGAATTTTTTGCTGTGCAAACTTAACACGGGTGCGAACTCCAAGATCAACATCTGTATCGAGCATTTGCTGAAGCTGATTTGTAATCCGCGACGCTTGCTCAGGTAAAGTGACTGATATGGCGTTGCCGCTTTGCGGGTTGTCGCCAGACATCGCTAGTGTTTCTAAACTCGTCACTGCCGCATAGCGCACTACCCACTCTGGATCTTGAGAAATCAGTAGTAAAGCCTCTAGTACCTGAGTCTGGATAGATTCTAGTTTCTCAGGCGGTACTTGATACCAGCGCAAAGTGCCTAATCCTCTGGCAGCTGCCCGTCGCACGCTCAAGGAAAAATCGCTTTTTGCCGCTTCTAAGAGGGTATCCAGCGCCCGTACATCTCCAATTCCTGCTAACGCACGAACTGCCCATGCTCTAGCACCATAGTTGTAGTTATCAATTAGTTCCAACAGTGGCTGCACTGAAGCTTCCCCGATCGCAATCAGCCCATCTACCGCCGCCACTGCCGCCCCTGGATTGTTGTAACCCAAAGCTGCAATTAAAGTGGGAATAGCTTCCTCTATACCAGCTGCTGCTAACTCTTGAACTGCGTCTAATAAGCGCTCCGAGGAATCTGCTTCTTCTACAGCACGGATCAATATTTGGGCAAGATCGCTGTTATTCATAATAATTTTTCATCAGTAATTAGTTGTCAGCCAATTGTAGCTTAAGTTATCCGTAGTTGACATCATACATAAACCCCCAAGCTTTGATTTTACAGTTAGCTTGGGGGTTTATGTGTAGCAAACATTCTTTTGTAAAGTATTAATGACAACTAATGATCTAGAACTTATGACTACAATAGCGAGTCCATCAAGTTCATAACTTTAATTGTATCTTCTGAGAAAGTGCTTGGTGTTGTGTGATTGACTTGATGTTCTAGTAATCCTTTAAGAGAAATTAGCTTGAGGCTATTTTCTGCTAGAGTCTGTGCGATCGCATCTGCTGCGGGTAGATACCCAATCGCTCCCAAATCTGCCAGCACTGCTCGACGCAATTGCAATTTCTCTCCCGCCAAAGCTTGTACCAACCGTTCTCCATAAACTGGTTCTTGGGTTAATTGATACATGGCTCGTGCGGCAGCATATTGCACCAATTCGATTGGATGCTCTAAGAATGGCTTTATTAAAGGGATATACTCAGTAGCCCGCAAGCTTCCCAAAGCTTCTAAGATAGCCTCGTAGGGTTGAGATAAATCAGGCTGCTTTGATATGAGCTGCTCTCCCTGCAAACCTACTGCTAATAGCTTGATTAGCGCGGGAATACAAACCGGATCGCCCAGCATCTCTAAGGATTGTGCCGCCGCTTCCCGTACATAAAAATCTGAGCAGTCTAAACACCCAATTAAAGGTGATACTGCTTGGCGATCGCCTAGTTTTCCTAAGGCTCTAGCTGCGTTTCGTCGCAGAGGATATCCGCCTTCTGGTGTCTTATCGGCTTCATCCTCTAAGGCTTTGATCAGTGCTGTAACCGCAGCTGCTTCACTTATACGAAACCTACCCAACCACCAAGCAGCATAAAATCGCAGACCTAAATCTGCACCTTCAAGATTAGCTAGAGCCTGCTCTACCGTTAAAGATCCACCTTCGGCATTGTTACCTGTCAGTGATAAATCTTCAGTTTTCTCCGGACTGGGATTCATGAGAAGATTGATGGCCGTGTTCGCTATTTGTTTGAGCCTCACCGTTCCAGGGCTGAATGCTGACTATTTTGCCGCCCAAGCGAGTGATCCGCTGCATTTCTTGATTCATCCGGTTCTCAGGCACTGTGATAAAGACACTAGCACTAGAACGAATGGGATAGCCGACTTTTTCTGTTTCTTCGCTTTGGCGCATACCAACTACTTCATAGCGGAAGGAGCGATTACTATTTCTACCACTAATTTGTCCCAGCATAAATCAGTTCCTAATTTATAAATCGTAGTTTTCATTAGTCTTTGGTCAAAAACTAATAACTCATGACCAATGACTAATGACTAATGAAATTAAAGTGGCTTCACACTGGCAATTTTACCACCTTGTTTTAGCACTCTCTGGAAGTAAGGAGATAGCCCTTCATATGGTAAAATAACAGCTTGATTGACGCGGCGTGTACTAGGATATCCGGCTCCAAAAACGCCTGCTACTTCAACGCGGTAAAGTCTGCCTTCTTGGCCAAAAGTTCCTGCACCACCAAAAGTACTGTTAGGAGTAACGCCTTTTTCAGGAGCAACGTAGGAAAAGCCTGAACCGCTACCAGATGGAGGAACAACAACAGATGCACTATTGCGACCTAGTTCGCCGGCAAGACGGGGGGAATTACCTCTAAGCTGAGAGGTATCGCTGCTGGCATAGCCGCGATAAAGTTGGAATATCCGGCTAAATCCGACAGTTTTCTGACCTGTTTGAGTTTTAAAACCGCGATAGAAAGGCACAATATTTTCACCAAAGCTACTTTGATACTCTGGCGAATCAATATAAGAATCAATGTCGGCTTCATATCCCTTGGTTTGATATAAGTCCAAGTGATAAATCACCTCTGATTCATCATAGGGAGCACGACCCAACAAATGTTTATAGTTCAGTTCAATGACGCGAGTTTGAAAACTGTTGTAGAAAAACTTGGATTTGTACAGTTCTGATTTAGCTACTTGACGCACAAACTCTTGTACTGTAATTTTCCCATCGCGCAGAAGAGATTCAGCACTTGTGAGACGCTCAGATTTCATTAAGTAATCGTTGCCCAACAACTGACGATAGGTGGCAGCAATTATCTTTTCTATGTCTTCTTGACTTGCATTTGGGCGCAATTCTAGAGGAGCGTTATCACTAAAAGCTTCTGTTCCCAGACGCGAAGCTGCTGTTGTAATAGCCATTGGTAATTTTCCTTATGTAATTGGTAGTTGGGAAAAGTTAGGAGTTAAGAGTTAAGAGTTGGGGTAGAGTTAGGAATTGAAAACTCATAACTCCTCAATCCTTATTCTTAACTCCTCACTTAATTCCCTATTCCCTAATTTATACAGATGTGATGCTAATAACCTTGCTGCCCTTACGATTAAGCTGCTGCAATTTACTAGAAAGTTGCTCATAGGGTACGAGCAATTCCGCAGTACCCCGGCGCACTACAGTTGAGTTTGGAGAAGCTGCTTGTAGTACCCTAATCCGGTATGTTTCTCCTCGCTCACCTCTTGAGAGACCTGTTAAGGCTCCTGTAGAGACTGGGTAGATGGGTGAAGCCAGATTCTTAGCTATTTCCCAAGTTAGACGTCCTTGTTTTTGCCCTTGGGCGCGATCGCTATTGGCATAACCCCGATACAGCTGGAACAGTCGGCTATAGCCAACGTTTTTCTGCCCTACTGGACTATTAAAGCCACGATAGTATGGTACAATATTTTCACCAAAGCTTTCTTGATATTCTGGCGAGTCAATGTATGAATTAATCTCAGCTTCGTAACCTTGTGAGTTGTAAAGCTCAACGTGGTACGAAATCTCTGACTCATCTTCTGGGGCGCGACCCAATAAATGCTTATAATTCAACTCGATAAACCGAATTTGCGAGTTGCAATGGAAAAATTTCTCTCGATAGAGTTCGGATTGAGCAATGGCTAGCACAAAATCCCGAACAGAAATCATACCTCGCTGCAACAGTGATTCAGCACTGACAAGACGCTCGGATTCCATCAGGTACTCATTACCCAAAACCTGACGGTAAGCCGTCCGGATGATTACTTGCACATCCGATTCTGTTCTATCGGGACGTAGTTCTGCCAGTTCTGAGTTTTCAAAGGCTCCAATTCCTAGCCTTGCTGCTTGTACCAAAGCTGCCATCTTTAAACCTCCTCAGTTTTCACTGCAAAACTGAAAACAAAGTTTTTACAAAATTTTTTTCTAGTTTTTTAACACTTGTTTGAAAATAAAACTGCCCAGAAAGGTAAACCAACTCCTAGCCATTTGCCAACAGAGCTTGTTTTCCTTTCCGGGCTAAATACACTCTTTAGCTTAGAGCGTTAATTGCGTAGTCGATGTAGGAATTAGCTTCTACAGCAGGGTCGCCACTTAGACCGTGGTTAGCCTTGATGTACTTGAGAGCTTCAACGTACCAGCTGGGAGATAGATCAAAGGTGCGGTTGATTTCAGCCAAACCAGAAATCAAGAAGTCATCCAAGGGGCCCGTACCACCGACAACCAAGGAATAGGTAACGATCCGCAGGTAGTAGCCGATGTCACGCGCACACTTTTCTTTACCAGTGTTGGTAGAAGCGAAGTTAGGGCCTTGTTGTTGAGTGGTGTAAGGGAACTTGTTGTACACCGCTTGAGCTGCGCCTTCTGTCAAACGTTGAGCATTGGCGCTCAAAGCTTTTGCTGCTTCTAAGCTAGCTGGAGCTTGGCGGAAACGACCAAAAGCGGTTTGAATTTCGGTGCTGGAGAGAAAGCGGCCTTGAGAATCTGCTGCTGCAACTGCTTCGGTAAGAGGTGTCTTCATCGGTTTAGTATCTCCCTATTTACAATTTTGTTGAAATTTGTTTTGTCTAACTGACAGTTGTCAGTGAATAGTCTTGACCGGGTTTAGCTTACTGCTGCGGCTGCACGATCAAAGTAGCTAGCAACTTCAGAGGATATAGCGCTGCAATCGCCTCTGGTGATACCATTGGGGTCGTTAACAAGAGCCAAAGCTGCGTCTTTCATTTTTTGCACACCAACTGCTACAGAAGCACCAGGAGTTCCTAGAGCCAAGTAGGTTTCGCGCAGACCGTTCAAACAACGATCATCTAATACACTTGCATCACCAGCAAAGATTGCATAGGTTACATAGCGTAAGATGATTTCCATGTCACGCAAGCAAGCAGCATTTCTACGGTTGGTGTAAGCATTACCACCAGGAGCAATCAACTGGGGTTGTTCTGCAAACAGAGCGCGAGCTGCATTGGCAACAATTGCTGAAGAGTTGCTGGTAATCCGGTTTACGGTATCTGCACGCTTGTTGCCATCTTTAATCATGGCAGATAGGGCATCCAACTGAGCAGCACTGAGATATTCACCACGGGCATCAGCTTGGGTGACTACTTTTGCAAATGCATCTAAAACCATTGCCTTAAATCTCCTAATTTGTTTGCTTAAGAATAATTTGGACTCAAAACTGAATGGTTCAGCTTTTTTGATGTCAGCACTGCCTGACGAGTTACGAAAGGTTCAAAACAGACATCCACGGAATAAGTTTACAATCTCCAGGCTTTCAGATTAAAACTTTTGTTAAAAAACTTCAAACTTCTGTAAACTACTGGAAAACCTGATTAAGATGTTGTTTTTCCCTTCCAAGTTATCTTTATACAATGCTGCCGGGTCATTATTTATTACAAATTATTGTTATGTTTGTTAATTTCGTTTACATAACTTTACAGTATTATGTCTTTTCCTTATTGACTTCTCTTCAACCCAAAATATGGGATAATTTGTTTTTGGGAAATCCCTTTAAGGGTGCGTAGGCGTAGCCCACCGCAGGCATCGTATATTTAATTGTGTATTATTGACTACTTTCTAGTTCCTGCCAAGGTCACGTGCTATATGTGCGGTTGCATTGCAGCCGTGGGTTTATAGCCGCAGTGAACCATGCAATTGCAGACTTAGCATTATTATTAGCATCGCCGAAGCTCTAGATTTGCAACGCAGTATAAATGAAGCCAGTGTTGCAGAATAGTGGGATGAATTAGGGCAAGCAGGGGGAGAATTTTGGAAGTTGCTAAATCATCCCACTATTCTGCAACGCCATAAAACCTACCAAAATAGGCTACAAGAAATAACTTTAGGGTGAACTATCCACATTTAATTCTATGTTCTATAGGCTAGCGATCGCGTGGTCACTTATGCCTGACTTAAACAATAAAATCCTCTCCAAAGAAAAATGCACTTGGAGGATGATAACTCGTGCCTTCAAACTCTATACAGAGATGGAAGCGTTATTTGTAAAGTAATAGAATGTTTTAGATGAAACAGAGTTAGAAAAGCATGTCACAGCAAATCATCGATTTCGATACTAATTCACCTGTTGCAGCAGATGAATATGAGCAAATGGCACGCCTCGCATTGCCCGGTTATGAAGTAATGCATACTTTTGTGCTGGCTTCTTTGCGCTCCTATTTATCGGAAACAGCAAATTTATTAGTTGTCGGTGCTGGTGGAGGGATGGAGTTAGTTCGCTTGGGGCAAGGTAATCCCCAGTGGCAGTTTTTGGGTGTTGATCCTTCAGCAAAGATGCTGGCGATCGCACAACAAAAAATAGCTCAACATCAACTATCGCAACGTATTAAACTCATTCAAGGATATGTTCAAGATTTACCGAATACCCCAGTCTACGATGCAGGCACTAGCATTTTAGTAATGCACTTTATCCCAGATGAAGATAGTAAACTTACTTTCCTTCAAAGCATTGCTCAACGTTTAAAAACATCGGCACTGTTTATTTTGGTTGATGTTTTTGGTACAAAAGGAAGTCCTGAATTAGAGCAAACTATTGCTACACTTCATGCCTATTGGAAAGAAACGGGATTTCCTATAGATAGGCACAAACAACTCCTGGAAAACTTCAATAACGGGGTTTATCCACTCTCAGAAGCGAAAACTTTAGAACTACTTCAGCAAGCAGGTTTTAGCCATGTCATTCGCTTTTACACTGGGCTGTGGGTAGGTGGTTGGATGGCATTCAAAGGGTAATGAATAGTTCGCGGATGAGTTTTTGATACTCATGAGCGATGTTTCTATATTAATTCTCTAAAGTGCCATGCCAACAGGATGTGTTATGTCATGTCCGGCTAATTAGTTACAGTTACTACATCTGTGCAAAAAGCGGAAACCCTCTTTCCTCCTGTCCCCCAGCTTACTTATTAGCCCCTGCCAAACACACTACCAAGGGCACGCGCCATATTTTGCGGTTGCATTGCATCCATTGCGGCAGTAGGTTCGTAACCGCAGTGAACCATACAATCGGCACACTTGGGATTACCACTCTTCCGGCCATATTGGCTCCAGTCAGTTTGTGCCAGTAATTCTTTGAAGGTGGAATAATAACCTTCGTTCAACAGATAGCAAGGTTTTTGCCAACCAAGAACGCTATAACTAGGACTACCCCAAGGCGTGCATTCGTAGTCCTTCTCACCAGTGAGAAAATCTAAGAACAACGGATTGTGATTAAAGTTCCAGTTTTTTTCACCAGCTTTGTATGGAGCCAAAATTTGCCGAAAGAGGGCGCGTGTTTGTTCACGGTGGAGAAAATGATCTTGATCTGGTGCCCACTCGTAACTGTAGCCGGGAGAAATCATCATTCCGTCAGTATTTAGTGTGTCCAGAAAGTCGAAGAACTCTTGCATATCTTTGGGTTTAGTCCCCTCAAAGATAGTAGTGTTAGTTGTTACACGAAACCCTTTAGCTTTAGCGGCGCGAATAGCTTTGACAGCAATATCAAAAACACCTTTGCGATCGACGCATTGATCGTGCAACTCACGCATTCCATCTAAATGGACGCTGAAAGTCAGGTAAGGAGAAGGTTGAAACTTATCCAGGCTCTTTTCTAACAACAAACCATTGGTACACAAGTAAATATATTTCTTGCGCTCAATTAATCCTTGAACAATTTCATCAATTTGGGGATGTAGAAGAGGTTCTCCCCCAGGAATTGAGACGACCGGTGCGCCACACTCTTCCACTGCGGTAAAGCACTGTTCTGGGGTGAGGTTTTGCTTTAAAATTTCCTTTGGATGTTGTATCTTACCACAACCAGTACAAGCTAAATTACACCGAAAAAGGGGTTCCAACATCAATACTAATGGGAAGCGTTTACGTCCTAAGAGACGTTGAGTAACCAAATACTTCCCAATATCTATAGCTTGTTGTAGATTAACTGCCATTCTATAACTCCTCTGTTGGTAAAAACACCCCTTCTCAATCCCAAGATTTATCTGGTGGGGTCTTTAATTTTGAATTTTGAATTTTGAATTCCCCTGAGGGGTTGACATACCCCTGAGCAACAAACCAATCCACAGCATCTTTAAGTGCCACCTTTAGCGGAGATTGAGGTAGACCCAACTCTCGTACAGCCTTAGCGGCATTGTAATACATAGGTTGTTTCGCCATTCGAACGCCATCCAATGGCACTGAGGGCGATTTACCCAAGGGTGCGAGAATCTTTTCATCGACCCAGGCAACACTAAGAGGGAGCCAAGCGGGTACTGTTCTTTGAGGTGCTATCAAACCTGTGATATCGGCGAGTTGTTCGAGTAGTTCCTTGAAACTTAGGTTTTGGTGACCTAAGATATAGCGATCGCCTGATTTACCCCGTTGCAAAGCCAGTAAATGCCCCCATGCCACATCCCGCACATCGATAAAATTCAGACCAGTATCTAAATAAAAGGGCATTTGCCGCCGCAAAAACCGCAGAATTATATCACCCGTCGGGGTAGGTTTGATATCCAACGAGCCAATCGGGCTGCTGGGATTGACTATAACTACCTCCTGACCTGTAGCAACGGCTTGCATAGCTTCTTGTTCAGCGAGAAACTTAGACTTTTTGTAGTTACCCACCAACTTTTCTAAGGGACTCTGATGTGTTTCATCGACGACTTGACCAGATGATCCTACCCCAATTGCCGCTACTGAACTAGTATAAACGGTGCGCTCAATGCCAGCTTTGCGGGCTGCTGCCAACACATTGCGCGTACCCAGAACATTGTTATGGTGCAGTAGCTCCCGATCTGTTTGCCACAGGGAATAATGAGCTGCTACATGAAATAGATATTGACAACCTCTCATCTGTTGCCAGAGATTGGGATCATTCAAATCGCCTTTGACAATTTCCACCTCCAAACCGCGTAGATTCTCCAAATTGCTGCTTGAGCGTACTAGGGCTTTGACTGTGTAACCCTGTTGCAGCAACAACCGTACTAAGTGGGCACCAATAAAGCCTGTACCCCCGGTGACAAAAACTTGCATTAACTTCTCTCCCTCGTTTGAAATCGGGGAAACCAATCATCCAAAATGGCGTAGACTACCGGCACTACAATCAAACTAAGGATAGTCGAAGTTACGAGTCCACCAGCGATCGCTACAGCCATAGGCGATCGCAATTCCGAACCAGCACCAAAACCCAATGCGATCGGTAACATCCCTAAAAGTGTGGAAGCGGTCGTCATCATAATTGGTCTAAGGCGCACTGGCCCCGCCCTGAGAATCGCCTCTGTACGGTCTAAGCCAGATTTGCGGAGTTGGTTGATGTAATCTACCAGTAAGATGGCATTTTTGTTTGCTAGTCCCAACAAGAACACAAAGCCAATCAGGGAGATCATGCCAAAGTCACTCTTGGTCAAGAGTAAAGCCAACATGGCACCGACAATTGACAAGGGCAAAGAAACACCAATAACTACTGGGTCTATCCAGCTTTTGAACAGCAAAATCAGTACCACGACAATGCACAGGGTTGATAAAAGCAAAGTAGTACCAAAACTACTAAATACTTCACCCTGGCGGGCAGAATCTCCACCCAAGTCTAAAGTTACACCAGCAGGTAACACTGTTTTTGCTTCTGCTACTAATTGGTCTGTAGCACTACCCAAGGACAAATCCTTGCCCAGATTGGCACTGATATAGGCAACTCTTTGATTGTTGAGCCGCTCAATTTGAAAAACTGTACCCTGTGGATTAGTTTCACTTGTCACAGTAACATCAGCAAATCCTGGTAGTTTTTCAATTCGCTCTTTAATTGCCTTGGCAGCTTTGCTGAGGCTTTGGAGGTTATCACCTCGTAGTGACACCTGTAAAGGTTTTTGTCCACCAGTGTCAACAAATTGAATATCTTCCACACTAGTACTCACACCAGGGAGATTCGGCAAAGACGAGCGTAATCGGTCTTGTACTTCCGCAGTTTTGATATTGCGGTCTTCCTTAAGCTTCACATAGAGAGTACCTTTATTTGGTTCACCTTCACGAGAACCAACAGTAGTAAATACCGTTTCCACTACTGGAGATTTTCTCACGACATCTTCTAGTTTCTTGGCAACCTCTAGAGAATCATTCAAAGGGTTGGGGATGGAAAATTGAGATGAGGGAAATGAGGGAGATAAGGGAGAAATTCCTGCTTGTTGCTGTAAAAATTGCTCAGGGATTTTTGGTAAGGGGGCGGTATAAGTAATATTGAACTCGCCGCGATCTAATTTAGGAATAAACCCTTTAGGAATGAATAGACTCAGTGCCATACCTGCAACAAAGCTGAGTATAGCTAAGGCGATGACTGTCTTGCGGTGGTTTAAAGACCAGTGGAGTAAGTTTCTGTAAAATTGGGTAAAATTCCCCCAAGTGTTTACTCCCTGACGGCGTTGGGGAGTTGAAGTAGCAGGTTTTAACCAGTAGGTAGCCAAGGCTGGTGATAATGTACGGGCAACCAATGTCGAAGCAATCATGGCTGCTGAAACTGTAATTCCGAACGGCTTAAAGAACTGCCCAATTACTCCACCCATCAAACCAATGGGTAAAAAAACCGCTACTGCTGTAGCAGTGGTGGCGATGACTGTTAAGCCAATTTCATCTGTAGCTGAAAAGGCGGCTTGCCGAGGAGTTTCCCCTTCTTCGATGTGCCGCATGATGTTTTCAACATCGATGATCGCATCATCGATTACACTGCCGATAACTAAGGCTAAAGCCAGCAACGTAATGGTTTCTAGGTTGAAGCCAAAAATTGCCATGACAATAAACGTTGCCAACAAAGATGTCGGAATCGCCAGGGCTGAGATGAGAGTTGCCCGCCAATTCCATAAAAAAGGAAAAATGACCACAATGGACAACAAAACTGCTTCTAACAAAGCATCGATGGTTGACTGAGTGGCTTGACGGATATATTCTGCTTGGGTAGCAGCTAAAGTGAGGTTGACATCCTTGAGGGTGGAGCGTAGCCTTTGGACTTCTTTTTCAACTAGACTCACCACTTCCAAGGTGTTAGCACTACCGCGTTTGATTACCTGGAATGCGAGTGCATCTTGCCCATTAAACCGGACTAATGTCGCCCCTGCTTGGGGGACAGCGGCACTTGCATTCGATGGATTTAGGGGAGGAGTTGCAGTAGCACCACCCAACAGAGAGACTTTCAGGACTCCTGGTAGTTTAGCGATCGCACTCACAATCTGATCTTGTGCCAACTTTGTCAAATCTGTGAGATTCCGGGTGGGACTCTCAATGGCATAACTAATGGCGGCTGACTCATTTAAATTCAAAGGAATAATTTTAGAAGTCGCTCCTTGAGGCAAAGTCAGCTGCTTGAGCGCAGTTTCAACTTCTCTAGTCGATGTTTCTAAATTTGTCCCAACAGCAAAAGAAAGGGCAACTGCTGTTTGACTAGGATACGTGGATGAGCGAATATTCTCCAGTCCTTCTAAGGAGCGGAGGCGTTCTTCCAAAGGTTGGGTGAGCTTCGCCTCGGTATCCAGAGCAGTTGTCAGAGGGGCTGTAGCATTTACAACCACTACTGGAAATGTAATATCTGGAAACAAGGCATACTTGAGGGAACTGAAAGCCAGAACACCAGCTACCGTTACGGCAATCCAAAAACTCACCGTCAGCCACGAAAATTGAATCGCCAATTTGGAAATATTGAACAGTTCTCGTGCGGATTTTGAGTTACGAAGCTTAACCATCTTAGAAAATTATCGTGTGGGTGACACAATTATTTAGTCATGCTACAGCAATCACCTTCGTTTGCGAGTTTTGGTTACCAGCAAACGGCAATATTAGTTATTGTCACTCAGATGTGGCAAAATTTTTAATACATTGAACTTGAAAAATGAAACTTGGTTCTGTTGAGCATAAAGAATTATGCCGTGATCGCCTATTTATAACCAAACGCAAACTTGAAACTGTCGAGGGGGCTAGTGCCTAATTTTTTGCCCAACAACACAATTCTGGTACCTCAAGGAGCAGAATATAAAGCTGTCTGTCGCGGATTAAGCGGCATTACTGGTTCTATCCCAACGGTAGTAGCCATACCTGTTGGAATGAAGCCTTTACTCAAATACCTGCAACAATCTCAAGGAAATGGACAATTTCTGCCTCCAAAATCTAGGGTACTGATTATGGGTATCTGTGGTAGCTTGAGCGATCGCTATACAGTTGGTGATATTGTGCTGTATCAAGATTGTGTTTACCTTGGGGAACGGCAAGAATGCGATCGCACTTTCACATCACAATTACACTCTGATATATCAGAACAAGCCTCATTAGTCAAGTCAATGACAAGCGATCGCGTAATTTGGTCTGCTACTGAAAAACGTCATTTGGGTGAGACTTTGGGAGCTGATGTTGTTGATATGGAAGGATTTACCGCCTTAGAGTTTTTCAATGCTGCTGGAGTTGCAGTCGCGATGCTGCGAGTAGTTAGTGACGATTGTCAGCATAATATTCCCGATCTTACATCAGCAATTGACTCTGATGGCTCTTTAAAGCCTTTCCCTTTAGCGATAGGAATGCTTCGACAGCCTCTTGCTGCAACTCGGCTGATTCGAGGTTCATTAACAGCACTAAAGGTGTTAGAGCAAGTTACAAATCGCCTTTTTTCTGGCTATAGATTGGAATAATTTGTTGCAAAAATAATGGCACAAGTCTTAGGGGACTTCTAGTCGCTACTATACAAAGAAAGTCCACCTACGTGGACTAACACAAAATCAAGGATTTCCTAACCCAATACAGTTCAGTTAAGCATTTATTTCTTCTCTCTGTGTTCTCTGCGCCTCTGTGGTTAGTAAAAAAAACTAACCTTGACAAAAAGCTTTAGCCTTAACTGAACTGTATTCTTTGGTAACCTGCGGAGGCAGATTTCAAGGCTACTGATTTTGGGAATGGAAGGGACAACCCCCTGCCGTTAATTTCTGGAGAAAGACATTATTATCAAAATAATGCTCTAAAGACTCAATTTTCAAATCATCACTCACACGAGCAATACTAATTCCTACAATTTCTATGGTTTCCCCTGTGGGTGCATAGTCTTTATAGGAACCATTAAATGTTCCCCAGTGTCGCCACTTAAAAGTAACATTAGGTGGTCCTGAAAGAACTTCTGTTAATTCCCAAAGAAAGCCATTAGGAAAAGCATTATGAAAAACCTGAAATGAAGATTCAAAAGTTTCTATTTCAGAGCTATACTGCTCACTCTCACCCAGGAAGAGATTATAAGTACCTTCGACTGCGACATCCTGAGCAGTGTATTGTTGTCCTCCATTAGTACTCATTTTAAACTTATCAGTAACAATCGAAAGCCACTGTTGAGGATTAGCTTTATTAGAAGCTTCCATCTCAAAATTTCGGACTAAGTTTTGTGCGATCGCTTCTAAAGAACCTTCTGGATGCTGAAATTTACTCTCTTGATGAAGAAATTCATTGGTGTAAGAATAATCCGGGCGTTTTCCTTCTCGCCACTGTACTTCTTCATCATGAGCAATGACTATATCTCTATCTTGTACCCAGAGTGGCAATTCTGTAGTTTTTTCGCTACTCATACAAGTTGATTGGCTATAAACATCGTTTCTCAGAATAAAGTTTTATGGATACAAGTCAATCAAAAAATATATAAAATTAAAAAATATTTATAATTACAGCGTTTTTCAGCTAAATGAAGTACATGGGTAGGGGCACAACATATTGTGCCCCTACAATAATCTGTACCTCACCAACTTGGAATCTGCTGTAAGCCAATTTTATTGGGTTTTTGCACAAATCTAAATAATGCCAATTATCTAAGAGGCTGCACAAAATCAGGCTTATTCAAGCTTGAAGCTTAACCCTGATTTATCATAAAAAGGGAATAAAGAAGGGCCAAAAACTGGTTTTGAACCTCAGTATGCTTTCAAAATTTAAGTTTGAATCTAATATTTGCTTTGATATCACATGAAAACAAACTAATAAATATTAATAGAATAACAATCAATTCATTTACGTATTAATGCTGAGGTTAATTATAAACTAATTTTTACATAAACTTTATCATTATATATATTAACTAGAAAAGGAAATTGGGAAACATAATATATAACCTGATCAGGGTTGGGTTACATGAGAGCTAATTCCACTAAATTGCTAATTAAAAATGCTTTTTTGTCAGGATAGCTCGGAACTAATTAGCCAATTATCAAATATTATTTATGAAGCTCAATCACAAGCTCTACCTCTACTCGTTCCTAGCTAATTTCAGATGGCTCAAAAAAAGTTACACCGCTAAAATTATGTTGGTGGCATTTTTGGGCACTCATGTACCACTTTTGACTTTACTCTTGAGTTTCGTCATCTCAAACTCTTATTCTTTGGGGATGGCAACGCAAGTTATGATAATTGCTCTGTTGGCGACGTTAGCAGGTACGGCTGTCACCCTCTATGCACTAAACCATCTCCTCAAACCGGTCATTTTCACATCTGCTACATTACAAAATTATCTGAACACCAAAACACTACCCCAATTGCCTACAGAATATGCTGATGAAGCAGGTACATTGATGGCAGATACCTCACAAACTCTTTACAAATTAGATGAGTTAATTAAGTACATCACTAATTATGATGATTTAACTGGATTACCTAATCGTGATTTATTCCGCGATCGCCTCCATCAGATTCTATCCCAACCTGAAAACAACCAGCACCTTGTAGCTGTCTTTTTGCTAAGTATTGATGATTTCACTGGGATGAGTCATGGATTGGAGCATGAGACAACAAATTTGTTGTTAAGAGCAGTTGCCCAAAGGTTATCAACCTGCACAACGCAAACAGATATTCTGGCCCATTTGAGCGGAGATGAATTTGCTCTTGCCCGAATCGACATTCATTCTTTTGAAAGTTTAATTAAGCTATCTCAAGTGCTGTTGAGTACCTTGAGCAAACCCTTCTCTATAGAGGGTAACTCGATTCGTATAACCGCCAGCATTGGTATTACAATTAATGACCTAAATGATCGTAATAGCGTAGATCAACTTTTGCAACAGGCTCACATAGCACTTTATCAAGCCAAGCAGCAAGGACGTAGTCAATACCAATTTTATTCGCCGGAAATTAATGCTCAGTTACAGGAGCGACTGACCTTAGAAAATGAATTACATGGGGCGCTTGAGCGCAACGAAATGCTGGTTTATTATCAACCTCTGATTGATTTACATAGCGGACAAGTTACAGCTATGGAAGCATTAGTTCGCTGGCAACATCCTACATTAGGTTTGATTTCTCCAGCAAAGTTTATTCCGATCGCAGAAGCCAATGGTGCGATCGTACCAATTGGTGAATGGGTTTTGCGAACTGCTTGTGCCCAAACCCGTGCTTGGCAGCTGGCTGGATTTACCCCAATTCGGATATCTGTGAATCTGTCATCTCGACAGTTTGAACAACCGTATCTGGTTGAGATCGTCAATCAAATTCTTGAGGAGACTGGACTTAAAGCATCTTACCTAGAACTGGAAGTGACAGAAAGCTTCTTGATGGCTGACATTGAGCGTTCATTTAAAACCTTAAAAGAATTACAAAAACTCGGTATATGCTTGGCTCTAGACGATTTCGGCACAGGATATTCCTCGCTGAACTATTTGAAGCGTTTTCCTGTGGATATGCTCAAAATTGATCGCTCATTTGTACAAGATGTCATGTCTAATGCTGATAGCGCCGCCGTCACTGATGCGATTATTGCCTTAGCAAAGAGCCTCCGGTTAAAAATCACGGCAGAGGGTGTGGAAACTCAAGAACAGCTTGAATACCTGCAAATGCGTGGATGTGATGAAGGTCAGGGTTTCTACTTCAGTCGTCCTGTCCCTGCTGATATAATTGCCTCGATGTTGCAGAAAAGTTCTCGGCAGATGGAGATAATTGCAGCATAGGTGGATGCCTAAGCCATTACAACGTGTGGTAGCAAGGCTTCCACACAAAAAACCAAAATTGGGCCAGAAGTTTTACTAGTTTATTTGCGATCGCCTATTGTCTGCGAAATCCTCGATCTTCATACAACTAACCATTTGACAAGATTTGTATTTTCTTAACTTGACATCAATAACAGGATGCTCACCCCACAAAAACCATCTGTTGATTCAGCAATACCTATTTTGAAACTGTGGAAAGCTTTGCAACCATCTGAGTCCGAGATGAAACCTCAAGCTTGCGAAACATCCTTTTTAAGGCTTGTTTGACAGAGTTTTCAGTAATCCAAAGTTCAGCACTAATTTCTGCATTGGTTTGTCCTTGAGCTACCAAGTCAGCAATTTGCACTTCACGAGGCGTTAAACGCTCTGTCTGTAATAGTAATGGGTGTTGCGCTCGCGCCATTGTCACCCAAGTAGAAATGTGTAGACAAAGCGCACTCAAATCTGTGAGATTTTGTGAGTTGAATACATCCATCCCTTGCTCACGGGTAAAACCTACCGCGCCCACTAACTGACCATTGCTGACAATTGGCCCTGCCATAACGTGCCAGTGATCAGCGCGAGGACAAATCAACCTCCACGTCTTAGGTTCTACTACTAAAGCTTCATGAACAGGGGCATGGTGTTCTAGCAAGTAGCGTGCAACTGGATTATGTTGGGGTGATAATGCAATTTGCAATGCTTTTTGGAGCTTGCTATTAACTAGAGGAATTTGAGCAAAGAAAAACAGCCCACCTCGTGTAGCTGAAAAATATTCACTCATTTCTGCGGATATGTGCGATCGCAATGTCTGTTCATCTTCAGCTTGAGCAATTGCATGAAATAGAGCTTGTAAGGCAATCATGATTGGCAATTTGTACCCTTTCGAGGTCTAGGCGCAGTATAGCAACCAGACCTATCTTAGCTTTAGTCACATCAAGTATTTTCTCTTGTCTGCTTTTTTGGGATTACTTAACCATGACTTTAAATTCTGGCATTGATGATACACAGATGTCCGGGCGCTGGATTCAAATCAGTTTTTTTATCGCAGTAGTGTTTTTCAATCTCTGTTTAGCAATCCAAGTACTCAGTGTTGGACTGGCTTACTTTTACAACTCTGATTGGTGGAACCTACACATTTGGCTGGTGCGAGGATATAGCGGACTCTCACTAATTTTGTTGATTTGGGTGTTTTTGATGCCGTTTCCTTCAAGAGTCCAGCGCCTGACAGCAGTTATTCCAGCGCTGCTGGGACTGCAATTTCTCACAATTCACTTGAAGACTTCTTTTCCTTTGGCAGTCTTCCACCCACTCATCGGTTTTTCCTTATTCTCTATTTCCACAACCTTAGTTCATCGGACATCGCAGATCGTATTTCCCAACCACAACCAAGGCTAAATCTGTAACTTTCAATTCTTTTAACGCTATTACAGGAGAAATATAAATGTCTCAGTACGCTCATCCATCCGTTCTTGTTGATACCCAGTGGCTGGCAGATCATCTCAACGATCCAAATGTCCGCATTATTGAAGTGGATATCAGCCCAAAGCCGTACAAAAATGCTCACATACCTGATGCTGTTTTCTGGAACATCTTTACAGACTTACTATTACCCGATTTTAAGATGAATTGGGATGCGCGAGCTTTTGAGAGACTGATGGCACGCTCAGGCATCACCAATGACACCACAGTGATTGCCTATGGCAGTTATCCTGGAACTGGAGCCTGGATTTTCTGGTTTTTCCAAGTCTTTGGGCATAAAAATGTAAAAGTTCTCAATGGTGGCTACCAGAAATGGAAGTCAGAAAATCGTCCGCTAGCAACTGAATTATCCACGTTTCCTCCTACTGATTACCGTGCCACAGCTACTCATGCTCATCTGCGAGTATTACATAATGAAGTTCAGGCATCAATTGGTAGAAGCGATGTCTACGACGGGCTACGCCAACGCGTGTTATTGGATGTCCGAACAATTCAAGAATACTGTGGTGAGTGGTTTTTCGATCAGCCACCAAAAGAAGGTCAGCTTACTGGTCATATTCCGGGTGCAGTGCATCTTGAGCATATTTTAACTCTCAATGAGGATGGCACTTTTAAATCATTCGACGAATTGAAAAATCTTTATAACAGTAAGGGCATTACGGCTGATAAGGAAGTGTTTCCTTACTGTACTATCGGTGCGCGTTCTGGATATATCTGGTTTGTCTTGAAGTATTTATTAGGTTATCCGAATGTTCGGAATTACGATGGCTCTTGGAATGAGTGGAGCCGCCTGCCTGATGTAACTATAGAGAGGTAGTGAGAGTTACTTGGCATGATCTCAATATTACCAATAACCGCACCTTTACAGACGGACACCACTACCGTTAGAAAGATTAAAACCTCTTAACCTTTCGTTACATTAGAGACATCGAGAAGGACGAAAGCAAACCTCTCGAAGCTGAAATCAAAGGTGAACGACATGAATGGCACAATTCGCGTTGGTAATCTCTTCGGAATTCCCTTCTATATCCATCCGTCATGGTTTTTAGTTCTGGGTTTAGTAACTTGGAGCTATAGCAGTGGACTGGCGGCACAATTTCCCCAACTATCTGCGGGATTAGCTTTGCTACTGGGATTGATGACAGCGCTGATGTTATTTGCCTCTGTCGTCGCCCATGAATTAGGCCACAGTTTTGTTGCGATTCGTCAGGGTATTGATGTCAAATCTATTACTCTGTTTATATTTGGCGGTTTAGCTAGCTTAGAAAAAGAATCGAAAACCCCAGGTGAAGCTTTTTGGGTAGCGATCGCCGGGCCTTTAGTTAGTTTCCTACTGTGCGGTATCGTTACAGGTGTTGGGGTTACTACTACTGCATCAGGTCCGTTAGCTGCAATTCTTGGTGTTCTAGCTTCTGTTAACTTAGCATTAGCGCTGTTTAACCTGATTCCTGGCTTGCCCTTAGATGGCGGGAATATACTGAAAGCCATAGTTTGGAAAATTACAGGCAATCCTTACAAAGGTGTGACCTTTGCTAGCCGAGTTGGGCAAATCTTTGGTTGGGTAGCAATTCTTTCAGGTGTACTCCCCTTACTATTATTTGGCAGCTTCGGTAACTTCTGGAACTTATTAATTGGCTTCTTCTTGTTGCAAAATGCTGGTAATGCGGCTCAATTTGCCAGAGTGCAAGAAAAACTCACAGGTTTGACTGCTGAAGATGCTGTAACTCATGATAGCCCGATTGTATCTGGTAATCTTACTGTGAGAGAGTTTGCCGATGAGCGAGTTATAAGTGGGCAAAACTGGCATCGGTTCTTAGTAACTGATGATGATGGACAATTAGTAGGTGCGATCGCAGTTGATAATTTACGAACCATCCCAACAGCACTGTGGTCAGAAACTCAAGTAAAAGAAGTCATGCGTCCGATTACTGAATCTACCATAGTCCAATCAGATCAACCTCTGCTGGAAGTCATGCAGTTACTCGAACAACAAAAGGTATCTGTGCTTCCTGTGATTCGTGAGAATGGCGTTTTAGTTGGAATCTTAGAAAAAGCTGCAATTGTCCAGCTACTTCAAAGCCGAACCCAACCTAACCCTGCATAATTTAATTGATAGCCGCAAGGATTCCTCCACCATAATTAAAAATTTGGTGGGGGAATCCTTGCAGTTATCTTACTCTTTACTGGGAAAAAGTTGCTGAAAAATAATTTAAACCCCTCAAAATTGACGTTGAGAACTGTCATTTACTTCTCTCCATGACTTGATGTAGGATCAATAAACCAAAAAGTTTTTCTCAAAGAGCGATCGTCCAGGCGAGTAGCAAGCAATGGAACAGGAAGGTAAGCTAAGTCCAAGATGCTTACTATCCTCCTAGGTTCTTCACCATCTCTGCGGTAAGAACACGTCCCCAAGTTAATTCTTTTGTAGTATCATCCCAATGCCAACGTAATAAATTAGCGGGTTGACTCTTGGCAATTCCTGGTAAACCAATTGCTTTTCTAGGTGCATTAGTAGCTAGTAAAATTGCACTTTCTACGTCACAAATTCCCCACTTCACCAAATTCTGCACTCCCACCAACAAAGGTAAAGTCGTCCCCGACAAAGTGCCATCTGGCAGTCGTGCCGTACCGTTTTTAACTTCAATTTGCCGAGTATCCCAAGGATATACACCATCGGGTAGCCCCAAAGGAGAAAGGGCATCGCTGACGAGGAACAGCCCTTTTTCTTGATAGCTAGCGCGAAGTAAAATTTGCAGCATTATGGGCGAAACGTGTTCACCATCAGCAATAAAACCACACATTACATCAGGATGGGTAATTGCTGCCCCTAATAAACCTGGTTCGCGGTGATGTAATGCTGGCATAGCGTTGAAAGCATGGGTTACCATCGTTGCACCCTCCTCAAAGGCACGTTGCGCTTGAGTCGCTGTTGCTTGAGAATGCCCTAAACTCACAGTAATCCCCAGAGAACGCAAATATGGAATTACTTCACCAGTGAAATCTAACTCCGGTGCTAAAGTGATGACTTTCACAACATGGGCATAATCAGCCAAAACCCGCTTTACCTCGTCAATTGTCAGAGATAACAAATACTCTGCCGGGTGTGCGCCGCGCTTTTGGAAATTCAAAAATGGGCCTTCTAGATGTACTCCCAGAATCTTGGCACCAGCTTGTTGGCTGCGGAGAATCTCAGCAATAATAGCAAGCGATCGCTGAATATTTTCTACTGAAGTTGTCACAAATGTCGGTAAAAATCCATCTACCCCTACATCCCACAAAAATTGTGAGATTTTCACCAGTAAGTGAGCATTTTCAGCCGACAAATCAGGAAATGCCAATCCCAAAGCACCGTTAATTTGCAAATCAACGCCGCCTAGAGAAATCCAGTCACCTGCTACATCTAGTAGGGACATACATCTGTGCATCCCTACCGTACCCATTGGCAAGATTTGCTCAATTATGCCTTCTTGGTTAACCAAGAGCATCTGCAAATCTTTGTAACCAGGCACTCTAGCATTGATAATATCTACAGGATTTTGTGTTGCTTGGGTCATCACACTGGCTAGGGAATAATTAAACCTGACCCGATTTTAGATGCAACAATCAGTAATTAATCCAAAATCCAAAATTCTATGGCTTCCTTAGTTGGTATTATCATGGGCAGCGATTCCGATTTGCCCACCATGAAAGATGCGATCGCAGTTTGTGAAGAATTTGGCGTTGAGAGCGAAGTGGCGATCGTTTCTGCTCACCGTACCCCAGAACGCATGGTGCAATATGCCCAAGTTGCACACCAACGCGGTATTAAAGTGATTATTGCTGGTGCAGGTGGTGCTGCCCATCTTCCGGGAATGGTAGCGTCTTTAACTCCACTTCCTGTCATTGGTGTTCCTGTACCCACCCGTAACTTACAAGGTGTAGATTCTTTGTATTCTATTTTACAAATGCCTGCGGGGATTCCTGTGGCAACAGTAGCGATCGGTAATGCCAAAAATGCCGGACTTTTAGCAGTACAAATCCTCGCAACTCAGCAACCAGAATTACTAGAGAAAGTGCAACAATATCGCCAAACCCTATGTGAGTCAGTAATTGCAAAGCAACAAAAGCTAGAACAGCTAGGCTATGAGCAATATTTAAAGCAGATGCTTTAAGATAATTCGTAATTCGGTAAGAAATCTTAACAGCACAACAGGGGGGATGAGGGAGATGAGGGAGCAGGGGAGGCAGGGGGAGCAGGGGAAGAAGAACTATTGATTGATTCTTGAGCCATGCCCAATCCCCAATGCCCAATTAAATTCCAAGATTGAAGCGATCGCTCCAGAATCAATGCAGCATTCTGAAGTATCTTGATGCTGAGGCCTTAATCAAAAATTTAGAGCTGCAACATCCATGTGCCAATTGCTCGGAATGAATTGCAATGTTCCAACGGATATTTGCTTTTCTTTTGAAGGGTTTTCTGCACGGGGAGGAAAAACGGATGATCATAGCGATGGTTGGGGCATTGCTTTCTTTGAAGGAAAGGGATGTCGAATGTTTTTAGATGCCCAACCTTCTGTTGCTTCTCCGGTAGCGGAGTTTGTTCGGAGTTATCCCATCCACTCAACCCATGTCATAGCCCATATCCGTAAAGCTACTCAGGGTGAAGTTGCCCTACACAACTGCCATCCTTTCCGCAGAGAATTGTGGGGTCAATATTGGGTATTTGCCCACAATGGTAATTTGCCAGATTTTGATCCAGAAAATTTGGGCTTTTATCAAGCCGTAGGCGACACCGATAGTGAAAAGGCATTCTGTATGATGCTAGAAACACTGCGATCGCGTTTTCCCCAAGGTAAGCCTGACATCAAGGAACTGTACTTTGTGCTGCAAGAAATTACTGCTGTAATTGCAAAACTGGGTATATTCAATTACTTGTTATCAGATGGAGTCCACTTTTTTACTTATTGCTCAACTAATCTCAGTTACATCGTCCGCCAAGCGCCCTTCGCAGCTGCCCATTTAATTGATCAAGACATGACCGTAGATTTTCGGGAGGTGACTACTGAACATGATCGCGTTGCTGTCATTGCTACCACACCTCTAACTGACAACGAAGTTTGGACACAAATCCAACCTGGAGAATTACTAGTTTTTCAGGATGGGCTGCCCTTGAAATATACATTCAGTTAAGAATAAGCAGTTGCTAAATTTTTCCCATTTAGATAATTTCTAGATGGGTTTTGTTTTTCATGCTTTTCATCTTAATTTTGTTGCACTGCGTTGGGAAAAAGCGATCGCTAATTAGTCATTCCCTAGCAATTTGCTTGATCTATTAAGTAGCGAATTATGATGACAACTTGATAGTTGAAAATAAAACAATTGTAATTCCTCACAAAACTGGTAAAATCACCATATTCTTGATAAAGAATGTGAGGTTTTTTGGTGTTTGCAACTACATATATGGAATCATCTAGTATTATAAACACTATATAACTGTATTCCCATCAATTATTTGTAGATTTAGTGGAGGAAATGGAATGAGTTTGTGGCAACGCCAACTGAAAAGATTAGAAGCAATCGCTGAACATAGAATTAATCGGTTCAGACTGAATTCGCTCAAAGGCTTTGTATCACTCTTTTTGGTAGGAACTGTTTTGAGTGTGGCGCTTGCTGCCTGCTCCGGTGGAAGTGCGAGTAATTCTTCCTCTGAAACCCCTAGTGCTAACCCTGTTGCTGCACGCAAGGATAATGTTGAGCTAACCCTCGTTTCCTTTGCTGTCACCAAAGCAGCTCACGAAGCCATCATTCCTAAGTTTGTAGAACAGTGGAAGAAAGATCATAATCAAACTGTCACCTTCAAACAAAGCTATGGCGGATCTGGTTCCCAAACTCGTGCCGTTATCGATGGTTTGGAAGCAGATATTGTCCACCTGGCACTAGCTGGAGACACCCAAAAGATTGAAAAGGCTGGATTGATTCAACCAGGATGGGAGAAAGAAGTTCCCAACAATGGTATTGTCTCCAAATCTGTAGCGGCGTTAATAACTCGTTCAGGTAATCCTAAAGGTATCAAAACCTGGGAAGATTTGGCGAAAGATGATGTAAAAATGATTACAGCTGATCCAAAAACGTCAGGCATTGCTCGCTGGAATTTCTTGGCACTTTGGAACTCTGTAATTAAAACTGGTGGTGATGAAGTTAAAGCTACAGAATTTGTCACCAAGGTTTACAATAATGTGCCAGTTTTAACTAAGGATGCACGAGAAGCCACTGATACATTTGCCAAGCAGGGTCAAGGGGATGTCTTAATTAACTACGAAAACGAAGTTATTCTGGCACAACAAAAAGGCGAAAAAGTTGATTATATTGTTCCCGATGTGAATATATCTATCGACAACCCGATCGCAGTGGTAGATAAAAATGTTGATAAACACGGAACCCGCGAAGTTGCTGAAGGATTTGTCAAATTCCTTTATACTCCAGAAGCACAGGAAGAGTTTGTAAAATTAGGATTCAGACCTGGAAATGAGGAAGTAGCCCAAAGTAAAGCAGCTACAGATAAATTTCCCAAGGTGAAAACTTTGGGTACAGTTGCAGACTTCGGCGGTTGGGAAGCAATTGATCAGAAGTTTTTCGCAGATGGGGGTGTATTTGACAAGATTCAAGCCCAAAAGAAACGGTAACTAAATAATTCGTAATTTGTAATTCGTAGTTCGTAGAGTGTGCGTAAGCCCTATAGTAATTACGAATTAACAATTACGAATGCTAACAAAAAACTTCTTTTGAATTTTAAACTATGACAACTGTATCTCCTTCTTTAGAAGTTGAACACAAAACACCGTTCTGGAATAGATTACGGCGGGTTCCCTGGACTTGGCGAATCACCATAGGATACCTGACGGTAATGTTGTTTATCCCCATCATTGCCATGTTCCTAAAAGCAAGTACGGAACCTCCGGCGAGATTTTGGGCGATCGCAACCAGTGATATTGCATTAGCCACCTACAATGTCACTTTTGTTACAGCGCTATTTGCTGCCTTCCTTAATGGCATTTTTGGTACTCTGATTGCTTGGGTTCTGGTTCGCTACGATTTTCCTTTAAAGCGCTTGATTGATGCCACAGTAGATTTACCCTTTGCACTACCAACTTCGGTAGCAGGGCTAACCTTGGCAACAGTTTACAGTGATAATGGGTGGTTAGGTTCTTTACTCGCACCTCTAGGGATTAAGGTATCTTTTACTCGCACGGGAGTAGCGGTGGCAATGATATTTATCTCACTACCTTTTATCGTGAGAACTGTGCAACCCGTGCTTCAGGAAATGGAACGCGAAATTGAAGAAGCCTCCTGGTGTCTGGGTGCTTCTCAATGGCAGACCTTTTGGAAAGTGATTTTGCCACCTTTATTTCCGACAATTTTAACTGGTGTAGCCTTGGGCTTCTCTCGTGCAGTTGGGGAATATGGTTCGACTGTGATTATCTCTTCTAATACGCCCTATCAAGATTTGATCGCACCTGTGTTGATTTTCCAGCGATTAGAGCAATATGACTATTCTGGTGCAACAGTAATTGGCATAGTTTTACTATCAATTTCATTGGTACTGCTGTTGGCAATTAATTTCTTACAAGCATGGGCAAGGCGATATGACAGTAGATAAGCCAAGTTTTCACTCATCTGCATCTGATACACATACGCCCAAGGCTAAAGAGCAGAAAAGTTGGGTACCAGTAGTTTTAATTGGTGTAGCGATCGCCTATTTAGCCCTAGTTCAATATATCCCGGCTATCAACGTTTTCACCCAAGCTTTTAGCAAAGGAGTTGGGCCATTTCTTGCCAACTTGTCGCAACCAGCTTTTCTCCATGCAGCTTGGCTAACGCTATTGCTGGCTGTGATTTCTCTACCTTTAAATACAGTATTTGGTTTATGTGCAGCTTGGGCGATCGCTCGTCATAAATTCCCCGGACGCGCCGTAGTTTTGAGCATTATTGACCTGCCATTTTCCATCTCGCCCGTAGTTGCAGGATTGATGATTGTGCTACTTTACGGGCGTAATGGGTGGTTTGGTCCTTGGCTTCAGGCTCTTGATATCAAGATAATCTTTGCCTTTCCAGGTATGGTGCTAGCTACAGCCTTCGTGAGTATGCCCTTTGTAGCGCGGGAAGTAATTCCTGTTTTAGAGGAATTTGGTAAGGATCAAGAAGAAGCTGCTAGAACTCTAGGTGCGAAAGATTGGCAGATATTTTGGCGCGTCACTCTGCCTAGTATCCGTTGGGGTTTACTCTATGGTTTAATTTTGACCAATGCCAGAGCAATGGGTGAATTCGGGGCGGTTTCGGTAGTATCTGGCAACATTGCGACCCAAACCCAGAGTCTACCACTGTTTGTAGAAGATGCTTACAAACAATATGAAACCGAAGCTGCCTTCTCTGCGGCTGTACTGTTAGCATTATTAGCAGTAGTAACCTTAGTACTGAAGGAAATTCTGGAACGGAAAACCCGCATTAAAGATGTTGAATAGGTTCGGCATGGGGTATGGTTTATTAATTATTCTAGCCCCCAATCTTTTTGATGGTGACAATCATGACTAGTGAAAATACACTTACCAATAAACGGATTCGATTAAGAATTCCCAAGGACTATCACCAAGAACCTGTAATTTCTCGACTGGTATCTGATTATGGACTGACTATAAATATCACCGCAGCGATTTTAGGAGCCAATGCCGTCGGTGATGGTTGGTTTGACCTTGAATTACAAGGAACAGATGCACAGATTCAGAGCGCACTAACCTATCTCCACGAATTGGAGCTGGAAGTCTGGGATGACACTAAAGCAACTGATTGGTAAAATCAAATGCAGGTGAAATTAAATTACTTTGAGCTGACTAACGCTTTTTTATGACTCTCACGAAATAAAAATCAGAAACATTGGTTTCTGATTAGTTTTTATAAATTTAAGCGTAGGTTGGGTTTCACTTTGTTCAACCCAACCTATAAATATTTTATTTTTTCATAGTAATAAAAGAAAGTATTTAGCGATCGCTCTCTGGAGAAAAAGTTTTTGGTTTACTGAATATATGCGATTACCCAATAGCCAATCAATTAATTTCAATTAAAAAACTTTAAAATTGCGTTTCAATGTTTTGGAAACACTCAAATACTCTTATAGTATACATTTATACTACAGATGTAGTAAATTTTCAATAGTAGTACTATAATACTCCAAATAAACTGAGTATAGTTACGTGCATTTACTCATTGCTTTTTTGCGGTCTTTGTGAGAATCTCCTTTACATAACAAATAAATGCATTAAATCGATAGTGTTACCGTAGTTTAATAGAAGCCAGAAATATGAAAATCTCTATGAGGCTGAAATTCAAGGAAGCACAGTTGAATTGCAGGGGTACGGCATTAGCAAAATTCTCTGCCGAACCTAAAGATTGCGTAGGCACAGCTCACCGTAGGTATCGCTATTGGGAATGAATCTGATGTCTCAGAATAAATCTGTAGAACCCGCTTCAGTCCAAAGCCGCATTCTCGTACCTCAGAGGTATCACAGGCAACCTGTAATTTCGCGGCTGGTGTCTCGTTATGGTTTAACCGTCAATATCAAAGCTGCATCTCTGACATCAGACAATGACAGCGATGGCTGGTTTGATTTGGAACTTTCGGGAAATCCCCAAAAACTGACAAAGAGCCTATCTTACTTGCAAGGATTGGGAGTGAATTTATTGGAATTAGCGATCGCTAACCACATTCAACCCAACCAGCACTCTTTAACTTTCCCAAATCCAACTAGCAAACAGAGTCCCAAAGACTCTGCATGGCTGACAAATCAATGGCAAGAACAACTCCAGCAATGGATTTCTTTGGGTCAAACCAATCGATTACGCTTGCAGCTGTGCGTCTTAAAATCTTATTACGAAGAACCGATAATTTCTGAGTTAGTTTCTCGTTATGGACTAACAGTTAATATCACCAGTGCTAGACTTCAACCCGATACGGAAGATGACGGCTGGTTTGATTTGGATTTGTGGGGGAGAACAAAGCAACTCTACTCTAGCCTGAGTTATTTAGAAAAACTGGGGCTACCAATTTGGTTGGATTTGTCTAGTGTTTATAGCGATGTCTACGACGGGCTACGCCTACGCTAATTAATAAAATAGTCACTATTTAATGGCAGCATTAAATAATCAAACCAATTCCCAAGCCAGATTATCACTGGTTTCTTCAGTCTATGCAAAAAGCCAAGTAACTCAGATTCGTCTGCGGATACATATTCCCAAGTACTATTTGCAAGTGCCTGTAATTTCGCAACTAATTTCTGTTTATGGCTTGGTAGTTAATATTACTAAGGCTCTGCTACAACCAAATGTAGATGGAGAAGGATATTTTGACATTGAACTTCGGGGAACAGCGCCACAAATTTGTAGCGGTTTGGCTTACCTGGAATCCCTAAATCTAAGAATTGTGGGCAAGCCGAATACTGACGGCGATGGCTGGTTTTGCTGAAATAATCTAAATTTCGTAGTACCAAATCTCTTCTTCTCGCACTACGATTCGATGGAGGGAAAGACGATCAATTAGCCCCTCTTGCTCAAACTGCCCAAGAACACGAGTGATAGTCACACGAGTTGAACCTAGCATTTCTGCCAAGTCTTCATGAGTCAGACGCATATCTATTAAACGTCCCTTTTCAACTTCCGAACCAAACTTTTTAGATAACCATGCCAACAGCTTGATCAACATAGAATCGACTTTTTTATGGCTACGAATAACCATCAATTCTTGAGCCTGTTGGATATGAGTAAGTAAAGTTTCTGTTAGTTGAGTCCATTCCTCTAAAGGTAAGGCTGTTGCCTCTACTTTAGTTAGGCATTCCATTTGGTAAGGTTCTAATTTTGACAAAGCCTTACCAACGACATCTCCAGGGCCCCACAATCCTAGAGCGACGATTGTACCATCTTCTAGATAGGTAAAAGTTCTGACAAAACCCTTTTCAATCTTCCAGAGGCCGTTTTGATGCTCAGGTAGAAATGACCTACGGGCAAAAAACTCTTCAGTCTTATTACTGCTTAAGCTAGGTAAATCCGTATATAAAGCTACCATAATTTATAAAGCTGTTCTCCGATAAATTAACCGTAGTATTATATTTATATCAGGTTCTAAGAGGCTATGAATATTTTAAATAGGGGAGTGGGGAATGGGGAATGGGGAGTGGGGAGTTAGGAGTTAGGAGTTATTATTTGCCCCATGCCCAATGCGCCCAATGCCCAAAATTAAATTCCTGCGCCATCAAGAAAATCTTCAATCATCCCATCAGAATTATTGCTTTTAGGATTATCGGTTTGTTCGTCGCCAAGCTCAGTTGGAGACAAACTTGATTGTTGCAACTCCTCGAACTGTTTCTCTAGAGCCTTGACGCGTTCAAATAAAGCACGGATCACTTCAGCTTCTACGTCGCGGACTTTATCATGATCCAGAATATTAGTAGACGAGTTGTTCTGACGAGTCACGCGCCCTGGAATGCCGACTACAGTAGTGTTACTGGGCACATTTCGTAGCACCACAGAACCTGCTCCAATACGGACGCGATCGCCAATTTGAATATTCCCTAATACCTTTGCACCGGCTCCTACAACTACATGAGAGCCTAAAGTTGGATGGCGTTTGCCGCTTTCTTTCCCAGTCCCGCCAAGGGTGACACCTTGATAAATCAAGGCATGATCGCCCACGATCGCTGTTTCGCCAATCACTACTCCCATCCCGTGATCTATAAACACTCCCTGCCCAATTAATGCCCCAGGATGGATTTCAATGCCAGTTATAAACCTACTAATATGAGAGATGAGCCTTGGTATAAAGGGAATTCCAATTTTATACAGCCAGTGTGCTAATCGATGAAACACTAAAGCTTGGAGTCCAGGGTAACAGAACAATACTTCTAGCCAGTTACGGGCTGCTGGGTCACGCTCAAAAATGGTTCGCAAATCATTTATTAGCATACTCTGTTGGGATTTTTGTTGGTAGGTGAGGTTCTGAAAACAGAAACTCAGGATAATTCCCACAAAAAGATCAGGTCATTTATGGGAATTGTGTAGGATAATAATCTACGGTAAGTCGATAGCGTATCGTGCTTTTGTGGGTAGTTAAGTGGGATGCTATCACATTCCACACCTTGAGAAAAATTAATTTCGCATAAACTGCGATAAACCCCCCAATTCACCGTAGTATGTTTAATACAGTCTTGAATAGCCAAAACTATGCTCTTTTGGATCTCTCTTCCAAAGTGGAATACGCACTGCTAGCACTCTTAGAACTGGCAAGTCACCACGGGAAAAAACTTCCTCTAACCATGAGCGAGATCACTGCCAAGCAACTCATACCTGAACGCTATCTTGAACAAATTTTGACCAACCTCCGGCGTGCTGGTATAGTGCAGAGTCAACGCGGCTCTAAAGGAGGTTTTGTTTTAGCTCGTGAACCTTGGCAGATCACAATGCTAGAAATAGTCACTTTGGTCGAAGGTGAACGGAAAGAGAAAGATACCTCTAACTCTCCGACTCTAGAAAAGACTCTAGTTTATGAAGTCTGGGAGCAAGCCAACGCTGCCTCAATTGAAGTTTTGGGTCGCTATACACTCCAAGACTTGTGCCAGGAAAGGGAAACTCGCGCACAGCAAAGTCCAATGTATTATATTTAGTCACCAAGGAGTACTAATATGCGGATAGCACAAGATATCACAGAGTTAATCGGACGGACTCCTTTAGTTCAATTAAACAAGATTCCCCAAGCTTCAGGAGCGGTGGCTCGGATTGTGGTGAAGCTAGAAAGCATGAATCCAGCATCTTCTGTGAAAGACCGGATTGGTGCGAGTATGGTGGAAGTGGCGGAGGAAGCAGGCTTAATTCACCCTGGAAAAACCGTTTTAGTAGAGCCGACTTCTGGAAATACAGGAATTGCGCTGGCAATGGTGGCAGCCGCCAAGGGGTACCATCTCATTCTAACGATGCCTGACACAATGAGCCAGGAAAGACGATCCATGCTCAAAGCTTATGGCGCTCAACTAGAGTTAACGCCAGGGGTAGAAGGGATGCGAGGAGCGATCGCCCGTGCAGAGCAGATTTTAGCTCAAACCCCTAATGCTTATATGTTGCAGCAGTTCCGCAACGCCGCTAATCCGAAAGTTCATGCCGAAACCACGGCAGAAGAAATTTGGGATGATACCGATGGAGAGGTGGATATTCTGGTGGCGGGAGTCGGTACTGGTGGGACGATTACGGGAGTTGCAGAAGTTATTAAAAAGCGCAAACCCAGCTTTCAAGCGATCGCAGTTGAACCAAGCCGCAGCCCAGTATTAATAGGCGGTAAATCAGGGCCTCACAAAATTCAGGGTATTGGCGCGGGATTTGTCCCAGCAATTTACCGTCCAGAACTGGTGGATGAAGTGATTCAGGTAGCGGATGAGGAGGCGATTGCTTACAGCCGTCGCCTAGCAAAAGAAGAAGGATTGCTATCTGGCATTTCTACTGGCGCTGCGTTGTATGCTGCTATTCAAGTGGCACAGCGCCCAGAAAATGCAGGTCGTCTAATCGTCATGGTGCAACCTAGCTCCGGCGAACGCTACCTAAGTACTTCTCTGTTTAAAGACCCAAGTGAGAATGAATGGTTGAGCAAAGTTTGATTCCCGATACCAATTTTAGATTTTACTGACTTCTAAAAAATAAATTATCTAGTAGAGTGGGTTGCAACAATTAGGGGTGCAAAGCTGTGCGCCCCTAAGAGAAATACTTAGTCGTTCTAGCACATTAATGCGGTATTGTGGGAAATCGTATGTTATGACCATCCTGCATGAGTGAGCTACAGACAGCCTTCACTGAAGGGATAATTGCCTTCACAGCTACCAATATTGATGACATCATTATTCTATTAATATTTTTCTCACAGGTAAATGTTAATTTTCGACCGCAGCATATCTTACTTGGTAAATATTTGGGTTTTACAGCCATTGTCATCGCTAGCTTACCAGGATTTTTTGGTGGATTGGTTGTACAGCGAGAATGGATCGGGTTGCTAGGGCTGCTACCAATAGCAATTGGTCTTCAACAATTAATATATAGAAAAGAAGAAACTGCAACAGTTCAGATCAGCAGTGATTTTAGGCAATCCACAGTTACCAACCCGATATTGTCTTTTCTTTTGAGTGTTTTGCAGCCCCAAACCTATAAAGTAGCAGCAGTAACTGTTGCGAATGGTGGTGACAATATTAGTATATATATCCCCTTATTTGCTGGTCACGATCTTGCCAGCTTGGGAGTAATTCTAAGTATATTTTTTATCATGGTAGGGGTTTGGTGTGCGATCGCTTATTTTTTAAGCCGTCAACCAACCATTGCTTATATTTTAAGTCGCTACGGTCAAGCTATTGTACCTTTTGTGTTAATTGGTTTAGGTCTGTTTATTATGTATGAGCGAGGCACATTCACTTTATTACCTTGGGTAAGAAGTTAATCAATCTTCGAAGAAAAGCTTTTTGTTTACCAATTCTTAACCTAGATGAAGGTTGAGCATCAATATAATAGTGTGACTTATTAAAAGTTAAAAATTGTATAATGCAATACTAAATAATAGTGGAATTCCCATAAACCCTGCACTGACTATTCCACCGAACCAAGCTTTAGGAGGTATTGTAATTCGCACCGACGAACTTGTATCACAGGGAAAAAAGGTCTACGGCTACTCGCTGTTTGCCCCTGATGTTACTTGTACTCCGAAAACACTGCTGAATATCGCTAATTCTTGTTTTCCTATGAATACTGGAACGGATGGAGGCATAGATTTAGCTGCACCTAATCTGGGTGCTGTCTTTTTTGGAGAGTGAGCGAGCGGCGAAAAGCTTTTACAACCAAAAGTTAGGCAGAGAGAGGATTGCTGGATAGGTTAAAACCTATCTAAAAGTTTTTGGAAGCATGAAAACTGGCATTTAGCTTAAACAAGCTTTAATAACTGCTTATCAGAACTCAGCGCTGGAAAATGCTTGACTTTAAAACGCTTTTCGTTATATAAACAAACCATTCGGTCGGTAATATTTAATTTACAGCAATTTTTAATTCAATAAACTACACCGCTTTTTACTCTCTACCTAATAAATCGCTGTAATGTCCAAAGGCGAAGAAACAAAAAGCAGAATTCTCTATCAAGCAGCCGAATTGTTTAACCAACAGGGGTATGCAGGCTCATCGATGTCAGACATCATGCGTGTTACTGGATTGCAGAAAGGAGGAATTTACAATCACTTCCAAAGCAAAGATGATCTCGCACTACAGGCTTTCGATTTTGCGATCGCTCGCATCAACCAGCATACTAGATTTGCATTACGAAGCAAACGCCACGCAGTAGAACGCCTGCAAGCAATCATTGGTGTATTTAGTAGCTTTGCAGAAAATCCACCTATCAAGGGAGGGTGTCCACTGCTAAATACTGCTGTAGAGAGTGATGATGCTCATCCAGCGTTGCGGGAACGTGCTCAACAGGCGATGAACTCTTGGCTGCATTTGATTCATCGAATTATTGAAACGGGAAGAAAAAAGGGTGAAATTCGTCCTGAAGTTAGTGCTGATGAAATCGCTACTATCATAATTGCAACGTTAGAAGGAGCAGTAATGATGAGTAAGCTTTATGGAGATTCAATTCATATGTACAGAGTGATTAATCACTTGAATCAATATTTCGAGACTAACCTTAGAATCTATGGCAAAAATCAAGGTATAGAGAAATAATGCTAATAAATAATAATTTGCACAGACCATTAGAAGTCATATTAGAAATTCCTGTAAAAACATACGACATTGATTTTATGGGAATCGTGAGTAATATTGTGTATATCAGATGGCTAGAAGATTTACGTTTAAAGTTTTTAGATGAACACTGGCATCTCAATCAACAAATTGAGCAAGGATATGCACCTGTTCTAGCTGGAACTGAAATTGAATATAAACGCCCGATAAAGATGATTGATCAAGTAATTGGACGTTTATGGCTGAGTAATTTAGGAAGGCTGAAGTGGACTGTTCAAGCTGAATTTTTATCTAACAATGAGTTAGCAGCAGTGGCTAGCCAAAAAGGCGCTTTTGTCAGTTTACAAAATAGTCGTCCTATTCCCATTCCAGAGGAATTAAAGAATAAGTATTTCGAGGTTCAAAAAGGGAATTTGAAAGACTGTTTATAAATTAATATGCTTTGGTTAAAAATTGATCCTCCCTAACCGTCCTTTTTACCAAGGGAACTAGAGCAAGTCTTTTTAAAGAAATGTTAGGGTTTCCCAACTTGTATTCCTACTTTTAAAGCTTGCTTTAAGCTGCCATATCTTTAAAAACAGAGGAGCGAGAAAAATTTCTTCTCATCACTCCTCAATAAGCTACTCCTTACACTTGCTTTAAGTACAACAGTTTAGTGCATCAGTAAACCTCTAACTAAAGATGCACATTATCCATTAATAAGGAGGTGTTATCTACATGGATACTATGGACATTATGCGTTAGTCAAGCATATTGCTAGTTACTAGCATCATTTTAATAATTCAGACTAGAGCTTTTCTTAATTAAATGAGGTAAATAAGAGCAAGCTCTCGAAGATCGGGGAGGGGGTAGGGTTCTTGTATTTGACTCAAGCGAGAACCGCTATAATTTACTTAGCACCAGTCAATATACTTTCGATATCTGTTAACTGCACCACTCCTGAAAAAGTTGGACTATTAATTACAAAAAAAGGTGTGCCAGAAACAGCCAATTTCTCAGCCAGTTGAATATCTTTTGTAATTGCGGGAGTAGCACGAGTAAGGTCGCGTTTAAACTTACCCAAATCTAACTTCAAATTTTTAGCAATATCTAAATATAACGCCTCACCTAGCTTCTTTTGATTAGTAAATAGCGCATCATGATACTCCCAAAATTTACCTTGCTGATATGCTGCCCAAGCTGCTGTTGCAGCTGGTAATGCTTCAGCATGAATTGAAGTCAATGGTAAATTCTTATAAACTAATCTTATTTTATCTGGATATTTTGCTAGCAATTCTTTCAATGTTTTATGCGCCTCAGCACAGTAGGGACATTGAAAATCTGAAAATTCTATTAGCACAGTTTTTGATTGAGCGGAACCTATGGTGGGAGACTCACCAATCACTGTTTGAGGATTCGTTTTTAAATCCTGTAAAAATCCTAGTTGTGCTTGCTTAACTTTTTGTTGTTGTTGCTGCTGATAAGTTTGAACAGATTCAATAATTACCTCTGGATGTTCGCGGATAATTTGTAATACTTGCTGTTCTAACTGCGGATCAATGCGGCTAGCAGCTTGTGCAGGAAATGAACAGGTAACAACTAAAAGTAGCAGACCTATTGCTGACCAAATACGCAAATACTGAAATAAGGGACTAAACCAATCAAAGAATATACGCATACAAAAACTGATAAATATTTTTTGTTTCACCCATAGATTTGCAGTCGTTTCGACTTTTAAAATCCCATAATTTAAGCGATGGAAATTCTTTTTTTACTTCTTAAACAGAGCCAGCAATCATCCCAGCAAGTAAAATAAAACCAATCCACACGTTTTGCCGAAACATCTCACCATAAACAGGATTAGGTAAGTCTTGCTGTCTTAATCGCAGAGACTGCCAAACCCATCCGATAGTAGCAAATGCAAGGCTAATCCAGAAGGCTAAGTCTAGATGTATCAATACACCTAACCAAGCCAATAACAAGATAGTGCCAGCAAAGAAAATTCCAATAACTACAGGGGCATAATTCCCAAAAAATAGAGCGCTAGAATTAACACCAATGCGGCGATCGTCTTCCTTGTCGCTCATGGCGTAAACTGTATCAAAACCCAATGTCCACAGTACAGTCGCGCCCCAAAGTAACCAAGTTGGTTGAGTGATAGTTTGTGTCACTGCACTCCAGCTAATTAACACGCCAAAACCCCAAGCAATAGAAAGTACCAGTTGCGGTACAGGAAATACCCGCTTTGCACCTGGATAAAGGAGAATTACAGGCACTGCTGCCACACATAACCAGAAACTCAGGGGGTTAAGGTAAAAGGCCAGGATGGCTGCACATACTAGCGATACGATCGCAACTACAATCCCAACTTTCACAGACAATGCGCGAGAAGCGAGGGGGCGATCGCGTGTTCTCTCTACTTCTGGATCAATATTCCGATCCCACAAATCATTGACAACACATCCGGCCGCACTTGTGGCCAAAGTCCCCAATATAATCACACCAACCAGAGGTAAAGGCGGTTTCCCAGAAGCTGCCAAAAATACAGCCCAAAGGGCAGGAATCATTAAAATTAACCGTCCTTCTGGTTTATGCCAGCGCAAAAGCCGGATAATTACAAGCCAAACTGGTTTCTGAGGGTATTCTGGCGTGCCTAACATAGAAATCAATGAATAACTTTAGATAGATGTATTCACACATCTTTACATCTATAGAATAACGTTATTTGTTATTTGTAAAAGCATAACCTCAAGTGGCAACTTTAAATATCTTTAAGTAGTCACTACGGTTAGAAACAGTAGGGTGAATATACTTAGCTCTGTTACGCTCAACAAAATATGAACAGTGCTGAGTATGTTTTAATTTACTCAGTGCTGAGTACGGGCTAAACGCCCAGCTAACGCTAACACTACTCAGTTTGAGCAAGTGTGTTGCAACAAATATCAGTGCCAGCTACCCCGACATACCACCGTTTGCCATCATTTCTTATATAGAGAGAAAAGTAGATGCAGAATTTAGTTTCGGCTAGCTGGGAGAGTGTTCCAACTCAACCACCTAAGCAACATCGGATTATTGCGGCTATTGACTTGGGAACAAATTCTCTACACATGGTAGCAGTCAAGATTGACCCCAGACTACCAGCTTTCAGCATTATCGCTAGGGACAAAGAAACTGTAAGATTAGGCGATCGCAATCTTACCACTGGAGAACTTAAACCAGAGATCATTAAAAAGGCGATCGCAGCTTTAGGACGCTTCCAAGAAGTTGCTAAAACTATCAACGCTGAAACAATCATTGCTGTGGCAACTAGTGCTGTACGGGAAGCCCCCAATGGTAAAGATTTTTTGTACAGGGTAGAAACGGAGTTAGGTTTAAGCGTTGACTTGATTTCTGGTCAAGAAGAAGCGCGACGAATTTACCTTGGCGTGCTGTCAGGTATGGAATTTCACAACCAGCCCCACATGATTGTTGATATTGGCGGTGGTTCAACAGAGTTAGTTTTGGGCGATAGTCACCAAGCGCGTACTCTCACCAGTACCAAAGTCGGTGCAGTGCGACTCACTAGCGAGTTAATTACCACCGACCCGATCAGCAACACCGAGTTTCTGTATCTGCAATCTTATACGCGCGGTATGTTAGAACGTTCCGTGGATGAGATACTAGGAAACCTGGAGTTTGGCGAATCTCCCCGTTTAGTGGGTACATCTGGCACGATTGAAACCCTGGCGATGATTCATGCACGAGAAAATTCAAGTGTTATTCCTTCCACTCTCAATGGCTACCAGTTAAGTCTTAAAGACTTGCAAGAGTTGGTAAACCGCTTGCGGAAACTGAGTAATTTAGAAAGAGCTGCGATTCCTGGTATGCCAGATAAGCGAGCTGAAGTTATACTGGCTGGCGCAGTTATATTACAGGAAGCAATGACCCTTTTGGGAAGTGAATCGATCACAGTTTGTGAGCGTTCTCTGCGGGAAGGTGTAATTGTGGACTGGATGCTAACCCACGGTTTAATTGAAGATAAGCTGCGCTATCAAAGTTCAGTTCGGGAACGCAATGTTTTAAAACTCGCGAATAAATACCACATCAACTTAGAATATAGCGATCGCGTAGCAAAATTTGCCCAGAGTTTATTTGACCAAACTCAAGGTACGTTACACCACTGGGGATCTGACGAGCGACAACTGTTGTGGGCAGCAGCAATATTACACAATTGCGGTCATTATGTCAGCCATTCGTCCCACCACAAGCACTCTTACTATCTAATTCGCAATGGTGAATTACTCGGTTATACAGAAACCGAGATTGAAATCATCGCCAATTTAGCGCGTTATCATCGCAAATCGCCGCCCAAGAAAAAACATGAAAGTTATCAGAGTTTGCTAACTAAACACCACCGCCAAATGGTTAGTCAATTGAGTGCAATTTTAAGATTGGCAGTGGCATTAGATAGACGGCAAATTGGTGCGATCGCTCAAGTGCAATGTGAATATTATCCACAATTACAGCAGGTAAATCTGCTGGTTTTTCCATCTCAATCTGATGATGACTGTGCTTTAGAACTCTGGAGTTTAGATTACAAAAAAGGAGTATTTGAGGAAGAATTTGGAGTTAAATTAATAGCGACTTTAGAAAAATCTAGCGTTGCTAACTTCTCCTAAAAACTAGAAAATAGGGTGCGTTAATGCTTAACGCACCTGCTGAACAAAGTATAAGCGCATATATGTACGTCACTACAAAATATGTTGATAATTTCAAAATTTCAGTTATCTCATATAGTTTTCATCATACTTAAGGATGAATTGAAAAACTTCCTAAAGAAGTAATTTAAAAACAGAAACTAGAATTATAATTAAGTTTATAGTTAATAGTCTATTTACTGTTGGTTATGTTGCTATTGGATATCTAAGCTGGGAAAACTTAGATATCCTTATATAAAAAAATATAAAATTTAAAATTTTATTCAAAAGCATACAAAAGAAAATTTGGCTGCATCATCTCAAACAATGCAGCCCAAATAAAACTTTATTCTGAGAGGTAATTATACCTTTGCCTTGCGAAATTCTGCTTGCTTTCTCTTCGCTAGCCAAGCCAGACTAACAGCAAGTATACTACCAGCGATCGCACTTGGTTCGGGTACTCTTGTCAGTAAAACGCTACTGGCTGTAAGAGTTATACTGCCTCCTGCTCCTGAATTATTGTTACTAGCAGCGATTGCACTTGGTTCGTTGGGTACTGCAACTATGAAATCAGTATTAATATTTATGTTACCTCCTAGCCCTGAATTGTTGCTATCAGCAGCGATCGGGCTTGGTTGGGGCGCTCGTCTTAATAAAAGAAGATCGCTAACATTGAGACTGAGGTTACCTCCTAAACCATTGCTGATTGACCCAGAATTGCTGTTGAGGGTGGCACCATCTCTTATGGAAAGGGTACTGGTTGTAATAGTTATCTCACCTCCAGCTCCCAAATTATTGCTACCAGCGTTAATTTGCTCAGAATTGTTGTTGACGGTGCTGGTGGGAATCGTTACCTGACTACCTGGATCATTCACGGAAATGCTATCGGTAGCTGTTACAGTTAAATTGCCTGCTGCTCCTGAATTGTTGCCACCACCCTTAATATAGAGCCTACCAGTAGAGATAGTAAAATTGCCGCTAGAGGTAGTTAAATTGCCGCCGATGGTGATGCTATCGAGAGCCTTGACATTACTATCATCGCTTCCTGTTAGTCCACCATTGATCGCCAAATTCTCGCTGTTGATAGTGCTATTGATAAGTGTTAAGTTACCATCTATATTCAAATTGCGGCCGCTAATAGTGCTATTGGTAAACGTTAGGTTACTAGAATTGTAAGCGTTGATATCACCAGCGATCGCTAGCCCAGAAAATGTAACATCGGCAGCGTTAATGTCAAACACGGGGAAGTGATTATTGCCACTGATGGTAAGTAAGTTAGCACCTGGGCCATTAATAGTGAGGTTTTTAGCGATCGCAAGTGCCCCACTCGTTAGGCTAATTGTACTAGGATGACTTGCCAATAAGAACTCTACCACGTCATTGCTATTTGCAATGTTGATAGTATCTCGCAATGAGCCAACGCCACTATCATTGAGATTATTAACCACCAAGGTAGCAGCTTGGGCTGATTCCACTTGCATTATTACCCAGCCCAAAGCAACGGCTGTGGAAATAGCTTGAGCGACAGCCTTTTTTCTATTGTTTTTTGTCACTTAAAACTCCTAGTATTAATTTGTCAAAGAATAAAAAACTTATTTGTACAATTACATAGATACATCATAATGTTTAAATTTAATTTGCAAAGCGGGTTTTGATAATTCGCAGATTCAAAACCTAATTGAAGAATTTTCAGAAGTCTTCTTCGGTGTACCATACAAATAATAATCGTGTTCGCTAGACCAATCCTGCGGTGCGTCAACAGTTCCCGCGATCGCTTCCAGCACATCCCAAGCATCCCCGGATGATGATTTTTCTTTCAACTCTTGAATTGTAATTACATAACGCGTGTTAGGTGCTAAATCTAAAGGGACATCTGAGCGCAAAACACCCCCGTCAAATACAACTGTTACTCTCTTGTTCATAAAAAACCTCTGAAAGTGCAGCAGTTGTGTGAGCTAATCTAAAGTACCCGAAGCTGACCCGATCGCGCTTCCACAATCATGATAATATAGTGCGAAAATTGGCAGAAGCAAAATTGTACGTAGGCGTAGCCCATTGTAGAAATCGTTATTTGCGATCGTTTTAGAGGATGCTTTTAGACTGTGGTAGCGATCGCATAAGCGTTTGCCACAAATAGATAAGTTCTGGTAACGAAACTACTTAATTGATAAGCTTTGCTTAAGCATTGTTAATGAGCGCATAAGCGTTGCTATAGATAGACAAGCGTTCTGAACGAAACAAGTTGATTGATAAGCTTTGCTTAAGTTGTGGTGACGAAAACATAAGCGTTCTGAACGAACAGACAAACGTTCTGAACGAAACAAGTTGTGTTCTGAACGAACAGACAAGTTTTCTGTAACAACGGACAAGCGTTCTGAACGAAACAAGTTGTGTTGTGGACGAACAGACAAGTTTTCTGTAACAACGGATAAGCATTCTGAACCAAACAACTTGTGTTGTGGACGATCGCACAAGTTGTGGTGACGAAAACAACTTTATTGTTAACGTTTGCTTCTGTTTTGGTAACAAATTGTCATCATCCACAGTAGTTGATTCCAGCAGTTGCACCAAGGCGGCGATCGCAATTTCATTGCCAGTGCCGATTTTCCCTAAGCTATGTGCTGCCCGCGCGCGTACGGGTGAAGTCATGCACAGTAGTTTATTGCAGCAGTTGCACTAAGGCGGCGATCGCATTTTCTTTGAGGTCATCTAACAAAATCGCGTTGTTTCCCAGCAGACTTTGCGGCATTTTGCGTTTAGATATTACTATATCAAACTTAGACATCTGCTACTTCTACGAAGTTCGCTTGAAAGATTTTGTTCTTGGATTAAAGTAAAATCATGACGTCCGAAAAATCTGAGTGATTCAGGCGTAGGGAACACATAAATTGGTCTAACTCCTCTACGTGCAAGGTTTTGCACTAAACAAGACCCCAACCCAAGGCGGCGATAATCCGGTTTAACATATAAAGATTTCAACAACGAATAACTACTTTTCTTAGACTGTATAGCATAAGCTACTAAGCGATTATTATGTTCTATTAGTAAAACTATTAAGCTATCTCTTCTATGAAAAATACTTGCAAGTTGCAAAGAGGAAGTTATTAATATTGAACTGCTTACTATTAGTGGAATTATTACTAAAGATATCAAAAAATCCTGAAAACTAATAGAACAATTCCCGATAATAATACATATAGCAGAAAGGAGTAAAAAATACTCGTTATTAAAAGTATAACAAAAATAATTAAGCTTTTTAAGCTACTAAAACTCATTAGAATAATTTGATATATTGCTGGAATGTCAATATTACGCGCTTGGCGAATAGTATAATCCGGTGGCAAAGATGAAGCTCTAGTCATTTATTTAGTCTCTGCTTTTGATTATGCCAACCTAAATCCATTACTAATCTTAAAATCATCGCGTAAGCACCCCAAATTTTGATTTAACATGAGTTCGACGGAACTAAAAAACGGCACAAGGCAGTGTAGGCAAATTTTTTGGTTAAATGTCAATCGAGTTTATCACCAAGCTTTTTGCCTTTTTATAATCGTCGAACTCACGTTCAATTAGAAGCTGCCTTTTCTGCCACATTACGAATTATTTCCTCCAGGGTTTGGAGTAATTCTTGCTCGTTATAAGGTTTAGAGAAATAAGCCCGTGCCCCCAATTGCATAGCCAATTGCCGATGTTTATTGCTGCTACGAGAAGTCAGCATTGCAACTGGAATATTTTTTGTATCAACGTCGGAATTTATCTTACCTAAAAAGCCATAACCATCAAGACGAGGCATTTCAATATCACAAATTACTGCCTCAACCCTCAATCCACTATGGAGTTTCTCTAAAGCATCTTGACCGTCTTTAGCTTGCTCTACTTGATAGCCTCCTTTTTCAAGAGTCAAAGCTAAAAAGCGGCGAACATTAATTGAGTCATCTACGATTAAAATTGTACCTTTCTGCTTAACAGTTGCTGCTGATATTTTGTTTTCATCAAATATCAAGAACGGTGTTTTTAACCTTGCTGATGGTAATTGGCTACCTTTATGAGTCCGCCGATTTGTAGCAATCCAATACAGCAATTCATTGACATTAACTAGTGGCACTACTCGACCATCACCAAGAACTGTGCAGTTGCTAAAGCCTTTCGGTAAAGGTATATTTCCCTCAACTTGGCGGATAGCAACTTCTTGTTCACCCCAGCAACGGTCTATTTGGATTGCTACTGACTGATTATTACCTTTGACTACTAACACACTATTAGCATTAATTGCTGCCGGAGTTTCTAACTCTTGGCTATCGTAGCGCACGCAATTAAACTCTAAATAACGATTCAGGCGAATCAGTGGCAGCGTGGTTTCTTGCCAATTTATAACTTCGCTACCTGCCATTTGGAAAACTTGCTCGTCTTGCAGTAAAGATATTTCTGAAATGACATCTGTGGAAAATGCCAACAGCATTTTGTTGATTTCTACCAACAAAACTCGTGCAACGGAAAGTGTAAATGGTACTGATAGTGTGAAGGTAGTACCAACTCCTGGTTCCGTATCAACTTTGACATCTCCTCGAATCAGTTTGAGGTTGTTACGAACTACATCCATGCCGACACCGCGACCAGATAATGTTGTAACTTGCTCGGAGGTGGTAAAACCTGGTTCAAAAATTAGTGATAATAGTTCTTCATCACTTGCATTAGCCAGTAGAGAAGCATCCAACCCCATAGCTAAGGCGCGGGTGCGAATTTTCTCCAGAGAAATGCCCCAACCATCATCACGGATGGTAATTAAGGTGCGATTACTGCGGTGAGTAGCTGTAATTTCAATCAATCCTTGTTCTGGTTTACCCAAAAGGCGACGGGTACCAGGGTCTTCGATACCATGATCGAAAGCATTCCTTAAGAGATGCATTAAAGGATCGTTTAACGCTTCTAAAATGCTGCGTTCAATTAAAGTGTTACCACCTTCAATTTTTAACTGGACATTTTTCCCATACTCCACATTTAAATCACGTAAAGCTCTAGGAAAACGTTCGGTCAAATCAGACAATGGCCGCATTCTAATGTGATTTAGTTTTGTCTGTAACTGTTTCGATGTTTTGTTGAGTTTACGAGCAATTTGGTCTGCATCATCTACACTGAGTTGCACATCAGTTGTAACTTCCTGTACCTGAACAATGGTTTCCATAACTTCCTGCGATCGCAGGTTAAATTCGTTATAGCGATCCATTTCTAAGGCATCAAATTCTGTGTTTGCATCCTGTATTTGGTGACTATTCTCAGCTTGCATCTGCACGCTAACAGAAGTAGCCGCTTGAGTAGAAATCTTGTTGTAGGCTGTGCGTAAATCCTGGTTTTCTCTGTCGAGAGTTTGGACTCGTTGGTTCAGGTTACGAACAAGTTTACGTAATCTTTCTATTTGTGAGTTTAATCCATTGCGCTGGACAATCAGTTCGCTAAATAAATCATTAATTTGCTCTAGTTGTTTGCTGGGAACTCGGACACTATTTTCATGATTTTCTCGTTCTTTAACAACGCCATTTGGCTCTCCTTTGCTTTCACCAAATTTAGCATCTGGAGGATTATTTTCTCTAGTAAATATTGTATTTTGCTCTGTGACATTGACAGCATTAACATCATCGGCAAATTCTGCATCTAGAAATGTAAAATTAGCAGCGATACCTGCGATCGGCTGCGCCAATGCTTCATGATTAGTCCAATTTTCGCTAGTGTTTTCTGGTTGCCAAACAGGTGTTGACACTACTTCTGTGTCTGCGGGGGGAAGCTGTGGTATTATTTCTGCTGGTAATAATAGTGGTGGCGTAGAACTACTATTGAAGTCAAGTTCTGTAGGTAAGTTATCTAGTTGATTTGTCAGCACCAAAGCTTGCGATCGCCGCCATGCTTGCAATGCTAACTGGGCAATTTCTGGAATGCGCGAGCTGCTAACCGTTTCTAATTGCTGCGTTACTGACTCACAAAGCTTGGTAAAAGCTGCCAACTGGAGCATTTCACCCAAACCGCCCAATTCAGCTGCCATGATCACAACTTCTTCATGCAAACCAGGTTGTTCCCTATCTGCCAATACAGATTCTAGACGCTGCAAACACTCTTCGACTTCTGTGCCAAATAGCAAGGGGACAACGTCTTGCCCGTCTTCTGGGGATAGCATGGATGAGGCATCTTCAGGGGTGGGGTCGCCCAAGCGATCGTGCAACTCATCAAAAATCGGGTAACAAAAGGTTGCTAACCACGCATCTTCAACAACATTTCCTTCTGCAAGTAATTCTACAATCTGACGCAGCCAGTCAACTCCAGATAGCAATAAACTTTGCAACTGAGTATCAATTTCTAAAGAATTTTTTTTAGTTTTTAAAACTTTAAAGGAATCTTCCAAACGGTGAGCTAAATGACTTAACGATTTAAATCCCATCATTCCCGCGCCACCTTTGATAGAATGAGCGGCTCGGAGTGCAGCATTGATTTTATCTAAATCAATGCGGTTAGTAGTATCGATTTCCAACAATACCCCTTCTAAGGTATTCAAGTAATCAGTTGCTTCTTCCAGAAACTGCATCTGGATTTCTAATTCTTTGTCTTGTAACATGGTTTTTGTCCTTAGTCATTGGTCATTGGTCATGGTCATTAATCATTGGTCATTAGTCATTAGTCATTGATAAAAGGACATAGACGCGCTAGCGGCTTCCCGCAGGGTAGGACAAATGACAACCGACAAATAACAAAAGTCATTTGTCATTGATCACTAGCAAATAGCAAAGGACAAATGACAAATGACAAATGACAAACTTAACTAACTTTGAAAGCCTCGACAGTCTCTTGTAACTGATGAGAAATCTCCACAGTTTGTTGCAGAGATTCAGAGACTTGGCGAGAAGAATCGCTAGTGCGTTGTGATACAGCAGCGATATCTTTCATCAATTGGCTAACACTTTGCGATGTTTCAACCTGAGATGCAGTTGCAGTGGAAATCGACTGCACTAAGGAGTCAATTTGACGCGATACATCCAAAATTTCACTCAGGCTTTCTTTAGCCTCCTCCACAATTCGAGTTCCTTCCACCACTTGGGTAGTTCCTATTTCCATCGCTTGTACCACTTCACTGGTTTCTCGTTGGATATTTTCAACAATTTGTTCAATTTCTTGGGTTGCTGCGGCACTCCTAACTGCTAGTTCGCCGACTTCTTCAGCCACTACGGCAAAACCTTGACCTTCTTCACCCGCACGCGCTGCTTCAATACCGGCGTTAATGGCTAGTAAATTAGTTTGAATAGCGATTTGGTTAATCAAGGACACCACGCGAGAAATTTGTTGCGAAGATTCTCCCAAACGTTTCACTTTCTTGGCAGTTTCACCCACAGTTTCCCGCAAAGACAGGATGTTTTGTACTGTCAAATCCATCGCGTGTCCACTCTTGCTAGCTGTGTGAGCCGCATGGTTGGCAACGAAAGCAGCTTTTTCGGCGCTTTCGGCTACAGATTTCATCGATTGGGTCATTTGGTCAACAGCATCAAGGGTGTGGTTGATTTCGGCAGCTTGGGTAAGTGCTTCTTCTGCTAGGTGGCGGATGGCTCCTTCGTTAGAGCCAATAGCAGTATTCACATGGGTAGCAGCTTGTTGAACTTGGGTAACAATATCTCGGAGGCTTTCTACAATAGAGTTGAAAAAGTCGGCAACAGTGCCTATTTCTCCAGCCGTCACGTCTGCACGTACTGTCAAGTCGCCTCTAGCTGCACCTTCTACATCGTTGAGCAGTTGTAAAAGTTGCTGTTGCAGTGTCTCTTTTTGATGTCGTTCGTCATCAGAACCGATTACTGGAACATTCCTAGATTCTTGTATCTCGTCGAGTTCCTGTTCCTTAACTAAAACCTGCAATTGTTCGGCCATCTGGTTGATATTTGCACTCAATAAGCCTAATTCGTCTTCTCTTTCGATTTCCAGACGGGTATTGAATTTACCTTGACCAAGCTTTGCTAATGCCGCAGTCGCATTTAAAATTGGCTGTGTAGTAAGTTTAGCTAATCGAGATGCGATCGCACCCACAATTAATGCTGTCAGTGCTGTACCGATGGCTATAGTCCACAACAATTGTCTTTGTGGCTCAAATACAATTGCTGTATCTGTGGATAAAAGTACTTGCCAGTTTAAATCTGGTAAGCCATCTAACTTAGTGGCTGGTACGTAGCTTACTAGTTCTTGTTTTTTGTGAGTTTTGGGAACTTCTATAAAACTATTTACCTTTTTGGCTGCTACTAGTTTAGGTAAATTAGCATACTCTCCCTTTGCCTCTTTCCCCAATAATGCCTTTTGTGGACTCAAGAAAACTGTTCCTGAAGCATCAAGCAAATGATATTGTTGTCCATTGGCTACGTAGTTTTTCAAGATTTCCTCTAAAGATTTTACGGGCATACGTGCTTGTACCACGCCAATGGTTTGGCCCGTCCTTGTCTCTTTAACAGGTGCAGCTATATAAATACTCACTACTCCAGTATCCTTTACTGTTTCGGGTTTGCTGATGACAGGAGTATCTTTTTGTAAAGCGTCTTGAAAATAGGTACGGTCTTTTTGGTTGTTCAGGGGTTCGCCTGTAGATTGGACAATCAAGTTACCTTGGCGATTAAAAACAGCAACGCTGTCATAGGCTTTGTAGGCTTCAACAACACGATTTAGGACTGCTTTTTTTTGTTGGTTAGTGGTATTTACACTAGCTTGGGGACTGGTTAAAAAAGGCAAACTTGATATTACCTGAATATCCCCGTAGCGTTCCAACATGAAACGGTTAACTTTATCACTTAAGCCACTGGCTTCAGCTTGTTGAGACTGGGTGATTTGCTTAGTAATTGATTTGTTTGCAAAGCTAAAAGCGATCGCGCCTATCCCCAATACTGGTATTGTACCGATTGCGATCGCTAAAATAGTCGCTTTTTTAACTAGTCCTAGCCTTGCAAAAGATGCAACAACTTGACTTAGGGAAGAATTATTAGCCGTTTTACTAGTAGTCTTAGTTGGTAGGTTTACTCCACTAGCAGTGATTTTTTGGGAGGAAATCAGCGAGGCTCGATTTTTAGCACTACTACCTTGATTTGAGTTGGTTTTATTAAACATAAAATTAATTCTCCTAACTATGTGAATAAGAACACTAAAAATCCTTTTTAGTAGTACACCCTAATCACTGCGGAGAATAGAAGACTGGACAATTGCCAGTGCATCTAATACCAGTAATATTTCTTGTTGTTGCACAACGCACCCACATAAATAAGGAACTAAACTGGATGCCACTTGTCCTATAGGAGAATGAATATCATCAGGGAGGAACTTGGTTGTACCTTTTATTTCTTGCACAACTAAACCTAATACTAATGATTCCACTTGGATAACGATCGCACTGTACTGTCGCACTCGATAATCTAGAGATTCTAAATTGAGCATTCGTGGCAAATCAACTACCCAAATTATCCGACTTCGCCAATTCATTAATCCCAATATGCAAGAAGGCATATTAGGCATTGAGGTTACAGATTCAATAGGGACAATAACTGCTTCTTGCGTATATTTCATTGATAAAACAGCAGCAGTCTGTTGATTTAACTGAAACTTTAGATAACCATCTCCTAAATTAGTTTGTGTTGGTTTTAAAGGAAGTGTAATGTTTGCATTAGTCATTGATTCAAATTACCACTGATTTAATAGTACGTAGAAGATGGTCGCGGGTGTAAGGTTTAGTTATATAAGCATCTGCGCCTTGTCTCATAGCCCACAAACGGTCAATTTCTTGATTTTTAGAACTACAAATTACAATTGGCACTTTTGCAGTAATCGGGTTTCTTCTCAAAGAACGACATAATTCAAATCCACTCATTTCTGGCATTACTACATCAGTAACGATCACATCTGGTTTTTCTAAAACAGCTTTCTCTAAACCCTCTTTTGCACCGCTTGCTTTAATTACGTTGTAGCCACTTTCTTTGAGATAATGGCTCATTAATTCCAATTCGCTGGGAGAATCTTCTACAATTAGAATTGTGCCAAGCAAAGTCAGGCTCACTATTAAATCTCCTAAAAAAATAAATTAAATTTGTTGTTTTTATTACCTTGTTTAGATCAACCAAGATGCTTAAAAACCATTTTTAGCAATTCTGATTGTGTAAAAGGCTTAGTCAAATATCCTGATGATCTAACCATCTTAGCTTTTGCCCTGTCGATAAATCCTGTTCTACCAGTCACCATGATGATAGGTGTATTCTTAAAAGCTGAATGTTTCCGTAATAGCGAACATAGCTCGTACCCATCTAAACTTGGCATCTCAACATCTAGCAAAATCAGATCAGGTTTACTCCGAAGAATTTGCATTAAAGCTTTCACCGGATCATTTATCATTACAACTGAAAATGTGTTTTCATCCAAAAAATATTTAATAGAATTCAAAACCGTTTGACTATCATCAATGCAGGCAATTGTATATAGTTTTTTGGCAACAGGTGCTTGAATATTTTTATTATCAGGAATATCAAAATTAATTGGTTTCGGTAATTTTTGCCCAAGTTTTATTTGCAGTTGTGGCTTAACTTGAGAAGGTTGTGTTGTAGGCAAAACTTGGGAACCCCCACCAGCCGGAATTGATGACCGGATGTTTTGCCGATTTCGTAACTGCTTTTGACAGTATTCAACAAGTAACCGCAAATCTAGATGACAAAACTTTGGTAATTCATCCAAAGAGCTTTCCGGGCTGAATTCATAGCTACCTTCTTTTAAACACAGAAATAATTCCAGTACTTCTTTTGCCAATTCGTCTATCAGGCTTGCTGCTTGCACCGAAGTGATGTAACCCTGATTTACTAACCAACAAATAGCTTGATAATCTGCATTTGGTATTGCTTGATGTTCATTCTTCGCCTCAAACATCAGCCGCATTTGCACACGAGTGGCGCTGTTGAGGGCAGGAATTTGCTGGCTCAACCGTCGCAAGTTACTGTCAAGCCGCTCAAACAATTTATCTGAATAGGAGGCATAAGTAAGTTTACCGTCCTCTAGATAAATTGACCAAGAAACTATTCCAGTAAATATGTTTAAGCACCCTGTAGCACGCCGACTGGTTAATTGCGCCAACAGAGATAGCGGATGTAGTTTCTGGAACAACCTGTAGCTACCTATAGGAGTTGTGCTCATTTTGCTTTTACTTCAGCTAAATTCGGTACGTGTAAACTAAATTCATCCAAAGTTATTCCACAATTTAAATTGAGTAAAAAGCATCAAACTTTTGTATTTTAAAGTACATTAGTTTATCTCTAGGGTTTGTGGTCAAACTCAACAAAAACAGCGTTATTTTCAAATGATCAAATCTCAGTAAATTCGTAAATTATTGTTAATTTACTTCCTGTTACTGAGATTTACAGACATTTTTGGAGAATCAGACATAAAAATGTCAAGAGTAGATGAAGCCACTTTCCATTGAGTAACCCCAATCTGACCACAGGAATAATACTGATTTTGCAGATAGTAATATATTTGAACTTCTGTATTTACACTTAAGTAAATATGTTTTTTGAGTAGATAATGGCTAGATGAAGCCACTTTGCATCGAGTAACTTCAAGTTGACCACAGCAATAATACTGATTTATTGATAATAATAAATTGATTTATTAATATTCACACTTAAAAATGTAGATTAAACAAAATACAAAACTTATCTTTTGTAGCGTCTCTACAACACATTAGGCTATGCGGTAAAGCATCTTCAAAAAGGGCTACGGTGTATATACAGATGCTTTCTAAACGTAATTTCCGGTTAAATCTGATAGCTTCTGAAATACCTCAAGAAAGTTTTTGCATAGTAAAACCTGTCCCTCTCCTCACTAAGTCTACCGTGTACACACAAGTGACTTATTTTGCTCAAAGCGCTCCCAGACCTAACCTCCAACCCCTTAATAGCTAGAATCTTCAAAACCCCTCTCCGCGTCGGAGAGGGGTTTGGGGAGAGGTCTGCTGACTTGTGCGTACACCGTAGCCTCACTAAGTAGAGGGATTAAAGAGGAAGCCCGTTGGGAAATTCGAAGGGTAGTCCGCCTACGCGGACTCAAAGAATTTGAAACTCACGCAGGTGTGTTTTTACAAAAGTGAGATGCTCCCAATTTAAAGATATGACAGGGTGAGGTTTTAGAGGATTTTTAACTAATTAGATAACTTATGTGTATATATACCTTAATAAAAAGTAGGCTTTCAAAACCCCCTTTTTTAAAAGGCTGGTAATTATACCTGAACTTTTAAATCAAGCATCACTACCAGCCTAGATAAAGCAATTCAATTTATCAAAAGTGCGGATGAAAGGACTTGAACCTTCACTCCTCTCGGAACTAGAACCTAAATCTAGCGCGTCTGCCAATTCCGCCACATCCGCATCAGTTTACTATCATACCATAAGAAATTATTTATGGGAATAGGGAGTGGAAAGTAAACAAGGGAATAGGCTACAGGGTACAGATTATTCCCTATAACCTGTCACCTGTTACCTCTGCCCTAATCCCAATGCCCATACCTAATTACATAACCGCAACACGAGGCAAACGATGCTTAAACCCACAAAGAATTTCCCAGGAAATAGTGTTTAGTTGTTCTGCCCAATCGTCTGCTGAAATTTGTTCTTTTCCCTGTTCCCCTAGCAAGGTGACAACTTCCCCTTCTTGGATATTAGGTATGGCACTTACATCCAGCATCAACTGATCCATTGTAATTGTCCCAATTTGCGAGACTCGCTGACCGCGAATTAATACCTGCATTTTGTTGGAAAGATTACGAGGCACACCGTCAGCATAGCCAATTCCCACGACAGCTAGGCAAAGTTCACGTGGGGCAATAAATTTATGCCCATAACTGACAGCAGTTCCTGCGGCGATTGTTTTAACTTGGGTAACTCGTGCCTTAAGTTGCAAAACTGGTTTGAGATCGATCGCATTTTGTAAATGCGGTGCTGGGTAAAGCCCATAAACAGCTAAACCTACTCGCACAATGTCGTAGTGCAATGCCGAATCTGTGAGTGCAGCTGCTGAGTTTGCCAAGTGCAAGCAAGGTGGTTCAATTCCCATTGCTTTGATTTGGGCGATCGCTTCCTCAAATCGTCTATGCTGTTCTTCCATTGCCGTAGTATCAGGATCGTCTGCTGTTGCCAAATGGGAATAAATGCTGGCAATAGATAAATGTGGTAATCGCTGCACTAATTGCACAAATTCACCAGCTTGCTGCCAATTAGTTCCCAACCTAGACATACCCGTGTCTAATTTTATGTGTACGGGCACTGAAGAACCATAATTCAGGGATTCTAGAGTATCGGAAAATACCAAAGCTTGTTTAGGGCTACAGAGTGTGGGCTGAAGATTCCAATGTGCGATCGCATGAATCTGCTCTGGTGTATGAGTTGCCCCTAAAATCAAAATGGGTGCTTGAATCCCGCCTTCTCGCAATTGGATAGCTTCTGGAACTGTAGCGACTCCCAGCCAACTTGCTCCCGATTCAATCGCAGTTTGAGCTACTGTTACCGCTCCATGTCCATACGCATCAGCTTTTACTACTGCCATCAACTGGGTACGCGGCGATAAAAACTGCACTAATTGTTGTATATTATACGACAACGCCCCTAAGTCAATTTCTACCCAAGCTCGTTGCGAAAACCACGCGTAGGTGTCGCACTGCTCATTAGGAACTACACCAGAGATTTTTTTGCGACTTAACATTTGCACTGACTCCTATCCCACCACGGCTAAACTTCCAATTTATCCATCTATACACGCTGCTAAAAGCGAGATCAGATTAAATAGGAAGTTTAACCTTCAGATTGGAATTGATACAAGATGTTGTGGTAGTAAAGTAAAAGTTAAGATTTATGAGTTTAGGATTTAGATAAAAACTCTCTGAAAATCTTATTTTTACCCTTAAGTGCAGGACGCTGTGCGAATGTATCCTTTGTTTCGTTTGCCCTTAATTGTTGCAAGTGGCATAGGAAAACTACCGCAGCGACTGGCTCAACTTTTGGCTGCATTCTTTGCATCAACCACGTATTTATTTTACTTTAAGTTAAAAATTTTACTTGCAAATTCTTAACTCATAACTTAATTGCTGAATTCTTCCGAAAGTATAATTTATTCTCATTTCCCTAGCAGGGTGTATTTGTGTTAACATTTATGTAAAGCTATTACCCTGAGCGCAGATACATGGGGAAGGTTTTAGTCTTAAACGCATCTTACGAACCTCTCAATATAACGAGTTGGCGTCGTGCTGTAGTTCTGTTAATCAAGGGCAAAGCAGAACGCGTAGAACACAACGGTAAATTTTTGTACTCGGATTTTCCGTTGCCGACTGTGATCCGGTTGCGTCATTACGTGCGTGTTCCTTATAAAGAAATTCCTCTGACTCGCCGAAATATACTGCACCGTGATGGTCATGCCTGTCAATACTGTGGTTACACAGGGGATGAGTTGACTCTAGACCATGTAATACCGCGATCGCGCGGCGGTGGCGACACTTGGGAAAACATTGTAACTGCTTGTGTCCGTTGCAATGTTAAAAAAGGCAGTCGTAATCCCCACGAAGCTCATATGCCTTTGCGTCATCCCCCCCGCCAACCTTATAGCAGCCTCTATTTCGAGGTCAGCAAACATCTTAAGAGTGGACTGCATACAGAGTGGCAAAAGTATGTTATAGGTCTTTGAGCAAAAAAGCAGAGGAACAGAGGAGAAAGAAAAAAGACCTTCTTGCTTTGGGAAAGTGCCAATAACTTTAGTTATCGATTGTTGAACAATTGGTGGCTATATAACCTGCAACGAATGCGATCGCGTCTCGTAAACACCTGCAATGCGTCAACACTCAAGCCTCTACTTTGTGTATGGGGCTTCCTCTTTACTCCCCGTCTTCTCCCAAGGGAAGACGTTAAAAACGATCTGCCTTCTTGCACTGGGTTTTGCTATCAATTATCAGAATTTTCAAAAAGGATACAAAACACGCATTGTTCATTAAAAATTATTGTTAATTGCTCAATAGTCAGAATGATGAGATTATTGAGCGTAAGACTATTTCAAATATCAAGGACTATACCGAAAGTATAAAATAGAAAATATACCCTAAGTCAGATTAAAATCCTGCTAATTCAATTTATAGAAAACAAAAAAAGCTCCTCAAACAGATTTATGCTCTCAGATACAGCTCGATATACTAAACTTCCTTGTTCCCAGCATCTATATGCTCTCTAGTGGAATTTAGTTGATTGTTTACCATTGTTGAGCATTGCTGTTACTGGCAAAAAGTATACTTAGATGTAGAGTGCAATGTCTTGATATTTTTGCGAAGATCATAATCTGGCTAAATTCAAGGAATTGCTGCTCGTGGTATTTCTGAATTAAAGGAGCCTCACACTTTAAAAAAGTTCCCTATGTACTTGAATTCTCCCACTAGTCAGTTTGAGAGTTTGTCATTGACCACAGAACCAAAACCAGAGGAACCTGAAATAGAGAAAGTGCCAGTAGAAGTTGCATTTAAAAGTCCGTCATTACCGCCATCGGTAGCTGAAGGAGCTATATATCTCAGCCAGCGTGGTAATTCTCTGGCACAACAAAAGTCAGAAGAACTGCAAAAGACCCTTCTGGCACACCGACATGATCGCCAACTGGTAATTCTGCAAGATTTTCCTGACCCTGATGCTCTTTCTTGCGCCTGGGCTTATCAGTTAATTGCCCAGCAATATGATATCAAATGTGAAATCATTTATGCTGGCGCATTGAGCCATCAAGAAAATATTGCCTTGGTAAGGCTGACCAATTTACCTATCCAACGCTGGACACTGCAAACCTTGAAAACCAAAGATTTGTCATCTTATCAAGGTTTTGTATTAATTGATAACCAGGGAACCACTTCACAGCTATTGTCAGCAGTGCAGCAGGCTGGAATTCCCCTAATAGCCCTCATCGACCATCACAGTATCCAAGGTGATCTCCAATCAGAGTTTGAGGATATTCGTCCCCATGTAAGAGCGACGGCAACCATTTTTACCCAGTATCTCCAAACTGGATTACTGGCATTAGATAGCAGTATAAATCAACACGTTAAATGTGCTACTGCCTTAATGCACGGCTTGCGATCGGATACAAATCGGCTCATGCAAGCGCAAGAAGAAGACTTTATGGCAGCAGCGTATTTAAGCCGATTTTATGACGCTCAACTGCTAAACGCCATTTTACAGGCGAACCGTTCCAAGCGGGTAATGGATGTGATCGAGCGATCGCTAAAAAATCGCATCGTCCAAAATAACTTTTCCATCGCTGGTGTTGGTTATTTACGTTACGACGACCGCGATGCCATTCCCCAAGCGGCTGATTTTCTCGTCACCGAAGAAAATGTCCACACCGCCGTAGTTTATGGCATTGTCCACGATGAAGATGATGAACTGGAAATAGTCATCGGCTCCCTGAGAACCACCAAACTTACCCTTGACCCTGATGAATTCATCAAAGAAGCCTTTGGGCAAGATAGCGCAGGGCGGTTTTTTGGCGGTGGAAGGACAAGCGCAGGCGGCTTTGAAATCCCGATGGGTTTCTTATCTGGCAGCAACGAAAATTCCGCCTATGCAAAAATGAAATGGGAAGTATTCGACACTCAAATTAAGCAAAAACTGCTGAGGTTGGTTAATCCTAAAGACAACCCGATTCAGTCAGAATAAAGGGAGAAGGAGATGGGGAAAACTCCTAACTCATGCAGCAGTCAAAGTGTTTGGTCAAATAGCATCCCTAAATCATTCGTGATAAACATCTTTCCCGACTTTTTATAAAAAGTCGGGAATTTTGATCTTTACACAGAGGCTGAACTGATTGAGGATGTAGTTTGTGCATAATGTTAAGTAGCTAGGCAAAATAAAATTAACTTCCACCTACTTATTCTATAAGTGTAAATATGTTTAACATATAAGGAATCATCTGTGAAAATTGCTGTCAGTTTGTTAACTAATTATAAAGATATGCGCTTGGGATGCGAATAATACCTTTTGAATTTCTCATTCCCAGACGACCTGTTTCGTTACAGACAAAAAAAAGAGAAAATCTTCAGGCATGGAAGAATTTTGTGCGCGTTGAAGCCCAAAAGGTTTGGAAAGATAACAGTCCGATAAAAGACGGCGATCTCCAACTGACGCTAGTTTATCTTTGTGATGAATTTCCGGCTGATATCGATAACATTATCAAGCCAATTCAGGATGCACTTGTAGACTTAGTTTTTGAAGATGATAGTTTAGTATCAGATGTAGATAGTCATCGTCGATTTATGTCTGATCCGATTGATATTATAAGTCTGCCTTCTTTATTACAGCGTGCTGTCATCACAGGGAAAGAGTGTGTTTATGTAAAAGTGAGTCAATCTCAACCACTGGAACAATACTTATGATTAACAATACTAAAACTCTATATGATGAAAAGTTAAAATCTCTGGCAGATAAGTACAAAAGTCAAGGATTTCGTGTTTTCACTGGTCCAAAAACAGATGAATTACCATTCGGTTTGGGTAACTACCAGCCAGATATGATTGCTATTAAAGACGGCTCAGGTTTGGTAATTGAAATAAAAACAAGCCTCAGCAGAGTTTCTGTGGAAAGTTTACAGGCTTTAGCAGAGGAAGTTAGTAAACATCCAGGCTGGCGTTTTTTATTGCTAACACTTGAAGACATAGAAGGCAAATCCTTACCTGGAACATCCGAAGAACTTCTTTCATGGCAAGAGCTAACTGATCGGTTTGTCCAAGCACATAAGCTTATTGAAAATTGTGAAATTGAACCTGTTTTTCTTTATATGTGGAGTATTTTTGAGGGGGCTTTAAGAAAGCGAGCAGTCAGTGTGTCAATTCCTATTGAGCGTTTCCCAGCCATAGGATTACTAAGACATTTGTACTCTTTGGGAGAGTTATCAATTTCTCAATTTGACCTTGCTCAAACTTGTTTTGAAGTTCGTAATCGTCTTGCTCACGGATATGGATATATTGAAAACCTAAATTTGCGAGTTGTACATGACTTTGAAAATTTGGTTCGTGAATTATTAGCGGAATGGACAACTGATAGTTTGGAAGAGTCGTGTCTTGATTCATCATTATCACTAGCTAAAGATTTAATAAATGATAAAAAACTAAAGAAGGAATTAAGTAACGAGTCGGTTGTAAAAAATTTAGAACTCGCTATTAGTCAACTTTCGCCAGAGGATATAGCTGTTTTTCGTGCTTGGTTCGCAGAATTCAATGCAGCATCCTTGGAAAAACGAGAAGACTTAAGGAGAAATTTAATCAATCAGAAAAGCAATGTCATCTCACCACTAGAACTATTAGAACTAATGATAGATTCAATAAATGAGAGAAGTGAGAAAAAAATAAATAAGGACTTAAACAACAAGCAGGTTATAATAACAAATGTCGAATTTGCTGTTAGTCAACTTTCACCAGAGGATCTCGCCGCCTTTCGTGCCTGGTTTGGGGAATTCGATGCAGCAAGGGATAAACAGATTGAAAAAGATGTGGTTCAACAAGAAACCCTCTCGTCTATTACTGACAGTCCAACCTTAGAATCTTTAACCAACCTTGACTCCTGGACTCAGAGTTTAATAGGTGTAATCCAGCTAGAAGAAGAAAATCCGACAGAAAATTATGTGGATTATTTAGAGGAGAAATACGGTTGAAAGGGGTGTTGTTCGACAGCGATGTGTTGCTCGATATTTTGGCACAGCGTCAACCATTTATCGTAGCTTCTGCACGAGCATTAAATACAGTAATGCAGAATCAAGTACAAGGTTATGTTTCAGGTCATGCAGTAACCAATATTTTCTATATTCTGCGTCGTCAAGTTGGTAATGAAGTAGCGCGTGAACTATTAGCAAAGTTATTGCAGCACCTTCAAGTTGCCAGCGTAACAGATGAAGTGATTCGGAAAGCTTTGAATAGCTCAATTAAGGATTTTGAGGATGCGGTAACGAGCGCTGCGGCGCTTACGGCAGGTTTAGAAATAATTGTTACACGAAACACACCCGATTTTGTGGCTTCTTTAGTTCCGGCAATGCTGCCAGATGAGTTTTTGACAATGCTATCTGAGTGCTCCTAAATCCATAACACTTAGAACCTATAACACTGCACTGTACTGGGTAAATCGCATATCAATGAATACGTAATAATGATTAAGATTAGGATAGGTTAATTGACAGCAGACGTAAATCCTAACTAAGCACGGGCTACGCCCCGCTATGCTAACAGAACTAAAACTATGGAACTATATTTAATTCGTCATGGCATCGCCGAAGATAAAGGATTAGGCATCAAGGATGAGGAGCGCAGTCTTACCAAAGAAGGAAGGCAAAAAACTGAGAAAGTTGCCGAGAAACTTGTTAAATTGGGATTAAACTTTGATTTGATTCTCACCAGCCCCTTAGTGCGGGCCCGCCAAACGGCTGATATCCTTATAGCAGAAAAATTAAGCTCTAAATTAGAGGAATCTAGCCACCTCGCTCACGATGGTCAAATTTCTAGTTGGCTAAAAGACTGGTTAGAGCCAAGAAATTATTCCCAAAATACCCAACTGGCGCTGGTTGGACACGAACCTGATTTGACCAATTGGGCAGAAATTCTCCTATGGGGAGAGGTCAAAGAAAGCTTAGTCTTGAAAAAAGCAGGTATGATTGGGATAAAACTACCAGAAACAGGTTCTCCTTTGGGTCGGAGTCAGATGTTTTGGTTGACACCACCCAAGTACCTGCTATAACAGTTTTTCAACATTTTCGATTGTTGTTAGAAGGGCTACTGTTATAGCGACAATAATTTCTGGTAAGTTAGCTTGATCAGATATTTCACAAAGCGAATGGTGGTGCCATGATGGTGTGCGAATACAAGCCTGGTTTAGAAGGCATTCCCGCCGCCCAATCAAGTATCAGCTATGTTGATGGGCAAAAGGGAATATTAGAATATCGTGGCATCCGGATTGAGGAACTAGCAGAGAAAAGTACATTCCTAGAAACTGCTTATCTCTTAATCTGGGGCGAATTGCCAAGCAAGGAAGAACTGAAAGCATTTGAGCATGAGGTTCGTTACCACAGGCGGATAAAATACCGCATTCGGGACATGATGAAATGCTTTCCAGAAAGCGGTCACCCAATGGATGCGCTGCAAGCCTCTGCTGCTGCTTTAGGCTTGTTTTATTCGCTCCGGGATTTACATAATCCTGCCTACATTCGAGATTCGGTGGTACGCCTGATAGCAACTATTCCCACAATGGTAGCTGCGTTCCAACTGATGCGAAAAGGCAATGACCCGGTACGTCCTCGTGATGACTTGGACTATTCCGCCAACTTTCTATATATGCTCAATGAGCAAGAACCCGATCCTCTGATGGCGCGGATTTTTGATATCTGCTTGATACTTCAAGTCGAGCATACAATGAATGCTTCCACCTTTAGTGCTAGGGTGACAGCTTCCACCTTAACTGATCCTTACGCTGTGGTTGCTAGTGCCGTGGGAACCTTGGGTGGGCCCCTGCATGGTGGAGCCAATGAAGAAGTAATTCAGATGTTGGAAAAAATTGGCTCTGTGGAAAATGTCCGTCCCTACATAGAGCATTGTCTGCAAACTAAATCTAAGATTATGGGCTTTGGACATCGTGTGTATAAAGTAAAAGACCCACGAGCCATAATTTTACAAGGACTAGCAGAGCAACTGTTTGAGAAGTTTGGGCATGACAAGTTCTATGACATTGCTCAAGAAATGGAGCAAGTGGTAGGGGAAAAACTAGGTAGCAAAGGAATTTATCCTAATATTGACTTTTATTCAGGTTTAGTGTACAGGAAGATGGGGATTCCTACAGACTTGTTTACGCCAATATTTGCGATCGCTCGTGTTGCCGGTTGGCTAGCCCACTGGAAAGAACAACTAGCAGAAAACCGGATTTTCCGTCCTACCCAGGTTTACAACGGTCTCCACGAAGTTACTTATACCCCCATTGAGCAACGGTAAATGGGCAGGTGGCAGGGGGCAGGGGGCAGAGAGCAGAGGGAAATGTGAAGAAGCAAGGGAGCAGAGAGCAGGGGGAAAAGGGGAAACTTTCTCCCCTGCAAAGCGCACCTTGCCCCAATTCCTCTTTTCCATCCCCCCTGCTCCCTGCTCCCTTGCCCCCTCATCTCCTCAACAGCAATCTCAATGCCAATCATAAGTAGAAGTTCTCATTTTGCTTCAGGGTGCTCAAACCATCCAACGATATACTAGGCATGGGAATTAGCAACAAATCTTCAATCAAGCGTCATCTGGGCAAAAATTAAAAATGGGTGAATTTACAGGTATTAATTTAACTAATAGTTGTAACTCACCATGACTCGATGTCTTAAAGAGTGGAAACATGAACTCAGGAATTGACCTTCAAGGAACTTTTATTGAATCCCTCCGGGATTTAGGTATACCAGCAGGAACAGCCAAAGCGATTTGGATGCCACTGCCAATGATACTGATGCTGATTGGGGCAACAGTGGGGGTATTAGTCGCTACTTGGCTAGAACGAAAGATTTCTGCCGCCGCACAGCAGCGAATTGGGCCAGAATACCAGGGGCCTTTTGGGTTGCTGGTACCTGTAGCGGATGGTTTGAAGTTGGTATTTAAAGAAGATATAGTACCAGCCAAATCTGACCCCTGGCTGTTTACCCTTGGCCCAATTATTGTTGTGATTCCGGTGTTTCTGTCATTCCTGATCGTCCCCTTTGGGCAGAACATCGTAATTAGCAATGTCGGCATGGGTGTCTTTTTGTGGATTGCCTTATCAAGCATTCAACCCATTGGCTTACTAATGGCTGGCTACGCATCTAATAATAAATACTCCCTCTTAGGGGGGTTGCGGGCAGCAGCGCAATCTATTAGTTATGAAATTCCTTTGGCATTGGCGGTGTTAGCGATCGCTATGATGTCTAACAGCCTCGACACCGTTGATATTGTAAATCAACAGTCTGGCTATGGCATCTTGGGCTGGAACATTTGGCGACAACCAATCGGTTTCCTGATCTTTTGGATAGCCGCTCTAGCTGAATGTGAACGATTACCCTTTGACTTACCAGAAGCGGAAGAAGAAATCGTCGCAGGCTATCAGACTGAATATTCAGGTATGAAATTCGGTCTTTTCTACCTGGGTTCTTACGTTAACTTGATCCTTTCTTCCTTGCTAGTAGCAATTCTTTACCTGGGCGGTTGGGACTTTCCCATTCCTCTCAACCTCATCGCTGGTTGGGTGGGAGTCAGTGAACTAAATCCCGTCTTCCAAATAGTAACTGCGGCTTTGGGAATCACGATGACCGTGTTCAAAGCCTATCTACTAGTGTTTGTCGCCATCCTGTTGCGCTGGACAGTGCCACGGGTACGGATTGACCAACTATTAGATTTAGGATGGAAGTTCTTGTTGCCAGTTGGTTTGGTTAATCTCCTATTAACTGCCGCCCTGAAACTAGCCTTTCCCTTCGCCTTCGGGGGTTAGTCATTAGTCATTAGTCATTTGTACTAATGGCCAAGGACAACGGACAAGGGACAAAGGACAAAGGACAAATAAAGAGAGAGTGAAACATAATGCTAAAGTTCCTGAAACAAGTTGGTGATTACGCCAAAGAAACAGTACAAGCTGCACGTTACATTGGTCAGGGACTTTCTGTTACCTTTGACCACATGCGGCGGCGTCCGATTACCGTACAGTACCCTTACGAAAAACTGATTCCTGGCGAACGGTTTCGCGGTAGGATTCACTTTGAATTTGATAAGTGTATCGCCTGCGAAGTTTGTGTTCGCGTTTGTCCGATTAACCTGCCTGTAGTCGATTGGGAATTCGACAAAGCCAGCAAAAAGAAAAAACTCAACCACTACAGCATTGACTTTGGAGTTTGTATCTTTTGCGGTAATTGTGTGGAATTTTGCCCTACTAACTGTCTATCGATGACAGAAGAGTATGAACTTTCCACTTACGATCGCCATGAATTGAACTATGACAGCGTGGCACTCGGTCGTCTACCCTACAAAGTAACAGATGACCCAATGGTTACACCACTGCGCGAACTAGTTTACCTACCCAAAGGTGTCCTCGAACCACATGGACTGCCCGCAGATGCGCCACGTCCGGGTGCGCGTCCAGAAGATTTGGTGGAACAAACAGAAAAATAAATGTCATTTGTCATTTGTCTTTTGTCTTTTACTAACGACCAATGACCAATGACCAATGACCAATAACCAATGACTAAGGACAAAAAACAGTGAATCTAGCGGAAGGAGTACAGTTTGTATCGCTTGGCATACTGGGCGTGATGATGATTGGGGCGGCCATTGGTGTGGTACTGTTCTCCAACATCGTCTATTCAGCCTTTATGCTGGGGGGCGTGTTCATTAGCATAGCGGGAATCTATCTGTTGCTAAATGCTGATTTTGTTGCAGCTGCACAAATACTGATTTACGTTGGGGCAGTTAACGTGTTGATTTTGTTTGCCATTATGTTGGTGAACAAGCGAGAGGATTTTGTCGCATTTCCGAACTCTTGGGTGCGGAAAGCATTAACGGGTTTAGTCAGTGTAGGATTGTTTGGTCTTTTAAGCACAATGGTTCTGGCTACTCCTTGGGCTTACTCAACTCCTGCTGTGGCGGGTGGTGAAAGTTCGATAATTTTAATTGGAGAACATTTCTTCACTGACTTTTTACTGCCTTTTGAATTGGCTTCCATTTTGCTGCTGATAGCGATGGTAGGAGCAATTATTTTGGCACGCCGCGAGTTTTTGCCAGACCTATTGACACCATCCAAACAGGGGCAAACTGTTTTGACTTTGCAAGAACGCCCCAGAGAACTAGTATCAACAACCAGCGAAACAAAAGAGTAAGATTTGCGACCTGAGTCGCAGATAGAAAGCCAGTTTTTTCAGGAGGGATACCCAGATTCATGCAACTCCAGTACTTTTTATTACTAGCAGCAGCTTTATTCTGCATTGGCATCTTTGGTTTAATTACCAGCCGCAATGCTGTGCGGGTGCTGATGTCAATTGAGTTACTGCTCAATGCTGTTAATCTGAATTTAATGGCATTTTCCAACTTCCTCGACTCAACATTAATTAAGGGTCAGGTTTTCACAGTATTTGTGATCACTGTGGCCGCAGCCGAAGCGGCGGTAGGTCTAGCGATCGTGCTTGCCATTTATCGCAACCGCGATACCGTCGATATGGAGCAGTTTAATCTCCTGAAGTGGTAACTGTGCGTGCAACTAAAGCAGGTAATCATTGCTTATAAAGCGCGGGATGCCCGGAGTAAACAATGGGCAGAAATCTGTGCTAAACAACTAGAAAGCCGCGAGTGCCATGTGTTGATGGGACCTAGCGGGCCAAAAGACAACCCCTATCCTGTCTTTTTGGCTTCTGCGGGTCAACCAATCGATCTCGCTTTGGTGCTCGGTGGCGATGGTACTGTTTTAACTGGTGCCAGACACTTAGCCCCAGCGGGCATCCCGATTCTGGGAGTGAATGTGGGAGGTCATCTGGGGTTTTTAACTGAGTCAGTGGAAGAGTTTCAGGATACTGAGAAAGTTTGGGATCGGCTGTTTGAGGATCGTTATGCTATCCAACGGCGGATGATGTTACAAGCTGCGGTGTATGAGGGTCATGGGTCTAATTTAGAACCAGTGAGTGAGCATTATCTGGCTTTGAATGAATTTTGCGTCAAACCCGCCTCCGCTGACCGAATGATTACTTCTATTCTAGAAATGGAAATCGACGGTGAGGTAGTCGATCAGTACGTCGGGGACGGGTTGATTATTTCCACTCCCACGGGTTCGACTGGTTACACCGTTTCTGCTAATGGGCCAATTATGCATGATGGTATGGAAGCGATTACCATCACTCCTATTTGTGCAATGAGCCTTTCTAGTCGCCCCCTCGTTTTACCCCCTGGTTCTGTGGTGAGTATTTGGCCTTTGGGGGATTATGATTTGAGTACCAAGCTGTGGACAGATGGGGTTTTGGGGACTTCAATTTGGCCGGGACACCGCGTTGATGTGCGGATGGCAGATTGTCGGGCTAAATTTATTATTTTGCGCGAGAACAATTCCTACTATCAGACGCTGCGGGAGAAGTTGCTTTGGGCAGGTACAAGAGTTCACTACAGCAATAATCACCGTAATTAATTCAGTATTTTAGAGTGCATTTACCGCAGATTGCGTAGGCGTAGCCCGTCGTAGACATCGCGTAGGCATCGTAACCAAAATTATCCAAGCCCCTGGATTCATCCGGGGCTTTTCTGTCCTAATTGTGATTTTCTTCGCTAAATTGCATTTATAGCGTATATCAAAGGGAAATTTTGTATCTTATTGCCAGATTTCTTGGTAATTAATGCTCATAATAAAAGCACTCTACCTCTAATCTGAAAGAATAAAAAGCTCTCTAGAGGTTCTGTTATCGAAAACCGTATCAATCACACTCGACACATTAATGCATAATGTGATCTATTTGTATAGTGCCTAAATCATAGTAGAATATTTTCGCAAATCGTAAGTAGGAAGATAGATGGAAGTTTCTGGACGCAACATCAATTACCCACTAAATCCTCCTCACCCCCTGGAAGATTTCCCCGTCCTTCAAACTGAAAAATATATCCTAAGACTGGCATCAACTGAAGAAGAATTAGAATCAATCTTTCGGTTACGGTTTGAAGTTTTTAATCTTGAACTAGGTTTGGGATTTTCGGCTTCTAAGTTTACCCAAATGGATATAGATAAATTTGATGCAGTTTGCCATCATTTAATCTTGATCTCCAAACAAACGGGTAAAACAATTGGAACTTATCGGATGCAAACCTATACAATGGCTTCTCAAAGACTAGGCTTTGATGCTGCCGATATATTTAATCTTAATGCGATTCCTAATTCTGTGCTTCAGGCATCAGTTGAAGTTGGGCGTACATGTATAGCTAAAGAATACCGCAATATTCAAGCACTTTTACTCCTCTGGGAAGGGCTGGCAAACTATCTCATTTGGAGTAAAAACCAATATTTCTTTGGCTGTGCATCATTACTAACACAATGTCCTTGGCAAGGTACTTGTGCTTATGATTATTTTCGGCAAAATCGCTTGATGCATCCAAGTATTTTGGTTTATCCAAATTCACAATTTTGTTTAGAACTGTCTCAAAGTTATCCAGATTCATATAATGTTGATATTCCTAAAATTTTGCAGGCGTACTTGAATATTGGAGCTAAGATATGTAGCCTTCCAGCTATTGATCGGCAGTTTCAGACGATTGATTTTTTAACTATATCTAATATTGTAGACTTTGCCAGATGGCGTTAGCAAATATTGTAAAAATTCTCTAACTTGAATTCTCCTTATTGTCTTGTAGGGAACTCAGGATTTCCATAAAATTTGGGTTTAACCCAAATTTTATGGAGATTAGAGTCGAAGGGCTGGCTTTCAAGGGTAGGTGTTTAAAAAAGGCATAGATAATAGGACTAGTACCGCAAGGTGAAAGTCAAAAGCCAAAACAATTGTATTCCATTCCTTTGCGCCATTTGAAATGGTATGTTTAGTCTCAATTATTTACCTTTTAACATTTTTGTCTTCCAATGCTCTTACTTTGTCTGACAATGCTAAAATTGTTTTTTGCTGTTCCTGAACAACTTTGGTTAGTATCCCTACAATATCCATAGAACTGAGTCCATTTCTATCAGGGGTTGCTACAAGCTCTGGAACATCTTCTGCAATGAATCCAATGTGGTGTGTTTTTTCTGTATCAGCTTTGTATTTGAACTTGACAGGGTTCAGGTCTTTTAGTGTCTCAAGCGCTTCTTTACTTGAAAGCTCGGTAATATTTTCCTTCAACTTCTTAGATGAGCCCTGGATTAACGAACCACTAATTGAAACATTTCCATTGGGGCTCAAACTCATTACATTTGTAAGGTTTGTAAAGAAATTCATTACGCTATTATCACCAGGACCAACTGCGATATCCCAAAAGTTAAAATTAGCCACATTGAATCGCAATCGGGCAAAATCACCAGGCTGTGTCTGCCTAATCTGAATCTAAGGAAAATCAAAACCAAGATTATTACTGACAAAAATCCTTTGGGTCTGTTGTGCTTGTGCTGGTTCATCGCTAAGGATTTTTGTGGCTGCTGCTCCAGCAATGAAAGCGCTAGTTGCCCTTAAAATTTGATTCCGAGAGAAGTTATTAGACATGTGCTTATAACCTAATGGAATGTAAGGATAAACTAAGTACCTCTGGTAGTTAATCAAGTATAGGACTGACGCAAAAGTACATGCTGTAGGGACAATTCATGAATTACCCCTACCTGAAAATAAGGGTTTTGGTTATTGTTTACGTAAGTCCTGAAGGAGACTAACTCTTAAGCATAATATCAATGTACGCGTTAACAGAATAGAGGTATTTATAAAACTTAGCATCATACATAAGCAATACACGCGATTTGGGTATTTCAGCCATCTTTAGCATTCAGTGATCGCAAAGAGAACGAGTAAATCAGGATTATGTAAAACGCTTAAAACGACCAAATCTCATGATCCACATTATGATTATGGTTAATTTGTACAGTGTGTAAGAAAAATTTTGTATCTTATTACCAGATTTTTTCGGAATTAATGTTCATAATAAAAGCACTCTACCTCAAATTTTGCAGGCATACTTGAATATTGGAGCTAAGATATGTAGCCTTCCAGCTATTGATCGGCAGTTTCAGACCATTGATTTTTTAACTATATCTAATATTGCAGACTTTGCCAGATGGCGTTATCCAAATCCTTTCAAAAAAGCTTTACCACTGAGGATTTGTCACGATTAATGCCACTGCTGCCACGTTATCCAACGGACACGAGAAAAAATATCCTTGTCCACATTCACAGTTCAATTTTCTCAGAAATGCTAACTGCTCTTTTGTCTCCACTCCTTCGGCGGTCACATCCATACCTAATTTGTGTGCCAGTGTGATAATTGTCTCGATAATTTCTAAATTCTTACCGTTAGCATCTATTGGGCTGACAAAGGAACGGTCAATCTTTAACACACTAATCGGAAAGCTATGAAGACGGCTTAAAGAAGAGTAGCCTGTACCGAAATCATCAATTGATAACTCAATGCCCATTTTCCGAAGTTTTGAAAGTGCGGCATTTGCCTCATCGTCATTTTCCATAATTACACTTTCAGTAATTTCTAACATGAGACTGCCAGCATCAAGACCAGTCGAGTGCAAAATTTCCCCAATCTGCTCAATCAAATCCGGTTGAGAAAATTGCTTGACTGAGAGATTAACGCTGATTTTCTCTAACGAGTTTATGCGATCGCGCACTCGCCAATTTTGCATCTGGCGGCACGCCTCATGTAGCGCCCAGTAGCCAATCTCGACAATCAGTCCGGTTTCTTCTGCCAGAGGGACAAAATCTGTTGGCAAAATTAGACCACGCTCTGGATGCTGCCAACGCAGCAAAGCCTCAAAGCCTAAAATCCTGCCAGTAGTCAGGGAAACAATCGGTTGGTAATAAACTTCAAACTCGTGGCGTTCGATCGCTCGGCGTAGATCGTTCTCTAACTGCAATCTAGCTAGAGCATTACTATACATCTCTGGGTTGAATAGTTCATAGCGTGCTTTGCCCAGCGCCTTGGCTCGGTACATAGCCGTATCAGCGTCTCTTAGCAAGTTTTCTGCTTGGTCATAGGCTACTGTCGAACTCAGGGCGATGCCAATACTTGCTGTTGTAGATACTTCTTGCCCGTCAAGCTCAAGAGGTAATGTCAATTCTTGTTGAATCCGCTCAACTACTTTGATGGCATCTGATAAATTCTGGATTTCGTCAAGTAGGATTGTAAATTCGTCTCCCCCAAGCCGTGCAGCTGTATCCGTGGAGCGTATACATACTTCTAACTTATTTGCAATAGCAAGTAGAAATTGGTCTCCTTTTAGGTGTCCGAGACTGTCATTGATCACCTTAAACCGATCCAGGTCGAGAAATATTACAGCAAATAAATAATTCTCCTGCCGTTTGGCTCGCTGGAGACTCTGTTTTAAACGCTCCATAAAGAAAGCTCGGTTGGGTAAACCTGTCAGTGCATCGTGAAACGCATTATGTAGTAACTGTTCTTCTGCCTGCTTGCGATCGTTAATTTCAGCTTCTAACCGCCTGTTAACCTCTAATAGTCCAGCAAATGACTCTTGTAATTGAGTAGCCATTTGATTATGAGCCTGACCGAGAACTCTTAATTCGTTTATACCCCCCAATGTAACGGTTTGGTCTAACTTTCCATTAGCGATTTCCTTGGAAGCAAAGCTCAAATGGAGAATTGGTTGAGTAATCCAATGAGAAGTAATTACTCCTATGACTGTAGCTAGTATCAAAGCTCCTAAACACAACAAAATAGTGGTTCGGGTGTTGGCTTCGATATGCTCCATAAAGTCGGCTTCAGGAACCACCACGATAATCATCCAATTCAGCCCACAGTCGGCTGCAAAGGGCATTAAGTGTACGAATTGCCGCTTGCGATCAATTTCAAATTCTAGCTGCTGGCTAGAATAAATGTTTCTAAAGCTACCAAATTGTGACTGCAAATACTGTGTTGTTAGGCGAGTGATCCGATCGCTGCTGGCGATCGCTCTAAGCCGTTTGTATGTTTTTTTGCCACCCTGAACACTCACAATGAAAGGTTGCTCCGCCGTTGAAGTTGCTACCAAATCTCCAGAATGCTCGACAATAAAGGTTTTTCCTGAACGACCAATCTTTAAACTGTGTAAAAACTCATTCAGTTGCGAGAGAGATAACGTTGCATTCGTCACTCCAAGCAAAGTATTTGTCTGGTCATAAAGAGGTTGGGTTGCACTGAATGCTAGCCCTGATGAAGAGAAATAGGGATAAATTTCTGTGCAAGTAGATTTACCTGCTTTTACAGCATTTGTGTACCAGGGGCGAATGCGAGGATCAAAGATTTTGTTAACTTGAATTAACTTGACACGATTACCTTCATGATCAGTGGCGTAAGTATAATAATTGTTACCTGTTGATTGATCCTTTTTTCGGATGACTAGTGAGCCATCCTTAAGGCGATCAATCGAATGAATTTCTCCTTGTGTATTTGCAAAAGCGATCGGGTTTAAGGGCTTGAATAACTGTATTTGATGCCATAAATGGTGTTCTAAAACTTTTCCATTTTTTAAACTTAGCTCACCAATATGGACAGAATTAGCGTTAATCTGAGTGACGAGTTGGGGGATTTTTATGTAATCGGTGACATGTTGATGAATTCGAGTAGTAACTTCATTCCGCAGCTGAGTAGCAACGTCATTAACAGCTTTCTGACCATTTTTTAAAGACAAGAATGCTGTTAATCCCACAGCAGCAGAAATTTGCAGGATGAAAGGTACTACAAGAGCTACACGGAGCGGCACCCTCAATAACCCTTTTGGAATCGGACGCAAGAAGTTCTGCTGTGGCATCTGCGCGATCTTAGCCTCGCATAGTTTAAAAGCAAGAGTTGTCTTGCCAAGGCAGTATTTTCAATCTGCTGATACAGCTACTTTAAACTGCTACCTTGAATTCTTATTAGTTAACAATCGCCTACAGTAGGCGGGTACGCGATCGCCGAATGCACGGTAGCTGTAGAGTCGTTTTACCACAGATGCAGCTACACTTAGTGTATTTTACACTCCATTCGGATTTCGGTTTCAAAACTAAGTCTAGTTTTGCGGGATTTGATACAACCTTGTCCAATTCTTTTTGTAGTTAATAAAGGAGAGGTGTTGATTGCCAATCTTCCCAATCAAATTAAAGTGCAGTTGGCCATGTTTAACAAATAGGCGATGTCTACGGCGGGCGTAGCTACGACACCTCATCCACTCTGCTTAATTAAATGATTTGAGAAAATTTTTAGGAACCCCACTTATGCGCCACCTCAAATTTGCTCCGAGTTGGTTGCGATTTTTAATTATTTTCTTATTGGCGATGGGTATATTGTTTCGCTTTTTTAACCTTGATGGCAAAGTTTACTGGCATGATGAAACTTATACCTCATTGCGGATTTCTGGTTACACAATTAATGAAGCAAAACAGCGACTTTTTAATAATCTTGTCATTGGCGGAGAAAGTTTTGCCCAGTTTCAAGGTGTAAATCCAGAAAAAAGCTTAAATGACACAATTATGACTTTGGCAAAAGAAGATTCTTACCATCCACCGCTTTATTACATAATAGCCAGATTGTGGATGGAAATCTTTGGTAATTCGGTGACGGCGATTAGAAGTTTATCTGCCTGCATCAGTTTACTGGTTTTTCCTTGTGTTTATTGGCTATGTCGAGAATTATTTAATGTGCCGTTATCGGTTCCTGGGGTAGCGATCGCACTTATGGCAATTTCCCCAATTCATCTAGTTTATGCCCAAGAAGCACAAGAATATATTCTTTGGTTAGTCACCATATTGTTATCGAGTTCATCTCTGCTGCGAGCAATGCGGCTGGAATTACAAGATAAACATGAGCCAGTAAAACAAAGGAAACGACCTGATTTATTCGCTATTTGGAGTATTTATGCAATAACTTTAGCTATTAGCTTTTATACATTTATTTGGAGCGGATTTGTAGCAGTTGCTCATGGAATTTATGTGATAGTTACTGCCAAATTTCAGTTGACTGCAACTGTCAGAACTTATCTGTTAGCATCACTTGTAGGTTTCTTAGCCTTCATGCCTTGGGTAACAGTTGTAATAGGTGACTTTTTTCAATTTTTGATTTCATCAGACAAAACAGAAACGCAGCAAAACCTGTTACCTATATTTCCCTTTTTACTAATGCAGTTAAGTCGGATTTTTTTTGACATAGACCTTAGCCTAAATAATCCTTTTAATTATTTGATTATACCAATTTTATTAGTTTTGGTAGGATATTCAATTACTTTTCTTTGCTTAACAACTAACTATAAAGTCTGGTTTTTTGTCATTACATTGATTGTAGTACCAGCACTACCTCTAATACTGCTAAGTCCTGGGAGCATACAACCATTTACTGAAGCATATTTCATACCATCTTATTTAGGAATCCAAGTGGCTGTTGCTTACCTATTCGCTACGCAAATATATAATGGAAGCGTGTTACGCCGGAGCATTTGGCACGTAATTATGGCATTAGTAATTATTTGTGGACTGATTTCTTCTAGGGTGAGTTCCCAGGCAGAAACTTGGTGGAATAAGGGTATGAGTTATGGCAATCCACAAGTTGCTCAAATCATCAATCAAGCGACTCGCCCACTTTTGATTAGTGATGCTTTGGGGAATAATTATGGGAATGTCTTTTCTTTGAGCTATCTTTTAGAACCAAAAGTCCGATTTCTGTTGGTGAACAATCAAAAAATTCCCCAAATTCCTGATGTATTTGTTGATGTATTTTTACTCAATCCTTCAAACGCTTGGCGCGAAACAATCGAAAAAAAGTATAGATTAAAGACAGATATTGTTTACAGTGACAATTATTATTCGGTCTGGAAATTGATTAAATATCCTAAGTTGCGCCAACGTAATATTTCACCTAATAATAAGTTATCTGCTAGTTTATAGCATGATAGGCTGCACAAAATTTTTATTAACACAAGCTAAAAATAACAAATATTAACCAGATTCTCATCTTAAATTAATTTAACTGTTAGAAGGATACTTTATATTACCCTTTGATATGATTTTAATGATTCATTAAAAGGGTATTGTATGCAAATAACAGATTTGCTTGGTCTTTTACATCCAGCGATCGCAGTTATATTCGTGTTCCCACTCATTGGTACAGTGGTTAATTTTGCTTGGCAAACACGCCAACGCAGATTGCAAATTGTAGGCGGAAGTAAGAGTAAAATTCCTCCAGTGGTGGGTGTAGAGCATAAGCAGTTAGGTGAATGGCTAACAAGTGCAGTTGTCGGACTAACTTTAATTGGATTAAGCTACCCTATCGGCAAAAATATTATCAAAAATCAATTGTGGAATGGAACACCTTTTCAAGTTGTTTTTATCGTATTAATATTTGCTGCTACCATTGCATCTTTAGTATTACTTTTTCGGGCGAAACAGCGAGTGTGGCGGGCAGCTTTTGCAACTTTAACTGGTGCTGGTTTAGTAATACTAGGCTGTCAGGATGGAGTGTATCGCCGCACCAATGAGTGGTATTGGTCACATTATTATATTGGCATTAGTGCAGCACTGCTGATGATTTTTTCATTAGCAATTGTTCAAGATATTTATCAAGATAAGTCCAATCGCTGGCGCATCGTCCATACGATATTAAACTGTATTGCTTTGTTACTATTTATTGGGCAAGGTATGACAGGAACGCGAGATTTATTAGAAATTCCTCTGAGTTGGCAAGAACCCTATATTTACCAGTGTGATTTTGTCAATAAAACTTGTCCAACGCCAAATTCAGAAACACCAAAGTGAACTAAGAAATTTCCAATACAATAAATAAATTATCGAGACTTCAGTTAAAGGTCTGTTACCAAACCACCAGCCGCCAAGGGAAGCAACCACAGCATCAAGCCTTCCAAATTGTTTAAGCAGTTGATCACGAATACTTTCGGCACTATCAATTTGACCAATTTCTCCCACAATGGGAATAAAGCGATCGCCTTGTGCAAGTTCACCTAAATAAGTGCGTAGTTCTTCTAGTTTTTCGACTTTACGGGACGGCACAGCTACTATGGTACCTGCTTTGAGAAATGCTCTCACAATGCCTTCTCCTACATTGCCTGCACCACCAAGAATTAATGCAACTTTGTTCTCTAGTTGACTCATGATTGCTCCCGCATCTATTGTTTTTACAAAACCCCCATTCAGCAAGTAAAGCAGTGATCACGCCGCCAGTAATCCGCCATCCACAGCCAGGGTATGTCCATTGACAAAATTAGTAGCATCAGAACACAACCAGATCACAGCATTAGCAATGTCATCGGGTTTGCCCAAACGTCCGGCGGGAACAAAATTCTCAAAAGCTTTGGTATTACCGCCAGTCGCCTGACTGAGCATTTCCGTTTCAATTGGCCCTGGTGCGATCGCATTTATCCGAATTTTTTGTGAGGCATATTCTAGGGCTGCGGCTTTTGTCAGCATCACCACAGCAGTTTTAGAGGCATCATAAATCGATAAGCCAGGTGCTAAAGGACGAAAACCATTGATGGAGGATGTATTGACAATTGCTCCACCATTACCTTGAGCCAACATCTGGGTAATTTCATGCTTCATACAGAGAAAAACTCCCTTGACATTGACTCCAAAAACCCGGTCATAAGTTTGCTCTGTTTGCTCTGCCAGCAAGGCATTTTCACCCAGCAACCCCGCATTATTAAAGGCGATATCAAGCCTACCAAACTTATTGACAACGGCGGCAATGGTTGCTTCTATGTCTGCTTCTTGAGAGACATCGGCTTTCACAAATAAACCTTCACTTCCTACCTGATGAATCAAGCTGACGGTTTCACTGCCTTCTTCTTCTCGTCGTCCGACTACAACAACTTTGGCACCAGCATGAGCAAAAGCGATCGCAGTAGTCCGCCCAATTCCAGAAGTACCACCAGTAACAAGGGCAACTTTGTTTTCTAACGGTTTCATCCAAATCTCTCCATTTTCGCTAACTAAAACAGTGTGCCTGATTTGTATTCTTCTTTACAAGAAGGAACTTTCTGGTGATATAGTTACCTCATGGTTCCCAACAATGAGCAAATACTCCTGGGCGCAAACTGTCCTATGCGGCAAATGCTGGATTTGGTAGGAGATAAATGGACACCGCCAGTACTCTATCTTCTATCTTCTGGTACTAAGCGATATACTGATTTTCAACGTCAAATTCCTGGAATATCAAAAAAAATGCTGACACAAACCCTAAGAAGGTTGGAGTCAGCTGCTATTGTTAATCGAACTGTGTATCCAATTGTGCCGCCCAAAGTGGAATATAACCTGACTCCCTTTGGTGAAAAGTTGATTGAACCGATTGCAGGTTTGGCAGAGTGGGCTTGGCAACACCAAGAAGAGTTGAAATTGGTTTCCGAACGTCAACAGATGTCTTTGAGTAGTCAGAAATTGAAACTTTGAAGTTTTTCAAAACGGATTCAGGAGTTAAGGCACCAGACCCTATAAATTGCCGTCTCTACGAAGGATGATTCTTGTAAAGACGGCGGTAAACCGCGTCTTTGTGATCTATCAAAAAACTTTAACCGAAACGTATTGCCATCTATCTTTCTGCTTAATTGCGTAAAATCCAGACAATAGGGGCGCACAACTACAGACATATATAGCAGTCCTAAATCAGTCGTTAACAATAAGATCCCCGACTTCTTAAAGAAGTCGGGGATCTGAGCCTCTCGATTTTCACAACTCATTTAGGATTGCTATAAAAATCCTGTAGTAAGACTAAAAGTTAGTACAGGAAAAATTAAATTAAGCTCATCTCATTCCCTAAAAGGGGATGGGCTAACACAAAACACTGTTAACCGTCAACCGTCAACGGTGTCGGAGCGTTTCTCATCCCATTTTTAAAACAAGTGCGTTTTCCCAACGCCTTTTTACAATCAAATAATTACAAAAAACTTGTCAGATTTCTAAATTAGTTGTTTACCTAATATTGTCTACAAGCCGATCGCGAATTGTTTGAAGTTGGTCTTGAGTCTTAATTGGTTCTCGCGGCGCGGGTAATTCGGTATTAGGCCAGTTAGGTAAATCATTGCAGGGGCATAATAACGCCGGCATCCCGATGTTTCGCGCGGCTACTGGCATACTGCAACGACCACAACGCAGCATATCCCATGCCGGTGTCAAGAGTTCAGCAATGGTTTCTTGCGTACCCTCCAGGTAACAATCACCCGATTCTGGTGAGAGAATTTTTTGCCAGCACTCTTCAAATTCTTCACTATAGCGATCGCCATTTAGCACCGATTGGGGCAAAATGCTTGCCTTACCGTTGCCCGTAATCACCTTCTTACCCAACTGAAACCAGTAGGCAAGGTATCCCTTAACTTCTTGTTTGGTTGCCATATTACAATTTTAGATTTTAATTTAGATTTGGAATTAATTTGAATCAATTAAGAATCTTGACTCATCACCTCTCCTTCCCCTCTAATTGGCAATGGCGAACCAAGCACGCTTAGATTGAGAATATGACCAGCAGTAACTAAATAAACAGTGTGGCTAAGTGCAGCTAGTTGGCGCACTAAAGAACCCAGGCGATCGCGGAATGCCCTCCCAAGAGGATAAGCTGGTACCACACCCCAACCTACCTCTTCTGCTACAAACAGCATATCAGCAGCAACCAAATCCACTGTCTCTAATAACTCTGCAACAATGTTTTCCCAGCTAGATTCGTCCTCTTCTAAGAGATTAGCAACCCAAGTTCCTAAAGAATCAACTAAAAGACAGGTATGGGGTTTAGCATCGGCGAGGGTCGCAGACAGTTCCACAGGTACAGATAAAGTTATCCAGTCTTGAGGGCGACGTTCTTGGTGTTCTAAAATGCGTTGATGCCATTCTTGGTCATCGGGGTTATCAGTGGCTGTTGCTACGTAAACAACTGTTTTTCCTGACTGCATAGCCAGAGTTTCCGCCCATTCACTTTTACCAGATCGTGCTGGCCCTGTTACTAAAATGATTTTACCCAAAGTTGTTTTCTGAGTATTTTAACAAGAGAGGCAGGAGACAGAGGGCAGTTCTTGCTGGAGAAATATTGCCGTCTCCCTCCAGCCTTCTCTACCAATATGCCTACAGTTGTAATTTATCACCGCAATTTTTTACTACATTGACGAGATTTTTGGTTTCAAATAACTTTTAAGGGATAAAATTAGCACCAGCACCATTCAAAATTTATAATTCATAATTCTGTTTCCAGTCAGGATTGAAACCCCACCGCAAACAGGACTAGCGTCATTATGCACCAGGTAAAAACCCTTTCTAATTACGAATTACGAATTACGAATTAGATTGATGTCACAACTGGCAAAAGCCAAAAATCCCAACAACCCCATTCTCAATTATTCAACACCATTGGGGAAAGCAAACTTTAGGATGTCTTTATGAACGCAGGCTTAAAACGCATAGAAGCAACTCTACACGATTTAGGGAATCGCGGCACTGCCTCTGCCGCCGAAACAGTTGATTCGACGACAAAACGACCTTTCTCCTTTAGAATCAGCGTCGGAGCTAATGAACCGACAGAAAGTACACAAGCTCCATCCTCTCAGGAAGAACAAACAGTTGACTTGGGCAAAGATACTGATAGTGATTATCCTTCTGAAGAAAATTTCTTTCCTCACCATGACTCTGTGCAAACCTTTCAGGCAGAAGAGAATGGTGGCAAAACACCCAGCCTACCCAAATTAAAAACTCCGAGCTTTAGTAGCCATCGCCACGGAGCAAATCCAGCATTGGCGATGAATCTATTGGTAGAAATTCAGGAAACTGTCGCCGATTGGCAAACAGAACTGCAAAATATTTTGAAGCAAATTCAGGATATTTACTTAGAAGGGCCAATTGTTAATGGCTGGTTAGAATCCAATCCCACCGAACCAGAGGCAGGAGGAACTGCAACACTGCGCCACGCAGAAGTTGACCGCCTAATGAACTACGTAGAAGAAATTTGCGCGACTGGTGGAAAAGTATCTTATCAATCATCTATTACTGGCTACCGCCTTTGTGGTGTGGACGATGCTGGTAAAGTCTGGTCGCGCCCATGTCCAGCAGATCAGGTTCCCAATGTTAGTATGGCGATCGCACGTTACCAAAAGTTACGTCAACTGTTGGGACGCAAGCAATCTTTGGAAACCCGTCTGAGTCAACTGGCTCAAACACTTGTAGTTTTACACAGTCATATTCAACAAACGTAAAGTTTTAAAGTTTATTTCCGAAGAAACTCGGTTGGTGGGTGGGTAATTTTTAGTTTAGATTAACTCTCAGTAGATGTGCGTTGGATTTAAGATTTTTATCTAAAATCGTTCGACTGAGCGTAGCTGTACCACTTAGTGGAAGCAAACTACGCGTAGCGTTTTGCAGGAAAGTCCCAAATCTCAAATCCAAAATAAAATCTATGCCAGACACCCAAATCTCTGCCATTATCTGTACCCACAATCGAGATACCTATTTAGGGGCTGCAATTGATAGTCTTTTAGAGCAGGATTTTGCTGCTGACTTTGAAGTTGTGGTAGTTGATAATGGATCTAGCGATCGCACTCGTGAGGTTGTAGAACAAAGGGTTCACAATCCGCGCCTGAAATATATATTTGAACCCACCATTGGTTTATCTGTCGCCCGTAACACGGGTGCAAAAGTAGCGGGTGGTGATATTCTTGCTTATCTAGATGACGATGCCGTTGCAAGCAAGGGCTGGCTACAAGTTTTATATTTTGCCTATTACAATAATTCTAAACTAGCGATCGCAGGTGGCAAAGTCACTCTCATCTGGCCCGAAGGAATCCAGCAACCACGGTGGTTATCTCCAGGGCTAGCTGCAAATCTGGGTGCATACGATTTGGGTGACAATATCATCTACATCGAGCAACCTGGCTTAACACCCAGAGGCTTAAATTACTCCATCCGCCGCAGTTTCCTAGAAGAAATTGGCGGTTTTGATCCTCATCTCGGTCGAGTCGGCAAAAATCTACTATCAAATGAAGAACTGCAAATGACCGAATTTGCCCTACAGCGTGGTTGGCAAGTCGCTTATCTTCCCGAAGCGCTGGTTGCTCACAATGTTGCTCCAGAACGCCTCCAACGCTCTTGGTTTTTAAACCGAGGCTGGTGGCAGGGTATCAGTGAATGCTATCGAGAACAACTCGCTGGTAAAGCTGGGATTGCTCAATTGCAGCGAGGTAGCGAACGGTTTGCGCGGGGCTTATATAAAGCATTGCAATATTTCTCTGATCCAGCAGAACGGTTTGATAAACTTGTCTATGCTTACGGTCAAATTGGTTACTTAAATGCTGCTATTCAAGGACTTTTATCTACATCAAATAAGAAATAAACAATAATATAATTTATACTTAATATGTCATCTAAAATACCAGTTTCTGTATTAATTCCAGCAAAAAACGAACAAGCAAACTTGCCAGCCTGCCTCGCTAGCCTCAGCAGAGCAGATGAAATATTTGTAGTAGATTCTCAAAGTACCGATAACAGCATTGAAATTGCTAAAAGTCACGGTGTAAATATCGTCCAATTCAACTTTAATGGACGTTGGCCGAAAAAGAAAAATTGGTCTTTAGATAATCTACCTTTTCGTAATGAATGGGTGCTAATTGTAGATTGCGATGAGCGCATCACCCCCGAACTTTGGGAAGAAATTGATCAAGCAATTCAAAATGCTGAATATACAGGTTATTACCTCAACCGCCGGGTATTTTTCTTAGGAAAATGGATTCGTTATGGTGGGAAATATCCCGATTGGAATCTACGTTTATTTCAACATAAAAAAGGTCGCTACGAAAACCTAAATACAGAAGATATTCCTAATACTGGTGATAACGAAGTTCACGAGCATGTGATTTTACAGGGCAAAGTTGGGTATCTCAAAAATGATATGCTCCATGAAGACTTCCGCGATCTTTACCATTGGTTAGAACGGCACAATCGCTATTCCAACTGGGAAGCCAGTGTTTATTTTAATATTCTCACAGGGAAAGATGATAGCGGCACTATCGGCGCGAATCTATTTGGTGATGCAGTCCAACGCAAGCGCTTTTTGAAAAAAGTGTGGGTACACCTGCCATTTAAACCCATGTTACGGTTTATTTTATTTTATATTATTCAACGCGGTTTTCTGGATGGTAAAGCCGGATATATCTATGCACGCTTGCTAAGTCAATATGAATATCAAATTGGCGTTAAACTCTACGAATTACGTAACTGTGGTGGTCACTTAAATACTGCAACTACCCCGAAGGAAGCAGGGAAGCAAGAAACCAGTGAAGCAGAGGGAAACCTATTGACCATTGACTCATGACAAATGACAAATGACAAATGACAAATGACAAATGACCAATGACCAACCTTTTGTAGATTTACGCAAATATGACCAATCTTGGTTTGATCGGGGGCGTCCAGCTTGGTATATTTTCTTATGGTGGCTTGTACAAGCGATCGCCTTTCCTCTAACTCCTCAACCGTTAAATAGTCTGCGTTGTGCTTTGCTACGACTATTTGGCGCTCATATTGGTAAAGGAGTATTAATTCGACCCACTGCCCGCTTTACCTACCCTTGGAAAGTTACCATTGGCAACTACAGTTGGATTGGAGATGACGTAGTTTTATATAGCCTTGATCAGATTCGTATCGGTGAACACTGCGTAATTTCCCAAAAAAGTTATCTGTGTACTGGTAGTCATGATATCCAAGACCCTGCCTTTGGATTGAAAACAGCTAGTATCACAATTGACAATGGTGCATGGGTAGCAGCAGATTGTTTCGTTGGGCCGGGAGTCCAAATCGGGGCTAATGCTGTAATTGGCGCTCGTAGTAATGTTTTAACTAATATGCCTTCTGGCCAAGTTTGTTGGGGAAGTCCCTGTCGTCCCAAGACGGTTAGGATAAAACCTGATCCCTCCGTAAGCCCGTGATTTTATAGATAAATGTTAGGTAGCACAGTTAGTTGTTCTACCTGACATTTACCTAAATATTTATTTGTTTTTGCGAAGAGAATAAAAGTGCGATCGCTAAAATATTAATGCACATTTAGCTAAAAATCTGAAATTCAGTAAATCGCAAAGTTTTTCAAAGGCGATCGCTAACTCATAACCTAAATCATAGTTAAGTAGCAAAAATAACTATTAATATTCTATAATTTTATTGAATATATGCTAATCTTTGGTAAAAGTATCAAAGTGCTTTTGTCCAAGCCCTACACCCCAAGCCACTTGTTAATAAATTTACAGATAGTGATTAATACAAAATTAAAGTTAGTCATTAGTCTATTAGTTATTCTCCCCCTACCCTATGCTCTGTTTGGTCAAGCAAAATGGTAAGCAGCAATGGTAATATATTTTTACGGCTGCTCTAATCCTTGCTATTGATGAACAAACTATTGGATGAAACGCTGTCAATCAAAATTGCTGAAGACATAAACAGCAAAGCTAGCACTCCGTTTGATAATGCTTACAAAGCAGCATTATCCACTGAGGGAGCTAGATATATTCAGGGATTTTTAGCTTTTGCGGGGAAACCATACAGACCGATTGAACACAGTTGGATTGAGATTGGCGACGCCTCCGATGTCCGCATTATCGATCCCACATTACCGCACCTAAATAAAAATCCCCAAGAACTCTGGTATTTTGCAGCACAAAGGCTGACTGTTAAAAAACTGAAAGCCATCATTGAAGAATCCAAAGAAGATTATCCAGAAGATGATCCATTACCAGTCTATGGTGATCCACCTTATGAATACTACGGTGATGTGATGTTGGGTGGTCAAGATTACTTGGCAGCATATCAAGCCGCAGAGGCTAAATGTAGAGAAATCAGCGAACTTAACCCTGAGAGTAACTAAGTAATTCGTAATTCGTAATTCGTAATTCGTAATTTAGAATTACGAATCATGAATTATTTAATATGATTTGCCATCGCTGCCAAAGTATTCCCTATAGCTGCAAATTTTGTCTCCACGCACATCAAAAGAAACTGCTACCCGATTTTTGTAAGGCTGTCCGAATAAAAGTCCCTCATCCCGAAACTCAAAGACAGCTGTTGTTTCATTACTAGTAACACGGTCTAGACTAGTCAGGTTCAAACCAGGATTGAAGGATTCAGAAACGTACTCGAAAAATTCTCTAGCTCGCTCTTTTCCCACATTTAAACCGTGGAATTTACCCATTGGAAACCAAAGGGTAAAATCTTCTGTGAGCATATTTAATAATGGTTCCCACTCTCCTGTCGCCAAACCATGCGTCAGGTTCTCAAATGCCTGCCGAGCAACTTTTAGAGTATTTTCTGAATCTTGTGTCATTCTTACCCCTGACTAGATATAGATTAATACCGTGTTACTTAAAACCTGACAACTACTTTGCCACAATTCTGACCACTGAGGAGATATTCTACAGCGTTGGGTATAGATTCTATGCCTTGAAACTGTTTTGGGTCAACGGCAACTTTGAGTTTGTCTGTGTAAAAGAGGTTTAAGAGGCGATCGCGTCCCTCTGCCATATACTCCTTATAATGAGGCATAAGAAAGCCTCTAACAGAAGCGGCTTTCCAAAATAGCTGGTGATAAATGCGTGGTTGTGTAATCTGTTCCAACTCTTTTGCGTATTCGGAGATAAAACCAACTACTACTAAGCGTCCCCGCACTGCCAAGTTATCAACGCAAGTATCAAATACTGCTTTACCTACACATTCAAAAATTAAATTAATGCCATTGGGGTATTCTTGCTTGAGGACTTGATTGAGATTTTCTGTGCGATAGTTGATAATGCGATCGCACCCTAATTCCCTTAGTAAATCTGCCTTCGCTTCAGAACTACAAGTACCAATGACATGATTACCAGCTAGCTTTGCCAATTGCACCGCAATATGACCAGTTCCCCCTGCTGCTGCTGTTACTAAAACCACTTCATTACTTTTCATCTCCCCCACTTGTTCTAATGCAACCAAAGCTGAGATACCTGTAGGCATTAGTGTTAGCAACTCTGGTGTCGCTTCCTGTGCCTTCACCGCTAAGTTTGCATCAATAAGCTGATATTCTCGATAACCACCACCACGCGCTGTAGTTATGACAGCATCACCTATTTGAAAATTTTTAACATTTTCACCCATAGCGACAACTTTTCCCACCGCTTCCACGCCTAAATCAAAGGGAGGAATTAAGTTAACATAGGGAACATCACCACGGCAAAGCAAGGTGTCAAAGCCACCATTAACGCCAGCAAACTTGTTTTGAATTAAAAGTTCATTAGCAGTAGGTTGGGTAAAAGGAATTTCGACGATTTCAACAGCAGATTTAAAATCTTGATTAAGTTGCTTTGCTATTAACTTTTTGTAACTTTTTACATTCATTGATATAAGTAAATTGGCGCAAACATTTAAAGCTACGTTGAGAATTTCAAATGTAGGGTGCGTTATGCTTTCAGTTAACGCACCATCAACAATCAAAAGTGCATTATACTAAGCTTTTAAGGCTTTATTCCACTCCAATTGATGAGCTAAACCATATTTGATAAAATCTTCTTCTTTAGCTTTGTCGCTTTTACCAAAAACGCCTAAGCTATAAGGATTATCTTGCATACGTTGTGTAACTTGTTCTTTTTCAAATCGGATAACTTCATCTCTAGGTTTATCGGGTTTAAAAAAGTCTACAACCAAAACAGTTCTATCATAATTGGTGTAATTATGCGGACAGTGTGGATAGCTATGATCCAAAACCATGAATTTTCCTTCATGCCAATAAAGTTGATCGTGGCATATTTTCATAGCCACATCCCCCTCTGGCACGATTAATCCTAGATACCCACGATTCATGTGAGGATTATAGTTCACATGTAGCTTGATATCCAAGCCAGGATGGAATGTACCATAATACACGTTTCTGATAATCCCATCATCAAGATAGTTTACTGTTTCTATAACTTTCGCCAAGTTTGGGAAATATTTCTCTCTTAATGCAAGTGCTTTTTGTGATGCAGCATCTGATCCATAATCAGGATATTGTATTTGATGCGCCTGAATATATTTTTCAATAAACAAACCTTGAAATAAAATACCAAAAGCACTATATTTTGCATCACCTTTGGTTTTAATCGTTTCACTTTTAGGCCCCAGAATATCGTAAGTGAGTTTTAACTCCTCATGAGATGCATTATTGATAAAGCTCGTAAACTCATCTCTAATCACTTGCCAGCTATCTTGAAAACTTTTGAGAAAAGTAAATTGCTTTGGGTCTATATGATACTCATTAAAATTTTCCATTGTCTTTTCTCCTGAAGATGAACTCATAAAAAACCGTTATATAATGATGGAATTTGGTCTGCGTCCCGATTCGATGTTGAAATTCCTGACTAAACTAAGGCACTCATTTATCAGTAGCTAAAAAACAAGTGTCCAGAGTTCTGTATCTGAACTTGTACAATGATTCAATGGAATAATATCATCTGTGTTGATATCCTTTTTGAACATTAAAATTTTAGGTTATGTACTCATTTTAGTAGGAGGTCTACTGTGTCTGAAACTCCTGTATTAGATCAAATTATCAAAAATGTGCGGGTAGTTCGTCCCCATCAGGATGCAATCGAACTACTTGATTTAGGCATTAAGAATGGAAAATTTGCTCAGATTGCCCCTAATATTAACCCAGACACAGGTAAAGAGGTATTTGATGGCAAAAACCTGCTAGCCTTTCCTGGAGTCGTAGATGCCCATATGCACATAGGTATCTACCAACCTCTCGACAAAGATGCTGTAACTGAAACCAAAGCAGCCGCAATGGGAGGCGTGACTACTAGCTTAAATTACATCCGTACAGGGCAGTATTATCTTAACAAAGGCGGCTCCTACCGCGATTTTTTTCCAGAGGTGTTGGCGTTATCCACAGGTAATTTTTTTATAGATTACAGCTATCACATTGCACCTATAGCTAGCCAGCATATTGACGAAATACCTTTATTGTTTGAAGAACACGGTGTCTCTTCGTTTAAAATCTTCATGTTTTATGGCGGCTATGGTTTGCATGGTTTGTCAGACCAGCAGAACCTTTTTTTGATGATTAATAAAGAGGAACGATACGACTTTGCCCATTTTGAATTTATTATGCGTGGTCTAACTCGCTTGATGGAAGCACATCCAGAAGCGCGAGATACTATCAGCTTGAGTTTGCATTGCGAAGTTGCAGAAATTCTCAACGCCTACACCAAAATAGTTGAAAACGATTCTAGTCTTAGTGGATTACACGCTTACAGTGCAGCACGCCCTCCTCATTCCGAAGGTTTAGCAATTTGCATTGCTTCTTATTTGGCGCATGAGACTAACTGTGCAAATATCAATTTGTTGCACCTGAGTTCGCGTAAAGCAATGGAAGCGGCTTTGACTATGCAAACTGCTTTTCCTCATATCAACTTTCGGCGAGAAGTTACTGTTGGACATTTGCTATTAGATGTTGATACCCCAACAGCTACTTGGGCAAAAGTCAACCCTCCTATTCGTCCCCGTGCCGATGTGGAATACTTATGGCAAGCAGTACTCAACAATCATGTAGATTGGATAGTTAGCGACCACGCTTGCTGTTCTGCTGAACAAAAAAGAAGTGCTAAAGACCCGAATAATATTTGGTTAGCAAAGTCTGGTTTCGGCGGTACAGAATATTTACTTTCTGGTGTATTTAGTGAAGGTAGCAAGCGGGGGATGTCTTACAACCAGATGGCTAAGTTACTATCTTGGAATCCATCACGGCGCTTTGGTTTGTTAGAAAAAGGTGATATTGCTATTGGTTATGATGCTGATTTGGTGTTAGTAAATCCAAATGAAAGCTTTGTGGTACGTGCTACTGAGTCGCAGTCACAACAAGGTTATACACCTTTTGAAGGAGTGGAGTTAACTGGGAGGGTGAAAAGCACTTTTTTGCGTGGAAATTTGATTTACAACAATGGGCGGGTTTTAGGTTCACCCACTGGACGTTATTTGAAACGCTCACGCTCTTGAATAACTCTCTTTAAATAAAGTATTTGTTGGTTTAAATTAGAGATAAGATTACTTAATCTTTTTGTATCTATTTATTCCAATCCCAAGGATAATATGTATGCAATGGAGGTTCCCAGGCATGGTAAGAAATATGAGGATTGCCTCCCCGTACTAAAGCAAAATACCCGGTTTCTGTGTATGCTGGGGCGTGCGAAATCAATGGCGGTCGCCAAAAGTAACAACCTGGAGTCATTTGACCAGCTTGCGTTGTGAGACTGCCTTGGAGGACAAATTCTTCTTCAGGAATGGGATGATACTCTGCAAAAGGTTCGACAAATTGTGGCAAACACCCCAAAAGCCAAGTGCTTCTTCCACCCTCTGACCCCTTGCGTAAAGTCTTTCTCATTGCTCCTGGAGGAAAGCCAGGGGTGATAGTAGCAGTCCAAGGAATCAGTTCTGAACTTAACGAAGGTATATATAATTCTCTTTTTGCTCCTGGTTCATCTTTCAAAGCTTTTGTAAAGCTGGGATGGCGCTCAGGCATCCACAAAGCTATAGTATTTTCGCTGGTATTCCATGCTTCAATACAAACGCCTTCAGGAATAAAGGCATAAGTGTAACGTCCGAGGCGAAGTTGCCCAATTCGTATTTCTCCACTGAGAACAAAGATTTCTGCATTACAGTTGAAATAACCTGAATCACTCTCCCAGTTTTGTGTCCACTCAATTAATTCTGTGGACGCACCAGTTTCAGTATCAAAACTCAAAATACGTGTCAGTCCACCTTTCAGTAAACCATCTACAAACCAAGCTTTTTGGATGACATCTGCTGATTGTATAAACTCAATATGATTTCTTCCCATAATGTTTTTGCCAAATACCTATCTAAAGTTTTAAATTCTTTAATTTTCTAGAAATTCTATTACTATCTGCGATATTTCTTCAGGCAATTGGTTCATCATACAGATTGTCCCGCCTTCAATTTCAACCACCTTGCTATGAGGAATTGCTTTGGAAACAAAATATCTATTTTCTACCTTGGCTAAACCAAGTTTGTCAAAAGTTCTCATATCTTCAGTTCCCCACATAATCAAGGTGGGAGATTTTATCAACTGAAATCTTTTTGGGGCATTCAAACAGTAGTTTTGTACAGCCCAAATAGCATATAAAGGATAACCAAAGCTTTTTAAATCGTCTAAAACCCAACGTTGATTTAATTCTGGAGAACCCACATATTGAGCACGGGCTAACCATCTTTCCATGAGATGGGAGCCATCCACTTTTATTTTAAAACCATCATAAAATCTCTTTAAAAGGGCTTCTCTTCCTTCTTCATCGAAGCCAAAAGCATTACATAATATTAGTTTATCTACTTTTTCAGGATATGCTGCCGCTACTTCTCCTGCTACAAAAGCACCCGTATGGTTTCCCAAGATGCTTGTACTTGAAATACCTAATTCTTCCAAAAGGGCAATGACAGTTTTCGCGTAGTCTTCAGTGGAGTACATTCTTGGAGGTTTATCAGAATCACCTAATCCCAAAAAGTCCATCGCAATCACACGCCTTGTCTGAGCAAAAATAGACATTAACTCAAGAAATTCATCACTACTTCTGGGATTTTGATGCAGTAATAGCAAAGGCTCTCCTTCGCCAGCGATACGATAAAGAATCTGCCCATCTTCAGTGTCTAAAAATGCTCGTTTGATTGGTTTACTCATATCATGCCGATAAAATTTAGCGTTTTTTAATTGGTTGTAATACAAGCTGTTCACCAGGGTACAACATTGTTGTGCCCCTACTGCCTATTGCTATTTGATGTTTTTTATTTTTGATTACGGCAAAAAGAGCTATGAGTAATTATTTTTACTTTTTACCTTTTTTGTGCTATTGTTTGTAGCCATTCAATCAGGGGTCTTAAGGTTCCTGGCAATGCTGCTTCACTGACAGTCACCGTATGCTGCTTGCCGTTATCTTCTACCGTTAACTTATACTGAAAGCGATCGCTCTGAGGATTTGGCGAGGTAATGTGTTCAGGTAGCCTAAATAAATCAGCAGCTTCAACCAGTCGGGGAAGCGTGCTAGCTTCGGTTGGCGGGAGAGTGGCTGTATCAACGGTTGTTTTCTTGGTAATCCCAGCAAAGCCGCCCGTGCGTTCAAAAGATATCCGCATTATTTTGCTCTCCGTTGTGCTATTTAGTTGGGATAAATACTTAAACCGGGAGATATATAGTTCTCGGTTCCCAGTTTACCAACAATAAACAACAGATTTATCAGTCTTGAGTGTTGAGTGAGGCAGTGTAATGTATTAACTATTTATTCCTAACTCCTCACTCTTAACTCCTAACTCCTAACTCCCAACTCTTAACTCCTAACTCTAAATAACTCCTACCTTTTGCCAAGCGTTCTGTACAGCTTTTTGCTCATTACTGTCATTACCGTAGAGTTCGCCAGCAACTTGAATGGTGACGTTGGCAGCTTTTTTAAAATCTGCTTTAGCATTTAAGCGATCGCGTAAAGCTATGTACCAGATTTTACCAACTGTTTCCCAAGCATAGCCACCAATCTCAACAGCCGCTAGATAAAAGGCATGGTTAGGAATTCCTGAGTTGATATGAACCCCAGCGTTATCTTCAACACCAGTATATTTATCTTTCATATGACCTGGTTGAGGATCTTTACCCAATACTGGATCATCGTATGCTGTCCCCGGTGCTTTTAAGGAGCGGAGGGCAACACCTTTAACAGTCGGTGCTAAAAGACCTTCACCAATCAGCCAGTCTGCCTCTTGTGCAGTCTGATTTTTGGTCTTTTGTTTCACCAGAGAACCAAAGACATCAGAAAACGATTCATTTAGTGCCCCAGGTTCGCCATAATACTGTAAACCCGCTTCATACTGAGTTATACCATGAACTAGTTCATGCCCAATCACATCAATTGACTTGGTGAAACATTGAAACATTTCTCCATCGCCATCACCATAAACCATTTGGTCACCGTTCCAAAAGGCGTTGTCATATTTAACGCCATAATGCACGGTGGAGTCTAAACGTAGTCCTTTGTCGTCAATCGAATTGCGATCGAATATCTCATAAAATAATTCATAAGTAGCACCAGCAGCATCGTAGGCTTCATTAACTGCTACATCACTGCTGGGAGGATCTCCCTCACCGCGCACTAGTGTACCAGGAAGTTGCTGGCCATGTTTTGCATCGTAGATGGTACGGCGCATTTCACCCGGAGAAGGTGCAAATGAGACAGAACCTATGACATCTCTTCGTCCACGAAACTGTGCCGAAACATTTAATGTCTGAAAAGCCCAACTACGCTGCTGGGGGTTGCCATTCACCACGACATTTTCCAGCATATGGGGCGGAATAATACAACAAATAGGGCATCTAGAGTCAAGTGGATGCTCATACTTGAACCGGGCTGATTTCTTTTTATTTCGAGCCATCCAAGATATTCTCCTTTTGAAACTAATTTATGGCAAATAGTGGCTTTAATTTCACCTTTGAAACGAGCAAAAAAACGAATTCAAATAGCATATTCCTGGCTTGCTTTCTGAATAAGATTTTCTACTCTGTATTTTCAGATAGGTCTATGGAGGATTAATAGTACCCTCACGGGTACTTCTAATGTAAGTAAAAATATTGCATAAAACACAAAACAAGCTTATATATCGCAAGTTCCAGTAAAAATCCTTGTGTTAGTTAGCAAAACCTCCTTTACAGACCTAATGCGTTTATATATTAATTCTCATCAAGAGAAATCATGTTATTTATTGCTGTTTTGTTACTATCAAGCTGTTAATGCTATAAAGACCCATTGGAAACAGGTAAATCCCAAATCCAAGCATTCAAAACCTAAAATTTTCACAGCCAGCCACCAAACACCGCTAGACCATAATATTTCCAAGGGACTGCAACTATCTTAAATCCAGCTTTACTTAACATTTGTAAATGGGCATCTAAGCTAGCTAGCTGGTCTTGACCGGAGTAACCTTGAGTGCTAGTTGTACCAAGCTTCGCGCGAATATCTGTTAAATTAGTTCCCTGTTGAACTGACCATTCCTCTCGTGCCGCCTTATAAACTTCTGCTAAGGCTGGTGATTCCGGTAAAATGGGGTCTGCATCCCAAAAACAGCCGTCTTTAGTGAGGCTAGCAGTAATTCGCTCAAATAACTTCAATTTCATCTCGTCCTGGAGATGGTGAATTGCCAAGGATGAGACACAAGCATCAAATCCGCTACCAATATCTAACTTCTCTGGATTGTCTGCCCAGTCGCCAAAGTCTGCTTGTATACCAGTCCAGTATTTTTGATATCCTGCTGCTGTGAGTTTATCTTGGGCAAATTGCAGCATTCGAGGTGAGTAATCTAGGGCGATTACTTGGGCATCTGGACAACGGTTAAGTATTTTTAGACTAAGTTCGCCTGTACCACAACCTAATTCTAAAATACGCCGACTTGTGGAAGGCACACAACGGGTAATTACTTCCAACATCTCATCGTATCTCGGTAAAAGTTGGCGAATACCAGTGTCAAAATCAGCAGTATTGGCAAATACCTCTCCAGGAAATAGCTGTTGCATGGTGATTAGAACAAATAAGCTAGTTACGTATTTAACTTGAACATTTACATGAAGGCTGATGACCGTTAACCGTTAACGACCGTAAAGAGTGTTTATACAATTTAGGCGCGCATCAGCTTAGACACACTAATCAATGCTATATCGGCAAGAGCAATTTTTAATATTAAAAAATATTCATTCAATGTACTTTTGGCGGAATTATATATATCATGTTTTATGTAATGAGCCAGTAAGTTATCTATTAATTTAAGCTTAAATTCCAGAGTTTAAACTAAAAGGGGATTTAGATCCCGACACAAAACGTAATTGCGTTAGCGACGTAGGAGCGTCATTGCGAATTGGTTTAATTACCTATTACTTAAGGTTCAATGCAGATATCACGTTTTTTGCTTATACGTAAATTACCCGGTCAATTTTATTTATGGTGTGCCATTATCATCTTTGGCGCTGCAAATTCTGTGACTCGCAAGCTTACAGAAATTGGTGCGGAAAAATATGTTAATGGTCGCAATCCGATTTCGCTTTGTAATGTTTTATTTGTAGGGAATATCTGCGCTTTACTAGTATTATTAATCGTCTATGGACAACAATGTAGGCTAAGTAGATTACAGCAAATTTCCCAAAATCAATGGTTATATCTTACCATTGCTTCGATTATCGGTGGGGCGCTTGCTCCTGGTTTAATTTTCCAAGCACTAGCGATAACTGACGTTAATAATGTCGTTTTAATTGGTAGGTTAGAACCACCTTTGATTTTAGCTTTTTCTTTTTGGTTGCTGCGAGAGCGAGTTAATTTTTGGGAAATAATTGGTGCGATCGCATCTTTTTTTGGGGTATTTCTCACCATCTCATTGCCAAGTAATATTCAAAACATGGTAGAGATGAAAGATTTGTTCAACTTTGGGACTGGAGAAATTTTGACTGCGATCGCATCTGTCGCTTTGGCTGCTTCTACAATTATTAGTAAGAAAAAACTCTCACGAGTCCCTTTGGGAATTTATAGTATCTACCGTACAGTTTTAGGAACAATAATATTTTTTTTCCTCGCCTTAATTCTATACGGGCAAAATCATTTCATAGATATATTCTCACCTTTTCTGTGGAAATGGATGTTAATTTATGGCCCTGTGATTGTAGTAGTTGGTCAGTCATGTTGGGTTACAGGCTTAAGGGCTACTAGTGTAGCTCAAGCTTCTTTAATTGGCTCTTTTACTCCTATTATTGCAGTTGTTGTAGCTTATTTGATTTTGGGTGAGGCTCCAACTTTTGCCCAGTATGTTGGTGGAGTAGTAATTTTGCTTGGTATTATTCTCAGCCAATTTGGAATTTCCCGGAAACAATGGCTACAAGCCCAACAATCACAGAATGATTCGATAGCAAAATTAAAAGAAGTTGAGAGTGAAATTGGATTTAAAGGAATGTGATATTATTCGGGTATATCGCCATCTTAACCAAACGCTAAAAACAATAAAATGTAGAGATTTAGTATTATCAAATCTCTACAAAACTTATCTTTTTATGAAAGCTTTTTTATCGGTACATCAATTAACAAACCAGCTATAAATTACTTCACTTCACTAGCCTCAAATTTTTCTATTTTACCAGCTTTAACTGCGACAACTACATCATAAGTTGCACAATAAGCAAATGTGGTTTTGCTAGCTTTGTTGTATAAATTTACAACCATACCTGCACCACCAGGTTGAACAGCAATTGGTTCCAAATCCCCGAAGAAATAACGGCGTAGTTGGTCACCGCTACCAAATATTCCTTTATGTTTAGTCAGCATTTCAATTTTTTGAGTAATAGTTAAACCAGTTGCATCTTTCATGTCTGCTTTCGATGCGGCTTGTGCAGTCATTACTTTTGCTTCTTTTGCAAAAGCTTGATTTGATTGTGAGCTAATTGTATTCAGTGCAGTACTACTAATAGCAACTAAACCTGTTAAAGTAGCAGTGGCAATAACTGTTTTGAGATTCATGATTGCGATTCCTTGAATTAATATTTGACAAACCAACAAATGAGAATTGAGATATTAGGTGTTATGTCATGTCCGCTTGATTGCTTATTAAACCTGAAGAACCCCACCCCGCCAAAGCTATGCTTTGTCTCCCCTCCCCGCTTGCGGGGAGGGGAAGTTTTGGCTTTAGACAAAACTGGGGTGGAGTGACGCGGATCATGATGCGTAAATGAGTGAACTCAATATCAGTTTCACGTTAAGTTGACACGTATGGGCAATGCCATGCCTTAACGAGAAATCTATATGTATCAGGATTTTTGTGAATTGGTATTAGATGGATCGGGAAATCGAAGCCCTCTGTTGTTTATTAGTATTAACTCTTTAGCTGAGAATTGGCTGAGAATAAATTGAATAGAAGCTAAAAGCTAACTGTTTTTGTTCTCAGACTACTACCTTTTCCACGGAAGTTTGACCGTAAATCGACTCCCTTTCCCTAACTGGCTTTCGGCATGGACAGTACCACCGTGCAACTCGACAATTCTTTGCACCATTACTAATCCTAAACCAGTGCCTGTAGAACGACGGGTAGAGGCATTTTCAACCTGCACAAAAGGCTGAAATAATTTGAAAAGATCATCGGAAAGCATACCAATACCTGTATCTACCACACTGAAAAAGATATACTCGTTTGTAGGATTTGGCTGGACTTCAATCCAAACTTTGCCTCCGTCGTGAGTAAACTTAATAGCGTTAGTTAACAGGTTGATAAATACTTGGCGGATGCGGCGCTCATCAACTTGGATAGGTTCAAGTTCTTCAGGTACTTGTGCATTCAGTTGGATATTTTTCTGTAATGCTAAATGTTTGACAAAACTCAAGCTAGAGTCACATATTCCTTGAATCGAAGTAAGAGCTAGTTGCAGTTCTATCTTGCTGGATTCTATGTCGGTAATCTCAAGGATATCGTTAATCAATTCTAGTAAATTCTTAGCACCGAATTCGAGGGTATTTAGGGACTGGCGTTGTTCTTCATTTACAGGGCCGTACACTTGATCTTGGAGTGCCTCTGTAATTTCAAGAATGGAGCTTAAGGGAGTCCTGAGTTCATGGCTGATGTTTCCTAAAAAGGCGCTTTTGGCACGATTTGCGATTTCCGCAGCTTCTTTAGCCTCATGCAGAGAGGATTCTGCATTTTTGCGATCGCAGACTTCTAAAGTTAGGGTGACAAATTCAGCTATTGAGCTAACAAAGTTTTGCTCGCTCAGTTCCCATGTCCGCGTAATCCCAATCTGCTCATACAATACCATTCCCACCACTTCCCCACCAACCCAAATGGAAGTATTAATTAGGGATAGGATGTTATTCGGTTCTAGCAGTTCATCCCATAATTCTTGTACCCGTAGATCAGTGCGAGTATCGGTTACGGCAATGATCCGAGCAGATATTAAGGATTTAAAATAGATGGGATAATCTTCAAGGTTGCGTTCTAAACCCGCCGAATGTCTCTGATTGCTACGTTCATAGAGACTTATACATTGTAGTTTGGTGCCTTGGCGCATCCCGTCGTAGGCATTGCGATTAAATAACCAAACACTAACTCGTTCTATTTCTAAAGCATTTGCTGCTTTCTCAGTAATAACTTTGAATGCTGTTTCCAGCTTTCCTTCTGAAATCGCCCTGTGATTTGCCAGTTCTGCTAACGCCTGATGATGCTGGCCAAGTCTTCGCTCATTGTTAATACGTTCTTGAATCTCTTGCTGTAATTCTTGAGTTCGCTGCTGAAATTGCAATTCTAACTCTTCACTTTTGGTAATCTGTGCAGTAAAATTTTTGCGTAGCTGCTGCATCATCTCGTTAAAAGATTCACCCAGCACCTCTAGTTCTTTAATGCCCTGTACTATCATCACTGAGTCTTTGCCATTAGTAAAATCGGCTAAATCTTTAGTCGCCGTGCTGAAATACGAAATTGGCTGAGTTATCCAATCGGCAGTGACAATCCCTAGTAAAGTAGCTAGTACCAATGCTCCCAGACAGAGAAAAACTATGGTTTGAGTGTTGCGATCAATCTGTCCCATAAAGTCTGCTTCTGGGACAGCCACTATAATCAACCAATTGACATTTGTTTCGCTCTGTAACGGTCTAATTTCTAAAAATTGCCGTTTGCCGTCAAAGGAGAAATCTAGCTGCTGTAAACTTTGAATCTGGTCAAAGTTACTAAATTTCGTTGTTAAATATTTAGCGATCGCTTGAGTAAAAGAATTTCTGCTTTGGGAAACCGCTAACCGACTGGGTTTACCATTTTGTAAGCGGAATGGTTCTTCTGTTGTGGAACTTGCGACTAATAGCCCCGATCGCTCGATAATAAAAACTTGCCCAGACTTGCCAACTTTAATATTTTGTAGCAAATCCCCAATTTGTGATGTGCGAGTTAGAGCGTTGTTGACTCCGAGTAACTGGCCTTGAGAGTTATATATAGGCTGAGATGCACTAATCAGAAGCGTTGGTTCGGTGATGGATGGAAAGATTTGACTAAAGGTGAATTTTTTGGCGGTAACTGCTGCTTGATAATCAGGACGCGATCGCGCATCATAGTTTTTGATCACCTCTGGTAATTGGGTACGTTGACCTTGAGAGTCAATTCTGTACGTGTAGAGATCGTACCCAGTTGATTTATCGGCAAATCTTAGCAAAAATTCGCGATCGTTGAGCTTTTCCACCGCTAGGTGTTCTTGCTGTTCATTGCTTACCGTTAAAATGGCATCAGGAAAAATTTCTAACTGCTTTATTAAATATGACTCCCAAGTTGCCAGATTTTCTATCTTTAGCAACCCAATATCAATAACATTTTGATTACCGCGCAGTTGTTGACGCAAAGTTGAGAGAGAAGTCTGTAAATTCTGCTCTACTCGATTAGCGACTTCATAACGCAATTCACTAGCTACCTCATTGATTGCCTTTTGCCCATTGCTGATTGATAAGTATGCAGTTAATAATACAGCTAGCAAGATTTGCAGCAGAAATAATGCTACCAAAATGCGACGTAGGGGTACGCCTTTAAACAGGGAAAAAACACTACTTTGGGCAAATTTTTTGTTCATCTGCCCACTCTCCCTTCCTGTACTGTAGTACTGAGTACAATACCTCGACTTTTGACACCTGTGGGCTTATGCATAGTTTGTACTCGGTCGGGTCAAGAGCCAATATACCACTTCTGGTAAAACACTCTGCACCTACTTTACATCCAACTTGTGTATACACGGTAGCCTCGCTTGCCGGGAACTCTGTGCCCCCTCTGGGGATTAGAGGCAGCAGGGTAGTTTCATACGAAAAAAGAAAAATACATAAGTCTTGATTTCTCGTTTTGTGGCATAGCTTATTACCCCACTTCCATTCCTCTCCCCCCGTGTGGGAGAGGCTTTGAAACGCAGTTTTAGTTTTTTCTCTGCTTGTATCAAACCACCCTGCCTTTCCCGATGCGGGAAGGGGGAAATTCAAAGTCTCTCTCCTTTTAGGAGAGATTTAGAGAGAGGTTTTCCAGATGCCGTAAAAGTCAGGGGGTTCTTCGGCAGCAAATATCCTAATTAGCATCAAAGCAGCACAGGATTCTGCACTGGCTACTTTAGTATTATTTAACTTAACAAATTTTAATAAATATGGTTTCGGCATCGTATCAAAATGTGTAAAGGCATAACGATGCAAAAAGCTAATCTGCGTAACCCGTTTACGCAAGCTTAAAGATTAGTTAACTACAACCAACTGTCTCAATATGTGCAAAACATTCATAGGACAACCAGCAAAATTATCAGTAAGCTGATGCGCGCCTAAATTGTATAAACACTCTTTACGGTCGTTAACTGTTGACGGTTATCAGTCATCAGCCTTCATGTGAATGTTCAAGTTAAATGCGTAACAGCTTATCACTGAAGTTGCTTAGATTTGCCTAAGTTATAGATGAAAAGTGGGCTGGGCGCTAAAAACAACCGGGAGAATAAGAACTCAGTACTCCTAAGTCAGCACTGGCTCAAGCATAGCTATCCGCTAGCAGCACTTAGCACTTCTGAATGCGGTTATGATCAAAGAGGCTAGGAAAATAACTTTTTGGCCAAGATACCTCTTGAATTGTAAGCTACTTTTTTTAATGACTTTTCTAATGGAAATTACTGAATTGTTTGAATTTTCAATTGGACGATCGCGATCGCAGCATAGCGCTGATTATTTAGCATTTGCCCACCTTGAGCAGGTGCGTTATAACATCGAGCCTCTATCCGTCAATAAGTCTGCGGTGGTAGAAATTTGTTTAGATAAATCTAGATAGAGGTATAGATATTAAAATTCACGAGCAAGTATAAGGGTTAACCTCTTAGCCCTTTGCGGTTTGAAAAATGGGAAAGTTTTGCTGATTAATTATGTGCGGTGAGCGCCTTATGTTGATTCAGCTTGAATCTATTAAATCTAAAATGTTACCTCCACAAGCTGAAAAAAAAATGCGCTGCTGGATTCGCAGTCGCCACTTGATTTGTTCGGGCAACTTTTTTATATTCGAGACATTAGAATACACGACCATTGAGAGATTTTCTGAATGTGTCGCTTCTTTAGGAGGAACAGTAATATCCGTTGATCCGATTAATAAGATTTGGATGGGCGATCATCGCCAGGTGATCTTGTATCAGGCAAAAGCTAGTTTACATACGCCTCATCATACTTTAAAACAATACTGGATAAAATCCGGTAGTGCATACACTAAATTTGATGAGCGTGCTTGAGATTTACTATCCTGCGGAAAAGGTTCTGACAGGCGTTTACACTCCAATTCAAAATTAAAAACTTAATTTTGAATTTTAAATACTCCCCAAGGGGATTGACGGCTAATTGTTAATGTCTAATTGCTAATTTTTTTATAATGATTAGCTGTTAGTTATTACCAGTTAGCCGTCTCAGTTTATTAGAGAATATAACTAAAAAACTTCCTAAGACATAAACGACAAACGCTTTAGCAGAAGTTAAAAATGTAGCGTAGTTTAACTCGTAATATAAGCATCGCGTGCAATAATTCTAGAAAGTGCGTAGACGCGTAGCAGCTTGTCGCAAGACATCGCCTCAAAACTTCACCAACTCCAAATCGCGTTCCGCCCGTTGGATGGCTCCCTCTTTTAACTGTTCTCTAAGATTCACTAAGGCTTTTTGAGCAAGAGAAAAGGGTTAGAGAAGAGATGGCGATCGCTTATAATTACAGCAGTTGCCAGTTAAGGTTAAGACATAACCTTATCGTAAAACCCTTACACCATAATATTTTCAAGCCTGTTGCCTGTTACCTGCTATATCTGCAATTGCGATCGCGTTCGAGGTGCTTAGGCGATCGTACAGTGCCGGAGGCGGACGCTAGGAAAGCTTGTAGAATTTGTTAGTTAATAGGGTAGGCATCATTTACCAAAGAAAGGCAGAGGGCAGAAGGCAGAGGGCATAAGGAAGAAAATATACTTTTTGCCCGACGCCTTCATGGTTTAAAGCCCCTAAATTTATTTATGAAAAAAAGACAAAATTATGTATAACGAGTGGCGCAGCGCAAGAAATACTACGTCCCTATTGAATCCCCTAAATTGATTTATGGGGTTTCCCTTCTGCCTCCTGCCTCCTGCCTTCTGCCTTCTCAACGAATCCCTATTGGTAAGAGATCAAGATGGTACAAACACCCGCTAGTCCAGAAACCGAAACCCTATTGATTGAGTTGCCTAAGTCGATTGGGCTGTATGTTACCCAAGAACAGTTTGCTGCTTTAGCCGCAGCCAACCGAGAGTTGAGACTGGAAAGAACCGCACAAGGAGAATTAATAGTGAACCCACCAACAGGCTGGGAAACTGGAGAGCGAAATTGCAGTATTTCGGGAGAATTGTATTTGTGGTGGCGTAATGCGGGTGAACCTGGTAAGGTCTTTGACTCTTCTACAGGCTTCATTTTACCCAATGGTGCGACTCGCTCCCCCGATGCCTCTTGGGTGAGTGGAGAACGATGGCAGGCGCTTACTTCGGCACAAAAAGGAACGTTTGCTAATATCTGCCCCGATTTTGTGGTTGAGTTACGCTCTAGTTCAGATACCCTCAAGTCCCTGCAAGATAAATTGAGGGAGTATATCGACAATGGCGCTAAACTTGGTTGGTTAATCGATCCGCAGCAACGACGGGTGGAAATTTATCGACTGGCTAAGGATGTGGAAGTGTTGGAGAATCCGGGAGAATTGTCGGGTGAAGCAGTGTTGCCGGGTTTTGTCTTGAATTTGCGACGGGTGTGGGATTGAAAGCATCTTGCTCGCTACGGTTAATTAACGCGTAGCTTGCTTCTTGCTGGAGGCGAGTATTGTGAATTAAAAATTACGAATTACGAATTACTTAATATCATCACAGAGACGCTTGTCGCTCTCACTCAAATTCGGGTTATTCTGCAAATAATCATGCAGCCAATTGCAACCCCGCACCAACAATCGGTCTAAATTATCCACAGGCCACAACCGCGCTGTCCCGTCTTGTGATGCCGTGGCGATGGTTTTGCCGTCCGGGCTGAAACTCACACCCCAGACTATGCCTTGATGCCCTTTGAATTCTTGTAGCAGTTGCCCGTTGAGCGTCCACAACCGCGCTGTCCCGTCTTGTGATGCCGTGGCGATGGTTTTGCCGTCCGAGCTGAAACTCACACTATAGACTATGCCTTGATGCCCTTTAAATTCTTGTAGCAGTTGCCCGTTGAGCGTCCACAACCGCGCTGTCCCGTCTTGTGATGCCGTGGCGATGGTTTTGCCGTCCGGGCTGAAACTCACACTGTTGATTTCGCCTTGATGCCCTTTGAATTCTTGTAGCAGTTGCCCGTTGAGCGTCCACAACTGCGCTGTCTTGTCAGATGATGCCGTGGCGATGGTTTTGCCGTCCGGGCTGAAACTCACACTGTTGATTTCGCCTTGATGCCCTTTGAATTCTTGTAGCAGTTGCCCGTTGAGCGTCCACAACCGCGCTGTCTTGTCATCTGATGCCGTGGCGATGGTTTTGCCGTCCGGGCTGAAACTCACACTCCAGACTATGCCTTGATGCCCTTTAAATTCTTGTAGCAGTTGCCCGTTGAGCGTCCACAACCGCGCTGTCTTGTCAGATGATGCCGTGGCGATGGTTTTGCCATCCAGGCTGAAACTCACACTATAGACTCTGCCTTGATGCCCTTTGAATTCTTGTAGCAGTTGCCCGTTGAGCGTCCACAACCGCGCTGTCTTGTCAGATGATGCCGTGGCGATGGTTTTGCCGTCCGGGCTGAAACTCACACTATAGACTCTGCCTTGATGCCCTTTGAATTCTTGTAGCAGTTGCCCGTTGAGCGTCCACAACCGCGCTGTCTTGTCAGATGATGCTGTGGCGATGGTTTTGCCGTCCGGGCTGAAACTCACACCCCAGACTATGCCTTGATGCCCTTGGAACTGGTTACGTTCTTTAATTTTATTGAGAATAGTATCCAAAGCAAAAATAGGGCTAACAGCTGGATATTTTTCTAAAGGGCGACCATGTTTTACTAAAGTTTTTAACTCTTTACCACTCCGCACTACTGCCACCAGCGATTCTAACTCGGTATACTCAAATTGTTTTAAAGCATTGACACCTGCCCGTTCTAATTCCGTTCCCTTTTGTGCTTCTTCACGTGCTGCTTCTGCTTCTTCTGTTGCTTTCTGTGCTTGTGCAAGTTTTGCTTCCGCTTGTTCAAGAGTGGTTTGGACTTGTTGTAATTTTACCTCAACAGTTTTAATTTCTTCCCTTACCGTTTTAATTTTTTCCTCTGCTTGCAAGCGTTGTTCTCGCTCTCTAGCAAGTTCTGCTAATATTTCATTACCCTGTTGCTGACGAATGAACGACACAAGGTAATCATGCACCAGTTGATAACGGTCAGCCGGAGATTCTGGTAACAGCAATACTAACCTTGATGCCACAAAAATCTCTAACACCAAATCGAGTTTATCGGCTTCTGCTACCAAATCTGCGGCTAACTCAGCACGAGTCTTTAGGGGACGAGTACCATTTTCATCTGTAAGTAAATATAAAACCAGTCGCGCAACTTGTTCATTCTCCGCGCCACAATCATGGATGACTTCTTCTAAAAATCGCTCAACCAGTTTTTCTTTTGTACCAAACTGACGATAACTATCTAAACTTATAATTTTCTCAGTTTGCAGTTGCGTTCCCACAATTTGTAGCTCAATCGGGCGTACCTCACCCAAATCACCTGCTAAATCTCGCACTAATTCATCAATCAATGCAGGCTCAAGATAAAATTGAGAACGTTCTGTTAAACTCTGCACCACAGCCTTCGCATCGGCTGGCGAAAAGTTACCCAAGTAATAACGAATATTTTTATCGAGAATATTATTATTAATTGCAGTTAAATTAAACAGACGTTCTAACTCTAATAAATAATGTAAATAATCTTCCCGCAAAGACAGAATTACCTTGACAAAAGGAATATCTAGACAAACTCGCAAAAAATCATAAAATGTTCGTCGTTGACCTTGGTCTGAATAAACAAAGAAAAACTCTTCAAACTGGTCAAACATTAAAACCGTCAACAAATTCCGGTCAGCATTTCTCCGTAATTGTTCTAAAATAGCTGCTGAAGAATCAAGATTAGCAAATAATTCTTTACCTCTGACTTCCTCAAAAGCCTTAGATAAACACTGCCCCAACATCCCTACCCAATCTGTATAAACTCGCAACAAAATAGGTAAAGCATCTCGCTCACCAATTGCTTCTTGTTGCAGCGCCGGAATTAAACCACCCTGCAAAATTGAACTTTTCCCTACTCCTGACTGACCATGAATTACAGTCAATTTATGCTCAGTCCCGCCAATTCTTTCTCGCAACCGCTTCACATCTTGTCCCCGTCCAGAAGCGGCAATTTCTTGAGCAATTGTTTCCGGGTTTTCGACTTGCGACTGTGCAGAATGAATTGCCTGTCGTTGCGGGTTAAGATAAGATGCACCAACAAAGGCGCGAAAACCATACTGCTGTTCAATTTGTAGTTGTTCTTGCTTAATATAAAAAGCTTTGAGATATTCACCTTCCCCAAAGTAGAGTGAGCGTAACCTCTCTAATATGGATATATATAAATATGGGTTGTAGTGATGATTACTTTCTTTTTTTGCCGTTTCTAAATTAGTAATTGCTGCTTTAACTTGACCTAAAGCCTGCTGCGACTTAGCTAAAATAAACCGATATAATCCAAATTCGTCTGATTTAATATTAGGAATATCAGCTAATATTTGTAATGTTTGCCCCGCGAGTTGATTAGCTTCATCCCAGCGTGACTGCTCTAAAGCTACCTCTGCCAAAAAACCATAATCTTTAGCCAATTGCAACGATGTGCCATAATTCTGATGTAGCGGCAGAGATTTCTCAACAAGGCTTTGCAACTCTGTCCATGCTTGCAGATGTCGCAGAACTTCACCCAGTTTAGTAATATGTTTTGCTACTAAATCTGAACGTTGCGCTAGTTCAAAAATCTCAATAGCTTGCTGAAGGTAATTTTTAGACTCATGCCAATAGCGTTGATTTTCTGTCTGATTTTTTTCAGCTTGGCGGTTATACACCAAAGCAATATTAACAAATAATATACCTTGTCGTTCTAAATAGTTATTTTGCTGCCAAAACCTCAAACTTTCTTGATAATCTGCCAAAGCAGAATCTATCTGGTCATGTAGATAATTATTTAAACCAAGCACAAACTTTAAACTTGCTTGAAGCGCTGGTTCTAATACTTCTCCTCGATTTTGCAAATCTTTACGAGCGGTTTCTAGTTCCCAACACATTTGGGGATTAGGCGCTACCTCATCAGCAAAAATTTCATCAGTTTTTTGCTGGAGAAGGTTTACTAAATCATCAGTAGGGTTTTCAAACTCAATAATAGTTGCCCAATTCTCTAAATCAGTTGCCAATCGAATAAACTTTTGCAGAACTGAATCATTAACCCACAACAATATCGGAAACGGAAAATTCTTTTTAAACTCCTCCCGTACTTGGTTAGCCGAAGCTAGAACTGTCTCAACATCTTTAACCAACTCCAAACCAAAAACCATCAATGCAGGTGGCTGTTCATCTCCAATTTGTTCGCGTATATTTGTGTAAAGCGTTTTAACTGATGCAGGTAAAATAATTTCGCTAATATGTATAGGAGATAATTGGTGCAGACGTTCCACCATACGCTGACGTAAAGCAGTATAATTACAGCGCAGCAAAATCAGCGAAAATTCTCCTTGAGAAAAAGTAATTGTTCGCACCAGAGTTTGCAATGAATGCTCATTGTCAAAGGGTAAATTTTCTGGCTCTTGCTGATTACTCATAACATAGATAATTTACCTTATATTAACTGTTTGTATAATTACATCATGCAAGTAGGGGGCAGTCGGCAGAAGGATGATTTTTGTTAGTTGTAGGCTGTAGTTGTGAAAATTACAACTGATATCGCTCCCATGAAGACAGCTACGGTGTACACACATCTTTTTGCTGGGTGCAAAATGTGTATCGATCCCCCTAAATCCCCCGATAAATTGGGGGACTTTGAGAGCTTTTTGCCCCCCTTTTTAAGGGGGGTTGGGGGGATCAAAGCCTGTGGTGCAACTCTAGAAGACTTGTGTGTACACCGTAGCATGAAGACAAAGACCGCTCCCGCGAAGACAAAAACCGCTCCCATGAAGACAAAGACCACTCCCATGAAGACTGAGACCACTCCCATCACGACAAAGACCGCTCCCATGAAGACTGAGACCACTCCCATCACGACAGAGACCGCTACCGCGAAGACAGAGACCACTCCCATCACGACAGAGACCGCTACCGCGAAGACAGAGACCACTCCCATCACGACAGAGACCGCTACCGTGAAGACTGAGACCGCTCCCATCACGACAGAGACCACTCCCGTGAAGACTGAGACCGCTCCCATGAAGACTGACATGCTTAACGTTATAGCATTTCACAAAATACTCAATTCATAACCTAAATTCCTTGGCCTCAGCCAAAATTGGATTGATATCAAACCAAGAACCATCCTGATTCCGGTATTCAAATACAAACATACTGCGGAGCAAAAGTTCGTATCTTTCATGACCCCTTAAGTTTTTGTCTTGCGCTACCTCACGCAGTAATTCCCATTCATCGGGCGTAATTGCCAAACTTAGCTCATTGCGGCGTTGTTTAATCACCCTATTTACACACTCCCGCGACAGAGGTGGGTCTTCTTGCTGAAGACAGCGAAATAATAACATTAGCAAATTACGCAAATGACCGCCGCTAACTCGGCAAAGTCTCTCTAAAGTATCAGGACTATCAAAAACCTCAGTAATTAAATTTCGACTTTGTTCCCAACTAACACCAGGAAAAGCCCTCGCCATAACCATCTGTTGCAGTAGCGTGATTCCTTGTGAGAATTGTGAACTATCTTGTAACTGCACAGGAACCATCGGCAAAACCTTGGGGTCTACGCCAAAGCGATTTGTTAACCTACCTAAAGCGTTGGAAAAAATCAACACTAACGGAATGGTATAAACAACATGACAATTTAGCTGATTTAACTGTTCACCGCGTTCTACAAAGAGATATTCTGGCTGGTAATAACCCGAAGGCTTCAAAGAATTATCCACTCTGTCGAGATTATCTATAATTACCACCAGTCCTTTTTTACCTTCCTGCTTGAGTTTTTCTCTCGCAGGCTTGAGCAATTCTTTGTTGATTGATTCTAAAATGCCATTGGTGCGCGGTTCTAAATATTGTCGCAACTGACCGCGAAGTTTGGGACTATCTTTAGTTTTGGCAGTAATCTTGGCAATACCTACAGATAATTCAGCCTCTACCCCAATATCTAAAGGCGTTTGCAAAAACTCAGAAATTTCCGTAAACAGATTTTTAAAGTATCCTGGTTTGAGATTAATTTTTATTGCTTCCAGGCTTTGACTCACCTCACGAGCTACTGCCAATAAAATATCTGTAACATCAATATCAGCCATATCTAGGCTTTGGCTAGACTCAAAATAAACCACATGAAATCCCTGCTGCTCTAACTCTGCCTTTAGCCGTAGTAACTCAGTAGATTTGCCACAGCCTATATGTCCGGTAAATAATTGACAGGTAGGTTCTTCAGGTGAAAGGCGGGTAATAGTTCGCCCAAGTTCCTCAATAATTTTGGCACCACGCACTTTAGAGAAATCAATATAATATTGTTTATCCTCTGGTTTGCTTACAACTAAAGTCTTGCTAGGGTTGCAAGCTTTAAAAAACCTTGTTAAATCCAGTTTCATTACAAATCACCTGAAATTAGCCTGACACTCTTGCCCATCTCAGTGGTTATACAGACGGCAAAACCGCTATTTCGGAAAAAACTTCTTCAAAGCGGCTAATTAAGGACTTCCAATAAAAAATATCCAAGCAGTAAACATAGCATAACTATGCTACTCTGTCTGTGGTTTTCTAGCTTTACCAACAGATGACAGAAGGAAATGCATATCTGACTTTTCACGTTATGTGGAAAAGTCCACGAAAAACCTAACCCCTTTGCCGATGCGCGAAGGGGAAATTCAAAGTCTCTCTCCTAAAAGGCTGCGGTGTACACACAAGTCGTATTACCCCCCTTAATCCCCCCTTTATAAGGGGGGAAATGATATTTCCGGTTCGGTTCCCTCCCCTTTATAAGGGGAGGGTTAGGGTGGGGTAAAACCTTGGTTAATCAGCTATTTCAGACTTGTGTGTACACCGTAGCCTTTTAAAAGAGAGATTTAGAGAGAGGTTTTCCAGATGCCATGAAAAGTCAGAAATGCATATAGGTTGAGTTGGAGGTACAAGAACCCCACCCCAACCACCTCGCCACTCTTAGAGAGGTGGCTATGACATTAAAAAAAACTATAACGTAATAAGCAGATGTCTACAATTACAATTCCAACTTCTCACCCCGAATCGAATAATCTAACAACTCCATCGGGTGAATAACTGAAATTTTCTTACCTTGCAACTGCAAATGCTTAGTAATTTGCAAAGTACACCCCGGATTAGCAGAAGCAATTAACTCAGCACCAGTATTCAACAAATTCTGCACTTTTTGCTGACCCAATTCTTCAGAAACTTCTGGTTGGAGCATATTATAAACCCCAGCACTACCACAACATAAAGCCGCGTCTACTGGTTCTCTCAATTTCACCCCTGGAATTTGCCGCAATATCTGACGCGGTTGCACACTAATCTTTTGTCCATGTAATAAATGACAAGCATCTTGATAAACTAAATTCAAAGGTTTATCAGTCAGTGGCGAAAGTTTTGCTGTAAACCCAACAGTTGCCAAAAACTCTTGAGCATCTTTAACTTTAGCGGCAAAATCCCTTGCCTTTTCCCGATATTCTGGGTCATCTTCTAAAATGTGACCGTATTCTTTTAAAGTATGACCGCAACCAGCAGCATTGATAATTACAAAATCTACATCCGTCTTGGCAAAACTATCAATCATCTGCCTTGCTAAAGCTTTCGCCTGTTCTGTTTGTCCTTGGTGTTCAGGAAGCGCTGCACAACAACCTTGAGATTTGGGAATCACCACTTCACAACCATTCGCTGTTAAAACCCGCACCGTTGCTTCATTCACGGGAGAGAAAAATAGTCGTTGCACGCAACCCAAAATTACCCCAACTCGGTAGCGCTTTTCACCTTGGGCGCGAATAACAGTAGGCAAATTATCCTGAAAAGATTTGAGAGTAATTTCTGGTAGAATTGATTCCATTGCTGCCAAACGGGGGGAGATTTTATTGAGTAAACCCGTAGCGCGAAAGAATTTAGCAAAACCTAACTTTTGATAAACCAATAACGGAACTAATAAAACCCGTAAAAGATTGGGATAGGGAAACAGAGAAAATATTAGTTGACGAAAAAATTGGTCTGGCAAACTGCGGGGATAATTTCGTTCAACTTGGTGGCGGGTTGCAGAAATTAACTTGTCATACTGCACACCAGAAGGACAAGTACTCACACAAGCAAGACATCCCAAACAAGAATCAAAATGTTCTACAGTTGCCGTATTTAGAGCAATCTCACCCTCATTAATTGCATCCATTAAATAGATGCGTCCTCTAGGTGAATCCATCTCTTTGCCAAGCACCCGATAACTGGGACAAGTCGAGAGACAAAACCCACAATGGACACAACTATCAATCAACTTTGGCTCAGGCGGATGACTCTCATCAAACCCCTTCAAATTCTTTAAACTAGCCGTATTATTAACAGAATTATCTGAAACTTGCATTTTTCTCTCTTTCCCCTCTTCCTTTGCGTCCTTTGCGTCTACGCGGTTTGTTAAAACTAAATCCCACCCACAAACCGCCCAGGACTTAAAATATTTTTACTATCAAATTGTTCCTTAATACGGCGCATCAAGGGCAAAGCATTGCCAGTATAACCCCAAACATCTATTTGTTCTTTAACCGCCACTGGTGCTTCCAGAATTGTTAAAAAACCACTACTTGCTTGAGTGCGGTCGCTTCCAGCGGAGCGTAGCTCATCGCGCACTTTCAAAACTTGATTTTTATCCTCTAATTGTAACAAACCCAAACCACTACTTATATGAATTAAACCCAACTCCACCTGAGTCAAAATTTCCACAGCAGCAGTAGGTAACACTCCTATTTTGCAAGTAATTACAGATTCTGTGGGAGTAGTATGTATTCGTTCTTGCAATCTTTGCCATAGATTAGCCTCATCACCATCTGCAAAAATTGCCCCGTTTAAACCTAACTTTTGCCCTACTCCCAAAACTCGGTTTGACTGTTCCTTAACACTCTCACTAATACTTTGAAAGCGGGCAATTAATCCCAGTCCTTCACCCAAACCTAAGCTGGACACCAATTTAGTTGATAGCAAATCAGCCTGAACTGGTGTTAATGCCGAACCTCGAAGAATATCAGCCGCTCGGGATACAGCCTCTGCACTGCCGGTTAGTACTACCGTCCCCGATGCCTCTGGTAGCGGATATACGCGAAAAGTTAGTTGACTAATAAAGCCTAACGTACCATAAGACCCAGTAAGCAACTTCATCAAGTCATATCCGGCAACATTTTTAACTACTCTTCCCCCAGCTTTAGCGATTTGCCCATCAGCACGCACAAAGGTAATACCTAGTAACTGGTCGCGCACACTACCATAACGTTGTCGCAGAGAACCTGTATCGCCTGTGGCAACAATACCGCCAATGGTTGCTGACTCTGGTGCTGTAGGGTCAAGGGCAAGAAATTGCCGCGACTTTGCTAAGAGTGCTTGCAAATCAGAGAACTTCATCCCAGGTTCTACTGTGACAGTCAAATCCCCAACAGCGTGTTCAATCAGTTGGTTGATGCGTTCTGTACTAACTACGACATTAACGCCCTTAGCTAAACCGCCCCAGCTAAGTTTACTGCCACTACCACAGGGAAGGATGCGCCAGTTGTTAGTGTGAGCTGTAGCGATGACTGCGGCTAGCTGTTGTTGGGTGCGGGGATAAACGATACAACTGGGAGAATTTCCAGAAGCTATAGCTTGTTGGATAAGTTTTTGCTGCCCTATTTCTATATTTTCCCAAAGGCAAACAGCATTTTCTTCACCGACGATAGATGCAAAATCAGAAGCGCAGACGCCTTGCGGCCTGTCGTTAGACATCGCTTTCATTGAGTTTATTTTTTTACGCCCTACATCTAATTTACTGGCTAACCTGACCAAAAAAGCGCTGAGGTTATTTTAAGGGGTGGAGCTTTGCGTCCCTACTCCCCTTAGAGCCAACGATAGCGTGGTGGATTAACATTGTTCATATTTTCAACGCACGGGATTTCTTGTCTTCCCCTGCCCGTTTCCTTCTGTCTCTAGGGGGAATACAACAATGGCAGGTTTGCGTATATTAGTTTACTTGTCTCTAACCTTTTGTTAAATTAATCTTAATGTAAGCTAAACGTATTTGTTTACTGTACTTAGGTTATCAGCTACAAACTAGCCATTCAGCCCGCTAGGCATAGGTGCAAAGTTCCGTTCTGTCTGTAGGAGAAATAAAGCAATGGGGCCAATGTTTATTAATGCCAACGATTGGCCACATATAGCGTTTCGATTGTCTTTGGCGCTCCTGGTTGGTTGCTTGATTGGATTTAATCGTCAGCAAGGGGGTAGACCAGCAGGAATGAGAACATTTATGCTCGTAAGTATGGGGGCAGCAATATTCGTGATGATTCCTTTGCAGGCTGAGGGTGAGAGTCCCGATGATGCCGCCAATGCACTGAGTCGTACAATTCAAGGTGTAGCTACCGGGATAGGATTTCTCGGAGCCGGATTGATTTTACATGAATCCTCTAGAAAATCTGCGGCACCAAAGGTAAAAAATTTAACTACAGCCGCCTGTATCTGGACTGCGGCCGGTTTGGGGGCTGCGATCGGTTGTGGTCTGTGGCAAATGGGATTATTAGGAGGGTTGCTGACCCTGATTACCCTCAGTGGGGTAAAGCGGCTCAATGGCGCATTTGTATTTCTGACGAGTCAGGGTAAACAAGGGACGACTCAGAATTCAAAAACCATCTCTGATGAAGATGATGATTGACCGTCGGTACACATTTTAGGTGTACTTTTCAAAATCAATTCAAGATAATTTTTAGTTTCTTAGCTAACTTTAATCACCTGCTCAGGGCTAATTCAGAGCGTAGATGCATTAGCGAAGCGGTAGCGACGTTCGCGTAGCGTCTCGCAGAGAAGGAGCGTCAGCGGCTTGTCGTTCAAACATCGCTGATTATATAGCAGTTATGCTGGGGTGCAGTAGATTTTGACTTACTTCCATTCCTCTCTCTTTTTAGGCTACGGTGTACACATAAGTCTTCTAAAGTTGCACCACTGGCTTTTGATCCCCCCAACCCCCCGATAAATTGGGAGGCAAAAAGCTCTGAAAGTCCCCTTTAAAAAGGGGGATTTAGGGGGATCAATACACATTTTGCACCCAGCAAAAAGATGTGTGTATACCGTAGCTCTTTTTAGGAGAGAGGCTTTGAATCTTACTTCTATTCCCTCTCTTCTCTACGAGAGGCTTCTCTTTCAGAGACGCGAACGCGAACGCCAACGAGACGCTGCGCGAATGCAGGGAAGGGTTGGGGATTAGGTCTGTACCGCACTCAACTAAGAACCGCTATAGTCAACTAAGAGCAAAGGGAGCAGTTATTGCTAGAAGCAAGGGAGAGAACCCAATAAATAAATTTAGTTGTTCTAAAACCCTTACTCCCCTGCGTCTTTGATCATCAATGTAGGGAATCCCGTACTGGAGTTGATTGTCCAGTTAATCGGAAAATAGAAAATAATAGATAAATGGACAAACGATATTTTTTACAAGCTAGTGCAGTAATAGTCGGCACAGCATTGTTATCAAGGTATATTTACAACAATCAGGAGTCAGAAGCCATGACAACTTCTAAGAGTGGATTTGAAATTACTAAACCTGAAGAAGAATGGCGCACCATTTTAACACCAGAACAGTTTCGTGTATTACGTAAACACGGGACTGAACGCCCTCATACCAGCCCATTGGATAAGGAATACGACAATGGTACTTATTATTGTGCTGCGTGTGAACAGCCACTGTTTACCTCTGATACCAAATTTAACAGTGGTACTGGCTGGCCTAGCTTTTTTAACCCAATTGAAGGTGCGATCGCTACTACTGTAGATAGGTCGTTGTTTATGACCAGAACTGAAGTGCATTGTAGTCGTTGTGGTGGTCATCTTGGTCATGTTTTTGATGATGGTCCTGCACCCACTGGCAAGCGCTATTGCATGAACGGGGTTTCGTTGAAGTTTACTCCTGCCTAATTTAGTAGCCTAATAAATAGCTCATCGTAGACATCGCATTCATTAACGCCACATTCCTACACCGATTGTATGCAATACGGTGTAGGTAACTGAAATCCTCTAAATTTTCAGATTTTGAGGCTTGACCAAGGGTGAGTAAAGTTTGAGAATAACTTTTCCTACTCAATGCTACCGGACGAACTATTTTCAATATCAAGTAAATGCAACTCTTGGCCTTCGCTAGAGCTATCTACTTAAATTGTCCTATTTCTTTGGGTCGTTTTTATCCTTTTTGTCTTTGGGATCTTTTTTAGGTTTTTTAACTTCTTTATTACTTTTTCTTTCCTTCGACATCAGGGTTCTCCAATTAAGTTAGTGAAAATTTCCACATTCTGCCATTAGTAAATCAAGAGATGACTTACCTGATATTCTTTTAACGCAAAAAAGAAACTATCAGACATAAATGTTACTAACTATCATGATACGGTGTTGTTTGATTTAATGTAGCTTGAATCTATATCGCCAGAGCTTGCCCAAATTCCATAAAGACTTAGGTTACAGGGTGCAAAGGATAATTTTCTTTAGTGTCGTAACAATTGTCTATGAAGATGCACAGAATAAAAGACTTGAAACTCCATCCTAGACAAAGGAATTATTCTATGCAGGCTTACATAGGTTTCGTATCACCTGTAACCCATCCCGTTTTGAATTCCTAACTCCCTATACTATTGCTCCAACAACTTCATCCTCTGCCACCAACGATTTAGGGGATAATAGACTACAGGTGCCCACAGACTACTAAGAATGGCAGAGGCTAGGGCAACACGTTGATAATATGTCCAAATATCTGTGAACTTGCGCTCATCCCCTATCAAAGTTAATTGCAACCCAAAGATGGTTTCTGCTAGAACTGCCATAACAAAGACAATTACAGCGATCGAAATAAAATCTTCTTCGATAAAACGCTGTTTTTGGAGCAGACTAGTTAAAATTCCCACTATACCTAAACTGAGAGCATGAGTAGGGTTAGGTGATGTCATTGAATCTTGAAGTAGCCCCAGAACTATACCTGCCAATGCGCCAGCAAAAACTGTGCGTTTCACACTCCAAGCTACCACCCAAATTAATAGCCAGTTAGGGCCAATTCCCAATAATTCCATACCTGGCAGGCGAGTTGGTAATAACAGTAAACATAACAGTACAGAACTAGCCGTCACCATCCAACCCAGTAACTGACGTACACCAGGATGCCAACGAGAAAGTGGCTGGATTTGGAATTTCGATTTTCGTTCTGACGATTTTGGCTTTTTCTGCCTGCTGTGACTAAATGCAGGAATCTTCATTTTTCTATAGATTTTTTGAAGAATTTACTTAGACTTTTGCGGCACTTGATTTGCCGACTTTTGGGTTTCCAACTCTTGGTTTTCTAGCTTTGGATAAACAGCTACCCAATCGAGAGAGCGGATTGGTGGAAAAAGCTCAATTTTCGCCACTGATGCGGGGAGTTTCTTTAAATCCAGTGACTTTATGCGTCCTACTGCCAAGCCAGATGGATATTTCTGACTATAAGTAGATGTGGAAACTAAATCTCCTACTTTGACATTTGGGACTTTTTCATAAAACTCCAGCACAGCTTCGGCAGAAGAATCTCCTCGCAAAACACCTTTAGCTGCTGTGCGGCTAACGGATACACCCACTTGACTTTTGAGATCACTGATTAACAACACGCGGCTAGTATTGGGAGTTACACTCTCCACTAGACCCACCAATCCGCCATCTGCCTTGACTATAAAGCCTTCCTGAATCCCTGCATTCGTACCGCGATTTAAGGTAACCTGTTGCCACCACTGATCAGCACTACGTCCTATCACCCGCGCTGGAATTGGCCGTGATGCCAACGGCTCTTTTTCTACATAGCCTAATAAATCTTGTAGCTTTGTTTTTTGACTTTCCAAATCTACTATACGGGTTTGCAATTCCAATATCCGGGCATCTCTGAGACGTTCTTCTCGAGTTGGCCCTGACTGCAACATCTCTAACGGACGGGTAATTGCTTGGTATGTCTCAAGCACCAATTCACCTTGAGTTTGTCGCAATACCCAAGCACTACTAACTACTAAAGCTAACAACCCAATTTGTAACCCTTTATGATCCCACCAACGCCGTATTGTAACCATATATACCTTTATGCACTTACATAATTAAGTTCTACTTGGACTCTCTTTATATAGAACCCAAATAGAACTCAAATAGAACTCAAGTCTGATATTTTTTTGCTACATATTGCGAGAGCTTTCGGTGACAACTCGTTCTAACTGTTTGAAGTTTTCTAACACACGACCTGTTCCCAACACAACACAGGAAAGAGGATCGGCAGCAATGTGGGTCACAATCCCCGTTTCATGGCTAATGAGGGTATCTATGCCTTTGAGTAAAGCACCACCACCAGCTAACATAATACCTCTGTCAATAATGTCTGCTGCTAGTTCTGGAGGTGTACGTTCCAGTGTTCGCTTCACGGCTTCTATAATTACTGATAGCGGTTCCAACATACTTTCACGGATTTCTGGGCCTTTGATTGTTACAGTTCGTGGTAGACCAGAAAGCAAGTGTAAGCCTCGGATTTCCATCATGGCATCATTATCATCATTAGTAGGATAGGCAGAACCAATCCGAATCTTGATGTCCTCGGCAGTACGTTCACCAATGACTAAGTTATGAACTTTCTTAATATACTGAATGATAGATTCAGTCAGCTCATCTCCAGCAATGCGTACTGATTCGCTGATTACTGTACCTTGAAGACTCAGTACTGCAACTTCTGTTGTGCCACCACCAATATCGATGATCATGTTGCCAGTGGGTTCGGCAACAGGTAGTCCTGCGCCAATTGCCGCGGCTACAGGTTCATCGATTAAATACACTTTTCTTGCTCCTGCTTGGTGAGCCGCATCCATCACAGCTCGCCTTTCTACTCCTGTGACACCACTAGGAATACCAATGACAATTCGGGGTAAAATTAAAGATTTACCTTCATTTACACGCTGAATAAAGCTTTTGAGCATCAGCTCGGCTATATCGAAATCAGCGATTACACCATCACGCAAAGGGCGGAGGGCAATCACATTTCCAGGTGTACGACCGAGCATTTTTTTGGCTTCTTCTCCTACTGCTAGTGCTACCTTTTCGTTGACATCGATAGCAACTACAGAAGGCTCTTGCAATACAATACCTTTACCAGATACATAAACGAGGGTGTTAGCAGTACCGAGGTCGATACCCATATCCCATGATGTGCGAAAGTTCCTAAAAATACCCACGCGTTTCTAAGCCCCCTATGTGCGATACTTTTTGACTACAACGGTAAGATTTGATTTGATTATGTTTGTATCCTGAGTTGAGTAAACTAGACTATATATTTATATGATTCCCAGGAATATTTACTATGTCTCAGGTGTGTATGTTTTGATATTCTCTGGTTAACTTAGTATATCCGTATAATTTTATGTGTTTCTCCAAGTAGTATGTATAATTTTTCAAGTCAACTATATTGTTAACTGTTTAATACATTATTTTCAAGTGTTTCACAATTCGCTATGATGAAAGTCGGCATTTGTAAGTACGCTTGTACTAAGAGGTAACCCATATGAGTATCAATATTGTCACCCTTGTGGGTCGTGTAGGTAGCGACCCTGATATAAAATATTTTGAGTCTGGTAGTGTTAAGTGTAGATTGACACTAGCTGTAAAAAGGCGATCGCGCAACAGCGATGAACCTGACTGGTTCACTCTAGAATTATGGGATAAGACGGCCGAGGTAGCAGGTAATTACGTGCGTAAGGGAAGCCTAATTGGTATAAAAGGTTCCTTAAAGTTTGACTCATGGAGCGATCGCCAAACAGGAGCAAACCGTTCTACACCAATTATTAGAGTAGACCAACTAGATTTATTAGGCTCTAAGCGCGATGGAGAGAGCGGTGTAGCAGATATGTCTTCAGAACATTTTTAATTGGGCATTAGGTATTGGACATTGATAGTCCTTTGCCCTCACAAATGACAAAGGACTAATGACTAATAACTAATTTGCAGTGTCACGGATGCTTCTACTTGCTGTTCACCCCCAACAACAGGGGTGGAAGCATCTGCGTTGGCTAACTTTGCAGCCTCAGCCCTTAAAAACATCGGTGGTGGAGGCGCACTGGCATTATTAACTTGAATGCTCACCACTTCTTTGGATTTGAAACCCAAGGCACTGAAAACCGCATCAGCTTGCTGCTGGGCATCTTGAGTAGCTTCTTTTAATGCTTGTTTTTGAGCAGCCGCGATCGCTTCATCATTAGCAACAAAACTAATACCGTTAATTTGTGTCGCACCCGCTTTTACTGCATTATCCAATAATGTACCAGCTTTCTCAGTAGGAATCCTAAAACTTACAGTGTTATTGGCACCATAGCCTGTAATCCTCTGCACATTATTGGTGTAGCTGTAAACTGGATTAAGCTGAATACCAGTAGTTTGTAATTTTTCGACATTTTGGCTCTTGAGGAACGCAACTACAGCCGATGACCTCCGGGCGGCTTCTTGCTGTACCTCTTGGGCTGTTTTCCCCTGAATCTCCACTCCTAAACTAACCTGCGCCAAGGTTGTAGGAATTGTTTCAACTCCTCGACCACTGACACTGAGGGTTCGCCACAATTTGTCTTTTTCTTGCGCCAACGCAGGTAGTGTAAAAGTTGTACATAAAAGCATTGCTAAAGGCAGTATTTTCCACAACTTTCCATTGGGAAACTGAGAACCGGGTAAAGCAGCTCTAGTCATAAGATTTGCACTCCTCAAAGTATCCACAGATGTTTTGAATAAAGGTATATAGCAATTTTATGGTGACTGTTGACTCTCAACAGTCACCATAAGTTTTTCACAATTTAAGTGCGATCGCTAAATACGATTTGCATGTTCTTACTTTGACACTGCCATAGTTAAAACCTGAAATGGTTACATTTTTTGAAACTAAAAAATTACACCAATATAAAATTGCGTAAATCAACCACCCATTCCAAATCTATAAAATGTTTACGCCGTATACCTGTTTAAATTTTGAATTCTGAATTTTGAATTCGGATTACGTCACTATAGATAGACGTTTTTCAGAAACGCGTCAAAATCAAAGAGAAGGATTTTCAGAGAACCCATGCATTTGTTAGATCCAATCAACTTCTCTTTTCCTCTGCTGGCTACGGCAACGGAAGCCGCAGACAGTTCAATGGTAGTAGCAGCAGTGTTACTAAGCTTAGTAGTAGTTTATCTCGCCAGCAAAGTTGGTGGAGAGTTATCAAACCGAGTGGGTTTGCCTCCTGTCTTAGGCGAACTATTAGGTGGTGTGGTAGTGGGCATTTCTGTTTTCCACCTTTTAGTGTTTCCAGAAGGCAGCACAGACAGTTCTAACTCTTTGATCATGTCCTTCCTGCAAATCACTGCTGGTTTAACTCCTGAAGCCACTCCAGCGGTGTTTGCAGCTCAGTCTGAGGTGGTTTCGGTTTTAGCAGAATTGGGTGTGATCATCCTACTGTTTGAAATCGGCTTGGAGTCGAACTTAAAAGATTTATTGGCAGTCGGTATCCAAGCCACCATTGTCGCAGTAGTGGGGGTAGTAGTACCCTTTGCCGCTGGTACTGTGGGACTGATGACTTTGTTTGGTATTGGTGCTGTACCCGCAATTTTTGCAGGGGCAGCTTTGACTGCCACTAGTATCGGTATTACTTCCAAGGTGCTGTCAGAGTTGGGGCGACTCAATTCTAAAGAAGGGCAGATTATTTTGGGCGCTGCCGTAATAGACGACGTTTTGGGAATCATCGTTTTAGCGGTAGTTGCCAGCCTAGCTAAAGATGGCGTGGTGGATGTAAGCAAAGTCATCTATTTGATTATCAGCGCCACTGGTTTTATTTTGGGAGCAATCCTACTAGGCAATGTTTTCAATAAGTCCTTTGTGGCGATCGCTGATAAACTCAAAACACGCGGTGGACTGGTAATACCAGCATTTATCTTCGCCTTTGCTATGGCATACCTTGCCGCCGTCATCCACTTAGAAGCAATTTTGGGAGCTTTTGCGGCAGGTTTAGTCCTAGAAGAGACAGATAAGCGCAAACAACTGCAAAGCCAAGTCTGTCCGATTGCCGATATGTTAGTGCCAATTTTCTTTGTGACTGTTGGGGCAAAAACCGATTTGGGAGTATTAAACCCAGTAATTCCCGACAATCGAGAAGGTCTAATTATGGCAACTTTCCTGATCACAGTAGCCATTCTCGGTAAAGTAATCACAGGCTTAAGCGTGTTTGGTCAACCGGAAATCAACCGTTTAGCGATCGGTGTGGGGATGATTCCCAGGGGCGAAGTCGGATTAGTGTTTGCTGGTGTCGGCGCAGCCAGTGGCGCTCTCTCGAAACCATTAGGGGCGGCAATTATCATGATGGTTATCTTGACAACCTTTTTAGCTCCTCCCTTGTTACGATTTGTATTTCCAGATCCAAAAACCGTGGATGCAGGTTCAGACCAACTGATTTTAGACGGTTCCTCTGGAACCTCGTTGCTAATTGAACCACCTCAGTCGAGAGTGCCAGCATCAAATGATAGTGGCAATTTGGAAGTAACCCCAGAATCTGGCGATCGCTAATCAAAGTCTTCGGTAAATTCTTACTGAGTTCTGAGTAATTTTCGCTCAGAACTCAGGACTCTGAATTCAGTACTATCACCGTACTTTGAAGATTTTGTGATCGTGCAGTGGAAACTTCCCTTCCCAAATTTCCGTCCCGTGTGATTGTAGAATAATCGTTTGTTTCTAATTTTTACAGCATTCAGAATGTTATTTATTTCTAGTCTCCCTTGGCTTGTTGGCCTTTATCTGAATATTTTTTAGGTAATTGGGGAGTAACACCCATAAATCTTGCTAGATCTTCTCACAGTAATGGGAATTATTTACTTAGCGTATTGATGGCAACGAACAAAAAACAGTTATCAGATAACGGTTATCAGTTATTAGTTTTCTAGCTTCTTTAGGAGTCAGAGTTTCTACCTCTAAAGGTGGAGGTTTTCACATGGGGATTTAAACCCAATTATGAAACCTGGTACTGATTTAAGTGTGTGTTTATACCAGCTTAAAAAATCAAAAAAGGCATCAAAGGCGAAGTTTAGGTGGTGACGGTGTGATGATTTACCAATGAGTTGAGATATTGACGGCTCCCATGAACTTGAATTAGGAGAAAGGACTGTGAAATTACACTGGTTACTACCCAGCACTATTGGAACTATCTTCATGCTATCGTCGCCTGCAATGGCCGCGAGACTTGAATCTTGGCGCTTTGATGCCAATCAAAACAGGCTGGAAATTAATACTGTGGGAGCAGTTCAACCCCAGGCACAACTGATTTTTAACCCCACTCGGCTGGTAATTGATTTGCCAGGAACCACATTTGGGCGTCCGCAGGTAACCCAACAGGTAGGCGGTGGAATTCGCTCGATTCGGGTTGGGCAGTTTGATACAGAAACAACACGTATAGTTGTTGAACTGACACCTGGTTATAGTTTAGACCCTAAACGAGTAAAATTTGCTGGTACAGCTGGTGATCGCTGGACGGTGCAATTACCTAGACCAGAAGCCGAGAGAATAGTCTCATCTCCCAGAAGTGCTTACAGTGTTGTTACCCCAGACTCTGAACCGCAGCAACCTAGTTTTTCAAGGGTTGCCACTACTACACGAGGGGCGACTCAAATTGAGAGCTTACAAGTCACAGGCGATGGGTTGTTCGTCCGCACCAGTGGTGGCAATCCTCCAATTCAGGTAATTCGCAGCCGCGATCGCGCTACTATCTTCATGGATATCTCTGGCGCATCTTTATCATCACGTCTGGCGCAGCAGAATAATATACCCGTTAACAAGCATGGTATTAGCCGCGTCGAATTCACCCGATTACAATCCCAATCTCCTGGTGTCCGCCTAACTTTGCGGGTAGACAAAAATAGCCCAGACTGGCGAGCAACTAATAGTAGCGGCGGTGGTTTGGTGGTTCTGCCAAGTCGCGTTGTCAGATTGCCTGGAACTAGTACCTCAAACAATCTGCCGGATAATCAGTCACAACCACCATCCTTACCTAGCAGACCATCTGCCGACAACTCCCCAGCAACAATTGAGTCTGTGCAACTGGCTGATAATGGCACACAACTGCTAATTAGAGCCGACCAAACTTTATCTGCCACGGGAACCTGGGATAGAACTTCTGGTTTGTTTCGTGTCACAATTCCCAATGCCAAGTTAGCTCCTAGAGTTACAGGCCCTACTTTTGCTCCCAATAGCCCCATTCTCCGGGTACGTCTGCAACGGCAAGAGCCTAACACAGTCGTTGTCTTAGTTCAACCCGCAGCCGGGGTACAACTTGGGCAACCCAGGCAAATTGGTGGCCAGCTTCTGGCTTTACAAATACAAGGCTCTCGTCGAATTGTTGCAGTCCCCCCCCCAAGACCCCCCTTTGCTTTACCTGGACTACCACCGCCAAACCGGGGGCCATTCCCAGACCCAAACAATCCCAATCCCCAGCCCCCAAAACCACCACAGCGTCCAGTTACCAGGGGGCGAATGGTAGTCATGATTGACCCCGGACATGGCGGTAAAGACCCCGGAGCAGTAGGTCTTGGGGGACTACGCGAAAAGGATATTCTTTTGCCTATTAGCAAACGAATAGCTCAGGTCTTGCAGCAAAATGGCGTACAAGTAGTTATGACGCGGGATTCTGACTATTTCGTTACCCTTCCAGGACGGGTGCAGTTAGCAGAGCGAGCAAATGCTGATATCTTTGTTAGCATTCATGCGAATGCAGTCGGGCCAGGTCGTTCGGATGTCAGTGGCTTAGAAACGTATTATTACGATAGTGGTTTGAGTCTAGCTCGCACTGTCCATAATAGTATTCTCCAAAGTGTAAATGTCAAAGATAGAAGAGTGCGGCGAGCCAGATTTTTTGTTCTCAGAAAAAGTTCTATGCCTTCTATCCTCGTAGAAACAGGTTATTTGACTGGTCGAGAGGATAACGCTAAACTCAGAAGCTCTGCTTACCAAAATCAAATGGCAGATGCGATCGCTCGTGGCATCCTTCAGTATCTAAAGAGAAGATAAGGAATTTATTCAAAATAATTGAGTAAATACATCTAATCTTTATCATTTTTATCCAAATTTAGTAGTACAACAATTTCAGTATTCTTGCGGCGGGACAGGAGTAGCTTCTTTGTTATTGTCATCTGATGCTTTGCAAGTCAAATTTATATAGGCTCATGGCATGGCAAAATCAAAGGATCGTGCTATATTTTACGCCATTAGCTCTGTCTTAATACCAGCACAAAACTCAAGTGTGCGCGGTGACGGTGTGAGGATTAGCCAATATGTTGAGATGTTGACGGCTCCCATGAATGTGAATCAGGAGAAAAGACTGTGAATTTACGCTGGTTGTTATCCAGTACTATTGGAACTATCTTCATGCTGTCGTCGCCGGCAATGGCCGCGAGACTCGAATCTTGGCGTTTTTATGCCAACCAAAATCGCCTGGAATTTAATACTTTGGGGGATGTTCAACCTCAAGCACAATTAATTTTTAACCCCACTCGTTTGGTAATTGATTTGCCAGGCACCACATTTGGGCGTCCGCAGTTAACCCAACGGGTGGGTGGTGGAATTCATGCTATCCGTATTGGGCAATTTGACGAGCAAACAACGCGCATAGTCGTTGAACTCACTCCTGGTTATACTTTAGACCCCAAGAGAGTACAATTTGTTGGCACAACTGGCGATCGCTGGACAGTGCAATTACCTACGCCAGAAGCCGAAAATGTACCCTCAAATCCTGGGGGGCAACAAGAACAAGCTATAGCAACAGAAAGTTCGCCGAGAACGTCTCCACCAGTCTTCTCCCCAAGAAATATTTACAAAGTGGTGAGAACAGACCCTGTCAATCCACCTAAAAATGGAATGCTTGCTGCCAGAGTTACTCAAATTGAGAACTTACAAGTCACAGGCGATGGTTTTTTCATCCGTACCAATGGTGGTAATCCTCAGATTCAGGTAAATCGTAGCAACGATCAAAGAGCAATTAACATTGATATTGCTAGCGCTACTTTATCACCAAATCTAGAGCAGCGCGATTTGCCGGTTAATCGCTTTGGTGTCAGTCGCATTCAGTTCAGCCAACTACAAACAAGCCCATCTGTTGTTCGCATGACGTTACAGGTGGACGAAAACAGTCAAAATTGGCGAGCAACCACTAGCAGTATTGGTGGTTTTGTGATTCTGCCCAGTCGTGGCATTGCCCAGCTACCTGGAAATAATAGTCTACGCCCCATACCATCTACTGACACCTCGCCTGCTACTATTGAGTCTGTGCAATTGGGTGGTAATGGCACACAATTGCTAATTAGAGGCGACAAAAATTTATCTGCTACAGGAGGCTGGGATAGAACCTCTGGTCTGTTCCGCATCACTATTAACAATGCTCAGTTAGCTCCCAAGGTTACAGGCCCTACTTTTAATGCTAATAGTCCTATCCTTCGGGTTCGCCTGCAACCACAAGAATCCAATACTGTCATCGTCTTGGTTCAACCAGCAGCCGGAGTGCAAATTGGGGAACTCAATCAAGTTGGCAACCAGCTTTTGGCTTTAGAATTGCAAAGCTCTCGTAGCCTCACACCTCCCATTGCTTTACCTCCTCTGCCATCGCCAAACCAAGGTCAATCTCCAAACCCCATAGATAATCCCCGTCCTGTCTCCCAGCCACAGCCGGCCCCCTCGGTTCCTAGAGGAAAATTGCTAGTAGTTATTGACCCAGGGCATGGTGGTAAAGACCCAGGTGCTCCTGGTCTGGGTGGACTGTTAGAAAAGGATGTAGTCTTGCCTATTGGTAAAAGGGTAGCAGCAATTTTAGAGCAAAATGGTGTACAAGCAGTGCTAACGCGGGATGCTGACTTTTTCGTAGAACTTCAGGGACGGGTAGATATCGCCGAGCGAGTTAATGCAACTTTGTTTGTCAGCATTCACGCTAATTCGGTTGCTAATCGTCCTGATGTGAATGGGTTAGAAGTGTATTATTACGATAGCGGTTATGCTCTGGCTGAAGCAGTTCGCAATAGTATCCTCCAGAACATCGATACAATCAAAGACCGGGGAACCCGCAAAGCCAGATTCTACGTTCTCAGGAAAAGCTCTATGCCCTCGATTTTAGTAGAAGCAGGCTATATGTCTGGTCGAGAAGACAATCCTAGATTGGGAACACCAGAATATCAAAATCGGATGGCGGATGCGATCGCTAGTGGCATTCTGAAATACTTACAGCGTTAATATAGTACAAATTATTAATTATTATTAATTAAATTAATAGGTGGTATTTAAACTCCTTTGTCCTCCAGAATTTAGTGGTCAATTAGCGAATTGTCTGCTAAATTCTGTATTTTAAATCCCAAAACCTAAAATAATATCTGCCTGTGTATTCATCTTCGATTTTTGATCCGAATCTTGACGATTTTTCGGCTCTTGAACCCCAACGTGCCCCAATTGGCATCTTTGATAGTGGTGTGGGTGGACTGACGGTACTGCGACAAGTATATCGGCAACTCCCCAATGAATCAATTGTTTACTTTGGGGATACAGCTCGACTTCCTTACGGAATTCGTTCACAAGCAGAAATTTTACAATTTACGCGTGAAATTATTACCTGGCTACAACAGCAGCAGGTAAAAATGGTAATTATGGCTTGCAACACCAGTTCTGCCCTAGCCCTAGAAACCGTGCGTCAAGAATTCAACATACCCATTTTGGGAGTAATTCTACCGGGTGCAAAAGCTGCGGTGCAGCAAGGAAAACGCATTGGTGTAATTGCTACTCCAGCTACGGCGAAAAGTAATGCTTATAAGCACGCCATAATTGAAATTGCTCCTGATGTCCAAGTGTGGCAAGTTGGATGTCCTGAGTTTGTGCCACTCATCGAGCAAAATCGGATTTATGACCCTTACACTGCTGAAGTTGCACGAGCCTATTTAGAGCCATTACTAGAGCAGGAAATTGACACCTTAGTTCATGGCTGTACCCATTATCCCCACCTTACACCAGTATTGCGATCGCTCCTCCCCGCTCAAGTCCAACTGGTTGACCCAGCTGTTCATGTCGTAGCAGCTTGTGCCCAAGAGTTAGATTTACTAGGCTTAAAAAATACCTACCTACCACTGCCAACTCGCTTTGCCGTTAGCGGTTGTCCACAACAGTTCTCCCAGTCAGGAGTGCAGTGGCTGGGCTATACCCCAATGGTTGAAGAGGTTTGCTTCACTGATACTGCTATTTCCCAACTCCAATAAAACTAATTTGTTCTTAGTCATTGGTCATTTACAAATGCCCAATGCCTATTAACTATTAACTACTTCAGTTACCTTTGTCCTTACTGGTATCTCCTGCTTGTGTTTTCCTTCGGCAGATGGAGGTATTGTCGGAACAGTCTTTGTACCTGTTCGTTTCGCCAGTGCTAATAATAGGTAAACTGTGAATAAATATCCAGACGCTAAAATAAAAATCATCATCGGTATACTTCCGTAAATCATTGTTCTACCAGCACCGTTTCAAACGAATATAAAATTCCATAAAATTAGTAAAACCTCAGCTAACCAAGTACATTCTTGATTGCTGTAGTTTTCTATGGTAAAATTACCTATAGAGATTTCATATCTCTACGGTTAAAGAATTTATTGTCTAATGGGCTTCTTGCAGACCATAGATCCCACAGCAGTTAAATTGCCGTTTAACAATCTAAAACTACGGTTCTCAGCGATCCACTTGATCTGCGTTATTTTTGTTAACACTGCTATGAAAAGAGCAATGCTTGCGCTTAACATACGCTGAAGACGTGTAGCGACTTCCCATAGGGATATCGCATAGCTCCAAATCAGGAGTTTTGCATATCGTAATAAAAATCAAAGGAATTATTCCCTTAATCTCAACTACGACTAATTATTTTAGACTTACATCACCGACACAGTAATATCACTTAGTAAGTGACTTACTTTTGGGGTGTGACTATCTGAAAAATTTATAATTCCTATATTTTAGCGTAACACAACAACCCTGAATTTGAAGCCCATTCGACTACTAAATTTCAATTTTTTTGAATAGCTACACTTCAGTCCTGAAGAAATTTAATCTTACCTAATTGATAAATGTTTAAATAGCATCCATTTTGTCAATAAGCAATATTACTCAATTCTTCTTTCATGTTGTAGCGATAAATGTGTACTAGGAAACTACTTAATATAATTACAACAGATATTTATTTTAATATACTGAGGATTCATGTTTTAAGTTAGTTTAAAACCCGACTTACCAAAAAATAAGCAATTATGCTTATTGACAAACGTGCTACTAACTTTAATTATCACCGATATACTCATGAAAATGGGATTACCTTATGAAAACTTTGCGCTGGCACAGGGTTATCTTAAAATGAGTGTAGGATATGTAAACTTTCGTAACCTAAGTCAGAGTCCGCCCATCCATGACCCCAGCCACCTCCCTGTTTACCCCTGTGGAAGCAGACCTGCGACTACTAGCAGATAACCTAAAACAGCTAGTTGGAAATCGCCACCCCATTTTGTTTGCAGCAGCCGAACATTTATTCGGAGCTGGGGGAAAGCGTATCAGACCAGCAATTGTCCTGCTAATATCGCGGGCAACAATGTTAGATCAAGAGATTACACCGCGTCATCGCCGCCTAGCTGAGATTACAGAAATGATTCATACAGCAAGCTTGGTACATGACGATGTGGTAGATGAATCAGATGTGCGGCGAGGCGTCCCTACCGTTCATAGTTTGTTCGGTAATCGCATTGCCATATTAGCAGGAGATTTTCTTTTTGCTCAATCATCCTGGTATTTAGCAAACTTGGACAACTTGGAGGTGGTGAAACTCCTCTCAGAAGTCATTATGGATCTGGCTACTGGGGAGATCCAGCAGGGATTGAATCGTTTTGAAGCTGGTATCTCTATTGAAACTTATCTCCAGAAGAGTTATTACAAAACAGCTTCATTAATCGCCAACAGTTCTAAAGCTGCCGGGTTACTCAGTGAAGTCTCGCGAGAAACTGTTGAGCATCTGTATAGCTACGGTCGTCATTTTGGTATAGCATTTCAAATTGTTGACGACATTCTAGATTTCACCAGTACAACAGATACCTTGGGTAAACCAGTGGGGTCGGATCTGAAAAGTGGAAATCTGACTGCACCTGTTTTATTTGCTTTAGCAGAAAAACCATCCTTGGAAGTGCTAATTGAGCGAGAGTTTGCTCAATCAGGTGATTTAGAGCAAGCACTAGCACTAATTCAAGATAGTCAAGGTATACAGCAAGCGCGAGAGTTAGCTGCTCACCATGCTAAGTTAGCAATTGAACATCTTGCAGTTCTCCCACCCTCAGAATCTCACCAAGCCTTGATTAACATAGCTGAGTACACACTGAGTCGCCTCTACTAAATCATTTACTAGCTAACAGGTAAAAAACAGGATTTTAGACCGCAAGCGAAACCTCACAACTGTTCTTAGGTAGAGAAATTTTGCTCAATAATCAGCTAATTTTTGAAAAATGTTCACTGATAACTGTTTGTTAATCAATTTTAGATTAGGCGGAAAATTAAGCCGATCGCTTGCTTTTTTAAAGAACCAAAAGAGTAGTGACTGGCATTAATTTCTTTTCATCAAAAACTTTTTCAAACAAATTTGAGATTTAAAATTTTGGATGTGGGATTGTATCTAAAAAATCCCACATCCAAGTTTTTTCTATGCAATATCAGGGGGTATCTGTTTAAGCGATCGCTGTTGTCGCAACTGTTTCTGCATAAGTTTCTCTAGATCAGTTCGTCGAATTTCAACGGTATGAGTGGTCTTACCCGGCGTCTCCAAAAAAACGATACTATCTACGGGTTCCAATGCCACCAGTTGGAACAAAATATGGGTGACAGGAATAATTTTAGCTAGCATTTGAGGGTCAAGCCCAGCAGGGGAAATTAGAGAGACATCCTGTATGGTAGGAAAAGCGTAAATCACACGCTTTTCTAATCCTGGATTAGCACGATTGCTCAATGTAGTTAAAACCCAGCTTGACTCTGAATTTTGAAGAATATAGTACTGGGAGTAACGTAATTTTTGAGCGATCGCTCTAAGGGCAGGAGCAATTGCTGCAATCAGATTTGGTGTTATACCATCGCGGGGTGCATTGTCAATCAGCAATTGAATTTGTACTTCTAAATCCATAATGACTTGTATACGGCTCCTGGGTAATGGCAATAACATCTATCAAAGTGTGAACAATCCCATCCAAGTTGGGAATAATAAAATCAGCCACATCCTCAATGTTGGATTGGTCTGCGTTTAGCTTATACGTAAAACTGAAGCCAATACCCACGTCGTACAGGTTGTATTTAAATACTTAGGGTCTTTTGAAAACCGAGACTATGAATTCAGCCGCAACCGCAACTATTCCATCTGCAAATATTCTGGGAGAAAATTCTAAAGGCGTGGAGGTGATCTTTCAACTCCTATCCAGGGAGTTTCAACAATCAACCAAAGCTTCGGAACAGAATTGCCATGATGTAGCAACACGTATTACTACCGAAGTATATCGGATTTGCCATGAAAGCAAACGTATCCAAGCTTCTGGAACTGTAGAAAGCTCGGCGATGGCCTTGGCTCGGCATCGGCTACAACAGTGTCTCAGGTACTATCAGTTGGGTTCAAATCGGGGTAGGGTAGAATTACACAGCACTCTGAGTGCAATTATTTATCGATACATCAATCCTCCTCAGAAGCAATTGAGTTATCAAGGGCGACTGACTATAATTGAAGATTTCTTACAAAGTTTTTATCTAGAAGCATTAAACGCTTTCCGCCGAGAAAATCAACTCGGTGCTACTTACCGCCCTCAGACACTTCTAGAATTGTCCGAGTACATGGCATTTACCGAGCGCTACGGCAAGCGACGCATTCCTTTACCAGGCCGTCAGCAGCAACTAATTATCTTGCGGGCACAAACTTTTTCTCAACAGCAGCCCCCAGAAACCAGCGTAGATATAGAACAAGCCGCAGAAGGCAGTAATGGAGAAGCCGATGGTTCTTGGGAAGAACCAGCAGTGCATCAATTGCGCTCCACAATGGCAACGCAAGCCGAACCCGAAGCTGAAGAAGATACCTTGCGCTCCGTTGTGGTTACAGAATTAATGAATTATCTCGAAGAACGGCAACAATCTGACTGTGCTGATTACTTTTCCCTCCGCCTCCAGGATCTATCGGCACAGGAAATTGAGTCGATTTTAGGTTTAACCCCTCGTCAGAGAGATTATTTACAGCAGCGCTTCAAGTATCATTTAATTCGGTTTGCTTTATTACATCGTTGGGAATTGGTTCACGAGTGGCTGGAAGCCTCTTTGCACACCAATTTGGGTTTAACTCCCCAGCAATGGCAAGTATATACAGCACAGCTGGACACTAAGCAACGGTCTTTACTAGAGTTGAAGCAACAAGGACAAGCCGATGAAAAAATCGCAAAAACTTTAGGGCTGTCAATGGCACAACTTCAAAAACGATGGTTTAAGATTCTTGAGCAAGCTTGGGAAATTCGTAACTCATTAGTGTCCGGATCAGGTGCATCTACTCATGAATAGTGACTCAGAATCCTTACAATCTCAGTGTCTCGGTTGGTTATTGACAGATCATGTCAAAAATACCGAGCAATCTGTAGAATGTGAGGAAAATGACGGGGTAAAAAACCTCCACAATGAAGCCACTGCTTCAAAAAGCAGTGAGCCAAAATTGGGAGGAACGCCCCAGACCTTTAAATTGGGAGAAATTCCTACTGTGCAAGATCGTTTCCAAGCCGTCCTTAAGCGTCGGTTACAAATCCAAGTCCAAGAACACCCACCCTTATTTCCTTGGGAAACACAATTAATCGACTATCCCGATTTTGTTGACGAGCCGTCAATGACGCTCGTTCCTAGCTGGGGGTGGATGGTACAACAGTCGAAGCTGAATCTGCCACGTGCTTTACCAGAGAGAGTTTTTCAGCAATTGCTGGAAAAATGTCAAGCGATGGTGACATCTTCCGTGCCTCTGGGAGCAAAATTAGTTCAAGTGGTGGAAAACTTTTTCCCTAACGAGTCTCAAGCACTAAACGATATAGCTGGATTGGTGCTAAGAAGTACCTATCGGTCTGTAAGTACTCTGGAGACAATTCCCAATATTCAGAGCGATTATTCAGATTTACAACCGCGTCAACAAATGGCTTTGTCGTTGCTAGCAGCTAAACAACTGCTGGAAAATTTGACTCTACCACTTTCAGCAACCAGTCCAGTGGTAGAAAGACAATGGCTAACCACTGTCGGTAATTTAGACATCAGAGTAGAGTATCAGTCTGTAGGTAAACTTACAAAGTTGCTTGTTCAGGCTGAGTTACCTGTTAAAGGAACTTTGGCACTTCGGGGAAGTGGCACCTTAGCAATGGCAACATCTTCGACTTCGGGATACTTAAGTGTGGAGTTAGACTGCGAACAACTTTGCCCAACTTATACCCTGGAAGTTGAGTTTCCAGAAATAGACCAACAGCCGCTTTTATTTGTCATTAATCTGACTATGTAACCTTAATTGCCACCGCTAGTACGTAATGCTGAATATCTTAAGGTAATCATTGCCTAGCTGTTGCCTTGTGGCTTTTTCGTCCTCTCGAACACTATTAGCAACAGGGTGCTTACTTATATCGTTTGCGGAAATTAAGGCGTGGTTATAACTAACCAGTAGGAGTAGACTTACCCTCTACCTCATAATTGATTTTTTGTGGGTACTCGTCAGTCCACTCGGTTACTAACCAAGCCTGGAAAACGAGTTAATTTCTTGTGTTGTGCTGATTTCGGCTCGCCTCTATTTTACCAAGACACCATTTTTCACAACGGATTTATTCGTTTGTGTTGTTTTTTATACAAATTTATGCTCACTCTTGCCGTTACAGGTCGCGGTAACGTCATATCATGTTTGCTTGATTACTTATTTAACTTGGAAAACCCACCCTTAATCCCTTCCCCTACGGTGTACACACAAGCCTTTGGTAAGGGCATTTAAGATTTATCGTGCAGTTCCTGAGATACCTCACCCTGGTTTTGCTTGTGCAAAACCTGTCCCTCTCCTTAGTAAGGAGAGGGATGCCCGATAGGACAGGGTGAGGTTTTTGCTTTTGTTTCGAGTAATTCAAGAACTTATGTGTACATCGTAGTCCTGCGGGGAGGGGGGTGGGGTTTATCAGTCACCAGTCAACAGTAAACAGTTATTTTGTAAAAATAGGCGCTAAACCTTCATAGATACTTAAAGACAGGATAAGAAAGCTTCTTGTAACGGGAATACTTTAAAGTAGGACAAACAGTTTTGTCCTCAGCATTGTTTCCGTGGGATTTTCACTTAGACTCGAAATGCTTAACTTATCCAGGATGAATCGGTTTTGGCGTGTCCCTATAGGTAATTTTCCGCAGCGATCGCCTTTGATAGAAGTGGAAGATTCAATTTCCTTGCGGGTGCTGGTGCTAGCGTTGGTTATTTTGGGAATTGTAGCGACGGATATCGCCGCCGAGACTTCATTCACTTTTTGGGCGTTACCCCTAAGTATATTGGGTGCGATTTGGAGCTACTATAGTCGCCGCGATGCCAATGTTGCAGTTAAGTTTTGCATCGCTATCGGAATGTTAGTAGCACTGGGTGCTTTCTTTGGGCGGTTAGTGGGAGAGTTGAATGATACGCGGTTGGGTTTGGCAGAGTTATTAATTCAACTCCAGGTGTTGCATAGCTTTGATACACCCCGCCGGAAGAATTTGGGCTATTCGATCGTTATAGGACTAATTTTATTGGGTGTGGCAGCAACGTTAAGTCAGACTTTAGCATTTGCACCTGTGTTGCTGTTATTTTTAGCGATCGCTCTACCAACTTTAGTACTAGATTATCGCTCACGCTTGGGTTTGCAGCCATTAAAAACTCAAAAGGAAAAATCCAATAAGAAGAATTCCTCAATTCTTAATTTTAAATTTTTAATTCTGACTTTTTTGCTAATTGTCGGGCTGGGACTAGCAATTTTTGCTGTTTTACCCCGATTCCCTGGCTATCAGTTACGGAATTTTCCTGTAAGTTCTCCTATTCAAGTAAAAAACAGTTTCACTGGACGTAGTATTATAAATCCCGGTTATGTCCGCCAAGGTAAAGGTGATAATCAAGGCAGTGGTACAGGACAAAATCAAAATGGTCAACCAGGTAAAGTAGATAATAACTTTTATTACGGTTTTAATAGCCAAATTAACCAAAACCTGCGCGGCGAGATGAAACCTAAAGTTGTGATGCGGGTGCGATCGCAAGCTGAGGGTTTTTGGCGAGTATTAGGATTTGATCGTTATACAGGTAAAGGATGGGAAGTCTCGCGTAATGAAGAAGTTACAACCATCAAGCGAGCGCCTTGGTCTTACCAAATTCTCCTGAACCGACCTCTGATTACTGGTAAAACCCAAGAGATAGTCCAAACTTATACAGTAGTGGCGGATTTGCCTAACCTAATTCCGGCGATGGCTTATCCCAAAGAGATTTACTTTCCGACACCGATGATCGCGGTTGATACAGAAAATGGGTTGCGATCGCCTGTGGAATTATCAGAAGGACTCACCTACACAGTAGTGTCTGAAGTGCCATACCGCGATCGCACCTTATTAGGTAAAGCTTCTACTAATTATCCCAAACTGATTAAGAAGCATTATCTACAAATTCCTCCCGAAATTGCAGAAATTGTCCGGCAACGTACCGAAGAAATTCTTGCTAACTACAATCGGGAACGAGTCGCAAAGTCTTCTAAAAGCCTAGATTCAACCTATGAACAGACTCTCTACCTAGCTCAATACCTCAAGCAAAACTACTCCATTCCCCAAAATCCCTTCGATTTGCCTTATTTGGGAGAAAAAGATGACTTAGTAGAAGCTTTTTTATTCAAATATAAAGGTGGTTATCCCGACCATTTCTCAACAGTTCTTACGGTAATGCTACGTTCTATTGGTATCCCAGCGCGGTTAGTAGCAGGGTTTAGTCCAGGAGAATTTAATCCATTTACAGGGCTATATGTTGTCCGTAATACTGATGCTTATGCGATGACGGAAGTATATTTTCCGAAATATGGCTGGTTTGCCTTTGACCCGATTCCCAATCATCCCCTCATACCTCCATCAGTAGAAGATATTCAGACTTTTAGCGTGTTGCGCCAGTTATGGCAATGGGTTGCTGGATGGCTACCATCTCCACTGACAGGTTTATTGAATAATGTATTTGAGACAATATTTAGGTGGGTAGTTAGAGCGATCGCTTGGTTTTTAGCTTTATTCTCTCAAGGTTGGTTTGGTGTATTAACTGGCTTAATTTTGACAACTATAGTAGCTTTCTTCGGTTGGCTGGGTTGGGGTCAGTGGCAAGAGTGGCGCAACCGCCGATGGTTAAAGAAATTGCCAGCAATGGAGAGCCTTTATCAACAAATGTTGCAATGGACAACCCAAAAAGGTTTAGGTAAGCATCCAGCGCAAACACCTTTAGAGTATGCCAGAGGATCGTACCAGCATCATGCCCCAGCGACTGCTGAGGTTATAGATGAGATTAGCCAAGCTTATGTTAGTTGGCGTTATGGTGGTCATAGCCCTAACTTGAAGCGACTGCGAGAAAGATGGCAAGGTTTAAAAAAGACTGCTAAGTAACAATCCCGTTCAGTTAAGCTAAGAATCCTTAGTAGAGACGCGAAATTTCGCGTCTCTACTGGTCTAAAATCAGTACCAAAAAACCTTAACTGACTAACTAACTCAATTAAACTTTTAACCGCACTACTACCAAGAGGGAGTGTTCAAGACGCAAATTCGTCATATTTTAAAAGCTGCTGTTTATAAGCTTTTAAAATATAATTTTGCTCTTGTACTAAAAATTAGCTATTATTTTGGATTTCGTCTAACTTGGCACGTACTGCCTGGATATCTTGCCACATCAACCATTTCGGCGCGCCTCTTTCTTTAGAAGGATTACGCAGCAAGTAAGAAGGATGAAAAATTGGCATACATAAACGCCCTTCCCACTCTAGCCACTGTCCGCGAATTTTCGTAATCCCCCGCTTATCGCCTGTGATGGCTTTGACAGCAGTTGCACCTGTTAACAAAATTATTTTGGGGTCAACTAGGCGAATTTGTTCTAGTAAATAGGGTAGACAAGCCGCCACTTCTGTTGGTGTAGGAACTCTATTATCTGGTGGACGACATTTATTGATATTAGCTATGTATACATCTTGTTCAGTAGTCAAATTTACAGATGCCAGAATTTTCTCCAGCAACTGCCCCGATCTGCCTACAAATGGTAAGCCGGTTTCATCTTCATTTTGACCAGGCGCTTCCCCTATAACCATAATTGGTGCTTTGAGATTGCCGCGTCCGACAACAGCATGAGTCCGAGTGTCTCCCAATCCACAACGGTGACAGCGATTGCAATGCTGTGCCAACTCAGTCATGTCAGGATAAGTTCCCGGAGCGATCGCAATTTTAGCGTCTGTGGGAATCAGTTCTCGTTGGTTAAGGGTTGAGTCGTCGAAGAGGCTGAGTTGGGTTTCGCTGCTCATGAAAATTAGGATTTTGGTATCAGCACCATCTGTCTTATCTGAGTTAAATACTGCTCTGTTTGGAGATTTATCAAGATAAATAGACTTTTGCTGAATGAATACTTAATTATTTATACAAATCTTATTGTATCAGTTAATTTGAGACAAAATTCAGTCATGATAAAAGCAATGCCGTCCTAATATGCTGGGGGAAAACTATGTCACATACCCCACTTTTTACCGATCGCACCCATGCGGGTGAGGAATTGGCGCGAGTGATTCATGATGTTTTGACTCAGCAAACTATTGATTCTGGGGTAAAGCCTGTACCACTTGTTTATGCTTTGCCAAGAGGGGGTATACCAGTGGCAGCACCAATAGCACGTCTTTTGGATTGTCCGTTAACAATTGTGGTGGCGAAAAAGATCAGTCATCCAGAAAACCCAGAGTTAGCAATTGGTGCAGTCACTACTTTTGGAAATGTTCTTTGGGCTGATCAAAAGCTATTTCGCTCTAAACATGATGCGCGGGGGCGAGAAGTAGCTTTAAATAAAGCAATCAACCAAGCTAAGTCTCTTGAGGCTCAATTAATTCCTGCTTGTCCGCAGGTGAATGCAAAGGATGCTACGGTGATTTTAGTTGATGATGGCATTGCTACAGGTATGACAATAGCGGTAGCGGCAACTGCTATCAAAACCCTTTCTCCAGCAGCAGTTTGGCTATGTACTCCAGTAGCACCACAAACATTGCTACCTTGGTTAGAACAGTGGGGCGATCGCACAATTGTTTTGGAAACACCAGAACCTTTTTGGAGTGTGAGTAATTTTTACGCACAATTTCCCCAAGTAGATACATTAGAAGTTCTTGAATATCTCCAGCAACAAAATACAATGGGAGAAATTGACCTATTTGAGTAATTTTATATTATTTTAACTAAATATTAACTATTAATTATTCTTTTCCCTCTCTTGCTTTTTAACGATTTTTGGGCCTTTTTGTCATTACGAATTACGTTAGCGTAGCGGGGCGTAGCCCATTACAAATTATTTGAAGATGTTCCTTGCTGATATTGCATAGCTTTGGCATAATCACCCAAGGCGTAACAAGCGACTCTCAGACTGGCAAGAGCTTGTTCTTCACTGCGACGGTCTTTGATATTCCTAGCTAACAGTAAACGTTCTTCATAATATGTAATTGCTTTGTTATAATCACCCAAAGCTTCACAAGCAACTCCTAAACTACCTAAAGACTGTTCTTCGCTGCGCTTGTCTTGGATTTCTCTAGCTAAGTGCAACCGATCTTCATAATACTTAATAGCTTTAGCATAATCACCTAAGGCATAACAAGCATTCCCCAGGTTTTTTAGCACCTGAGAAGCACTGCGAACATTTTTTAAAGAGTGTGCTAATACTACACACTGCTCATAATAGGCGATCGCTTTTGGGTAATTGTCCAAAGCATACCAAGCATTACCTAAATTCTTGAGTACCTGTTCCTCGCCCCAGTTATCTTTGAGTTCCCGGACGATTTCTAGACTTTGCTGCTGATACTCAATTGCCTGCGTAAAGTTGCTCAAACCTTTATAAACCAATCCTAAATTATTCAGTGCCGCCACTTGACTGCGTTTGTCTTGCAGTTGCTGCGTTATTTTCAAACATTTTTCTAGAAATTCAATTGCCTTTTTATGATCATTCAAGTGACGGTAGGCATTGCCTAGATGGGAAAGTGCTTGCATCTGCACTGCTAAATCTGAGGTATTGTTGAGCAAAGACAGACACTCTTGGGAGTAAGAGATAGTACCTTTGTAATCTCCAGCGCTGTAAGTTACCAATCCTAAAAAAGAAAGTGCCTGAGCCTGTTTTTGCAAATCCCCAACTGCCTGAAACAGTCCCAAGGATTGTTGTAAGGATTTCAACGCCGCTATTAATTCACCGCTTTGCTGCTGTTGAATTCCTTGCCGTAGTAATTTGGACGCTTCCGATAAATTATCGTCACTTTCCTGTATAGGTAGTATTTCTGCGTGTGAACCAGAGTTGAACTCATGGGTAATCGTATTACGCTTCACTGGTTTTAAATATGTTATGGGTAATTGCAAGGGAAGTGTGTTTTTCGATCTGTGATTCCATCCACTGTTAGACATCGACCCTTTCCTGTTAAGCCTGGTAGTAAATCTAGTGTTCCCAAAACCAGAATGTATCTTTCATCAAGCTGGTTTGCCAGGGGTTGGGAACGGGCATACACCATGTGACTCGTCGAACTTACTTTGAGATTTGGCTAACCAGTTATCAGACATTTATGTATAAATAAATACATATTATTTTACAATCATGGCTGTGATCGCTTATTAATAATTAATCCCCCCTTTTCTCCTGAAAATGCGGGGCTATGTCCCCTATTTCTGAGAGTACTTGGGAGGATATTCAAGAGATAAATGTCACTAATCTACTAGTATTATTTATTCAAGTTAAACGCACCTGCTCAAAGCTAGGTATTGATTCAACCAACGGGTACAGAAACATTGGCCACAGAGCCATCATTTAGGATAGGCTGGCGGGTTTTCAAGTCAAATTTAAAGCCATGTGGCAAAATATGAAGCTTTGCTCCACAAATCGCCAAAGGTTCATCCTTCAAAATTTCGCCCATATTGTTGTATGTAGCCTCTGATTCATCAACAATTGTAACCGCGCCTTCACCAATTACTTCAATTTGGTTATCTGTAACTACCATAGCGGTATTCTCATCAATACCGAATCCCAAAACAGCAGGTTCTAGTATTAAAGCTGAAATTAAGCGTCCCAAACGTCCACGCTGAGAAAAGTGCTGGTCAATTACTACCCCTGGTAAAAAGCCTAGACCGGGGCCCATTTCGACAGTTTCAATCCGAGGGTTTGTCTGCGAATCACCTTCCACTATCATTTTATCTGGCATCACGGCAGCTCCGGCGCTTGTGCCTGCGATAACTATACCTTCAGAGAATCGTTGATGAATCGCCTTATCTATTTCGGTACCCTTGAGGATGCTGGTGATGCGAGCTTGATCTCCCCCAGTAAAAAATACTCCAGTTGATTTATTAATTGCTTCCAATGCGGTAGATGAAGATCCATCTTCGCGGGTTTCTGTGTCAAGAATGCGAACATTCTCAGCTCCTAGCCGTTCAAAAACTCTAATATAATTTTCTCCCACTTCTCTTGGTAATTCTGTCGCCGCCGTCATAATTACAATGTAGGCCTTCGTACCCCCAGCACGACGCACAAAGTCCCGCAGAATTACGGAATCTCCTTCCTTGTCCTCAGCTCCCCCAATAATTACTAACTGCCGTTTGGTATTATTTTCCACGATGATGCTTCCTGATGTGGGTTAATAAACTTTACTAAATCATGACAATTCAAGTATCAAATCATCCCTTTGGTAGATCACTTGATAGAACGTAGGGTTATAATTTGCGTAGACGCATACTAGTACGGAAAAGCAAGCTACGCGTAGCATCTCGTAGAGAAGCGGCTTGCCGTTAGACGCTGCCATGAAACGAAGAGATTTTCCCAGAAAATTACAAAAAAATAACTATCCTCAAAATTATTTTTTTGAGTTAATAAAATCCACATATTAACTGCCTCTAGAGAGATTTTCTAGAGGCATTGTTAACATATTATTAATTGCCGATTAAAAGTTTATCGCGCAATTTAATAATTGGTATTAACTCTAGCTAGGTGCAATTAGATATCTGGTGCTAAGTCCTAATGAATGCGACTTCTGTAAAGCAAGTTAGTTAAGAAAAAACGTGCTTGTTCTAGTGGGAGATGCCTGGGTTTGCCTTGATAAACAATTTGATACTCATTTATGTCCGGGCCATCACCATGCCCAGAGATTAGCTTTTGGTGAAAAGCTTCCTCAGCAAGTTCTCGAATTTCATCTCTTAGAGTAGCTTCTGTGCTATTCATAACTTTGCTGTCTTTTAAATACCGCATATTTATTTATACCAATTCTTATGTGAGTGTTGTACCTTTCAAAGGTTATAACTTTGACTATTCATGAGGATGAAGTGATTATACTTTTCGTTTGCTGAAGTAGGAAAGTTTAATTATGCCTTGAGATAGTTGAAAATGCTTACTAATAAGGTTAATGTGAGTTCTGATTAGATCAATGGCTTTGCCATCACTCTCCAAAATTAATCTGAATCAATCTACAATCAATAAGTCTGAGTAATCATAACTCAGCAGCGAAATTTCAGGGTGTTTAGCCAAAGGTTTGTAATCAATGGTTGTACAAAAAAGCAGTGATTTAGTCCGCGTTAATGCTAGAAGAACGGATGTATTCGATATTTTCAACTTCAAGCATTATGTTGGGCCCAACCCCTATTTAGATATAGGGGCACTAGTATTTGACTTTGCTCTAGTTGACTCTAGAAAGCCTTTACCCATTGAAGATTATGTTGCAAGGATTGGCACAGACGCGGAGCGGCTTGTCGAGAGGCATCGCTATCGAAATCTGAGCGACCAAAGTTACGAATCTTATGCTCATCTCTTTGCCCAAGTTGTGTCCGAAGTTGGAAAGCTGGACATGGATTTGCACCTTAACCATTGGAGTATCAAGCCATATCCAGATTTCGTGCGAATTAGCGTCCAATCACTACATGAACGCACAACTAGAGAGGTAGTTTATTTTGTTTGGGATTGGTTTGAAGCTATTACCCAAGACGAAGATTTTCCCTTTGATGAACACTTGGTGAAGCTGCAAAATAGATTTCGCGCATCTGTTTATGGGGGGCCCACAGTTTACGCTCTATTGCGAACAGCCTATGAAAAGGGTATTCCTACCTTTTATTTGTGGGAAGAAGGATTAATGCAATACGGCTTAGGAAAAAAACACGTCCGGGGTGTAGCAACAACATTTAACTGTGATAGCCATCTAGATTCGGAGTTCACCACCCGTAAAGATGATTGCAAGGCATTTTTAAAAAGTTTGGGTTTTCCAGTCCCTGAAGGCGATATTGTCTTCTCTGAAAAGGAAGCCTTGGCAGCAGCAAGACAAGTTGGCTACCCAGTGGCAGTTAAGCCAGTGGTAGGCCACAAGGGAATTGGCGTTACGGCTGATGTGCAGGACTCAAAAGAACTGGTAGCTGCTTATAATAGGGCAGTGGCAGCGATTCCCGAAGACCAGTTAACTCGGATAATTGTTGAGAAAAGTATTTCTGGATCAGATTTTCGCTTGTTGTGTGTCAATGGCAGATTTGTCGCCGCTACAGAACGCCGTCCAGCATCGGTTGTTGGTGATGGGTATTTAACGCTTGCAGAATTAATCCGCCTAGAGAACCGCAAACCTGCACGTTTAGATACACCTACCTCGCCGATGAGTAAAATTCAAATAGATGAAGCGATGGAACTCTACCTAGAGGAACAGCGCTTATCATTGGATAGCGTTGTTGAGAAGGGACGCACTGTTTACCTTCGTAAAGTTGCCAATCTTTCTGCTGGTGGTATGAGCATCGATGCAACGCAAACGGTTCATGATGACAATATTATCTTGGCGCAAGATATTGCTCAACACTTCCAGTTGACTTGCCTTGGTATTGATGTCATGACCAAAAGTCTCTCAGAATCTTGGAAGTCGAGTAACTTTGCCATTTTGGAAATCAACGCTGCACCAGGCGTTTTAATGCATCTTAAACCTTCTGAAGGTGAAAGTGTTGATGTGCCTTCTCATATTTTAGAAACCTTTTTTGAGTCGGGTACAGACGCTAGAATACCAATTATTACCTTTAATAAAATCTCAGTTGAAGAATTGCAAGAAACCATTGACCATATTCTTTTGCAACATCCCAACTGGATAATAGGCGCTGTTTGTCGTGATGCAGTGTTTGTAAATCGGTCTAAAAAAGTATTAAGTAAAGATTACAATAGCAACGTCCAAACTTTGCTACGTCATCCCAAACTTGATTTATTGATTGCCGAGTATACGGGAGACATCCTAGATGAAGAGGGTATGTTTTACCGGAGTAGTAATATGGTAGTTTTGGATAATCCCAGCGAAACTGAGATGATGCTAGTGCGGGATATCTTTGATGGTTCTACTGTGGTGATTAGAAAAGGCAACGACATTTCTATCCGTCGCAGAGGGTTGATTGAAGATTATACTCTAACTGAAAATGAACCATTTACACGGGTTTATTTGAAAGAAACCGGAACCATATTGTGAGCTAGGTAAATAAGCACTCAAACCAATTTTTCTGAGTCCAACTAAAAAGTTAGAACCCCGACTTTGTAAAACTTGTCGGGGTTATTGGGGATAATTTAAAATTGCCATTTATCTGCATTGATTAATTTTTAGAAATTTAAAATATCTAACGATTCTTCTATTTCTAAATCTAATATAATTTGTCTTGTATCTTTGAGTGCTTCTAGCTTACCTTCTTTACGATATATGTCTGCCGCTTTTTGAAAATCTTCAATTGCTCCCTGTTTATCGGCTATTTCTAAACGGATATTGCCACGATTATAATAAGCATCGGCATAATTTGAATTAATCTGTATTGTCTGAGTATAATCTTCAATTGCTCCTTCAAAATCTCCTAAATCTGAACGAGCATTACCACGGTTGTAATAAGCATCGGTATAATTTGAATTAATCTGTATTGCTTGAGTATAATCTTCAATTGCTCCTGCAAAATCTCCTAAGTCAGAACGAGCATCACCACGCTTTTTATAAGCTATGGCATCTTTAGGATTAATCTTAATTGCTTGAGTAAATCCCGGTTGAGAGTTTAATAAATAACGAGCAATGCCACGGTTTTTATAAGTATCAGCATAATGGGGATTAATTTTAATAGCCTGGGTATAATCTTCAATTGCTCCTTGATTATCTCCTACATGAGAACGTGCTTCAGCCCGATTTTTATAAGCTACGGCAACATTAGGATTAATTCTGATAGCCTCGCTATAATCATTAATTGCTTCTTCTAATCTTCCCAGTTGAGACAGAGCTAAACCTCGTTTATTGTAAGATTTAGCATCATGAAGATTCATCTGGATTGCCTGAGAATAATTTGCGATCGCAGCTTCATAATCGCCTACTTGATAGTAAGCTAAACCTCGTTTATAATATAAATCAATATCGCTAGATTTGACTTGTAAGGCTTGATTATAGTTAGCGATCGCATTTGTATATTCTCCTTTTTCAAAACATTCATCGCCCAATTTTATATAAAATATATTTAAATCTTCATCACTATATTCAGGTTCAAAAGAGGGTTTGAATACCTGGTTAATATTTGGCTTAGATATAATTTCTTGTTTCGAGAAATATTTGTGAATTGATGATTGTTGCCTAGAATTATTTATAGAAGATTGTAACTGTTCTAGATAACACCATAAACCGCCACCATACAGTAATTGTTCTATGCCAAATGAAATTTTACCAGTCTTCAACTTAATCATCCGGGTTGGGAGAAAGCCAGCCAAAAAAAGGTGATACTCCGATTGTGCTTCACTTACATCTTCTTGAATCAAAATGCAAACTACAACTGCATTTTTTTCAACTTCTTCAGAACTGATTGACCATCTAACTCTATCAATCCGACCATGACGAGATTTAACTTCAATACCAATAGATGGGTCAGAAGTCAAGGTAAAATCTATATTGCCATCGCCGCCGAATCGCTTTTCATAATCAACTTCCGTAATAAAATCAGCTAAACGTTCTTTGACAACTTCCTCGCCCAACTTCCCTTTGAGATAGCTAATAAAAACGTCACGGACTGGTAAAACACGTTTATATTTCTCAGCCATCAGCCAGCAAAATTCCCGTAGTGCCCTTAACCTTTCTCCAGAGATTATAGTTAATTCACTATATTGACCTTCTGTTTCACAATGAAGCAGACAACCAGATGCTAACCTTTTAATAAAATCAGATTGTAGCGATCGCAGTAGGGTAATCCAGTCCATTTATATTTCTGCGAATCTGTTGATGAGATTATTCTATTCAAATATCCAGTTGGCGTAAAGCTTTAAATCAGCTTTTTAGGCGCAGCCATGTCTGATTATGCCAGAGTTTTAAAGAATTGGGAGAGTGCGTAGTTTACCGCCGTAGGCATCGCTGGGAATAATACATGAAATATTAATTAACCACCAAGATCGCAAATGACCCAAAATCACAACCCTAACCCAAAGCCTCTGACTAACTCCAGTCCCCCCTCCTCGCTTGCGGGGAGGGGGTTAGGGGGTGGGGTTCCGGGATACCCTTGGCAAACCCCACACGAACTTTGGAAAAAACTTAAGCCATTAGCAAGACAGATGCGTTGTAAACCAACTCCAGCAGAAAAGCTACTTTGGGAAAAGTTGAGAGACAAGCAACTTTTGGGTTTCAAGTTCCGCCGTCAGCAAACAATTGATCGTTTTATTGTGGATTTTTACTGTAATGAAGCGCGGTTAGTGGTGGAAGTGGATGGTGAGATTCACGACTATACCCAACAGGAAGATGCGATACGTCAAGAATTCTTGGAGAGTTTGGGGTTGCAGGTTGTGCGATTTAGAAATGAGGATGTTGTGGAGAGGATGGAGGAGGTGTTGCAAGATATTGGTGCTTGGTTGCAGAGATAGAACCCCACCCCCAACCCCCTCCCCGCAAGCGAGGAGGGGGCTAATTATGTGGTTTTTGATGAGGAGGTGCGATCGCAGTAGTGTAATCCAGTCCATTTATATTTCTGCGAATCTTTTGATGAGATTATTCTATTAAAATATCCAGTCGGCGTAAAGCTTTAAATATAACTTCGGACTTCCAGATGATCCAATACCGACTTATCTTCGCCATTACGTCGCAGACTTGAACGAGTTTCTCAACGAATATTTGCCCTAATTCTGGATCTTGAACGACTTATTGTAACTCTTTGTTCAGAAAAGTATAGCCTTGCTTCCAGTCTATTCCTTGGACAGCGACGGGGAAGAAAAATTCAATGTATTCCTGAAAGTAGATTTCTCTGACTTATTTCCAAGCACTGTCATATTCGTCATTGGAAATTGAGGTGATTTACATCAGTTTTGGAAGTGCGCCCATGTCTTATTATGCCAGAGTTTTGGTAAGTTAGAGGAGTGGGAGCGCTTTTGAGTCTAGTTGGGTAATATTCCTTTGATTTTGATGTAAGTGGATAAATGAAGTTGGTCTGTCCTATTTAGCGGTAGTGAAATTTTAAAAGAATATAATTAGTATTTTTTTATTGGCTTTCTCCATTTATGTATCTTATGTCAAATTTTAGTGCATTCAAGATATTTGATATTGCTCAAAAACTTTTGGGTATTGTTGATAAAAATTTACCTGTTGAGCATGAGGAGTTTCATAAAGCTGTTGGAAAACTAAAAAATCTCAAGATTGACGAAGGCTCACTCAAAACAGCTAGTGAGAAAATCACAGAAAGTGATTTTGATTTTAAACCTTTTTTAGATTACAAGAGTACGCTGGAATCGCTAATTTCAGGCGAAGATCCTAGAAAAATCCCCAATATTTATCAGTTATCTAATGAACCAAGTTATTCTTAGAACTCTGAGAATAACCATGTCAAAAATTACTCTTTAATTTTCTAGCAATATGTATCAATCGTTAAGAAAACACCAAGGTAATCTTGTGATCAGATCAATATATACTTTGAATCTACAGTATTTTTAGTTACCGTAAACCTTCTCCCGCAATAGCGCATCCAACCAACCAGTATCCCGTTCTAACCACCGTGACACTGGTTCTTGATTGTAATCTATTACCAAATAATAACTTGCGCGGTCATAAATCTCAGTTAATAAACTCTGCAAATCCACTAATGGTTTACTATCACCAGTTTGCAAAGGCAAAGAAAATGAGGGAATTACATCTTTCACATTAAAGGCATATAAATCAGATTGCGGACGATGTTGTGCCCGACTAACCAAAATCCGATAATCATTTTGCGTACCATCCCCAAAAACTAACATTGGTTTCCCGACACGCAACAAATCAATTTCCACCAAATGTGTTGAACTTCTCAATACTCGCTACCGCTTAATTTCGTATGCGTTGCTTTCTTCCCCTTTACGTTTATTTTTAGGTGATAAAATTTCAATTACTGTTACTAATTTTTTTGTTCCTACCTTTCGCATCTCTAAATATCTCTCATTCACTATCTCAGGCATAGGAACTGTCACCATTTTAGGTTGAACGGCAGGTGCAGCTACAACTATATTCGGTAGTTTACGATTTATTACTGTCTGTGAATTTTGTACGATTACATCAGGAATACTAACCAAAAGTTTATCATCGCCAGTAGTTTGATAAATTCGTTCTTCGATGGCGACAAAATATTTAGGATGTAGTTGAGGAGAGAGGTAATCTGCGATCGCTACTATTAGTCTCCCATATACTCCTGGACATAATTCAGGATCTTTTAAATACGGGTTCATTCCTGGAAATGGATAAGTCATAACAAATATCTCAAAACCAAATTTTAAACCTAATTCTCAGAGCAAGCTCTCGAAGAGCGGGGAGGGGTTCTAAGAACAAGTAGTAAGGGCTGCACCACATTGATCTTCCCTTGTCAACCAACCTTTAACACCTTGATATTCCACCTGCGCCCAATCTCCCTGACAGCCTAACAACTTAACAGCTGTATTAGCAGGAATTCTTCGCACTTTTAGGCTTTGTTGATTGGTACTAGCATATAAATCCACGCTATTAGTTCCATAGCCCCGCGTTGTTAGTCCTAACTTTGGCACTGATACCCATCCAGTTCCTTGAAAACCATCGCTAGCATTAGTAATCTGTACCCAATTTCTAGCAGCACCAATAACCTGAACTGTTTCGTTGATGGGGATTTGCCCTAGAATCGTGTTATTTGTACTTGCACCACTCCGCACATTTAAACCTTGCGGATCTGTATCGGTGACGTAAGCAAAAATATCGCACTTTTGTGGATCAATTGATTTCGCTAAAGCTATTTGATGAGCTATGCCAGTATTGAGTATGACACTAATACAACTGAATGCCAATCTTATCACTAAATTTGATGCTGGATTTTTAACTTTTCTTGTCATAATTTGCTCAAGTTTTTTGCTTCACTATCTAAAATTGGAGCCTTATTTCTATCTCATAATCTACCCAAAAAAATTAGGGCTAACTTTGTAACATAGTTCTCTAAAAGGGATTTTAGAACTGTAATAACACTCCTAATTTTACAAAATTTAGTCATGTGATGTCTACGACGGGATACGCCTACACAGATGGATGAAACACAACAGCATGATTGTGTACTCAAAGTTTATTAATAGTCTATTGCCTACAAAGCAGTTAACCCCAAATATCCTTAAATTTGAGGATGATTCAGATATTTCTGAATAGGTTGTCTCTGAACTGAATAAAATTGCTGAAAAAATCACCACGGAAAGTTCGTGGCGTAAAGGAGATATTTTAATGATTGATAATACTAGGATACTTCAGTGTAAGCTGATAGCCAGCATAGATTTTTGCCAGTTTCTACCTAACACGTTACCTCATATCATAGCCAAACAAATTCGGGTCTACTTCTCCTAATTGCAACTCTGCCAAACCATATTCCGCCCATCGCCTTTCTACCATCGCCGCCACATCTGGGTCAGATTCCAAAGGCAAACCCCATTCATGGTCTGTTTCCGGCGGAATCTTTGTAGTTGCATCAATTCCCATGCGTCCACCTAAGCCAATTTTTTCACTGGCAAAATCTAACGTATCAAAAGGCGTATTCGGCAAAATAAAGACATCCCGCACTGGGTCAACTTTAGAACTAATCGCCCACACCACTTGACGCGGATCGCGAATATTTATGTCTTTATCCACAACAATTACAAATTTTGTGTATGTAAACTGTGGTAAAGCACTCCAAAATGCTAAAGCCGCCCTTCGCGCTTGTCCCGGATATGCTTTATCAATGGAAATAATCGCCGCTTTGTAACTCAAAGCTTCCATTGGTAGGAAGAAATCGACAATTTCTGATACTTGTTGCCGCAGTATAGGGGTATAGATGCGATTTAGTGCGATCGCCATCATCGCTTCTTCTTTAGGTGGACGACCGCTAAATGTTGTTAAGTAAATCGGATTTTTACGATGCGTCATACACTCAAAGCGGATTAACGGCGAATCCTCAACACCGCCGTAATAACCCATGTGGTCGCCAAATGGCCCATCTGGTAAAACTTCCCCTGGTGTAATCGTCCCTTCTAAGACAAATTCTGAATCTGCGGGAACTTCCAAATCGACGGTTTTACACTTCGCCAATTGCACACCAGAACCGCCGTATAATCCAGCAAACAGCCATTCTGATAAATCTACAGGTATGGGTGTGGCAGCTGCCATGATAATTAGAGGATCTACACCAAGTGCGATCGCAACTTCTAATTTCTTCCCACATTCAGCCGCTTTTCGCAAATGCCTTGCCCCACCCCGCACTGATAACCAGTGAACCGTCATTGTATTCTTAGATTGTAGTTGTAATCGATACACACCTACATTTGGTGTACCAGTTTCACAATCCTTGGTAATTACCAGTCCCAGCGTAATAATCTTGCCAGCATCACCAATATAAGGACGTATTAAAGGCAACTTATTTAAATCTAAATCATTACCTTGAAGCACAACTTGCTGACAAGCCGGGAAAAAGTCCCGCCCTGGCTTGGCTTTCACCACATCAAACAGCACTTTCCCAAAATCTATCGCCTGGGAAATCTTCTTCGGCGGTTTTGGCTGTTGCAGCATACTCAGTTTTTTCCCCAGAGTTTCCAACTCCTCTGGATGCTGCATATTCATCGCCCAGCAAATCCTTTCCACAGTTCCCATCAAATTCACCGCCACTGGGAAAGAAGCGCCTTTGACGTTTTCAAACAACAATCCTGGGCCACCTTTTTGCAGCATACGGTTAGAAATTTCAGCAATTTCTAAATTTGGATCAACTAAAGCTGAAATCCGCCGTAATTGTCCTCTTTCTTCCAAAATTTTAATGAATCCCCGCAAGTCTCTTGCCATTGTTCTAATAAAGCTGATTATTTAAGAAGTGTGAAGCGCTTTCTTATATTATGGGGCATAGGGCACTTGTACTGAGCTTTACCGTAAAGCCTACGGCATAGCAACTCTTAGAGACGTTACGCGTAGGAACCTAGGAGTACGCTTAGGGCGCAGCCTCTCCAAGAGTTGTATTGGACATGGTGCATTGGGAAATAGTTTTCCGTGTTCTCCTCTCCTAATTTAGTAAATTATTGGGTTTAATTGGAAATTAACCTATTTAGTAACTGTTCTTAACTGTGTTTTCCAAAGTATTTAGGTATCTTATTTAGGGATACGCAATTATTTTTGATAAATAAGCGCTAACCTAATCAAACATGGCCAGAATATACTATACCTTCCTGGCAGGCGGCCTTGCTATGTGGCCTCTGCTGGGATTATTTTTTATAAGCTTTAACTGTGCCTTGGTTTTGGGTTTTTCTGAATTTTTCTAACCCAGGACTTACGCAAAATACCTCTCAAACTCTTATTCCTCCGTGTTCTCTGTGCCTCTGTGGGTCGATTTTCCGTTACCTGTGTGTAAGTCCTATTAACCTAAGCATTGCAACATAATGCCATTTCAAAAATCTTTGCAACAAATGTATCAGCAGCTATGCATACATCTGTACGCCCCTATAAATGTTGACAAGAGGATTTTTTAAACATCCTTTAATATCAATGTCCGCTTGATTGTTTATTAAACCCGAAGAACTTCACCCCGCCAAAGCTGTGCTTTGTCTCCTTTCCTCGCAAGCCTATGATGTATACATAAGTCTTCTAACATTTACCCATAGGCTTTTGCTCCCCCCAACCCCCCTTAAAAAGTGGGGCAAAAACTTCTCAAAGTCCCCCAATTTATCGGGGGATTTAGGAGGATCTAAACGCTGTAAGATAACTCTCAAATAATTGTGTGTACACCGTAGCCTCGCAAGCGGGGAGGGGTTAGGAGTGGGGTGCAATGACTGTGAGAATCGTAATTAATTATGCGGACATGATATAAGAAATATTTTTGTAAGTTTCAAGATTATTAATAATAAATATTTTCTACTAATAATTTTTACAACATTCTTAAACTAAGATTTCTAGACTAAAACCTATCAGATGCTTAAGTAATAATATTGATTTTACCAGTGTCAATATCGTAACAAGCACTAACAATTTTTAGTTTACCTTCACGGAGCAAGTTAGCTAAAATAGTTGACTTTTCCTGCAATTTTTCAGTTTGATATTGAATATTGGCAATAACTGCATCTTGCATAATATCACCAGTTCTTAACTTTACCCTTTCTACAGATGGTTTGATGCCTTCAATAATCAAACCAATTCTGCCAGGAAGTGGTTCGTTTTTAATTGCTTCTGCGACTGCACCGCATCTTTTATGACCCAAAATCACAATCAACTGCGAACCTAATACTGTTGTAGAATATTCCAGACTGCCTATAACCGTATCACTGACAACATTACCAGCAACTCTAACGACAAATAAATCTCCTAGTCCTTGATCGAAGACGATTTCCGCAGGTACTCTAGAATCTGCACAACCTAATATGGCGGCAAACGGATACTGAGCTTTAGCAACTAATCGTAGACGTTCTAATGATTGATCGGGATATTTGCGTTTTTGATTGATAAATCTTTGATTACCATCCAGTAAGCGTTTGATAGCTTCATTAGCACTAACTGGATTAGGGTTATCTGGATGAATATCAGCAACAGCAGTTTGCTCTGTACTCCAAAAGCTATCACCAAAAGCAGTAGCCGCAATACCTACTACACTTGCAAATTTTAAGAAATTGCGTCGTCCTACAAATCCATTAATTCGACTCATCAATCTACCTGAAAACAACAAAGCTGTTCTCAGGAAGATATCAGACTTAACTAAGATGTGAGAGTACCTTATTACACGGTTTAAGAGTCATTTAATCTTCATATTAGATCGTAATTTATAGCTGAAGTAGATAGTAACTGTTAACTGTTGGCGGTTAACGGTTATCAGTCATCATGTAAATGTACAAGTTAAATGCGTAACAGCTTATCAGCAAATAATAAACTAAAGCAGCTTCAAGTTAAATAAATGGGAGCGATCGCTTTGGTATGCTAATATCTCTGCCAAAAATCTTTGCAACATAATGAATCGAATGTAAGAGCGTACATTTGTACGCTCCTACATCTGTATAAGGTATTTCATGAAATGGTATGAGTCCATTTGTACTATTTATTTTCTGTTTGATTTCTAGCCAGTTGTGGTGAAGCGATGACGCTTTGCTCTGCTTGTTTACTGCATCCACCATTTCAGGTAGTTTACAGAGCGTGAGCGTCAACAACTGGCCATTGGGTGGGATTTTTGAGACGGGAATTAATCCCTTGTAGAATTTTCTCAATGTCCCAGTAACCCTGTTGATATATCAATTAAAACTGCAATATGAAAATTTTGGATGCCAAATTGCCAAAAGCACTCAATCAATTTTGATTAGGGTAAACATAGACGTTTTTATACCACGAAAAAATGCCCCAGGTTCCCTCTGGAGAAGCTTTACAGGAGTTGTTGTGACTTAGCGGTATATCAAAAAGTGATGCAGAGCTTTATATATAGGAAGTTCAATACGCCTTCCTGTTGAATTGGGGTTCTGGCAAATCCGATTAATTTGCATTTTGATCATTTTTTCCTGAATGAATGTCCTGTTTTGCCTTTCTACTCGCTGTAGATGTGATTAGAAAGGCGATTATTAGGGAGAGTTCTTTGAGCATGGATAACGACGGTCGCGGCAGTGGCAGGAATTATTAGCTTTTGTATTAGTTATATAGATGATAGCGTAGGCGCAGTCCAAACTAGGCATCGCTATCGCCTGGTGAAGTTTCCTTATTTAAAGTGGTGTTATGTTGAATGGGAGCAAGAGTGATTAAAGATGATTAATGTCTTTTACCTGCTCCCAGATATAGCTCACCCACTTTAGGATCATTCAACAGTTCTTGACCAGGGCCTGAGATAGCATCGCGTCCCGACTCCAGTACATAGCCGCGATTGGCCATCTCTAAAGCCTTACGGGCATTTTGTTCCACTAATACGATCGCAGTACCCGCCTGATTAATTTGTTTAATCTGCTCAAACACTTGTGTCACCAAAATCGGGGACAAAGCAGCAGATGGTTCATCTAAAATCAGCAAACTAGGTTCTAACATCAAAGCTTTGCCCATCGCTAGCATCTGGCGTTCTCCTCCAGAGAGAGTACCAGCGCGTTGACGACGGCGATCGCTCAGTCTGGGAAACATACTAAATATTTTATCTTTGATTGGTTTCAGGGGAACGTTAAGCACAAACGCGCCCATCTCCAAATTCTCTTCAACACTTAGAGAAGGGAAAACATTGGCGATTTGCGGTACGTAGCACATTCCTCGTTGAACGATTTGATTGGACTTTAGCCCCACAATATTTTCACCTTTGAAAGTAATTGTGCCTGTGTGGGGGATCAAAAGCCCAAAAATTGCTTTTGCTAAAGTAGATTTACCAGCACCGTTCGGGCCAATCACTGTTACCAATTCCCCTGGTGCAACCTGGAAATTTACACCTTGCAGGATATCTACATCTTTGATGTATCCAGCGTGGACATTTTGAACATTTAGTAAATAGTCATTTGTCATTTGTCATTGGTCATTAATCAACAGTCAACAGTCAAGTTAAACATAACTATTGACTGTTGACTATGGACTATTAAGGAGTTTTTTGCAACTCCGGTCGTTCTTCTGCAAGAATCGCCCCTTCTACTGGGCAAACTTGGAGACATATACCACAGTCAATGCACGTGGCAAAGTCAATCCAGTACCAGTCTGTTCCCTTGGCATTCTTGCCTGGCCCATCATGAATACAAGCTACTGGACAGGCATCTACGCAGTCAGCTACGCCTTCACAGACTTCTGTAACAATTGTGTGCGGCATATTCTCAATTCCCTCTTTTCTGTATCGGCTATTTCTAGCCTAGCAGGGGAGTGGGGAGTGGGGAGTGGGGCAGGGGAGGCAGGGGGAGCAGGGGAAGAAGCATTTATTTATTAATTGTTCACCCATGCCCCATGCTCAATGCCCAATTCCCATTAACGCAATGATTCAATTTTTGGGGAGCCATCAGCTTTAATCCAAGCAATTTGGGCAATGCCGCGATCGCTTGCGTATTGCCGAATAGCGTCTGTATCCCTTCCCCCCAGATCAATTTCTACCCGCACCAGATCAGTAGAATCTCTGAGCTTTTGTGCGTAGGCAAAGGCAGGGGCGTTAGCACTCGCCGTTTCTGGGACAACTAAGCAGTTACTCACTGGGGTTGCCTGTGGTAATTGCTGAGTAGACAACAAAACTTGGTATAAATCTTCGATATTGAGTCCAAAACCAATTCCGGGGATGTTTTCTCCTTGGGGATGATATAACCCCAAAAGCTGGTCGTAGCGACCACCACGCCCTAAAACTCTGGCTTGGGAATCGGTATCGTTGACAACTTCAAAGACGATACCAGTGTAGTAATCTATGGTTTGGATAAGGCTGAGATCGAGGATTAAGGGAAATTTTTTCTCTGATTCCAGTAATTCTACTAGGGATTTGAGATTATTTACTGCCTCTCGCTGTTCTTCATCTAGATCCAAACTACTAACTTTTTGTAACACGTCTGCACTGGAACCTCGCAGATCCAGCATGATTCTGGCGCGATCGCGCAGTTTGTCACTTAGGGGTAAACTATCTATGGTAATGCGGTCGAGATGAGCGATCGCACTGCGAACTTTATCCTGTAAGTTAGTAGGAAAGGCACTCAAGAGCGATCGCGTAATTCCCGCCTCACCTAAAATTAAATGCCATTCTTGCAAGCCCAGTGCTGCTAAACAATCAGCTACTAACAACAGTACTTCCGCATTTGCCAGCAATCCGCCAGCACCTAATAATTCCACTCCAGCTTGATAAAACTCTTGCTGGCGATTGTGTCTACTTTCCCAAGTGCGGCGAAACACATTGGCGTTGTAGTACAACCGTTGCGGATAAGTTGTATTTGCCATCCGAGTGACAACAGTACGAGCAATGGATGCTGTTAATTCTGGACGTAGCCCTAATTCATCATCCTCGCCATTTTGTTGTAGTTGAATCACCATCTGGCGCTGGATTGCTTCTCCTGCCATTAGGGTATCCATACGCTCTAAAGTTGAGGTGATAATCCTGTGATATCCCCAACGGTGAAACACCTGCTGTAACCGATCTTCAATCCAGCTTTTTTTCTCCACATCCAAGGGCAATAAATCCCTGGCTCCTGCTGCTGGTTGATACACCATTATTTTTTCTTCCCACCAAACAAACCACCGAACAAACCACCACTACCAGATTTATCTGGTTGCTTATCTCCATTATTGGGGGATGAAGTCACCTTATGATCATTAGGTTGTTGTCCTATAGCTCTATCTATTTTTGGTTTCCATTGCAGAGCTGTTTGGTCATGGGGGTCTAATTTGAGAGCATTATCGAAGTGGACTTTCGCCATTTTTAGCTGATTTTGCTTTAAATACACCATTGCAATTAAGCTATGGCAGCGACTATTTTTCGGTTCTAGCTTCAGGGCATCTTGCAACTCTACTTTGGCTTGGGCAAATTGGTTTTTGTCAATCAAAGACTGAGCGCGACGCACATACTGTTCTATAATTGAGTCTTCCTTTGGTGGCGCTGGTTCTGGTGGTGTATTCTTTAGTGTATTTGGCTGAGGTGTACCTGATTGAACTTTGGGTTGAGCAGGTGGCGGCGGCAGTGCGGATGGTTTGTTTGCACTCCGCATTAAATACACTAAATTCAATTCACTAACTTGGGCAATTACTTGCGGCACTTGCTGTAAAGAATCATATTGAGTTTCACCGATTTTAGCGATCGCACTTCTATAGAAATGATCGACATTAGGCGATTGGGCTAACTGTTTGGCCAAGTCAGTATTAAGAGTTACCGAAGTAGACTCTTGTACTAAGCGCCTGCCAATTTGCGACAAAATTAGAATATATTCCGTGCGAGTCCGATCGCCATACAGTGTTTCGTAAGCTGGGTTTACTAACTTTGATAACAATTCGTTCCCTAGCTGTTTTTGTTCAGCACTTTCAGTAAAACTACTGTCCGGATGTAAGCGGCGGGCGATTTTGAGATAGCGTTTTCGAATCTCTTTGACATCCGCATCTACTGGAACGCACAATACTGCGTGATGATCTATGAAATCATATTTAAATAGTCCACGGTCTATTTTGAAAGACATATAGAGGTTTTGCACCAAAGGAGCAGTTAGATTCTTTTTAGTTTACCCAAAGTAGAGGGGAAAGCCCCCACCTGCTACACCCACGCTGACAGTGGTGGAACTTGTAAAAGTTCGCTACTGAGGGAACCGTGAATATAACTATTTGTGGCAAGAATTCTACCTGACTCAATTTTGACGGGAGTACCATCGTAGGCGGTGACTTTGCCTCCAGCTTCTTGTAACAAAATTATTCCGGCCGCAATATCCCAAGGAGAAAGCCCCCGTTCCCAGTAACCATCGACACGTCCACAGGCAACATACGCTAAATCTAGCGAGGCGGAACCGCTACGCCTGACTCCTTGGGTAAGATGGGTGAGGTGACTAAATTCTGCGTAGTTGTTATCAGAGGTTTCGCGGCGATCGTAAGCAAATCCTGTCACTAGTAGGCTTTTACTTAGTTCAGATGTTACTGAAACCTTGATGGGGCGACGGTTACGCGTTGCTCCTAAGCCAGCAGCAGCACGGAATAGCTCATTGTGGAAAGGGTCATAAATCACACCCACTTGCGGAACGCCATTAATTAACAGTCCGATGGAAACGGCAAAAAATGGGTATTGATGAGCGTAGTTGGTTGTGCCATCTAGGGGATCTATTGCCCAAAGGTATTCATTCTCTTGATTACCTAATTTTCCTGATTCTTCAGCAAGGATGGAGTGATCGGGAAAGTGGCGGCGCAAAATTTCTAAAATCACCTCTTCCGAGGCTTTATCAGCAGCAGTGACTAAATCACCAGGGCGACCTTTTTCAATAATTGCGTCTTCTAATTTACCTAAGTAACCTTGCAAAATGACACCAGCAGCTAATGCCGCTTCGGTAGCAATATCTAGAAAAATATGTAGATTAGTCATTAGTTATTAGTCATTAGTCATTGGTCATTTGTCATTTGTCATTCTCCCCCTGCTCCCTCATCCCTCACTCCCCACTCCCCACTCCCCACTCCCCTGCCCCACTCCCCACTCCCTACTCCTCAAAGATTTTGGCGGCGAAACTCGGCGGGAGTGAGGCGCATGGGTTTTTCTGAGTTCCAGATTCCTTGGCCCATGAGCCTAGCCCATTGTTGGGCACGTTCTAAACGCAGGTCATATTTGTGGTTGGGCGATCGCCCAACAAACAACACATTTCCTTGTTTTACTAACTCTTCATTCAACAACACCTTATTTTTCCACACATAAGCTAGAGTTCGCCCGATTTTGTCTTTTGCTTCTAAATCAAACTCTAGGGTTACCGATTGTTCTACACCACCAATTAGATTCTCTAACTGTTCTTTTGCTGCTTCCCCCCAAGGCCGCTGTCGCAAATCTGGCGCATCAATCCCAACTAACCGCACTTGGGAAATCAAATTTGGTTGTTCAGCCATGCCTAATACTTCCAAACTTTGCCCACTAACTACCCGTGCTACTTTTACCTGAGCCTCATTATTGGGCAGTTGGTTTTTACCTTGGCAACTCACCAAGAGCAATAAGCAAGCCAAAATGGCTATTTTTCGCATCAAGTTACCAACACGCATAGGCATCAGAAGTTTTGCTATAGTTGCCGCTACGCGATCGGTAATTTTGAACAGAAGAGGCAGGACTAATACTACCTTTTGTCTCGTGCTGTGACCAGAAAAAACTAGGGTTTGAATCCCCCACTTCTTCAAGTAACTCTCGCTCGGATAAGGTTGATGAGCGAAACCTCTTGCCCCCTGCCCCCTGCCCCCTGCTCCCTGCCTCTTACCTTCTGCCTTATTCAATTGTTTATTCCTCATCTAACGGTAAACCCGCTTTTACTTTCCCCCTAGCAAAATAACGGCCAAACTGGAGTTCGTAGACTTCATCTTCGTCTTGTGTCTCCACCTCCAAGTCAGAACGGGGGTAACTCACACATAACAAGGCATAACCTTGCCGACGTAAATCTGGCGACAATCCGATCGCCTCCGGTTGGTAAATTTCTCCCGATAAAACTCTCACCGCACAAGTGGTACAAGCCCCGTTACGGCAGGAAAACGGCAGTTCCACCCCTTGTTTTTCGCCGGAGTGTAAAATGTAGCGGTCTTCTGGGACTTGTAGTGTGTGTGTTTGGCCAGTGGCGCGATCGCGAACTCTAATTGTGTATGTACGGGGCATCTGGATTTGCGTTTTGGGATTAGGACTTTTAGATTCAATCTAAAATATCTTTCTTTATCTTTGCATTTTCTGGTATTCTATAGTATGATCGTAACTTGTGGCACCTGGAGAGGTGGCCGAGTGGTTTAAGGCGCAGACCTGGAAAGTCTGTTAGGTGGAAACGTCTACGAGAGTTCGAATCTCTCCCTCTCCGTTTTAAAAGCTAGTCTAAATATGTATCTGAGGGCTAAATTGGTTACACAATCTAGCGAGAAGTAAGCTGATACCCGCCTAAATTGTATAAACACTCTTTACGGCTGTTAACGGTTATCAGTCATCGGTCATCAGTCATCAGCTTTCATGTAAATGTTCAAGTTCAATGCGTAACAGCTTAACATTTGTTTCTTTTTAAATCATAATTGAGCCATTTTGTAAAGTCGCCAAACTCCTACTTCACTATGGCAACAGCCTGATGAACGGATCAGGTAAATTAAGATAAGTAAAGAAAACGCTTTGAACTAAATGGCAGCTCTAAGCTTACAAGAAATTTCTACTCAGTTAGAAAGTCCGAATTTACGCGATCGCATGGTAGCCCTTGCCAATCTGCGTCATGTCTCTGCTGAGGATGCAGTTCCTTTGATTAAAAAGGTACTAGATGACGAGTCTTTGCAACTCCGATCGATGGCAATATTTGCCCTTGGAATCAAGCCAACGCCAGAATGTTATTCAATTTTGGTAAGAATTCTCGAAAATGACCCCGATTATGGGATTCGTGCTGATGCCGCCGGTGCTTTAGGATATTTGGGTGATGCTAGAGCCTTTGAAGTACTTTCACGGGCGTTCTATGAAGATACTGATTGGCTAGTACGCTTTAGTGCAGCTGTTTCTCTAGGTAACATTAAAGACCCTCGTGCCCATCAAATACTGATTCAGGCATTGGATAGCAAAGAAGTTGTGTTGCAACAAGCTGCAATCTCTGCACTAGGAGAAATTCAAGACATTGAGTCTGTCGATAATATCTTGCGCTTCGCCCAATCAGATGATTGGTTAGTCAGGCAGCGTTTGGCAGAAGCCTTGGGGAATCTTCCTACTCCCAAGAGCGTCTCAGCTTTAAAATACTTAGAAAAAGACAATCATTTCAACGTTGCTGAGGCAGCTAGAATTGGCCTCAAGAAGCTTGAAGAAATAAATAATCAAGCTTAATATTACAGTCTCCTGCTACCTTTTAATAATTAAGTACGAATTTTAGCATTTTGATGCAGGGTAATTTCATTCATGAATATTGAAGAGTTTTTTCAGTTAAGCGCTGGTAAATGGTTTTCTCATCGGACTAGTCAACATTTGGCTTTTAACCAATCTGAACATAGTAAGTCAGACATCATCATTGAGACGCTAGCAGTAGATGATCCAGAAGTGATAAAACTGTGTCAACAGTACGAAATTAATCCTAGCTCCGCTTCTTGTGCTACCAAAATTACCTGGAACGGCACAATGGAAAAGGATCAAACAAAACACAGTGGTTCAACTGTGTTAGTTTCGGTACCTGATGCGAACAATCCAGGCGAAGGTAAGTTACTCCGGGAAATAGTTGATGCTAAGAAAACCCCAGTTGCTGGACACTATAAATTTGACAGTGATGGTGCTTTGATCTTAACTATAGAAGATGAAACCATGAGGTCAGAGGAGCGTCTGTGGTTTGCTAGCCCCAATTTGCGAATGCGGGCAAATGTCCTCAAGAGTTTTGGTGGATTTAGTATCGCTTCCTTCACTTCTGAGATTCGCATGGGTGGCTTTCCACCTGCTGCGAAGGCTTCCGAGGCGGCTAATTCAGTATCGAGTTAGTTGCAATAGAACATATTCTCCCGATTTAAACCTCACCCTCAACCCCTCTTTCGTTGCTAACAAGAGGGGAATATTTGTATAAGCAAGTACGGGATGAGGTTCAGATTGTATTGCACCGAAGTCCGCTATATTACAATACAGTTCAGTTAAGCATTGATTTCTTCTCTCTGTGTTCTCTGCGCCTCTGTGGTTAGTTAAAGAAACTAAAGAGTTTTAGCCTTAACTGAACTGTATTGCGCTATATTAATTCTTTCGCTCCCACCGCTATAGCATAAAACAGAGGAATTGTTTCCCCAGAAGCAATTTTTTGCTTTAAACAAAAAAATACCAAGATATCAACGGCGGGATAGCCCCTAAATTTGATTCAATCGTGGTAGTAAAAACATCTAGTTTTGTTACAGAAATACCGTTAAGAACAACGTCTAAAGATTTAGCTGTTCTTGCTGCTAGATTGGAATCAGCAAGGCAACTATATAATGCTGTATTGTCTGAAGGTAAAAATAGATTGCAGTTGGTCAGAGATTCTGAGCTTTACCAACAAGCTAGACTAATGAATAAAAACGATAAAAAAGCTAAATCTACAGCATTTCAAAAAGCTAGAGAAGCAAAACGATTTAGTGATTATGATCTACAAGCTTTTGCTAATAAAACAGCTATCGCAAGTGTTTGGATTAAATCTAATCTTGATGCTCAGACTATTCAAAAAGTCGCTACTAGGGCTTTTAAAGCAATAGAGCGAATGGCTTTTGGTAAGGCTAAAAAAGTAAGATTTAAACAGAAAGGTCAGTTTGCATCGCTAGAAGGTAAAACCAATAAACAAGGTATACGCTGGACTGGCAATGGTGTTGAATGGTCAAAGTTGAAATTGTCCGCCATTATCACCAATGACCCTGTAATCTTGCATGGGTTGTCATCGAAGGTTAAATATGTTCGCTTGGTGCGTCGTATTCTTAATCAAAAAACCTATTGGTTTGCTCAGTTGATTTGCGAAGGTGAACCATATCAAAAACCTAAAAATATTATCGGTGATTGCACTGTTGGTATTGACTTGGGTGTTTCGACCGTTGCAATTGTTGGGGATGAAAAGACTATCTGGACTACTTTTGCTGTTGAATTGGCGTCCCCGCAAAAAAAGATCAGAAAGTTACAACGTCAAATGGATAGGCAACGACGCGCTAATAATCCTGATAATTTCAATCCCAATGGCACGGTTAAGAAAGGTAGTAAACGATGGAACAAGTCTAACCATTATAAAAAGACTGCGGCTAAGAAAGGTGAAATAGAGCGTAAACAAGCGGCTCACCGTAAATCTTTGCATGGTAAATTAGTTAACCAAACTTTAGCCCTCGGCAAGCATATCAAAACTGAGAAAATATCTGTCAAGGCTTGGCAGAAAAATTGTGGTAAGTCTATTGGCTTTAAGTCTCCGTCAAGTTTTCAATCTGAAATAAAACGCAAAGCTGAAAACGCTGGCGGGACAGTTCTAATGTTTTCGACTCATAAAACTGCACTTTCTCAAACTTGTTTGTGTGGGAATAAACAGAAAAAATCATTATCTCAACGTGTTCATCATTGCTCTGTCTGTGGACTAAAGATGCAACGTGATATTTTATCTGCTTACCTGAGTCGTTACGTCGATCCAAAAACAGAAACTTTGTCAATCCAGTTAGCTAGAAATGGTTGGCTAGGGATGGAGAAATCCCTGCTGGACGGTTGGCAAAATGGGTCAAATCAACCTGCGAGAACTGCGACTTGTTCAAAGTCGCCTGTTAGTAATAATGGGTTAGAGCGGGTGTCCAGTAACCTAATAGCGCGTGAGGAGTCGGAACCTGTAAGGGTAAACGAAACTCGCTCCGTGAGTTAGAACCCCCTGCATTTATGCATGGGGTATCTCAGCAAGCTATGGTTAATTCCATAGTTGGGAAAATTTAGATATATTTTCTCGCTGCCTTGATACTTTTTAAATTTGTAAAAAGTTAGCGATCGCTTGTGGTAATGGCAAAATAATTACAATCAGCAAAGCCATTGCCAGTAATCCCAAAATGTCACGTTTGTTATCCAATTCAGTGACATCATTCAGCGCAGGTTCATCAATCAATGGCATAAATAATAAGATAATCGCCCACACCAAAAATTCTTCTCTGATTAAAGCCAGTAATAGCAACAACACACGAGCAATTTGACCAATGACAATCGCAGTTCGTTGTCCAAACATTGCATGGACAATGTGGCCTCCGTCTAGTTGTCCCACAGGCATTAAATTTAAGGCTGTGACAATTAGTCCCAAAAAACCAGCTACTGCAACTGGATGCAAATCAAGGGCTGATTGTGCTGTTAACTGACTACCCAAAGCTAACTTCGAGAGTAACGCTAATAAGATGGAATACTTGGGATTAAGAGCATCAGGATTTAAAAGTCGGGTTTTTTCACTGATAGAAACCACGTCAGAATGAGCCAAGCCCCATATTAGTAATGGCAAAGTCACGACAAAGCCTGCAATTGGTCCAGCGATACTAATGTCAAATAAAGCTTTGCGGTTGGGAATGGGACTACGCATCTGAATAAATGCACCAAAAGTTCCCAAGAAGAAAGGTATGGGAATAAAGTAAGGCAACGTCGAGCGAATCTTGTAGAATCTAGCCGTCAAATAATGCCCAAGTTCGTGAATGCCCAAAATAGTCATTAGTCCTAAAGCATAGGGCAATCCCTTGAATAGAACATCTGGGTTAGATAGAACTTTGAACAAAGAGCCAACTTCCCATAGAGGCGGAAGAGAAACACCAGCAATTTCCACACCCACCAAAGTAGTAGTTACCAAAGTAGCTACCAGTAGTAGAAGTGCTAATCCTGGTCGAGTTAATCGTTCCTGCTCGCGCTGTGGTGTATTTGCCTGTTTAGCAGCTTGAGTATTAGGAACCAGCACAAAGAAAGGTTTGCCATTAATACCTTCTTGAAAGATCAGCAGGAAGCGATCGCCAAATTGTGCTTCAATATTAGTCTTAATCTGCTGGTAGGCGTTGCTGGCTTTAGTTCGCAACTGGCCACGGCAAATTACGGCTTGTGGTCGATACTCAATATTTTGAACGTAGTATACAGACCAAGGAAAACAATTTCGCAGTTGAGTTTCTTCCGTTGGCTCAATGGGACGCACTATTGGTTCTGCAATAGGCTGGATAGTCGGCGGTGAGTCTGAGGCTTGGGTTTGGGTTTGGGCCTGTGTATCTCTTGGCGCTCGACGCCCCCATTGAAATAACGTCCAATACAAGAGTGTGGAGACAAATAACGACCAAATAATCAGCGCTGACGGCGGAGGTTGTTTCGCCCCGTACATCAGCGTCCATCCACTTAACAGAAATGCTGGTGTCATTAAAACCAGCCACAACAACCATACTGGTGTCCGGGTGATGTGAGCGACGCTGTGCTGCACCATTAGATAAGTAGCTAGCCCCAGTAGGAGAATAAACAGAAACCAAAATGCCATGTTATCGTTCAGTAATTTTGACAATACGCCCCACCTGTAGCCTCAGCACCATAGCATTAACTACAAGGTAGACCTCAAATCCCAATTTTTTAAGAGAAGGCAGGAGGAAAGAGTTATGAATGAAAACTTTAGTTCTGGATCAAAAACCCAGTTTAAAAAGAAACAAGAATTATCTCTAGCAAAAAGTGCCGCGAGATATAAAGCTTTTACAACCTAAGTCCCACGCTTTTAAACGTGGGTTACTCCTGCCTCCTGCCTCACTTCTCTTCTTAGGCTGCGCCCGAAGCGTAGCTATGCCGCAGACTTTACGGCTGCGCTCAAGTGACCTCCTGCCTCCTGCCTCATGAATCACAACGGTTAACAGTGCTAGTTAACGCTCAAGTTTCAGTTCTTTAGAATTTCCACACTGTAACCAGATTGTCCACAACTCCTCAGTTTCGGCTTTTTTATCATGTGTCCTTTACCTCAAGTGCCAAGTAATACAACTAAGCCACCACGGGCTGTCTTTCCTGACGAAGTTCCTAGCGGAGGTTCCCTGCAATCGGACTTCGCACAAGAGAGCATTTTTGCTTTTCCACCCAATCGGGACACTTTAGGGGGAACCTCTTATCTTATTGTAAGAAATGAAGGCAATATCCTCATCGACTGCCCTGCCCTAGACCAAACAAATCAAGATTTTTTAGGAGCGCATGGAGGCGTGCGTTGGTTATTCCTCACCCATCGAGGCGCTATTGGCAAAACTGCTGAAATTCAGCAAACCTTTGGCTGCGAAGTCTTGATTCAAGAGCAAGAAGCTTATTTATTACCAGGCTTAACCTTAACTACCTTTAAACAGGAATTTACGCTTGATGTATCAACACAAGTGATTTGGACACCAGGCCATTCTCCCGGCTCATCTTGCTTATACTACAGTGAACTTGGAGGTATATTGTTTTCTGGTCGCCATTTAGTCCCTAACCAGCAGGGTGAACCAGTACCATTACGGACAGCCAAAACCTTTCACTGGCCAAGACAAATTAACAGTCTTCAATTATTATTAGAACGTTTTACACCAGAAACTCTCAGATATATTTGTCCGGGAGGTAACACAGGTTTTCTCAGAGGCAAGCGTTTCATAGATCAGGCTTATCAACACCTCGCTTCTCTGGATTTATCAGCTTTGCTACGGATACAGCCTCTACTTTAGAGGCAAGGAACAGGGGGCAGGGAGAGTAATTATGCGTTTGCGAGTATTTAAAAACTCATTTATGAGTATTAAATACTCGTTAACGTGAGTTCAGATATTATTTTGGGAAGCGATTAAAAAGCGATCGCCATATCTACTAAAGTGCTTTCCTGGCTTCTGTCTTCTGTGCTATCCCTAATGCCCAATACAAGTTTTGTAACGTTTGTTAAGCAAGAGATTGTCCAGGGAATTCTAACCTTAATACACAGGAATTCTCGTAAAAATTTATGAGCGCAAAACTTGATGGAACTTTAAGGCTTGCTGGCTACCTAATTATAGAACAGCTTTATTCAGGTTCTCGCACCCAAGTGTATCGGGCAGTACGAGAATGCGATACCTTCGGTGGGCTTCGCCAACGCCTACCAGTTGTCATCAAGCTCTTAAAACGAGAATACCCAAGTTTTAGCGAATTAGTACAGTTTTGCAACCAATATGCGATCGCTAAAAACCTAGATATTCCCGGCATTATTAAACCCTACAGCCTGGAAGCCTATCACAATGGCTATGCCCTAGTCATAGAAGACTTTGGTGGCATTTCCTTGCGGGAATTTACCCAAGGAAAAAGACTGACATTAGAGCAATTCCTACCCATTGCTTTACAACTGCTTGACATTTTAAACCAGTTGCATCAACAGCGCGTCATTCACAAAGACATTAAGCCAGCCAACATCTTAATTCACCCTGAGACGAAACAAATCAAGCTGATTGACTTCAGTATTGCCTCGCTGCTACCACGAGAAACCCAGGAGATTCAAAATCCCAACGGACTGGAGGGAACGCTAGCGTATTTATCGCCAGAACAGACTGGACGGATGAACAGGGGCATTGACTACCGCAGCGACTTCTATTCATTAGGTGTGACTTTCTTTGAATTACTAAGCGGGCAATTGCCTTTTAAGTCCCATGAACCGATGGAGTTGGTGCATTGCCACATTGCAAAGCTTCCACCTTTCGTTTACGATTTCAACCCCGATTTGCCCTTGATGCTGGGCGAGATTATCTGTAAAATGATGGCGAAAAATGCCGAAGACCGCTATCAGAGTGCTATAGGGCTTAAACATGACTTAGTCACCTGCCTAGAGCAGTGGCAAAAAACAGGCAAGCACACTTGGTTTGATTTGGGACAGCGCGATATCAGCGATCGCTTTCTCATACCCGAAAAACTCTATGGACGGGAATCAGAAGTGCAAACGTTACTGGAGGCATTTGGTCATGTTGCCAATGGTGGCTCCGAACTGATGCTGGTGGCAGGTTCCTCTGGCATTGGCAAAACTGCAATCGTCAATGAAGTGCATAAGCCGATTGTCCGGTGGAATGGCTACTTTATCAAAGGGAAATATGACCAGTTCAACCGCAACATTCCTTTGTCTGCTTTTGTACAAGCCTTTCGTGACCTGATAGGACAGTTGCTTAGTGAAAGCGATATCCGACTGGAGCAATGGCAGAGGAAGATTTTAGCGGCAGTTGGAGAGAATGGGCAAGTTCTGATCGAGGTGATTCCTGAACTGGAGCAGATGATCGGCAAACAGCCAACGATTGCGGAACTATCGGGTGGTGCAGCACAAAACCGTTTCTATCTGCTGTTCCAAAAGTTTATTCAGGTGTTCACAACCAGAGAGCATCCGTTGGTGATGTTTCTTGATGATTTGCAGTGGGCAGATTCAGCATCCCTCAGTTTGCTGAACCTGTTGATGACTCAGAGCGATTGCGGCTATCTATTCATTATTGGTGCATACCGTGATAACGAGGTGTTTGCAAGTCATCCACTCATGTTGACGCTAGATGAAATTCAAAAGGCATCCTCCTGCATCAATACTCTGACTGTAGCTCCTTTAAGTCAAGCAGATATAAACCATTTGATCGCTGATTCCCTCAGTTGCACACTTGAACAAGCACTGCCGTTGACAGAGTTGGTTTATCAAAAAGCAAAAGGTAATCCCTTTTTCACGACTCAGTTTCTGAAAGCGCTGTATGAAGATGGGCTGATTATTTTTGATTGGGAGGCAGGTTTTTGGCAATGTGATGTAGAGCAAGTCAGAGCGATCGCTTTCACTGATGATGTGGTGGAATTTATGGCACAACAACTTCAAAAATTGCCACCCAACACTCAAGATATTTTGAAACTGGCAGCCTGTATTGGCAATCAGTTTGATTTGGCAACGTTGGCGATCATTTCTGAACAATCCCAAATCAAAGCGGCTGCAAGTTTATGGAAAGCTTTACAGGAAGGTTTTATTTTACCCCAAAGTGAAGTTTATAAGTTTTATATTGGGGCAGAACATCAACTAGTTGACCAAGAAAATTCTGAGCTTGTTGCATATAGATTTTTACATGACCGGGTACAACAAGCGGCATATTCCCTAATTCCCGCCGATGAAAAACAAGCCTTTCACCTAAAAATTGGACAGTTACTTCTGACTAACACCCCCGAAAGCAACCGGGAAGAACGCATTTTTGAAATTGTTAGTCAACTTAATGTTGCGACTGAATTAATCGCCCAATCCGCAGAACGTCAAACATTGGCGCAATTTAACCTGATGGCAAGTCGCAAGGCAAAAGCGGCAACTGCTTATACTGCCGCCTGCAAATATGCTCAGGTGGGCATTGGGTTGCTTGCCCAAAACAGTTGGCAGCATCAGTATGAATTGACCTTAGCACTCCACCAAGTCGCCACAGAAGCCGCCTATCTAAGCGGTGATTTAGAGCAGATGGCAGCCAATGCCCGCCTTGTCCTAAACCATGCCAAAACTCCATTAGATCAAATCAGCGTTTATCAGGTGAAGATTGAGGCATTCACCGCCCAAGGTCAATTTACCCAAGCGATCGCGGCGGCGCTTAAAATTTTAAAGCAATTGGGAGTGGAACTGCCCGCAACCCCTACTCAGGATGATGTGGTGGCTGCCTTTAGTACCGTTTCAGATGCGATCAACGAGCGGTTACCCGGCGAGTTACTTAACTTCAACGAAGCAAGGGATGTGAACATCCTAGCGGCGGCTCGAATTTTGACATCAGCAGCACCCTGCGCTTATCTATATCAGCCACTGCTGTATTTACTGATGATTTTAAAAAAGGTTTATCTGTCCGTTGTGTATGGTAATGAGTCAACCTCGACCTTTAGCTATGCTTCTTATGGAATATTGATGTGTGGTGTGTTCGGCAAGGTTGAATTAGGTTATGAATACGGTCAGTTAGCCCTCGATCTGCTATCACATTATCAAAATTCTGAATTGAAGGGGAAAACTTTATTATTAGTCTATGTATACACAAGGCATTGGAAAATGCACCTGCGTGAGACATTACACCCTTTACAAATTGCTTATTGTAGTTGTTTAGATGTGGGCGATTTGGCTTTCGCCGGCTACTCTGCGTATAACTACGGTTTTTACTCCTATTTTGCCGGACAGAATTTAACGCAACTAGAGTCGGAAGTTGCCGGATATTGTGAAGCACTCAAGCATCTCCAGCAAAATCTAACTCTGACTTATTCCCAGATGATTCGACAAATTCTGCTGAATTTAATCGAGGATGCAGATAACGTGGTGGTGTTGAGCGGTGCAGCCTACAATGAACTGCATCATCTGCCATTACATGAAACAGCAGGCGATCGCACCGGATTAGCATTACTGTGGATTAACAAACTGGTTGTGTCCTATTTGTTTTCAGAGTTTGAACAAGCCGCAGAACAGGCTAGGCAAGCAAGAAAGTATTTGGATGCTGTCCTGGCTTTTTTATATGTTCCAATCTTTCATTTCTATGAGTCTTTAGCCCAATTAGCATGGTTTGGGCAATTCTCAGCCCCAGAGCAGAAAAGGCAAATGAAAGAATGCATCGCTACCAACCAAGAAAAACTTAAATACTGGGCAACTCATGCGCCGATGAATTTCTTGCACAAGTTTCATTTAGTCGAGGCAGAACGAGAGCGAGTACAAGGTAATAAAGCCGAGGCAATAGATTTGTACGATCGCGCCATCATTGGAGCCAAAGAAAACGGCTACATCCAAGAAGAAGCACTTGCCAATGAACTAGCCGCTAAATTTTACCTCGACTGGGGTAAAAACCGAATTGCTCAAGAATACATGACCCAAGCCTACTACGGCTATGCTCGCTGGGGAGCTAAAGCCAAAGTTGCTGACTTGGAACGACGCTATCCTCAACTTCTCGCCCCCATTCTCCGGCAAACCACCTCTCCCCTCTCAACTAACGAAACTATCTTCACATTGGAGAGTATCACCTCCACCAGTTTTGCCACTTCTAGCACTAGCAACGTCTCTGTTGCTTTAGATTTAGCTACTATTCTCAAAGCTTCTCAAACCCTTTCTGGCGAAATCGAACTCGAAAAACTGCTCTCGGCATTGCTGCATATTGTCATTGAAAATGCGGGAGCCGATAAGTCTGTGTTCATACTTTTGGAGTCAGATCGTTTGCTAATTCAGGCGCTAGCACAGCTTTCCCTTGGTATGACGTCTCTACAGAACAAAGAAATTGGCCACGTCGATTTTTATCCAATGTTGCTTAACCCGCAGCCCATTGAAGACTCGGTTGATGTGCCAGTTGGCTTAATTAATACCGTCAAACGCAGCTTACAACCAGTAGTGATTATTGATGCCAGGCTGCATCCTCAATTAATTAATGACCCATATATTCAACAACAACAGCCCAAGAGTATCTTGTGCTGCCCGATTTTGCATCAGGGTAAGCTGCTGGGCATTTTGTATCTAGAAAACAATTTGGCAACCGGAGCCTTTAACAGCGATCGCGTTAAAATGCTGAATTTACTTTGCACTCAAGCTGCAATTTCTCTCGAAAACGCGCGACATTATCAAAATTCCCAGAAGTATGCTCAACAGTTAACACAATCTCTAGCAAAATTGCAGGCTAGTGAAATCCGCTTCCAAAATTTGGCGAATAATATTCCTGGTATGGTGTACCAATTCCGTCTAGCAGCCGACGGTTCAACTTCAACACCCTATGTTAGCTCTGGCTGTTTCGACTTGTATGGGCTAGCGCCAGAGTTGGTGATGGCAGGGACACATAGCCTTTACACCATGAATCATCCTGACGATCAAGCAGCTATTGCACAAGCGATCACCTACTCTGCCCAAACTTTGACCCCGTTTGAGCAAGAATGGCGTATTATCCTACCTTCTGGAACCGTCAAATGGATTCAATCTGCTGCTCGGCCAGAGCGACAAGCCGATGGGGCAATTCTATGGGATGGGGTGGTGATTGATATTAGCGAACGCAAACAGGCCGAAGCATCTCTAGCCAAAGAACGAGAGTTTTTGAATGCCATCATTCACAATATTACAGATGGGATTGTTGTTTGTGATGCAAGTGGCAAATTGATCCTATTCAACAAAGCAATTCGTGAGTTTTATGGCTTACCAGTAGAATCATTACCACCAGAACAATGGTCAGAATACTTCGATCTCTATCAACCTGATAGTCAAACACTCTTATCAAAAACCGAAATTCCTTTGTTTCGTGCCTTACAAGGGGAAATCGTTGAAAATGCCGAAATGCTAATTGTGCCGAAGCATGGTTCTAAAAGAATTTTATTAGCAAGCGGGCAAGCGATCATCGATTCTTCGGGCAACAAAATCGGTGCAGTCGTTGTGGTGCGAGATATTAGTGAACGCAAACAATCAGAACTTGCCTTAGAGCAAAAGTCGCTTGATTTGCAACAAGCGCTAATTGATTTACAAAATGCTCAATTACAAATAGTCCAAAGTGAAAAAATGTCGGCACTAGGCAATTTAGTTGCTGGCGTAGCTCATGAAATGAATAATCCTCTCGGTTTTATTGCTGCCAGTCTAAAACAAGCTAAACCCATTATTACTGATATTGTTGAACATCTCAGATTTTATCAAGAAAGTTTACCCAACAAAAGTAGAAAAATTCTTGACCATGCCGAAGAAATTGACTTGGATTATAGCTTAAGAGATTTGCCAAAAATGATTGATTCTATGTCTATGGCTTGTGACAGACTGAAAAACATTAGCACTAGTCTCCGCACTTTTTCACGTGCTGATAGAGATTACAAAGTGCCATTTCATATTCACCAAGGCATAGATAGCACAATTTTAATTTTGAAACATCGTCTGAAGGCGAACGAACAGCGTCCCGAAATTGAAGTAGTCACAAGCTATGAAAAGCTACCCCAAATTGAATGTTTTCCGGGTCAATTAAATCAGGTATTTATGAATATTTTAGCTAATGCTATTGATGCTTTAGAAGAATCGAATCATGGACGTACTTTTGAAGATATCCAGCTTAATTGCAATCGAATTACAATTACAACTTCTTTAGAAAATAACTGGATAAAAATTATCATTGCTGATAATGGTAAGGGAATGAGCGAAGAAGTCAAACAAAAGATATTTGATCATTTATTTACGACTAAAGCTGTCGGTAAAGGGACAGGATTAGGACTTGCGATCGCTCATCAAATTATCGAGGAAACCCACGGAGGCAAACTGATATGCACCTCCGTATTGGGACAAGGAACAGAGTTTGTCATCACATTACCAGTTAAAACGGTGACATCTGATTCTTAAACATCGCTTCAAAGCTTTAGAAACTCGCGCAAAAATTTACAGCAGTTTTTATTGTAACTTGAATAAAAATCTCATTTATCAAGTCAATGGCTGTATTTCCGTACCGAGCTAGCCATGCCAATTATAGTCAAAAACTTGGCATCGCGTGCATAAAGAATCAGAAAGGGTCTATTGGTTTGGTTTTTAGTGAGTGCTTTAGGGGAATTGTAATTATAAATTCTGTACCTTTATTAGGAGAGGAAATACATTCTAATGTTCCCTGATGCTTTTGAGTAATTATTTGGTAACTAATAGATAAGCCTAAACCTGTGCCTTTCCCGACTGGTTTTGTCGTAAAAAAGGGGTCAAACAGTTGCTGTTGAATATTTTCCGGGATACCACAACCATTATCAGCAATAGAAATAATTACTAACTGCTGGTCAGCAATGAAACTAGTACAAATGCAAATCTGGGGAATGTTAGTAGTTTTTTCATCAACTATCGATTCTTCTAAAGCATCGATTGCATTTGCAAGAATATTCATAAACACCTGATTGAGTTGTCCAGGGTAACATTCTACCAATGGCAAATTGCTGTATTTTTTAATGAGTTTAATCGCTGGGTAATTAGCTGTGGCTTTGAGGCGATGCTCTAGGAGCATCAAAGTACTATCAATACCCTCGTGAATGTTTACCGCCTTCATCTCTGCATGATCTAGGCGGGAAAAGTTACGTAAAGATCGTACAATTTCTGTAATTCTTTCAGCACCAATTCTCATAGAAGTTAGTAACTTTGGTAGGTCTTCTATTAAGAAATTAATATCTATGGCTTGTGCTTGCTTTTGGATTTGGGTTACTGGATTAGGATAGTATTGCTGGTATAGTTGCAGCAATTCAAGTAAATCTTGGGTGTACTGATTGGCAGGAGTTAAATTACCATAGATAAAATTGACGGGGTTATTGATTTCGTGAGCTACACCTGCCACTAACTGTCCCAAACTAGACATTTTTTCACTCTGCACCAGTTGAGATGCTAGCAGCTTTGCTTCTTGTTGTAATTGTGCTTGTGATTGTCGTAATCTTTCCTCTGCTTGTTTGCGTTTAGTAATATCGTGGAGAATAACGACATATTCTTGAAAATCTTGATGCGGTCGGTCGGAAATAGAAACTTCCAAAGTTCGCACACCAGCTTTGTGGAACAGGGTATGTTCACTTCGCTTTGTCCATTGCTGTGGATAGTTAGGAAATTCAAATATCCATTTGCTGAGGTGATTTCCTAGCAACTCAAATGGTTTGATATCAAAGATAAATTCGGTTGCTGGGTTTGCCTGCCTGATACTACCCTGCTCATCCAAGACCAAAATACCATCCTGGGCAACAGTAAACAGGTGTTCGGCAGCTTCTCGTGCCTCTGCAATGGCGACTACTTGGGGTAAGGTTGTCCAACAGGCTATAGCTACTCCTATAAATGCCACTGTCATCAGCAACACAACAAATAAATTTTCATCTGTAGCTTTTGTCGCCGTGTTCAGGTTAGCACCAAATAACCAGCCCGTTGCCACTGCACTGCATATTAAAATAATTAGGATGCTTACCTGGAGTATGACAGAATCCTTAATAATTATCGAAGAGCGGGCGCGGTAATGCCGCCTCCACCAACTTAAATGAAAAGGCGGGAAGTTAACGTGGCGGATTAACGCATCAATTCCGATAATCCCAATTGGAAATACTAGACCAATCAGGAAATTTATCCAACCCCAGGCAATCCCCCCTACCAATAAAACCACAATTTCTAACAGCAAAATGCCCAAAGATATTCGAGGAAACAAAACTTCTGGATGATTGCGCCCCAACCAAAGCCCTAAATGCAATAACATAAAGGAGGCAAACCAACCGATATTTCCCACTGCGACAATTTGGGTTACATTTGCCCAAATCAGATAAAGACAGCAAAGCAGCAAAGTTAAGCTCAGAGCAGGCACAAATACGCCCCGACGCGACACAGCAGAAAAGACTGGTGAAATATGGTTATCTAAGGCAAGCTGATACAAAATTCTAGGGCAATTAGAAACTACTGTTGCAGAACCTAACAGAGAAGCAGACACTAATAGAAAGGTGATGTTAATTTGGGCCCAGTTTCCCCAAAAGGGTTTAGCAGCCGCCACAAGATTCAAAAAAGCATTATCATCCAAACCTGGCGCTGTTGCTAACCGCATCATTACCCAAGACCCGCCGATAAAAATAGGCGGCATCATCCAAGTAGCAATATCCAGAAAGCGCAGCGTTTGCTTGGGATGACGGCTATCTGCGACAAAAGAAGAAGCCGTTTCACAACTATAAGTAGCGTAGGAAACGAAAAAGAACCACTTTGCCCAATCCACGAAGCTCAAAGATGACCAACTGTTAGGAAAAAACCCAGGGCTAGCACTAGAGAAAGTTAACCAGCCAAGACCTTGTACACAAAAGGTAGTTAATAGCCCAAAAGCTGGAATCGCAAAAAATAAATGCAAAATACTCAGCGCACGAGTACCACTAAACGCCACTACAAACGGCAGCAGCGTAAAGCCAATGTCCAAAAATAATTTAGGACAGGCAATGCCTAGCGATTCTAAATTCACTTTAATTAAATCAGTGAGTACGAGAGTATTAACTGATAAGTAAGACACCCAGTTAAGAAGGTATCCAATTGCAGCATAGCGAGCTAGTCCAGAGTAGCGTTTGAGCAGATGGCTGATATAGTTGGGCGTTCCTCCTGCTACATCAATAAAATACATTCCTAAACGCTTGACCTGATAGTTTATCAGCATCCCGACAATTACAGCAGGTATCCAAACAAAAATAGCTTGTGAACCTAGAGCAGCATGAATTGCAGGAACCAATGCTACCCACGAAATATGAGCTGTCAAACCAAAGCCCCAGCTTTCAACAGTACTTAGACTTCTAGTTAAGTGAGGGTATGAAGATTGGCTTACAGCTGTATAGTCTTGTTTGAGCATGATCGGTAATGCGAAGCTTTTTGGTTAACCTTGTTAACTAGAGTTTCCATCTCATAATTGTTCTGAAGGCAGACTTTTATTGAAGATAAATTATTTGAAGATTTATTTGATAAATAACTTTTTAGGTTTAGCCTATCTCGGCTTTCCAGATTTTCGCAAAAAAAGTCAACTTCGCCAACAGCATGGTCTGCTATCTACACTTCGGCTACTGGCGAATTACTTTATTCTTTACCTATTTTTGCCAAATTAAACTGTTCTGTAACAAGTTCTTCAACAAAGTGATTAAGAAATTCAATGTAGTGATTTTGCATGATAATTGCGTGTGCATAATTTCCCCTGACTGCAAGTTGATACTTTTTCACAAGATTATCAGAGGGTTTATTGAAAACAACTGTATTTGAATAAGGGTTGAGAAATGGATTGAAGTCTCTTAATTTCAGTTGTTTACACAAATGCTCTGCTTTGGCTACACAACCAGCTACTTCTAATCCAAAGTTAGAACGCCTTTTGGAGATTTCATGCCATAAACAAAGTGAAGTATGTCCGTTGCGGCTACCTCCAATAGTCATATCCCGAGCGCCGATATACTCGATATCAGATGTGAGAGCTTCAACCAAATGTTTTTTCGTAATAACAATGCCACAAGGGAAAGGGCTACCAATAAACTTATGTCCTGAGATTGACAGCGAACTGATAGGTCTGTTGAAATCAATCCAGTGTGAACGTAAGTAGGGAAGAAGCATTCCACCTAAAGCGCCATCAACATGAATATAGAATTGGCTGAGCTTTTTCATCTCTAGAACATTGAGAATCTGCTCAATATCGTCTATTGCCCCTGTAAAAGTAGTACCCAGGTTAAGGCAAATAATCGCAGGCAGATTAGGTACAAGTTGCTCATATAAATCACTATAATCCATTTCTTCCGAAGGTATTTGTACACCAATCTTGTTATACGGAATTTTAAAAAACCTAGCTGCTTTGCTTACAGAGTAATGTGAAGCAGCTGAGGCGTACAAAATAGCGTTAGGATAGTTTTCTCTCCCTAAGAGTATTCCGTACAAGTTACCTTCGGTTCCACTGGTAGTTACGTATCCCCACCAATCCTTAAGATGATATAAATTTGCAAAGAATTGCAACACTTCTTTTTCAAAATTCCGTGAATCAATTCGATAATGTGATTTAGTAAAGCAATCTCCCCCAAGGTTATTAATTGAGTATTTCAGAAAAGGTAATAAGAATGTATGATCGTGTTTTAAGTTGTAGGGATACCCTAAATGAAACTCAGATGCTTCATTAAGAATCTGCTGATACTCAGAAAGAAAGTCAACATCCATTTTTTTATTCCAAATCTTGTTGTTAAGTAATTCTTTTAAATGCGTTTAAATAATCTCAATTAGGTGTATGACCACCAAGCGTATTTCTATAACCAGTTGCTTTCTGTAGTTCACTGATTTGCTTTTTTAAGCTTAATATTTACTTATACATTTAATTACTAAGCAACTACGCTCTAAAACCATACTTTCAATTTGCGTTTGGTGTTTCTTCAACAATTAAAAAGCAAATCAACTCTCGAATTATATCCGTTGCTGGTCGTCCTGTTATTGAGCAGTATTTCTCTGCTTGCTTGATGTAAGATTGATTGTCAGGCGTTTAATAGCCCATTTCTTATTCACTGATTCAATTAACTCTACTTGAAACTACTTCTCTAATATCAATCATTCGATCTATTATCACAATGATAAAATTAATGATATTACCCTCAAGAAGGTGTGAAGAAAATGCTGTTAACTTTGAAGCCGTAGTGAAGAATTTAAATCCAGTTTAAATGATGAAGCTTAAGTAATTTAAAGGCAACAATTATGAGTAAAACATAAGCTAAAAATTTTTCTGTAATTAAGCATTCAGTAGAAATACGTGGTAACTACAGCCTCCACCCTAAAAAATTGATTGTAAATCTGCACAATCTATCGGATTTTTAAATTCAAAAGCCTCCATTAATTGATAAGCATAGTTATCAAAGTCAGCTTGTCTACAATGTATAATCTTGCAGGCTCCGATGATTGCGCCACGTTTAATACTGCCTGGATGAATACCCAGGGCCACCGCATCATGCCAACAAGTAAAGCTTATTATCAATAGGGTTAAAACTAATGTCATTAAGCCTTAATTATTACTAAACCTGAGTTCGGGTTAAGCCAGAAGCTAAAAAGCTTATTCTGTTAGAATTGAATAAAACTGGAATTGATCAAAGCAGGGATAAAAGTGGAATCATTTTGTCAATAAGGTTCATAAATGAAACTAATCTCAGCAATATGTCCTATTGACAATAGATGAAAACAGAGCTTTAGACCGAACAACGATAATTCAAGGCTTTTGAGTATTTCTTATCCCGAACTCAGGTTACTAAGGTTTTAGGCGGTTGCTTGAGGTTTAAAAAATAAATAATCAAACGCGAAAGGAAAGATTTTTTTGTTGGTTTTTAACCTTCGTTGTGATCAAGAGTAATTTAGATGCGTTTGCCCTGAGAGGGTCACTAAGCAGAGCTGTAAAGCCTACGGCATAGCTACGCTTCGGACCCAGCCTAAGAAGAGAAGTGGGGCAGGAGGTTGCAACACAGTTTAGGCCGTTTTTGGATACTCTACACGAACAGACTTAACACTGGTAGCGGAAGTCCTAACTCCTGACTTCTAACTCCTAACTTTTTAAACCTTTCCCGCCACCACTGAGTTTTTCTTCAACAGTTCCACTGCTGTTTGATATTGCAAATCCGCTTCAGTGCCAACCTGTTCCCGGTTAATTGGGTCTTGGGAAATCACTTTATCTGGTTTAATGCCTAATTTGTTAATATCCCGGTGTTGAGGAGTTTCATACTTAGCAATTGTGACTGCCAAGCCCGAGCCATCGGATAATTCGAATAAGGATTGAATTAGACCCTTTCCAAAAGTGGTTTCACCTACTAACTGGGCACGACCATTATCTTGGAGTGCGCCGGCGAGAATTTCACTAGCACTGGCAGTTCCTTGATTCACCAAAATCACCAGAGGATCGTCTGTCAGGGCTGGTCCAAAGGCTTCAAAACTTCCTTGAATGCCTTGTCGGTTAACAGTGTAAACAATAGTGCCAGAGTCTAACCACAGCCGGGCGATTTCAATTCCTGATTGCAATAGTCCCCCAGGATTATTTCGTAAATCTAGAATATAGGCAGCAGCGCCTTTTTTTTCTAGACTAGAAATAGCGTGTGCCAATTCTGTTGAAGCGTTGGCATTAAATTGGCTGAGGCGAAGGTAGCCAATGGGCGTACCATCAGTGGAAACACGCAATTCTGAAACCACAGGATTAAGAGCAATGCGATCACGCGTTAGTCTAACTTCTGTTTCTGGCTCTCCGTCGCGTTCGATGAGGAGAGTTACAAGGCTGCCACTCGGCCCACGCATTCTGGTTGCAGCTTCATCAAGGGTCAGGTTTTCTGTGGAAATGCCTTCAATTTTGATAATGCGATCGCGTGGTCTAATTCCCGCTTTATCTGCTGGTGAACCTGCAATAGGAGCCACTACTTCCAACTTTCCAGTCTCAGGATTTAGGGCAATTTGCAATCCTACCCCAGTCAGTTCTCCAGAAGTATTGACCTGTAAGCTGCGGTACTGTTCTGGATCTAAAAAGCGCGTAAAAGGATCATCGAGGCTCTTGAGCATCTTCGCAATTGCTGCATAACTGGCATTTGAGTCCGACAGTGGCTTCTCTAAAACCTTCTGCCGCACAGCCGCCCAGTTTTGATGATTAAACGTCTCATCTAGATAAGTGCGATTAACAATTCGCCAAACTTCCGAAACCAGCTTTTGTTCCGACGTTAAAGCCATCGCTGGCTGTGTGAGCGTACCAAACGCCAACCAAAACGCCATTAGCAATGAAAATCCAACCCGAAAGACTTGTTTGTTCATGAAACCCATTATCAATTCCACCTCAACCCAAATTGCCTATAAATGCCCACTTCCCCTGTTGTTGATGAAATCTATCTCTCGATTATGTTACTTTTTTTATAGAAGTGGTGCATTTCTCTCATCAAGTTGTTCAGTCAACTGATGCGTTGTATTCACTCACGAAAGGATAAAATCTACTTTGTGTCCACAATTTTCTGTGCAGGGGCGTAAAGAGATCGCAATATATTCTATCTTTACAGAGTGTAAAGTTTCTGAAGACTCTTAGCACCCTGAAAGCTGACAAGCAAAAAAAACTCGCCTTTACTAAAATCCCAAAATTGCTAATTGGGAGAGAAGTCTGAGCGGCGGCTTATGAGAACCCTAGCCTGTGGCAACCCCTTTGTCGAACGGGAAAACCTGAAGGTAAACCCGCAGGATGCCGAGGCTTGAGACCATCAGAATTTTGGTCGCCGATTTAGAACTTCGGAATTTATCAACCGCAACCGACTTTTAGGAATTTGAGATTGTATGGCCAACGTTTCCGACTGGTTTGAGGAACGCCTGGAGATTCAGGCACTCGCTGAAGACGTTACTAGCAAGTACGTCCCTCCTCACGTCAACATTTTCTACTGCCTGGGTGGAATTACCCTGGTTTGCTTTCTCATCCAGTTTGCCACTGGATTCGCGATGACATTCTACTACAGGCCAACAGTCACTGAAGCTTTCTCCTCAGTGGAGTACATCATGAATGAAGTCAACTTCGGTTGGCTAATTCGCTCCATCCATCGCTGGTCTGCCAGCATGATGGTATTGATGATGATTTTGCACACCTTCCGGGTTTATCTGACTGGTGGTTTCAAAAAGCCCCGCGAATTGACCTGGATAAGTGGCGTAATCCTGGCTGTGATCACAGTTTCCTTTGGAGTTACCGGCTATTCCCTACCTTGGGATCAAGTTGGCTACTGGGCTGTGAAAATCGTTAGCGGTGTACCAGAAGCAATTCCTGTGGTTGGCGTTCTGATCTCCGACCTGCTGCGCGGCGGTTCGAGTGTTGGTCAAGCAACACTAACTCGTTACTACAGCGCACACACCTTTGTGCTGCCTTGGTTGATTGCAGTCTTCATGCTGTTTCACTTCTTGATGATTCGCAAACAAGGCATTTCCGGTCCTTTGTAATCTTAGTTATTAGCCCTCGGCAACACTTATCAGTTTTCAGATGAAGTTGTTTGTTCTAAACTTATGAAACACGAGAAATTAATTGTAAGTTCCAAAAAACAAACACTTGTATCTGAAGCCTAAAGCTGTAGAGACTCTCCAGGCGGCTGACCGGAAATAGACAAGCACTGTTTGCCGCCTGCTAGGGTTGCCTAGTAGCTGATAGCTTTCACAAATGCTTTAATTTAACTTAAGCAGGAGAGCACATTTCAAAATGTCAACACAAAAAAAACCTGACCTGAGCGATCCTCAGTTAAGAGCTAAACTCGCTAAAGGCATGGGTCACAACTACTATGGTGAACCCGCTTGGCCTAATGACCTACTTTACGTGTTTCCAATCGTGATCATGGGTTCGTTCGCTGCGATTGTAGCTCTAGCTGTACTAGATCCCGCTATGACCGGTGAACCAGCAAATCCTTTTGCCACACCATTGGAAATTTTACCAGAGTGGTACTTATATCCAGTTTTCCAAATTTTGCGATCGCTTCCTAACAAACTTTTAGGAGTCTTAGCAATGGGTTCGGTACCAGTGGGGCTAATCCTCGTTCCCTTTATTGAGAACGTTAATAAGTTCCAAAATCCCTTCCGTCGTCCAGTTGCAACCACAGTTTTCCTTTTTGGTACCCTTGTCACCATATGGCTGGGTATTGGTGCTGCCTTGCCATTGGATAAATCTTTGACCTTGGGACTATTCTAAACTAGTCACCACAAAGTGTTTTGACGCCTGTGAGTTTCAAAAGTAGATGCAAATGTGCTTTTGAAATAAATTTACAGGCGTCAATTTTAATAATTCAGATTGCATCTAGGATCTGAAGTTTTGGATGGAAAAGCTATTCCAAAATTTTAAATCACCAAAAGTCATCAAATACAAAGAATTTTCATTGACTTAACGTAAGTTGCTAGTTACAACCCTCGAAATGCCAAAATCCTTCATATTTTGTCTTTTGGAACATAGAATATCTCAATTTAAATTTTTCTATATCATCAGAGAAATTCTCCGAATAGTGCAAAATTTAATAACTAGCAACTTGAGTTTACTTATATTTAATTCACAGTTAAGGTTTAGCATAGTGCAGCAAGACCATCTGACGGTTAAGAGCGAACTGAGTCTCCTAAACCACGTGCAAGAATGGTTTGAGCAATTTTGTCTGCAACATTTGTCTCAACTTGGCTGGTCAAAAACCCAACTTGATCGCCTAAATTTAGCACTAGCAGAAGGTTTTACCAACGCTGTTCGTCACGCTCATCATGCTTTACCCCCAGAAACTACCATTGAAATCAATATTTATCTCTGGATTGACCGACTAGAGATTAGAATTTGGGATTATGGAAAACCTTTCGATCCTGATGCGATCGCAGAGCCAGTCCCAGGTACTCTACAAGTAGGCGGGTATGGATGGTTTCTTCTGCGGCGGTTAGCTGATCGTGTTGTATACGAACGTGGTGCAGATGGTAGAAATTGCCTTCTTATCGTCAAATACTCAGTAGAAGCACAAAAATAAAAGTGAAGCAGTCAAAGGTAAAGGAAGTTAAAAATACTTCTGATACCAATTTTGGGTTTTAAATAGGCAAGGAGTACCAGCAGCCTATAAGGGCTAGTACAACACGGCAGAAATCAACCTACTATCTCAATTAACATAACAATTTACTTTGAGCAAATCCTTAAAGTTAGGTAAAACTTCGCCATAGTGTACTAGTCTTCTGTACGAAATGCTGCACGTAATTTGATTATATTTAAGAGTAAGACAAACAAAATTTCTCTTATAGTCGCCGCTACGCTAAGGGAAACTTTACCCAAAGTTGAGCCACTCACTTCAAAACAAAAGCACTACTGGTAGGAGTATTTGATCAAATTTATTTGATTGATAAGAGTATACTCGTTTTTCAAAAATATTATGTGGATTAGGGTAATATATTTTTTAAGTTAAATTCCTGAGTTATTATAATTTGTTTGTAAAGCCTCAAAAAATATTATTGTATAAAAAAAATTAATGAATACAGTAAAGATAGCATTCGAGTTATACTTGCTCCCTTGTTAGGATCTGTCAGCAGTATTGAGAGCTTTATCTTTTGCTCTCTAATAAGTGCCATTTTGTGCTTAAAGAGATAGAAGGAATAAGGGACAAAGTATGTATTATGTATGACTAAAACAGCCCTAGTTACAGGAATAACTGGGTAAGATGGCTACTATCTCAGCCATTTGCTCCTCAACCGCGGTTACCGAGTTTTAGGATTAGTACCCCCGCAGCGACAACCTAATTTGACACTAGTAGCTGACCCCAGTAAAGCTAAAAGAAACCTTGGTTGGGAAGCCCAAGTGAGTTTTGAAGAACTTTTAGAAAAAATGGGAAAAACAGATTTAGAGCGGTTACAAAACGGTGCGATCGCCTTTACAGCCTCGAAGTAGCCTTCCTGAAGAAAGGCTGGGAATAAGACGGACTACGTGATCGCGCCCTTACCGCGAGTGTAAATAACCTAAATATGCATATCATTAAAGTGACAGAAAGCCTCAGAGTAGGTGATAAAGTTAACAAAAAAACTAACCATGTCTTCGTGTTTTTAGAAATTTTTGCCCACGAAGGTGGTATTCAATCATATATAAAAGATATTTTTCGCGCTTATCTAGGATTGAGCCAAGCCTATAAGGCGGAAGTCTTTTTGTTGCGAGATAGTTCTGATAGTTTAAATCCGTTTGAAGAGGAGAACTTAAAATTTCATTACTTTAAAAATCAGTCTCCTCATGTGGGGAGACTACAAATGGCAGCAGCTTTACTTAAATGTTTGTTGCAAAGCCGTCCGCAGAAAGTTTTCTGTGGTCATATTAACTTAGCAATGTTAGTACAAACTCTTTGCCAGCCTTTGGGAATTCCTTACACCGTGCTAACTTACGGCAAAGAAGTTTGGGAACCCCTCAAAAATCAAGAACGTCGCGCCCTAGCATCAGCAGCTGGAATTTGGACAATTAGCCGCTACAGCCGCGATCGCGCTTGTGCTGCTAATAATCTAAACCCCAAAATGGTACAGATGATGCCTTGTGCAATTGATGGGGATAAATTTACTCCTGGTTCCAAGCAGCCAGAATTAGTCCAGAAGTATAGTTTAACTGATGCTAAGGTGTTAATGACAGTAGCGCGGTTATGGTCAGGGGATATTTACAAGGGTGTAGATGTCACGATTCGAGCATTACCACAAATCGCTCAGGTTTTCCCAGAAGTGAAATATTTAGTAATTGGTCGCGGTGATGACCAACCGCGATTAGCTAAACTTGCTGCATATTTAGGTGTGAGCGATCGCGTCGTATTTGCTGGTTTCGTTGCCACAGAAGAATTAATGGAACATTACCGTCTTGCTGATGCATATATTATGCCTTCGCAAGAAGGCTTTGGCATAGTTTATCTGGAAGCAATGGCTTGTGGAGTGCCTGTATTATCTGGTGACGACGATGGTTCAGCGGATCCTTTGCAAGATGGTAAACTGGGGTGGCGAGTACCACACCGCAGTCCTGATGCGGTAGCAACGGCTTGTATAGAAATGCTTCAAGGGAATGACCAGCGATGTAATGGAGAGTGGCTACGAGAACAAGCGATCGCTCTGTTTGGCATAGATGCCTTTCAACAGCACTTACAAAAACTGCTTCTGTCCTCAGTTTTGAATCCCAATGATAAATGACTCATGACCAATGACTAAAATCGCTATCCTAGAAGGAGAGCAGGACGACATTTAAAAAATGAGCTTTAAATCATTTCAATTGAACCTTTTAAATCTCCGCCCTTGGCTCACCTTGCTAGCAGTTATTTGGTTGCTCGCATCACTGGGCTTGGGTTGGTTGGTTAAGTCGTTGGTAATTATTGTCGGGTTGCTGTTTTTGGCACCCATTGTGGCTTTTTTTGGCTTTCGTTGGTGGCTGCAACGCAACTTGGTTGCTGACCAGTGTCCCGTCTGTAGATATGAATTTACAGGTTTAAATAACAGTCAGTTGCAGTGTCCTAACTGTGGGGAGTCACTGTTAGTACAAGATAGTCATTTTCAGCGCTTCACACCAGAAGGCACAATTGATGTCAAAGCCGTCGAAGTCCCAGCTAAATCACTGGAAGATTAGTCATTAGTCATTGGTCATTAGCAAAGGACAAATGACTATTTCTTTGTTTCTTGGGAGATTGAGAGGGTGTAGTTAAAGTTTGGCTTTCCTTGGGATTGTTCGCCCACAAACAGCGAGTATGTTCCTGCTTGCCAAAAACCAGAGAGTTCTGGCTTGCCTCCAGAGTATTTATCTACCATTACACAAAAGCGTCCCCCAGGGCCATCGATCAATAGCGTTGGCTTGCCTTCACTCTCTACTGTTAATCGTAAATAAGGTAGTGACTCTGTAACCTGGATAACTTGATTGGGTTCAGTGGTAATATTGCCACAATTACTTTTAACAGTTCCCCCAGACTTTCCGTTCAAAATCAGTGGATCTGGTTGGAGATTCCGATTAATTTTGATTGTTGGTGTCTGTGCCAAATTAGCCTCAGTCAACACTAAACTCATCGCCAAAGCTGTGGGAACAATTGCAAGTAGCCTAAGCGTTTTCATTTTAATTAATGCTCGAAATTTTTTTAGAGCAATATTGTTATACAGTCTAATTTAATAGACGATAGTAAGCCGTCTTGGTTCCCAAAGTTGCTGTATAAAGTAATACTATTTATTTAAGGGTTATTTGTGAAGATTTGATGGGCATAAAGACCATTAATCGTGTAAAATATCTATGCTTGGTGACGCTTTTACACCAAAATATTCTATTTGAAATTCTACACTTCAATCCGTAACACGCTAGGATTCCCAAAATCATCATAATTTTTACTACCCAAAAAGGTATTGCACACACAGACATTAGCTAAAATCACTAAGGCAACCACCAAAAATAGAATTTGGTTGGTCTGTTGTGGAATAAGTAACCTAGCTGAGGTAGAAAAGATTGATGAATCCTCAAAGAGAAGAAGACTTACAGCGTCGCCTCAATAAGCTAGAGGCAGATATTAATTCTTCGCCGGAAGTGGTTCCCCAACCACAAGAGCAAAAACAGACTGAGGCATCTGTTTTTGCCAAGTTTAACTTGCAAGTGCAGCGATTTCAGATTTGGTTCAACAGCTTATCTGGGACAAAAAAGCTGGTAGTTTCAGCTGTGACGGTGCTAGTAGGCTTGGCAATGCTGCAAGCAGTGTTTAAACTGGTTGCATCTGTAATTAGTCTGGCACTTTTGGCAGTGTTAGTGTATGTTGGATACAAAATTTTTGTGTCTAGTAGCTTTCAACGTAAGTAATAAGCTGATATGCATTTACTTTGCATACCTGTAGTTATGAAAGTCAGGAGCCATGATACAAAAAGCTCCTGACTTCTGACTGCATTCTATTTCAATATGCTTTTCTTTTTGCCGATAAGCTTAGTCTATTTTAATTGTGCCGATCGCGGCGTAGAAATAATGTTAAAGGAAATTATACGATGACGACACCAATTGTCAGGAGAAGTAATCAATCTGGTCAGTCAAAACAACCGGAAAGAGCCAGTTCGCTGCTGCTAGCAAGTAGACGTTTTGCTGCTTGGGCGGCTGAAATCACACTAGTGGTTACCAGTGGCTTGATTCCCTTCGGCGTTGGTGTCTATGCCAATTCTAGAAGCGATTTTAATCGAGTGCCGCTTAACCCCGTGCTGGTAGTCACAGAAAGAGCGATCGCTAGACCCCTAGCTCTGCCTGTGAGCTATGGCATCCGTAACGTGGCATGGCCGACTAATATTTTGTGGACAATCGCCCTGTTAGCGCCTGTAACGCTTTCGTGGTGGCAATTGTATCTACTGGCTAAAACTGGTAGCACAATTCCTAAACGTTGGTTTAAAGTACGAGTTGTCAACGAGCAAGGGAAACCGCCCGGTTTGGGGGCAGTTGTAATTAGAGAAGGATTTGGGCGTTGGACTGTACCCATTTCTATCGCCTATTTGTTGTGGCGCTACAGCTTTGCTTTTCCGAATTTAGGATTATTCACACTTTTATCTTTGTTAATGATTGTGGGTGAAGGGATAGGCTTACCATCGCGCCGGGGGCGTCGCGCACTCCATGATCAACTCGCAGGCACTTATACAATAGATGCGACTCGCCCCTTGCCATCCTCAGTTTTAGCTAACAACAGACAAGCTCAGTCTACTGGCAGTAATGATGAAGCAGAAGAATCGCAGGAGGGAGAAGAATTAGCGGCAGCCCAAACCAACCAGTCGCCTAATCTGTGGCGGCGCATACAGCAAAATCCTAATCTGACTTTGTTTGGGGTAGGGCTTACGAGTATGACTGCTGTATTGGCAACTTTAATCGGCACTCAAGTTTATATCCAAATTCAACAATCCCAGCGAGCAACTAAGCAAATCAACAGCCAACAGTTCCTCGAACTTGTCAAACAATTAACTCCTAACTCTGGGGCGACTAATGAGCAACGCCAAAGCGCAATTTTAGCTATGGGTGGTCTAAATGACCCACAGTCCATTAAATTTCTGGCGGATCTTTTGGTTAGCGAAACCAACCCCAGCCTCCTGGATACGATTCAACAAGCTTTGACAACTGTCGGACCCCAAGCCATCCCGGAATTAAAAAATAAGAATCAGTTTCTGGTTAGCGAACTAGAGTCTGTGGGCAGTACTGCAACTCAAGAACGGGAATTGCGGCAAGGGCGGCTACAAAGAAACCAGCGGACAATCAACAAGATTCTCTCTGTTTATAGCGGTAAAATCGAGGGCGTTGACCTTAGTAGCACCCAATTAGGTCAAAGCGGTACTCCAGGAAGTTCCTTCTTCAACTTGGTACTAGATAACCTTGATTTATCAGGAGTTAAGTTTAGATCTGCAAATCTCAACCAAGCCAGCTTTAAGGGTAGCCGCTTTCGGGGCATGGGTGAAGATGGGCGCTGGGATACCTACGACGATGTTATGGCTGATTTAAGCCAAGCTCAGTTGCAGCAAGCCAATCTTACTGATGCTAATCTCAGCCGCGTCTTGATGAACCGTACTGATTTGAGCCGCGCTACTCTCAACAGAGCTAACTTATCCAACGCACGTCTTATTGACGCTAAACTCAACAGCACCCAACTAGTAGGAGCCGATCTGCGAAACGCAGTTTTGGAAAAAGCCAGCTTGACTGGAGCAGATTTAGGTGACGCTAAATTGAACGAAGCCAATCTGTACGCTGCCCGTTTAGGTCGCGTTACTGCTATCGGAACGCAATTATCCTTTGCCAATTTAATTAACACTGATTGGCAAGGGGCAGATTTATCAGGGGCCTATTTGGATCGTGCGAATCTCAGCAATTCTAACTTGAGCGCCACTCGTCTAGCTGGTGCAGTTTTGCGTTCTGCCCAGATGGAAAACGTTAACTTACAAAATGCCGACCTAAGTCTTGCAGATTTACGCGGGGCGAATGTCGCCGAAGCAGATTTTAAGGGGGCAATTCTCGCTCCTAGCAAACAAGACCCAGCAGATCAATTTGTCAAAACCCCAGATTTAGGCTCAGTATCTGCCGTAGTTCAAGGAGTTGATTTTACTAAAGCCAAAAATTTAGATGCCAAGCAATTAGCCTACATTTGTACTCAAGGAGGCATTCATCCCCGTTGCCCGTAGAATGAATGAGATGGAGAGCAGGGGGCAGGGGGCAAGAGGAGCAGAGGAAGATAAGGGAGACAAGGAAAGACAATAATGCTCAATGCCCAATAACAAAATGGTGTGAGGAATTCGGTTATGAAATATATTCCATATTTGGTTTCAGTTTTGGGGGCTAGCTTGGTCTTGAGTTTGGGGAGTATTAAACCAGCACAAGCTCAAGTAGCTTATGGTAGTTATATAGGTATAGGCCCTAGTGTTGGTTTTACCGATGGTATCCAACTTGGGGGAGTGATAGCTGGGCGCTACAAGCTTTTGGAAGCACCACTTTCGCTCCGTGCTCAAGTGTTAATTGGTAATAATACGGCAGTTGTACCAACGGTTTCCTACGATTTCCCCCTTAACTGGCAAGCGGATGCTTATCTAGGTGCTGGGTTGGTGTTGGCTGGTGGTGGTGGCTCCACTCCTGTGGGCGACAAAATTAGTTTTGCTTTACAACCAGGCATTGATTATGTGATCCCAAATAGCAATACAGTCCTTTTTGGCAACGCCATTATCGCTTTTGATGCCTACCGTGATAGCGGTGGTACAGCTATCTCTGTACAAGGTGGTGTTGGTTTGAGATTTTAATAGGCTATCCCTAAGAAGCGTTAAACTTCATTGCAAATTAAGAAGTTAGTCCAAACAACATGATAGTTTTTGGTCATGAAGAGAGACAGCACAGGATTAACACAGGAGAATACAGTGGCAATGGAATTAAATTTGTTAACAGATGCAGACGCAGATGAAATGAATCAAGATTTCAGTGAATATGTTGCCAACCTGCAACTTCATATGACTCTGCAAGCTCGCAATCTTGTTCCAACCTTGAAGCAAACAGTGGTAGATAGTCGCCAGCAGTTACTCCATCAAACCCAAGCCCACTTTGAAAAGCTAGTTTCTCGACAAGGCCTATAAATATATACAAATTTTAATCAAAATTCAAATAAAATAAAGGCAGATGTTGGGTTAATGCCAATGGTGTTCTCACAAGGTCTGCTTTTTCTGCTTTTTTTCAGTATTGAGTTACTAAAATCACCCTTTTGGCGCAATAGTAGAGAGCAGAAACTAGTTAAAATAATTATTGCAGCAGTTCCTTTGAAGAGCAGTTAGTTAAGGCTAAATAGCGGCTCGAATAAAAATGACTTCATTACTTCCCAGAAACCTCAGCGTTGTTATCCGACCAGTCCAATACCGGGATCTGGACGGGATTGAGCGCATAACTCAAGAGTCATTCGCAGCCCTTACCCCCAAGGGAGCAGGTTTTGCCATGAGTCAAATGCAAAGGCTGCGTCGCTGGTATGGATTACTCAAATTTTTGAGTTGGTTTCCTAACCCGCTACAGTATCGCCTCTGTGCCTACATAGCAGAGCAAGGGCGGTTACTTCTAGGGATGATTCAAGTGTCACCGTTTAACCGGACACGTAGTACTTGGCGGATTGATCAAGTGCTGTTAGAGCGTGGTGTCGATAAACAAGGAGTTGGTTCGCAACTTTTGCGTCATTGCTTTGAATCGATTCTAGAAGCTCGCACTTGGTTGCTGGAAGTTAATATCAACGATATAGAGGCGCTAGCACTATATCGACAAAATGGATTTCAACGTCTGGCAGAAATGACGTACTGGGAAATTGAGCCAGAATTACTGGCTGAATTGGCACAAGCAGAGCCAGACTTACCCAACCTCTTGCCAGTAAGTAATGCTGATGCCCAGTTGCTATATCAATTAGATACGGCATCTATGCCACCTTTGGTACGTCAGGTTTTTGACCGTAACACCCGCGACTTTAAGACCAGTTTGTTCGGTGCTTTAACTGATGCAGTAATGCAATGGGTGAGCAAAACAGAAGTAGTAAGTGGTTACGTATTTGAACCGCAACGCAAAGCTGCGATCGGCTATTTTCAGGTGCAACTTGATCGGAAGGGTGAAGTTCCCCACGTTGCAACGCTGACGGTTCATCCCGCTTATACCTGGCTGTATCCAGAATTATTATCTCAGCTGGCTCGGATTACCCAAGATTTTCCCCAACAAGGGTTACAATTAGCTTCCTCAGACTATCAAGCAGAGCGAGAAGAATATTTGGAACGAATTGGGGCAAAACGCATAGAACATACATTAGTTATGTCCCGCTCTGTGTGGCACAAGCTACGGGAGTCTAAATTTGTCTCCTTAGAAGGAATTCAGTGGACTGATATGCTGCAAGGTTTACAACCAGCACGTAAACCTATACCAGGTGGGATGTCATGGATACAATCAGGAAAGTTGCCATTGTCAGATAAAACACTGCAAAGCTTGTCAGAACCGATTAACTTTTCGGGGAAAAACCCTAGCATGGAAGCATCGCCGATTTCTGAATCAGCAGATGCACAGCAGGAGAATTAGCGTGATACCCCAACAGCAAGCAAAACCGTTTATTTCAGCTTTGGGACTAGATTTTGGTCGCAAGCGAATTGGAGTGGCAGGGTGCGATCGCACGGGTTTAATTGCGACGGGGATTACCACAATTGAACGCACATCTTTTGAGCAGGATGTCGAGCAAATCCGGCAAATAGTTAATGAACGTGAGGTGCAAATCCTGGTGATGGGCTTACCTTATTCAATGGATGGCTCAATAGGATTTCAGGCGCGTCAAGTTCAGAAATTTACTACAAGACTTGCTAAAGCACTGAAACTGCCTGTGGAATATGTGGATGAACGATTAACTTCATTTCAAGCAGAACAACTGCTGATAGGTGAGAACCGCTCCCCGTCACGCCATAAAGGCTTGATTGACCGTAAGGCAGCCGCATTGATTTTGCAACAATGGCTGGATGTTAAGCGTGCTAACTCCCACAGTTCAGTGGCGACTATTGAGTATTGATACCTTTTAACATGATATTCTGAAAACGATTAGCCAGCAGTTGTATCTACGTATAATGCTATTTAATTGGCATAATTATGCCGTTCAATAGTTAAGCGTGTTGTAAATTTGCTGGTATTTATTAAATTTCTACATTTCGGCTATGTTTTCCTCTCCATTTCCTGAAGAAAATGATAACGCTCATGCGGGTTCCATCACTTTAACCGATGATAAAGGGCGATCGCTCGAATGTTACATAGAGCATTCCCTCGAAGTCGATGAACAAGAATATGTTTTACTTCTTCCTGTAGACTCACCTGTAGAAATTTTTTCTTGGGAAGGTGACGGTGAAGAAGAAGAAGCGGTTCTGGTAGAAGATGACAACATCATTGAGCAAATTTTTGCCACTGCTCAAGCTGTACTATCTGAGCAAAACTTGGTATTAAAGAATACAGCTTATGCTCTGACTGTTGCAGGTGATTTACCGCCAGTTGAAGAATCAGAACTCTTCACCTTAGAAATCGAAGACGAAGAGGCAGATTTAGATCCAGAACAATTACAGCTACTCGCTAGCTTCTATGATGAAGATCAGGAGTATGCAATTTATACACCCCTCGATCCTCTGTTATTTTTTGCACGGATAGCTAAAACAGGTGAGCCTGAATTACTCTCTCCAGAAGAGTTTCGCAAAGTGCAACCTCTGTTAGAGGAACATCTTTTTAATGAAGTGGAATAAGATTAAAAATTCAAAATGGAAATGTTACATTTTGAATTTTTTAATTGAAAATTTTCATTGTAATCAAAATTTAGCTAAACCTTTTACCATGTCCCATTCAATGTGAAAGCGATGAAACATTGACATTAAATTGGGATAATTAGTGTTGTTTAAGATTTTGGAAAAAGCATTTTGATCGTGATTTTAAATTCAATTATCTAAAATCCAAAATTGGTATGAGGTGCTGAAAATGGCTTATAGTGACTTTACATTAAGTAAATTTAAAAAGTCATTCAGCATCCACATTGATGAAGAAACTGATTTATGTGCCGAGATAGAACCTTTAGAGCCAAGCGAGAAACTCATAAGTTCTTTAGAAGAAACTACAGAACTGGCTTTAGCAATTAATACTGAAAAAGCTCGTTCAGAAATGATTATCACTCCGATTTTGTTGGAGGTAAGACGCAGGGCTAATTATTCGATTAGTTTATTTTCGGGAACAGACTTTAATGTAGATGCTGAAAAAGGTTTGAATGGCTATTGTGACTTTATCATCAGTCGTGCTAAGGAGCAATTAACAATTAATGTGCCTGTGGTGGTTATTATTGAAGCGAAAAATGAAAATATTAAAGGTGGATTAGGTCAATGTGCGGCGACAATGTTGGCAGCACAAATGTTTAATCAACGAGAAGGAAATGATATTAGAAAAATTTACGGGGCGGTAACAACGGGAGATATTTGGAAGTTTTTGAAGTTAGAAGAAAACGATATATTTATTGATTTAAATAATTATTACATTAAAGAGATCGATAAGATTTTAGGGATTTTATCTCAAAGTGTTCAGGGAGATATACCAGGATCGAGTTCGACTAACTAAACTATATTGGGTTATGCTCATTTGTCTAGCGCTACTTAAATTTCACTGTTGACTATGGCCTGGAACAATCTTTTACAGCCTGACTTGATTTTAGAAGGTTCAGTGTTGAACCTAACACCAGATATTATCCAAAAATACGGGCTTAAAGGGCTTGTATTGGATGTAGATGAAACCTTAGTACCCTTTAAAGTAGGGCTGGCTTCCCCAGAACTACAAGATTGGGTAGAGCAAATTCGCTCCTGTACTGCATTGTGTTTGGTGAGTAACAACCTGAGTGAAGCGCGAATTGGTGGAATTGCGCGATCGCTCAATTTACCTTACTACTTAGGTGCAGCCAAACCATCCCGACGCAAAATTAGGGCAGCACTGAGGGGGATGGATCTACCAGTGCATCAAGTGGGGATGGTAGGCGATCGCTTATTTACGGATGTCATAGCAGGTAATCGCTTAGGGATGTTTACCATTCTAGTCGAACCGATTGTCCATGCAGACGCAGCCCTGCGTTCCCATCCTGTTCGCAACTTTGAAGTTTGGATATCTGAAATACTTGGAGCTTCTATTACCCCCAAGAAAAGCAAGATTCACAAACGCTAAAAAATCATCAGGAAAGTAAATCTAAAAAAATGGTTAAGGAATCTTACTGGAATCCAAAAATCGGGGATCATAAGTATTAATAACATGGGGTCAGCCAAAAAAGACCCTACAGCATACAAAATAAATATAAACCCGTAAAGCGTCAGCCTTCACTATAGAGGGATTGGCGCTTTACAAATTTAGTTAGGAGTTAGAAGTTATGAGTTATGAATTAAATTCAACTCCTAACTCCTCACTCTTAACTCCTCACTTTTTAGATGTCATTAACAATTGTTGTCAAGATCGGCACTTCGAGCCTAACCCAACCAGAAACGGGACAATTAGCACTTTCCACCATCGCTACCTTGGCGGAAACACTCTGTTATTTAAGACGCCAAGGACACCGGGTGATTTTGGTTTCTTCTGGGGCTGTGGGAGTGGGTTGTGCGCGGTTAGGCTTAACTGAACGTCCCAAGGCGATCGCACTAAAACAGGCTGTAGCAGCAGTTGGACAGGGCAGATTAATTCGCATATACGATGATTTATTTACTACTCTGCAACAGGTGATCGCTCAAGTATTACTGACTCGCAGCGACTTGGTACAGCGCAGCCGCTATCTCAATGCTTACAACACTTTTCAGGAACTATTGGGGCTGGGAGTGATCCCCATAGTTAATGAAAATGATACTGTAGCTATAGACGAACTAAAATTTGGTGATAATGACACCCTTTCGGCATTAGTTGCCAGCCTAGTAGAAGCAGATTGGCTATTTTTGCTTACCGATGTTGATAGACTATACTCAGCCGATCCGCGTTCCGTACCAAATGCGCGGCCGATCGCTTCAGTGAGTAGCATTAAAGAATTAGCTCAATTACAAATACAAACAGGTTCCCAAGGTTCTCAGTGGGGTACTGGCGGTATGGCGACAAAAATTTCGGCTGCGAGAATTGCGATCGCGGCTGGAGTTCGTACCGTAATTACTCAAGGGCGATTTCCCCAGAATATAGAAAAAATTATCCAGGGTGAACTGATTGGGACGCATTTTGAACCACAACCTGAACCAACTTCGGCGCGTAAACGTTGGATAGCTTACGGACTTTTACCTGCGGGTAAATTGTATTTAGATGAAGGTGCGATCGCGGCAATTTCTCTAGGCGGAAAATCGTTATTAGCAGCTGGAATTAAGCTAGTAGAAGGAGAGTTTCGTACACAGGATGCAGTGCAATTGTGTGACAGCAATGGTAACGAAATTGCTAGAGGACTTGTGAATTACAACAGCGATGAATTGCAAAAGATTCGTGGCTGTCATTCGCGGGAAATTTCTGCAATTTTAGGCTATGCGGGTGTGGAAACCGTGATTCACCGGGATAATTTGGTTTTGATTTAGGATAGAAATAAGATAAATTTCTTGAGTACTAACTGCGAGAGTAAAAAATATTATGACTCAAACGTTAGAAAATGCTGTTAACTTCCCAGAAGAACAACACTTCTTCAAACATGGATTAAGTTGGGAACAGTTTAAAGCGATTCAAGCTAGCTTTGAAAATGTAGCGGGAGTGCGGTTGTTTTATTGTGAGGGTATCTTAGAAATTGTCAGTATTGGCAACCCTCATAAGGCAATTAAGTGTTTAACTGGTTTGCCTTGGGGCAGTATTTCTTGGAACAGGGCATTGAATTTTTTCCCAGTGGGAGTTTTAACCAGGTTATTCTTGAGATAGTAGAATATCAAGCGGATCAATCTGTAGAATCCTTAGCATTGCAAAGCATTACGAGCAATGTACCTTACTTAACTGAAAAAGTACATGACCTTGATGAACTACTGTCACGAGTAACACTCGATAATTTACATCGTGAAATTATGCTTTTACCATAATAGAAGCGATCGCCACCGCCCCCCACAACGGCGCATCATCGCCCAAAATCGCTGGGACAATTTCAAAATCAACTTCTGGTAAAGCCGTCTCCCGCGCCACCTGACGCAGCACTTGCCAAAAATCTGCCCCCGCCTTCGTCACACCGCCCCCCAACACAAAGCGCTGCGGATTCATCAAATTCGCCACATTGCCAATACCCACACCCAGCGCCCAAGCAGCCTTGTGCAATACTTCCTTGGCCAAATCATCTCCAGCCGCCGCCGCCTCACTTACCAACTGCCCCGTCAGCAACGTTAAATTATCCCCCACCAAACCCCTCAAAACCTCTCCATTTCTGAGTCCTCCGCGCCTCTGCGGTACCCTTCGGGAAGCCGCTGGCGCGTCTACGTTCTCCAAAATTTCCCTAACATTTTGCGCCATATAAGGCCCCGACGCTAAACGTTCCACACATCCCCGCTTCCCACACAAACAAACTGGCCCAGCAGGATCTACAACGATATGTCCAATTTCGCCAGCCATCCCACCAGCACCGCGCCAAGGCTGGCCGTTGAGTATCCAACCACCACCCACGCCAGTGCTGACAGTTATGTAAAACAGGCTATCATACCCCTGTCCCGCACCAAAACGATGTTCACCCAAAGCAGCAACATTAGCATCATTGTCCACACCAACACTCACACCAAACTCCTCTTCTAACAACCCTTTTAGAGGAATATTTTCCCATCCAACCACATGATGAGATAGTCGCACTGTCCCCGTAGAAGCATCTACAGGGCCGCCAAAGCTGACACCGATCGCAGCAGGTTTTGCGTCTTGTAGCAATGAGTAAATAAGCGATCGCATAATTTCCAAGTCAGTACTAGCATTTGCATTTGCTGGCGAAAGACGACGTTCATAACGCAACCACTTTCTAGAACCGATATTTACCAATGCTGCCGCCAGCTTAGTTCCGCCAAAATCGAGAGCTAGTATTAATGTCATAATTTTTTATGCCTCTTTTGAATTATGACAATACATGGTTTATTTCTCAAGAAAGATGTTTGCAAGCAAAATAAATTTAATATTAAAGAAAATAGCATAATAATTTAGTAACTCATGAATCCCGATCAACCCAATCCACTCATCGATTTTTCTCAGGCCAAAGAACCTCCTATTTCTCTTGATATCGATAAAGCTGAAGAGGCAGATCCCATTGAACCAGAAGAAGTTAGTGGACAGAGTAAGCTAAACCCCACTCCAGATAATTTGAATCGCGAAGATGAAGATCCAAGAATCGGGGGTAGTCAAATAATTAGTGGGAATATTTCAGCTGGGTAAATAATTATTATAAGCTGTTACGCATTTAAATTGAACATTTACATGAAGGCTGATGACTGATAACTGACAACCGTCAACAGTTAACAATTAACGACTGTAAAGAGTGTTTATACAATTTACGCGTATCAGCTTAACTAAGTCACTTACCTTTTTGTGAGTTGAGTACTCCATCAACAAACTGTTGCAATCGTTCATAGTGTGAACCTTTCCAATAAATGCGATCGCAGTCCTGGCAACGCTGGAATTGATCAATCTGCGTAGCTTGCCGTGGTAGGCATCGTACACTTTCTGGTAGTTCGTCAATAATAGATTGTTTATCTACAGGTTCTAATAATCCATTGCAGCGCAAACACCGTTTAAATGGTGAGATTAATTTAAACAAGTCAAAGCGTTGCAGTACTTCCAAGATTTGTTCTTGAGGGTTAGTATTTCTAACGTAATACCCATGCGTTACCAAACTACGCATTAATAGACCTTTATCACGAGTCAGCAGAATCCGCGCTTGGCTGTAGGATATTTCCGCCAATTTCTCATCCTCATAGTCATTGCGGTATAAAGTATCAAAACCTAAAAGTCGTAAAGATGTCGCCAGCTTCCCCAAATGGATATCTAAAACAAAGCGGAGAATAGTGAGCGGTTTTGGCAGAACAGAAATGCTTGGTATGATAGTATCCCTAGCTGAAATTGGATAAACATTGATAGTATCTCCATCTGAAACTATGTAAGAAAAACTTACATATTCACCATTAACGTTTATAAAATCAACTTCAGGATGAGGGACACCTAAGGACTCAATCATGTCCTTAATGGAGCTTCTCTCCTCAAAAAAATGAGAGATTTTTACCTGCTTATGGTGCCGTGGTAAAAAATAATTCAATTCCGCATGAAAATAGAAATATGCGATCGCCATAATTAAAAATCTTTGGATTACTAGGGGGTAGAGCCGCTTACCCTTACTGGCAACAATTTGTTACAATTGCAAATCTTTATCTATTGTATTGAAAGAATCAATGGTTGCTCAAGTGAGCTATCTCCACTATAAAATGCCCGTTAACTTTGATATAAGCAACCTTCTAGAGGCAAAAAACGGTAAAGAAACTATAAAAATTCTCAAATACTTGCATTTATTATTGAGTTCAGTTACAGTCAAAATAGATGCATATAATCAAACCCTGACATAAGCTTCAGGGAGTTAGATTAGCTAAAAGGGTAAATAGCAGGTTAGTTAATGTTGATTTCAGTGGCGCTGCTAAAAATTGGTCACTATTTTTAATCATTAACTTATCGCGTATTAAATATAGGGCAATAAAGCACTTACCCGTAATTTAACTGTTTTTATTTTTTCTAATTTAATTGAGAATTATTTGCAATAATGTACGGATAAATACATTAACAGCAGATAAAATTTTTTAAAACAGTATTGGCTTACGAAGCGATTATCTGCTTGTCAGGTGTTTTTGCATCTATCTTTAGGAACATCTAACTCACAAAATCAACAGAAAACTATATCTTTATGTGTACAAACAACTGTAATTAGTAGCTATGAAAATAACTTCAGCAAAACTTTAAATAACTATGTTGTTGCGAGGAATATATTTGATTGTAATATCAGTTACATTGATATTATAAGCAAGTTAATCGCTTGGAGAGTAACAAGCGATCGCACAAGATTGAACATATTTGATTTTGGTCAAAAAACCAAATTCATAAAAGTCGGGCTTCAGCAAGTGAAAATTTATAAAATACCAAATAACAATAAAACTAGATACAAAATTAACGCCGCTCATACGGAAAAATCTATCTTGACACTGTTTATCTTTATTGTGGAGAGTTTATTAACCGGAAAGACCTCGATTAATAATGATGTTATAAATTGGCTACCTAGTTTTAACTAGGAATGAATATTGTTCTTTTTTATCTCCCTTAGCCAAGGATATTGTAGTTAAGAACACACTTGTATTTTGTAATACCTTTTGTCCTAAAATACGCTAATGAGTACAGCGAGATGAATAGTTTTTTTTGTTCTGACAATTCACAGCAAGCGGGAGAAGATGTTATTGGTAGCGCCACCAATTATCAAACTTATATTTTAGTTGAGTGCCCTTTACCTTGGACATCAGAAGCCTTTAATTCCAAATGGGTGCCCCAAAATTTAAGAATTTTGGTAGAGGAAGTGAAGCGTGCTAAAGTACCGATTAGATTCCTTTTAATTGCTAATGATGTATCACACAAAGTAAATCACACTACGCTTTTGATTTATCAAAAAAAAGAGGGGCTTAGTAATGGATACCATAAGCAAGAGTTTAAGCTAGAAAATATCGAGCAAGTAGCAGCAGTTGTCCAAAAATGGTTATGGGGTATCAGTTCTAATTCTGAGGTAGAAACCAGTGCGACTAAAGATATTTTAGTTTGTACCCACGGTAGCCACGATAAGTGTTGTGCTAGATATGGCGCTCCTTTTTACTTTAAAATTACGGAGAGCAATGCTGATTTTTGCTTAGACAAAGTGCGAATTTGGAAATCATCGCACTTTGGTGGACATCGGTTTGCACCAACAGTCATCGACTTGCCAGAAGCGAGATACTACGGTCGTCTTGATGTAGATTCATTTAGAGCGATTTTGACTCGGACTGGCGATATTCAATGCTTAAATAAAGTCTATCGAGGCTGGGGAATTCTGCCTGCTGCACTTCAGGTTTTGGAAAGAGAACTAATCCTCTGCAATGGATGGGATTGGTTTAAAAACAAAGTTACAGGCAAAATTTTGGAGCAAAGTCTAGACAATAAAACTATTCTGGGTGAGCTAAGTTTTGAACAGCCTTCTGGTTCTCTCTACACTTACCAGGCTAAACTTATCAAAGATGAAACTAAGACTCAACAACTGAAGAGTTCATGCAATGCTACACGAGAGTTGGTAGTTACTAAATATGCTATAGGTAGTCTTTGGCTTACTTCTAGTAAAGTGATGAGTTATAGTACTTAAAAGAGGAGAGTTTTTCAGCGCAGAGGGACGCAAAGGGAAGCGCAGAGGTACGCGGAGTATTGCTGTATTTAGTATAACGGTGCAAAAATTCGTAACAAAATCTCTGCGTACCTTTGCGTTTCCCTCTGCGTTCCTCTGCGTTTAAATTCCGAATTAAGATTAAGTCATATTTAAGACTTTTCGCAAAAGTACTTGGTCTTCTAATTTGGCTTTTAAACGACCATTTTCGATATCTCGAATCCAGCTTTGGCTTTTACCTGTGAGTTTTGCCAATTCTCTTTGGGAGAGATTCAAATTTTTTCGCGCTTGCAAAATCTGTTCACCCAGCAAATCGCTTGTAGCTTTGGGTTTCCTTTTGGCTTTAGCAGTTCTTGTTTTCTTCTTTTCTGATTCTGAGATTTGCTGTTCCCATTCTGGTGGGAGTTCAAAAGCCAAAATCCGCGCATTCATTAAGAGATTCCACTTACCACGGGGGCCTGTGTCTGTGAGGCGAGTTTCAGCGCCACCGTCGTTAGTCCAAAATTCCAATGCTTCATCTGGATCTTCAGGAAGATCAATTAACTTCGCCCATAAAGGCTGAATTTCTGGTGGATAGGTAACTGGATCGAAAAGTGGTTTCATTCCATAGTGATTGAGAATTTCCAAATCACTTTCAAAGGTTCGCAGCAGACGTTTGCGTTCTTCCCGTTGTCTGGATGCAAGGGCGACTTTTTCTTCACCGTAAGCAATACGCAGCAAGGTAGGAATCGTAATGCGTTGTTCCTTGCCCATTTTGGTTTTAAACAGCAACCACAGCATTAATCGGACTGCGCCTTCATGTTGCTGCCAAATGCTCATAACTGTGGTTAGCAGCGTTTTGGGAAGACTGCCGTATTGATAGAACGCGGTTCGCTCTTTACATGCTTGTTTGTTTAAGAAATATTGTGCCCAAATGCCTGCTTTTACTTTAAAAGTTAGCCCAATAAGATATTTGCATCCAAGATTGTCTTCTTGAAAGTGATGCTGAATATCTACTAAGTGCCATAAGCGGCTACCTGTAATAGAGAATCCGTTAATTCGGCCTTGTTGGGGCCAGTCAATGGAGATAATCAACGAGCAAGCTTGCTGAACGAGATTTTTCATTAAAGCTAGTTTGGCAGCTTTGCTTAAATCTTTGCGCTTCTCCATCCCCAAATATTTCTCAATTTGTCGCTCATCGATCGCAAATTCTTGCTCCCAAGGTTGCTCTAAAGCTGTAGCATAAGCTGCAAAAATTAGATGTATGCAAGCGGCTCTGATGTCAAGCCCCTCAATTGCTGCTATATCTGTGGCTTTATCGTTAACTTTAAATGGATCTTGGATGTGAAAAGCGATCGCACCTCGGCCTTGATTAATTTGTCGCCCATAACATAGGTAGCCTTCTTCATCGGTTTCCCAATGTAGAGATGTTCGCTGCGCTAGTACATTACAAGCTTCCCAAATAGCGATCGCTGAAGCAAATGGATTATTTTTGCCGTTAGAAAACAAGTCTAAACTGCTAGCATCTCTCGGTTCTATTTTGCATCTCCCCTTTTTAGATTGCCAAGGAATCGGAGAATTAGTTGGACAAGCTATTACACATTGGGGTTCTGAATAATAGCCCTCACAATTATTACAAAGACCAGGATCAATCCAGTATTCATTGTCTTCTATTCTGATTGCACCCGTAGGACACTGGGGGCGGCAGTTGTCACATCCAACGCAACTGTTGTTAGGAATTGTATAAGGCATTTGGCTCTTTTCCCACTCTAATCGTTGAGATGTCTGGCTCAGGTCTCCCCTGGATGAGTCCTGTTAATTCATGACTCGCTACCACATAATATTTCTGGCGAGAAAAGATTATTCTCACCACACTCACTCCCCACATCCATATTTCAACTTTGCATCCAATTGGAAGCTACTTAAGGCTTTTAAACTGAGCCGGATAAAACTTATTTATTAACTATAATTTTCATGAAAGAAATGATTATTTTGTTCGTGTCGAGCTTAGAAAAAATCTTAACATTTAGTTAATTACGCATTTAGTGAACATTTTAACTTTGGACATAAAGTGTTTTTAGGACATATTTAAGCTTGCTAAGATTGAACTCCGTCTGATTTATTAATAATTTTAATATTTAATGCATGATAAGATTCTGCCATCAAATTTACAGTTCCTTTATAAATCAATATATTTTCTTCATATTAGGAATGATATTCGTTGTGTCATCATTCCTCTAAATAATTTGATCAAAAATAAATTGAAAGTTGTTGCTTTATAAAATACATATTGCATATATCAAAATGTAATTAATGAACATCTAAAATTGTGTATATGTATACTGTTTATCGAGTTTGTTTGCTTAAGTCTAAATATATTTGAAAAAGAATCTCATCAATCTTATAGATATAGTTGCATCTGCTGTAAATAATAAAACTACATCTACATAAGATGAGGCTTTACCCGATAGGTTTTAAACTCCCAATTTTCCATTCTCTGGTTCCCATGCTCTGCATCAGAATGGCTGATTAGTGCCTGCTGCATCAAGCCAGATATTAATTCAGAGACTCGATGAATACGTTTCCATGCGGATCACAGGAATGAGAAAAACTTCTATAGATACTAAATATTGATAATAATTATTGGCAATAATCTACATCTACTATTTTAAATAAAAATAATGCTAAATTGTGTTCATAATCATCGAACTTTGATGAGATAAAAGTACTTTTTGAATACCAAAGCAAGAAAACATTAGGATAATATGATGATTAATGCACAAACAGATTGATAGGCAAAAATGCCGAGGATTTATTCATGGCGCAACTAACAGGTTTGACATTTGGCGGTAAGGCTTGGACACCAAAATTTGCTCAAGAAATTGACAAAGATAAATGTATCGGCTGTGGCAGATGCGTTAAAGTCTGCGGGTACAACGTGCTAGGTTTGAAAGCCCTCAATGAAGAAGGCGAATTTGTAGAAGATGAAGATGATGAAGAAATTGAACGGAAAGTAATGGCAGTTACTTCTCCAGAAAACTGTATTGGTTGTGAAGCGTGTTCACGGATTTGCCCCAAAAATTGCTACACGCATGTTGCATTAAACAATTAAGGTTTTTGAAGTTAGTCAAAATTGTTGTTAATTCAAGGAGGCACTGTTTAGAGAAAGCGCAAATGCGCTAGGCAAGGTAACTTGAGGGGAATACTAAATATTTACTTGAACTAATAAATAGTTCACCGTAAACAAATCCGTAAATCGCAAAATGTTAGCTATTAACAAATTTAAACTTGCTGCTAATATAGCCTAATCAATATTAGGTCTAACAGTGCCCTCTTGGAACAACTAGCTTTTCTGGGAGCAGGGGGCTAACTTTTTCATAGGAGTTAAAATATAATTTGTAAGTTTCTGGGGGAAAGATATGGAAAAAATCTGGAAGTTTCCCCCATTTTTTATGGCTGCACGTTAGAAAGTTAATAAGTGAAAAGGGAATAGGGAATAGGGAATGGGGAATGGGGAATAGATAATAATGCCCAGCACCTAATACCTAATACCAGAAAATCACACCTTTAAAGACTGTTTACACAGGTAGCATGTATGCAACAAGTTCCTGTTTCACTATGGACTCTGGTTGCTGGGATAGTAGTTACAGCAATCAGTATTTGGATTGGTCAGAATCACACTTTGATGCCAGTGCAAGCATCGTTACAAGCACCTTTGGTAGACGGTTTTTTCAACGTCATGTTTACCATTGCGATCGCACTCTTCTTAGTGGTAGAAGGAACAATTGTACTTTTTTTGATTCAGTTTCGTCGCCGTCGCGGTGATGATACCGATGGTGTGCGAGTAGAAGGCAACGTTCCCTTAGAAATCTTTTGGACAGCAATTCCAACAGTGATTGTCCTCGGCTTGGGCATCTACAGTGTAGATGTTTTTAACCGAATGGGCGGCTTTGAGCCTGCCGGTCATCCTCATTCAGCAGCTCATGTTGCTCATCAGCCGGGAAGTGCTATTGCAGCTACATTAAGCGATACTGAAGCAACAACTGCCCCGACAATTGCCCCAACAATCGGTATCGGCGCGTCTCCTCAAACTCTAAACAAACCAGCCGACTTAGTTGTTGATGTCAAAGGCATACAGTACGCCTGGATATTTAATTACCCCGATAGTGGCATTACTTCTGGGGAATTGCATATACCCGTCGGTGCTGATGTCCAACTCAACCTTTCAGCACAAGATGTAATTCATTCATTCTGGGTACCAAACTTCCGCTTGAAACAAGATGCACTTCCCGGTATCCCTACCGAACTACGATTTGTCGCCACCAAACCAGGTACATATCCTGTAGTTTGTGCTGAGTTGTGCGGTGGTTATCACGGTTCAATGCGGACAGAGGTAATTGTCCACACACCAGAAGAATATGAAAGCTGGCGGACAGAAAACCAGATTGCTCAACAGCAAAATTTAAATCAAGTCGTTGCAATTAATCCAGCCGACTTATCAACATCAGAGTTTCTCGCTCCTCACACCCATGATATGGGAATTAGTGCAGCAACTTTAGAGTCATTAGTCGTTGGTCATTAGTCATTAGTCATTGGTCATTGGTCATTAGTTATTGGTAACTGATGAATGACAAAGGATAAAAGACAAAGGACAAAAGACAAATGACAAACGACAAAGGATAAAAATATGACACAGGTAGAATTTCCACGGAATACTCCACCAGAAGAAAAAAAACCGGAAATGGTGGCTGGCCACACCTCCCATCCGAAGGCGTGGAAATGGCAGGACTATTTTACATTTAATGTTGATCACAAGGTTATTGGTATCCAATATCTAGTGACGGCGTTTGTGTTCTATCTCATCGGCGGACTGATGGCGATCGCTCTGCGTGTCGAATTAGCAACACCAGAATCAGACGTACTCGACCCCAATCTGTATAACGCTTTCATGACCAATCACGGGACGATCATGATCTTCCTGTGGATTGTCCCTAGCGCTATTGGCGGATTTGGTAACTATTTAGTGCCATTGATGGTTGGTGCTAGGGATATGGCTTTCCCGAAGCTGAACGCGATCGCTTTTTGGTTAAATCCACCAGCAGGATTACTAATATTAGGTAGTTTTATTTTTGGCGGTTCGCAATCTGGTTGGACAGCTTACCCACCTTTGAGTTTGGTGACAGCGCCAATCGCTCAAACTATGTGGATACTTGCGATCGTTTTAGTAGGAACTTCCTCAATTTTGGGTTCGCTGAACTTTGTGATCACCATTTTGATGATGAAGGTTCCCAGCATGAAATGGGATCAAGTACCCCTGTTTTGCTGGGCAATTTTAGCAACCTCCCTGCTAGCACTTCTCTCCACACCTGTATTAGCAGCCGGTTTAGTTCTGCTGTTGTTTGACCTCAACTTTGGCACCTCCTTCTTTAAACCAGATGCAGGCGGTAACGTTGTAATTTATCAACACTTATTCTGGTTTTATTCTCACCCAGCAGTATATTTAATGATTCTGCCCATCTTCGGCATCATGTCGGAGGTAATTCCAGTTCACGCCCGTAAGCCAATCTTTGGTTATAAAGCGATCGCTTATTCTAGTGTAGCCATCTGCGTTGTCGGTTTGTTCGTCTGGGTACACCATATGTTCACCAGTGGCACACCCGGCTGGATGCGGATGTTCTTCACTATCTCCACTCTTATAGTTGCAGTTCCCACTGGCGTGAAGATTTTTGCCTGGGTTGCTACCCTTTGGGGTGGTAAAATCCGCTTTACAGGTGCGATGCTTTTCGCCATTGGCTTGTTGTCCATGTTTGTCATGGGCGGCTTGAGTGGTGTGACGATGGGAACAGCCCCCTTTGATGTTCACGTCCACGACACATATTATGTAGTAGGACATTTCCATTACGTTCTGTTTGGCGGTTCCGTGTTTGGTATTTACGCAGGTATTTATCACTGGTTCCCCAAAATGACCGGACGAATGTTGAATGAAAGCTTGGCACGCATTCACTTTGCCCTTACCTTCATCGGTACTAATCTGACCTTTTTACCCATGCACGAGTTGGGTTTAAAAGGAATGCCGCGAAGAGTGGCAATGTATGACCCCCAATTTATCGACCTCAATCAAATTTGTACCTTTGGTTCAATTGTTTTGGGGATATCGGTAATTCCTTTCGCCATCAACATGATTTACAGTTGGTTGAAAGGGCCTTTGGCTGGTGATAATCCTTGGCAAGCTTTGACTTTAGAATGGACAACTAGCTCACCACCTGCAATTGAAAACTGGGAAGTGTTGCCGGTTGTGACTCATGGCCCTTATGACTACGGTCATGATAATACTCTTGAAATACAGCCATCTGCAACGCCGTCAGCTAATGCTTAGGTAGTAAAGTGAGTAATGCGATCGCTCTCAAGCTGACTACAATTTCTAGTTATTTGATTTCAGAACTCGAAGCTTCAAGCTTAGAACTCGAAGCTTCAGCCTCAGAACTCGGAACTTCAGCCTCAGAACTCGGAACTTCAGCCTCAGAACTCGAAGCTTCAGCCTCAGAACTCGAAGCTTCAGCCTCAGAACTCGGAACTTCAGCTTCAGAACTCGAAGCTTCAGCCTCAGAACTCGGAACTTCAGCTTCAGAACTCGGAACTTCAGCTTCAGAACTCGAAACTTCAGCTTCAAAACTCAAAACTCGGAATTTTGAGAATTCTTGAACAAGTGAAGAGTTAATACCATTTCACTTTAATAATGATACAAATACGCTGGTAAGGGCATGGCAATGCCATGCCCCTACGAGAAATCTATATGTATCAGGATTTTTGTGAATTGGGATAAGTTAAACAAGGATTTTGGATGAAGAATGAAAATTTTGCCGCTTCACACTTCATTCTTCATTCAAGCTTCCACAACAGACGCAGCGCATAATATTGTCAAAAAATCTATGACTATAGCTACAACCACAAGCGAAGATCACAGTGCAGGACACGAAGAACATCCAGATTTAAGAGTTTGGGGATTGTTGACGTTCCTCGCTTCTGAATCCCTTATGTTTGGGGGATTTTTTGCCACTTATTTGTTTTTCCGGGGTACTACAGCAGTTTGGCCTCCAGAAGGAAGCGAAGTAGAACTACTTGTACCGACGATTAACACTATTATTCTAGTGTCTAGTAGTTTCGTCATTCACTTCGGTGATACGGCGATTAAAAAGAATAATGTCAAGAGAATGCAACTATGGTACGCAATTACCGCAATCATGGGGGCAATTTTCTTAGGTGGTCAGGTTTATGAGTACTCAACATTAGGATACGGACTGACTACCAACGTCTTCGCCAACTGCTTTTATATCATGACTGGGTTCCACGGTTTGCACGTTTTTGTGGGACTGTTATTGATATTACGTGCATTGTGGCGATCGCGTCTTCCCGGTGAATATTCTGCAACCAATCATACTTTCATCGAAATGACAGAAATTTACTGGCACTTCGTAGACATTATTTGGATTGTTCTATTTACCTTGGTGTACGTTCTAACTTTGTTTTAAATAGAGCATGGGGCATTGGGCATTGGGCATTAATTATTTCCCTCATCTCCCCCACTCCCCATTCCCTACTCCCCACTCACCAATAAATTTGTGATGCAAGCTAATACAAACCAATTCTCATGGTTCCAGGTTCCAGATGACGTTAAAAATCTCTTAATTTTAGCGGCACAAAATTGGGATAACACATCAGAATCGGAAAAATATATTCAACAAGCTTTAGCCCAAACTGGTGAGAATACAGATGTCTTAGTAGCAGCATATAGATTTTTCTATTATAAAAATAATTATTCTCTTGCACTGCAAACAACAGTTAAATTATTAGATAAAATTAAAGAAGTAGAAAAATTGCCTGATGACTGGGAGCAACTTAAGCCTATATTAGTCAATCGCAAAGAAGATCCACAAATTCGATTGTACTTAAATGCTTATGCTGCTTCTGGATTAGTGCTAGCCAACTTAGGAGAAATTGAGCAGGCAAAAGAAATCAGCGCCAAAGTCAAAGAGATAGACGAAAAGCATGATTTTGGAGCCGGTATTCTCCTGGATATTTTGACACGTCCAGCAGAAGAAGATGATTAATTAGTCAATGCACTTCTGGACAAGAAAAAGTTGGAGATGAGGGAGACAAGGGGACAAGGAGAATAACTCATGTCTCATTCTCAATGCTCAATACTTCTCTACGAAAGGCTGCGCCAACGACTTACCTCGACTCCGCTCGGCACGAGTCGCTCAGTACATATGTCCAATTCCCAATTCCCAATGCCCTTTTGGTGAAAAATCATGAACAATTGGTTATCTACCACATCATATTCCTCTTACTCCCTATTAGGAGCAGCTACTGATAGCAACTCTATCTTTCCTCCTATCACCATACCCACTAAAGTTCCTGGAGATAATAAGGTTCCTAATGTCTCTCCGATTATTATCATCCAATCTTCTCAGCTATCAATTTAAAAGTTATGAAAGGTAGGGATTGGCTGCTAACGGGGGACGGTCAGTATCAAGGCTGTAAATCTGTAAGAGCATGGAATTTGTTGAGAGAAAATTACCGCCTTTATCGGTTTTTAACCGAGGTGGAAGATGTTCTCAATAGTGTGGATGACGAAAGCAGTCGTCTACCAGAAATCCGAATGCTCGTAAGGCGCTTGATAGTAAATTCCTACTGGGTGCGAAGTCAACGTTTAGAGCCTTCGCCCAAAACAGGAACCTCTGTTTTACTCCTATATGATGAATTGGGTTTTCCGTTGACTGTGCAAACAGTAACATTTGCACCTGGAACCCGATCAAACATTCATAATCATGGGACGTGGGGAATAGTGGCGGTGTTACAAGGGCAGGAGAAAAATAGTTTTTGGCGACGCACTCCTAGCCCAGAATTTCAGGACAAAATTGAGCAGACGGGAGAGATAACTCTATTTCCAGGGGATATTATTAGCTTCACTCCCGATGCAATTCACTGTGTAGAAGCAGTGGGCGATGAACCAACTGTGACTTTTAATATCTACGGTGAAACTGATCCAAATGAGAGATTTGAGTTTGACCCAGTTAAGTGTAGTGCTAAAAACTTTTAGCATCACGCGGTAGAGGCGCACATTTGTGCGCCCCTAAAAACGAATAGTATTCTACTAAGAGGTAGTTGAATGGCAAGGGTAATTTTTTATAGCAAACCAGGCTGTAAAGGTGGTACTAAGCAAAAAGTTTTGCTAACAGCTGCTGGTCATGAGGTAATACCATACAACCTGCTAACAGAACCTTGGACAGTTGAGCGTTTGCGTTCATTCTTTGGCGATCGCCCCGTAGCCGAATGGTTTAATCCTTCCGCTCCCAAGATAAAATCTGGTGAGGTGGTTCCTGAAAAAGTGGATGAACAAACCGCTTTGGCGCTGATGCTGAAAGAGCCATTGTTAATTCGCCGTCCTTTATTAGAAGTAGGCGAACAGCGCGAGGTAGGATTTGATGTACAAAAAATTGATGCTTGGATTGGCTTACAAGCTGTGGATGAATCCTTGCAAGAAATCAGCGACAAGCTTTTGAAGCAAGATTTGCAAAACTGTTCCCACGGTCATGGTCATCATCATCAACATGGTCACGAACACCAAAAGCAAGGCAACTGTAAACATTAGTACAGGATATGGCAGTTCTCTGTTGAGTAGGTACTAAACCCCACCCCCAACCCCCTCCCCGCTTGCGAGGAGGGGGTTAAGATGCAACAATGCTCTCAAATATCAATATAACTTAGAGTGATCTTTGTAACATCTTGTGAAAATATACTGTGTTTTGTCACAAATGTTACAACGCTAAACTTGCATGGGCATATTAAGAATGCTTATATTGCAAGAGAAAACAATGACAGCTACTTTATCTGGTTATCAACTCCTCGAAACTCTTCACTCCGGTAGTAAAACCGTCATTTATCGGGGACGGCGAGAAACCGATAACGTCTCTGTCATTGTCAAAACTCTCCTGTGCGAACATCCACTCTTAGAAGACATTGCGCGACTGCGCCACGAATATCAAATTATTGAGCCTCTGCAAATTCCTGGCATTGTTAAAGCCTACGAGTTAAAGAATTATCAGCATGGCCTGGCTTTGGTTTTGGAAGACATTCCAGGTTGCTTGCTCCAAGAACTGATTGCAACTCAAACAACCACCTTAATTACTTTCCTCAAGGTGGGGATTAACCTAGCACAAATTTTAGGAGAACTTCACGCCCAACAGATTATCCATAAAGATATTAAGCCGCACAATATTTTAATTGACCCCGATTCTGGGGAAGCCAAACTGATTGACTTCAGTATCTCCTCGCGCCTTGATAAAGAAAATCCCACCTTGAGCAATCCTAATTTGCTCGAAGGTACGCTTGCGTATATGTCACCTGAGCAGACCGGCAGAATGAATCGAGCGGTTGACTATCGCACCGACTTTTATTCACTGGGTGTCACTTTATATGAAATGCTGACGGGTGTTTTGCCCTTTCAAGCTGTTGACCCGATGGAGTTAATTCACTCTCACATTGCCAAAACACCAGCCGCACCATGTAGCGAAACCGTGTGTCGCGTTTTGGAAGATGTGCCAGAAGCGATTAGTGCAGTTATTTTTAAATTATTAGCGAAAACAGCAGAGGAGCGGTATCAAAGCGCCTGGGGACTGAAAGCAGATTTAGAGGAATGTTTGTTTCAACTTCAAACGACTGGAAAGATTGAAAACTTTGTACCGGGAAGACAGGATAAATCTGGGCATTTTTTGATTCCGCAAAAGCTATACGGACGCGAAGCAGAAGTAGCAACATTGATGGCTGCGTTTGGGCGTGTGGCAGGTGGTAGCAGCGAACTTATGCTCGTCTCTGGTTATTCGGGAATTGGAAAGACGAGTGTCGTCAATGAAGTTCATAAACCGATTGTGGGAGCAAGGGGTTATTTTATTGCAGGCAAGTTTGACCAGTTCAAGCGCAATATTCCTTATGCATCCTTAATTCAAGCATTCCAATCTTTGATTGGGCAATTACTTACCGAAAGCGAAGCCCAAATCCAAGTGTGGAAAGAAAAACTCTTAAGCGCGTTGGGAGAGAATGGGCAAGTCATTATCGATGTGATTCCCGAAGTTGAACTAATTATTGGAACTGTGCCACCCGTAACACAACTGGGTGCGGCTGAATCTCAAAATCGTTTCAATCGCGTTTTTGGGCAATTCATTGGCGTATTCACGACCCAAGATCATCCTCTGGTTGTGTTTCTTGACGATTTACAGTGGGCAGATTCGGCATCGCTGAACTTAATTGAGCTATTGATGACAGATAGCGATGCCTACGGCGGCGAGCCACGCAAATATTTATTGTTAGTCGGCGCGTATCGGGATAACGAAGTGTCGCCTACCCATCCGCTTATGATGAGTTTGGACAAGATTCAATCTTCTGGTGCGGTGGTAGATAACATCGTCTTGACACCATTGCAGTTAAGGGATGTGGAAGCGTTAGTTAGTGATACGTTGAATGACACACAACACATCAAGCCATTAGCAGAATTACTATTCCACAAAACTGGAGGAAACCCTTTCTTCTTAACGCAACTGCTGAAAACTCTACATCAAGAAGACTTGTTAACGTATGAGTTCCATTCAGGAGTATGGCAGTGGAATATCCAACATATTCAAGCGATCGGTCTTACTGACCTAAATGTGGTTGAACTGACGGCAAGAAATATTCGTAAACTGTCTCTAGAAACGCAAGAAGTACTTAAACTAGCTGCTTGTATTGGTAACACCTTCAATCTGGATGTATTAGCGATCGTTAACGAAGCATCTTCTTTAATAACTGCGGCGCAATTGTGGTCAGCCCTGCAAGCTGGGTTAATTCTGCCATTAAATCAGGATTACAAAATTCCCTTAGCGTTTAGTCAGGAAGAATCAGTTGGGATTGGTTTAACAGATGTCAAGGTTGATTACAAATTTTTACATGACCGAGTACAGCAAGCGGCGTATTCTCTAATTCCCGATGAGCAGAAGAAAGCAACGCATCTGAAAATTGGTCAATTACTGCTGCTAAATACTACATCAGAAGAACGCAAAGAAAATATATTTGCTTTAGTTAATCAGCTCAATTACGGTGCTGATTTACTGATATTTGAAACAGAAAAATATGAATTTGCTGAACTCAACCTAATTGCAGGTCAAAGAGCGAAAGCAGCTACAGCACATGATTCTGCCGTTAAATATTTGCAAGTCGGTTTAGGACTTTTAGCAGAAGATAGTTGGCAGAGCCAATATGACTTAACATTAGCACTGCATGAGGAAGCAGCAGAAGCAGCTTTTTTAAACGGTGATTTTGAAGGAATGCAGAGGTTCGTTAAGATAGTACAAAACTGCGCCAAAACGCTGCTGGACAAAGTGAATGTGTATGAAGTCCAGATCCAAGCTTACATAGGGCAAAACAGGCTGGTAGAAGCAGTTAATACGGGGCTACAAGTTTTAAAGCTCTTAGGGGTGGAGTTTCCCCAAGAGCCGAACGCGTCAGATATTGGGCAGGCACTAGGGGAAACTGCGGCAATTTTGAGTGGAAGGCGAATTGAGGATTTAACTGACCTGCCTCAAATGAGCGATCGCTATAAATTAGCAGCTATGAGGCTCATGTCAAGTATCTTTGCTCCTGCATACATGGCTGCGCCAGCACTAGTTCCATTGACGGTGTGCAAACAAGTAAATTTATCCGTTCAATATGGTAATGCTTCTGTCTCTCCCTTTGCTTATGCCAATTATGGTCTTCTTCTTTGCGGAGTTGTAGGAGATATTGATTCAGGTTATCAGTTTGGTCAATTGGCTTTAACTCTAGTGTCAAAGTTAAATGCTCAAGAAATCAAAGCCAAGACACTCCTGATAGTAAATACATTTATCCGACCTTGGAAAGATCATCTGAGAGAAACCTTAGAACCTTTTGTGTCAGTTTACTCTAGCGGACTGGAGACAGGTGATTTAGAATTTGCTGCTTATGGTCTACTAATGTACTCTTATCTCGCTTACTTTAGCGGCAAAGAACTGACTGTCCTTGAAAAAGAGATGGCAATCAATAGAGATGCTATTCATAAAATCAAGCAAGAAACACCGCTTCATTATCTAGAAACCTATAGGCAAGCTACATTAAATCTGCTCGGAAAAAGTGAAAATCTCTGTCTTCTAAAGGGTGAAGCCTGCGATGAACAGATTGCGTTTCTATTACACGAGCAAGCGAACGACAGATTGGGAGCTGCGTACATATATTGGAACAAACTTTTACTTAGTTACTGGTTTGAAAATTATTCAGAAGCGATTGAAAATACTGTCATAGCAGAGAAATATCTGGACGTAGTGATAGGATTGCCTCTTGTTCCTCTATTCCATTTTTACGATTCTTTAGTACAGCTAGCAGTGTATTTCGATCGCCAAGAGTTAGAGCAAAAGGCAATTCTTGATCGCGTCCGAGCTAATCAAGAAAAAATGCAGAAATGGGCGCATCATGCCCCAATGAATCAATTACACAAATTTTATCTAGTAGAAGCAGAACGGCATCGGATTTTAGGGGAAAAAATCGAAGCCATCGAGATGTACGACAAGGCGATCGCACTTGCCAAAGAAAACGAGTACATCAACGAAGAAGCCCTCGCCCACGAACTCGCTGCCAAATTCTATTTGTCATGGGGTAAAGAAGCGATCGCTCAAACATACATGACAAATGCTTACTACGCCTATGGCAATTGGGGTGCGATCGCTAAAGTCAAAGATTTAGAAGCACGCTATCCCCAATTGATTGTGCAATCAAATACAGAAAACCTACAAACGAATTACCTGCAAACTATTCAAACAAGCTCTACGACTACCGGAGGCAGTCAACTTCTCGACTTAATCACGGTGATGAAAGCTTCACAAGCCTTGTCAGAAGAAATGGTGCTGAGTCGCTTGCTCGAAAAATTGATGAAAAATGTCATTGAAAATGCTGGCGCTCAACAAGGTTACTTTATTGCTAAACACGAGAATAAATGGATGCTAGAAGCGACGGGAATAGTTGTAGGTAAGGAGGTTAGTGTTGTTGTTAACGCAGAGGATAAAACTAATTCATCCTTACTCCCGGTTGCCTTATTCAATTATGTCGAAAGAACTAGAAAGAATCTGGTTTTAGGGGATGCTGTTAAAGACTCTCGTTTTGCTGCTGATGCTTATGTTACCACTTACCAATCTAAGTCCATTTTGTGTTTACCATTGATTCACTCTGGCAAGTTTACTGGTCTTCTTTATCTAGAAAATAATCTCATTTCTGGTGCGTTTACCGCAGAACGGGTAAATGTGCTGAGTCTGTTGATAGCACAAATTTCGATTGCGATCGATAACGCTCGTCTCTACACCAACCTGCAAGCTTACTCGGAACAACTGGAAGCTAAATCACAAGAACTCGAAGCTAATAATGAAGCTTTGCAAGCATCCGAAACGCGAGAGCGAGAAAAAGCGGAACAACTCGAAAAATCTTTCCATAAATTGCAACAAACTCAGGCTCATCTTGTGCAGACTGAGAAAATGTCAAGCTTAGGGCAACTAGTAGCTGGCGTTGCCCATGAAATCAACAATCCAGTCAATTTTATCTTTGGCAACCTAACTCATGCCAATGCCTACACCCAAGATGTGCTGGGACTGCTGGAACTTTACCAGAAACATTACCCATCTCCCCACCCAGAGATTCAGGAAGAAGCGGAGGCGATCGATCTAGAATTTGTGCTGGAAGACTTGCCTAAGCTACTGTCTTCTATGCGGGTTGGGGCAGACCGAATTCGGCAAATTGTCGCTTCCTTGCGAACCTTCTCACGCATGGACGAAGCCGAGATTAAAGCTGTTAATATTCATGAGGGAATTGATAGTACTCTAATGATTCTGCAACATCGCCTCAAAGCAAAGTCAGATCGTGTCGGTATCGAGTTGATTAAACATTACGGCAATTTGCCACAAGTGGAATGCTATGCAGGACAGTTAAATCAAGTGTTTATGAATGTGTTGAGTAATGCGATCGATGCTTTAGAAGAGTCATTAGTCGACAATCAAGCACAAATAACAACTCCAACTATTACTATTTACACTGAGCAAATTGATACTCACCAAGTTGAAATTCGGATTGCAGATAATGGTCTAGGTATACCAGAGTCCGTTCGGCAACGTCTGTTTGATCCTTTCTTCACTACAAAACCTGTAGGTAAAGGAACAGGTATGGGCTTGTCGATTAGTTACCAAATCGTCACCGAAAAACATGGTGGTTCACTCTCTTGCACTTCAGAACCCGGTAAGGGAGCGGAGTTTCAAATCCGCATTCCAGTTTGCCAGGAAATTAGTAAGAACGTTGCTGCTGATGTCTAGAGGCTGAAATACTACTCTTTAAGTAGTTACAACAATTTTCATTTGCATGAAGTAGGGGCGTACAAATTTATGCCCCTACAGCTGTCTTTAACGTACCCCAGCAGTTTCTAAAGCTAAGTCTTGAAACATGGGTGTGCTGAGGTAACGTTCGCCAAAGGAAGGCTGAATCATTACAATTAAACGTCCGGCATTTTCTGGGCGTTTACCTACTTGAATTGCGGCACACAAAGCTGCACCAGAAGATATCCCAGACAATAAGCCTTCTTCTTTTGCCAAACGTCGCCCATAAGCGATCGCTTGTTCATCGCTGACTCTAATTACTTCATCAACCAATTCTAAGCGGAGAACATCGGGGACAAATCCAGCACCAATACCTTGAATTCTGTGTGGCCCGGCTTCACCGCCGGAAAGCACTGGGCTGTTGCTGGGTTCAACTGCGATCGCTTTAAATGTCTTCTTGCGCTGTTTGAGTACTTCTGCAACCCCAGTAATGGTTCCACCAGTACCTACCCCAGCAATGACGATATCCACTTCCCCGTCTGTATCTGTCCAAATTTCTTCTGCGGTGGTTTCCTGGTGAACTTTGGGATTAGCAGGGTTGCGGAACTGTTGCAGCATAAAAGCATCAGGAGTATTAGCCACAATTTCTTCGGCTTTGCGAATAGCTCCCCGCATTCCCTCAACGCCTGGTGTTAACTCCAAAGAAGCACCATAAGCTCTGAGCATGGCCCGTCGTTCTTGGCTCATTGTTTCTGGCATTGTCAAAATCAAACGATAGCCACGCGCTGCTGCTACCATCGCTAGAGCAATTCCTGTATTACCAGAGGTAGGCTCAACTAAAATGGTTTTTCCAGGGGAAATTGAGCCAGCAGCTTCTGCTGAGAGTACCATACTTAACCCAATGCGGTCTTTCACCGAAGCTGCTGGGTTCATCCCTTCTAATTTGACAACTATCCTTGCTACTACTCCCTCAGCTTGAGGAATCTTGTTCAGTTGAACTAAAGGAGTCCGTCCGATCAGTTCTGTTATGTCTTGAGCAATCCGCATTATTATTTAACTCCTAAAATCCTAAATCTTAGTACAAAGTATTTACTTGTAACAATAAGCTTTTGTGTATTTAATTTGCCGTTTAGTGTCAATGAGTGCATATACTAGGTATTCTAACTAAATCACAAAATATGAAAGTTTAGGAAGAACCTTTATCATATGTTCCCATTGATTCTCACTTCAGCGGAAGGCTAGCTTGCCATACTTATATTTTACCATTTAGAATTGCTGACTATTGCTTATTGGGCATAAATTCTGTATATATGCATAATTTTTACCATTATTTTCAATCTCCTCTATATGTTATGGAAATCTAATTTACTTTCATAACATTTAATTGTTTTTCCTAATTTATTAGTCTATCTTTATCAAAAGACATTGATATTTGCTTTTGAGTGCAGTTTTTGTTTATCGAAATTTGCATCAAAAACAGTCCTTAATCATTGCCTACCCTGCTTTAAGGTTGAGTACAGAAATACCAGAACCCCACCTCACAAACACTAGAACCCCGTCCTAAAAACACTAGCACCCATACCCCAATTAATTTTTGTAAGACTTATCAGGCAAGGATTACAAGCTTTGAGTACTATTCTAATGAATTTAATAATCTTAACAGGGCTAGGGTAAACTGTTTTGTGGAGAGCGGCTGATATAAATCGTATAGGATTTACGCAGAGATTCCCCTCTACCCCCCAACATTCCTGAGCGAAAGCTCAGTGAACTAGGGGGGACTTCTTAATCTCTCTTTTGAGAGGAAGATGAAATCAGGTTCTCTGAATCTGAGCGCGTTATTTCTGGCTGATTAACCCTACGTTTTGTGAAAAGCTTGGTAACTTTTCAGTGGTCAGTAGTCAGTGGTAATTATAAAAATGACTGGCAACTAACGATTGTAAACTACCATTTACAGATATTTTAATATCAAACCTGTTTAAAAAGTAGAAATATATAACTACTTTAAATAAACAGCAAAAGATATTTTCTTGCTGAGTGCATACTACCTAGCAAGGGAGAGCCGAGATGAAAGCCAAACTTTTAAATCTTCTCACAGTTTGCGTAGTTACCTTAGTAGTGCTTTCTCCAGGAGTAGTAGTATTTGGCATAGTTTGGGAACGACATTTGGAGTTAGTAAAATCCCATAATTTAGCCTGCGAAATTAACAAGACTAGTAGAAATGCTCCTATCTTGGCTTCCCGGACAGAGGGTACACATTCCCCTCAGACTAGCATCAAATCCTCTGACCGTAATGTGATTCATCAAATGCTGACTGTTGCTGAACAATCTAAATTTGCCACAATCCTACAATGGTTCTTCTTGCTAATCCCTATTTGTATTGGGTTAGGGATTCTTTTTTACGACAGATATCTTGTTCATCGTGCTGCTGTTTTAAAAGAACAAGTTGAAATGTTGGAAAGGCTATGGCAGCACAGTATCGAACAGTAACCAATTCACAATTAACTCACTAAAATCAACAAAATTACTATGTCAGAGCAACGCCAACAACTGTATTTCAATCTGATTGATGAGCTACTCAAATGTCCTAATGGTCAGGAACCAGAAGTTTTGGAAAGTAAGCCAGAATTGATTGATTCTGGATTTGTAGAGACAATGCTACAAGTAGCAACTATGTTTGCCCATGAAGGCAATCAAGATGGTGCTAAGTTTTTATTTTTTGTAGCGCGTGAGCTAGCTAAAGAACTGGGTTTATACCCGGAAGTTTCCAATCCTGAAGTTGCAAATACTGAAGCTGCAAATAAGGAGTAAAAATGCTGTTGACTTCAACGGATGCGGGACAAATAGCTTTAGAACTGCTCATGGCAGATTGGAATATTTCAGAAGAGAATCGGGAGTGGTTTACAATCTTTAGCTCTCATCTGATTGGTGAGAGTTGGTACACTGTCGAATTGGGTGTAGAAGGATTTCCCGATAGATGGTTTATTCAAGTATATGACACTGGAGAGTGCGATCCAAACTATACATTTATATCACCAATCCGTGGTTCTGAAGGATTTACGGACTTTGTAAATGTGCCGGATATTGTAGCAGAAGTCTTAGTTTGCGAACGCAATGCTCGATAATAATTAAAAAGACAAAATTTAGAATTCAACATTAAGATATGCTATTTAAATGCATTTTCTTTGAATTCATATTTTTTGATATTAGAGTATTTGGGTGCATCTTACCTTTGCAAATATCCTTGTAGATTATAAATCGTGCTTAGTCTTGCAAATCAAGTTCGCCTACGCTGACTAAGAAAACAAGCAACTGGGTTAAGCGCTAGTAGGTTGGGTTGAGGAACGAAACCCAACAAAGCCTCAGAAATGTTGGGTTGCGCTTTGCTTAACCCAACCTACAATTTTACACAAAGCCAAATGTATGTCGTATAGCTGCGAATTTCATTCGCCTATACTAGGGGTACTCTAATCAATACTTTCATATTTAAATATAAAGATGCTTTACGCAAATTTGAGGTAATACTAAACAATGTATGCCTCTTTTTCTTGTAATATTTAATATTTTATTTAAGCCTATTAGGCTATTTTGCCACGTTTAATTGATAAAATTATGTTATATTAAATAGCGTGATGGACGCTACAGAAATATCAGTTCCAATGATTGCTGAAGATATCTTAGCCAAAGAATTCACAAGAGTCCTCAACGAATACTACCCAAAAGTTGGAGAATTACTAGACGGGTGTTATGTGAAAGTCATTACCTGTTTTTGGGGACGACCTGCGAGACGCTTGCAATATATAGGAGTTTATTGCTCTGACGAAATGATTTCCTGTGTGCAAGCTCACAAAGAAATACTCAGAGAAGTAGCAGACAACATGGGTCTAGTACAGGTAGTCTGCATGAATGCCAAACGATTATTGCGCGATCCGATGTCGAACATCAAACACAATAACCCACGTCTATGGTTGGAGTTACAGTGGGTTGCAAATTAGTCTTTGATCGCATTAATGGAGAGGAGTAAAGGTGTTTGTAGTGAAAACTTTAGTCCTCAAATATTTAAGCACGCTTAGTGCTTACTACGAACCTATCGACCACTAGAATAGCCAGCACAAAGTATTAACGCAAGTAATGAAAACTGGAATTTTCTGCAATTACGATAATCATCACCAAGATGCTCGTCGTGCCATCTTTGAGCAAGTCGCGCTGATAAAACAGGCAGAAAGTTTAGGTTTTGAGTCAGCCTGGGTGAGTGAGCATCATTTTAGTGAATCCAATCTCAGCCCCTCTATGTTGCTGTTAATGGCACATTTGGCGGGGCTGACTTCAACTATCCAATTAGGCACTGCGGCGGTGTTACTGCCATTCCATAACCCGATTCGGGTAGCGGAAGATATCGCCACTCTGGATAACCTGTGCAATGGACGATTATTATTTGGGGTTGCTAAAGGCGGCCCATTCCCCCAACAAAACAAGCATTTTGCGACACTCCCAAGTGAATCCCGTCCTAGGATGCTAGAGGCGATCGCACTGATTCACAAGCTGTTATATGAAACTGATGTATCATTTAATGGCAAGTATTATCAATGCGATCGCTTAACAATTTACCCAAAACCATTGCAGAGTCAAATACCAGTGTATGTTGCCACTGGTGGCGATGATGGTATCGAGTTTGCTGCTAAACATTCCTTCAGCTTGATGGGTGGGCCGCCATTCTCCCTACAGAGATTGAAGGATACTGTTGCTAAATATCGAGCCTTAAATTCTAGTGGTGCAGAAAATTTCGTGCTGGCACGCTTTTTTTATGTTGGCAAAACATTTGATGAGGCAGTGAGTGAGGCATTACCTTTCATTCGCCAATTTAGCAAGAAAATGACAGCTAATTCGGCTGAAGTATTGCAAAATAGTGCGAATCCCAACCAAAAACCATTTGATCGCACAAACATTTGTTTCGATGAAGATTATTTGATTGAGAACTCAATTATCGGTGATGTGGAGACTTGTCGAGACAAAATCAAGAAATTTCAAGACGAATTAAATTTAGGTACGTTAGCACTCAAACCCTCGTCTTCGGATATGCAAAAAAACCTGGAGAGTTTGACGCGCTACAACCAAGAGGTGCGAAATTATGTCTTCTAAACTATATCAGCTTCCTCCCGATGATTTACCTCCATCTGAGGTAACAAAAGAGGATGGAATGCTGCAAATGGAGCTAGAACAGTCTACTGGCAGATGCTTTTATCTAGCCTGCGATCGCATTACGCGAGTACTGTTATCTAATTGTCAGTGGTATGTCACAACAAATGCTAGTATTCTAACATTAATTGTTGACTGTCCTGACTTAGTATCTTACTGGCATATAGTCAGCAATATCGCCCAGTTAGGTAATAGGTTAGAGCGGTTTGCTAGCAACGGTAAAATTCGCGTTTATCCGCCATTTGGCAAGGGGATGCCATTTGAAATCAGCGTAAATGAAATATCAGCTTATCGAGATTGGCTGTGAGGTAAATATAAACTGGGAATCACACAAAATATAGCTGTCTTACACCCTGTACTCCTAAAGTACAGGGTGTTGCAATTTTTATCAAAGTTGTAACTTCTTAAAATACCAGTTTTATGGAATAGAATTTACCATAATTAGTTACGTTTCTCACAGTCATTGCACCCCACCCCGCCAAAGCTATGCTTTGTCTCCCCTCCCCGCCTGCGGGGAGGGGATTAAGGGGTGGGGTTCTTCGGGTTTAATTAAGTAATCAGGCAAACAGATAGTTAGCTGTAGCTACGCCAAAATCGCCATTCCTGAAGGAGGCAAATCAATTCGCACAGTTGCGCGACGGTCGTCAAGATGTTGTACAGCTACAGTTTGTCCGCGCGGAGGGTAGCGTAAATATGAATCACTCCAATCGCTTTTGTATAAAAAGGTCATAGTCGAGTCTGGAGGATGCATATAAGTATCTACTGTAACTTCTGCACCGCGATTTTCTAAGCCGTTGGTATTCAGCACCATCAACACTTCTGTGTCAAATAAAGTCTGTGACCAAGCAACTAATTCGCCTTGTCCGGGAATCGAGAAGGGGGAGTCATAAAAGGATGTTTCGCGCAGGTAGTGATGTCCACGGCGCAATGCTTTACCAATTTTATCGTGACTGTTGCGAATACGAGCGATCGCAGCTATCCGTAAATAGGTAGGATGTTCGATATCGAAGAAATGACAGCCTGCTGTTTGAAATGCGCCAAAAGCACCGCCAAACATTGCTTCTTTGATATATCTATCTTCGGCAAACCTGCCACCTTCTATGCTGTTATCGTGATAACCTTCATTCCCATGAAAAGCCTGTTCTGTTCCATAATAAATAGCAGGAATTCCTGGCGTAGTTAATTGCACTCCGACAGCATGGGCAACTTGTTCATAAAGATTAGGCACATTACTGTTTGCCGCAAATCGCTGCTTATGATTACGGAATGACATATCATCATCATCCAAAATGGAGACATGATATGTCCCAATTTGACGGTATTCTCCTGCCAGATTGTTTTCGCTATACAAATCAAAAAATTGCTTTGGATGTACTAACCCTTTTGCAAATGCAGTCAATTCATTTGGGGCGTGTACGCTGTCTAATACAGCAGTGAGGTTGCGACCAATAATATCTATGTACGCACCAGACATACTACCGGAAGTCATTTCCCCAGTCAATAAAAAGTTGTCTTTACCGATAGATTCGGCGTATTCATGAATTGCTGTGCAGAATTTGCGGGAATCTTCTGGAGAAAAGTGTTTGAGGCTATTTATCCTAAAACCATCGCAGTCAGAAAGAGCAATCCAATATTGATAAACTCTTGCTAAAGCTGCGATCGCATCATTTTTGTAAAACCAGTTATCAGCGCTCTGGTTGTATACTACATCGAGGATGACATACATCCTGCGATCGTGGGCAGCATCAATTAAATCTCTTAAATCTTGACGAGTGCCAAAGTGGGGGTCAATATTTAAGAAGTCTTGGATGCGATCGCTGTGGTAAGCTTCTAATTCGAAGCTTGTCGCCAAGGTGGATTAATCCACAGTCTTGTTACTCCCAATCGCTGCAAGTAGTCTAACTTACTCTTAATTCCCCTAAGAGTACCACTAACAAACTTTGTCCCTGCTGCCATCCAGTCGGCTTTGTCTTTAACCTGGAATTTTGAAGGGTTGCTGCGGTCAAAAAGTTCCCTTTGATTTTCATTATCATCACTGAATCTATCTAATATGAATTGGTACAAAAACTGGTCGCGCCAATTGATAGGACTCGGATAAACTCTCCCTCGTGGTTTCAGGTTTGTTTCAGAGAGTTGCTGGGGTGTCAATTCTTCAACTTTAGCCATGAGGATTTACGCACAGATAGGAAAACGGCAGTATGCATTTCCTATCTTGCAAAAATACTTCCAGTTTTCATTAACCTACAGACAGATTTTGTAATTGAGTGGCTTAATTTTGTGATGATAGGTTTTTAAAATTATCTTTCTCTTCCTTTGTATCCTTTGCGTCCTTCTCTAACGAGACGCTGCGCGTAGCTTGCTTCTCCGTAGGAGTATGCGGTTCGTTAAGAAAAATTGCCTATCCTTCAAGCGGTAAGAGATTAATGCTGACAATTTTTTAAGTTTTCAATTAGCCAAGCATACCACTTCTCTAAGCCAGTACTAGAAGTTGCAGAAACCTGAAAAATCTGAATTTGGGGATTGATTTGTCTAGCATAATCTATGCACTTTTTAACATCAAAATCTACATAAGGCAGCAAATCAATTTTGGTGAGAATCATGATGTTACTAGCACGGAATATATGAGGATACTTTAGCGGCTTATCTTCTCCCTCCGTGACGGAAAGAATCACCACTTTTGTCAGTTCTCCCAAATCAAATAAGGCTGGACAAACCAAATTTCCGACATTTTCAATCATCACAACTGAGTTTAGTGGCGGATTCAGTTGTTGTAAACCCCTCTCTATCATTGATGCATCTAAATGACAGCCTGTTCCAGTGTTGATTTGGATGACTTTAGAACCTGTTTCTTTTATTTTTTTGGCATCGTTAGCCGTTTCTTGGTCGCCTTCAATTACACTAATAGATAATTGATGCTTTAAATCATTAATAGTTTGCGTCAACAGAGTTGTTTTCCCAGCACCGGGAGAACTCATTAAATTTAAAGCGAGAATATTTCGGCCTTTAAACCATCCGCGATTTTGGGCAGCTAGCAGGTTATTTTTTGCTAATATATCTTGTTCTAAAGATATGGTTGTATTATGTATTTTTGCATGAATTTGAGGGGCTTCTATATGAGTGTCATGACTGTGGGAATGAGTGATGACAGTTCCATCTGGTAAAGTGTGAGTATGATTATGTTCAGTGTTATCTGTTTCTAAATTTGTAATTTTTATTTCGCCATCATCATAACAACCGCAGGTTACACACATAATTCCTCTATTTCTATTTCTTTAATTTTCAGTTCTTCACCAGTAATTAAATCTAATTGCACACTACCACAGCTACAAATACCAAATGGTTTATCTAAATAAATTTCTGCACCGCATTGGCGACATCGCCCTAAGCCGGGAATGTCCAAAATTTCTAATGTTGCCCCTTCTAAAACTGTACCTTTGGTGCAAATATCAAAACAAAATCGGATAGCATCGGGCATAATAGCTGAAAATTTGCCAATTTCTAATAAAACTCGCTGCACTTTTGCGCCTTTAGCGTGTTCAGTCACAATTGCCACAATATTTTGGGTAATTCCAAATTCGTGCATATTATAAAATCTATTAAGGATTAACAAATTCGTGGCAATTGGTCGCCTACCAGCATATCAACAATTCTTTCAGCGCCAAAAACTGTTTTTAACAATACGATACCTGGGGGTGAAGGAATAACTTCGCCAATAATACAAGCATCTTTGCCTGCTGGGTGTAATTTCATAGCTGATAAAACGTTTTCAGCATTCTTTTTTGGAACCACTACAACTAACTTACCTTCATTAGCTAAATATAACGGGTCTAAACCGAGAATTTCGCAAACTCCGTTGACTTCTTCCCGCACTGGAATAGATTCTTCGTACAAACGAATTCCTACATTTGAACTGAGGGCAAATTCATTTAATACTGTGGCTAAACCACCGCGTGTAGCATCTCGCATAGCATGAACTTGGGGACATACATGGAGAATATTTTTTACTAAACTATGCAACGGTTGACAATCACTTTCAATATTAGTGTCTAAGGCTAATTCCCCACGGGCAATTAAAATGGCTGTTCCATGATTGCCTATTTCACCATTAATTATTATTGCATCTCCAGGTTTAATATTGTGGGCAGAAATACTAATTCCTCGCGGGATGATACCAATACCAGCAGTATTAATAAAGAGTTTATCGGCAGCGCCACGATGTACAACTTTTGTGTCACCAGTGACAATTTGAATACCCGCTTTTTTTGCGGCTGCGTTCATACTTGCTGCGACACGGCGTAAGGTTTCTATAGGTAATCCTTCTTCTAAAATTACACTACAAGTTAAATATAAAGGTTTAGCACCGCTTACAGCTAAATCATTAATTGTGCCATTGATGGCTAATTGTCCTATATCACTACCAGGGAAAAATAACGGGTCTACAACATAAGAATCTGTTGTAAATGCGAGTTTATCTCCTTGTTGGAAAAGAGGGGCTAAGTTGAAGCTGGCTTGGTCTTCTAATTGCGAGAGAATTGGGTTATCAAAATTGCTGACAAAGATTTCGTCTATTAAATCACGCATGGCTTTACCACCGCTACCATGTGCGAGAGTTATATGAGTATCTTGCACTTTTCCTTGGCGACGGCGGACTTGTTCTATTTTTTGGAATAGGGGATTTTGGATTGGGTTTGTGGGGGGGAAATTCATATTATTTTTTTTAACGCAGAGGACCGCAAAGGGAAGCGCAGAGGTACGCGGAGTATTAGAAGTCTGAGGAGAAGCCGCAGGCGGGGAGAGGTTCTTGAGTTATTTTTGGTTTTTGGGTGATTGTTCTTTTGGCAATGGTGGAGAGTCGTCCATATTTGTAATAGGCTGCACAAGCACCTTCGGAAGATACCATGCAAGTACCGATTGGTGTTTCTGGTGTGCAAGCTGTACCGAATACTTTGCATTCCCAAGGCTTTAAGACTCCTTTGAGAATTTCTCCACATTTACAAGCTTTATGGTCGGCTACTTTGAGATTAGGAATGGTAAATTTAAGTTCGGCATCAAATTGGGCATATTCTGGTTGAATTTTTAATCCTGAATAGGGGATGTCACCTAAGCCACGCCAATCAAAACTATCTCGCACTGCGAAAACTTTATTTATGGCTTGCAGGGCTACTGTGTTTCCGCTTTTTTGGACAATTCGGTTATATTGATTTTCGACTTCACAACGATTTTCTACTAGCTGTTGCAATAGCATCCAAATTGATTGGAGAATATCTAAGGGTTCAAATCCTGAGACGACTATTGGCTTATTATATTGTTGGGAAATAAATTGATATGGGTCAGTGCCAATTACCATGCTGACATGGCCAGGCCCAACAAATCCATCTAGTTGTAAGTCGGGATTATCTAATAGTGCTTTCAGGGCGGGAATCACGAGGACGTGATTGGAAAACATACTAAAGTTGTCAATTTTTTCGGCTGCTGCTTGCAAGATGGTGAAAGCGGTGCTGGGGGCTGTGGTTTCAAAGCCTAATGCGAAGAAGACTACTTGTTTGTTGGGGTTATCTCTGGCAATTTGCAGGCTATCTAAGGGAGAGTACACCATACGGATGTCTGCACCTTGTGCCCTGGCTTGCAGTAAAGTGGTTTTGGAACCGGGAACTCGCATTGCATCGCCAAAGGTGGCAAAAATGACGTTATGATTTTGGGAGATTGCGATCGCATCATCTAATCTCCCTTTTGGCATAACGCATACTGGACAACCAGGGCCATGAATTAATTCAATGGCTTGGGGTAATATTTCTTCGATACCGTATTTAAATATGGAATGGGTATGTCCGCCACATACTTCCATGATTTTGATGGGTTTTTCTAAGCGGTTACATAATTTGGCGATTTCGCGGCGTAAGGCTTCTGCTTTTTTCGGTTCGCGGAATTCGTCAACATATTTCATAAAGATTTGGGAATAGTTAATTTCGCTTTTGTGGTAGGGAGTTTTTTTTTACGAACCGCATACTCCTAAGGAGAAGCAAGCTATGCGCAGCGTCTCGTTAAAGAAGAACGCAAAGGGCGCGAAGGAAGAGAGGAAGAAAGAAAGATGCTTGAAACTATTTTTTTGTGTGAGAGAAAATATTATTTAAGTACTAATTCCTGCTTGTGCTGTTGCTAATTCTTGGAAGAGTTGTAATGTTTCTGCCGCTTCTTGTTCGTTAATTCGATTCATGGCAAAGCCAACATGGACTAATACCCAATCGCCAATACAAGCTTCGGGGGGATGTTCTTCATCAACGATACAAGCAATATTTACTTCGCGCTTCACACCACCAATATTAACTAGTGCTAATTTATGGTTAACGTTGGTAATTTCTATAATTTGTCCGGGTATTCCTAAACACATTTTTTTATTCTTTTAGATAAACTAACCGCAGAGGCGCGGAGAACACAGAGAGAATTATTTGTGACATAAAGCTTGTAAAATCTCAAGACTTATGTATTAATTGTGCGGCTGCAATAACTGTTTGTCCTAAAGATAACCCGCCGTCATTAGCTGGAACTAAGCTGTGAGTAAGTACTTTTATCCCCAATCTTTCTAATCGTTTGGTAACTTGCTCTAACAATATACAATTTTGAAATACTCCTCCTGTTAGCGCTACCTGAAAAATCAGATTTTCTTGAGAAAGATATTTAACCATTTGCACAATTGCATTAGCTAAACCTTTGTGAAATTTGGCAGCCATAACTGGTTGTGGAATTTGCTGCTGTAAGTCATGGAGCAATGCTTGCCACATTGGACGCGGGTCTATATAATAAATCCTATCTGAAAAGCTAAAGTTAAAAGGATAGATTAGCGTTTCTTTATCATTATTTAAGCTGCTAACATCTACTAAAGCTTCCATTGCGATCGCAGCTTGTCCTTCATAGCTACATCCATCTCTATAAATACCGATAGCCGCCGCCACTGCATCGAACAGCCGCCCCACTGAGGAAGCTAGAGGAGAGTTAATTTTTTTCTCTATAAGTTGATTCAGTAGTTTTAGTGGCTTATTTTTCAGAAATTTTACGATTTCTAAATCAGCATACTGTTGCTGACAATCATCCCAAAGGTTAGCAGCTATTAATTGGGCGTAGGTATTACGCCAAGGCTGATAAATTGCTTGTTCACCACCAATCATTGCCACTGGTTTAAATGTTGCTAGTCGCTGAAATTTACGGTAATCTGCTAAAAGAAATTCTCCGCCCCAGAGTTTACCATCATCACCGTAACCTAAACCATCTAAAGCTATACCTAATACTGGAGGTGAATTTAAAGGAATTCCATTTTCTGCCATGCAAGCGGCGATATGAGCGTGATGATGTTGGATTTGATTAATTTTGATTTGCTTTGTATCTGCGAGTTCTTTACCAAGTTTGCTTGATAGATACTCAGGGTGTTTATCAATGGCGATTACTTTTGGTTTATGTTCAAATAAATTAGAGTATAAATTTAAAGTTTCCTGATAAGCGTTAAAAGCCACAGCATTTTCTAAATCTCCTAGATGTTGAGAGAGAATGGCTTCTCTTTGACGCAATAAGCAAAAGGTATTTTTTAACTCACTACCCATTGCTAAAATTTGCGGTACATTGTCAAATCCTGATGGTAAACTAATTGGTGCTGGTGCATATCCTCTGGCACGCCGAATTATTTGGACTTTATCGCCGATAACTCTCACCACCGAATCATCTATCCGATTAATAATTTCTCGATTGTGAAAGATAAAATAATCAGCTATTTTTCCTAATTTTTCCCTTCCTTCGTCATTATCAATACATTGTGGTTCATCGGCAATATTACCACTTGTTAAAATAATTGGGCGATTCATCCGCCGTAAAATTAAATGATGTAAGGGCGTATGAGGTAGCATGAAGCCGAGAGTATTTTGCTTCGATGCTATCGATGGTGCTACTACTTTTTTACCTGTTGCTTGTAGTAAAACAATTGGTGCAGCAGAACTTGTCAATAATTCTTTTTCTTTGGCGTTGACTGTGCAATATTCTTCAATTACCTTAATATCTCGCGCCATTAAAGCAAAAGGTTTATGATAGCGCTTTTTACGCTGACGCAGTTTTTGTACAACGGTTTCCTGAGTTGCATCGCAAGCCAGATGAATACCACCTAACCCTTTAATTGCGACAATCTCACCCTTTTGCAACAAGGTACAAACGGCATCAACATCATCCAGCATAGAAAACATGGAAGCAGTAACTGATTTACCATCAGCACGTTCTAACCAAGCTGTGGGGCCGCAAACATGACAAGCTACAGGTTGAGCATGAAAACGGCGGTTTTCAACATCGTGGTATTCCTTCGCACATTCGGAACACATAGCAAACGCAGACATACTGGTATTGCATCTGTCGTAAGGAATTGCACGAATAATACTCAGGCGAGGGCCGCAATGAGTACAATTAGTAAAGGGATAACGATAAAAGCGGCTAAAAGGGTCGAATATTTCTTTTTGACACTGGAGACAAGTGGCTGCATCAGGAGTAATTTCTGTTTTAATGGCATTACTGACACTAGTAGAAATCACAAAATTATCAAATTTTAATTCACTTTTATAACTAATTCTTGTTAATTCATTGATTCTTGCTAACGGTGGACATTCGGTTTGCAATCTGGCAACAAATTTGGTGATTGCTTCTTCACTACCAGATACCCGGATTAATACACCTTGTCCGTCATTACAAACATCTCCACCCAAACCGCAAGCTTTAGCCAGACGATATACAGTAGGGCGAAATCCTACCCCTTGAACAGTACCGCGAACTCTAATTTCTTCAGTCGCCATACAAATCTAACTTTTAAAAATTACGAATTACGTTAGCGTAGCGGGGCATAGCCCATTATGAATTATTAAACTGCCACAACAATATTCGGTTATTTCCAGAATCAGCAATTACTGCCGTATTGCCACAAATTTTTATTCCGTAACACCAATTTAAGCTATCTCGTTTTGGCAATCCGAAATTACGATTTTCACCTTTACTTTGAAAATTTATTTGTCCTGCCAACCCATCTGCCATTAAACCTTGCAGTGATAAAATTGATTCTGGCTTTCTCCATCCTAACAAACGAGAATTAGCAGTATCTGCAACTACTAACCAATCTCCAGCTACCGCTACACCATAAGGCATACTCAAACTACTAGCACTAGGATAATAAACTCCTTGATTCATTTCCACAAAATCAAAGCTTTTTTGTCCTAAAACTACTGCACAAGGAGTATTATTTTCTGTAGGCATTCCCTGCCAAATCATTACTCGGTGATTACCTGCATCGCTGACAACCAAATTTTCTCCCCAAAAGGCGATGTCGTGACACCAACGCATACTCGCTGCGGTTGGAGAATCACCGCCGTTTTCATTACGAGATATCATATCCGGTTGTCCCAAAACTAAATCAGCCGATTGACCATTTTCTGTTGGTAATTGATGCCAAATTAATAGCCTTCGATTCCCAGTGTCAGCAATAAATAGCCGTCCTTGATGATAGTAAACACCATAAGGCCAGTGCATTGTACTAGCAGATGCTTGTTGATTTCCTCGATTTGGTTCATTATCGGTAAAATTAGCTTGCCCTAATACCAAATCTGCTGGAACATTGTTATCTTCTGGTAAGCTTTTCCAAATCAAAACCCGATGATTCCAAGCATCGGCTACAGCTAACCCTTCGCCGCAAGCACAAATGCCTGTTGGTACACTTAAAGTTGCCCTTCCCGGTGTATTTTTAGCATTTTGTCCTTCATGATAAAAATCAGGTTGTCCGATTACCCAATCAGCCGATTGACTATCTCTTGTGGGTAAATTTTGCCATCCTAATAATCGATGATGTCCGGTATCTGATACCCATAAAGGGCCAGTTTCTGATAACAAACAAGCACCACGAGGCCCAAACATTGTTGTGGCATTGGGTGCTACAGGTATGACTAATTGTTCTGGTTCAATAATGTTACCTAAAATTACCTCTGCACCTTGAGGTGATAGAGGCAAGTTTTGAGAAATTTCTGTTGTTTCTGGCGGTAATTGTGATATGGGATTACTTATGATTGGGATATCCATGAAGCGCAGATAGACGCTGATAATTATTTAAAAACATTAATCTTGATCGGCGTGTAACAACAGTAACAGTTTTGTATTATGTTTTTTTCAAATTAAGTTAAAACCTGTAATTAACTTCCATATTAATCAATTATAAAAAAACTAATTAACTTTGGTAACTTTTGCTACATAGCGATTTTTTTGCATGAGTGCGCGATGTACTGAAATGAGAAAGCAAACTGGGGTTTGAGAAAGTAAAAGCTGATTTTGCTTGCGGAAAACACCAAAATGCGAAAGTAAAAGCTGATTTTGCTTGCGGAAAACACCAAAATGAGTAAGCAAAAGCTGCTTTTTAGTAAGTAAAAGCTGATTTTGCTTGCGGAAAACACCAAAATGAGTAAGCAAACTGGGGTTTGAATAAGTCAAATGACCTTTTGAGAAAGTAATATGCCTTTTTACTTTCTCAAAACACTAAAATCAATACCTGAATTACACAAATGAGAATTAATTTAAAGATATTGAGAAAGCATTCAGGCATTTCGCTTGCACAAAATACTAAAATCAATGCGCGAACTACTGAAATGAAAAAGCAAAGTAGCTGTGATTGACTAATCGTCAAGTATATTTGCTGTGTTACCTTTGCATCATTTTTGCAGTTTCACAAAAACCTTATCGCCTTTAATCTTGACTGGATACGACTGAAGCGAAATATCAGGCGCAGTTAAGCATTCACCTGTCTCTAATTTGTACTGGAATCCGTGAGAAGGGCAGGTAATAATACCATTTTCAACTTTACCCTTTTCTAAGGGAGATCCTAGATGAGCGCAACCATTACGATAGCATTTTACTGTAGCACCTTGGCGATGTAAAATTAGTGAAGTACCAGCAAGTTGTACTACTACTACACTAAATTCAGGAACTTCATCAAGGGTCGCTACTTTCATCCAAGTACAAGTTATTTTTGCAGAGAATGGACTGATTAAACTAGAATTAGCGTTGTTAACAGTAGAACTGTTATTGACTGCCACTACTTTGGTAATTTCGGGACAATGGTTTTTTATTGCTTGTTCTACTCCCTGAGATAAAGTTAAAGTGGAAGTTGGACAACTGCTGCAAGTTCCGATTAATTTAACTTCTACTGTATCTGGTGGTTTAATTGCCACTAATTCTACATCACCGTTATGGCTTTTTAAAGCTGGGCGAACTTCTTCAAGTGCTGTCTGAATGCGCTGTGAAAGCGGAGGTTTTGGTGGTTTGACTAATTCGTGATACAGTAGCACTGCATACACTACTTCATCTGCAACGGCATGGCGCAAAGCTGGCATTGATTCTTCTTTCAAGCTTTTAATCAAACTAGTCAATGCAGCTTTATGCAAAGCTTCAATTGCTCTTTTTAGACCCACTGCTACACACCGTTGGCTTTCATCCCACTCGGATATAATTGCCTCAAAACGATTAATTTCCTGAACTAATTCTTCAAGGTTTGTCATTGGTCATTTGTCATTTGTCATTTGTCATTGGTTATTCATCAATGACCAATCACTTCATCTTGAAATCTTTGAGGAGAAATGGCATAATCATGCCCGTCACTAAGCTAGATAATATTATTGGTAAGTAGAAGGGAATTGGAGCTTGTGCAAGTAACACAAGCAGTGAGAAACCTACAGCAATACCAATAGTAGTTTGCTTAACAAAATACACTGGGTCGCGTAATAGCTTTCCTTTAAAAAATAACTTAGCAGAAAACCACCCTATCTCTAACATATTTTCTCCTAGTAATTTGTTAATAAATTTAAGGCAGCAAGCCCTAAGATGATGGCGGGAATTACACCCGCAGGGGCAAATAATGCACCTAGCATTGCTGAAAACTGATAACCTATATCTCTCCCAGCTAATAACATTCCACCAATTGCACCGCCAACCATAGATAAGGCAGTGGCGATGATTAACCATACAAATTCTGTTGCTATGTTCAAGTCACCATCTGCTAAACTTGTGAGAAAACTTATTAGATTTGGCGTTGTTAAAATATCTCTCATGCTGTTTTGTCCTGATTATTAGGAATTAGGGGAGTAGGGAGATGAGGGAGAAAGAATAACTAACCTATCCCCTATTCCCTATTTCTGCTTCTACATCTTGTAGCGCTTGGATTACTACTTCTGCTTGTGCAATTTGTTGAAATTCCGTAAATATTTCTAAAGCGTCTTGATAGTAAGCACGCGCTTGCAAAAGATTTTTAGGATTACCAGCTTCAGGTTTTTCTTGGTCGTCTGGTAAGTTGAATAGGGCGTTGGCTTTGTTTGAAATTGTGTTAGCGTACTCTAAAGGTGTATCTTTAGGATTACGCACTTTTAACGCCTCATCATAAGCTGCGATCGCACGTAAGTTATTCTCCACAGGATGGGAACTTACTAAGTATTGCAAAGCGTTACCTAAGTTGTTTTGCAACATCGCATATTCTCTAGGATGGTCAATCAAATTAATATGCTTTAGCGCCACCTCAAATGATTGCACTGCTAACCCTTGACGCAAGTATTCCCGTTCTGATGCTAAGGGCATAGAAAGGTAAGCGATCGCAATATTGTTATACAAAATCGCGTATTCTTGGGGGTAATCTTCCCAAGTAAACACCCGCAACGCCTCATGATAAGCCTGGATGCTATCGGTTATTCGCGCCAAATTGAATGGCACTAGCGACTGTAACACCAGCCCAAAATTCATCTGCGTTTCTGCTACTTCCTCTGGCGTTGCTAGTTGTTGTAGAATCGGTAATGCCTCTTCATAACCGACTTTCGCTTGCATCAGCAGTTGGTAATCAGCATCCGGTATTGCCTGTAACGTCCCTGCCATACCCACTTGGGCCCTAGCTTTTAACAGGGGATACTCCTCACCACACATCTCATAGGCCCGGTAATATAACCCAACTGCATTTCGCAAGTCTTGGGCAGCTTTGGGCTTTTTTTGAAAACCCTGTGCTATCTCGATCAGCATCTGGATTTTTTCATCTGCTGAGGCTGACTCTGAAGCAACAGCTGCTAACGCAGCCTTCACTGCTGAATCTGTAATGCTGGGGGTCATAACTCTGCCGTACTCTAGCCAATTGGGAATTGAGTCAACGCCCACGAATGATTAAGACACGCTTTAGGTGTCTAATCACGGGCCATACTGATTTACGCAGGCTTCGAGTCCTTTAGGCAAAATTCCCCTTGTTTGTCTGAGACTAGGGCTAAGAATAGAGAACAGGAGACAGTTCATAAACTCTATCCCCTATAACTATTTCTTTCCTTATACCCCATGCCTAAGAATTGAGTGAATCAATTTGTTTACTATAAAACACTCTATTTCTAAAATTCTAGGGGGAAATTGCCAATATTAATGTCAGCTTTAAACACCTTAATTTTTTTTAATATGTTTTGTATCATAACCTAACATAACGAAGTTATTCTATATTTATCTGAGAACAGATTATATATTTAATACCTAACTTTATTATCAAAGTATAACTATTCACTCTGATCTTAAAAAAAAGTTTATTTACCGATTATTTTTTTTGGTTAGTAGTCATATTTTCTAATTTGCAAGGGTTTCAGCTTGAAAATATTAGACCTCTTGCAGAAATTAAAAATAATAACCCCACCCCACCAAAGCTACGTTTTATCTCTCACCATTGAAAACAGTGAATGCTTGGGGGTTGTGTCTTATAAACTTTCGCAAGAGTACATTAGCCTATTCATATTTAAAAATTGGGTATCTAACTTTCCAGAGATAATTAATTATTGCTATCTAAAACTAGCATATTTAGTTTATTATTCAATTTTTTTCTAAAAAGTCTGTTATTGATACAACCTTTTAGCCAATCTTAATTAGATTTTAATTCTTTCTAATGATTAATTTTTATTTAACAATAGATAACTTCATAAAAAGTGTATTAATATTAATAAATAAATATTGATAAATACGTGAGGCTACACAAGCATTATTTCCTAAATCACGTATGGTAAACAATACAAAAATACCTAGCCGATGACTAACGTACTATGGCTACAAGGTGGTGCTTGTTCTGGCAACACCATGTCATTTCTGTAGCTGCTATAGAATAAAAGTCAAACCTAAGGAACGGCGTGAAATTAAGCCAGGAATAAGGAAAAGGCTCAAGAATTAAACCTTAAATTAGAACAACCCCATTTACAGCAATTTTTTCAAAATAAGCAAATCACAGTTTCATAAGAGAAATCGTCTGTATTGTAGTAGATGTGCTACCTATTAATTAGGTAGATATTCCTAAAAGGAGATGGGGTAACACGAAAGACTGTTAACTGTTAACGGGGTATCTCTCATCCCATCTTTAAAAAGAATGAATTTTCCTGACACCTTTTTACAAATCATTTAGGACTGCTATACAGAATTGGTATCAGGCTCAAAATAATTCGTAGTTTGTGAATTATTCTGTTTTGGGTTCAAAGTAGATATACTGTGTTCTTCTAACTCCCAAATATCTTTTTTTTCTTGTTCTTGATCGACTAATAGCTGAAGATAATATGGTAATTTACATGGTTGTCTAATTAACCAAGGCTCTCCATCTAATAATTCTCTTTCAATTTTCCCATCAAACATCTGTTTTGCCTCTAGATAAAATACATAAATTAGATAATTTCTAATTTCACATTTTTAAGTTTGATTTTTTAATGCTGACTTGCCTAGAGAGAGACAAACTACATCATCTTGTGGTGTATGAATGCGACTACACAGCACATCTCGATAATGTCTTTCTAAAGGATTTTTTTTAGATAATCCCGGATTACCAATTAGTTTGAGTCCTATTTCTACAGCACGAATAGCGTTATTTGTAGCTAGATATTTTACTGTTTGTGCTTGTAAAGCAACTTTAGTGTCATATTCACCTTGATCAATGTCGTCCGCTAGGCTGTAGATTAATCGTTGATTAGCGTACAGCAAGGCTTCGATTTCACCAATAGCTGTTTGAAAGTTGGGCAAAGTTGCTAAACTAGTACCTAAGTTAGTAGGCGATCGCTCATTCAAATACTCAACTAACCAATCTCGTGCGGCTGTGGCTACTCCTTGATATAACGCACTTAACCATAAACTACCACTTGCGAGTTTTAGGGGGTCTGGTGTTAACACAGCTTTAACAGGATGAATATCCAAAGCGTATTCTTGGGGAATCAAGACATTTTCTAAAATCAGGTCGTGGCTACCTGTAGCCCTCATTCCTAAATGATCCCAAGTTTCCTCAATCTTCACACCAGGAAGGTCGCGCGGCACAAGAAAACTGCCTACTCTTGGTTCTTTCTCATCTGTGCGTGCCCAAACAACAAAATAACTTAAGATAGGACTGCCTGTAGTATATTGTTTATGGCCGGTTACCAGCCAACCATTTTCTGTTTGCTGGGCAATAGTTGCAGGTAATCCCCCTCTGGCGGGTGTACCTAATTCTGGTTCTACACGAGCCGCATTGAGTAAAGCAATACCTGTGACTGACTCCCGACACAAGCGCTCATAAACTGCGGGATGCCAACGACGAGTCCGGGCGGCATTACTATGTTGTAAGTAGTGCATGGTCAACACTAAAGCCGTGGAAGCATCACCACTAGCTATCTTTTCAATTACTCTACAGATAGTCTTATAACTTACGTCTTGACCACCGAATTCTTGGGGAATGGTGAGACTTAACAGCTGTGCTTGGTGGAGAGCTTGAAAATTCTCGAACGGAAAAGAACCGTTGCGATCGTGGATGGCTGCACGTATGGCAAAATCAGCCGCTAGCGACGCGACAAGCTCAAATAAATCAGGAGAACATGCTGCTGTGGTAAGTTCTAAAACAGGTGATTGTGACATTTGACTCTCAACTTCTAACTTCTGGAGACACCGCTAATTGCATTTGGCGATATCTTCATTAAAACTCCTATCCCATAGTTGCTTAACATCAACTTGTTGATTTTGGAGAATTGATTTAAGGTACATTAGAGTATCCAGAGCGAAAAGATTTGATACTTTGTTGTTCTGGATGATACTGATTTCTCCAAATACTACCAGTATCATTTCCCATAACATGAATTGAGATAGATGGTGAAAATACTGTGGTAGCTTTCACAGAATGAATATCTCCATCAGGAGGCAACAAATGGTAAATTTCACCACGATTTACTTGATGCAAGCCAACAATTTCTAAATCGGCAAATCCTTCTGTTTCACCCTTATCTAGGCGACGGTAGACAGTTTCTTCTTGTTTACCTTGATACAAACCTACAAGTCCCCAAGATAAATGGTCATGAACAGGAGTTATAGAATTAGGGGGAATTACTAAACTAAAAATAGTTAACGTAGACGCGTTGGCGTTCGCGTTCGCAAAGCGTCTCCCACAGGAGAAGCCTCTCCAAGAGTTGGGGCTTGTCGTTAGACATGGCTCTTGGGAACGATACAGCAACCATTGACCGATACCGCCACCTAAACCACCGTCAGGATTTGGTCGAGCAAAATTTTGTGGTAGCCAATTTTGTTTGTTGAGTAGGGCGGTAAAATAAGGTTTTAGAGCATTGAGGGTTTCTGCGCGATCGCCACTGGTACTAGCAATAATTTCTTTAGCAGTAGCGACAAACTCAGATAGTTCAGGACTATCAACAAACCATTGGTCTGTTTCTAAGGGTTCGGGAATAGTTGTGTGAGACATAATATTTTAGGTGGTTTAAGCCACTGTTACTATTTGTTGTTCTCGTCGCTGTACTACTTTTTTTACCAAGGGAATTATATCTCGGCCATAGGCGATCGCAGAATCACCACGAATAGAAAACTCATAAACAGAGTTGTCAATAAAAAGCTACTGATTTTTTTGATCTGAACTGAGATAAAGGAATCATCGCAATAGTCCAAATGAATTAATAACCTGCTGTTTGATCTACGAGGTTACGTAGAGGTCGACCTTGGCGATAACGTGTTAAATTATCCAGGAACAAAGCCAGCGATCGCTCTTTAGTTCTAGGAGAATGAGCAGAACAGTGGGGTGTAATAAAAACGTTGGGTAATAACCACAATGGGCTTTCTGCTGATAGTGGTTCTGTAAATACAGTATCTAAAGCAGCCCCGGCAATCTTACCTGCTTGTAATGCTTTTGTAAGTGCAGATTCATCCACAATTGCCCCACGAGCAATGTTAATTAAATAAGCATGAGAAGGCATTAATTGGAATACTTCGTCATCAATCATGCCCTTAGTTTCCCATGTCAATGGTGTAGCAACTACAACATAATCAGCTTCGCTTAGTAATGGTTTCCACCCATTAGCACCCACTACTTTTTCAAAATTAGGTAATGGTTGTGGGTGACGGCGACTGCCCAAAATACGCATCCCGAAAGCTTTAGCGCGGACAGCAATTTCTTGTCCGATTTCACCAGCACCGATAATTAATAAAGTTTTATCTAACAATTCTTCAATTTGAAAACCTCTTTGCCAACGGTGTTGAGTATGCAGTTTTTGTAACCTTGGTAGTTGTTTGGCATAGGACAACATATAGCCAATCACAAATTCGGCAATAGGGATAGCATGAACTCCCGCCCCATTAGTCAAAATAAGATTACGTTCAATATATTTTGGTGTAATAATGTGATTGACACCCGCATTTGGTGCATGATGCCAACGCAATTGCCGTGCAGATGTAAGAATTCGTTGCAAAGTTGTTGGCTTGAGGAGAAACCAGCTATAGTAAACTTCGGCATCTGTAGCATCACCATCTAAGTTGCCTTCGCTATCCACACGTACAACTACCACATCATCTGGTAATTTTGGTTCTAGTTCAGCCGCCACCTCTATTGGGATAATGAGTTTCATCGTTGATAACTCCCTTAATTATTTTTGTACTTACGGACATCCAAAAATTAAACTACTTAATTGCTGCGTCCAATACGACTGTCCGATTTTTTCTCCCCCTGCTTCCTCTGCTCACCAAAGCGATTGATTATTTTTTATTTGGAAGCCCCTTACGGCACAATCCAATCAGTTAATAGAAAATCCGATTTAGCTAATTTCTGCGACACTAAAAACTGCTTTGTGCCTTCTAAAAGTTGCTGTCCTTGCGTTGGTACAGCTTCTTTAGGAAATTGTTTGATAGGATAAGAAACTTTAACCACATTAAGGGGATATCCAGAAGCTTGAGCATGAAATTTATAGTAAGCTTCTGAATTAGCCTGGATATCTTGCACCGCAGCCTGTTTAATTTGATTCCATTTTTGCGGTAAATTTGGATGTTTAGTGAGAAAAGCTTCTGTAGCCACAGCCACACTCGTTCCCCGTAAATCTGGATGGTTGATTGCTTCATCAATTACCATGTAGCCTTTAGCTTGCAAAAGTGGCCCTGCACCGGCGGCGGCAGCAATAGCAGCAACATCACCTCGTTCTAAGGCTGCTTCTGCTTCGCTAGTCAGTAAATGAACCACAGTTACTTGTTCGGCAATACCATGTTTGTGTAGTAATCCGATTAAGTAGCGATGCATATATGATCCTCTGGCTGTCGCTACTTTTTGTCCTTTGAGTTCTGCTATTGAACGAGGGCCATTTTCTTTGGCCAATAACCAAGCATTCATCCCCACTTGTTCCTGACTAATTAAGCGGGTAGGAATTCCTTGAGATTTAGCAACTAATGCAGGTGTATCGCCATAAATACCAACATCTATTGCTCCAGCTACTAAAGCTTCGTTGAGGTTGGGGCCATTGGGAAAACTCAATGTCTTCACCTCTGTAATACCCAATTTTTCTAATCCTGGTAAGAATTTATGATGATACATTGCCCAACCAGTCGGGCCTGTAGGAACTTGACTTTTGCTGGTACTAATAAAACCCAGACGCAGAGTGCTAGTAGTTTGTTTGACTTCCCCACTGGAATTTTCTACTGCTTGAGAACTACAAGCAGTATTAAGGAGTAAGAGAAATAATGTAGCGAGGGTGGATAACTTAGGAATATAACGAGTAGAAATAATCATGGTAAACAAACTATAAAACTAGAAAATTAAAATATAGAGACACGATATTACGCATCTCTATCAAAGTTGCTAGATTATTTCATCTGTTTGAGAATTTGGGCAGTCGAATCTTGTTTAGCTGTAGTAGTGCGATCGCCTCCCCAGCCAATATTTTCGCGGTAACTTCCCAAAAATCCCGCTTTTTTAAGTGACTCTTCGTCTATCTCTGCCAGGGGTTCAACTTCGGGGGCGACATATAACGCATCAACTGGACAGTACAATTCGCACATAAAACAAGTTTGACAGTCGCTTTGTCTGGCAATGGTAGGCGGCGCATCAGGTACTTTATCAAACACATTAGTCGGGCAAACCTTGACGCAGATATTACATTCAATGCACCGCGACTCGCTGACTAATTCAATCATGGTAATTTTAGATTTTGGATTTTAGATTGAAGACAAGAGATCAAGAAGATGCTATTGCCAGTTCTTTCTCACTCTTCAGCCCTTCTGGTATCACCCAAACTTGATCTAAACCGCCACTAATTAAATGATGTTGCTGTTTTTGATCTAATTCTGGGTAATCCAAATGCCTATGCATTCCCCGCGTTTCTTTACGTTCCAAGGCACTGCTATACATCCATCGGGCTGTAGCTACCATTGCAGCAGCTTCCCTAGTGCGGAGAATATTGTGATTATCTGGTGCTTGACTGGTGCGTATTTCTTGCCAGAGAGAATTTAATCTCTGCAATGAAGCTGTCAACCCTTCTTGAGTGCGGAAATAATTGCGATCGTAGGGGAATACTTCTGCTTGGGTAGCTTGGATAACTTCTGCACTATTAATTTGGCGTTGACTACCAGATGTAAATCCTACCCCACCCACAGCTTCAACTTGGCGTTGGTTCGCTTGCTTTCCTAAATCAAGAGAGTAGGTTGCTGCATAATGTCCCGCCCAGTATCCTGAAGACAATGCCCAAGCAGCATTGTGACTACCACCACCTGTAAATCCGCCACAAATCAATTCTCTTGTGGCTGCATCTCCAGCTGCATAAAGTCCAGGTACAGAAGTAGCACAAGTATAATCATTAATCTGAATGCCACCCGTACCACGCACAGTCCCTTCTAAACGTAAAGTTACAGGAAAGCGCTGTGTAAATGGATCAATACCGGCACGATCAAAAGGTAAGAAGAAGTTGGGTTGTGCTAAACGCATATTCACCCGCATCTCTTCTGTGGCTTTGTCGATGATGGCGTAAACTGGCTGTGTTAATAAAGTTTGAGCAATTACAGAACGCCCCCTTTGTGAACCTGCATTCGGGATTGGCGTACCATCTTCGTATGTGAAAGTTGCCCAATTGTAAAATAAAGTTTTGGTGACGGATGAAAAAGCAGGTGCGATGCCGTAGGCGTTGGAAAACTCCATCCCCGACAATTCGGCACCCGCTTCGACTGCCATTAAGTATCCATCCCCGGTCAATACATTGCAACCCAGTGCTTTGCTTAAAAAAGCACAGCCCCCAGTGGCAATGATTACAGTATGCGATCGCACAACCCATTTTGTACCAGTCTGACGGTTAACTCCCGTCGCTCCTGCTACTGCACCTTCTGCATCTACCAATAACTGCAAAGCCGGACTGTGGTCTAAAATTTTCACCCCTGCCCGTTTAATTTGCTTCCGCATCAGGCGCATATATTCTGGGCCTTGGAGACTGCGTCGATAGGGTCTACCCTCGTCATCTACAGGAAAAGGATAACCCCACTCAGCAAGTAGGTTAACGTTCGCAAAAGTCTGATCCAGCACTCGTTGCATCCAATCCCGGCTGGATAAAAAACCTCCTAATGCTTCCCGACTGGCCATTGCTGTTTCCCGACTATCAGGATCGGGTGGTACATACCACACACCATTACCTGATGCTGCTGCACAACCACTCGTACCACAATAGCCCTTATCGACTAAAACCACTCGCGCACCAGCAGAAGCTGCACTCCAAGCAGCCCAAGTACCTGCTGGGCCACCACCAATCACCAGCACATCACCAAGCAAGGTCTGGTCAAAATCGTTGTCAGATGAATTCCTAGAATACAGGTTATTACTCATCAAATCCCTCGCTGAAATATCAATGCTTGCATGAACATAAAAACCTTTGTGACAAGACAGTTACAATACTTACTGCTAAACGCAAACTTGAACGTTAGATGCAATAGACCAACAACCAAACCAAATAGCTTGTTGAGCTAAAGTCATCAGTATATTGGCTTCTCAAATACTAATTCTACTAATTGTCGATCGATTTAGTGTATTTTCGATAAAGAAAGCTTTGCATACTTTTTCTAAAAAATCAAGAAGATATATAAAATTATTAGAAAACTAAGGCAATTTTCGTTAATAAATCTACCGCCACCGTTGGTTTCGACACTTCTCTACCAGAGGCTGCGCCCGAAGCGTAGCTATGCCGCAGGCTTTACGACAGGCTACTTCGACTGCGCTCAGTTAACTAAAAAATCGAGAGTTGAGCGTACCCCTCCGGGGAAGCAAGCTACGCGTAGCGTCTTGCAGAGAAGTCGAAACTCGTCAACCTGAATATATTCTTTGTGAGAAATCACCTAAGGTGCAGGATTAGGATAACGCGTGTGAACTGCATCTAATTCTGCTAAAATCTCTGGGTCAATAATTACATTCACACTATCAATGTTTTCTTGTAATTGTTCCAGTGTTGTAGCACCGATAATGGTACTGCTGACAAACCAACGACTCTCTACAAAAGCCAAAGCTAATTGAGCAGGTTTTAAATTATATTTCCTAGCAATTTCTACATAAGCTGCTACAGCGTCATTCACATTTGGTTTGAGATAGCGTTGTCCAAAACTCGAAAATAAAGTGATTCTTGTATCTTCTTTTGGCCTACCTTGTACATACTTCCCAGATAATAAACCAAATCCTAAAGGGCTATAAGCTAACAAACCAACATTAGTATGACGGGAAACTTCTGCTAAAGCCGAATCAAATATTCGATTGAGTAAATTGTAAGCATTTTGAATCGAAACAACTTTGGGTAATCCTAATTGTTGCGCCACACGTACAAATTCACTAACTCCCCAAGGAGTCTCGTTACTCAAACCTACATAGCGAATTTTTCCAGCTTTGATAACATCTGCAAATACTTCTAATTGTTCAGAGATGGGAACAGTTTCTCTTTCAAATTCAGGATTATACGCTGTTTGTCCAAAAGTGGGAACATAACGATCAGGCCAATGAATCTGATACAAGTCTATATAATCTGTTTTTAATCGCTGAAGACTATCATCAACTGCCTGCTTAATATTATCACGGTCAATTTTGATATTTCCCCCCCGTAGCCATTTAAAAGGACGACCGGGCCCAGCAATTTTGGTGGCAACTATCAAGTTTTCACGCTGTTGCTTTTGTAGCCATTCCCCAATATAAGCTTCTGTTGTACCTTGAGTTTCACCACGTGGTGGTACTGGGTACATTTCGGCAGCATCAATGAAATTCACTCCTTGAGAAACAGCATAGTCTAGTTGCTGATGCGCTTCTTCAATAGTATTTTGATGTCCATAAGTCATAGTTCCCAGACAAATTTCGGAAACTTTTAGGTCACTTTCACCAAGTTGCTTGTATTTCATATCTTTGAATAATTGATCTGATTAGCTATGCTACAAATCTTAAAATACTCTAAATCTACCGACTGAGCGTAGTTAGCATCTGAAGTATACACATTACCAGATATCGTTGAGCAGGGCAACTATATTTCTTAATTTTAAATATTAAATAAATGGAGTGAGAAACACCCATTTACTAAAGTTTTTATGAAATGCTACTATCTTGTAAAATCTAAAGCGCGATAAGTCGACCGATTTGCCGTATATTAATCTCAATACCAGTTATGGATAATTTGACTACAGATGAAACGCTTTGTGGGGGCAAAGCAAAGTTCTTTTGTATCAACTTCAGGCTGCGATTTGGAAAAATCTCACGTTAAAGACTTTTTTGGGGTAGATTACCTCATCTGTGCTTTAGCCTACACGTTGTGCGCTTTTCATCATACCCAATAATTAAAAATCCCTGAATATCTTTGCTACGTTAGCCTGTGGCACAAGATAGCTTTCTGACGTGACCGGACTAATAGGGAATTACAAAAGATTTTGTACCAGACCGAATTGTGTGTTTATCAAGATGAAAAAAACTCTTTGGAATTTATTACTGACTTTGCCAATCTTTGCGGTGCTGTTAATCTTAACCGCAAGTATCAAAACTCTTGCCAATGAAGAAAGAACATTATTACCATTGAGTAAAGTTGATATATCTGAGTCAGCAGAAATAATCAACATTAACCCTAAACTTGTCCAAGCTACCCCACAACCAGTTAACCAATCTTCTGTAACATCAGTATCTGAACTTTCTGATGTACAGCCGACAGACTGGGCCTTTCAAGCATTGCAATCTTTGGTGGAACGATACGGTTGTATTGTTGGCTACCCTGACAGCACATATCGCGGAAATCGTGCTTTGACTCGCTACGAATTTGCGGCTGGGTTAAATGCTTGCTTAGGACAAATTAGAGAATTGATTGCATCGTCTACAGCTGAACTATCTAGTAAAGAAGATTTGGCGACTCTTGAACGATTAACAAAGCAATTTCGGGCTGAATTGGTTAGTTTAAGGGGAAAAATTGATAATTTAGAAGTTAGAACAGCAAAGGTAGAAGCAGAACAATTTTCCACAACTACGAAATTAGTTGGTAATGCGGTTTTTGTGGTGGCCGATACCTTTGGTAACAGGGCAAATAATACTCCCGCAGATGATAGCAGCGATAACACTAACACTTTTTTCTCTTACCGTTCCCAACTGTCCTTACAAACTAGCTTTACAGGTAGAGATCAATTAGTCACGTCTTTACAAGCCATGAATATTCCTAACTTGGCTGCAACTACGGGTACTCACATGACTCGTTTTACCTTGGATGCTGGGAAGTTTGAAGATGATGAAGTGTATATATCAGCTTTATACTATACCTTTCCTGTAGGTGACAAAGCTACAGTTTGGATAGGGACGAGAACACTCAATTTTCCAGTTTATGTCCCTACCTTAAACCCCATCAATGGTAGTGCTTTACAAGGTGGTTTTTCTCGGTTTGGAGCATTCAACCCGACTGTATATCGCCCTGGCTTTGATGGTGCTGGTGCAGCTGTAGCCTATAAATTTAGTAATCAATTGCAACTACACGCGGCTTATATTGCTGATGATACTCAGGCAAACACTGCTGATAGTGGACTTTTTGACAGTTCCTTTGCTGCGATCGCACAGCTTACTTTTACACCCAGTAACCAGTTTAATTTGGGTCTGACTTACACCCGCAAATATTTTACAGCTAACTCTGGTTTGAATCTTACCGGTGGCACAGGTAGCGCTTTTGCCAGAAATCCATTTTTACAAAACGCCACCACATCTGATAATTATGGCTTGCAATTTAACTGGAGAGTAAATCCTCGATTTCATGTTGGTGGTTGGTTTGGTTATACCTTGGCTAATCAAGAAGGCGATGGTAATAGTAATGCCACTATTATCAATAGCGCTTTGAATTTATCTTTCCCAGACTTATTTAAAGAAGGGAATGTTGGTGGTATTACTCTAGGTATACCACCAAAGGTAACAAGTAACAATTTCCAGGTAGCTGGACAAAATCGTGAAGACCCGGATACATCTTTACACATCGAAACTTTTTATCGTTTCCGTGTAAATGACAACATTAGTATCACACCAATTTTTTATTTGATTACCAAACCAGAACATAATGACGCTAATGACGCGATTTGGGTAGGTGTTCTCCGCACCAGTTTGGCATTTTAGCCGTAGGGGAGGTGAATTTTTTTGTAGCCAAAATACGGTAATTTGATCGACTTAATGTAGAATTCGGTTAGTTCAGGATAAATTTTGGTGCTTCATCTCATGATCCAGCGTTTAATAGTCCATTTTTTAAAATGGAAGTCTCGTATATCTGTCGCATCTATCCCATTAGTTGGGGCTTTTATAATTGCCTTATGTCTCAGTTTTTTATTTGCTGCCTGTACAGCCAATAATGACAGCAATACTACTCCTGTATCTGTTAATAACCCAACTGCAAATAAAGCATCAGTAATTAGAATAGGCTATCAAAAATCGGCAATTCTCCTCAAAAGTAAAGGGCTTTTAGAAAAACGCTTACAACCCGAAGGTGTATCTGTAGAATGGATTGAATTTCCTGCGGGGCCACAGCTTTTAGAAGCTATGAATGTTGGCAGTATAGACTTCGGAAACGTAGGAGAATCACCGCCAATTTTTGCCCAAGCAGCAGGTGCAGCAATTACCTATGTTGCTGGAATTTCCCCTAGCCCGGCTGGTTCAGCAATACTTGTACTTAAAGATTCTGCCATCAAAAGAGTCAATGATTTAAAAGGTAAAAAAGTTGCTTTTCAAAAAGGCTCTAGCGCTCATTATATGCTAGTGCAAATTTTAGAAAAATATGGGTTGCAGTATAGTGATATTAAACCTACATATTTAACACCAGCCGATGCTCGTGCTGCTTTTGTCAGAGGTAGTATTGATGCTTGGGCAATTTGGGACCCCTTCTATGCAGCAGCCGAACAATCTGTCAATGCTCGCAAATTAATTGATGGCACAGGAATTAATAAACAAGGAGGATATTACCTTGCCAGCCAGAATTTTGCTGCCCAGCAAACAGAAATTATTAAGGCAGTATTAGAAGAAATTCAAAAATTAGAAATATGGTCTACTCAGAATCGAGAAGAAGTAGCAGCTACTCTTTCTCCTATTTTGGGGATTGATTTAGAAACCATGCGAAAAAGTACGAATAGAAGAACTTTTGGCATTACACCAATCACTCAAGAGCTAATTACTCTACAACAGGAAGTTGCTAATAAGTTCTACAAACTGAATTTAATTCCCAAACAAATCGATGTCAGAGAAGCAATGCTTACACCTGAGCAATATGCAGCTTTTTCACCAAAAAGTTAAGAATTTGTAACACCCTACAGGAAGTCGGACACACCAGTACATTTTGTTTTTTTCAAGTTGCGATCGCTAAAGCTATGAACAATCCTACCAAATTACTTTATCGTCGTTAGGTGTACACGAGTTACCTCATGTCTGTATTTGGGTTGCGCGTTGGTTACACAGACTCATCTGTGAATGTAGAAATTCAACCACGCTTACCCCAAGCAGCCGTATTGCATTGGGAAACTTATAAATTAGAAGTACAAGAGCAGGCGATCGCACTAATAGCTATCTCCCCATTTCACCTACTATACGCTCAAGAAGCTCGTGAGTATTGTTTATGGGGAGTTACTATTGTGTTATCAAGCGCTGCATTTCTTAAAGCAATACAAACTATACTCATTAGTTTTCAACCAGTTCAATTGTGCATTTTAAAAGCTCTCGTAGAAAATGGGGCAAAGCATTACTCAACTCTTGTTTTGCCCTTGGTTCTAAACAAGCTACAATATGCTGATATGAAACTGCATGATGTAAAGCACATAAAGGTTTGGTTAATGTCCAAGCTTCTAGTAAACGTGACATTGGTTCATAAGCTGTCCATTGGGCTAGATATTCCTCTTGTAAATCCTTCAAGGCTGATGAGGAAGGTTTATCTTGACGTGGAAAAAATAACTCAAACATATCAAAAAAAGGATGAGAAATACAGCTATCAGTCCAATCAAAAAGGAGGTAGCTATCTTTATAAAAAGCAACATTACCTAAATGTAAATCACCGTGAACTAATGTCTGCGGTATTTGATAGCTAGCTAGTTGAGAGCAGAGGTTTTCCAGATAGGGAACAAAGGTTTGTAGCTGTTTGATTTCGTCTGCTTGCAATTGAGATAGAGCAATTTCATCATTAAACAAAACATCGATTTGAGTTACTAGCCAATTCAAACGTCGGTCTAAACATCCTACACTTAGTAAATTATCTATATGCTGAACTGATTTGATTTGTATTTGAGCGAGTAAACGATAAATATCTTTTTGCAATTTTATGGGTGTATTTCTACCAATAGGTTCTCCAAAATCAGCTAACAACATCCAGTGACGCTGAGTATCGACGCTAATTACATTAGGAATATGTGCGGGAAATAAATTCGCTAATTCAGCTGTCACTACTGGTTCGTTACAAAAAAGAGGTAATTTAGAAGATTCCTTCAAATAAATATTTCCTACGCTTGTATTAACCCTTAATACACAAGAAATCCCGCAACTTCTTATACATTCTACGGGGGAAAGTCGATGATAGTTTAATTTTAATAATTGTTCGTCAATCCATTGAACTGCCGATTGAAGCCAACCTTCTCTAGCCCAAGGTGGACGCAGTTCCGGAATATCACCATTCTCAATTTCTGTTAAATATGTTTCGATAACTGATTTATGTTCGGGAAATTTTAAGGATTGATTTCTCAAAATTTCCAAATCAATCCAATCACCTTCTTTAAATTTCGCAACAGAAGCATCCCGCTCTAGTACATATATATAGCAAATTTGACGCTTCGATTTATCGTAATCCTGGCTGGCATAATATAAAATGTTGACCGAAAATCCAAGTTCTGGCTCTATTTCTGACTTAATAGTTATAAAATTAGCATAATCTATACTTTTATTTACACGAACATGAGGTAGAAAATAACTACCCCGTTCGGACAACATTAAAATCTTAGCTTCAGTGGGATGAGGTAGAATTACATAGAGATAAGATTCCCATTTAGGCTGAAAAAATTTAGCGATCGCCTGATTAATAAATAACAAGATGGCTTGCAAAGGTGAAGTTTTTATGCCTAATCGTATCATCTTGCTGAAAAAGTTTGTCATCTGAGATTTCCTCAATGAAAAATTAACAGACCTAACAAGAACAGCCCTTCCCTACTAACCTTGATGATTTACGTCAAAATGAAAGAACTTATGAATCTTTTGATGAATTTATTGCGGGGGCTTCAATCAATGGCTAAAAAACAAAATGGCTCTGATTTACCCAGTGCCTCTGCCAATTTACGAGAGTGAGTTGATGTTTTCTGGCTTACTTGATGTTTTCGTAAAGCGGTATTCATGGCGTTCTGGATTGGTTTCTTCCATAGCCCGATACTCGTCTAACCTCAGGCGAGTTGTTATTATATTTGGGGGACTGGTTTGAGCAAAGACCACAATCAACCTCTTAAATAATTAGCTCTAAAACTATTATCTGCAACAAAAAGAGGAATTGCCAATGAACGGTGGAATGTCGCAGCCTCCAAGTGGGGCTACGATGTGCTTCCATTGGCTGGTGCTGATATGTTTTATTGCCGCATCAAAATATACTTTTTTACCACATTTTCATATTAGTGGGATATTCTTGCTTTCTATAAGCCGCACACTCGTGACTTATAGTCATGCGAGGTTCAAAAAAGCTAATTTATGTTTTAACCAAGCTTTTTCTATTCATGCTATTTTTGGCTAATTGCTTCCGGAGTAATAGCTGCATATTGTTCAGATGTCAATACGGCTGCTTGAATATTCACAGGTTTAGGCAGCACTCCGTTTTGATAAAAATAATCGGCAACTCTTTGTTGATCCCTGATTAACTCAGGAGAAATAGCTCTTAATCCGTAGCTACGACGACTAAGTACCAAGTCCATCACTTGTGGATCTAATTTTTGATGAGGCATAATTAAGCCTGCTGTCTCTTTGGGATGTATTTCTGCCCAGCGTTGAATTTTATCAATCTCCTCAATCACTATTCGCAGCAATTCTGGATTTTCAATTGCAAATTGTTTTCTGCCGATATAGTATCCGCCTGGAGTATCAAGTCCTTGGCTTGTTTTAATAATCCGCGCTTTACCTAATATTTCCGCCCTGGCTAAATGAGGATCACCACTTACCCAAACAGGAATTCTTCCCTCCAAAAAAGCACTACTAGCTTCTACGTTAGGTATACTCAAAATTTCAATATCATTAGCTTTCAAGCCTGCATCTTCTAAAGCTCTGAGAATAAAATAGTGTGAGGCAGAAGCTCTTTGGAAGACTACTTTTTGCCCTTTGATATCCCGAACAGTCTTAATTGGAGAATCTGGGGGTACTGCGATCGCACTTCCTCTACCTGTTTTTTCAGTGCGTCGAGAACCAACAACATAAACGATTTGAGCGCCAGCTGCTTGGGCGAATATTGGGGGAGTTTCGCCTACGGAACCCAAATCAATTTTGTCAACATTCATGGCTTCCATTAGCTGCGGCCCTTGGGCAAATTGTGCCCACTCTACCTTGATACCTAAAGGCTCTAAGCGTTTTTCTAAGACTCCTGTCACTCTCACTAAATCACCAGCTTGTTGATACCCCATACGGAGTACTTTCGCCTTGATACCATTAGAAGCTGATGCATTAATTGCGCTAGTAGATATTTCTGCTTGCTGAGTATTTGTATTGCAACTACCCAGAGCAAATGAAGTTGATAATCCTAGTAAACCTGCTGTACTCAGCTTGATGAAGCGGCGGCGAGTGTTGAATAGTCTAGTCATGCTTGCTAAAAATTAAAAATTACTTAGAAAACTTTTCAAGTAGCCTGGGAAGGCAACTTTATTAGGTGCATAAGTTTGTATTAAGAGCTAAAGTACTTGGCTTGCAGCCAAACTCTGCAAAGTTTGTTTGGCGAGCGACTAGAGCATCTTATTCACAACTATCTAGTTGGTAACTCGGAGACATTCTGATTATTAGCTTTTACAGGTAAAAATCCACCCGCCTGCATTTTCCATAACCTGTAGTAAGCACCACCCTTTGCCAGCAGTTGGTTGTGGGTACCATCTTCAATAATGCGGCCTTGGTCGAACACCAAAATCCGGTCTAGATGGGCGATCGTAGATAGTCGATGAGCTACCACAATGACTGTTTTCTCATTCATCACCAAGTCTAGGGTGTCTTGAATCGCTTTTTCGGTGATCGAATCGAGGCTGGAAGTAGCTTCATCTAAGATCAAGATTGGCGCATCTTTGAGAATTACGCGGGCGATCGCAATGCGCTGTCTCTGTCCTCCCGATAGTTTGACACCACGTTCACCCACCAGCGAATGATAACCTTCTTTGATCTGGGCAATGAAATCGTGAGCATGAGCTTTTCGTGCCGCCTTGATCACTTCCTCATCGGTGGCATCCAGTCGTCCGTAGCGAATATTTTCCATCAATGTCCGATGGAATAAAGAAGGGTCTTGGGGAATCAAGCTAATTTGAGCGTGGAGAGCCTCTTGAGTCATATCACGAATATCCACCCCATCAATGATAATCTGTCCTGATTGGGGATCAAATACACGCAAAATCAGATTGACGAAAGTAGATTTTCCTGAGCCGGAAAAGCCTACTAGCCCTACACGCTGACCTGGTTGAATGGTAACAGAAAGGTTCTGAAAAACTTGCTTTCCTTCTAAGTAACTGAAATTGACTTGGCGAAATTCAATCTTACCTTGAGTGATTGAATGAGCGATCGCTTTATCTCGATCAATCAGTTCATGGGGTTGAATAATAGTTAAAACACCATTGGCAATATTCCCGATATGTTCAAATATTTCGAGAAACCGCCGACTTAAGTTACGGGCTTCACTGATAATTAACAGTGATAAACTAGTTGCTACCACAAAATCAGCAGCTGTGATCGCTCCTTGATTCCACAGTGAGAGCGAGTAATACAGAGTACCAACTTTCAGAATGGCTGCTGAGATAAACTGAAACCAACGAATTCGCTCCGAGTACCAGTTTGACTTTCTCACCTCTTTGAGTTCGAGCCTTAATTGCTCATTCAAGTAGCGTCGTTCAAAACCTAGACGAGCAAATAGTCGGCTACTGGTGAGATTTGTGATTGCATCTACAATAATGCCAGTTGTCTCACTTCTGGCGGCTGCGGCTATTCGGGAGTAAATTCGGCAGCGAGTTGCCAGCCAAAACGAAATACTAATGAAGCAAACTGCCCATAACCCCACGAATGCAGCCAGTGGAGGATAGACGCGATACAGTAATATCGTGGAGACTATATACACAATGATGACGGACATAAATTCCGAAATCAGCATTTGCATTGTCTGAGTCACACCTAGAGAGGTTTCGCCGATGCGATGTGCTAATGCCCCCGCAAAACTACTGCTGAAGTAACGATGTGAATGGTGCTGCAAGTAAGCATACAAGGAGCGGACTATGTGCTGTCGGTGGATCGGATGGAGAATAGTCATCAACAGTCCAGCCGATCGCCCAAATACTACTTCTCCTAAACTCAAAGCAGTGAACAGGATTACGGGTTGCCTGATAGCATCAAGAATGGGCTGGCTGTTGTCAGGCGATCGCGTCACACTCCTGATAATTTCGCCAATGGCATAAGGCAACATAATACCGCAGGTTGCGTGTATTGCCTCCAGGATTATTATTGCCAGATACCACCAACGGAACTGATTAACGAAATAACAAATGAACTTAAATGGAGTTTCTGGCAAAGCTGGTGCGTCGGCAGCACGTTGAAAAATTTTAACCTTACGAACCTTTTTGGGCATGAATACTGAATTAATCTCCATACCTAACGTAGAGAATCTCCCCTGCGGTATTCGGCGGTGATTTCGTCTAGTTTTTGCTTCAAATTGTCGTCAAGTTTAAGCTCTACAGTTTTGAGAGTATCAAAAAGTTGTTCTGGACGACTAGCACCAATAATAGGAGCAGTAATCACAGGATTAGCCAGTACCCAAGCCACCGCTAGGGTAGTAAGTGACACTCCAGCCAGATCCGCCACTGTGCGTAATTCCTCGACAGTATTAAACTGGCGATCGTGCCAGTAACGTTCTTGATAACGTTCTGCGGCAGTACCCAAGGTAAAACGACTGCCTGATGTGGGGCCTTGAGCAATACTGTGTTTACCTGTGAGTAAACCACCTGCTAATGGATTGTAAGAAATTACGCCTAGTCCTTCTTCTTGCGCTAAAGGCAATAGTTCTCGTTCAATTTCACGGAATAGGAGATTATAACGCGGTTGAATCGAAACGAAGCGAGTTAAATTACGCACATCGGCTCGACCCAAGGCGCGGCTGAGTCGGTAGGCTAAGAAGTTAGAAACCCCGATATATCTCACTTTACCAGCACGCACTACGATATCTAATGCTTCTAAAGTTTCATCCAGAGGGGTTGAGGCATCGTCGGAGTGTAATTGATATAAGTCAACATAATCGGTTCCCAATCTTCTTAAGGAAGCATCAATAGCATCAAGAATGTGTTTGCGTGAAGCACCCTGATCCCAAGGTGCAGGGCCGACTCGTCCCACGCATTTGGTAGCTAAAATGAAATGCTCGCGTTTGCCTTTAAGCCAGCGTCCGACAATTTCCTCTGTCCGTCCAGCTGTAGTCAGTCCACCGCCAAGGGGATAAACGTCGGCTGTATCTAGAAAGTTAATTCCCGCATCGGCTGCGGTATCGAGAATCTGTCTGGAAATTTCTTCGTCGATTTGCAAACCGAAGGTCATTGTGCCAAGACAGAGACGGGAAACGCTCAATCCAGTTTGACCGAGCTTAGTTGTTGGTGTCATGTTAAGGGGTGATGGCGATTGAGACTGGGGATTGTGCTTATGCAACTACAGAAACTTGACGACGCTTTTGTGAACCTAACCATTGTTGCAATTTCGGGTCACTGTATACTTCATCAGCAATAAAATGATCGCCATCAGGCAGCAATGTAAAATCTACTGTTCCCCCCGCTTTGCGTAAGGTATTGACAATCTGTTCCACATCTTCAACAGAAAGCTTTTCGTCCTTTCCACCTTGGAATATTTGGATGGGAATATTTTTCAGTGCAGCTAATTGGGTTTCTTCTAATGTTTTGGGTACACGACCTGAAACTGCCACCAGACCAGCAAAACGACCAGGATGGGAAGCAGCAATATGCCAAGCCCCAGCTGTACCTAAGCTGAACCCAGACAAAATCACGCGGGACGGATCAATCGCTTGGGAGGCAATGAGATCATCAAGCAAAGCAATTACATCTGCTTCTCGATCTACCCAAGTCTGTCCTTCAGGAAGTTGGGGAGCAGCAAAGACATAAGGTAAGGGGCTAGACGAATCCACGAAACGAGGTAAACCCCATTTCAGCAGCACATTTATATCTGTGCCCCGATCGCGCGCTCCGTGCAGAAATAACACAAGGGGCGCGGGTTGATTAGCATAGGCAGAGACAGGTGAAAAAAGATAAGGCAAGGAACCATTGCTGGTGTTAAAAGAATGCTGTTCGACGGGCATAATTTTGATTCCTAGATTTTAGAGCGCAATAAACTTTTCTGTTCCTTACTTTCTTTGCGTTCTCCATGTCTCTGTGGTTCGTAGGATAAATAAACCGCAGAGGCGCAGAGAACACGGAGATACCAATTCTTCGTTGCTTGGTGGGGCGATCGCTACGAACCACCAAGCAACCGATCGACAAATTAACCAGTACTAGCGATCGCAAAGAAGAAAGGAATATAGCTATTCCTTACTCATCCCTTACGCCGTCACCAAATTCTTATTTACTTGTGGAGATTCGATGTTACGTACCTTGGATTCAACCGCCGTACCCTTGAAGAAGTCAGGATTGGCTTGAGTATAGAACTTGTAAGGATTAGTGAATACATAGTCCTTGAAGTCAGCCTTAGAAATCACACCTTCTTGTACCAAATCCCAGCTTTCGGCTAATGGGTCGGTCAAGTCTGGCACATCCCAATGACCAACATCCGAAGAATAAATGGCGTTGATTTTCACACCCAAGGGATTAGCTTTGTCATTGAATGCTGCGGCTATGGTGCGGTCATCAGACTCGGAACCAAAGAAGAAACTGTTCACCCAGCGATCGCGGATGTCTTCAATAGTTTCAATCCCGGCTGCGGCAAAATCTTCTAATTCACTACCAACGGGTGAGCGGCTATGACGGTTAAAGGAAGAACCCAGTACACTCTTGGTCAATTCCTCTTTGCTGAGGGAATGTCCTTGAGTAATTTCGCCCCCGAAGCGTTCAAACAACTCGAACAACTCATCGGGATTAGCATTATCTGGGTTGTAGTTTTGTAGTCCCTGAAGATTGCGCTTAGAGAAACGATCCACTAAATGAATGTAGACGTGAGCGCCCCAATCCGCACCACCTTCGAGCATGGCTACGCGCAACTGGGGAAAACGCTTGGTCACACCACCAAAGAACAGTGCCTTAGCAAATGCTTGAGAACCATCGGCAAAGTGACCGATGTGGTTGTTCATGTAGTTACTGATGGAGGAGCGTCCAGTCCAACCTTGACTACCATAATGGGTAGTAATAGGTACGCCTAATTCAACCGCCTTAGCCCAGAACGGATCGTAGTCATATTCACTATCCAGTCCATAAAAGTCGATATAAGAAGCGTATTTGGCGATTTCCGGGAATTGATCGGCAGGATATTTATCTGCGATCGCCTTAATTGGGCGTTTTACACCACCAGGAATATTTGCTACCTTAAGACCCAGTGTTTTTACGGCAAACTCTAATTCTTCGATTGCCTCTTGAGGATTACTCATGGGGATGCCAGCGACTGGTGTCAGGCGATCGCTATATTTGCGGTAGAGGTCAGCATGATAATGATTGACTGCCCGTTGCAATGCTTGACGGTTTTCTGCACTGGCTCCAGCCGGTGCTAAGACGTTATTGGGGAATAACACTGAATAATCTGATCCTTGCTCCGCCTGACGTTCATAGAACAATTCCGGCAAAGTGTAAGTAGCGAGATCCAACGTGTTACGAGTAACTCTAGCCCACCAAGGTGATCGAATTGTCCGGTTATATTGACGTTCTTCTGGAGTTTGCTGATACCAATCTTTACCATTGCTCTTGGAGTTGAGACGAGAGGCTTCCGCCTTACGCAATTCGTCTACCAGTTTCGAGCCACCGTATTTAGCAATATAATCTTCAAGCGCCGGAGTGAAATCATTGGTATGAACATCGGTGTCAATGATTGGATAATCAAGGGTGGCTTTAATGGCGGCGGAGCGGGATGTTTTCAATCTGCTATATTCAGTCATGTTTTTTTCCTTGAAAAAATTACAAGTTGTTCTGATATCTCTGTGCTTTGCAAATATGCAAAGAAAGCCGGAAAATTTACGCCAAAACTAATCTCTCTTCCACTTGTTTAGCGGCGAAACGATTACCAGGACGACGTAGCCCCAGGTTTTCACGTAAGGTACTACCCTCGTATTCAGTGCGGAATAAACCGCGCTTCTGGAGAACAGGGACAACTAAGTTAACGAAGTCATCCAACCCTGTAGGTAAAATTGGCGGCATGATATTAAAGCCATCTGCCGCACCATTGTTGAACCATTCTTCTAATTGGTCAGCAATACTTTCAGGAGTACCAAGTATGGTGCGATGACCTCTTGCAGTAGCCAGAGCAAGATATAACTGGCGCAGCGTCAAAGTCCCACGAGTCGCCAAATTTTTAACTAGTTTCAGACGACTCTTGTTATTGTTGGTGTCGCTGGGCAGTTCGGGAGCCAAATCATCTAGGGAATATTTAGACAAATCGACACCTTTGTAATAATTCCGCAAAATGCCCCAAGCTACATCGGGATGAATCAATGATTGTAAGAATTCATACTTCTCTTGAGCTTCTTCCTCAGTTCTGCCAATTATTGGGAAAGCCCCAGGCATGATTTTGAGATCGTCTGGAGAACGTCCATATTGCGCCAGCCTACCTTTGACATCAGCGTAAAATTCTTGGGCATCGGCTAGGGTTTGATTGGCAGTAAAAATCACTTCAGCAGTCCGCGCAGCTAAGTCTCGCCCGGCTTCCGAAGCTCCAGCTTGCACAATTACCGGATAACCTTGGGGTGGACGACCGACGTTCAAGGGGCCTTTGACAGAAAAATATTTACCTTTGTGGTTGAGTATATGCAGTTTATTCGGATCGAAATAAATTCCAGATTCTCTGTCGCGAATAAAAGCATCGTCCTCCCAGCTATCCCACAATCCTTTCACCACTTCCACAAACTCTTGGGCACGTTCATAACGCTGGCTGTGTTCCGGGTGATGCTCAAGACCAAAATTACCTGCGGCATTTTCATTACCTGTGGTGACGACATTCCACCCCGCTCTACCTTGACTCAAGTGATCTAGAGAGGCAAACTTACGTGCTAGAGTGTAGGGTTGTTCATAAGTAGTTGAAGCGGTAGAAATAAAGCCGATATTTTGGGTTACAGAGGATAAAGCAGAAAAAAGAGTGACTGGCTCGAAATGGACAAGTTTACCATTGCGTTTCTGAATTTCCGGCGCATCGCCCCAAACTCCTGGGCTGTCTGCCAAAAAAACTGCATCAAATAAGCCACGTTGGGCTGTCTGGGTAACTTCTTTGTAATGCTCAAAGTTGAATCCAGCGTCTATTTGTGCATCAGGGTGTCGCCATGCAGAAATATGGTGTCCGGTGGCTTGAATAAATGCACCTAGACGAAACTTGCGTGTTTTACTCATTTGCGAATAGAAGTTTAAGTTTTGTATTTTTCTAGTGTGAGAGCTAGTTTTTCCAAACTACTTGGATGGTTGCTGTGAGTTCTTCTGTAAAGTGTCCAGAAGGCTCAACTGCTAATAATGCTTCTTTGATATCTGCTTCAAATTCTTCGGCTTTATCGCCGTAGAAAATTTTCAGAGAAAAGGCTGTAGTGTATAAGTAACCAAGATAGCTAGAGATTGTCCAGGACTTTTCAAAAGGCACTTTATAGAATTCTTGACGAGCAAATTTGGAATTGGCAATTACAACTTCGTGGGGAGGATCAACTGGTTTACGAATACCTTGTCCTCGTTGTCCAGTCCGTCGTTCTTCACCTAACCATTTTTTCACTACTCCAATAACAGCTTGTTTCCAGGGTAAAGAGCTTTCCCAAGGGTTATCGCCAGTGTTGAGTAGTGCTAAACCTCCATCATCTGTCAGCAATTCATAAAGGCGTTCCAGTACAACTTCTCGTTCCATCCAATGGAAAGCTCTGCCAATGGTAGCTAGTTTAAATACTCCCAAACTAGGGTTAATTAGTTCGGCTCCTAGTTCTAACCAAGTAATATTGTTTGCTTCTTTAGCTGCTGCTTGCTGTTGCGCTTCTTTAAGCATATCTGGGTCTGGATCGATCGCAATCACTTCCTCAAATTTGGTTCGTAAGGGAATAGCAATTAATCCTGGCCCAGTACCCAAATCTAGGAGTCGTCCCTGACCATTGAGATGGAAAATCTCAACTAGTTTCTCAAATACTTCAGGTGGGTATTTAGTTCTATATTCAGCGTAAACCTGAGCTGCACCCTCAAATAATGTCGGGTCATAAGTGGAAAGTGTTTTCATGACCGAAAGATAGAAAATTTACTAGGAATGTAGAGTGGGAAAATCCCACTCCACAGAACAGAGGAAATGGAGCATGGACAGCTGTGGGAATAGGGTAATCAATTTTGGATTTTAGATTACAGCCCAATCCAAAATCTAAAATTCCCTACTTCCTATTTTTGGCTTTCTTTCCCAGCTAAATATTCTGTTGCAGCTTTCTCAATCGCTGTACCCTTAAAGAAATCACGATTGAGGCTGGTATATAACTCTAAAGGATGGGTAGATAAGAAATATCGCAAGTCTTCTTCGCTAAGAATGCCGCGTTCTACCATACTGTAAGCGTTGGAAGTAACGGCTGTAATGTCAGGTACATCCCAATGACCAGAATCAGAACCCAAGAAAGCTTTGACACGTTGGCTTTGCCCGCCGCAGGCATCGCCATAAGGATTAGCCTTTTGATGGAAGGCATAAGCTACACGAGCATCGTCTGATTCAGTGCCAAAGTAGAAGTGATTCAAAAAGCGATCGCGTACATCTTCAGCTTTGGTAATTCCCGCCGCCGCAAATTCGTTTAATTCGCCTGGATCTTCGGGTGCAAAATATTTTCCGTGGAAACCTAAACCACTACCAATTTCATCAAAGCGATTTTGGAATTCTTTTCCACCGTAACGAGTAAATAATTCTCGTAATTCTTCCCGATTCACATTACCAGGATGATTGTTCTGTAAAATCTCTGGATTGCGAGTTTCCCAATGCCAGATAATATCGGTATATAAGCTAGCACCCCAAGCCGAACCACCTTCTAGAAAGGCAAATTTTAGGCTAGGGAAACGATTAGTCACGCCACCAAAGAACAGTGCTTTGCAAAAAGCTTCAGCAGCCGAAGCAAAATGTCCAATGTGATTATATTGATAGTTAGAAATCGAGCGGCGAGATGTCCAACCCATACCAGAGGCGTGAGTAGTGGGCACAACTTTTAGTTCTATGCACTTCGCCCAGAAGGGATCATAATCATAAGCGCTATCTAAGGCAAAGTTATCAATCCAAGTTGCTTCCCGTTGTACTTCTTCAGAGTAATTCTCGAAGCCAGGAATAACGCGGGTAACATAACCAGGAATTTGAATTGCTTTCAATCCCAGTTCTTTAACTGCATATTCCAATTCTGCTATCCCTTCTTCTGGTGTGTTGAGAGGAATAGTAGCAATGGGTGTAAGGCGGTCAGAGTAAGGATGGAATATCTCTGCATGGTAGAGGTTCGCAGCACGGCACACAGCACGCCGCATTTCTTCGTTCTTAATTTGCGGTGCTAAGGTTGCCAAATTAGGATACAGTACAGCAAAATCTGTCCCAGCTTCTTGCAAACGTTCATGCAGTAGCTTTGGCAAAGTGATTGTTGCAAGGTCTAAAGTGTTTTTTGTGGGACGGCCCCAGAACGGAGGACGAGCAGTGCGGTATTTATGGCGTTCTTCTGGTGTTTGCTGGAACCAACGGTAGCGACCAGCACCAGGTAGATGTTCTCGGAAACTATCGGCAATCTTAGAACCACCTACTTGAGCTAAATAGTCCAGAAAAGCAGGTTCAAATTCTTGGGTATGCACATCGGTATCGATGATGGGATAACCGAGTTGTTCCCGAATCTGGGCTGAACGAGACTTTTTGGTAGGACGTTCTAGTGCAACTGTCATGATTATCTCTCCATATCTATGTAATTATGGGAATTTTCACCAGATGTAAATTTGGTAAAAATTAAAACTTTGCAAGGGATAACTCGATATCAGCTTGTGTTGTGAGAGGAGTTTGTCACACTAAGTTTTACGAATAGACCTAAAGTGCTGCCTAACTTGCAATAAGTTAGTGCGGCAAGATAAGAAGAGTTGATTGATTTGCACAGAAGCTAGTGGCAGCTTGTTGATCTGATGCTGGTTGATTTGCGCTCATGATCTTCACCTCTGATACTAAATTCTAGTTTTGTCCAGCAATACTCATAAACAAAGGGCACTGCTGACTTCATAATCACACTGTCGAAATTATTCCTCTGTGCCTTACTGGTACTAGCTTTTCATTAAAATACGGTTTTTTGATCGGTTTATCGTTGATTAATTTAGTATGGTTACACAACCCTAGTTCTAATGCAAGCCTTTAGTAAACAAAAGTATACGTTATCCTAAATATATATTTTACTAATTGTTAGCTACACTAAATTTGTTATGTGCATAACAAATTTCTTACCTTGATTGCTATTTCAGGTAGTTGTGAGGTTGCGATCGCTCTTTTTGGAATTTTTGCTGCTTGATTTGCTATACTACTGTAAATACGTAGATTTATTGTACTTATCGGGAAATACTCAAAACTTCTTCACACAGAGCAGTCAAAAGCAAGCACGAACATGTCAGTTCGCTAAATACTTGTACTGAGTAGGCATTTTTTGATATGTCGGTTATATGACTACTGTGTCACCGTAGTTTATCGCACTAAGTTATTTATTACACTTGCTCAACAGTAAAATATATGGGCGATACAAGTACTCTTGTACCAATATAATACGTACGCTAATTGTATGTATCTCTAAATTTAAGTTTTTCTATATAATTTGGAGCGACTTAAATCAAAGTCCTATAGATATCCTCAAAAAGGAAAATATTAATGAGAAAGCTTAATCAAAAAACTCATATAAAAGGGCAAAAATTATTAGATTTTTTCCAGATGCCACCTGTTCTTAAATCGCCAAATGTTTGTTGTTTTGTGCTGGGAGAAAGCGTATCTTTTTTTGGCTCTTGGATGACTCAAATTGCCCTAATATGGATGGTTTATCAACTCACAAACTCAGCAATGTTGGTTGGTGTAGTGGGATTTACAAATCAATTTATGGGTTTAATTATTACACCGTTAGTAGGAGTATTACTAGATAGATGGAATCTCAGATATGTTTTAATAACTACTCAGCTAGCTTCTATTTTGCTATCTGCCGCTTTAACTTTTCTGACTTTTAACGGTCACATCAACGTTATATGGATTATTATTATCGGTACACTTCAGGGGACTGTCAAAGCTTTTGATTTGCCAGCACGTCTAGTAACTATTCCTAGACTGGTAGATAATAAAGCGGATGCCTACAGTGCAATTGCTATTCATTCATTTTTAATTAATACTGCCAAGTTTGTCAGTCCCATGATCGGAGGCTTACTACTTGCTAAATTTGGAGCAGCTTTATGTTTTTTAGTAGATAGCATTAGTTATTTACCATTTCTATCTGCTATCTTAACTAGTCAAATAAAGTCAGTTACTAGTAATTCAAATGAAAAAAGCAATGTTTGGCAAAATCTAAAAGAAGGATTTAATTACACTTATACATTTATCCCTGTTAAATATATATTAATGTTACAAATTTTGATTTGTTTTATGGCAATGACTCACGTTAACCTCATACCTATTTTCGTGAAAGAAGTATTAAACGGTAATGCCGAGACTATGGGAATTTTAATGACTGCTTCTGCATTAGGTTCTATAGTTTCAGGACTTTATCTAGTTTTAAAGAAAAAAGCCATAGGACTGGAAAAAATAATAGCTTTTTCTACCATTATTTTAGGTTTAAGTTTGATACTTTTTTCTCGTTCTAGTAATTTAGAAATTTGCCTATTATTAATCTTCCTCGTTGGTATGACTAATACTCTCACTTTGGCTGCAATTAGTAATTTTATCCAATTAATTCTTGTGGATGAAAATAAACGAGGTAGAGTCACCAGCATATTCACGACAGGCTTTTTAGGAATATTGCCATTCGGAAATTTATTTTTCGGTGGATTGACAAGTAAATTTGGAGTTGATAATGCTTTATTATTTGGTGGTATATCTTGTTTCGTAGGAGCTTGTTTTTTTGCAATGAAATTGCCGGAAATGGAAAAAATAGTATTTCCTGTTTATATCAAAATGGGCTTAATTACCCAAGCAAATCACAACTAAATAATAGAGACTATGCGGTAGTAGCATGGTGAAGTCAAAATGCCTACAAAACGCTACCTGGCAAGGGTAAAAATTTCCTGGTTGTTCTGGGCGATCGCAGTTAAAATTAATAGCCACGCCGAATTAATAAAGTCTATTTACTAGGATTCAATGCATTCTAATCCCAAATTAAATAATTAGACTTGATTTCAGATGAATTTATATGATACTCTGCATATATCACATAACTACACTTATTCTATAGATTAACAGTAGTTTGTGAATATACAATGTGCATTAAACGGGAATTACCCCTTATGCCAAAAGATTGGTATGAATGGCACGACCTCTACAACACTGAGCCAAAATTGCAACAGCGTCTAGAAATCGTGCAGGAATATATTGCTTATAGCTTGAATGCATTGCCATCTGGAACTATCCGTGTAGTGAGTGTTTGCGCGGGTGATGGACGAGATTTATTAGGAACTTTAAAAAATCACCCCCGGATAAATGATGTATACGCACGACTTGTTGAACTAAACCCCCAGTTAGTCGAACGGGGACGAGCAACTATAGAATCATTGAATTTAGGAAAGCAAATTGAGTTTATTAATGGTGATGCAACTCTTTCTGCTAACTATGTAGAAGCAGTACCAGCAGATATTGTGATTGTGTGCGGTGTCTTTGGTAATCTTGCTGAGGAAGCTGAACTTAATCGCTTACTAGATAACTTGAGTTTTTTGAGTAAACCAGGTGCTTTCGTTATCTGGACTCGCGGACACTCTAACGGTATTCCCTACTCTGACAATGTGCGGAAAATTTTAAGTGCATCCTCTTTTGAGGAAGTGAACTTCAAGCTTACGAACACAGCAAATATGGGTGTTGGTCTTCATCGTTACCTTGGTGAAAATTTACCTAAACCCAAAGAGCAACAGTTATTTGTGTTTTCTGGCATCCCTAGTAAAGCGAGGTAAAAAATGTCTATTCAAAACACAATATCCACTTGGGAAGAACTGTTAGAAACTGCCCAAAAAAAGACTCCTGCGCGTAGGGTGAAAAGACCAGGACAATCTCCTTCGACTGCACCCATTCCTGGCAGTCTCCATAAACTCCCTCCAGATACAGCACCGCCAGTCCTCCTGTACCGAGATACTAATTCTTGGTGTCCTTTCTGTGAACGGGTATGGTTTGCGCTGGAAGAAAAGGAAATTCCCTTTGCGACGGAGTTTATTGATTTAAGCAACAAACCCAAATGGTATACCGATTTGGTTCCTACAACTCTTGTCCCAGCTGCGAAAATTGAGGAAGAGTTAGTATATGAATCAAAAGATATTCTCTTAGCTTTAGAAGAAAAGTTTCCACATCCAGCATTATTACCGGAAAATCCAGAAGAAAACGCTGTTGCTAGACAGTTGGTTGAGGAGGCTGAAACCAATGGTTTTAGGAATATTTCTTACAAATTCCTGAGAGAAGCACCTACAGATGCTAATGAGTTGGCAAACTTACAAGCAGAGTTTGAAGCTAAGTTAGATGAACTTGAACAAGCTTTAGCTAAATATCCCGGCCCTTACTTTGTCAGTACATTTAGCTTAGTAGATATTACGTATAGCCCCCATCTAGATAGATTGGCGGCTAATCTACCTGTATATCGGGGGTATCACATCAAGGGAAATCCTCGTTTTCCTCGGCTCAATGCTTGGTTTGACGCACTGAATCAGCGTCCTGCTTATCACCGGGTAAAGTCGGATAATATTACTAACAATTTACTTCTGCGTCGTCGATGGGGTGCAGAACCTATTAGTAATTCTTTGCCTCTTGATGCAGCAGATAGTGAGAATATTCAATATAGAGCCGAAGCAGCCGAGAGACTGAGTGATAATCGGGAAGTTGCGATCGCAGATGTTATTAAAAACTCTGGAGTTCAAGCTTTAGCCGCAGATGGCGACTTTACCACAGTTAAAGACGCTGTTGATTTTCACCTGCGACAACTGGCTGATTATCTGATTCATGGCAATGGCGAAACTTTACCAGGTGGTCGGACTGGCGGTAAAAATAGCAGTGTTGACCCTATCTTCGCTGCTGTGGGGGCGATCACTTTTGCATATTTAAGAAATCGCATCTGCGCCCCCCGTGATATGAGTGCTGGTGCAGCAACGGCATTTCGGGCTGCAATCGATAAATTGTTAGCTTCTGTTTATTGATGAAGTAAGCCCAGAAAGGAGGAAAGAGAATTGCTAACAGTCCATAGTGAAAATGAACTACAATTAGCTGCTGATGTACTGGTAATCGGTGGTGGCCCTGCCGCAGCATGGGCAGCCTGGGCTGCTGCATCTCAAGGTGCCAAAGTCATCATTGTTGATAAAGGTTTTTTGGGTACGAGTGGTGCTGCTGCTGCTAGTGGCAATGGCATCATGGCCCCTTCACCAGAAAATTGGGACAAAGTTGTATCGGAGCGTTATCGCATCGGAAAAAACCTTGCTAGCTCACGTTGGATCGAGCGTGTTATCGAAAAAACTTGGCTGAGTTTGCCCCTAGTGGAAAACTGGGGCTATCGTTTTCCCAAAGAAAATGGGGAATCTGTGCGTCAAAGTTATTATGGCCCTGAATATATGCGGGTACTACGCAAAAACCTCTTGCGTGTTGGTGTGCAGATTCTTGATCAAAGTCCTGCTTTAGAGCTTTTATTAGCTGAAGACGGCTCAGTAGCTGGAGCAAGAGGTGTGCAGAGGCAACATCATCGTAATTATACTGTTCGTGCTGGTGCAGTAGTCCTGGCGAATGGCGGTTGTGCATTCTTGAGTAAAGCATTAGGTTGCAATACCAATACAGGTGATGGACTGCTGATGGCAGTAGAAGCTGGCGGCGAACTCTCTAGTATGGAAGCTTCTAATCACTATGCCATCTCGACCGCTTTCAATGCCACAGTGACAAGGGGTGTCCCCTTTGGCTGGGCTAGTTACACCGATGAAGCGGGCAATGATCTGGGTGGCTATATCAATGGTCGTCGCGATCCATCTTTCCTTCCTAATGCCCTTCTGAAAGGCTCCGTTTATGCTCGTTTGGATCGAGCCACACCGGAAGTTAAAGCAGTGATTGAAAAGTCTCATTTCATCGCTTTTCTACCCTATACAAAAGCTGGCATTGACCCCTATACAGAACGAGTGCCTGTAACACTTATTTTAGAAGGTACAGTCCGTGGTACAGGTGGGATTCGGATTGTGAATGATAATTGCGCTACAAAGGTTCCTGGACTCTACGCTGCCGGTGATGCAGCATCGCGGGAGTTTTTAGCTGGTTTAGCTTCTGGGGGTGGCGGTCCCAATGCTGCCTGGGCAATCTCCACAGGGCAATGGGCAGGAGTTGGAGCGGCGGACTTTGCCAAGAGTCTGGGTGCTCATGCAAATGAACGGGTTGCGCGTCCTGCTGGTCAAGCCGGATTGCGATCAGCTACGCTGGGCGAAACGCGATCGCATTCTCCCACTTCTGAATTCGATAGCGAAGCAATTGTACGTGGTGTACAAGCCCAGATGTTCCCGTTGGAAAAGAATTACTTGCGTTCTGAGCAGGGGCTTTTGGATTCCCTCGCTAAATTAGAAACGCTGTGGCAGCAAGTACAAAAAAGACCAAAACAAGATAGTGTGCGCGATGTGGAATTTTCTCGTCGAGCGGCTGCTTTGACGGCTGTAGCACGATGGGCATATTTTAGTGCATTATATCGCAAGGAAACGCGTAGCGAACATATTCGCGTGGACTATCCTGAAACCGATCCAAATCAGCGTTATTACCAAGCAACAGGTGGCTTAGATAAGCTTTGGGTGAGGCGTGATTGGATTACGGATGCAATGTCTGACGACAAGCCGCAAAGCGTCTACGCTACACGACCAGTAATCACCACTCAAACTACACCATCTATATCAACAAAGTTGTAGCAGGAACAGATCATGATCGAGCTTGTCAGCCATAAACTCTGCATCAATTGTAATTTGTGTGTACAAGTTTGTCCTACCAATGTCTTTGATGCAGTTCCCAACCAACCACCTGCGATCGCCCGCAAGGAAGACTGTCAAACTTGTTTCATGTGTGAGGCATATTGTCCTGCGGATGCGCTCTATGTTGCGCCCGAATCTCACACCGATATTGAAGTCAATGAGGATGATTTAATTGAAAGTGGCATCATGGGTGAATATCGTCGCCTGCTGGGTTGGGGATATGGCAAAAAAAACAATAGTGAATTAGATACTGCTCATAAACTGCGCCAATTACCGCGTCCTTATCAAAGTTAATTTCGGTGTTTAGGCAATTTCCGTTAATAAATCTACTCCCGCCGTTGGTTTCGACACTTCTCTACGAACGCGAACAGCGTGTCGTAGACAGAGACTGCGCCTGAAGCATAGCTATGCCGCAGACTTTACGACAGGCTACTTCGACTGCGCTCAGTACAAATCAGTGCATCGCTTCGCTCAACCAACTAAGGAATCGAAAGTTGAGCGTACCCCTCCGGGGAAGCAAGCTACGCGTAGCGTCTCGCAGAGAAAGCGAAACTCATCAACCTGGGTATATTCTTTGTCAGAAATCATTTTAATCGAGATCCCATTCTCGAAGAAGCTAATAACTTTTACTCTCTAAGTACTTTTTGACGTAGTTCTGGAAAGACTTTAGAAACTTTGCTCAATAGATATTCGCCGTATGTTCCGCGAAATTCGTGAACACTGGCTTTATCCCATCGTTCAACTTTGTTATCTTTCACTACTACTTCATTAAGCTCTATGGGTTTGACCTCAGCATTAAAGTTGGGGTCAAAAAAGAATGGGAATGAGAGACGATTGTCTGTTGATAGGTTTTTAACACGGTGGGGTGTAGAACGATACAGTCCTTTGGTCATGCGATCAAGCATATCCCCAATGTTGCAAACGAAGGAACCCGGTATAGGTGGTGCGTCTATCCAGCCGGATTTAGATTTGACTTGTAACCCACCTGTATCATCTTGTTTGAGAATCGTTAATACACCGTAATCAGTATGTTCACCAACACCCCAACTATATTTATCTTCAGATGGTAATGGATGGGGAGGGTAATTAAAAATCCGAAATAATATTAATGGGTCTTTTGTATAACGATCTGCAAAGTATGACTCTTCTAACCCCAAACTTAGAGCAATACCAGTCATTAAGGTGTGTCCGAGTTTGGTCATTGACTCGATATAATCAAGTACTGTTTCTTTAAATTGCGGGATCTTGGATGGAAAGAGGTTGTGACCATGCATTGGGGTGTTCGCTTGCACGAGTGGGTGGTTTTCTTCAAGTTCTGCACCAAAGTAGATGCCTTCTTTTAAGTCAGGTCTACCTGATGTCAATTCATTGCCTACAGGAAAATATCCCCGCCATGCTTTACCACCCAAAGCCATACGCATCTCAAGTTTAGTTTCTAAATCTTGGGCAAAAAATTGTTGGCTAAGTTGTTCTAGCCGCCCTTGTAACTGGTCATTTACTCCATGTCCAATGATATAGAAGAAACCAAACTCTTGGCACGCCTGTCTGATTTGAGTGGCAACGGTATGGCGATCGCGAGCATCCAAGAGTAAAGGAGACTCGCCTGTTTCCCCAACTAACGCACTAATATCAATTATGGGAACGTGCAAAACTTCTTCATCCACAACTTGTATTATTTATACTCTTGCAATGATCCTAGCTTGGTAATTCCCGGCCAGATCATAGCTACCGCAATTACCACTACAATTGTACCAATGCCACCGCCAACTACAGAGATGACTGGGCCGAAAAGAGCAGCTGTCAAACCTGATTCAAAGCCACCTAACTCATTAGAAGCACTGATAAATACACTATTAATAGCTGCCACTCGACCACGTAAATGATCTGGCGTTCTAATTTGCACCAAAGTATGACGAATCACAACGCTAATTGTATCTAGCGCGCCACTCAACATCAGCATCAATAGTGACAACCACAACGAACGAGATAGCCCAAAAATAATTGTCACTACGCCAAAGCCAACTACCGACCAGAGTAAGGCTGGCCCGGCTTTGCGTAGAGGTGGTAAATATGCCAGTACAACAGCCATAAATAAAGCCCCGATGGAAGGGGCTGCTTGTAAATAACCCAACTCTAGTGGTCCTACCTGCAAAATATCCCTGGCGAAAATTGGTAGCAGCGCGATCGCACCCCCTAGTAAAACTGCAAACATATCGAGGGTAATTGCTGCCAAAATTAATTGATTTTGCCAGACAAACCTAGCCCCGGCTGACAGTGCTTTGAGTGAAACTGGTTCTGTGGAACGAATTGTTTTTTGTTTTGATATCGCCACCGTTAAAATAAAACAAAGCAATCCAGCGATCGCAGCTAATACATATACTCCTGTAGCACTCCCCAGCAATGCAATCCCAAATCCTCCCAAGGCTGGGCCGATAACTGAAGCTAATTGAAAGCTACTACTATTCCAGGTAGCGGCATTGGTAAAGGCGGCAACAGGTATTAATTGCCACATTAAGGCATCACTAGCAGGTTTTAAGAAAGCCCTGGCAATACCAGTTAATACCAAGCAGGCGTAAACTAAAACTACTGCACCCTGACTCCAGGAAAGTACTGCTAAACCCAATGAACATAAGACCAGTAGCATTACTGATAGTAACATCGTCAGTTTGCGATCGCGGCGATCGGCGACATCGCCAGTAATCAACGTGAGGGCAATCATTGGTAAGACTTGGGCTAATCCTACACCACCCAATGCCAAAGCCGAATCAGTGCGCTCATAGAGTTCCCAGCCAATGGCCACAGTCTGCATTTGTGACCCGATAAATAAAAGTACACGCCCAATCGTAAATAGTCGATAGTCACGAAACCTCAGCGCTGCAAAAGGATCGTGTTGTGCAGATTCATCATTGGGGAGGTTTAATTTCCGTTTGCTCGAAGACATTTTTTAGTAGACCTAACCCTTCTTCAATATGGGAAATTTGCTCTGGTGTAAGATGATCCAGAAGTTCGGCAATATGAGCGCGAGTTTGGTCTTGGGATTGCTTTAAATTATGCCTTCCGTCGTCAGTCAGATTCAGAAGGACTCGCCGCCGTTCTTGGGGATCATCTATGCGTTGTACTAAGTTGCGCTGTACTAACCGTTCTGTGGTAGCTGAAGCTGTGGCACACGTAACACCTAAGTGTTCCGCCAACTCAGATAGCGAAGCACCTGGATTGCGGTTGAGAAATGCTAGCGATCGCAACTGTGGTACTGATAAAGAAGCAGCACTATGAATCCGCATATCCGCTCGAATAAACCGCATCATTAATGGAACTGTCTCCATGACTTTGGCAGCACATTCTTCGGAAGTTGCACCCTGAGTAGGTTTATCGAGTTTCATAATGCTTATGTTCTCCTGATTACATTGCTACCCGTGGATAAAGTCGTCCACAGATAAGGGTCAAGCCGATTAATGTTAACAAGAGAATTGTACAATCCCAACCAAAGCCATAGATACTAGTGCCGTTGATTAACATCGTTCCACGTAATGCATCTACCTCATAAGTCAAAGGATTGATGTGGGATAAAAACTTTAACCAGTTGGGCATTAATGAAATGGGATAGATAGCATTACTGGCAAAAAATAACGGCATAGTTAACAATTGCCCAATTCCTGTCATCCGTTCTCTGGTTTTCACCAAACAGCCAATGATTAACGAAAAAGTGCAAAAACAACCAGCCCCCAGCATCACAACTAATAAGACTTGCAAAAAAGCTAAAGGATGCAGATTGAGTTGCACACCTAAGAAAAATGACAATCCATAAATAATAAATACTTGTGATAAGCAGCGTACCCCACAAGCCAAGGACTTACCCAAAACCATTGCTATACGGGGTGTCGGACTAGCCAAGAATTTATGTACAACTCCTAAATCTCGCTCCCAAATCAGTGTCATCCCACCTGTAAAAATGGCGACAAACAATACACTCTGTGCCAAAATACCCGCCGCCATGAAGTCTAAATAAGGTAAATTACCTGTGGGTATTGCTCGCACACGAGAAAAGACTTGACCAAAAATCAGTAGCCATAATGCTGGTTGTACGGCGCGAATTACTAAATCAGTCGGATCATGCCGGAGTTTTCGCACTTCCATTTCGGCAATTACCAGGGTTTTTGCGAATATCTGATTCAGTGCAGAGATGACACGATTAGTTCGGTGATATGATTTTGTCTTAACCCAATCGTTGAGATGTACGTCTGGTTCTTGCTGTGTCACGGTAGTTGACTCCTCCTGATTTTAATTGGTCGCCTGTGTGGTGAATAAAGACATCATCCAAAGTTGCATTAGGTTTACCCAAAGCGGCTTTCAAGTCACTGGGTGCGCCTGTTGTCACAACTTGGCCTTGCTGCATAATCACAACTCGACTACATAGACTATCGGCTTCTTCTAAAAAGTGAGTAGTTAAAAAGATAGTTGTGCCATAATCTGCCCGGAGTTGTTGTACAAGTTGCCATACCTGATTACGGGCAATGGGATCTAGTCCCACAGTTGGCTCATCAAGGAATAAAATTCGGGGTTGATGCATAATCGATTGGGCAATTTCTAGCTTGCGAATCATGCCACCAGAATAATTGCGTACCAAGCGATGAGCTGCGTCTTGCAAACCCATAAAACCGAGAACGTCTTGAATACACCTTTGTCGGCGGCTACCGGGAATGTCATACAATTTGGCAAAGATTAACAGGTTTTCGTAACCTGTCAGACTACCGTCAGCAGATAGAGCTTGGGGTACATAACCTAATATTCGCCTCACACTGGCAGCCTGATGTGTCACGTCATAGCCTGCTATAGTTGCATTTCCGGCACTGATGGGTAACAAGGTGGTCAACATTTTGATGACTGTACTTTTGCCTGCTCCATTAGGGCCCAGTAAGCCAAATATTTCACCTTGTTCTACAGTGATGTTTAAATCGTCAACTGCGTAGAAGCGAAGCGACTTGTCGAAAGACATCGCTTTGTCAAAATAACGTGTCAGTCCTTGGGTTTCCAAAATCACTGCTTGAGAATTACTAGGTAGTGATTTTGATATATCTGTGTTCCCTGTAAATATGGTCACAAGTCTTACGCGCTTTCAATATTTAGCTTATCTAAATATTAGTTTGCCATAATTTATGGGGAAGTCAAGAGCCTGGATTTAAATTTGCGGATTCTGCTATTTCTAGGCGATTACCACCAGGATCACGAATGAAAAAGCGCTTGGTGAATGGTATGGGTTGGCCGTTAATAATTTCTACCCCATGTGTTTGGAGATGTTTTGCAAAAGCCTCCAAGTTGTCAACTTGGAAACAAATATGCCGCCTAGATACTGCATTATTAGCCTGCTGCTCTGTGCTGATATGGATTTGGATATTTCCCAGTACATACCATGCGCCGCCATTAGTTTGCAGATCCTCTGGTTTGGTAATTTCCGTTAATCCTAAAACTTGGCTGTAAAAAAACAGCATGGCATTTTCAGCTTCAGAAGATGATGTTATCTGAATATGGTCAATCGCTTGAACTCTTTCCATTTGTTGCCTTGCTTTTAAGCACTTGAGATGATGAATTTTATTTTAAGTATCATACCTTGATAGATATACAGTAGTATTATTTAGGTAATTCTTCGATGTCAAACCATCAATCACCTTTCCAAAGTCCGAATGAAGAAGTACAAGCTTCATCACCCGACTCCCTCACCATCGCCCGAAAACAAGAAATTGTGCAAATTCTCAAGCAAATTAGCGATCGCATTCTAAAAAATGACATTGTTAGTCTGGGAATGGTGCGAAATCTGCGGATAATTGATGATTATATATATTTGCGTTTATATATTGGTTCCCATCAACACCAATTAGAAGCCGAGATTCAAAATGTATTATCATCCCTAACTTGGAGCAAAAAAACTTACATTCAACTCTGCACCATTCCAAAAGTAAGAACGACTCTAGCAGTTTCTAGTGGTAAGGGGGGTGTTGGCAAGTCTACCACTGCGGTTAATTTAGCAGCTGCTTTACAATTAACTGGTGCAAAAGTCGGTCTTTTAGATGCTGATGTTTACGGCCCCAATGTTCCCCAAATGCTGGGACTGGGTAAATCTGAAGTGAAAGTTATTGATACTCCCAATGGTCAAAGGTTTGTACCATTAGAAGCTCACGGAATTAAAGTTATGTCAGTAGGACTGTTAGCAGAAGCAGACCATCCTTTAGCTTGGCGTGGCCCAGTTTTACATAAAATCATCACCCAATTCATCCATGAGGTGGAGTGGGGAGAATTGGATTATTTATTAATTGACCTTCCTCCTGGTACTGGTGATGCCCAAATTACTATCGTTCAGGAAAGCCCAATTTGTGGGGTAATATTGGTTACAACTCCCCAAAATGTGGCAATTTCAGATGTACGCCGCAGTATTTATATGTTCCGCCAAGTTGGGGTTCCTGTTATTGGTATTATCGAAAATATGAGCTATTTCATAGGGAATGGTGGTGAACAAATTCCAATTTTCGGTAGTGGTGGTGGTCAAAAGTTGGTAGAAGAACTTAACGCACCCCTTTTAGGGCAGATTCCTATTGATCCCCTTATCTGTAATGGTGGTGATATCGGAGAACCCCTAACACTCGCTGACCCTAGCTCCAAAGCTAGTAAAGTATTTGTGCAAATTGCTGGGGCGCTAAATGTTACTTTTTCTGGTTCTGTTTAACTTAAGTAAAAAAGAATTACTATGGCTGTTCCTGAAGCACAACGAGAGTTTTTAGAGCATATTACTTCTCAATTGAAAAAAGATGATCGCTTGCTAGGTTTAGCTATTGGTGGTTCTTATTTACGGGGGGAAATGGATGAATATTCCGATCTCGATCTGATTATTGTTGTAAAAGATGTTTATTATCAACAGATATTAAATGAGCGACAGCTTTTTGCCAGTCAATTAGGTTCACTGCTGGTAGCTTTTACAGGCGAACACGTCGGGGAACCTCGGTTGTTCATTTGTCTATACGAAAATCCGCTTTTACACGTAGATTTAAAGTTTTTGCTTTTACAAGATTTCACAATAGATCGGATAGAAAATCCTATTGTTCTATGGGAGCAAAAAGATTTACTAACCTTAGCTATAAAAGAAAACCCACGAAATTATCCACCTCTAGATTTGCAGTGGATTGAAGACCGATTCTGGGTTTGGGTACACTACATCACCACAAAATTAGGTAGAGGTGAACTTTTTGAAGCTATTGATGCTCTTTCTTTTATTCGCGGACAAGTTCTCGCTCCATTAGCCAAAATCCAGGCTGGAAAACTCCCACGCGGGGTAAGGAATTTAGAAACGGAACTTCCCCATCTGTTACCAGACTTTCGTCAAACTATACCTATACAACACAATCATTATGAAATTGCCAAAGCATTGCAACACAGTATTTATTTGTATCGCCAGTTTCGAGATGCCTTAAAAACACCAGCTTTGGTTGTGCATTTTTCAGCAGAAACAGCCTCTACTCAATATCTACAAGCAGTTGTAGATGGTATAAAATAGCAATTTTATTTTCCTTTACAGCACAATTTAACATAAATTACTGTAAATCGCCCGATTTGTAGTAGATTGAAATCAAGAGATATTTAAGAGCAAATTATGGTAGGAAAATTAGACGGTAAAGTAGCCATTATTACTGGGGCTTCTGCGGGTATTGGTGAAGCTACGGCCATTACCTTAGCAGCAGAAGGGGCAAAAGTGGTAATTGCAGCTAGAAGAAGCGATCGCTTAGAAGTATTAGCAAAACGCATTGAATCCAGTGGTGGCCAGGCTTTACCCATAGTTACCGATATCACCGACGAAACCCAAGCCAACAACCTCATCCACAAAGCAAATGCAGCGTTAGGGCGAGTGGATATTTTAGTGAACAACGCAGGTGTAGCCCTCACAGGCAATATTCATGGTGGCAACACTTCAGACTGGCGGCGGATGTTTGATGTCAATGTCTTCGGATTACTTTATGCTACCCATGCCGTCCTACCAATTTTCAAAGCCCAAGGCGGAGGGCATATAGTTAATATCTCATCAGTAGCAGGTCGTATAGCGCGTGCAGGTGTCGGGATATACAACGCAACTAAATGGGGCGTGAACGCTATTTCAGAATCCCTACGGCAAGAAGTTCTGCAAGATAATATCCGCGTCACTATCATTGAACCTGGTTTGGTGGAGACAGAAATCAATAATCATGTCACCGATCCTGTAGCCAAAAAGAATGTTGAAGAACGAATCAAGGCGATCGCACCATTGCAAAGTGAAGATATTGCCAGAGCGATCGCTTATGCTGTAACTCAGCCACCCCATGTTAATGTCAATGAAATTCTCATTCGACCAACTCAGCAAGAACGGTAATGAAAGAAAATAGCATCATCACTGGTTTTCACGCTCATGTCTATTACGATAGCGAAACTCGTGATATTGCCACCCGTATCCGAGAAGAATTAGGAACTAAATTTGAAGTACGACTGGGACGCTGGCATGACCAGCCCATTGGCCCCCATCCAAAATCAATGTATCAAGTTGCCTTCGCACCAAACCAATTTCCTCAAGTTGTACCCTGGCTAATGCTGAACCGTGAGGAGTTAGATATTCTTGTCCACCCGGAAACAGGTGATGATGTCACAGATCATACAGCACACGCTCTATGGCTAGGAAATAAGCTAGATTTAAATATCGATTTTCTACAACAAATCAAACCCAAGGCTTCTTAATTACGAATTACCAGTAGACATAATTTTTCGGATCTTGCGTTTGCTGCTTATCTATGTGAATATTCTATCAGTAAAATACGGTAAATTGTTAGCCTTACCGTAGTATTGAGCTTGCTTATAGACTGAATGTACGTATGTTAACCAAGTATTTATTAGATCGACATATGAAGATTGTCAGCAACTTTCTTCAAAATTATGAAACATGGAGAATTAGCACATTTGCCTTATTCTTTGCGTGCGGGTTAAGTTTGACTCTTGTTATATCTGCGTGTTCTCCCAACAACACAGTTAATTCCGCCACAACGCAGACAACGAATAAAGGTGTTGTAGTTCGTATCGGCTATCAAAAAGCGGCAACTATTCTCAATGCTCTGAAGAATCGAGGCAGTTTAGCGCAAACTTTAACTGCTGCTGGTGCTTCGGTGACATGGGCAGAATTTCCCGCAGGCCCGCCTATGTTAGAAGCGATGAACGCAGGTAGTATTGACTTTGGCTATACAGGTGAATCACCCCCTATTTTTGCCCAAGCGGCAGGTACTCCCTTGCTTTATGTTGCTTATGATCCTTGGAGTCCTAAAGCAGAAGCAATTGTTGTACCGAAAAATTCACCAATTAAAAGTGTTGCTGAACTTAAAGGTAAAAAAGTTGCCTTTGCCAAAGGATCGAACACTAACTATCTTGTTGTCAAAGCTTTAGAAGCTGCCGGATTGAAATATAGTGACATCAAGCCAACACATCTAACACCAGCAGATGCCCGTGCAGCTTTTGAAAGTGGTAATGTTGATGCTTGGGCAATTTGGGACCCTTACCTAGCAGCAGTTGAACACGATATAGATGTGAGAATTTTAACAGATGCGACAAATTTAGCACCAAATCGGGGTTATTATCTTGCTCGTCAAGAGTTTGTCAATTCTCACCCAGATTTATTAAAAACTCTTTTAGATGAAGCTAGCAAAATAGATAAATGGGCAACAAATAATCCAGACGAGGTTGCCAAGTTCCTCGAACCAGAATTAGGGATTAAAGCAGCCGCATTGGAAATTGCTGAAAAGCGCCGGAAGTATGGCGTTTTACCTCTGACAGATGAAGTAATTACTCAACAACAAAATATTGCTGATACTTTTCATCAAATTAAGCTAGTTCCCAAGAAAATCCAGGTTAAAGACATCGTTTGGAACGGTAATAAATCCTAAAAATTTCCTCCTTACTCTTTACTCGCCCAGTTCTAAAAGCTTATGGACATCAATACCCAACGGATAAAAACTGATGTACTTGTCATCGGTGGTGGTACAGCTGGAACGATGGCTGGAATTAAAGCCAAACAAGCAAATCCCGATGCGGAGGTGCTGATTTTAGAAAAAGCTAACATTCGACGAAGTGGTGCGATCGCAATGGGTATGGATGGGGTAAACACCGCAGTCATTCCCGGCCATTCTACCCCAGAACAATACGTGCGCGAAGTCACCTTGGCTAACGATGGGATTCTCAACCAAAAAGCCGTATATCAAACAGGTAAATTAGGTTATGAAGTCATCCAAGAATTAGAAAGTTGGGGTGTGAAATTTCAAAAAGATGTCCAAGGAAACTATGATTTAAAACAAGTGCATCGTGTAGGTAAATATGTCCTACCTATGCCAGAAGGTAAAGACTTAAAAACCATTCTCACCCGTCAAGTCAAACGCCACAAAGTCAAAGTGACAAATCGCGTCATGGCAACAAGGGTATTAGTAAAAGAGGGACGTGCTATTGGTGCAGTGGGATTTGATGTCAGGAACGGTGATTATATTGTCATTCAAGCCAAAGCAGTCATCTTGTGTACAGGTGCTTGCGGTAGATTAGGATTACCAGCTTCTGGCTATCTCTACGGCACTTACGAAAATCCTACCAATGCCGGGGATGGCTATTCAATGGCTTATCATGCAGGCGCAGAACTCAGTAATATTGAATGCTTTCAAGTTAATCCTCTAATTAAAGATTATAACGGCCCTGCTTGTGCTTATGTTGCCGGGCCTTTTGGCGCTCATACAGCCAATGCCGAAGGAAATCGCTTCATTAGTTGCGACTATTGGAGTGGTCAAATGATGTTGGAAATCTGGAAAGAATTAAACTCTGGTAAAGGGCCAGTCCAACTGAAAATGACCCACCTTGATGAAGACACAATTGCTGAAATTGAATCAATACTTTGGGCGAATGAACGACCAAGTAGAGAACGCTTCCATCAAGGTAGAAATGAAGATTACCGCACTCACGGCATAGAGATGCACATTTCTGAAATTGGCTTATGTAGCGGTCATAGTGCCTCTGGTGTCTGGGTAAATGAAAATGCCCAAACAACCGTTCCTGGTTTATATGCAGCCGGAGACATGGCTAGCGTTCCCCATAATTATATGATTGGAGCATTTGTTTTCGGTCGGATAGCAGGTACTCACGCCATCGAATATATCCAAGACTTAGATTTAATCGAACCAGATGCAGATTTTTTAGAAATAGAAAAAGCCAGAATTTATGCCCCATTAACTCGCCCTAATGGTGTACCTCATACCCAGGTAGAATATAAATTAAGACGTTTAGTTAATGACTATCTGCAACCACCAAAAACAGGCAATAAAATTGAGATTGGTTTGAAACATTTTGTTCAATATCAAGAAACATTAGATTTAATGGGCGCTCGTGATCCCCATGAATTGATGCGCTCTCTTGAAGTGCATTTTATCCGCGATTGTGCAGAAATGGCAGCCAGAGCATCATTATATCGTCAAGAAACTCGTTGGGGACTTTATCATTACCGCTTAGATTATCCAGATAAGAATGATGACGAGTGGTTCTGTCATGTCAATTTAAATAAAGATGAATTAGGTAAAATGGTATTGTTTAAGCGTCCTGTAGATCCTTATATCGTGGAAATAGATAGAGTCAAAGAACTTTATGATGTAGCTGTGAGCTAAAATAATGCCTATTTATAATTCAATCGGTCAACAATACTCAAAAACTCGTGTTACTGACCAGCGCATTGTCAATACATTAGTTAATTTACTTAATTTACCCAAAGATAGCATTATCGCTGATATTGGGGCTGGTACTGGTGGTTACAGTTTAGCACTAGCTAACCAAGGATTTCTTGTTAATGCTATTGAACCTTCTGTAGTGATGCAAAAACAAGCAAAAGAGCATCCAAAAATTAAATGGTTTACTGGCTATGCAGAAAGTTTACCTCTACCAGATAAGTCTGTTGATGGCGTTATCAGTATGCTGGCAATTCATCACTTTGTTCATCTTGAAAAAGCGTTTCAAGAAATGCAACGAGTTATTAGAGATGGGGCAATAGTTTTGCTAAGTTTTGATATTAGGTTTGCTAAGAAAATATGGCTTTATGATTATTTCCCTTTTTTGTGGGAAGATGCCCTACGATTTTTACCACTTAATGAACAGATTAATTTAATTCATACTAATACTAAAAGGCGTGTTGAAGCCATACCCCTTTTGTTACCATACGACTTATCTGATTTATTCGCAGCAGCAGCGTGGAGAAGACCAGAGTTATATCTTCAACCAGAAGTACGTGCGGGAATATCATCTTTTGCTTTAGCTAATCAAGATTTAATCAATAAAGGATTACAGTTATTAGCAGCAGATTTAAGTAGTGGCGATTGGGTAAAACAGTATGGTGATATTCATAATTTGACAGAAATTGATTTAGGCTATCGTTTTATCCGCGCAACGCTGGATAACTAAATAATCATAATTAAAATTTATGACAAATAAAGTGATACAGGTGAGCAAATTAAAATTAGACAAGCTGAGACTAAAGATGTAGAGATAATTACTAGTCCTTGCGAACAACTGGAATATTTTGTAACAAATCAAAAAATAGAGCAATATCTTGTTAAAATTCAAAATTTAGTTGAATTAAGGAGTAACAAATTTATGGCTTTAATCACACAAAGAGTAGATGTTCCTGTCATTGTTGATGAATCTAAATGTTTAGAAAAATGCACTGCTTGTATTGAGGTTTGTCCTTTAGATGTGCTAGCAAAAAATCCAGAGACAGGCAAAGCTTACATGAAATATGACGAGTGTTGGTTTTGTTTACCCTGTGAAAAAGAATGTCCAACTAATGCTATTACTGTGCAGATTCCTTTCTTATTACGTTAATTACTAATAGTTTAAACGAATGAATAATGACCTAGAATATTGGCTAGAGATGCTGCGATCGCCTGATGTAAATGAGCGTATAGTAGCTATCAAAACTTTACAACATTTGGGCGATGATAAAACAATCCATGCTTTAATCGTCGCCCTCAAAGATGAAAACATTACTGTGCAAAAAATAGCAATATCTGCCCTCTGGGAGATTGCCAATCCTGTTGCTATTCCTGCTTTAATTGAATGCCTTAATTCAGTAGATATAGACATTCGCACTGAAGCAGCTTCAGCTTTAAATGAGTTAATTACGCAAGATGAATTACTATATTTACTAGATAAGTTACAAAGCAATAATATCAATACACAATTAAATATTTTAATGCTTTTACGGAAAATTCATGATATTCAATCTTTACCGGATATTTTACCATTTTTAGAATCAGATAACCCTGAATTAAGAGAAGCAGCAATTACCACACTGCGATATATAAATCAACTAGAAAAATGCCCCCAAGCTTTGAATTTGATTTTTGATGAATCAGCACTTGTGCGTCGGTCTGCTGCTTTAACTTTAGGACATTTACAAGATTCAGAAGTGATTATAATACTTTCTCAAGCGCTCACAAATGATAGTGACTGGCAAGTTCGTCGTAATGCATCTAAATCTTTAGCTATTCATGAAAATTATCAAGCCATTTCAGCATTAACAATCGCTTTAAATGATGAACATTGGCAAGTGCGGAAATCAGCAGCACAAGCTTTGCAAAAAATCCCAGATATTCAAGCTATGCCGAAACTAATTCAAGCATTAACAGATGAATATGCAGATGTCCGTAAAGAAGCAGTAATTGCACTTGGTAATTTAGCTAATCCTGCTGTTATTAACTCCTTGCAACAAGCATTAGACGACCCCGATCGAGAAGTTTCCATCCAAGCGCAACGCGCAATTCTAAAGAATCAAAAAGATAAAAGTTCTCTTCCCTAACCTCTAATCGATTGAATTTGATAACCTTTGGCGAGGCGATTAGTCAGTTTGCAGTAGTAGCGAAGCGATCGCCATAAATATAAATAAGCTAGGGAGCGCTCCCTAGCTGAGATATCCATTCACTTAGCTAAACACCGGGAATTATTGATACTGATACTGATTCGTAAATCCTAGAGGTACGATCGCATCTTCTAAATCAGCTCCTAGCAAATTTGCACCTTGGATATTGGCATTCATGAGATTTGTTTTTTGTAAATCTGCCTTTTGTAAGTTCGCGCCTTGTAAATCAGCTCCTAGCAGGTTTGCTCCCTCTAAATCTGCATCAAATAAGTTTGCCCCTTGCAGATTTGCTCCAGCTATGTTTGCTTTGCTTAAATCTACTCCTTGTAAATTAGCTGTTGCGAGGTTTATTCCTTGTAGGTTTGCTTTTTCTAATTCTGCTTCTTGTAGATTTGCACCTGCTAAGTTAGCTGCTTGCAGATTGGCATTGTCTAATTGCGCTCCAACTAGATTGCATCCAGCACATTCATTAGTTGTCAAGAGACGCTGAACATTTGCAGCCACAGTATCTACTGGCAATACTGTTGGAGGCATGATAGGCGGAGCTACTATTGGAGTTGATGTAGATTCTGTAGGTACTGGTGATATCTCTGATTGAGCTAAAGCATAGGGCTGATCAAAAAGAGAAAATACCGTCAGAAGTAGCATAAATGCAGAAGTCAAAAGCCAAGAAGTTATTTTTTTTGAGTTTGGATTATTCATTAAATTCATTCCTCTTGAGTATGGTTTTTTTTGTTTTCTTTAACCTTGTTTTTACTTTAATACTAATTCCTTAATAAAATCAAACACTATTGTTTTCCATAACCATAAATAAAAATGATGATAAATTTTAATTAGATATTTAAAGTGTCAGCTTGCATTTGATATTAGCTTTAAAATAAAGTTGATTCATTTAATTAATATTTATATTATTTAAAAAGTCGCCATTCTTGTTAACTTCCAATCTGTCTCGATTTACCCAACGATTAACGAACTCATTTTTATTTTTATGCACTTTTACTTGCACTTGCTTAGAGCCTAATTTGATGACTTCGGCAGGAATTCTTTGGGTGTTTTCTGAGTCAGCACGAGCTTTATAAAGCCAGATAACTTTTTGCCCTATGAAATAGTCATTATTGACGCTTAAATGTGATGTTTCATCTGCCCAAGAGGGGGCAGCAATTACTAAATTGATTAAAAGGATTAAAATCATTAAAGTGATTTTGATAATTTTCATGTCTACAATTTATTTGAAAAGCATTGCTAGATTGGGTACAAGCTGATAAGTTCCACTTTTAACAATGATGGATAACCCTAAGTATATTAAGACAAATGGAAAGACCTTCCGACCATAGCGAGTAAATACAGAAGCCATTACAGGATTACGAGTCAGATTGTAAGAGAGAAAGCACCAGAAACCAATTGATATATAAAATACACACAAAATTACTGCCAAGCTAGGAACATTACTACTAGCGAATAATGGAACATAAATACCAATATTATTTCCACCATTGGCAATAGTAACAGCAGAAACACGATAGGTTTGAGGATCTTTGAGAGTTGCTAACAAGCCTTTCTTATGGCGTTTATATTTGATTGAATGGTCAAAATTTACTGATACATCTTGTACAATATCTTCTTGCTGTTCTCGGCTCATAAGATGGCTGATACCAATTATAATTGGGAGAAGCCCTAGCAACCCAATCCATGATTCCGGAAGAACTAACCCACCGAAAAAACCAGGTAGGCTAGCCATTACTAATGTAGTGAATCCCACAAATTCGCCAATAATAACGTGTTTTGGACGAAATATATGATTTACTTTTCCAAAAAAGGCAGTCAAATATAGATTGTCATCAAATGTGGTTGCAAAAGCCGCAGACATACCAATAAATAATGTACCAATTAGCCAAGTCATATTTTTCTCTACAACTATTTAACAAAAATTTTTCAGACAATAATTGGAGCTAGCCATCAATTACAGATGTAATTTTGTTCTTCAACAGGTAAGTTGAGTGGCTTATGAATCTAATATTATGGTCTAGGTCAGATAAGAGCAAATACTCTTTCTTTTTAAAACGATAAAATAAATTTATTGAATAAAAAATCAAAAGCACCAAGCAATGGGAATTACCTGGTGCTGGTGCTGGTGCAAGTAAGATATTAATTAATTATTTGGAGTAGTCAAGCATCCAACTTATTGAAAAAGTCGGATATCATGTTATTCATGAAAAATTGAAGACGACTATTTAAACACCCGGAGTATTTCCACCATCAACCAGAATTTCTGCCCCAGTAATTGAAGAGGCCAAATCGGAGGCTAAAAATAAAGCCAAGGCAGCAATCTCTTCTGGCTTAACAATTTTGCCCAAAGGTATGGACTTCAATGATTCCGCCTTGATTTCTTCTACACTCACACCGCGAATTTGGGCATTTTGCTCTGCCAAACGTTCAGCGCGTTCAGTGCCAGTCAAACCAGGAGAGATGGCGTTAATGCGAATATTATACTGGGCTAACTCTTTAGAGATTCCTCGTGTGAAGTTTAATAAAGCAGCATTGGTTGTACCGCCTGGAAGGAAGGATGGACGGGGTGTGCGTCCTGCACCACCAATAATATTGACAATTCGCCCATCGTGCCGATTTTTTTGATGTGGTACAACAGCTCTAACTAATCGGATGTAGCCCAATAGTTTCAGATTCCAAGCATCCAAAAAAGCATCATCACCCAATTCTAAAAAAGACCCTGCACGCGCTGAACCAGCATTGTTAATTAAAATATCAATCTGACCAAATTGTGCCAAAGTTGTGGAAACTATCTGATCAATACTTTCTGCTTGAGTCAGGTCGGCACTAATGGAGATAATCTTAGCCCCTGGGGTGGGTAAGGATTGGATATCAGCTACAGCTTTCTCTAATCTTTCTGGATTGCGAGCAGCAATTACTACATTCACACCTTCACTATACAAAGCTCTGGCGATCGCTAATCCAATACCTGCACTACCACCTGTAACAATTGCTGTTTTACCTGATAGTTGTAGTTCTAAGCTCATAACAATTTACTTAATTTAATTTTGTTCATGAATTTGCAAAAAACTCGATGATTCACAGATTGGAGACGTGCAATACAGCTTTGCCAAGGTAGCTTCTATTTAACAATTTCTGTGCTATGTCAGCTATTTCTATCCAATCAGCTTGAATATCAATCACAGGACGCAATTGGCCTACTTCTACTAAACGCAAAAGCCTTTGTAATCCTACTGCTGCTGATTCTCGTCTCAATTCATGGAACAAAATAAGACCATACAAACTTGCACCACCAGTGCCATAGAAGCGCTGTGCATTGAATGTTACTTCATTTCCTCCGGAAGTACCAAACAGAACTATAGTCCCATCTTCTGCCAACAAACCGAGGGCTGTTCCGAGGGTGTTTCCACCCACTGATTCGATAATCAAATGATAGGGACCATATTTGCTAGCTGGTGATAGGTCTTCACCAATGACTACAGAATCAGCACCAGCATCTTTAACGAAGGTTTCGTATTCTGCACGGCGAATGTGTGCTATTACTTGTGCGCCACTGAGACGTGCTAATTGAATGGCGAAGTGACCCACACCACCAGATGCACCTGTAATCAAAACTGGACGACCTAAAGGTGAGCCACCTTTGAGTAGGGTATGATATGCGGTCAAACCAGCTACGGGTAGTGTAGCAGCTTGAGCAAAAGAAACTGACGAGGGCAATTCTGCTAGTGAGTGGGTTGGTACTGATACTAATTCCGCCCATGCGCCAGAACGGAGTAAGCCGACAACTCGCGTCCCGATAGCAGGCCCAGAACCATCAGCAGCAGGAGTTTCGACAATACCAGCCAAGTCCCAACCTGGTCGCCAACCTGCTTCGGCGGTGGTAGAACGTCTGACTTCTCCCCGGTTAAGGGAAATTTCTGCTACTCTAATAACCGCTTCATTCGCAGCAGGGGTGGGTGCATCTACATCACGTAGTGCTAAACGCCCTGATATATCAGGATCAACAACAACAGCACGGATTTTACTCATTTTGTCAAACCTAAATTGAGTTACAAGTTTTAGTTTGATGCAGTTTCGTTGGAAAGAGGATTAATAATTTCTCTTAAGGAGCGATCGCATTGCAATCAACATAAAGAATCTCTTTACCCACATTGCTTATTACCTCAGTTACTTGCTTTGCTGGGACTAGAACTGATAACACCACATCAGATTCAATTACTAGTTGTGTAAGAGAACCCACATCTTGAATATTTGCGGCGGTTGCTAATTACTGAGTTCTGGGACTGCGATCATCAAGGGAGGCAATAGTTTTTAATCCATTTTGATTGAGAACGGCTGCTATAGCCTGCCCCATATTAACCAGACTTAAAATACCAACAGTTTGGATTTGCATGGAAAGCTTGATAATTACCTGTATTCAGCTTTTGACTAATACGCTGATTTTGGTGATTGAGTTATCAGATAAACCACTATAAATTGATAAAATTACCGCAGTTAACTTAAATAAGAAGTTATCATAAATCATTCTAAGGAAGCAAGCTACCTCATGACTCAAAAAGCAGAATTCTCTCGATTTGTTCTAGCTTTCGTTGCTGGATTTATTGCTGTGCTGGTATTTCACCAAGGCTTGCTCGTGCTGCTTCATGCAATTAACTTTGCGCCCCGTCCACCTTTTCAAACTACACCTACACAGCCTTTTGGTATACCCCAATTTCTATCAGCTGCTTTCTGGGGAGGAGTTTGGGGTTTAGTGTGGGCGACTATTACAGTGGGTTGGCAAGTAAATAGAAAATATTGGATAGCATCGCTAATTTTTGGTGCTGTTGCTCCGACATTAGTGGCTTGGTTTGTAGTTGCACCATCGAAAGGTCTACCCATTGGCGGAGGTTGGCAACCAGCTGGAATCATTACTGCCTTATTAGTCAATAGTGCTTGGGGAGTGGGAACAGCTTTATTATTCAGTTGGTTTGTGAGCAGGCAAGTATTAAATCGCTAAATATCAAACAGAATAACGGGGGCAGACATAATTCCTAATACTCTACGGGAAGTAAGCTATGTAATTCGTAATTTAGAAGATTTCTATGAAAGGCTACGTCTACGGATAAAGCCTTCTCCACTTAACAGTGCAATTCCTAATGTGACAATCCCAATCCCCAAGCTTTGAATCATATTTAAAGTTTCACTAATTGCGATCCATGCGACTAATACTGTTAATGCTGGACTGCTTGCACCGATAATAGAAGCCTTCGTTGCACCAATCATGCGAATTCCTATATTATTGAATGTGTGTCCTATAAAACTCACTACACCCGAAAAAATACTACCAATCCACAGGGGTATCCAATCCAATTGAGTGCTGGGAAGTGGCCAAAATAGTAAGCTGATACCAGAAAACAGTAGGGTGCAGGTAAAACTAATCCAGGTGAAAGGAACTGGATGAAATTTTTCCAAACATTTTTGGGCCATGACTTTATAAAAGGCGTAAACAACCCCAGAGCCAACACTGGCGAAAATGCCAGTAGTAATGGTGTCACTACTGTAAGCAGCAGAAGATTGAGGAATTGTAAGTACGCTACCCCCCAAAATAATCACCATCACTAGCCAACGGAAGAGTGTAGGACGTTCGCCAAAAAACCTCCAAGCAAGCAACGCTGTAAACACAGGATAGGTAAAGAAGAGGGTCATGGCAATGCCAGTAGGAATTAAGCCAATACCAATGTAGAGTAAGGCAATATACACAAACATTAATACTCCACAGCCCAATGCTTGGAGCAAAACATCAGTGCGTTCGGGCCTGAATAACTCTCGAAATTCTTTACCACCAGATGGATATAACTTGAATGCTAGAGATGCCATAAGTGGAACCACTAATAGCATTCGCATGAACATGAGCAATAATGAGTTCTGCAAATCCGGTTTAACGTATCCACCGAGTAAAAATAAACCCAGTACGAGATGTTCTGAAAACAAAACTCGCACAGCAACGTTGTGAAACGATAAGACGAAAGCGGATATAAGAACCGTCAGAATGCCCAACTTGCTAAAAAGGTTTTTAAAGGACAACCCGATTGTATTGCTAAAACCACTGTTTTTTCTGGTACTGATTTCTCTGTTGTCTAGTAAATGCTTAGTGTCTTTGTGGTTCAAGATTTTTGACCACAAGAACGAGGGCAGCCGTGTAAGTGGGTTTCCCAGCTTGTAGACCCGTAGCGGCTACTTTACGGGTTCGGACTGCCCGTACAACGGTAAAAGCCTTTTTTACCTTTTCTAAACTAAAGCAGGTTCACGTCGGTTATAGGCAGAAGAGTCTCCTTTGATGGCTTCACTTTGTTTACCATCGATACCAACTGGAATATCACCAACGATTGTTACACGCTGAACATGACGAGGTTGATTGCCGTAGTCTGCGATCGCATAATGTTGAGTAGCGCGATTATCCCAGAAAGCTACATCTCCCACTTGCCAACGCCACCGCACTGTATTTTCGGGGCGAGTGATGTAAGCCTGCAACAATTTTACAATTTCATCTGATTCATTCTGTGATAAACCACGCAGGCGGCGCACAAAACCACCGATAAATAATCCCCTTTCACCCGATTCAGGATGAACGCGCACTACTGGATGTAGAGTTTCGTATACGGTAGAGGTGAAGACTTCTCGATAAGCACGAACTTCTTCGGGAACATCTATTACAGCTGCTGCATAGTCGTAAGCGTTGCTGTGTATTGCCCAGAGTTGGTCAGCGAGGTTACGCAGATGGTTTGGTAAATCTTCGTAGGCAGTCACGGAGTTTGCCCAAATGGTATCACCTCCAGATGGGGGAATCACTAAGGCTCGTAAAATAGAACCTAGAGGGGGACGGTCTACAAATGTGACATCGGTATGCCAAGTATTAGCACGGCTTACAGTTCGGCCATAATTTAGGTCAAGAACTTCTGGGTTGTCTGGAAGTGACGGGACAGTCGGATGAGCTGTGGTGACTTCTCCAAAGCGACGGGCAAAGGCTACTTGTCCATTAGCATCGAGATTTTGTCCCCGAAAGAAAATGACTTTGTGTTTAACTAAAGTTTTACGAATATCGCTGATGATTTCGTCGCTAAGGTTGCTGCTCAGGTCAACACCAATGATTTTTGCCCCAATACGTCCGGCGATTGGTTTGATGTCAAAGTATTGTGAACCCATGATATGTATTTCTCCAAGTATTATTGTTGTGGAATCAGTACAAGAGCGTATCTATGCAGGGTAAAAAACGAATGTCCGTAGTTCGATGCTTTCTCGTGGAGGAGCATCTGCTGGGCTGGTGGGGTCTTCAAAAGCTGTGTGAGCTGCAAAACGTGCTATCCCCTTTTCAGCAGAGTCGAAACACTTAATAAATAGTGCTTCATCTCTGTGCATTTGCGGAAAATAGAACCATTGATGTTGGGAATTATACGTAGCTGAGTATGTTTCGCCAACGCGATCGCGGTACACCAAATCACTTGCTACAAGGTCTGTAGAGGCAATAGTTTGGGCATCACATACTGCTAACGGTGATTCTTGGATTGGTTGGGCGATCGCTCTCCAAACATTAATAATCGCAAAGCGTTGTTGCAATAGAGTGTCAATATTCTCTATTCCCTGCACTGCTAATTCTCGACGGGCACGAGTGTAGCCAGATTTAGCGGTGAAGTCGTTGTGTACCCGCTTGGCAGGTTCTTTAATATTATTTTCACCAGGCTTGGACTGACCAGCGTTACGCAAGGTATGATCGAATATCACCACCTGAGTTGCACCCGTCACATCTTTTAATAATTGCTCTGCTTCTGGGTAGTAAACACGGCGTACTTCGTCTTCGTCATAAAAGTTACTGACATTAGTCTGATGCCTAGTAAATGCAAATCCTTCTCGATCTAACAAGATGTTTTTAGAGATAGAGCGAGCATTATAGATTGGTAGTTTGTGTGTCTGATGAGTTCCATTCGAGCGGGGAATCCCTGCTGGTGGTTCATAAGTGTAGTTAATCAGTTTTTCTGCCATCGGAATTAGGTAAGTGAGGTTAGCTTCTACGGATGGCAAATTATGAAAAATCGGTCTGTCGAGAACTTGGCTATCTACGCTCATAGTTTTTGTCCTGATTGTTTGACCCAATTGATAAAAGTCGGCAAAAGGTCAATTTCAATTAATTACGTGTTGAAATCATGCACCTTCCCCCACCTTCTGCCTTATTGAGCAGCACCAACGGGGGTAGGTTGACCGAGAACTTTGGCAAATCTCTGCACGTAGTAATCCACAGGATTTGCTACTACTTGAATTGAATCGCGATCGCGCACAGCATTCCACCATGTTTGCAAACGGGGTGTTTCTGTTGGTAAGGCAAAACTGCGGAAGTGATCCAAAACGGGTAAGCGTTCAAACCAAGGATAGAAGCTGATATCCACTAAACTAAACTGATCCCCTAACCAGTAAGGCCCATTTCCAGATAACTTAGATAATCCTTCTTGCTCAATATACAACAGCGCTTCTGTGAACTCTCGTCGTCCCTGTTCTTGTTCTTGGGCATCTTTACCACGTAAGAATTTGTTAAATGCAGGTACAAAGCGAGTATTGGCGTAGTCGATCCAGATACGGGCGATCGCCTTCTGTGCGGGATCATGAGGTAATAACGATGGTTCTGGAAAAACCTCTTCTAAATATTCATTGATAATTGCAGACTCATAGAGTTCAACATCTCCATGCTTAATCGCTGGAACTTTGCCGTAGTGGGAAATCTGCGTGTAACCATCTGGTTTGTTTTGTAAATCAATTTCAACTTGGGTAAAGTCAATACCTTTTTCTAGCAACACGACACGCGTGCGTTGAGAGAAAGTAGAAGCTTTAGCAAAGTAAAGTTGTAAGTTGCTCATGGAATGCTTTCCTTTGTAAATATTGCGTTACCAACTGTTTGGAGTTGCAAGAAGCGAAATGCTTGAGTAGCAGGTATTTATCTATGCTAAAAACTATATTACGGTTTATCAGTTGGTTTGCCGTAGTTTAAACACATCATACAATCTTTCCGAAAGGAAAAGTTCTTCTGAATATAAATTTATGTATACCTAATTTTTAGGTTATCTAAATAAATATGACTCTGATATCGTATTCATCATTAGCCCGGGTGGTAGTGATATAGAAAGCGCACTGTAAAATTATAATACTGTAAATCTATCGACATAGAGTAGAATAAGCTGAAGCGCTTCTTTTGGAAGGAACAGAAAATGCCCCAAATAAAGATATATAGTGCAGTCGTTTGTCCTTATGCTCATCGTTCGCGCCTAGTACTCCAAGAAAAAGGCGTTGATTTTGAATTGATTGAGATTAATTTGCAGAACAAGCCTGAAGGATTTACTGATATTTCGCCTTATGGCAAAGTACCTGCGATCGCACATGGTGATCAACGAGTGTGGGAATCGGCAGTAATTAATGAATATCTCGATGAGGTTTTTCCCAATCCGCCACTGCTACCCAGCAGTCCCATTGCTAAAGCACAGGCGCGGATTTGGATCGATTTCGCCAATACTAGATTAGTTCCAGCTTTTTCTACTCTCTTACGTAGTCCAGATGTCTCACAGCAAGAAGCAGCTAAACAGGAACTATACAAACATTTGGAATTTATTGAAAAAGAAGGTTTGGGAAAACTATCGCCAGAAGGCCCTTACTGGTTTGGTGAATCGGTTAGTCTAGTCGATTTCACCTTTTATCCTTGGTTTGAGCGCTGGCCAGCACTTAAGCACTATCGCGGCTTTGCCATACCTACTGAATTTACCCGTCTACATCAGTGGAAAAAGGCTTTAAAGCAGCGTGATTCTGTAGAGGCGATCGCTAATAGCAAAGAGTTTTACATAGAGCGCTATGCTAGATTTGCTACTCCTGTAGCTGCTTAATGCTATAACTGTCCTAGAAAAAGTTGGCTGTCGAAACTTAAACCTTAACGAAAATCGGCGGGAATCCCATCCCAACAAGAGGGGTGTCCGGGATAGCCGCCCGCCGATTTAGTCATTAGTTATTAGTCATTAGTCATTGGTGCTAATGACTAATGACCAATGACCAATGACTTCGATTTCCCCCCGGCTTCAAGCCGGGGGATGAGTTAACAGTCAACTCTTGATTATCTGAGTATCATTCCACTAAAACACTCAACAAAATAGGCTTTTAATTAAAATTATCAAAGTTTCTTGACTTTATTTCTCGTCAGTAAATATGACTAGATGTGAAATCAACCTTCATTTTGCAAAAAAATGCAAAATTACTTGTCTTTTATAGCTAACTATGCGAAGCTACTAAAATAGAAAAAGTACTAAAACCCTACCGTCTTACCGTACTTTATGATAACTGAAATCAATCTTGTTAAAGCTAGTCCGGTTATAGCAGGAATATGCTTGGTAGTTCAGTCCTGAAGCTTTCATAACAATCAATATATATGGTTAATTCAGTGTTATCTCAAAAGTGTTGTTTATTCGCCAGTTGATTGTATTTTCTAAACTTACAACTTATTTAGCAAAGACCGAAATTTTCAGACTTGATAGAAATCAAAATATTGATTGCTGGTTTTTCAAAAAAGCCGTGTTCCATCCAGTCAGTAGAGAATAAACAGCCGACATAGCATAAAAATAGGAGATTTTGAGATGGTATCTGCAACGCGTGGAATGTATTTGCAACTAGAAGGGTTAACAAAGTCTTTTGGGAAGAAGACTGTCTTACAAGAAATTAATTTAGACATTAAACCAGGAGAATTTGTGGCTATTGTTGGCCGCAGTGGATGTGGTAAAAGTACACTGCTGCGTTTAATTGCTGGGTTAGATGAACCGAGTGCAGGGGGTGTGTTGCTGAATAATCAAATTTCCCTTCAGCGTACAAATCCCACCGTGCGGATGATGTTTCAAGATGCGCGACTTCTGCCTTGGCAGCGCGTGTTATCAAATGTAGAGTTAGGGTTATTTGGTTCTAAGTCGAAAGTTTACGCCAAACAAACAGCTTTGCAGGTCTTGCGTGCAGTCGGTTTAGAAGACCGTGCTAACGAATGGCCAGCTGTTCTCTCTGGTGGACAACGTCAACGGGTAGCGTTAGCCAGAGCCTTGGCAAGTAAGCCTTCTTTGATGCTTCTAGATGAACCATTGGGTGCTTTGGATGCTTTAACCCGGATTGAAATGCAGCAATTATTAGAAGAGTTGTGGCAGGAGCAAGGATTTACGGCACTGTTAATCACCCATGATGTAGAAGAAGCCGTGGTGTTAGCAGACCGAGTAATATTGATTGAAAACGGTCAAATTGGTATGGACGTGAGAATCAATCTGCCACGTCCAAGAGCCAGAGGCAATGCAGAGTTTGCCCAGCTGGTTGAGAAGATTTTACAACGAGTAATGGGTGAACGCGATCGCCTGCCTGAATATGCCCTAAATTCTCAACTTAGATATTCTAACTAGAATTAAATACTGGGAATTGGGGATAGAACTATACCTCTTTGTGTTGAGACAATTCCTAACTTTCACCACATCTACCCCATCCCCATTTCCCATTTCCTTATCCGATCACAAGCATAACAACTAGGTTATGGCGCAAGTAGTTGAAGTGTTGGTTTCGATATGACTACAAGTACGTTTGAAATCATGGAAACCCTTTCTATGGCGAACAAATACGGGTTTGATAGATACACGTACTTTTATACATCACGACCCTGTAGCTTAGAAATTGCGTGATATTGGCAACTAAGTACTTAATCAAGAATTACCTGTTGTAACGCAATATTCCTAAAGTTTCCGCCACAACATACCTCAAATCGGTTGCTTAAGGTGGGTAAAACCACCTTACTTCCTTTCTTTGAAATTTCAGGCAAAGGCGTAAAGAAATAAAGTTATGGATCAGAGAAAATCTAAACTTATTGTTAGTGCAGCTAGTAGACGGTCTTTTTTATTACACACTGGTATATTTACTGCAAGTAGTGTTGTAGCAGGAGCAGTGGGTTTAAAGTTTTCTGCTGAAAAAGGTCAAGCACAGGAGAAAGTTTCTTCAGTTAACAAGTTCACTGAAAAGGCTTATCGCATACGTGTTGCCGCAGCAGAGGCCAATCGTCAAGTTCCCATTGCGCCTAATCCTACTAATGGCGATGAAGAACGGTATCCCAACAAAATCGGCTCTGACACTAAGGGATTACCACACAACAAGTTGGGTGAAGTTGATCTTAAAGCCTATGACTCTTTAACGAAAGCAGTGACGACCCAAGATCATGATGACTTTGAAAAAGTCATTTTGGGTGGTACAAGAAAACTAGTTAATGCTCAGGGGCCTCTCGCAGCCAGTTTAGAAGGATGTCATGGGGTGCAGGTAGCAGTACCGCCACCACCAACTCTAGCTAGTTCAGAACGCGCTGCTGAAGCTGTGGAAATTTATTGGCAAGCGTTATTGCGAGACGTACCTTTTCATAAACTGCAAAATAACACCGATGATCCTCTGGTATTGGTCGCTGTTGAAGAACTAAACAAGCTGGCGACATTCAAAGGGCCAAAACAAAATGGACGTGTGACTCCCCAAAGTCTGTTTCGCGGTACTGTCACTTACGTTGATCAAAATGACAAATCTGGTAGGACGGCAAAACACGTTACTCCATCAGGGGTATTAATAGGGCCTCACATTTCCCAGTTTGCTTTACTAAATATTCCTTGGGGAGTTCAGTTTATTCCGCCTGTGATTCGGACGGCTCTCCCTGGTAATGACTTCCTAACTGATTATGAAGAATGGCTGAATGTACAGAATGGCGGTACTCCTAAAGCTATTAAGTATGACCCAGTACGCCGTTACGTATCGACAATTCGTGACTTATCAGAATTTTCCCATGCACCAGGCGCAGCATTTTCTGGCGCTGCTCTCATTTTGGGTAGTAGTCGCAAAGCTAACGACCCTTTGAGTAGTGGTATTGACGCACCCTTTAATTCAGGCAATCCCTTTGTTAAATCAAAGACTCAACAGGGGGGTAATGGGTCATTTGGACTCGGACATTTAGAAGCCTTACTGTATCTGGGTAGATCCCGCGCTATTAGGGCTGCGTACTGGCAGAAGTTTTATGTACACCGCACGCTGCGCCCAGAAGCTTATGGCGGACTCATCCACAACAACATTATTAATAAAACTAAAAATCCGATTCATGGAGATATATTAAACTCCCAAGCTCTAGCGCAGAGTTTCAGCAAATTTGGCTCCTATCTTTTGCCGCATGGATACCCGGAAGGTTCGCCCATTCATTCATCTTATGTTGGTGGTGCAGCTGCGATCGCTGGTGTCAGTGCCACATTATTAAAAGCCTACTTTGACGAAGATTTTGTTATCCCTAATCCTGTAGTTCCTGATCCTAATGACCCCACCAAAGTAATTCCCTATACAGAAGAGTCTTTAACAGTGGGTGGCGAATTGAACAAATTAGCAGCTAATTACACCCTTGGTCGTGGTCATGGTGGGATTCACTGGCGTACAGATGGTTCTGCTGGCTTGGCTTTGGGTGAAGAAATTGCCATCAGCATTCTTAAAGATGAAAGATTAGGTTACAACGAAAAATTCAATGGCTTCACATTGACAAAATTTAATGGAACAAAAGTTACAGTTTAAATTTTGAATTTAACAACTTGCTTAATAATTAGAGGTTAGTTAATTAATGGAATATTTCAAATATAAATTTGTATCCTCGATACGCCGACGCATGACTCGTCGTCACGCTTTGTTGGCATTTGGTTACAGCTTAGTATTGTCTACTACGCTATTTAGTTGTAGTAATTCACCAGATAATTCTCAACAACAAATAACTTCATCTGCATCTAATGTTACTACTAGTAATGCTGCGGATAAAGTAATTAGAATTGTTCGTTCTAAGCAACTTACTGCCCTAGCTGTTTTAGAACAAAAAGGTATTTTAAAAGAACGATTAAAACCTTTAGGTTATAGGGTAGAATGGCCTGAATTTGCTGCTGGGCCACAACAACTTGAAGCTTTAAATGCAGGCGCACTTGATATTGCTTCGACAGCTGAATCCCCTCCTATTTTTTCCCAAGCAGCTGGCGCAACTCTTGTATATTTAGCTGCTAATTCTAGTGATGGGAGAGCCGTTTCACTATTGGTTCCTAAAAACTCTCCCATTCAAAGTGTAAAAGATTTGAAAGGGAAAAAAGTAGCTTTCCAAAAAGCGTCAATTGGTCATTATCTCATAGTCAGAGCCTTAGAAAAAGCAGGACTAAAGCTTAGTGATATAGAGTCAGTTGGTTTAGCGCCTCCAGATGCTAACGTGGCATTTAGTCAAGGTAAAATAGATGCTTGGTTCATTTGGGAGCCATTTGTTACCAGAAATGTCCAAAATAATTCTGGACGAGTTTTGGTTGATGGTGGTGACGGTTTGCGAGATACTAATAACTTTATATCTACAAACCGTAAATTCTATGAAGAAAATCGTGAAGTAATCAAGGTCTTTTTAGACGAAGTACAAAAAGCGCAAAAATGGGCTAAGAATAATCCTAAAGAACTTGCCCAATTACTGGCAGAAACAACTCAACTCGATCCACCAACATTACAATTGATGCATAATAAATATGATTTCACGCTCGTACCAATTACTGAAGTAATTATTAATAAACAACAAGAAGTTGCGGAAAAATGGTACAACTTAGGACTCATACCTAAAAAGGTAAATGTCAGAGATGGCTTTTTAACACCTGAACAATATGCCGAAATTACTCCCAAAGAATTGCTAGCGAAAAACTAGCATTTAGGGGGGTAAGCTTGGTGATTAGTCGTCCATTTACTTAGTCCACCCAATTACATAACCTTATGAAATCCATTTCTTCTACTTCCACAGATTTTTCTGCAAGACATACAAAAAATAAAAATAAACTTCAAGTTTTTTTGTTAAAAAGTCGCTATATTCAGATATTAATCCCTTGGGTCGTACCTATAACAATTATTATTGTTTGGCAGATCCTTTCTGCTATTGGCTTTATCCCCACAAGAATTTTGCCTGCTCCATTAAGCGTAGTCATTGCTGCAATTAACTTAACTAAAAGTGGTGAACTATTTAGACATATTAGTATTAGTGCCACACGCGCAATTACAGGTTTTTTAGTCGGAGGAGGTATTGGCTTTGCTTTAGGCTTGCTCAACGGCATTTCTACTCTTGCCGAAAAACTTTTGGATACATCTATCCAAATGTTGCGTAATATACCTAATTTGGCTTTAATTCCCCTCGTAATTTTGTGGTTTGGTATTGGGGATGAAGCTAGATTATTTCTTGTTGCATTAGGTGTTATGTTCCCTATCTATTTAAATACTTTTCATGGAATTCGCAGCGTTGATCCTGGATTAATTGAGATGGGGAAAGTTTACGGCTTAAATTATTGGGGTTTATTCTGGCGAATTATTTTACCAGGATCAATTTCTTCTATTTTGGTTGGTGTACGCTTTTCTTTGGGGATTATGTGGTTGACACTGATTGTAGCTGAAACTATTGCGGCTGATTCTGGTATTGGTTATATGGCAATGAATGCTAGAGAATTTATGCAAACTGATGTTGTGGTGTTGAGTATTTTTCTATATGCATTGTTTGGAAAACTTGCAGATGTCATTGCTAGAAAGTTAGAAAAATCTTGGTTGCAGTGGAATCCCAGTTATATGAAAGGTTAATTATCAAGTGTTATTGAGAAAAAACTAGAACAACCCCAATTTCTTCAAGAAATAGGGGTTTTGTTTTTGTGATTATCTCAACTCCAGATGAAAAAGAGATAGAAGTGTAATGAATTGTGGCAAAAATCAAATTATGAGTCTTATGTTTTGACGAAGTTAGATAATATATAATATAATCTACATTAAGCCTATCGAATTGGTGGCCTTTAGATTGCTCAGTTAACAGGAGAAATCACAATGACATTAGCCCAAAATATTAGTATCCAAAACAATAAGAGCGTAAAACCTGATTCTTTGTGGAAGATATCACAACTAGGAACATCTGTGTTAAATCGGCTGTGGTGGCATATTAATGCTTATACGACTGTTTTAGGAATTATGCTACTGAGTGTTGCTAGCCTAGGATTTTTATATATGCATTACTCTGGGCAAAAGTTGACTCAGGTTTTCCAGAAGAATACTGTTTTAAAACAAGAATGACTATATCAACAAGCTTACGGGCTGTATCTTACTTAGCTCCTAATTGGTTTGGATTATATCAGGCGATCGCAGCTTATTTAGGTCGTGTTTTACAAGTAGAAATCCAACTACATCAAGGTGAATGCGATCCCCTCCAAGACCCTCTATTATTTCAAGACAAAATAGACCTAACTTTTATTTGTGGATTACCACTAATTCGCTACAATCAAGTGGTTTTAGACCAATTACAGACATTGGTTGCACCTGTGATGCAAGCATCCCGGTATGATAACTGTCCTGTTTACTATGCAGATATAATTGTCAAGGCTAATAGTAATATCAAAAAGTTTGCCGATTTGTCAGGGAAAACATTTTGCTATAACGACTCTGGTTCTAACAGTGGCTATAATTTACCTTATCACTGGTTAAGTCAAGAAAAATATCCACAAAATTTCTTTGGAAAAACTATAGAATCAGGTTCTCATCAGCGTTCAATTCGCTGGGTAGTTGAGGGACTGGCAGATTGTGCAGCCATTGACAGTGTAGTGTTAGAACAAGAATTAAGCGATGTTCCTGAATTATCACAGCATTTGCGTGTGGTGCAAGTGATAGGGCCTTCTCCTATGCCACCATTAGTAGTAGCACAGCGTCTAGGTATCCCCTTAATTCAGCAAATGCAATTGGCGCTACTCCAACCAGATGCAGAGTTGCAAGGAGTTATGAAAAAGTTTGGTGTTAAGCGTTTTGCCGCAGTGAAATTAGAACATTATCAGGTACTCAAACAGATTTATAAAAAGGCATCGGGAAAACCGACTCTTTTTGAAGATGGGATGAGAGATGCCTCAACGCCGTTGACGGTTGACGGTTAACAGTCAACAGTCTTTCGTATTATCCCATCCCTTTTAGGGGATGGGATGAGCTTAATTAGGCCGTAATGCCATAAACCCAACTCTGCTTTTGTGTCCACAACACAGCATCATGATAAATTTCCTCAAATAAAACTCGTTGTGCATGACTCCCTCCAATCTCATACAAACGTGGTAAAACCAATTTGAGTTCGGTAGCAGCTGTGTTAAAGTCACCTTTGGCATGAGCTACCATACCTCTAGCTGCGGGAATCGCTACCTCTAACCAACTCTTTTGCAAAAAGGGATTGATACTCAAGGCATGATAATGCATACTCTGAAGCATCTCATTTACCCAATCAGTATGTCCGGCTTTGGCAAGGGCATAGACATAATGCAAGTCCTGGAATGGTAATGCGTGTTCATCAATACGGCTGTAAACATAGGGAATGATACTTTGCCAACGTTTTCCTACATTTACCCCACGTAATTCCAGACGTAATAATAGTGAAATTGCACCTACTTGGTCTTTAGGAGATTGTTTATTTGCACGTTCCCAAATGTGGTTATCGTATAGTGAAGCAACTTTTTGGTAGTTTTTTTGCTCCAAATAATACAGTGCAATGTGCCACCAGTTATGGGTATAAAGCATAGAATTGCAGTTTTTCCAAGTATCTGCAAAACTCTCCATCCAAGCTATACCTTCATTAACTCTTCCTTGAGTTTCCATCACATGAGCTAAAGCATGGTGCGCCCAAGGATCATATCTATTTAAGGCGATCGCCTCACGTGCCATTTTTTCTGCTGCTTCTAATTGGTGACATTGTTCTAAGCCAAAAGCCACCATGCCATATAAATAATGTTGTTGGGGATTGCTAGGTAAAACTTTCTGGGCAATTTTTAGTAATTTTTCTTTTTTGCCTGTATAAAAATAGTGATACTGCCCCTGCTGGACTGATATTAAATCACGAGGAAATCTGTTGGTAATCTGTTCATGAAAGGCGATCGCTCGATCAATCTCTTGATTCGCCCAAGCTAAAATTGCTTGCACATATAATTTTTCTCTATAAGTAATCTTGGCTAAATTCCCTTGTATTACTTGCAAATATGGTTGTACTTGCTGCCAAGCTTTGCTGTTTTCTTGCGTAAGATAATAAGCGGCTGCATAAGCATGAGCTAAAACACAAGTTGGATCAGCCTCAATTGCTTGTAAAATCGCTGTTTCTGCATTTTGACCATAACACAGTGCTTGATCAATGAAACGGTTAATAGCTGCGATCGCTTGGGCTGAATCTGTCGTCACTACCAGTCCTTGTGCATCTTTAAGCATGATTAATTCCTTGCAGCAAGATTTATAATTTTAAGTACGGTAAGTCTATCGAATTTATGTACTTACATGAGTTAGAGTATGTCACAGCCTACACAAAACTGCAAGGATTTAACTACTGTAGCTCGATAAGCTTGCCGTATTTAGTTTTATAAAAGTATTGCATTGCTTGATTATTTGTGCGATATTCTAAAAGTGACTAAATAATACGGTATTTCTATCAACTTACTGTACTTAAATAGCCAGGAAATATTGCAGCTACTCTGACATAGATATCATGCAGCTACTTTGGTTTATTCCGACTCACGGTGAAGGGCGCTATCTTGGTACTGCCATAGGCGGGCGGGCAGTCAACTTTGATTATTGGCGGCAGATTGCCCAAGCAGTAGATCACTTAGGTTTCGCAGGGGCATTACTACCTACAGGCCGTTCATGTGAAGATGCGTGGATTTTGGCATCAACTTTGGTAACGCACACTAAACAGATGAAATTTTTGGTGGCAATACGTCCGGGTTTGATGTCACCAGGAGTAGCAGCAAGGATGGCGGCAACATTTGACCGCATTTCTGGCGGAAGATTGCTAATTAATGTGGTTACAGGTGGCGATCCCGTAGAGTTGGCAGGAGATGGGTTACATCTTTCCCATGACGATCGCTACAGATTAACAGATGAATTTTTAGCAGTGTGGCGGCAGATAGCAGCCGGAGAGACTGCCGACTTACAGGGAGATTATCTGAATATTCAAGGTGGAAAACTGTTATTTCCCCCAGTCCAAAAACCGCATCCACCTCTGTGGTTTGGAGGTTCTTCCCCCGTTGCCCAAGAGGTTGCTGCCAAACACGTAGATGCATATTTAACTTGGGGCGAACCACCAGAACAAGTTGCCCAAAAGATTGCCTCTGTACGTAGACTAGCAGCAGCCCAAGGCAGAACATTACGTTTTGGGATTCGTCTACACGTCATTGTGCGGGAGACAGAAAGCCAAGCATGGGATGCAGCCAACAATTTAATTCGCTACGTAGACGAAGAAGCGATCGCCGAATCCCAACAAGCCTATGCACGCATGGACTCTGAAGGACAACGCCGGATGAAAGAATTACACAACGGCTCTCGTGAAGCCTTAGAAATCAGCCCGAATTTATGGGCAGGAATTGGCTTAGTTCGTGGTGGTGCGGGTACAGCCTTAGTAGGCGATCCCGATACCGTAGCTCAAAGAATGCTGGAATATCAAGAATTAGGCATAGATACCTTCATCTTCTCTGGTTATCCGCATTTAGAAGAGGCATATCGAGTAGCAGAACTACTCTTTCCTCGCTTACCCCTAGAAAATCAGCCAATAGCAGAACCGCAACTAATCAGTCCCTTTGGCGAAATTGTAGCCAACCGAGAATTCCCCAAACAGCAAATAGCCACCGTAGATTAAAAATACTCTACGTACCTCTATCTTGAAAAGTTTCCTACGCAGGGAAGCCCGGCTTTGATTTGCTTTGCATATCTCTGCGTTTGAAAACTCTCAAAAGTCTAACTTAACATGACATCTTTAGGACTTACGCAAGACATCTCTGAAACTCTTATTCCTCCGTGTCCTCTGCGTCCTCTGCGTCCTCTGTGGTTCGATTCTCCGTTACCTTTGCGTAAGTCCTGACCTTATTACTCCAGAATATAAGTATTCAAATAATCTAAGGGAACTGTGAATACATAGTATAGTACTCCCCCACCCAAGAGAAGCACAGCTAAACTAGCGAGAATTATCCAACGATCTGGCGGTTGATAAGTATCTGCGTCAATATCTCGGCGAACTGCAAAATAATGCTGAGTTGAAAGTAATACTGATAACACACCGACTAAAGCGAATGCTAAACCCAACTTCCAACCATTACCAGGAGGTTGTGGTGCTATGGGCGGTTGAATAATCCGCAATCGCACAATTAAAACACCAAAACCCATGAGTGCAATACCACTCCTCATCCATGCCAAATAAGTACGTTCATTAGCTAAATGATCCCGGACTCGATCTGACCGATACTTCTTTTTTTCTAACTTATTCACTTCTAATTTTTCTGTTTCCATTTTCATATAAATTAAACTGCAAATAGCTCTTTAAATTATTTAATATTTTAACCATTTTATTGCAACCACTAATTTCATATTGATAAATATTACGAAATTATACACGGTATAATTACTAAGTTAAAGTATTACTCAGCTTTAGTACTATCAAACCTCAGAGGATGTCTGAGAAGTATCAAATATTTGTTGATTCCCCTAACCCCGCTTAAAAAAGAGGGAATAAGAACCTTAAAGTCCTCAAATTTATCAGGGGATTTAGGGGGAGCTATCAGCGTTCGGTGTATACAAAAAACTTCTCAGACATTTCTCAGGATATTTTCCAGAATTAGAACTGTGATGTCTCTTTAACCAAAGCGTCCACTAATATAATCTTCGGCTTCTTTAGTTTGAGGAGAACTGAACATTTGGGCTGTAGGATTAAACTCAACTAATTTTCCGCGACGTTTGCCATGCTCGTCAATTTCTGTATTGAAGAAAGCAGTGAAATCTGCGACTCTCGAAGCTTGCTGCATATTGTGAGTTACCATGATGATGGTGTATTGCTGCTTGAGTTCTAAACAGAGTTCTTCTACTTGGCGGCTAGAAATTGGGTCAAGAGCAGAACATGGTTCATCCATCAATAATACATCTGGCTTCATAGCGATCGCTCTTGCTATGCAAAGCCGTTGTTGTTGTCCGCCAGATAATGCAGTACCCTTTTCTTTGAGTTTATCTTTGACTTCATCCCAGATAGCAGCGCGTCTGAGAGAATCTTCCACCAATTCATCGATGTTACCTTTATAACCGTTAGCCCGCGGCCCAAAGGAAATATTTTCGTATATTGACTTAGGGAACGGATTTGGTCTTTGAAAAACCATCCCGACTTGGCGGCGTAATTTTACAGAATTTATCTTAGGATCATAAATGTTGCGATCGCGGTAATTCAACTTACCCTCTACCTTCGCTCCAGGGATTAAATCATTCATCCGATTAAAGCAACGCAGTAAGGTACTTTTACCACATCCTGAAGGCCCGATAAAAGCAATGATTTGTTTTTCAGGAATTTTTAAGTAGACATCTAAAAGTGCCAAAAATCCCCCATAAAAGACCTTCACACCTTCAAGATTGAAGATATCATTATCTTGGTCGATTGTGGCGCTATCAAATTTACTTCTACTGTTGCTATAAGTCATTTTGCGTATTTCCTAAATATCTGTGAATGTAATCAATTAGATATTTCATTACCTAATTTATTGAGAAGCGTTGCCGGATATAAATTGCTACACCATTTAAAACTAAAATCAAGAGTAACAATGCAATAATTGTCGCCGCAGCTGCATCAGCAAAACCTGGTTCAGGACGAGTTATATAACTGTAAATTTGAATGGGTAATGCCATAAATCTCTGAAATAAACCAGGGTTAAAAGTCAGAAAACCCACAGCACCTACAACAATTAGAGAGGCTGCATCACCAATAGCGCGGGATACAGAAATAATCACCCCAGTCAAAATACCGGGAATAGCATAGGGTATCACATGACTACTGATAGTTTTCCATTTCGTGACACCTAAGCCGTAGGAAGCATTTCTCAAGGAATCTGGAACAGCGCGAATTGCTTCTCTAGCTGTCACAATAATTACTGGTAAAGACAACAAAGATAAAGTCAATGCACCAGAAATCAAAGCGGGGCCGAACCCAAGCAAATAATTGAAAACTCCTAAACCCAGCAATCCATAAACAATAGAAGGCACACCCGCCAGATTGCTGATATTAATCTCAATAATCGCTGTCCACCAAGCTTTAGGTGCATACTCTTCTAGATATAAAGCTGCTCCGACACCAATGGGGACAGTGACTCCAATCACAATAATTCCTAAAAGGATACTGCTGACAATAGCAGGACGGATACCGCCTTGGTCAGGAAAACGAGAAGGGGTTTCTGTTAGAAAACCGGGTGTTAAAAATCTGGTTAATCCATCTCGAAAAATATCAAAAAGTAGCAAAGCCAGAACAAATATACCAATCAGCAGCCCTAACAAAAAAACTATTTCAAATATTTTTCCTAACGTCTCTCTACTTTCAACATTATCAGTAAACTCTGCCGCAGAATCTAAAGAACCATCTTGTTGATAACTTGTAGCCATAACTTCTTAATCGTATTTTTCTTTATAGCGATTTGCAATCCAGTAACTAACAATATTCAAAGCTAGGGTTATTAGAAATAAAAGAGCGCCCACAGCATATAAAGTCTTGAAACTGAGGCTACCACGCGGACTATCTCCACCAGAAATTTGTGCCATGTAAGCTGTCATTGTTTCTACTGATTCCGCAAAGTTAATAGTCAGCTTTGGCTGTTGGCCTGCGGCAATCAGGACAGTCATGGTTTCACCCACAGCGCGAGAAATACCCAAAATAATTGAGGCTATAATTCCAGAAAGCGCTGCTGGGAGAACTATTTTAAAAATGCTTTCTAGTTTAGTGATACCTAAAGCGTAAGCTCCTTCACGCAAAGAACGTGGGACTGCTCGAATAGCATCTAAGCTGATGGAACCAACAGTAGGAGTAATCATTATCCCCATCATTAACCCTGCACTCAAGGCATTAAATATTTCTAGAGGGATAATATTTCGCAGTAATGGTGTGAGGAACAACAGCGCAAAGTAACCATATACTACAGTTGGTATCCCTGCTAAAAGTTCTACTGCTGGACGTAAAATTGCTGCTACTTTGGGTTGAGCATACTCACTTAAATAAATAGCAGAAAATAACCCCAAAGGAATAGCAACTGCCATAGCTATAACTGTAGTTAAGAAAGTACCAGCTATCAATGGCCAAACACCAAAATGTCTATCTGCAAATAGAGGTGTCCACTTAGTATCAAGAAAGAATTGAGCAAAGGTAACTTCTTGGAAAAAACCAAATGCCTCTTGAAAAATAATTAAGACAATACCAAAGGTAGTCAAAACAGAAACTAAAGCACAAGCAAATAAAATTACCGCAATAACCTTTTCTAAGATATCTTCAGATGCATTTTTCTCTAGTGACTGTCTGAACAGTTGATAAGAGTCTTCTTCAGAATTGCTATTTTGCATAAACAGTTAAATTTTGGATACAATGACACTACAAAGACTAGTACTTTATTTAAATAAAGTTTGTGATTGGCTGCCCAGGTTTTGCTTTTTTAAACTTTGTACCAGTTTCACCAGTAGTCAATTTTTGTTTTACCTTGACATAAGCTTCGTCAGGTAATGCTACATAACCTACGCTATCTACCCACTTCCAAGAATTTTCCAGATAAAATTCTACAAATTCTTTGACTGCTGTCTTACTATCTAAAGATTTTTTACTCACATAGATGAACAGGGGACGAGATAAAGGTGTGTAGATATTTTTGATCACATTATCTATGGGAACTGGTTTTTCACATTTTCCTGTAGGGCTTTCTACAGCAACTAAATTGAGTTTATCTTGGTTTTGAATATAATAAGATATGCCTACATAACCTAAAGCTGATACCTCACCTGAAACTCCTTGTACGAGTAAATTTTGATTGTGACTGGGAGTATAATCTGTACGGCCATTCTTGGCTTTGCCAGTTACAGCTTGAGTCATATAATCAAACGTTCCCGTATCAGAAGCCGGAGCATAAAGCTTTAGTGGTTGGCTAGGAAATTTGGGATTAACTTGATTCCAATTCAATATTTTGCCATCTGATTTAGCGCTCCAAATAGTGTTCAGTTCCTTTATAGTTAGACATTTGGCAAAATTATTTTGACGGTTAGTAATCACAGCGATGCCGTCTAAAGCTATAGGTAACTCAACAAATTCAATATTCTTACTTTTACATTTTTTTATTTCTTCATCCCTAATAGTACGAGAAGCACCAACAATATCGATATCACCAGCACAAAACTTACTAATGCCACCACCAGTACCACTTGAGGCAACGCTAACTTTAGCTTCAGGTTTGACTTTCCCGTATTCTTCTGCAACTGCTAAAGAAACGGGAAAACCTACAGCCGCACCATCAATACTCACCTGGCTTTTCAATTCTTGCCCACCGTTACAAGCAGTGATACTGCTGGTAATAAACATTAAAGATGTTAGGAAAAAGCTATCTTTAAATCGGCTACGAAAGCTCATAAATTATCAATTTAGATAAAGTGACTGCGAATTTCTTACTGTCAGTAAAGAATGCTGCATGAAAAAAGAGATATTATGCTTTGCTTGCAGCTTGAATTTTGTCAAAAATCGCCCCATCTCCAAAAAACTTTTTCTGGATAATATCCCAGCCACCTAAATCTTGAGATGTGAATAAAGTTTCAATTGGAGGATATTTTGATGCTACTTCTTGGGTAACCGTGGGGTTAACTGGACGATATTGTAATTTTGCAAATTCCCGTTGAGCTTCTGTTGAGTAAAGAAAATCAACAAACGCCTGTGCAACTTCTCTTGTACCGTGCTTATCGACATTTTTATCGACTACGGCTACAGGATTATCAATAGAAATATTGACTTTTGGTATGACATAAGGCAGTTTCGGCCCAGTTTTTTCCGCCAAAATTACCTCATTTTCGTAGTTAATTAAGACATCTCCTTGACCTTTTTGGAAAAATAAATCGCTTGCTTCACGGGCATCTTTTATCAGCACAGGAGTGTTTTTATAAACTTTCGTGAGATAATCTAGCGCCGTCGCTTCGTCACCTCCTGTTAGAGTTACAGAACCCCAGAAAGCTAAAAATTCCCAGATAGCAATACCAGAAGTTTTTGGGTTAGCCGCAATTACTTTCACGCCATCTTTTGCCAAGTCTGCCCAAGTATTTATACTTTTTGGATTGCCTTCGCGCGTTACGATCGCAGCAACCGATCTACTAACAATACCATTTCTGGGAGCTTTGATTTCCCAGCCTGATTTAATCAAACCCGCCTGTTGAATTTTGTTTACATCCAGTGGAAGTGCCAAATGTACTATGTCCGCTTCTTGCGAACCGGCAATCACAGTAGCAGTTTGAGAGCCAGAACCACCATAACTTTGTTCAAACGTGACGTTTTGGTTATGTTCTTGCTTCCACTTTTCGACGAATTTAGGTATTATCTGGTCATGAGCTGCTTTTGTAACAGAGAAAGAAACTAATCTTACCTTAACATCATTTTTGCTAGCTGAACTGCTTCCAGAGCATGAGGCAACTGCTATACTGAAAAAAGTGCCTATGAGAAACAGACTCACAAAGCTTTGCACAGTGTGTTTATTGAACCAACTCCTAATTATGTGTTGATACCAGAGCTGTGTAGCCTGCAAAGCTTTCATGGCATAAGCCTGCATCCCTTCAATTAGAGATTTACTTAATTGTGTCAGTTGTTGAGACTTGCTCATCAGAATCACCCCTAAATCTACGGTATTTCTAGGCGAATACCGTAATTAAAAAATTATAGGGTATATAGAATAATATTTATCTATCATCTGGCTTAAATTATTTTTACTAAGTCATGATTTGCTGATTGAAATATTAAAAGCAAGCAGAAGGTGAAAACTCAGCAATAATTAAATCAAGCTTTTTGTCGCATCAGCAGCTAATCTATATCGCTTTACCTGAACGTAGTTTTACTCTATGGCTTCCCATCAATCAATAATAGAAATCAGTATTTCTTGCCAGATACATAGATAAAATTTATGTTTAAGCAGATATAACAGCGTACACGTATCTACAATTTTCCGCCCAACTTAACGTATAATACTTCCCTAATGTATAAAATTACTATGGTAAAAAGCATAAATAGCAAAAATGACGCTCGAACAGTTGCGAATTTTTTTAGTCGTTGCAGAAATGCTGCACTTTACCCGCGCAGCTGAAGCGCTTTATATTACCCAACCAGCAGTAAGTGCTGCTATCCAAACCTTGGAGACAGAATATGGTACGAAGTTATTTCATCGTATTGGTCGTCATATTGAAATTACAGATGCTGGTAAATTATTGCAGTGTGAAGCACAAAAAATTCTGGCTCATGTAGAGTTAACAGAACGTGGCTTAAAAGAATTAAATAATCTGCAACGGGGAGAGTTGAAGTTAGGAGCAAGCCTGACGGTGGGGAATTATTGGCTACCCGAAAAAATTAGTCAATTCAAGCACTTATATCCTGGTATTTTTATTGACTGTAAGCTAGGAAATGCTGAAGAAATTTCTGAAGGGACTGCTGTGGGGATGTATGATTTAGGTCTGGTAACAGGGGAGATTAAAGCATCATTGCAGCACTGTTTAGAGAAAGAAGAAGTAGGAAGCGATCGCCTGCAAATTGTTGTCAGCAAATCTCACCCTTGGTTCCATCGTAGCGAAATTTATGTAGATGAATTACTAAATACCACTTGGGTAATGCGTGAATCTGGTTCCGGCGCACAACAGATGTTTCACCAAGCTTTACAAAGTTGGGGAATTGAACCCAGTAAGTTGGATGTTGTACTTAATCTGAACACTAGCGAAATGGTGAAAGCAGTTGTAGAAAGTAGCGTTGGTGCAGCGGCGATCCCCGAATTGATAGTGAAAAAAGAATTGCAACTCGGAACATTACACTCCGTGCAAATTATCGATCCCAGAAAAAAATCCGGGAAGAAATTAGAAATTGTCCAACCTGTTTGGAAACTAAAACACCATCAACGTTTTCATACAAGAGTGATGACAGCTTTTGAAGCCCTGCTGATGCCAAATAATATACAATGTGCTTAATTTGTTCTATTTTTTTTGACTAAAATTGTTAAACATATACAACTTGCTATTAACTTTATCACACTTAAAGCCTGTGTTTTTAATACTATTACTCCACCCAAAATTATTAATATAAATGGTAATATATAATTAAAATTCTGATTTATAATATTTACATTTGTTGTTTGATAAGCTAATCTATAAGCCAGATAGCACCAAACTGCTATTAATATAAAAAAACTGACAACAATTATCAAAAAGTTATTTAAATTGCTACTAGCAAATAGTGGTATGTAGACGCTGATATTATCGCTTCCATTAGCAATAGTGATGACTGCCACACTGTAAGTTTGTACATTAAAAATGCTGGCGGTGTTTGTCTGTGGATATTCTGTTGTTTCAACTGCAACCTCTTGAATTTCGTCCTCTTCTTGATTGATTAAACTACTAATACCCATCGCTATAGGGATTAATCCCAGCAAGCCAATCCAATTAGGTGAGATGATTAATCCACCTAATAACCCCGGAAGGCTGGCAAGAACTAAAATAGTAAAGCCTAAATATTGACCAGCAATAATATGTCGGCATCTAAAGCTAGAATTAATCTGTGAAAATAGTAGTAATAAAATAACGATATCATCAATATTAGTGGCAATAAAAGCTGAGATTCCCACTAAAACTGTAGTAATAAACTCATTCATTGCAATATATCCTGATTTAGTTAAAAATATATTACTTCAACATGATTTTCTTTTAACCCTACTACCAAAGGGGGACATTTAATTTGTTTCTTTATAATATACCGAGATAAATAAGGATGGTGCGTTGCACTGCGTGGCAATACCACTCATATTGGATATTTGTTTTTAATTTTATAAATTCCTGATTGTAATTAGCCTTAACACAAAAAATAGTAGTTTATTTTTAATAATCTGTGTTTATCGTTTTAATCACAAAGAGTATTTGCTTTTATTGAGCCGAAAGCAATAGTATTAATTTCAGACGCAACTTCGTATAACTTGCTGAAAAAGCACTTATTCAGGAATTACCAGTTCATTTGATAGCGATCGCTTGAAAAAAATTACAAAACTTATTGTCTGCTAATGCTAGACAGAGCAGCCTAATAAAAGTTTAATCTGCCCTCAACTTCAACATTAGAGAGGGACTAGAAAACAACAAAACTATATTCTTGCAAACAAAAAACATGAGTTGGTTAATTGGTACAATAATTATTGGGATTTCTGCTGCGATCGCAACTACTTTTGATGATAATTTGTATTTGACAGCCTTCTTTGGTAAAGTCAATCATGCCTTTCGTCCCAGGCATATTATTATCGGTGAATTTTTAGGATTCACGGCTTTAGTATTTGCCAGTCTTCCTGGTTTTTTTGGTGGTCTGATAATTCCCCATACCTGGATTGGATTACTAGGTTTTCTGCCAATCGCTATTGGAATTAATCATCTTTTGAGGAAAGAAGATAATGAAGAAACCACACAAGCTGTATCAATTAACTTAAAGCATACCAAACCTCAGCGTCAGAAGAAATCACTCTGGGGGACGATACGCGACCCACAAACCTACCGCGTTTCTGCTGTTACCATTGCTAATGGAGGAAATAATATTGGCATTTACGTACCGTTGTTTGCCAGTAGTACCCTGCCACGTTTAGGAGTAATTTTGTTAGTTTGCTATTTAACAGTTGGGTTGTGGTGTTTTCTATCTTATAACCTGACTCGTAATCCTTTAATCGCACCTGTTCTAGCTAATTATGGTCGAAAAATCTTTCCCTTTGTCTTAATTTGGTTGGGATACTCCATCTTAATGGACAGTGAAAGCTATCGACTCTTACCCACTTTTGCCATGTTTTCTAATTAAAGGATCTTTCTCAGAAATACTCTGCGTTCCTACCCTGCGACAATCTCTACGTTTAAAAACTCTCAAAAAATCACAAAAATAAACTCATGAACACACTCAACTTCAAAAAAATCACTTCCTGGATTTTAGGACTTGTAATGGTATTTTCTCTACTTAACCAACCTCACGCCCTAGCTCAAGTGGAAACATCACCTAATCTAACCCCATCCACATCTGTTCCAGTAGAATCTCCCATAGTATTACCTGCCGAATCAATTCCAGCGAATGTGAGACGTTTGTTAGAAACTAATGAATGCGTAGGATGTAACTTGAATGGAGTATCTTTTGAAGGAGCAAACCTGCAAGGCGCTAATCTAGAATCAGCAAACTTGCAAAATGTCAAATTTGAAAAAGCTAATTTACAAGGAATCAACCTCAAGTTAGCAAACTTGCAGGGAGTAGATTTAGGCAAAGCCAATATTGCACAAGCAAATCTACAAGGAGCAAATTTATTTGATGCCGATTTAGAAAAAGCCAACCTACAAGGAGCAAATTTGGAAGGGGCAAATCTCCAAAATGCTGACTTGGAGAAAACAAATCTCACTAATGCAAATATAAATGGAGCTAACTTACGCGGAGCTGAATTAGAAGGCGCAATTGGAGTTTTTGGGCGTGTTTAGGAAACTAGTGAGATAATCTTCCTTTTCATTCCAGCCCTCAGAAAACTAATAAACTAGCTTGGCACTCACCATCATTAAAATAAAGTAAACCATAAACCGCAATGGTTTTTGAGGTACAGATTGGCAGATTTTAGCTCCTAGTAATACACCTGGTACTGAGCCAAGCCATATCGGTAGGACTAAACTCCAATCAACTGTTCCCAATGTGAGATGCCCAACCGCAGTAAATAGTAGGAGAATTGCTGCTTGGGAAATATCTGTCCCTACCAACTTCTTAGCATCCAAGCGGAAAAATGTAATCAGTACTAAGGCAAACATTGAGCCGGAAGCGACGCTTGTCAAACCAACAATACAACCTAAAAATGCTCCTATACTTATTGTCTGCAAGCGTCCTAGTTGAGTTGTTAAGTCAAATTTGGGAAGTTCAGGTAAATGTAGATTAGGGAAGAAAGTCAACAGCAGCATTTGTACCAACGCTAATACTGTAACTAACAGAATTGTTAAACCTAGTAAGTGTAGGGTAATATGGTTCAGTTGATGCTCTTTTTGCTGTTTAATCAGGTGTAATATCCCTACCCCAACAAGAGAACCGGGAACGCTTCCTAAAGCTAACCATTTCACCGTCTGCAAATCAAGGGTTTTTTGTTGCCAGTGTTTGATGCTACCAACAACTTTCATCAGTGTGGCTGCAACGACATCAGAACTTACTGCCACAGCAGGCGGTACTTGAAAAACAAAAATCAACATCGGGGTAATGAGAGAAGCACCACCAACTCCTGTCAAACCAACAATAATTCCCACTAGAAAGCTGAAGAAAGGCAATAATAAAAAATCCATACTTCTGTCCTTACCTGGGGTTTTGTAGATGCGTTTGTGTTTACCTGAAACGAAAAGATTGGTTTGAATGCTGTTGTGCAAACTGTTTTAGGCAACTGCAAGTTTTAAATAAATGTGGAAAAATTTCCACTAAATACTAAATATCTACTGGCTTACCGTATTTTATATTTAAAATATAATCAAAGTCCATCTTTTTGTGAAAATATACAAAAGCTTGGTGTTAGTTTATACAAAAGCTATAGAATATTTTCTAGAAAAAGACTGTCTAGCAGATATTTATGCCTCAGTAGTAAAATAATTACTAGTTATTCAAAAAACTACTTTAATTGCAGCCAAATATCGTATTTAGTATGGCAGAGTTAGAAAAGCAAACATTACCTTCAAAACCACGGTCACCCATAGGGTTTGGGCAAAAATTGCTGATTACCCATTGGCGTTCTTTGTTGCTGCTGTCCGTGGGGGTATATGTACCACTGCAAATTTTTGGATTGCTGGCGTTCAAGGTGGAACAAAATCAAGGTGGATTTCCTTGGGATTTACCGATTTTAGTCGCGATTCACTCTGTAGCACAGCCGCAGTTAGATCAATTTGCCGTGCTGCTAACTAAAATGGGTTCTTTTTGGACTGTGTTACCTACTCTGAGTGCAATCGCTCTGATTTTACTATTTCAACGTCGTTGGCGATCGCTCACTTATTTAGTGATTACTGCGGCTGGTAGTGCCACTATCAACCGCACAGCTAAGGAATTTTGGCATAGAGTCCGTCCTGATATTTGGACTTCTGCTGCACCAGAATTTGATTATTCATTCCCTAGCGGCCATGCTATGACAAGTATGACGTTGATTGCTATTTTGGTCGTTTTAACTTGGGATAGTGTTTGGTGCTGGTTAACAGTGATGTTGGGTAGTGTGTTTATCTTGGCCATTGGCTGGACACGCCTATATTTAGGAGTACATTTTCCCAGTGACATTATTGCAGGTTGGATGGTAGCGATCGCTTGGGCAATTGGCGTGAGTTTAATTATTCGTCCATTTTCACAGTCAGCAAATATCATCAGTGAACAACCAGTGAGTGAAACGAAATTATTCCCAGAAGAACAGCAATTAATCAATGAAGAATAAAATTTTTGTATTCATAAGAATAGGCTTTTTTACACAGCATAATTACGTGTAATTTCTACCTATGTGAAATCCAACTTGTGTTTACGGCTGGACTTATTTCGTATTTTGCTTTAAACTACGGTAAGTTGCTACAATTAATGTATTATTATGACAAGTATCGAAACAGGTGATCAAGAATTTTCATCACCGACTCCAGAAAGCTTACCCAAAACATTGTTGCAGAAGCTAAGAGGTGGATTTTTCTTAGTCATTGGATATTTATTATCACCCTTATGCTGGTGGAATGATTTGGTATTCAACTTACCAATTGCTTATGCCTTCGGTTATATTTGTAGTATTTTTGCACCTAAATTACTGATGCCTTGTGTCATCATCGGTTACTGGCTATCTAACATTATTGGTATTCTTTTGATGCAAGCAGGGGCAATTGATGTTTTACAAAAACAAAGCCAAAAACACAACTTAAAAAAAGAATTATTAACAGGCTTAGTTTCTTCCACTGTGTATACTTTTTTGATTGTGGCGTTAATCCAGTTGCATATTATTGATACTCCTAATTTATTCCCTGCCACTTAACCATAAAACCAGTATTAATACTGGTTTTATGGCTATTTTAATTTTAAAATCTCATTCATATTGAAAAGTTTAGGAGCATCTTTAGACATAATTAGAGGTAATTTACCATCCCATTTTTCTATTGCCTGTCTTTCTAAAATTTCATTAGTCAAATTTTCACGTAATAATTTATTTATTTCTACTTCTCCTTTAGCTAAATTGACATTAGCCTCTGCTTGTTTTGCTGCTTTCAAGGCGATAAAATCGGCTCGTTTTGCATCTTGTTCTGCAATCTGTTTTGCCTCTACTGCCTGATTAAATTGATTAGAAAAACTGAGATTAACTAGTGAAATATCATCAACTACTATGTGGTAGTTATGCAGTCTTATAGTCAATGTATTATCAACTCCAGATTTTACTTCTCCTCGTTTAGTGACTATTTCTTCTGCCGTATACCTTGCTATCACTGCTTTTAGCACTTCTTCTATTGCTGGATTGATAATTTTTTCAACTACATCTTTTTCATCACCAATGTTTTGAAAAATTATATTAGTTTCTTCAGGTATGATATGCCAGTTTAATGCTACATTTATAAACACATTTTGTAAATCTTTAGAAGAAGCCTCAGCAGAAATTTCTTGTTTTTGAACTCTCACACTGAGTTTTTTTACAGAATTAATAATAGGAATTATTATATGTATTCCTTCTCCTAATACTGTTTCCTGTACTTCGCCAAACTGCATTAATACACCACGTTCTCCAGCATTGACGACTATAAAAGGTGTCAACAAAATTGTGATTAAAATTAAAAGTGCAGTTAGTTTACCAGCATTGCTTTTAAATTTAATTTTTTTCATGTTTAGTAACATTTGATAGTTTTAGATTTGTTGTGAAATGAACTATACATAAATTAATAAATTAACAAGTTTTTCTACGAAGAGCGATCGCTAAATATTTGATGGACTTTAATACTAATATATACTATGAGCAAATTATATTCGTCAAAAACTTTCAAATATTTTCTAAGCTTACTCACAAGTTTTTATGTGATAGTGCTGCCATTAATTTCTCTGAAAGTTTTGCTGTAAATTCACGTACTAAAAATACTTACAAATCAATATGTTGACTTAAATAATGTCCAAAAAGCACATTTATTCCACATAATTCAATTTGGTAAATGGGTGAATTTCCGTAGCTGTTCAGCGTGTATAGGAAACTTATACCAATTTGAAAAAACAATGCGACAGATGGGTAAGGGCACAACATTGTTGTGCCCTGACAAATAATTGATGTGTCGCAAACATTATTTGAATTGGTATTAGGTGTACGCTAACACTCAATTAAAAAATTAAAAGCAGCTGCGAAGTTGGTACGACGAATGAACGTTGTTCGTAGAGAACAGAAAATTTGCAACTCAAAGCTAATCTAAATTTATTAATGGAGAACGCTACAAATGAGAATTGAATCAGAGAAAGAATTTTGGTTACGCCAATTAGACGAATACCGAGAAATTGTCCGCCAAAGAAAACTAAAAAAACTCAATGCCCAAAACAACCCGTCCGTCAACAACAATACGACGGACAAGTTTATTTAGTATTCGTTTTTTATCCTCAGATGTTCGACTGTCCCAGTATTCACGATCGCAAAACATCTGCACCAACTCTTCTCGAACCAACAGGCTACGTTTTGTGATGTTTTCATACAGGCTTAAGATACTAGCAATTTGGTCACGGATACCATCTTTGGCTTTTTCTACAAAAGGATTAGTAGGCAACTTTTCCAGCCCTGCTATGGTTTCCCGCAGTTCTTTAACTTCTGTAGGTTCAAGATACTTATCTTCTTCAAAATCTACCATGCCAGCTAGCCTAGTAGCTTCGCTTACTAGCAAATCAGCCACTTGTGAATCTAAACTTCGACTACTAAGCATCTCCTTGGCATCGCAACGGCCGAGGGAGTAGTAGGTACATTGATAGTAGGCTGTATATTGCCCATTGCGATCGCGTCGGGACGACATCCGGGTTAGTGCGCCTTCACATCTACCACACTTCAATAAATTAGCGAATGGGTTAATATCTTCTTTTCTCGCAGCCCACTTATTATTGCGATTTTGGCGGATAGTGCGTTTTATTTGTTCGTGTTGTTCACGAGTAATTATCCCCTCATGGGTATCCCAGTTGCAATCCCACTGATCAAAATGCTTAATTTGTTTGCCTGACGGACTAGATGTAGTGACGTTAAATGGTGTTCCGCCTGCATGAACTGGATTTACTAAGAAGTTTTTTAGTCCAGCAGGTGACCACTGTAAGCCCGTCCAAGGGTATCGTTGATAAGTTTTTTTATGATTTTGAAATAAATCCAATTGCTCGATATCATCGGGCATTATCCGATGATTCCCTTTTGATTTTGTGCTTTTTGCATCTACTTTCCCACATACCCCAAACATCTCATTTAATACATTGCAAGTTTTTCTGGCACTACCATAACTATTAAATATTTCAAATATAAATAAAGCCAGTTCCCAAACCCTAAAATTACGCTTGCCTTCTAGTAGCGAAACACACCAACTTTCATCCTTGACGTAAGAATCATCAACAATCTTCCACCCAAACGGCGCAAACCGATGACTTTTCTTCTGAACCATACGGTGCTTACGTTCGGCAGATACACGACTGGACAACATTTTTATTTCAAATTTACTGGCTGCTAGCAAAACATCAATCGTCAACTCGCCACCCAAACTTTCTGTATCAATTGTTTGGTCTAGTGCTACTAGCCTAATACCCTTACTCCGTAATACTTCTAATAGCGAGTAAAATAGTTTTGAAGATGACCCAATGCGGTCAATCCTGGTAACAATTAAATCAGTGACAGTACCCTTTGGTGATATTTTTAAATCATCAATTAATTGCTGCAACCCATTACGCACTTCGGTTGTGCGACTTTGAATATCCCAGTAAAAGCGATCGCATCCAACATTCTTACCTCTTTCTAGTTGCTTTTTAAGAGCGTTGCGATCTTCTTGTTGCTCGATTGTCGAAACCCGACCATAAAACCATTTTTCGGTCATCTTGACAAATTTTTATTCTATAGTGACTATAGTATGTCATTCCTCAACGCTGAAGAACCGACAGTCTGCGATTTAATTGCCGACTTTGGCATCAAGGTACTTTGGCATCCCTCCTTGGGACTGGAACTAGGCGACAACTTACAGACACTGCTGCGGGATTGCATTTCTGGCGCAATTCCTTTGGATATCTTGGTATTTGAAGGCAGCGTTGTTAATGCCCCCAACGGTACTGGCGAATGGAATCGCTTTGCCGATCGCGCCATGAAAGATTGGTTAGCAGACCTCGCCAAAGTTGCTCAATTTATTGTAGCCGTGGGAGACTGTGCCACATGGGGAGGAATTCCCGCCATGTCACCCAATCCTAGCGAATCGGAAGGTTTACAATTTCTCAAGCGCCAAGAAGGTGGCTTTTTAGGTAAAGACTTTGTGTCTCAAGCCGGATTACCTGTAATTAATATACCTGGATGTCCCGCCCATCCCGACTGGATTACGCAGATATTAGTTGCGATCGCTACTGGACGCATAGCAGACATTGCTTTCGACAAACTTAATCGTCCTCAAACCTTCTTCAACACTTATACCCAAACAGGTTGTACCCGCAACGTCCACTTCGCCTACAAAGCCTCAACTGCCGAATTTGGTCAGCGTAAAGGCTGTCTATTTTATGACTTAGGTTGTCGTGGCCCCATGACTCATTCCTCCTGTAACCGCATCTTATGGAACCGCGTCTCATCCAAAACTCGCGCCGGAATGCCTTGTTTAGGTTGCACAGAACCAGAATTTCCCTTCTTTGATCTCAAACCTGGAACCGTATTTAAAACCCAAACAGTGATGGGAGTTCCCAAAGAATTACCGCCAGGAGTCAACAAAAAAGACTACGCCTTACTCACAATGGTTGCAAAAGACGCAGCACCACCTTGGGCAGAAGAAGACTTTTTTACAGTTTAGTTATTGGTCATTGGTCATTAGTCATTGGTCATTAGTCATTTGACCAATGACCGTACCCTTTAACCCTCGACGAAAAATCAAGTATTTCGACCATTTTGCAGGGGGGGCGAGTGAATAATTACCAATGATAAATGACCAGTGATAAATGACAAATGACAAGTAACAAATGACAAAGGACAAATGACAAATGACAATTCAATCATTAGATATATCGCCCGTCGGTAGAGTTGAAGGCGATTTAGATGTCCGAGTTGATATTGAACATGGAAGGGTAGTCAACGCTTGGACACACGCGGAACTATTTCGTGGATTTGAGGTTATCTTACGTGGTAAAGACCCCCAAGCCGGATTAATTGTCACACCTCGCATTTGCGGAATTTGTGGCGGTTCTCACTTGACTTGTGCATCTTGGGCATTAGATACAGCTTGGGAAACAGAAGTTCCCCGCAATGCGATTTTAGCTAGAAATCTTGGACAAATTGTCGAGACAATTCAAAGCATCCCTCGCTATTTTTATGGATTATTTGCTATTGATTTAACTAATAAAAAATACCGCAATAGTCGCTACTATGACGAAGCTGTTAGACGCTTTGCTGCCTTCACAGGCAAATCTTACGAAATAGGCATAACAATTTCCGCTAAACCCGTAGAAATTTATGCACTATTAGGCGGACAATGGCCCCACAGCAGTTATATGGAAATAAATTAGGGAATTGCTTATATAGTAAGGATTTGCCAGGATATGTGTAATTATTCCCTGGTTTTTCCTTAAATTAGGGGATAAACCCACGGTCAGCTACACCATAAGCAAAGATAGCAAGCAGTAAATCCATTTATTTTTCTCTGCTAAAAGTTATTTGCTTTTCTCAGGTATTACCTAATTTTTCCCTAACCCTAGATTAGTGATCGCAGTTAAGAAGGTCCAAGGCAAGTAGTTAAGTATAATTGTTTTCTTTATATTGAAGTATAAAGCGCGGTTTTTCTCAATATAGATACGCAAATAACAATATCTGAGTTTAAATAATTACAGGTCAGCTTATGTATAGAAGTATTGATTTATTTGGATATTGAGCGATCGCATTAACCCAAATATGTTTAACGGTGAAATTATTGAGATTCCATTAACGCACCCTATAGGATCGGCGAACTGCTTGCAGCAGAGCTAGTTCCCTCCGGGACGCTCCGCGAACGCGATCGCACTACGTCATAAAAATTCCTGAAAGAGGTTATCGAACGGTTCTGTATTTTTCCAGCGATAGGTGTTGAAGTCTCGATAATCAACCGATAAAATTTGACCATGACCTAATTCTTCTGCCAAAATAACGAGAGAGGCATCGGCTAAATCCATCGGTAAGTCTTTATATTTTTCCATCAGTTCTTCAATACGCTGGCAATGATGTTGTTTCAGATCAAAGATTTGTAGCTTTCCTGTAGAAATTTTATGAATAAAGATTTTTGGAGCATCTACTCCTACTCTTTTTTGTAATAGATAGCACGTTTCGGTGACGACACACCAAGTCGTAATAAATTGCTGATTAGCTAAATCTTGAAATCGTTTTTTTGCGGATATATGAACTGTATCTTTTTTATTGGCAAGAGCTAACCAAAAGCCTGTATCAACTATGATCATATTTTTGGTTAAGTTCATGGTCTAAGTAGTTTTTATAGTTTTTTGAGAGGTCTGTTTCAGCTTCTATGCAACCGATAAAGTCTGACCAGTCTTGCAAGGAATTTTCTGAAGATTCCTGTTGATTCAGAAGGTAGCGTTTTTTCAGGAATTCTACGAGTTGAACTATGATTTGTTGTGCATCGGGAGGAAGAGACTCAATATCTTGTTGAATTGTATCTAAGTTCATAATCTCATCTTGCTGTTTCCCTGATTATAGTTTAGCCAAAAATGTTCTTGTCCAACCAATGGGACGATTAGCAGTAGGGTGTGTTAGCGACAGCATAACGCACCGAAAATCAGTAAATAATCATAAATATGATGCGTTACACTCCGTTAATGTACCCTACAAGATTGGCGATCGCACTAAAAACCCAGTAAAGCCTTTTGAACTTCCTCCGATGAGACTTAAACTAGATTTTCAGCCGTGACATTTTCGTGCTGATGACTCAACTCAATCATTCCGCCAACAGCGTTTACAAGCCTAAGAGTTAAGGGTACTACTCCTTCAAGAACACCATAATTGCCTGTAAGTTTATTTTTGTAAAAAGGTTTACTCATTTTTGTATAATTTTATTACTTTTTTACTATAATATAATACTTTTTTCTTATTTTTGATTTGCTGAATAGATATCTGTCCATGAGTCAAATCTTTTTACTCTAGCATTCGTCCTCTGGTTATCCAAACCGAGTTCCCTACAAATAATTTTATAAATATCTGGAGGAAATCCGCCAGGAAACTCCCATTCTGTACTTCCATCTTCCATTATCACGATACCTGAGATATTTGGATACTTATAACCAAGTTGATATCTTACAATATAGTTCGAGAGTTGCTTACTATCTGTAAAACCTAAAGGACGCATCTCCGTTAGTAGTTGATGCAACTCATCAGCCTTCGTTTTCTCTAAACGATGCTTATTAGCTATTCTTGTAATTTCATTTTCTCGTAGAGCTTCTGCCTCCCTGCGTCGCTCCTCCTCTGCCGCTCTAAGTTGACTCTCTAAGTTATCTCGCTCAACACTTAGTTCATGTTTACGATCAACTCCAACCAACTCTATCGTTACAAGGTCAAGCCAACTAGGTTTTGGAGAGTCTACATTTTTCCAGATACTCTCTACTGTTTGGATCAAACCACATAATTCATGTGTATAGCTTTGAGGGATATTTTCTGTGTTTAGCCAAAGCTTACTAACTTGTTCGCCTTTTTCAGTTGTTTCAATTTCATACCAGAATTGACTGTTTCAAAAGCTTCGCTATTTTCAAATTTTTGGGCTAATTCAGGATGTTTTTTCTTGATTTTTTTATATGGAAGAAAAGGTTCTCAAAGCAAGAATAAATGATGCATTGAAAATTTAGCGATCGCACTTGAGAATCAAGACAGCCGCTACACCTGTTTTAGTTTTTAGACTTAAATGAAAGCTATTGATTTAGACTTGTTTTCTCAATCGTAATGATAAAGCTGTTCGCAGTCCTCTAGATTGTTAGATATTCTCCGAAAATTTCAACTTTTCAACTTCCAATCTCAATCTTTCATTCTCCATCCGTAGCGCCAATATTTCATTCTTCTGCAACTCAATTAACGACTTTTGACTAATTACCTCACCAAAGGCTTTTTTACGATTTTCAATCCCAAACCATCTTTGATAGGTTTTTGTATGTTCATCAACAGTATGACCTAAATTGTCTGCTGCGGCTTTGATGGGTATTCCCTGGAGATGCGCTCGAATCGCGCAAGCATGACGCAAATCGTAGGGTTGAAACTCAATTCCCACTTTTCTAAACCATCTGGATATATCTCTCCGCATCCAATTAATATTTTGCACAGATGCAATTTTTGTCACCTTTTTTTCTAAAATATTTAATGGTTTGAGATTTTGTAAATCAAATAATTCTATCCATTCTGGTACAAAGGGGATAACTTCTCGATATCCAGTTTTTGTATTTTTATTGACTTTCCAAGTATGGTCTATATTTTGGGGACACATCCACCAATTAATATCTGGTTCGACAAATAATTCCCTTGGTCTTAACCCAAAGGTTGCTAACATTCCATATACCCAACGCCACATTTCCCAGGTGTCTATTTCATCAGTGATATTTGTATTTTTGCGATTGAGGGCGAATTTTTCAAATAGGTCAAAAGAGGATACTATTTTATCATTGTCAGGTATTTCTCGATGAGCAGGAGTGACATGATCTCGTGTCACATCAAGTATAAATCCCAACTTAAAGGTTTTAATAAAAATAGAAGTTACCGCAATTAATTCATTTTTTTTATTTCCCTGAAATGAATTAATAATTTCCTCAAAATGACTTTTTGTTGACAAAGTTGTTAGAGGAAAGTTTCTTTTAATAACGGATATATAGTTAGCAAAAGTATTTTGACTAGTTATAGTTTTCTGACGGGTTTGATAATATTTTTCATCAAATGTATCTAATAATTCCCCAATAGTTTTTATCTCTTGCTTCTCTCTAGATTTAATTCCTAAATACTTCTCATTCCATTCGAAGGTATGGCGAGCGATTAATTTACCCAACTCGTAACTTTCCTCGATCGCAGTTTTCAGTCCCTCTAAATTTGCTGGTATCCCTAGAGACAAGTCATACTGCTTTTTTTCCTTACTTAAGCTGCAATCGCCTGGTTTTAACGGTAGGGTAGCCCGTAACTGGAGAGAATTCCCAGTTTGTTTAATGCTAACTCTAATTCTATCCCTCTTTAAATTAGTATTAGCTTCGACTAACTTCTGCTCAAAAACTTCTTGATAGTGTAATTCTGTTGCTTTAATTTTCGCCATTGTTCCCCTGTAGCTACCGTCTGTGGTGTTCTGCGGCTCAAAATCTGCAAAAATATCGGCGAAAAAGTCCCTTGAGTCTGCATTGGCATCCTCATCTGTAGATGGGGGATATGTCTCCGATATTAAGTTCTGGCGATGCCTGCGGCTGGCTGCGCCTACGCGATCATCTTGGTTTTGATTTTGCCCGCTCATTCCCTAAATATTCCCTTATTTATAAGCTGAAATGGTGAAAATAAAATGTTATTGCCGAGCAAAATTACTTTGTGCAATAAGTTACTCAGGAACATTTTTAGCATATCACCAGTTACCATAGCAGTTATATGGTGCCTGGTGGTGTAATGTGCGCCCCAACCCTTACAGACATTACCCGCGCTTGGGCGATTCTCGAATATTTCCGCACCAATTGGTTAGAACCAGTGTGGTTGGGTTGTTCTTTAGAACGCTATGAACAAATCCAAACTTATGATGACTTTAGAGACTGGTTGGATGAAGACCGAAATCATCGAGATTCCGATTTAGGTTTCTATTGGCGCATGGGTTTAGACATCGGTTTAGATAGATATGGTGCTGGTGTGGGTAAATATGTCACTTGGGGATATTTAGCCCATGAAGATAAATACCAAAAGCCGACTATTGAAGGACGAAATGCGGCGATGATTATGAAAAGTGGAGTGTATGACAGCTTTGCAGACACTCACGTTTTAATGGATCAGTCATTTATCCGCGAGAATACAACTCACTCTTGGTACGATGAGGGAACAGCGGATATTCACCCAAGCGATCGCACCACTAAACCCACTGCAATCAATACCAAAGACTTCGATAACGCCTACTCTTGGTCGAGTGCAGTCCTTCACAAAGACTTCGGACGTTTGGAAACAGGCCCCTTAGCTCGTCAATTAGTAGCCGGTGGTAAACATGGCGAATCTTGGCAACACTACGACGGCTTTATTCTAGATGTCTTTAAAGAAATGGGTGGTGCTAGTATTCATGTGCGCCAGCTAGCACGAGTTCACGAACTTGTCAAGTTATATCGGCAAGCTGAACACTGTTTGCGCGAATTCAAGTTAAACGACCCCTGGTATATTAAACCCACAGAAAAAGATGGCAAGGGATGGGGTGCAACGGAAGCAGCACGCGGTTCTTTATCTCACTGGGTAGAAGTGGAGGGCGGTAAAATTAAGAATTACCAAGTGATTGCCCCTGGTACTTGGAATATCGGCCCTCGTGATGGTGAAGGTATCCGAGGCCCCATTGAAGAAGCTTTAATTGGCACACCAATTTACGATTCTAGCGACCCTGTGGAAGTTGGTCATGTGGCGCGATCGTTTGATTCGTGTTTGGTGTGTACAGTCCACGCCCATGATGCAAAGACGGGTGAAGAGTTGGCGCGTTTTCGGACTGCTTAATTCTCAAAATTCTTCTGGCTTTCCATCACCGTTTCTTCAATCCATCAGTTCTTGTAGCTGTTCAAGACTCATTTAGTCGTCGTTAATGGCACTGCAAAACTTGAACAGCAGTCAACTTTAGATCAGCAAATACAAGCGAAGCGATCGCCCATATTGCCGATGAAACGAATGAATTATGGCTCTCAGTTGCCAGCATTTGGGAAATGGGGATATTTGCTACTTCAGCGATCGCTGCTGCTTATTGCGTTCATCCCCAAATAACGGATTGACCTAGACAATGACAATCTAGATTGCAGTCGGTTGCAACGCTGTGTTATGCCGCACTTACTATGATAACTAGGCGATCGCCTTCAACAGCCACAATATTTTTACCTACGATTTCTCAATTTTGAAAAATACTATGGGGTTGCCATTGACGATTTTTTCGTCCACCTTTGTCATGCCTATTCTTTCTGTTAGTTTTTGTGATTCAAGGTTTGGGTGATCACAGCTTGCTAAAAGATACTGATAGTTAAGTTCATTAAAACAATAGTCTAATATCTTGGTTGCCGCTTCGGTAGCATAACCTTTTTTGGTTGCTTCAGGCAGCAAAGCATAAACTAATTGAGGCTGTTCTTCATCAAAGAAATCCCACAAACCAACAAAGCCAATGGTTTCTTGCTCATTTTTAGTTTCAATAAACCATAAACCAAATTTTTTTTCTTCAAAACTATTCTGGCTCTGTATCATCATTTCTTCAACCTGTTGCAATGAAAAAATTTTGTCATCGCACAGATACTTTCTTACGTATGAGTCAATGAAAATAGCGTGTAGTGTGTTCAGTCCACTCTTCAAAATTGGTTTTAACAACAGCCTCTGAGTTTCAAGTATTAAAGTCATTAGTTAAGACCTCACTGCAACTCCAGCATTTTTGAGAACAGAAATATTACTCATCGTCTAGTACAGCATAGCGGAAATATAGCTACCATCTGATTAACCCAATAAAGATAAGCAAACTTCCGCCATAAGGTAAAAAACGGAATATTGAGCTTGGTTAAAACACAATAGTATTAAACCGTTAGAATATTTGTTGCTATTCGCTGTGCTACATCTTTATTTTGCCAGTAACTTCCGTGAGCGCTGCCGCCATTTGCCAAAGCCAAAAACGTTTGTCGGATGGGGGGAGTTTGAGCAAATAAATTCAAAAAACCAGAGTCACCAGTAAGAACGTCTTCTACCTGAACGTAAGAACCAGAATCGGGAATTAATTTGGTGATCACATTTTCTAGCGGCCAAGCAATTGGATCACCAGGATGGATGAAATTGAGCCAACGCAACTCTCGATCTCTTTGGGTAAGGTTCTTCAACAAATTATTTAAACCAGGGCTGATGTCATGAGTACTTTCATCATTAGCATTTCTACCATTGATAGTAATTAAACTGAACAAGGCGATGGGAGAACCCATAGTCTGAATGCTAGCCAGCCGGATACCTTTTTTAGGGTTATCCCCAATCCCATAAAGCTGATCTCGAATAGCCTTTACACTTTGATAACCAGGAATTTCCTGATTATCCCAACGGCTGGCAAACAGAATGTCAAATAGTACGACCGTCCCCCAACTGTGAGTCACCAAATGTAGGCGATCGTTCGGTTCATAGTTTTCTAAGCCTTTAAATGTTTGGTTTTTGAGTTGGTCAGCCGCCATTGATCCAATTAGGCGGCTAATGTAGAGTCCCGCATCCCCTACAAATTGCAATATTTGCTTCTGACGAAAATCCTGGAACCAGAGTTGGTTCCACTTAGACGAGCCTTTCAGGTTATTTAGTAGTTCATCCAAAGCGTTTTGGTTGACATCACCCCAGTAAAGAGGCACTTTGATGCATTGACGATTACGATCTTTCTGCCGGACTAGCTTAACAATCGAGTTAAAGAACTTATCGGCATAGGTATAATTCTGCTTCCTTTCGTTTTCTTTCGATTCTCGTACATTTACGCCATGCAGAAATAAAATATAATCTTTGGCCATAGCTAACTCTGCCTTCCTAAAAAGAATTAATCAAAGCTGGTGATAATATTTTCAAGATTCCCATGAAAAATACAACTTGAATACATCCGGAAATATTATTTAAAATATATTCTTTTAATTGTGGTTTTTACCTTAATCTACAAGTATTCAACTATTACGGGTATCATTACTCTACTTTAGAGTGATTTATGCTTGAAATATCTCACAATCTAACTATTTATTCAAAAGTCGTAGCGTAACACACCAAAATCTCTAGAAACGATGCGTTAGGCTTGCCTTAATGCATTTGCATAAAACAGCAATTTACACGGTAAGCTTGTGTCTGATTTAGCGCTACATAATTATCTTCCTCGCGTTCCCGATGCAGCATTGCAAGAATACATAGAATGGTGTGTTTTAGAGCAGGCTCAAGCCGCAGAATGTAACTTTACTCCCGATAGAAGTAAGTTAGATAATTTGCCACCAGAAGACTATGTTCCTAAACTTGTCGAGCAGTTCATGAAAGTTAAACCAGACCCAATTAAAGCGGGTTTGGTAGCTGCGATCGCTGGCAAAGAAGCTGACCAACACGCTTTATCTGGTTTAGCGATCGCTGCTGATTTTGTATCTCTTTATGTCAAGTATTTAATTCCTAAAGAGGGAAGTACTAAAGAACAGGCTGAAGAGATATTAACTAAAGCATCACAACATCAGTATGAGAAATTAACTGAAGTTGCCAAGAAACATGGTGTAGAGTTCTAGTTTTCTGCTGATAACTTAGTTATACAGAGGCTTTGTCTGTCTCATCAGTCAGAGCCTCATATTTTGCAGATTATGGCAAAAAATCAAAATAATCGCAATCAGTAGAAGCTTGATGATGAGTTGTTCTTAGTCTTATACCTTTACTATGACCTTAAGCTTTAAAGTATGTTTCACTGCATTTATAGATACAGTGCGACATCTTATTTTATAATTTAGGAAACATATTATTAGTTTATAGTTAAATGGACAGAATTGTAGTTAACTCTCAGATTCATTTCGGTAAACCTTGCATCGCAGGAACACGCATCACTGTACAAAGCATTCTTGAACTGCTCAATGACGGACTTTCATTTGAAGAAATTATCCGAGACTATTATCCAGACCTACAAATTGAAGATATTCGTGCTTGCTTAGGATATGCGATCGCTCTGGTGGCAGCTGAAGACATACGCCTAGTATCTATTTGAGTATGAGATTATTACTAGATCAAGATGTGTATGCTGTGACAGCAAGATTTCTAGTTGATGCCGGATATGATGTCGTTCTTGTTGCTCAGATTGGTCTTTCGCAAGCAAGTGATGAAGAAATACTTAGAACAGCACAGCAACAGAATCGTATTCTTATCACACGAGATAGAGATTATGGAAATCTTGTTTTTGTGAGAGCAATGGGATCTGGAGTCATCTATCTCCGAATCCTACCTACAACTTTGAATAAAGTTCATAACGAGCTGGTACGAGTTATAGAAACTTACTCTGAAGTCGAATTAGTAGGGGCATTTGTAGTTGTACAGCCAGATGGACACAGGTTTAGAAAAGTATCTTTATAAAAGTTAAAAGTGTATTAAGTGTATGTTAGTTTTAGCGAGGTAAATCTAATATTTACAATGATGTTGGGTCTAAGCATCAGACCCAACCTACAAAATTACTTCCCGTTAATTGTTGAATTGGGATCGCTCCATAGAAAAATTTATAGTTACACCCCAGGTAGAGTAATACCAGTTAAGTGCTGGAAACCAAATAATAGAAAATTAAGAACTAGATAGGACAGAAACATTACAATTACTTCGTTTAAAGCTTTTTCAATCCATTTAGGTGAGTTATCCGACAGATATTGGCGCAGAAAAAACAAAATGGAAATAAGTGGAACACTGAGCCAGCCAAGCAGACCACCTATTAAAGGAGTTAGGATGGTTAGAAAACTTCCTCCCAAAAAGATAAATAACCAGTTAAAAAATTTTAGAGAGCCTATTATACCTTCAATAATTAGAGCAATAGTACAGCCTAGAATAGTGCATATAATTCCCCAAAAAATTACATAAATAACTACTGTAGTTGGCTCTGTAAGTTCAGGAGTATTAGAGGATAAATCCAATAAAGTTGCTATGATACCTAAAGCAATACCTAAGCAGAATCCCCAAAAAGCTCCCTTCTTGACTTCATCCCAAAAAACCATATTGTTAATCCTTGAACATTTTAAACATCTGTAAGCTGAATACATTATTCCCAATTCAGGCAGATGTATAACAAGTTACCTTAAACAATTAAATCTTATTCCATGCTAACTATTATTGGTTGCGGTAATCTAAATCGCAGCGACGACGCAGTAGGCGTAATTATTGCCCAACGCTTACAAAAATATCTAGCTCAAAACCCTCATCCTTACGTGCATGTGTATGACTGTGGCACCGCAGGGATGGAAGTAATGTTTCAAGCTAGAGGTAGTAAACAATTAGTAATTATTGATGCAAGTTCAACAGGTTCTGAACCGGGTGCTGTGTTTAAAGTTCCAGGAAAAGAACTGGAAGCTTTGCCAGAACCTAGTTATAACTTGCACGATTTTCGTTGGGATAATGCTTTAGCCGCCGGGCGGAAAATCTTTCAAAATGACTTTCCCGAAGATGTTACAGTTTATTTAATTGAGGCTGCAAATCTTGATTTGGGGCTGGAGTTAAGCCTTGTTGTCAAACATTCTGCTGATTTAGTCTTTGAAGAGGTAGCTGCACTCATCAGCCAAAATAATGAGTAGAAATTTTAAACTCCTAACTCCTAACTATTCTCTTACGCCCAATCCCGATAAACTGAAAGTTCATCTACCCTCATTTCAAAAGGTACGCCTTGAGTCTCTGGCGGACAAACACGGATTTTAGCACTGCTGACAATTCCATATAGTAATGTTCCCATTGGCACGATTTTTTGAAGAACACGCCAATTGGTAACTTGATCGGGACATTCAATTACCAATGTCAGAGCATTGGCAGGGGTTGTGACATACCACCGACAATTAGATAAAAGATTTTGAATTGTGCGATCGCAAGCGTCATAAAAGTATCTACTAATAGAATACTCTAGTTGCTGACGCAGTATAATATCCGCCGATGTCGGTTGTATTGGATGTGAGTCATCACCATTGAAGTAATACATCTTTCTAGCCATCTTTCTTTAGCTTCCTGCTTATATTCCAATCACCATTCCATAAAGTACATCTTTATTTGTTTCTAATAATTCTTGGGTTTCATCGTCATAATAAGCACCTATTCCACTACAGCTAATTCCCAAATAATTACTAGTTAAATAAAGTTTCTGTCCAAGAAAACCAGCTATTTGCATAGCAGTTTGATAGTTTAAATAATCTGACACAAAAAATAAAGTTACAGCGCTATCTCTAGCAATAGCCTGATTAATACATAAGTAACCTGTCTTTTCACTAAAATTACCTGTTTTAACCAGATACGTACCTTTATATAACCCAGGTGTCATTCCTTCTACTCGATGCACCACTGAGTAAATTTCTATCTCCTCATAGTTTTCTGTCGGTATTGACTGCTGAAGTTGTTGCACTACATATAAATAATCTTCTTGAGAAATAGACTCTTTCCGGAAACGTCTAATAGAACGTCTAGCCCAAACTGTTTGATAAAATTTATCCCGATCAAAATCAAATTGAGGATACTCTAATTTCTGCTGACAACTCTTTTGTAAAGTAGTTGCCTGATAGGCATCTTCAATAAATTGATTAGGTTCAAAATAATCAGTACCAGACACAAAAGGAACTTTCAATCTTAAGTGTCTGATTTTCTTGTCTTGTATTTCTCCTGACACCGCACAAGCAGTAATAAACTCCTTATTCTCAAAACCCAAATCTGAATTGAGAGCAAGTTTATCAAAGTCAAAAATTAGTTGTATATCTCGGTTGTGGAGAAAAGCTGAAGCTGCGATCGCACCTAAATGGTGTCCGCTATCTAAGAAGCAATATCTTATGCTCCTGTTTTGATATTTCCAGCTAGACCTATAATAAACACAACTAATTAAAAAAATGAATCCATTGATACTTTTGCTCGGTATAATATAATTCTCTAATCCATCATCAATTAATTCATAGATAAGAGTTAGACAATTATTCTCAACTTCTAGATGATATATCCCATCTATCATTCCCTTTACGCCGCGAACCTGTACGTAAACTTCCGTGGGATACAGAGCGCCTGCTGATGGATTTACCCGCAGTTTATAAGGGCCATCTTTATACACCTTTTCCAAAGTTATCGCACTGGTTAAGAAGATAAAAGAATGAACAGGATTATTGAGATTTAATTTCACTCTCCGATAAAACTTTGGATAAACTTTAAATGAAGATGGCTGTGTTGAGGCATCTACATAGTTTGGATCAAGTTGTACCGATAAGTACGAATGCTTAGTAGCGTCATGATAAGCTTTGCCCGATATCTGACTTGATGGCATTTTTAAGTATCCTTAAAACTTCTACGTTGCTAGCAAAATCTATCGCTTTATAATCGTCTAAGTTTTTTAAATATAAATTAGGTTTATGTTCTAAAAGTAACTTGACGACTTCTGTCTTTCCGGCTGAAGCTGCGTACATTAAAACAGTTGCACCATTATCATTTTGGTTATCAATGTTAATGTTGACAGATAACAGTAAATTAATTAAATCGTAGTGATTACCAAAACAAGCAAACCACAAAGCATTGTTGCAATCGCTATTTCGAGCATTGATATCCGCACCCGCATCAATTAGTTCTTTAACGACTTTATAAACTCCCTCTCTTGTCGCTTTCATCAAAGCTGTATCGCCATTTTCACCTAGCTGATTTAAATTGCTAGGGCTATAACCTTTTGCTATTAACCATTGGGTTGTTAATTCACTCAAATCTTGACTGCTTACTTGACTCATAATTGTTCTTTAAATGCCATAAATATAAAAAGTTTTTAAGCATAAATTTGCTTGGAAAACTTAATGGTGGGCATTACCCACCATTATTTTAAAATGCTATAAGACTAGCTGAAGTCTAGTAGTTTACCAAAGCCACTTTGCTAAGTATTCAAAAGTTTGGCAAAACAAAAAGTCTCTCTCTACTCCCCGCCGTCACTCGTTAACATTAGGTTGTGGAAAACTAAGTTAACTAGCAACAAATTAGCTTAGTTATATATTATCATTGTGATAAGTTTGAATTATGAATCATTTATAAAGATGCCCAGATATATCTAATGAAAAATATTGAAATATGATTAAAATGCAGTATTTGCTACCATACTATTTCAGAATCTAGTAGCGTATACAACTTGTGTGTAAATATTTACTAGCGCACTGTTGCAGAAGTTTGTCTAGCTTTAACAATTTGCTCAAGCCCGTTGTATTGCTAAAATTTGATATTACGTTTCCATTAAATCTTGTATTTAATAAAACAAAGATATTACTTTACATCCCGACACGTATTAAGAAATCTCAAATATCTTTCTTTTTCAACCAAAATTTGATAGTTTATTTAAGTAAAAATAAGTAAAACACAGACAAAAAATGGAAATTAGCGCTCGTAATTCTATCAAAGGTACTGTAAAAAAAATTGTACCTGGCACAGTTAATACTGAAGTAACTTTAGAAATTGCACCAGGAGTAGAGTTAGTGTCAATAATTACAAAATCATCAGCAGAAAAGCTGGGGCTTACAGAAGGTAAGGAGGCTTATGCCGTGATTAAATCATCAGATGTGATAGTTGCTGTTGATTAAAATATGGGCAACTTTTCTTGCAAGCGGTTTTATCTCTAATACCAAATTGCATTCATAATCTATAAATTGAGTGACCTCACTCCTGGAATTAATTAGGGCAGGAGTGGGGTCAATGTAATTCGTAATTCGTATTTACAATGAATGCTTGCTCTGTAATCTTTTAATTACAAAGTGAAAATTATTTTTAAGATAATCTTATTATAGATGTTAATTACAGCGTCTTTCAGGTGAATTAGGTACACAGGTAAGGGCACAGCACTGCTGTGCCCTTAAAATCATCTGTACTCATCAAGTTGTAATCTGCTGTAATTTAATTATTAATAATGCGGATATAAATAGCGCGGATACTTTCTATATCTAGTGCTAAAGATGTATTTCCTACTTTAATAATAAACGAAGGATAATTTTGTTCTAAAGTTATAGTAGCCCCTGGTGCTACGCCCATTGATCTAAGCTTTTGCAAGATTTTTTCATCTTTATTTTTACAGAAGGTGACGATTCCTCGTTCTCCTGTTCTCAATAATTCTAATGAACAGCCAGTTACACTGAAGTCGGTAAACATTGAATTATAAATGAAAAATTGTGAAAGGAAGAAGGAAGTATTTTTTCATCCTTCATCCTTCATATTTCATTTGGTCATCAAAGGCAGTAACCAAACTAATAGTTTAAACGAGATAAGGTTCTTGATGTGTCTTAATTGTGCAATTAGAACGAGGATAAGTGACACAAAGTAGAGCGAATCCTTTAGACATCTGCTCGTCATCCAGGAAGTTTTGATCGTCTTGATTAATTTCACCTTCAACAACCTTGCCTACACAACTAGAGCAAGAACCTGCTTGACAAGAAGCTGGCAAGTCAATATCGTTGTCGTGTGCTGCGTCTAAAATGTAAGTATCTTCGTCAACTTCAATTGTGGTGTCGAGGTCTTCTTTTTTGTTGATTAATCTAACTTGGTAGGTAGCCATTTTCAGATTCTCCTCAAACGTTATACAGTTGGTCTAATTTACGAATTTTTTGAGCAACCTATCCTACTTCTTGCTTCCCTTCTTCTTATAGAGATGCAATGCGAACTAGAAGCTATCTCAAGAGCATTGAAACTCTGCGGAATGCATTTATGGGAAGCCTCTACAATTGATTTGGCACTAACGGAATGATGTTAGCTGCAAGGTACACCAGTAGGCGTACCGTCGTCTGTTTTGAAGGATTTTCCACAACCGCAGGTATCAGTTGCATTGGGGTTGATGAATTTAAAACCGCTTTCCATCACTCCCTCAACGAAGTCAACAATAACTCCGTCTAATAACGGCGCACTTTTGGCATCAACGTAAACTAGGACTTTGCCTTGCTGGCTTACCAAATCATCTGGTTGGGGCTTGCTGGTGATATCGATCGCATATTCGTAGCCACTGCAACCACCATCTTTTACAGAGATGCGGACACCTTTAGTTGCGCCATTAGCGTCGGGTGCGGAACCTTTGAGGAATGCCCGCAGATGAAGTTCTGCTTTTTCTGATAAAATAACTGCCATGAAGTCTCCTGATTTGTAGCGATTAGTTGTTCTGATTTCAGGTGGGGTTGTCCTTCGTCATTTGTCAGTTGTCCTTTGTTATTCACTTATGACCAATGACTAATGACTAATGACCAATGACAAAATTAACTATTTTGTGCAATACCTGTGGGTGTGGGTTCCATCGAATTGGATTGTGCGTGTCTCCAAGGCGCACTATTGCCGCATACTGGACAAGAGCGATCGCGGTGAGAACGGCGTTTAGCAAATTCCATTCGATTCAAGTCGATTGTCAGCAATTGCGACAATAGAGGCTGACTAAACCCGGTGATCAGCTTGATAGCTTCCAGTGCTGTTAAACAAGCTAGGGTTCCAGAAACAGCGCCTAGAACTGAAAAGCCGCGCTGATCCCAATCAGGCTTTTCTGGAAACAGACAAGACAAGCAAGGAGTCACACCAGGAATAATCGTTGTCAGGTAAGCCTCCATCCCATTCATTGCGGCTTCCACCATTGGCTTACGCGATCGCACACAGGCTTCATTTAACAAATTGCGCTCTGTAAAGTTGTGGGCGCAATCAAGAGCCATATCGGCGGATTGCACTAACGAGTCTACGTTTTCCGGGGTAATGTAATCATGAACAGCTTCCACTTGGACATCAGGATTAATCGCATCCAGAGTTTCTTTAGCTTTGAATACTCTTGGCTTACCTACCCAATCATCAGTCATGAGAACCTGACGATTCATATCATCTTGCCGCAAGTCACCACCCCGGACTAGAATTAGCCGCCCAACGCCCGCTACTGCTAAGTAAAGCGCCGCCGTACCGCCTAATCCCCCCACACCTGTCACCAGAACTGTCGCTGACTTCAAGCGTTTCTGTGCTGTTTCGCCAAAATTCGGAAGCATCATTTGGCGACGATAGCGTTCTAATTCGGTAGGCGTTAGGTTAACCAATTTATACCTCCTAATCAGAAGTGATTTCTGTCAGTGTGACTACATTTTTCGGCTTGTCGTTAAACACTTTGAACAGCTTTTGTTCGTGAGCTGTCGATTCGATAAATACCTGATAGGCTTTTTGCAAAGCCAAAGAATATTGATTTAGTCTCTCTTCTTCGCTCAAGTCAGGAGAATTATCATCAATTTCCTGCATATATTGAGAAAACTTTTTCAGAATATGTAGACGATGTACATTCACAACTTCTAAGTCATAGGACATATTAAAGAAGTGAAAAAATTCTTCTGCATCTACGAGTTTCTTGAATTCATCAATAGTTCCAGTCATTTAGCATTCTCCAATTTTTTCAGATGTTGCTTCAGTTCATCTAACTTGCGATAGATTTCATAAGTTGCGGCGGCAACATCCATAAGTTGGTTGTAATCTGTTGGCAGACCTTCAGCTAAATCATGCAGATCCATTTTCATTTGACCTGCTTTGCTGTTAAGCCGTCTGATTTGTCCTTGTAGTTCCTCAATACTCGTTTCTTCTGCTTGCACAATCAGCCACTCCTTTTCTAAAAGTTAGGAGTTAGAAGTTATGAGTTATGAGTTATAAATTAGGAAGTGTAGATCATGAATTATCAGTTAATAGTTAATTCAACTCCTCACTCCTAACTCCTCACTCCTAACTATTTAAATTTTCCCAACTTCTGGAAAGCGTTTCGCCAAATCAAGACCTTTTTTGACGTAGTTTTCTCCCTCTTCTGCTAATTTCTCTAACGAGTCAAAACCAAAGCGATGAGCATCTCGCAAGGTTTTCACAGTTAGCAAAAGACGACCAGAAAAAACTAGCGCCCAGCCAAATCCTTCATGGCTCAAATCAACTACAACCTGGGATATCAAACCTGTTTCTTGTTCAATCCCAGCCGCTACAGCTCGAAAAAATGCCATAATCCGGGCTTGAGTTACCGCATCAACTTCACCCTCAACGGAGATTTCCCGTTTCTTTTGTTTGGTAACAATAAAGGGTTTGAGAATCAACTCATCCGACCAAGTACGATAAACTCCATAGCTGTCTTGACCACGGATTTGTTTGATTAATACCTTAAGAAAAGGTGAGTTCAAGACTTCAGTTGTAGCGGTTCCGTTAACACTATTATTTGCGGTCATACTGTTGCTTCGTCTTCGATTTCATCAGCAAAGTTTGTGGTTTTTGGCTGTAAAGCTTTACGCAACCAAGGTGGAGGATTACCTTTGAGGGTTTTCACTAGCTTATTTAGCACTTCACTAATTTCTTCTTCTTCCGATCGCGCCTTCACTGGGGTGACACCTTTCTTGATTAACCGAGCGGCGGCACTACCACCAATTGCTGTTACGTAAATAATTGTACAGTCGCCTATTGCTTCAAGTTTTGGGGTGATTTTGTCTTCATTCCCATCTTCTTTGAGTTCGCCTTCAAAGGTGAGGGTTTCTATGAAGTGATATCCCTCATCGGTAATTTCGTAAACATCAATCATTTTTGCCCATCCAAAGTGGGCATTAATATGAACTCGGTCACTCGTCGTGAAGGCTATTTTCATCGTAATTCTCCTCTCTAAAGTTTTGAATTTTGAAGCAATACGGTTCAGTTAGTAATATTTAGCTTTGGAAGATCCCCCTTAAAAAGCTTCGATGTATACACAAGTCTGAAATAGCTGATTAACCAAGGTTTTACTCCACCCTAACCCTCCCCTTATAAAGGGGAGGGAACTAGATTTGATTTATTGTTTCCCCCCTTTATAAGGGGGGATTAAGGGGGGTAATTCGACTTGTGTATACACGCCTTAAAAAGGAGGGTTAGGGAGGATCAACTCTTAACTGAACTGTTTTGAATTTCAAGTGTGAATTCAAAACTCAGCGCCCACAATTCCGAACTCTTGGAATTGCTTAACTCTCGCTTCTTCTGCCTCTAAAAACAGGTTGCCGATGCCAAACAAAAGTTCCATCGTGCCTCGATAACCAACTTTGGTAAATTGACCATTACCTAAGCGGTCATAAATGGGCAATCCTAAACGATAAAGAGGAATCGAAAGGCGTTTTGCGATCGCACCCACATTCGAGTTACCAATCAGCAAATCAGAACCGCCTGCTAGACTCTCAAAGTCTTCTAAATCGCCGATGGTAATGCTTTTCACCGGGAGTTTTTCTAAGAGAGGCGATCGCGTGGTTGTCACCACTGCATGAATTTGCGCTCCCATCGATTGCAGGAAATGCACGGTTGACCACAACAAATCTGGTTCCAGTGCTAAAGAAACTCGTTTTGCACCGAAGTAAAAGTGAGTGTCCAACATCGCATCTTGCAACTGACGGCGTTGGCGGCGGTATTTTTCGGGTACGCTGTTACCGCTCAGAATCGCCAATGCTTGGATAAACTCATCTACTGGTTCTAATCCCGTCAGTTCGCCAAACACCTCATAAGGTGTGCCAAAGCGTTCTTCGAGAATCTTGGCAGCCCCCCGCATACTTTCGCCCAATGCCAGGGTAAAAGCAGAACTACCGACTTCTCGTAGCTGTTTTAAGGTAGTTCCACTGACTGTAACCGCACTATAATTATCCTCTAAATGTCCATCTAGAGAAGCGCCAAGGTCAGGTACAAAGATCGGCACTAATCCAAAGGATGTGATTATCTCTTTGATTTCCTGTACATCCCCAGGTGTAAAAGCAGAACCCGCCAAAACAGTGACTTGTTCAGTTCTGAGTCCACCCGCGCGAGGAATTTCCTTAACTATGCTTTCGACAGCAACAGCAAAACCATCTTGTAACGCACCTTTAAAATCTGGGGTAGGTGCAAAAACGATCGCTAAATCATTCAATTCGGGATGGCGATCGCGGATTTCCTTAAGAAATCCCTCAATGTCATCGCCCCTAGTTTCCGTTAACCCAGTACTACATAAACCAATAATTTCCGGGTTAGCCTTTTCCACCAGAGTCAGAATTGCTTGCTCCACATTCTCTTCACCACCCAAGATAGTAGTAACTTCCGTCATCGCTGTGGTAGCTAGGGGAATCGCTTCCCGGAAATGCCGCACTAGGACAACTTTGGCGAAAGCAGTACAACCTTGAGAACCGTGGAATAAGGGCATTGTCCCTTTCAATCCCAAAAAGGCTAAGGTTGCGCCCAAAGCTTGACTTTGCTTGAGGGGATTAACTGTCAGTGCTTTGTTAGAAGCGGTAACGATCGCCATTAAACTTCCTCCTCTTCTTCCCAAGGAGCGGGTTTGCGTATTTGTTCCCAAATCGGGCTATACAGAGCTTCGTACAGTTCTCGCGCCATCTCAATCATTCCCACATAACCTGCATAAGGATGGTGGCGTTCTTGGTTGATATCAAGGAAAGGAATTCTAGCTTTCAAAGCTGTGTATTGGTTACGTCCACCAGCAATCAGCATATCTGCGCGAGTGTCTTTAACCAGTTGTAGCAATTCTTGAGCGTTGCCTTTCTCTAGCATGATGCCATCGTTGCCAATCAACTTCTTGATTTTGGCTTTATCTTCTTCAGTACTTTTCCGAGTACTGGTAGCAACAACTTCAATACCTAAGTCTCTAGCAGCCGAAATAATCGACCAACTCTTGACACCACCTGTATATAACACAACTCGCTTACCTTTGAGTCGAGCGCGATAAGGAGCTAATGCCAAATCTAAAGCAGCCGTTTCTTCTGCAATTAGCTTTTCTGTCCGCTCTTGTAAATCAGCGTCGCCTAATTTAGCGGCGATGTTTCGCAGACAACGATTCATATCATCGATGCCGTAGAAAGACTCTTCAATGTAAGGGATGTTGTAACGCTCCTCCATCTTTCTCGCCATATTGAGCAGCGCTCGTGAGCAGATCATGACGTTGAGCTTGGCGCGGTGGGCATAGCGAATTTCATTGTAGCGAGCATCGCCCGTAATTTTAGACAAAATACGGATGCCTAATTTTTCTAGCAGTGGTGTTACTCCCCACATTTCACCGGCGATGTTGTATTCACCGATTAAGTTAATATCATAGGGCGTTGTATGTTCCGGTTCTGCTGTTCCGACAACATATTCTAATAAAGCTTCACCGCCAAAACGGTTGCCGAGATTTTTACTGCCAATGAATCCTGGAGCAATGACGGGAACAACAGGAGTACCAATTTTCTCAGCCGCCGCTTTGCAGACAGCATCCATATCATCGCCAATTAAGGCTGTAACGCAAGTGGCATAGACGAATACTGCTGCTGGTTGGTAGCGCTCGTGAAGTTCCAGAATCGCTTTGTAGAGTTTCTTTTCGCCACCGAAGATGACATCATTTTCACCCAAGTCAGTAGTAAAGCCCATTTTGTAGAGTTGAGGACCAGACGACAGACTACCACGACTGCCCCAGGAATTACCAGCACAGGCGATCGGCCCGTGGACTAAATGAGCAGCATCTGCGATCGGCACTAGAGCAATCATTGCACCATCAAAGGCACAGCCCCCTTGAGCCGCGCCAGGTTGTGCCTGTTGGGCGCAAGACTTGTTTTTCTTCTCAGTTTGTTTGTGCTGATTATGCTCGCATCCTGTCTCAGTCAGCAGCTCGTTGATTTTGCCTTGGGTGCTTTTCATCTCTCTTCTCTTAATTGTTAATTGTCCTTTGTCATTTGTCATTTGTTCTTTGAATAACTAACAACTAATGACTAATGACCAATGCCCCATGCCCAATGCCCAATAATTAGCAAATGTATTTTGTGACATCCTCTCCACATACATCGGCGAGGTAAGATAGAGCGCGGAAACGCAATCCTACAAATTCGTCATATAAAGGATTGAGTTTACATAGTGGTGGAATATCAATAGTCTTCCCAAATAATTTAATTTGTCGCTCAAAGGGACAACAACAAGGAATTGTTTGGCAAATTAGATGAGCGAAGCGATTATTTTTAACCTGAATTTCATCCACCACACGGCGCAACGGATTAAAAAGATTGTGGAACCATCCTGGTTTTTTCTGGTTAGGTGGATGGTAATTAGGATGAGGATGAGTGTGAGTATGTTCGTGAGTGTGATTGATAGTTTCCATCTATAGATACCTTGGGTAAATGCTATCAAGAAAAAGGGGAGTTGGGGATTGGGGATTGAGCATCGGGAATTGGGATTGGATTCCCTATTCCCTATTCCCGACTCCCGACTCCCCTTCTTCACCCTTTAATTAACACGTTGTGTTTCTACGCAATTTCTAACGAATCAAGTCGTAGGAAATATCTGTCTTAGAAGGAATGTTGGTGTTGCGATCGATTTCTTCAAACAGGGTGTTTACAGTCCAGTTGAGGAGGTTGATCACACCTTGATAACCAATGGTGGCGTAGCGGTGTAAGTGGTGGCGATCCATGATGGGGTAGCCGATTCTCACGAGGGGAATCTTGGTGTCGCGCCACAGGTACTTACCGTATGTGTTACCAACTAAGAAGTCTACTGGTTCGGTGAACAACAGTGAACGCATGTGCCACAAGTCCTTACCAGGCCAAACAGTTGCATGTTGACCGAAGGGGCTAGAAGCAAGCAATTCTTTGATTTCTGCTTCAAATACTTCGTTGCTGTTGTGAACCAAGATATGCACAGGTTCAGCACCCATTTCTAGCATAAAGCCAACTACGCTGTATACTAAATCTGGTTCGCCGTAGATAGCGAAGCGCTTGCCGTGAATCCATGAGTGAGAGTCAGTCATGGCATCAACTGCACGACCGCGTTCGATTTCCAATTCTTGAGGAATGGGGATACCACTCAATTCGCTGAGTTTCATCAAGAATTCATCAGTACCCTTAATGCCCCAAGGACGGGAAACTGAGGTTGGTTGCTTCCATTCTTTTTCGATGTACTCGCGGGTTTTGGGTGTAGAGTGTGCTTGCAGAGCGATCGTAGCTTTCGCATTGATTGAATCTGCTGCATCTTCTAACTTTGTTCCACCTGGGTACATATCGAACTCACCTGTGTTTGGTGAATCCAAGTAGTCGCTGTTGTCGGCTAGAATTGTGTAGTCAAAGCCGAACAAGGAAGCAATCCGCTTGATTTCGCGGTTGTTACCTACGTAGGTATCAAAACCTGGAATGAAGTTGATTTTACCATTGCTGGTTTCTTTCTTATGACCTGCGGTCAAGTTAGAAAGAATTCCCTTCATCATGTTGTCGTAACCAGTGATGTGGGAACCGACAAAGCTAGGGGTGTGAGCGTAAGGTACTGGGAAATCTTGAGGAACTGAACCAGCTTGTTTAGCGTTGTTGATGAAGGCTTGTAAGTCATCACCAATTACTTCTGCCATACAGGTGGTGCAGACAGCGATCATCTTGGGCTTGTAGAGTTGGTAAGAGTTCGCCAAGCCGTCAATCATGTTTTGCAGACCACCAAACACGGCTGCATCTTCAGTCATTGAAGAAGATACACCAGAGAATGGTTCTTTGTAGTGACGGGTTAAGTGGGTGCGGAAATAAGCAACGCAACCTTGAGAACCTTGAACGAAAGGTAGAGTACCTTCAAAACCAACAGCAGCAAAGATTGCTCCTAGTGGTTGACAGCCTTTAGCAGGGTTAACGGTTAAAGCTTCACGAGCGAAGTTCTTTTCACGATAATCCCAACCCTTTGTCCACTCTGCAACCCGTTGTACTTCTTCGGCTTCGTGACCGTTTTCAAACTGCTTTTTGTTTTCAAATAGCTGTTGGTACTCAGGCTGGTGGAATAACTCGACGTGATCTTGAATTTTTTCTGGATTCTGAGGCATTTCTTCTGGACTCCAAGCTTACTGAATTCTTTTACTGATTGAGGTGCGAGTGGGGAGTAGGGAGTGGAAATATGATTCAAAATTCAAAATGCAAAAATCAAAATAAATTTTTAATCTTTCAATTTTGAATTTTGTATTCCCAACTCCCCCCTGGGGTTTTAGCCCCAGGTTATCCTTACTTATCTCACTCTCCCATTTCCCTAAACGGCAGCCTTAGCCTTAGCTTCAGCCTTCTTAGCCTGAGCTTTTTCATTCCAAGGAGCGCCAATTAATCCCCAGGTTGGGCTGTTGAGTGCCAAGTCCATATCGCGTGCGAAGATGGCGAAGCCGTCATAACCGTGATAAGGGCCGGAGTAATCCTTTTTGTGGTTTAATTCTTTTCAACTGTCTAATGTTTGCAGTAAACAGTGTCAGCGATAAACATTGTTTTCTGAGAACACATTTATTTTTAGCCTAAATATAGGCTAAAAACACAGCATAACTAGGTTCAGAACTCACGCATCATCTAAATGTTGTCCTGAGCCAAGGCGATTAAACAATCGCCTGTTTTTTTGCTCATCTCTGCAAGCACAGCAGCAAAAAGAACACATGAGAACGAAAGTACTACTGGAATTAGAGAAAGTTAATCTGCGTTTGAAGTCTGCAAAAGCAAAGGTGACAATTAGAGAATCGAATGGAAGTCTGCAATTACGGGCGACGTTACCAATTAAGCCAGGAGACAAAGATAGTAATGGTACTGGGAGAAAACAATACAATATCAGTTTGAATATTCCCGCTAACTTGGATGGACTCAAGACGGCTGAGGAAGAAGCTTATGAGTTGGGAAAGTTAATAGCTCGTAAAACTTTTGAATGGAATGATAAATATTTAGGAAATGAGGCAATTAAAAAAGAATTTAAAACTATAGGAGAATTACTGGAACAATTTGAAGAAGAGTATTTTAAAACTCACAAGCGTACAACTAAAAGCGAACATACTTTCTTTTATTACTTTTCCCGAACCAAGAGATTTACTAATACCCAAGATTTAGCGATCGCTGCAAATCTGATAAGTTCAATTGAACAAATCGATAAAGAATGGGCTAAATATAATGCAGCTAGAGCGATCGCAGCATTTTGTGTGACATTTAACATCGAAATCGATTTATCTAAATATTCCAAAATGCCGGAGAATAATTCCCGCAATATACCTACAGATGCAGAAATATATGATGGAATTCTCAGGTTTGAAGATTACTTTAATAGTAGAGGTAATCAAGTTAATCAAACCGTTCAAGATAGTTGGCAACTTTGGCGATGGACTTATGGAATGTTAGCAGTTTTTGGTTTACGTCCACGGGAACTTTTTATTAATCCTGATATTGATTGGTGGTTGAGTCGAGAAAATACAGATTTAACATGGAAAGTTGATAAAGATTGTAAGACTGGTGAGAGAGAAGCATTACCATTATATAGGCAATGGATTGAGGATTTTGATTTGAGAAATCCGAAGTATTTGGAGATGTTGAGGGGTGCGATCGCTAAAAAAGATAATACCAATCATGCTGAGATAACGGCGTTAACACAGCGAGTTAGTTGGTGGTTTCGCAAGATAGGATTGGACTTTAAACCTTATGATTTACGTCACGCTTGGGCAATTCGGGCGCATATTTTGGGGATACCAATTAAAGCGGCAGCAGATAATTTGGGGCATAGTGTGCAAGTTCACACAGAAACTTATCAGCGTTGGTTCTCACTCGATATGCGAAAGCTGGCGATTAATCAGGCGTTGAGTAAGAGGAATGAACTTGAGTTGATTAGAGAGGAGAATGCTAAGTTAAGGATGGAGAATGACAAGTTGAGATTAGAGATTGAGAAGTTGAGAATGGAAATAGTTTATAAACAAAGTTAAACTTGCCCAAATACTGATAATATAATAAGCTAGGAGGCGAGTTATGGAAAGCATTAAGATTAGAATATATATAGGTGATGATGGAATTCTGCAAATCCAGCTTCCGCCTGAAATTGCTAACCAAGAATTAGATGTAGTGATTGTCTTTCAACCTGTCATACAAAAATCCTCACAGTCTCCAAACAAAACGCCGGAAGAACTAGGATACTCTCGTAAATTCGTTGAAGAAGTAATAGGTAGTTGGGAAGGTGATACGCTTGAACGTCCAGAACAGCTTCCCTTTGAGGAACGGGAGGAAATTCAATGGCCTACCTCCTAGATACAAATGCATGTATCCAAATTTTGAATTCACCAAATTCACCTGTAGCCCAAAAAACTTTATTAATTCCTTCTAGGGAAATTTATATCTGTACGGTTGTTTATAGCGAACTATATTACGGAGCTTACAAAAGCGCAAACGTTAATAGAAATCTCACTTATCTAGAAAATTTATTTGCTGAGTTTGCTGATTTACCACTGGATCGTCAAGCTGCAAAAATAGCTGGAAATATTCGCGCTCGTCTTAATGCTTTGGGAACTCCAATTGGAGCAAATGATTTATTAATTGCTGCGATCGCTTTAGCAAATGACCTCACACTTATTACCCACAATACCCGCGAATTTAGCCGTATTGATGGCTTGAAGTACGAAGATTGGGAATAGCTGCGTATGAAATAGTCTATACATTATCTGAGGTTCTCATATGAATATATCTAGAATTCCTCGTATTAGGTATTAACACTGATGTTAATCAAAAAAGCATTGATATTATTATGAGATATAGTATATTTTAATATAATATTTTATGAGTAGTAAGCTAATATATCATACCAACGAAAGTATAAATGGTGGATTTTCACCTTTTGATGAAGCTATTCATCAAGTGAGTAATAGTAAAGAATTACTGATAGCTTGTCCTTATATTGATGTTAGCTATATTAAACCATTTTTACGCAAGCAACTAAACTGGCGTATTATTTCTGATATAGAAGCTTGGCTGAGTGCTTTTCAAGATGAAGCACGACAAGACATAGTTAATTTTATCATTGATAATAAATATAAAATCCATCATTATACAAATTTACATACAAAAGTTATTATTGGCGATCATTTATGCTTAATAGGTTCTGCAAACCTGACTAAAATGGGTATTACTCAAAGAGCAGAAATGTCAATTTTGCTAGATGAAAGTAAATACATTAATGAAATTAAACAATGGTTTGAGGATTCATGGTCAAGTAGTAGCGAGATTAATATAACCGAATTAAAAGACTATGTTCATAGAATTATTACAACAAGACCTACACTTGAAAACCAAAATAGTTTTTTAAATTCAGATGCTCCTATTATTAAATCAAACATTATCGTTCAACCTAAAAAACCTGAAAAAAAGGCCAATCAATCAAACACCAAAAAAGATAATGAACCTTGGAATGTCCATTATTTTTATGTAAATATTAAGAAAAGCGAACATCGAAACTGGGATGATTGGCAAAAATATGGTTTTGTTTCTGGTGGTACTAAGGAAGTCTATAGCAAACCTATAAAAAAACTATTTCCGGGGTCGCGTGTATTCGTCTATATACCACCCAAAATTGGTTATGTTGGCGTTGGTCTAGTAACAGATACTGCTATACGTGTAAAAGACTTCACAGTATTGGTCAATGGGCAAAAACTACCAATCCTAGATGTACCACTTATTGCCCCAAAAATGTATGAATATGTCGATGACTTGGATAAATCCGAGTACCTTGCCCGTGTTGAATGGATCAAAACAGTGCCTAAAAGTCAGGCATACTGGGAAAAAGGGCTTTTTACAAACCCGCACACAGCATGTCAAATGAACGATATTCCTACAATACAGAGGTTATCTCAGCATTTCGGATTAAACGATTAAGTGCCATTTACAGCAGATTCGGAGTTTATGAGGTACAGTAGCAGCAATTTGTAAACCAATTTTTGAGATGTTCAGGATTAATTAGTTCAAGTGCTATTTTAATTAAACCATCGACTCCAGATGTATTCTTGGGAGAAAATTGCTTCAGGAACGCTTTTAATTGTGACCACCAATGTTCGATGGGGTTAAATTCAGGGGAATAAGGAGATAAGTACAGAACACTTGCACCAACAGATTCAATTAAGGGTTTAATTTCTTCGACTTGATGTGCAGGAAGATTATCCATCACCACTACTGCACCAATCCATAATTGTGGAAGTAAAAAATGTTCGATAAATACTTTATATACATTCCCGTCCATTGAGCCATTTAAAGTCATGACAGCCAAAACTTTCTTTAAACTGATTCCCCCGATTACACTTACTTTTGCTCCTCGGTAATATGGTTTAAAATCATACACCCTACTGCCGCGTTCGCTTCTGGCATGAGTTCTGGTCAAACCAAGTAAAACACCCATTTCATCAATAAAAACAAGGTTTTCTGGGTCTATTTGTTTTACTTTCTCCCAATACTCTATTCTCAGCTTTTGGACTCTTTCTGTTTTCGCTTGGCTACTGCGTAAAGTCTTTTTTTTCGTGTTAGTTTTTGTTTTTGTAATGCACAGCACATTACACTTGCACATACCCAAACGTTATATTTTTCTCCAAAATACTCGCAGTATTCTGATAAAGTTGCGTCTGGATGGCTTTTAACCATTTCGGCTAATTCGCTACCGTACTCATCCAATTTACCCTTAATTGTTCCACCTTGCTTTTTAGGTTCTAGATGACCTTGGGTTTTCTGTAACTGGAGGAGCTTTTGTACATAGCTTTTTGCTACACCAAATTGAACAGCAACTTTTCTGATTGACGTGCCACCTCGTTCGTATGCATTTACTATTTTTTCTCGCAGATCAATTGAGTACGGTTTCATTTGTAATTCTTGATGCGCTAATATTTATTGTGCCTCATTTACCTCAAATTTGCTGTAAGAATCACGTTCTAGTGCGATCGCATCCTTAATAAAAGTGCGTTATTGCAAATCCCAATGCACCTTCATCATATCAGCAGGCGATCGCATTCCTCGCGTAGGGTGCGTTATTGCATTGATTGACAATGGTTCGGTATTATAAAGGTATTGGGTTCTGGTTCTATCCATGTCTGCAAGAGACACAAAGATTGAGGTGATTGTGCAATGGCAAAGCTAGACCAGTATCGTGAATATATTCAAAATTTACTAACGAATTATGGTAGTTACCAACCTTCAGAGGAAGATGTTGAAATCCAATTGATATTCGATACAGCGCGAGATCATTACCAGATTCTAGAGATTGGTTGGGATGGATATGACCGAATTTATAATTGTGTGATACATCTCGATATCAAAGGTGAAAAGATATGGATTCAGCATAATATGACCGATATCCAAATTGCTGAAGATTTGACTGAGATGGGAGTATCTAAAGAAGATATTGTTTTGGGATTACAGCCATCTTACCTGCGTCAATATACACAATATGGCGTAGCGTGAATTTGTCTAAAAAGTAATTACAGGATAAATCTCTGTTTAGTACGCATCCCTTACTTAGCGTGCGTTGTCGCAAAAAGCCAGAGTTACTTTACTCAAAAACAACGCCGCGATAAATTTCCGCCATCGGCAATTCAATACTAAGTGAGTCTAAAGAAATAGATAACTCTAAACCACTAAAATCACTAAGTAACCAACCTTGGGCTTGTTTACTATAGCGTTCCACAAAAGGTTCATCCTGCTCGACTAATAAATATTCGTTAAAACTCCCAATTGAGCGATACATCCGAAATTTACTAAGTCGGTCGTAATCTGCGGTGGAAGGAGATAGAACTTCAACAATCAGCGTGGGATTCAAGACTTCATCTAAACGATCGCCATTTAGTTGCGGTTCGCCGTCAAAAACCATTACATCTGGATATACTCCGCGTCGATGTTCAGGAATCCACAGCCGTAAATCGCTGTTAATTGGCTCAAATTGAGTATCGCGCAGCACAGAAGTAAAATAGGTCAAAATGTTTCGACCGATGCGGCTATGTTTAAGCGTTCCTCCAGGCATGGGTACAATTTCTCCATCTCGATATTCGCTGCGTCCTTCGGCTTTTTCTTCGATCGCACGATATTCATCCAAGCTGTAGCGGCGCGAGATGGTAGAAATCATAGGTTGTAAGCGATCGCATTAGCTATAAAACAACAATATTATTTTGTCACAGATTTACTTGTGAGGTGATATTATTCTGCGGTCTATATATTTATTCAAACGGTCATTGTGCGTAACAAAATTCCCCTTTTAGTGTATGACACACAAAAACAGGAGATTACAGAATAGATAAGCTAATTTTGTATCGTGAACTAATTCAGAAATTATTGACGGCGCGAGCAAGAGCAAAGTTACGTTCTGAGAGCGATCCAATAGAAAGTCAAACCATTTTTGATACTACAAAAGACCACTATCAGCTTGTGCATGTGGGATGGAAGGATAGTAGTACCCGGATTTATGGCTGTGTGCTGCATATATATCAAGGATGAGAAGATTTGGGTGCAGCATGACGGAACGGAGGATGCGTAGGCGTAGCCCGTCGTAGACATCGCAGATCAACTTGTGAGCGAGGGAGTGCCTAAGCAAGATATTGTGATCGCATATCATGCACCTCATGTACGGCAGTATACAGAGTTTGCTCTTGGCTAAACATATTGAAAAAGCCTGTTTGCGATCGTTACTCGCAAACAGACTTAACTTTTTAATACTTCTAATTAAGCTTGATCCCAAAGCTGACGTACATAATCAGGCAGCGCGCCAGCAATTTCCTGAATCCGCTCTTCGGAAAGTTCGTCTTTGGTAGCAGAAAATACCGCTTTAACTGCCTGTTCTGCCTCGACTGATCCTGGAACCCCTCCTTCATTCGCAACTCGCGTTAGAAATAGCTTGGAATCAATTCCAATGGGAGCCGGGCCTTTTAAAGGTTGACGGATTCGACTTAAAAATCTCACAATCGGATTGGTGTCTTTCCAAAGTTCAGCCACTTCAAACTGGAGTGCTTTTTCATCTGTAGGTATAGCTTCTGTATGCAGTTCTGACTCGACGCGATCAATTGTGTCCGTGGTCATTAAGTCACGCATAACGCGATACACAACTTCGGTAAAGTCTCTTGCGTCATACAAATCTGCAAATCCGCTTCTAACCATAACCTTTTCAAGAAAGGAGTGATGTTCGTCTGCGATCGCAGTTCGAGTATCTTCAATCTCTGTTGGGTCAACTTCTGGAATATTTGTTCTAAAACTTTGATCTGGCATTGTTTTTTCTTCTGGTTATTAATTTTGAGTCTTTATGCTTACTTTATGTAAGGTCGCACAAATCAAAAACCCTTGTAATCTTCCAGAAGTTTGAGATGGTATCTATTCAAAAGTTAGAAATTTCTTTGATCTGCTCATAGCTGTAAAGTCATAGTTGAGGTGAGGAGAGCAATACTGCTGATGTTTGTGCCCATCTGTGTCGAAAACCAGTCAAAATAAATGAGTTGGTATAAAATCAGCCGAAACAAAGATGCTAGAAACAACAAACATCGAAATTAACACCTCTTATGTCAAAGTACCCAACGATGACTTAGAAATCGATGCTTACTTAGCTCAACCAGCACAAAACGGAACTTTTGGCGCGATTATAGTCTTTCCAGAAATTTTTGGAATCAATAGTAATATTCGAGATATTACTGAACTAATCGCTAAACAAGGTTATGTAGCAATAGCCCCCGCGATGTATCAACGTATTGCTCCCGGTTTTGAGGCTGATTTTAGCGCTGAAGATGTTGGGTTTAGTCCAGAAGCATATCGGCTTGGATTGGAATATTATCAACAAGTGAAGTATCAAGAGATATTCAGCGATATTCAAGCTGCGATCGCCTATGTCAAAACTTTACCCAATGTCAAAGATAATGCAATCGGTGTCATTGGTTTCTGTTTTGGCGGTCATGTTGCTTACATAGCTGCAACCTTACCTGATATCAAAGCAACAGCTTCGTTTTATGGTGGCGGGATTACTACTTCTAGTTATGGTGAAGAGACTCCAACCATTAATCGCACCTCAGAAATTAAAGGTACTATCTATGCATTTTTTGGTACAAGAGATACATTAGTTTCCCAGGAAGAAAGCAAACAAATTGAGGCAGAATTAAAGAAACATCAAATAAATCATCGTGTATTTCGATACGATGCAGGACATGGATTCTTTGCTGGATTGTTCAAAGATAAGTACCCATTTATGGAACAACACCCAAGCTACAATCCCGAAGCCGCTCCTGATGCTTGGCAACATATTTTAGAACTGTTTCAAAATCACTTGTAAAATCGCTTTTCTTTCTACTTGACAAAATTTTGAGTAATAACGCACATACTGCGATCGCACTCTTGTTAAATGAGTGCGATCCTATTGCTTTTAAGCTTTGGAATTTTTCAGCAGGAATTGACAACCACATAAAAACGGGTTTGGATTTTCTGTGCGATCGTCCATAAGCACTTCAATGGGAAGCTTGCTCTTATAAATCAATTCGTCATAATCCATCAATGCATCCCACTTGATCTTGCCAGTCGGGAAGCCTAGCTGTGAAGTAGCATCAAATATTAACTCTTGCCATTTTTGAATCTCTGGATCTTGCGATTTGCAGTAATCGAGAATGGCAATAAATGTCCCAGGCTTGGTAACTCGTAGGATCTCCTCAAGAGCAAGAACTGGATCTTTAACGACACTCAAGGTAAATCCCGACGCTGCGGCATCAAAGCTATTATCAGGAAAATCTAGATTGCACATATCTGCTACTTTGAAGGTGATGTCTGCGGATACGCGCTTTTTACGTGCTTCATCCAGCATCTTCTCAGAAAGATCAACACCGACGACATGCACGCCTTCAGGGTAGGCTGAAAGATTAAGACCTGTTCCTACCGCAGCATCTAGTACGGTTTGTCCTGGCTTAAGCTGCAAAGAAGCAATTAGAGGTTCGCGCTCGATGTGCCAGTAACGCTTCATAATTGCGTCATAATCCATTGCACCTTGATCGTAGGTTTCAATCACCTGATTTATCTGCATAGGTTCCTTAACTAATAGAACTACTGATTCTAACCCTCTATAAAGTCGTATAATATGATGATGAATAAAATCTGTATACTGTAATAATACGTAGGTAATCTGACAATACCAAAGTAGTATCCAGTTAAACTACTCTATGAACCTTTAGCTGGAGAGGAACCTGAATGATAAACTCGGTTCCTTTTCCAGCAGTTGAGAAGCACTCCAGTTTGCCGCCATGTTTTTCTGTGATAATTTGGTAGCTGATAGACATACCCATTCCAGTTCCTTTGCCAATGGGTTTGGTGGTGAAAAAGGGATCGAATATTCGTTGCTGAAATTCTTTGGAAATTCCGACTCCATTATCAGCGATCGCCACTTCTACCCAGGTTGAATTAACTACCGATGTCCGAATCTTAATTCGACTAGGATTGTCTTTGATCTCCTGATAGGTGCGCTTGGCATTGCTTTCTTCTAATGCATCAATTGCATTCACTAAAATATTCATAAACACCTGGTTGAGTTGTCCGGCATAGCATTCTACAAGAGGTACATCGCCATAGTCTGTGATCACCTCAATTTCAGGTTGCTCTGGTTTAGCTTTGAGGCGGTGTTGCAAAATCATCAGAGTACTATCGATGCCCTCATGAATATCGACCTTTTTAAATTCCGCTTCGTCGGTGCGGGAGAAGTTCCTCAACGATAGTACAATTTGGCGAATGCGATCGGTGCCCACTTTCATGGAAGACAACATTTTCGGCAAGTCTTCTTGCAAAAACTCCAGATCCATTTCTTCAGCAGCGATTTGTATTTCTGGAGCAGGAACAGAACCATGCTCCTGATACAACTGCACAAGCGTTAATAAATCCTGGGTATATTCTTGGACATGGGCGAGGTTGCCATGAATAAAGTTGACTGGATTATTAATTTCGTGTGCAACTCCAGCAACTAGTTGTCCCAGACTAGACATTTTTTCACTTTGAACAACTTGAGATTGAGTGCGCTGCAATTCCTCTAATGCATTTTTGAGTTCGGTGGTGCGCTCTTCTACCCGGTCTTCTAATTCTTCCTTGCTTTTCTCTAGGGCAGTAAACGTTTCGTACAATTGCCCTGCCATGTGGTTGAAAGAGTTGGATAGGGTATTAAGTTCTCGAATGCCGCTAGTTTCTACTTTCTGATCTAAATTGCCAGATGCCATTGCTTCACTTGCCCAATTCAGGCGCAGAATCGGGCGTACAATCCAATGAGAGGTGAACACGCCCATCACTGAGGCAAGCAACAATGCGCCTAAACAAAGTGCGATCGTGGTGTGCGTGTTGGTATCAATTTGCGCCATGAATGCGCTTTCTGGCACACTCACTACTACTAGCCAATCCAAGCCATACTTGTCACGCCAAGGTACAACATCGACAAAATGCCGTTTTCCTTGCACCTCAAGCTGAAAATCTGTGTCTTGGTTGATGGAGGCAAACCCGTTAAAGGTTTGGAGGTGTCTGGCAATGTTCTGTACGATTGGGTTGGGGCTGTCGATCGCCCGCAATCTCTGAACTTTTTGATTAATCAGGGTAAAGGGCTTCTCTGTGCCAGAATTGGCAACTAACATACCATCCCGTTCTAAAAGGAATACCTGCCCAGACTGACTAACATCTAAAGTGCGTAAAAAATCGCTGAGTTTCAGCAAGTGGATATCTGTAGCAATCATTCCTAGCAAGCGATTTTGTGCATTATAGATGGGACGACTGGCAGAGGCAGCAATGTAGGGGCCTGTTGGAAAATTTGCAGTATAAATCTTTGCCCAGATGGGTTTACCAGCGGCGATGGTTTGGGTATACCAAACTTCGCTGAAATTGTCCCAAGTAAAATGATTATTAACTTGAGTCCTATTACCCTGGTTATCCGTGGCGTAGTTAGTAGTGTTATTAGGAAGGTTGGCAGTCCAATCATCAATGGTAATTGTCTTGCCATCATAACGAGCGACTCCCATCCCCTCACCCGTCGTTAGTCCTATACCAACATAAGTCAGGTCATACGCCTGCATCTGATCCCAGAAATATGTGCCAAGGGTTTTGCGATCGCCTACATTTAATACTCCCCTGCGGATAGCATCTGCGTTAATCTGATTGAGCGTTTGCGGAACGGAAAGATGAGACTTCAAATGTTCATCCACTACATCACTGGTACGATCCATCAACTGCTCTGCCAGGGCGTTAACTGCTCTTTGTCCATTTTTAAAGGACAAATAACCCACTAAACTTACTGCTGCAAAAATTTGGATAAGGAAGGGAACAACAAGAACAATCTGTAATGGAAACGCTTTACCTTCTTTGCTAGGATAGTGAGTTTTCATTGGAAACTAGAAGTTGAGTTTAATCTGATTTACTTCTATAGTTCCCAAGATGCCCACATACTCACCTTTGTTTAAATTTTTTTGTCAAGCTGTAGGGTGCGTTAGGCTGCGCGGCTACTAACGGATAAATATTTTGGTAAAACAGCGATGTCTACGATGGGCTGCGCCTACGCAATTATTTGGGTTTGACAAAATTTTAATTACTAGCGCATATCCTAATTTGTCGCTACCGTTGTCTTTCCATTCTTGCCTTCCAGACTGGCAACAAATGACGGTTGCTCAGTACCAAGAGTTGGCGACTGGCCTCGCAGTCCCTTACGACGCTGGCTTTTAGGAACTCCTCCCGCCATGCCGTATTCCACACTGCTTTTGCCATACCGAGTTCCAACTGCCATTAACATATGTTCTGTCATATCTCCCAACTTGTCTTCTGTTTCCAGCATTTCACGATACAACTTATCTAAGCTGGAAAGGGCACTGTTGTAAGCATTTTCTTTAGATCGCATCGTCTCGATCAGGGTTAAGAAGGCAGGTAAGGTAAGTCCATTGCCTAAATCTAAACTTGGATCAATTGAGTTTATGCTAGCGGCACGGCGCACTGCTCTTTCTAACACTACGGAAGTTCTTTTTCTACGAGCCATGATCTACACCTTGAAATCCAGTACGGTTAATATTATTTACTTTAAAAAATTACGTATAGATCAGCCTGAGAGAATTCTGGCAAATCTGCAATAGCTTTTGCTACATAGAGATAATTACAGCAGATTGCGCGAACTACTTAAATGAGAAAGCAAACTGGAGTTTGAGAAAGTAAAAGCTGCTTTTGCTTGCGGAAAACACCAAAATGAGAAAGCAAACTGGGGTTTGAGAAAGTAAAAGCTGCTTTTGCTTGCGGAAAACACCAAAATGAGAAAGCAAACTGGGGTTTGAGAAAGTAAAAGCTGCTTTTGCTTGCGGAAAACACCGAAATGAGAAAGCAAACTGGGGTTTGAGAAAGTAAAAGCTGCTTTTGCTAACTAAATTCGACTTTATCTATATTTATGGGCTGTAATGCTCAGTTATGATTATCGTGATGGCAATGCGATCGCAAAGCATGATGCTTACAGCCAAATTCAGGAGTCATCATTTATAATTCAGAAGTAAAACAGGCTTTATGTCTAGTTTTGAAACTTAGTTTGTGTACTCCAACAAGTTTAAATCTCCTGTAAATACAGCTGGGTATCAGGTTAGCTACTATAAAAAAGGAATTAACTCAAAAACTTTGGAGAGTCATAGCCAATAACTAAAGCTCGGTTCTAGGTGAACCGAGCTTTGATTGAGATTTTATTTGATGAACGTTATGACGCTTAGAAGATGTTTTAAAAGCCCCAAAAGTTATAATTTCGCAGTTATTTATGCCTGGGTTAAGTACAACGCAAAATAAATGTTTTAGCTATGTACTAATATGCAATGATTTGCTAACTATGAGGGCAAAAAATCTTTTAAAACATCATCTTAAACAAGCGCAATTGCTTTTGTATTAAGACAAAGAATTTTACTTACGAGTTAGGTTAAGCAGTTCTTTGGGAGAAGCAAGCAAGTCAATAGCCACGAAGTAAATTTGACCTTGAGGATCGAGTAAAAATCGCCAAGCAATGTTCATCCCAACATTACCTCCAAACCAAGGAGTTTCGACTGTACCAGTAACTTTATGCTGTGTATAACCATCTTCTATAGTTTCCGAAACACCTTTGGTTGGCTTCATCACTAACCCTTGTCCCTCATCTCTTAGATAGGCAGTGATTGCTTCTCGGCCAACAATTGGTTTTTGGAAAGGTGGTTGCAGCGCACCATTGTTAGCAAATAAAGCAACAGCAGCTTCAAAGTTATCTGCATTCATAGCTTCAATGTATTTCAGCACTGTTGGTTCTGTAACTCCCTCAATAGTAAATTGGGGACTTAGAGATGAGCGTGGGAACTTAAAGTTTATGACTTCTGCCTGTTGTTTATCAGCCAGAGACGGATCAAACCCCATATTTACTACAGTGTTGCGTAGTACTGTAATTTGCTGACTTTGATCGATTTTCTGAACAGCTTCTAGCACTGCTTTAACTTGGGTTGACATTTGATAGCCAACTGGCATGGGAGCGACGATACCCTGTTTCATCCACTCTCCTAACTGCCACCAGAATCCTAGCTTGGCATTGACACCAAAGTATGCATAAGAACGGCTGATAGGAGTATCAGCATTACTCGCTAAATCTCTCATTAACTGCGTTTGTTGTTCATGAGACATCTGCTTAATATCGTTGAATATACCTTCCATTAATTGGAGATTTGCTTTTCCGGGAGCAGCTGGAGTAATTGTACGACCTAGTTCAGCGTAGGCATACCAAAGAAATGCCAATTGATCGTCAACGTTGAGTTTAGCAAACATTGCTGTAGTGGCTGGAACAGCATCTGCCACTTGAGTGCTAGAAAAAATATTCCGTGCAGATTCGATAGTATAACTCATGGTTATTACCTTAAAGATTTACCTATTCAGTAGTTGCTTTCGGCTACATTTTGCAGATTTTAGGGATAAATCTAGGGCATTTTTCCTAGATGACACAATTATCCCTAGATATTTAAATCCGAATTATTATTCACTACTCTGGCATCATAGCTCGTAAACATTAACAAAAGACTAAGATTTATAAGATTTATCTGATGAATATCATTGAAGGAAATATATATCTACATATTTATTTTCAATTTCTGGTCCAATAAAAGTAATTTTAAAAAAAGATATCCTTCTAAAGTAAGATATGTAAATGTATAGCATCTATCTTTGTAGATGAATATATCTAATATTTGAACTTTTTCGGCAAGAAAAATAGAATTTGGTAATTGCTTAAATTAGTTTTTTTAATTAATGTATGGATTGCAGCAGATTTATGTTTGTCCGTAGGTTGGGCTAAATAAAGTGAAGTCTGTCTAAATGTAGACCCTTGCTTCATTGATTAGTAAAATGCAAGTTAAAAATTTTTTGCAATCGCCCTTTAGTCAGGGGATAGTTCTGGCTCAATTTTTTTGCATAACATGAGTTTATTATTTTAGCTTCAAGTATGACCAACATTCCAAATATCCAACGCAAGCTGAACATCCCCCTTGCTAGAATAATGTTTACGATTCAGACGCTCCTGCTTCGCTAACGCTGCACTATCGAGTGTCATAGCTCGTTGTAGACATCACTTATCAAATAGCCAATCCTACCTGGACTGTATTAAATAAGTGATTACACCTAAAATTATTAAATGAGCCGGGTAGAACACATAAAACCATTTAGCCCGCGAGCCTTGTCTACCATTGAATTGAAAAACAATGAATCCTGCAAAAACTGCCCAAATTTGAAATATATAATTTATAGATAAAATTACTAAAATTAAGTGTAAGACGCACCAGTAGAGCAACCATACTCTGGGATTGAGTTTGTCTATTAAAGACATCAATAAAATCACTCCAATCCCATATCCTCCATACTCAAAGCCCAAGACCTCAGAAACTGCTGCACACAATCCAATAATTATTAATTGCTGCCATAATTGTGGACAAAGCTTAACTAAGCGCAACATCACAAGTCCAAGAAGAAGCGTGAAGAGAATATTAAATGAGAACTTTTGGAAAACAACAATATAGATTGGCTGAGATATAATTGCTGTAATTAATAGCCTGCCTCCATAGCGGTACACATTTTGGGTGTGTTTTTCGCCTTTAGCTAGAAGCCATGCAAAGAGGGGAAAGCTCAATCGGCCAATAAAGTGCAATATTAAAAAGTCTGGCATTAGCAGATAGCATACATGATCCATAACCATGAACACTGCGGCTAAGATTTTAATGCTGAAAGCTGAAAATTTAATCATAAGGTTGAGTTTTACCGTTAAAATTGCTAAATAGCTTCTTAGCGATCGCTTGCTGGTTCAAAAAAATATCCTGAGTAAAATTCTTCGCTTCTTAGGGGTTGTCCAAACCTTCAACGCCAGTCCTAAGCTGAAGGAGAGTTTTAGGTAGCTAGGTTGACTGTGGCTCCCTATAGCGTTTCTCGTTTACGTGAGGTACACCTGTAGGGGCACGGCACTGCCGTGACCTTAGACTTCGGAGTATAAGGTTGTACCACATATGAATGGGAACCCGCATCAGCATAATCTTTCGGCTGGAGAGTATTTTCGGAGTATAAGGTTGTACCACATATGAATGGGAACTGCTATAACTTACCCATAGATTCATAAAGCCGATGAATAAAAATCAAGATTTCTAATTTTTATTTGGTAAGAGTAATACAAGAGCGCTACTAAATACTAGCAATTTGATAACATTAACAAAGTTGATGATTGTTTCCGACCCAAATTAGGCGATGTCTACGGTAGGCTAACGCCTACGCCCTCTTCAGCAGATTGGCAAAAACACTATGGCAAAGCGTAAAAAAAGCAATCTCCAGTGGATTAAAGAAACCCTTGAACTAAAGCCTGACCATCATTGGGAATCTCCATCAGGCTATAAAATATTTGTTGCGAATCGTGGGGCTGTTCGCTTCAATGTTCCCCAAGATTGGGTTTTTGAGCCACAAGAAAAATCCTTCAAGTTCCTCGATAAAAAACCACCCAACGATGATTGCTGTCTGGAAGTATCTTTCAATCCTCTGCCACCCAATGATTGGAGCAAGTTTCCGCTAAAATCTACCTTAAAGAAAGTTCTGGAAAACGACAGCCGCAACATCATTGCTAAAGGAGAAATTATTACCGTCAAGCGCCAAACCGCCAAAATTGTCTGGACAGAGATGAAGTTCATTGACACTCAAGAAGAACCACGGGAAGCTTTTTCGCGGACTTGCATTGCTTTGGGGTCGAATATTCAGTGCTTAATTACATTCGATTATTGGGCAGATCAAGCAGAACAATTAATACCCGTTTGGGATGAAGCAATTCGTAGTCTCACACTAGGGTTATATATTCGTGACCCCATGACTGGTTTGGCTTTTCCAGACTGAAGCCCAAAAATAATTGCTCAAACTTCCTTGGCAAATATCAATGAAAACACTATTCATCTTAATTGGCCCAAAAGGAGCAGGTAAAACTCACATTGGAACTGTGGTTGATGCTCATACGGGAATCAAATTTCTTTCTGTAGAGCCAATATGGATTGATCATTTGCAGACTAAGGATCGAGATGGATGGGATATTCTTGAAGAAGAAATCGATCGCCTCTTTAGAAGTAATAATAAAGTAATGATAGAATCCCTTGGTGCAGGAGAGGATTTTGCCAAGTTCTATCAGTCTTTAAAGAATAAGTATCATATCAAATTTATTAAAGTTGAATATGCATTAGATAAGTGCTTAGAACGAGTTATAACTCGAGATAGCACCGTTCACATTCCAATATCTGCTGACAAAGTACAGGAATACAATAAAATTGCTGCTCAGGTTAGTTATAACTGGGATCTAGTAATTGATAATAATTCTCCAGCGTCTGATTTAGAAATCATTCAAGCAATTCAGGCTATTGAATAATTAAGTTGCTCTATCATCTTTAAAATAAAAAACTATGGTTATTCAGTACTTGACCATCACACAGATGGATGAAAATTTTACATCTTTGGTGCAGTCATATTTGCAGAGGCGTGTACTTGGGCTAAATTTGCATTAAAATATACAACAAAAATCAGAATTTATAATTCAGGAGTCAGAAGTAAAACAGGCTTTATATCTGCCTTTGAGGCTTAGTTTGTGTACTTCACTAACTTGAAATCTGCTGTATACTTTTTTGTACCAAAGCAGAATATCAAGAATTCATGCAATCTTGCCCGGAATTTGAACGAATGTCAATGCGATCGCAACAACACTCTACTTCTTTTACTGCGATGTCTACGCTTGGTTATTCGGTGTCGCACTATCTCGTAAATTAGTTTTATTAACGCGCAATCATCGAGATTTGGGCAAAGTACCCAGATTGTTAATTGAGGATTGGACGGTTTAATGCGTAGGCGTAGCCCGTCGCAGACATCGCCTAGTTTATTGTCGAGTGAAGGCGATCGCTACAACAGTCTACTTCTTGTACATCTCACAGATGATCTTTAAAGGCGATCACAACAACGGTCTACTTCTTGTGCATATCGCACATCATTCCTAAATATACAGTGACTTTTTGTAAAGTTTGGGCGAATCATATATCTAACCCTAAAATTTAGAACTATACTAACTTGACTAGCTAATTCTCTAGGAAAATTCATCTGTGATCAGCCTAGCAAGTGTTTCCAATACCGTGTCCGAAATGGAAAGTGATGGTTTAGGTGAAATTGACAACCTTGATAGGCAACTGCATCAGTGCTTCCAGAGTAAATTTTTAGTTCATCCTTCATTGACACGACTTATAGTTAGTTTTCAAGCTAACAAAACTAGACCTATCTATCGGTGGTATAAATATAAAGAAGCTTTTTCTGCATCTCTTATAGAATATCTATTGCAACGATATAAAATTGCTAAAGGCAGGGTAAGCGCATATAAAATCGTAGCTAAAGATACAGAATATTTAACCAAGAGATGGAGAGAGAATCAAATTTGAGTATTAAATATGTTAAGTAGTACGCTAATAAGTAAAGCGTCTATTTTAGATCAGGGTCAGTACTATGGCATCGGGTTTCAACTCTTCTAAGAATCCACCTGCTCTCAAATCAA
>NZ_JACJTR010000040.1 GCF_014698795.1 Nostoc sp. FACHB-892
TCGATCTACCCTTGGAAATCTTACCTTTACAAAACCCTTTTGCTGAGGATTTGTCAGGCAGTTTATTAGTTCAAATTCTGGCTCAAGGCAAACCAGTCAGTGATTCAGTTACTGTAGAATACCTTGGACAAGAAGTAGCAAAAAATGCGGATGGCACTTTTTCTATTCCCATCGGTACACAAGGGCTAGTACAAGCAATTGAAGCCAGCTACTCAATATCATCTGGAGGTATAACGACTTCTTACGAAACTGGCTTTACAGCACAAATAGCCTCTGTACCAGAACCATCAGTATTACTTGGTCTTAGCGTAGTTGGATTGCTGGGATTATACAAAAAAAGGTTTTTCGCCAAAGCTTAATTACAAATTAGTCTCAATGCGCTTGGGTTAAGCCAGAAAAATAAATTTGCGTAGGTTGGGGAGCCACTGCGCCCTTGCGGTTCCCTGACTTGTTCGCTTTTAGCGTTCCCGCTTACTTACCAAGTGGCGTTTGAGAAACGAAACCCAATATTCTCTAACATTTGTTGGGTAACAATAAAGTTCAACCCAAGCGTATTGCACCAGTCTCTCTTTCCCTTGCTGCTTCAGTTTGGCGATGCCTGCGGCGGGCTACGCCGGGAGCTAGCGCTAGCAGTTTTCGATTAATTGCTTCCAGTAGCCTGGTTTTCTGTAGCCCCAGGTATTGGTTAAGTTTCTCCCACAGTTGAGGTTACTTTTCGTCTTCGCTGTAATTTCTCCTATTCCCAGTACTAAAGAGAATTTCTCCTTCTCAGTAGACACCCTATACCTTTTTTTACAAGCGCATTTTTAGGTTGGCAGACCGCTAGTTCGCTACCTGTACAATAAAAAACTGCGCTTTGTAGAACCAGCGCAGTTTTAACTAGTGGAATTTACATAAGGGACTATTAGGCTGTCGTCCCTGGCTTTACATATAGTAGATTCGGTATGTAATGGTATACAGCTAGAGTTTTGGGCTTTCCGGACAGTTGGCAAAAGTTTGAAAGTGGAATTACATAATTGCGTCCTTCATTGCAATTGCTATTCATCCAGCGATCGCCGTACTCCTTCGGAGAAGCAAGCTACGCTGTCTTCGTATCCTTTGGAGAAGGCTTAAGCGAGAGCTTATCGCCGGCTCCAGAATCCCGTCAGTTCAACTAAGGCAGCAGCATACATATAGCCTGAAATAGGACAAATACACTCATATTCAGCGAAAATTATGCTAAAATGCCGATCAGAACCAGTTCTAAGCAGCCTAACTAGATAACATCAGTCATATTTTGACAACAAATCTTTGTCAAAAGCTGGGCAAATGTTCCACTATCACCCAAACGTCTTGAAAGTTTTGCGCTTGTATGTTCTTACCAATGCAATCGAACTCACGTTAATTCAAGACATTGGTTAAAAACATTACAGATCAAGCGATTTCTTAAATAAAACCTTATGCTCCTCTGTAGGGCGGAACTTAGATCGATTATTTTGGGAACTAATAGTTTCCATTCGCCCATAAGAGCGCATAATCCTTCGGTTGCAATCATAGGCTGCTTGCGGGGCGGTTGTCACTTTTGGCAAGGGACAGCGCGATAGCCGAAGCGCTGAAGCCTGAACTGATCGCTCACAGTAGACGCACTCTCACAAAAATACTCTACCGAGTTATTCACTTAGCAGAGTATATAATAACCAATGCTTGATTTACCAGCATTTAGTTTATAAAATAGTATCTATTCATACCTCTGTATAACTACTGTAAATCTTGACCATAGCCCTCCACCACCCCAAGACTTCTGCAAGAAGTCTAGTCTAGATAATTTATTAAATTTAATTATTAGGGCAAGTCATGAACAAAAAATGGGCTATCAAACGAATCACAATAAATCTCGCATCAGTTGAAAGCGAAAAACTTGAACGATATTGTGCAATGACAGGTAGACCTGCAACTGATGTGATTCGGGAGTTGATTCGCTCTCTCTCCATAAGCGAGTTGTCAGCGTCTGAACGGACTATACCATGTAGCTCTGACCTCGTTGTACACAACCATTCTTTACCTACTCATTGTTAACTAAAATACCCAAGATTTAACTAGCACGATATACACAACGCCTATGTTGTGCTGGGTCTTGGTTATGTTGCCATTAACTAGAACAATATTCAAAATAATTGCGAATGGGCGAGAAAGCGTATTGCGAATTGAGGCGGTTGCTGGCAGTGTTTTCGGGATTACAGCAGGAGTTCTATCGGGGGCGGTTGCTGCTGGGGTTGGCGGCGGGGTCAGGCTGAAGGTGGAGTTTGATATGATGCAAACTAAATAAACGTGAGTTCGACGGATAGGAAAGGGCAGAAAGCTTGCTATGTAAGAATTTGCTCAACTGGCCTTCACAGCAGCGATACCTACGGCGGCAAGCTACGTGCAGAGTGGCACAGACGATAGCTACGATTAATTGAGAAGAGGTAAAAAAGTGACAAAAAAAGCCGAAACTAAAAATATCTAAGAAAAATCAAGGTTTCGGCTGTCTTAGAAAGTTCTGATGCCTGTGGCAACCCCTTCGCGGAACGGAGGAAGCCTCCGCTCAGACTTTCCGCTATGTTTACTATTCTATCCCGCCTCGACATTACAGAGATTTTCTGCGATATTTTCAAACTGCAAACAAACTGAAGCGGGTCTGATTGAATCAGCCGCTTCCGCTTCAATAGTTATACGGTTTTTTCAAAAATTAAATAAGATTCCTATGGCTAAAAATGCCTCACTAAGTTGATATTGCTTACTGCACAATCTGATTACACCCATTAGCATCAGGAGGCGCTGTTTTTGTTGAGGCAGTTGTGAGTAGCAGTGAGTTAGGTGCTTGGCCTAAGCCATTACCTGTAGCAATTACATCAAAAATGGCTCCTTCGGGGACTTGTTGATTCGCAACTTCTACTGTGATTGGTGGGTTGAAGGCATTATTGATCAATGGGTCAAATTGGTCAGGTAGAACTGGATTGAAGTTATATGTACCAGCCGTAAGTTCTGGGTAAGGAATAGCAGTTTTGGGTGTCAGGTCTGTGATCCGAGTTTCATCCACATTTGGGCTAGAGGATTTGCTAATACGGAAATCTATAACAGCGCTAGTTTCCGAAAAGCGATACCAACGTCCTTTAAATTTACCTGGATTAGGCTGTGTTAAATCCTCTGGAATCACAAAGGGTGATTGATTAAATAATGGTTGACCTGGGGGGCCTTGTAGTGTTCCTGTTATTGCTACTGTATAACCACTATTAGGCGCTCCTGTAAAAGTTCTAGAAGCAATTGTACTGGAAGTACCAGATTGCACAAAAAGTACCTGAATATTTCCTGGTGTTACATTTACATATTTACTAGCTTGACGAAAATCTACATTCTCCAAAACTTTTTTACCGTTGACAATGACATCAACTGGTGATGCAGTAGCAACCGCAGCGTTAATAACTCTTAATTTGGTAGGGCATTTATAAGGGTTTAGAAGAGGATCTAAAAGAGAACCTACTAGGCTTGCAGTGTAAAATTCTTGTACAGGCTTTGTAGATAGTTGAGAATTGGCTAAACTTTTGTATGGATAACTAGTCAAACTAATAAAAGATAATGTCAAAGCACCTAAGAATAATCGTCTTGTTAGAAACATATCTTCCTCCTATCGTGAGACAAAAATAACAAATGAGCAGGCTTTATTCTGCATAAAAAATGATGCGATAATCATCACAAAGATTTTTTATGTATGGGGATATAGATGCAGGCTTTATCAACGTAAAAGACAACGGGCGCACGATAGCGTTTGCCTCAAGACATTAGACTTGGGCACAATACTATTGCAGCAGCACATATAGTGGCTGGCTTTAAATGTCCAACGTGACAAATACTTTGGTGGAAGCCGCTCGAAGTTTATCGATAGCGAACTTTATAGTTCTAATATTTCACGGTTTTCAGAAGAATGCAAGGAAAGTCAACACAGTTAATAGCCATCATTAATACAGTCAATATTATATTAGTTGCTTGATAATAAATTTATATTTATAGTTATATATGCAGGTAGTTGACATAGTGAGCAGTATTTACTTCTACATTTGAAACCGCCGCATCATCGAGAGCAACTCCACAGCCTTACCATCCACCGTATACACAGTTTCTCCCAACATCGCAATCACAATCCTTTGCTGCCTCGCCCACTCGAAGGGAGTAATTACACTAGACGGGAGCCTGTTGTGCCTTCGGTATTCTGCCCTTCTTACAAGCAGCGACTTTCTACAGCCTCCGGTGATTTGGTGCCTTTTGGTGCTTTGACTGTTGTTGGAGGTCGCGGCGGAATCGGCAAGTCCACCTGGGCATTAGATATTGGCATTCGGGCTGCTAGCGGATTAACAACCGCTTATTTCGCTTTAGAAATAGTCTGCCTCACAAATGGTCAAAAAGACCCGGATCTAGACTGGCAGCGCCCCATGTTCCTGCTGACCTGCTTTTTAAACGCAATGCACTTCGGGAATCTCACTGGAATCCTTTAGCTCAAGCCTGTGCTGAGGGGATGGCGCTACCATTTTGGTTGAACGACAACCCTGTAATCACCACCTTACAAATCAAGGGTGATTTGCAAGATATACAAGCTCGTTGCGGGTCAGTCAGTTTGGTGATTGTGGACTATGTGCAGTTGATTGAACCAATGCGCCGTGAACGTGGGGAAAATCGTGTGCAAGAAATTGACTCCATCTTGAAACAACTCAGGGCGATCGCTAAACAATTCAATTGCGCGGTCTTGGGTTTAGCACAGTTAAAACGAGAAGTTGATTCACGTTCCGAAAAGCGTCCAACTAAAGCAGATTTTCGGGAATCGGGAGGATTTGAACAGGAGGCTGCTGTGATGTTGGGTTTGTATCGGGAAGATTACTACGACAAGCAGACTACCCAAAAAGGCATTTTTGAAGTCTCAGTTTTGAAAAGCCGGTTTAGTAGTGAAACAACTGTTAATCTCTTGTTTGACGAAAGATTTGGACAGTTTAAAAATTTGGCTAAATCTAATTATTAAAACCCATGAAAGCGCTATCTGTTCGTCAGCCTTGGGCATGGGCAATAATTTATGCTCTAAAGGATATTGAAAACCGTGGCTGGCCCATTCATTATCGCGGCGACATTCTGATTCACGCAGCCAAGACTTGTACCAAAAGAGAGTATCAGTTAGCGAGAGAATTTTGCCAAGGGATGGGGGTAGTAATCCCAGAGTTAATCTCTCTACGTCGCGGTCAAGTCATCGGCATTGTCACAATAGTAGATTGCAAGTTTTCACAAGTTGCGTCTGGCTGGGGGATGCCTCTTCAGTACCACTGGAAGCTGGAGAATCCGCGAGAGATTACACCGATTCCTTACATTGGGCAGTTGGGGATTTTTGAAGTACCAGATGATTTGGTGATGGAGGTGGCTGCATGACTAAAACAGTCCCAAGCCATACGCTACTTCCAAAGCCAAAATCAGTAATAGTTGAGTTATCTGCAACACCCGAAAAATTCTTAGAGAAAGGGGTCAAAGCTTCACAGGGGGAATCAGTCGGTTGTCTTTATCAGTACCTCGAAACTAAAAAGCTACTTGATGGGGAGACTGTTTCTTATCCCCGTGTGATTGGTGAGCGTGACCCAAATGACCCCTTTTGTTGGAGGTGGGGATATAACTGGAAGGAAAAACACAACGGCGTTTGGAAGGGTAAAAGTATCGGCTCAATTCCCCCTGGCGCTGTCCCAATGATTCGGACACTGCAACAAGATGGGGCAACCAGGGAAGATATTATCGCCTTTATTAAAAGAGCGAAATCCAAAAAGACATCACTAAAATTGGATGTCTGCAAAAATTTTGATAACACAAAAATAAAACCAGTTCTTCCAGATGATGCCCTGATCGCTATAGTACTATTCGCTGGTGGCGGCGGAATCGAAGCGGGGATGGTTGAAGCCGGGATTCGTCCAGTTATTGCGGTGGAGTTTGACCCAAGCAAACCAGACTTGAGCAGGGCAATCGCCAAAACTCATCACCATAACTTTAGCGAGTATGGCTGTAGAATAATCCAACTAACAGTTCAAGAAGTAGCACAGTCAGGATTCATAGGTTTTCCCCGCGCCCCGATTACCTCCACGCCTCTCCGGTGTGCGCCAACTTCAGTCAAGCCCATACAGCTGAAGCGGGTAAGGGTGGGGAAACTAACGATGATCTGACCGCAGCGATCGCAGTTGCAGAAGCCATCCGACAGTTGCAGCCACGGGTGTTCACTCTCGAAAATGTTCCGCGCTATCAGAACAGTCAGAGTTTCAGTATCATTCTGGATGCTTTGGAACTTGAGGGGTATTTGGTTACTTACAGCGTGGTCAGCATGGACACATTCGGATTACCCCAGGCGCGGCGGCGGTTAGTTCTGGTTGCAAGTAGGGGGTTTCATGTTGCCCTACCTACGGGAGCTACACCTTGTGGTTGGTACGAGGCGATCGCCCATCTCATCCCCACCATGACCGATTCTCAACTACTCCCCAAACAACGGCAAGCGGTAGAAAAATTTCTGACGGCTAACGAACCAACGCCACTGCTACTAGAGAGAGTTGGAGGGCGCAACGGAATGAAGTACAAGCCTGGGCATCTACCTTGTAACACCATTCTGCGATCGCACCGTCCTTCCCATCTTTTCCGGGTAATCCGTCTCCTGGGCATCTACCTTGTAACACCATTCTGCGATCGCATTTCACAGATCACGAAGGCTGCAACCGTAGTAAGTTGGCTGATATCTGGTTGCCTGATGGTACGGTCAAGTCTTTGTCTAGTGATTGAAACTATGATAGATGATGATTTGGCTAATTAGTAGAAATGCGGTGGTTATTACCCTCTGGTGTAGTTATCGAGTATTTCCACTGAATGCTTAATTACAGAAAAACTTTTAGCTTATGCTCTATTCATAATTGTTATTTATAAATTACTTAAAATTTATAATTTACACTATATTTGAACTCTTCACTACGGCTTCAAAGTTAGTAGTGTTTCCTTTACAGCTTCTTGAAGCTAATATCATTAATTTTATCATTGTGATAACAGCTCGAATGATTGATATTAAAGAAGTAGTTTCAAGTAGAGTTAATTGAATCAGTGAATAAGAAATGGGCTATCAAACGCCTGACAATCAATCTGACATCAAGCGAAGCAGAGAAGTTAGAGAAATACTGCTCAATAACAGGACGACCAGCAACGGATGTAATTCGAGAGTTAATCCGCTCTTTAACTGTTGAATCAACACCAAATGCAAATTGAAAAGTATGGTTCTAGAGCGTAGTTACTCAATAATTAAATATACAAGTAAATGTTAAATTTCAGGAAGTAAATGTCCAAGCTGGTGGTTTTGGCACAGAAGCTACTGATGCAGAAATGCGTTTGGTGCTTCTACACCTTCTTGAGATTATTTGAACGCGTTTAAAAGAATTACTTAACAACAAGATTTGGGATAAAAAAAATGGATGTTGACTTTCTTTCTGAGTATCAACTAATTCTTAATGAAGCATCTGAGTTTCATTTAGGATATCCCTACAATTTAAAACACGATCATACATTTTTATTACCTTTTCTAAAATACTCAATTAATAACCTTGGAGGAGATTGCTTTACTAAATCGCATTATCGAATTGATTCACGAGATTTTGAAAAAGAGGTGTTGCAATTTTTTGCAAAATTATACCACCTTCAAGATTGGTGGGGATACGTAACTACCAGTGGAACCGAAGGTAACTTATACGGAATACTCTTAGGGAGAGAAAACTATCCTAATGCTATTTTGTATGCATCAGATGCTTCACATTACTCTGTGACTAAAGCAGCTAGGTTTTTTAGAGTTCCGTATCGCAAGATTGGTGTACAAACACCTTCGGAAGAAATGGACTATAGTGATTTCTATAAGCAACTTGTACCTAATCTGCCTGCGATTATTTGCCTTAACCTGGGTACTACTTTTACAGGGGCAATAGACGATATTGAGCAGATTCTCAATGTTCTAGAGATGAAACGGGTCAGCCAATTCTATATTCATGTTGATGGTGCTTTAGGGGGAATGCTTCTTCCCTACTTGCGTTCAAACTGGATTGATTTCAACAGACCCATTAGTTCACTGTCAATCTCAGGACATAAATTTATTGGTAGCCCTTTCCCTTGTGGCGTTGTTATTACGAAAAAACATTTGGTTGAAGCTCTCACATCTGATATCGAGTATATCGGCGCTCAGGATATGACTATTGGAGGTAGCCGCAACGGACATACTTCACTTTGTTTATGGCATGAAATCTCTAAAAGGCGTTCTAACTTTGGATTAGAAGTAGCTGATTGTGTAGCTAAAGCAGAGCATTTGTATACACAACTGAAGTTAAGAGACTTCAATCCATTTCTCAATCCTTATTCAAATACAGTTGTCTTCAATAAACCCTCCGATAATCTGGTAAAAAAGTATCAACTTGCAGCCAGGGGAGATTATGCACACGCAATTATCATGCAAAATCACTACATTGAATTTCTGGATTATTTTGTTGAGGAACTTGTTACAGAAAAGTTTGATTTGGCAAAAATAGGTAAATAGTAAAATAATTCGCCAGTAGCCGGACTATAAGTAGCATACGATGCTGTTGGCGAAGTTGACTTTCTTCCAAAAATCTGGATGGAAAAGCCGAGAGCCACTAAATCTAAAAAGTTATTTATCAAATAAATCTTCAGATAAACCGGAATTTATTATTGATTCGCGGATAATTCATCTTCAATAAAAGTCTGCCTTCAGAACAATTATGAGGTGGAAACTCAAGCTAATAAGGTTAACCAAAAAGCTTCGCATTGCCTATCATGCTCAAACAAGACAATACATCTGTAAGTCAATCTTCATACCCTCGCTTAACTAGAAGCCTAAATGCTGTTGAAAGCTGGGGCTTCGGTTTGACAGCTCATATCTCATGGGTAGCATTAGTTCCTGCAATTCATGCTGCTCTTGGTTCACAAGCTATTTTTGTTTGGATACCTGCTGTCATTGTCGGGATGCTGATTAACTATCAGGTCAAGCGTTTAGGAATGCATTTTATTAATGTGGCAGGAGGAACGCCTAACTATGTCAGCCATCTGCTCAAACGCTACCCTGGACTAGCTCGCTATGCTGCAATTGGATACCTTCTGAACTGGATTTCTTACTTATCAGTTAATACTCTCGTTCTCACTGATTTAATTAGAGTGAATTTAGAATCGCTAGGCATTGCCTGTCCTAAATTATTTTTGGACATTGGCTTTACACTACTGCCGTTTGTAGTGGCGTTTAGTGGTACTCGTGCGCTGAGTATTTTACATTTATTTTTTGCGATTCCAGCTTTTGGACTACTAACTACCTTTTGTGTACAAGGTCTTGGCTGGTTAACTTTCTCTAGTGCTAGCCCTGGGTTTTTTCCTAACAGTTGGTCATCTTTGAGCTTCGTGGATTGGGCAAAGTGGTTCTTTTTCGTTTCCTACGCTACTTATAGTTGTGAAACGGCTTCTTCCTTTGTCGCAGATAGCCGTCATCCCAAGCAAACGCTGCGCTTTCTGGATATTGCTGCTTGGATGATGCCACCTATTTTTATCGGCGGGTCTTGGGTGATGATGCGGTTAGCAACAGCCCCAGGTCTGGATGATAATGCTTTTTTGAATCTTGTGGCGGCTTCTAAACCCTTTTGGGGAAGCTGGGCCCCAATAAATATCACCTTTCTATTGGTGTCTGCTTCTTTGTTAGGTTCTGCAACAGTAGTTTCTAATTGCCCGAGAATTTTGTATCAACTTGCCTTAGATAACCATATTTCACCAGTCTTTTCTGCTGTGTCGCGTCGGGGCGTGTTTGTGCCTGCTCTGAGCTTAACTTTGGTGCTTTGCTGCCTTTATCTGATTTGGGCAAATGTAACCCAAATTGTCGCAGTGGGAAATATCGGTTGGTTTGCCTCCTTTATGTTGTTGCATTTAGGGCTTTGGTTGGGGCGCAATCGTCCAGAAGTTTTGTTTCCTCGAATATCTTTGGGCATTCTGCTGTTAGAAATTGTGGTTTTATTGATAGGGGGGGTTGCCTGGGGTTGGATAAATTTCCTGATTGGTCTAGTATTTCCGATTGGGATTATCGGAATTGATGCGCTAATCCGCCACGTTAAGTTCCCGCCTTTTCATTTAAGTTGGTGGAGGCGACATTACCGCACACGCTCTTCGGTAATTATTAAGGATTCTGTCATACTCCAGGTAAGCATCCTAATTATTTTAATATGCAGTGCAGTCACAACGGGCTGGTTATTTGGTGCTAACCTTAACACGGCGACAAAAGCTACGGATGAAAATCTATTCGTTGTGTTGCTGATGACAGTGGCATTTATAGGAGTAGCTATAGCCTGTTGGACAACCTTACCCCAAGTAGTAGCCATTGCAGAGGCACGAGAAGCTGCCGAACACCTGTTTACTGTTGCCCAGGATGGTATTTTGGTCTTGGATGAGCAGGGTAGTATCAGGCAAGCAAACCCAGCAACTGAATCTATTTTTGATATCAAACCATTTGAGTTACTAGGAAATCACCTTAGCAAATGGATATATGGATTTCCTGACTATCCACAGCAATGGACGAAGCGAAGTGAACACACTCTGTTCCACAAAGCTGGTGTCCAAACTTTGGAAATTTCTATTTCCGACCGACCGCATCAAGATTTTCAAGAATATGTCGTTATTCTCCACGACATTACTAAACGCAAACAAGCAGAGGAAAGATTACGAAAATCACAAGCACAATTACAACAAGAAGCAAAGTTGCTAGCATCGCAATTGGTGCAGAGTGAAAAAATGTCTAGTTTGGGGCAGTTAGTGGCAGGTGTAGCTCACGAAATCAATAACCCCGTGAATTTTATCTATGGTAATTTAACCCCTGCCAATCAGTATACCCAAGATTTACTTGAACTGCTGCAACTATACCAGCAATACTATCCTAACCCAGTAGCCCAAATCCAAAACCAAGCACAAGCCATAGATATTGATTTCTTAATAGAAGACCTACCAAAATTACTAACTTCTATGAGAATTGGTGCTGAAAGAATTACAGAAATTGTACAATCTTTACGTAACTTTTCCCGCCTAGATCAGGCAGACATGAAGGCGGTAAACATTCACGAGGGTATTGATAGTACCTTAATGCTCCTAGAGCATCGCCTCAAAGCTACAGCTAATTATCCAGCGATTAGACTCATCAAGAAATACAGCAATTTACCGTTGGTAGAATGTTACCCTGGACAACTCAATCAGGTGTTTATGAATATTCTTGCAAATGCAATCGATGCTTTAGAAGAATCGATAGTCGCTGAAAAAAACATTAATATTCTCCAGATTTGCATTTGTACTAGTTTCATTGCTGACCAGCAATTAGTAATTATTTCTATTGCTGATAATGGTTGTGGTATCCCGGAAAATATTCAAAAGCAACTGTTTGACCCCTTTTTTACCACAAAACCAGTCGGGAAAGGCACAGGCTTAGGCTTATCTATTAGTTACCAAATAATTACTCAAAAACATCAGGGAACATTAGAATGTATTTCCTCTCCTAATAAAGGTACAGAATTTATAATTACAATTCCCCTAAAGCATTCATTAAAAACAAAATGAGTGAAGAAGGCAGTTATGCTGAAGGCAGAGGGCAGAAAGTTTGCAATTAGTTTAGGTTCTTGTCAGCTTTTGGTGATCAATAGTGGGCTGGTTTAGGCATCTATGCTGAGGGCAGAGGGCAGAAGGAAAAAAGAAGAAAGAAGAAAACTACAGAAATTTCTGCGCTACAAGGGTTACAGAACCTCTACATCACAAGAAAAGTCAACAGCCTAGGATCTGGGTCTTTATCACAAGTTCTACGACGATAGGCAAAATCTTAAAACCCTTCTGCCTCCTGCCTTCTGCCTTAAAACGCGTAACCTTTCATCATCACCAAAAGTGGACAAGAACCTTAGTTTAGGTCTGTTCGCGCAGCGTTTGGCAGAGAAGCCTACACTAATTGCAAGACACCAAATCAAATATTTTGGTGTGGGGCTTCAACCCTTACTCCAAACTCCTGGAGACGCTGCGCGTAGCAAGATCCTCGTAGGGGTACAGTCCTGGCAGAGAGTAGGAATCAGAATTCCCTTCTGATTACTGAGTCGATTCTACTAAAATTTTCCAGCAAAATTTTAATTTTGAAGCAAAACAAGGGAACTCTAGGTAAGAGTTGATTATTGTTGCGTCTAGTATGATTATGGCTTCTCAGAATCAAGGCTCAGATTTGCCACCAGTTTCCTTCCAGCGATGTCGTCATTGAGCCAAACTTCCAAAGATGGTTCTTGAGGATAACTAATGGTACGAGTATTAGCAACAAAATTAAATATGGCTATGCTCTTGCCCTAAGCATGGGAATTTTTATAACCACTATTGGCCTAATTTCAGGAGACTATTAATGGTTGAAGTCCTAGCTATAAATCTTACTTTTTTACGAAAGATGTAAGTAGTTTTTATGATTTTTTTAAACTTTATACTAGGCTACTTATTAATTACCTTCAACTCTTATTAAAAATTATGTTAAAGCCCGATCACTACTTAGAAAAACCCAGGACTCAGCCTGTAGAATTACTACAAATAGAAACACTCAAAGCAGCAGATTCTCAGAGAATTGTTGCTATCACCGTTGAAAAAATCCGTCAATCTCTTGACTTAGAATATATTTTTCAGACAACCACTCAAGAAGTTAGGCAATTGTTCAACTCTGACCGTGTAATTTTATATCGTTTCAATCCAGATTGGAGTGGAAAAGTTGTCTCTGAATCTTTAGCACAAGGGTGGTTGCCTCTAATTGGGCAGCAAGCGCATCAACCACAATTAGTAGAAAATATCAGTGAATGTAGCTTGAAAAATTTATCTATTCCTCCAATTGTAGATACTTATTTACAAGATACACAGGGAGGGCGCTTTTCTCAAAATGAAACTTATCGCGTTTGTGACGATGTTTACAGTGCTGGCTTTAGTAAGTGCTATCTGAAAATTTTAGAGCAATGCCAGGCAAGAGCTTACGTGATTGCTGCTATTTATCAAAGTCAACAACTTTGGGGACTGCTAGCAGTTTACCAAAACGATGCACCTCGAAAATGGCAAACAGATGAAGTATATATACTTAGCCAAATTGCTTCTCAGCTAGGTGTAGCATTACAGCAAGCAGAATTACTCAAACAAACTCAAAGTCAGAAAGAAGAACTCGCCACAACTCTCAAAAACTTACAGCAGGCTCAAGCTCAGTTAATTCAAAATGAGAAAATGGTCAGTTTGGGGCAATTAGTAGCTGGAATTGCCCATGAAATCAACAACCCAGTTAGCTTTATTTACGGCAATCTCAAATCGGCTGATGAATACACCCAAAATTTATTTTCACTATTAGATATTTACCAAAGCCATTATCCCCAATCAATCAAGGCAATTGAGGAGTTTACAAATCTCATTGAACTAGATTTTTTAAGGTCAGACTTTCCCAAATTATTCAAATCGATGCTCATGGGGGCAGAGCGGATTCGAGATATTGTTCTTTCCCTGCGGACTTTCTCACGCTTAGACGAGGCTTCAATGAAAGCAGTTGATATTCATGAGGGAATTGATAGTACGATAATGCTTGTCCAAAGCCGCCTCAACTCTGCTAACAAGCACCTGCAAATTGAGGTGATCAAAGAATACGGTAAGCTCCCTTTAGTTGAATGTTATCCTGGGCAGTTAAACCAAGTATTTCTGAATATTTTAGTGAATGCACTCGATGCTTTAGAAGATTCAGCCCTTAGAGGTCGATGGACAACAAAAAAATTCAATATAATCGATAATCCCCGAATTTATATCCGCACCCAATTACTGGAACCAGATCAAGTCACTATTAGCATTGCCGACAATGGACTAGGAATACCATCCGATACTTTAAAACAAATATTTAATCCCTTTTTTACCACCAAGACTGTTGGACAAGGTACAGGGATGGGACTGGCTATTAGTTACCAAATTATCACACAAAAACATGGCGGTTCTTTAGAATGCATTTCCCAACCAGGAGTTGGTGCTGAGTTTATTATTCGTATTCCCCTTCGCCAACTTGTGTCAAATTTCTAGTAGGTTGGCAGCACCCGAAACAAGGATTTGTTTCTCTAGAAAAGTTTATTCCTATAGCTGAAGAAAATCCGCTGATTGTTCCTATCGGTCACTGATTAATGCGTGAAGCTTGCCGTCAACTTCAACTAAATTTGATTTACAACAGCTTTCAAACGCTTAAAGCGCTGTATTCTCTTATGACCGCTGTACAAGTGCTGCAAATCTTGCCTACAGCAATCCCATGAAGCACTGTATGAGGGCAATCACTCCAAAACCTACTCTCATCACTGTCGCTATCTCCTGATATTCCTTAACAGCATAGGTTATATTCGTGCATTGCTCCTAGAACTGGTCAATGGCAGCGATCACAACCCAAGTTTAAATAAAGTGATCTTTATAAGCGGATTATTAGGATTTTCTGTCTAAAATTGCTTGAACCTTAGCAGTTACTATATCAGGGTCAATCGGCTTATTGATGAACCCATCTATCTTTATATCAAGAGCTTTATCAGCATCATCTTCATCAAAACTTGTCACCAGCAAAATCGGAATAAATTTTAGATTCCAGAAAAGTAAGTGCTGCTGCTCCCAAATCGACAGTTTCAACTTCATAACCCTCCATTTCTAAAATAGTTTGAAGGAAAAAGCAGTTATCAGCAATATCATCACAAACTAAAATCAGCTTATTAGTATTATTTCGTTTGATTTCCTTTTCCATTTTTATCTTTAAATGAAGGCTAAACTGCTATTTAATCATTTATAGTTAAACAAAGAATTTTTTTCGTCCTGCTTTGGTGCGAAGATATCTATATCTATAATCTTGTCGGACATAAGAAATTGCCCTCCTCAGCTATCTAGATAACTAGCGGATTGACTGGCCTGGCCCTATTACCCGCATTTTGCACAAGCTTGAGGGAAGGGGTAGAAGGGCAGAGGGAAAAGAATTTATACAAAAATTCTCCTCTGCTCCCTTGCTCCTCTGCTCAAGCAAAGGCTTTGAGCATCGATGACAAATCCGAGTATTAGAGGGTTATGAATTTAATTTAATCAGGTTAAATGTTTTTAGTCTTACTACTATACGTAGGTAAATTAAAGATTTTCTCTCTTTTTTAGTATTTTTATTACTGTCGCCTGCTTTACATATAATTCGTTTGGTATGTAATATTCTTCAACTAAAGTTTTATAATTTACGCAAAAAGAACGAAAAACTTTTAAAGCTGCACTACACAAGAGACTTCTTGGCATTTGTGGGAAAAGGGAAAGGGATTTTCTATGTAACTGGAAAAGTTGGGGTTGTTTGTGGTCAAGAGCCACACTCAGAGGGTCAATCAAGCATACACTGGCTTATTCAAGTAGATTCAGATCAGGAAAATATTCTAGTGTCACTCAAGCGCAATGAATTTGAGGTGATTACCCCGAAATTAGAATAACTTCAAGCTGTTGCCGATGGCTCCTCACCAATTCCCAGTTCCTTTTTACTGCGCTTTAACTGTTTCCAAAGTTCCTTAATTTGCTGATAAGCATCTTCTGGCTCAAGCTTACCATTGGTTTCTAAACTAGTGATCATGCCAACTTTTTGAGCAAATTCTTGCAAGTTAGCATTGAACACTAAGTTTTCTGGTTTAACTTGTCCGTAGTAGCGACCACGAGGCAAAAGGAATTTATTTTTGTCTTCCTCATGGAACTGATTCATGACTTAACCTCCTTACTAATAAGTTTTCACCAATAATGTCAACCCAGTTTCAACTATCTCCTTAGCCAAATGGCTGACCTGACGGCAAGCTCGTTAAATAAAGTTATTGCGAAATCTTTCCAAGTGTCATTGTAAAACCTCGCTAATATCGTGTGCATTTTTGCTAAAAACTAAACAGCACCAGGTTTATAACCTATAGTGCTTAAATTACTTTTCTTTGATGAAATGTTTAAATTAAATAATTTAGACACTAGCTTAACATCGCTAATGCCATTTCAATAGAGTTATTATTGCCGTCCGTTTTTAACAAACAGCTTAAACCTAGTTACTTGCTAAATGGCTCAGTAGTTTTTCTAAAATCAGTAATTTCATATTTAATAATTAATAAGTAAAACTACATAGACGATCGCTTCCTGCGGAACGCTGCGCGAACGCTAACGCATTCCATTCTTTCAAATACGCTTCTGTTAGAGGTTTTGTTCTGCGGCCACTTTATCCTTTAAAAACGGTCACTTTATCTTTTAAGTGACATAAACCCTGTTTCGGCTGAACGAATCGCACCTTAAGTTATGATTCAAAGCACAATTAACAAAAATGAATTCAAGGGTTAAATCTGCTGAAAACGACCTGACAAATTTGCTACCATGACTATTAACTCCAGTGGATCAAATGGCTTGGACAAATACATTTGAAAGCCTGTCAGCAGTGCCCGCCTTCGGTCTTCTTCTTTGGCATAAGCACTCAAGGCGATCGCTGGCATTTTACCCCCTTTTTCTACTGGTAAAGCCCTGATTTTACGAATAAAGCTGTAGCCATCCTCCTCTGCCATACCAAGATCCGAAATCAGTATGTGTGGCATTCCCAACTCTAACGCTGACAATGCTTGGGCTACTGATGCTGCTTCACTCACCAAAGCACCATGTTGCTCCAAGATAAAAGCAACAAGCTCACGTCCATCAGCTTGATCATCAACAACTAATACTCGTAAACCGTTGAGTGAAATTTGATTCTCATCATTTCCAGAAATTGATTCTGCACCGTTAGAAATAGAAGAGATGCTCATAATAGGTAAGCGCACACTAAAGGTTGCTCCCAGCCCAAGCCCTGGACTATTGGCCTCTACTGTTCCCCCATGCATTTCCACTAAATGCCGGACAATTGCTAGCCCTAAGCCTAGTCCCCCATAGCTTCGGGTTGTACTTGCATCTGCCTGACGGAAACGCTCAAAAATGTAGGGCAAGAAGTCAGCTTTGATACCATTCCCCGTATCTTTGACCTGGAGAAGCGCCTCCGTACCCACAGCTTCCAAGCAAACCTCTATCCGTCCCCTAGAAGGTGTATATTTAATTGCATTAATCAGTAGATTCCACACTACTTGTTGTAAACGACTAGCATCTCCACAAACAGAACTAGCGCACGGATCAAGCATACAGCGAATCGTAATATCCTAGTGTGGTAAAACTTGCTAGAGATATTTTGGAAACCTAGAAAAATCGTTTTTGATTTACTTTCGCGCAAACGCAATTAAGCCTTTCGTTTCACCTCTCAAGTTAGTTTTGCCGCTCTAGCTTTTTCTTGCCAAGTTTTTGCACCATTATTTCCCTACAAGGTCAAGATTACAGGATTTCCACTCTTCTCTAGTAAGTTTTGCCACGCTAGATAAAAACTTTCATACACCCTCAACAAAATCAACGTTGGCATAACAAAACCGCAGATCCCATCATCCTGATAAGCAAGATTAGATTTCCGTCGCTACTATCTTTGTGCTTCCTGCTACAAGTGGAATCATCCGATGGCGATTTGTGGCATTGGAAAAGTCAACTTCCCCAATTAATGATGGATGACGACTTAACCAGTATGTAGATTGGAGATAACCTGGTTCCGCTTTCATTAGTGGCAAATTATGCTTCTCTAGCACCTTTTGAATTCGCTCAAATGCTGACGGCAGTTGGTTAAAGGGAATATTAGGAAAAGTGTGATGCACTGCATGATAATTTAGTCCACCCATTAACCAGCCTACTAGAGAGCTAGTTTCAATATTACGACAGGCATAAAGCTGCGTTAACTGGTGAGTGGTAAATTTTCCCCACAGCCCGTAGTGTTCCAAGTGATCCCGTGTCTGCACTACGATGCCAATTATCCGTTCTAAGATTAACCAAAATAAAATGTAGCGTAGTATTTCTCCTTGAAACATTGCCAGCATTAACAGAACGCTATGCACAAACATAATACCTGTAGCATCCAGCAGTACTTGTCTTCGCATACTAGAAACTAATTTTTGCAAGCGTATACCTTTAATAAAGCTTTTGATAATTAGCCCGATTCCTCCTAAAATCAAAATATCAAAAAGCCACTGATGACTTATATACCAACGTATTATCGGCTGTGCTTGCTGGTATTCTTCAAAAGTCCATTGGATTCGTTCTGGATCTCGCAAGTCAATGCCATTCCAGCCATGATGCAAGCGGTGTATTTCTGCATAGATACTGTAAGGCCATAGCATTGGCCAACTCATCAACCGAGGTATGATACTATCAAACCACTTCCAGCCTGTTAATGTTTGATGTGTCATATCATGGGTACAAATCAACCAAAAGCTATAAAAAACTCCGGACAGCATTGTTGCTGCCACAAATAAAATACTATTTGGCGCTGACCAAGCTAGTATAACTAAACCCAGAAATATCGAACCTAATATACTAAAACGTAGCAACCCGGCTTTCGGATTAACTTGGTGTAAGTCGGCTGTAACTTGCTGTAAATCCTGAGTGATACTATTTACTGTCATGGCGCAATCACCCATTACCCACCTCACCTAAATTAGTTATCTAAGTTACTATTAGCTTATCGCCATCTCTCAATAACTATAGGTAATACTCACCAGTAGTAAATACCCGTCTTCCCACAAAAATGTGATGCAAATTTTAGGGATGACTACAGCTGCTTGAGAGTAAATAATCTATTTCGGATATCAAGAAGTCAGAGGGTGACGCAGCGATCGCCTCTGTAACATCTGCAATTCCACACTCACGTTCCCTCTACCGTTGCCCCACGCTGTCTTGAGAACTGCGATTGCTACCGGAGCAGTAGTTAGATTGGTTTACCACTAGCAATTAATCTATGGTGCTACTTTTTCTTTGAACAGCTTACCTGGAGAAAATCCAGGAACTTTGGTAGCTGGAATGGTCATTGGCTCATTGGTTTTGGGATTACGCCCCTCGCGCTCGGAGCGTTCACGTCGCTCAAATGACCCAAACCCAATCAGCGTTACCTTATCCCCATTGGCTACAGCTTCGGTCACAACTGACAAAAAAGCACTGATTACTTCATCAGCTTGCTTTTTTGTGACGTTGACCTTCGCTGCTACAGCATCCACTAATTCGCCTTTGTTCATAAATCACCCTGAAGTATTGCCAGTATTGGAAATTTACTTTACCACTACTATCTTTTGTGAGGATAGGGGGAAAACGACTAACAATCAAGCAGCATACGAAAATTAACAATGCACGGCTACTCCTGTGGCGACTTTGAATTCAGGGATAAAGCCAGTTGAGTTCTAAGAGAGCTTGACTGATTCTATAATCACCTTTTAAGAGGAACTTGTGTGAAGCTGTAAGAGAGTGAAGAATTAAACTTTCTTCTACTATCAGTTCTAACTTACATAATGCAAATATGCCTTCGATTTCCTACAACCGCACCGATAGCCAGCAACCGCAAAGCATTACCATTGAAGGTTATGTTGTCCGTCCTGGATTACATATTCTCACTTACGAGCAACTCAAGTTGCTACGGGAGCAAACACAGCATCATTCTCAGCTGGAACATTTAGTCAGCCAAGGCGTGATTAAGTTGACTGGTTAATAGTCGCCAGCACAAAAATCCTAACTCGCTACATCTAATTCCACTATTGCTGGTTGTTGTTCCTTCTTGACAGCACCTAATTCCTCAATAAAAGCATCGATTGCCTTGGCTGCTGACTGCTTACCTGTTTTCAATTGGGAAAGGATATTTTCGCGTATTGCTGAATAATCTGGTAGGACTTGCTGCTCAACAGAAATAGCCTCTTGCTTTGGTAGGGCAACTTCAGTTGAACACTTTTCTATTAAACCCTTAATCTGAGCGATCGCTTCGGCTAATTCCTGCCTAATCACCTGTTTTATCTCTTCACCATTGGGTGTAGACGCAGAAGAAGCATTTACTTCCTGCTTAACTATTTCCTTAATCTCATCACCATTAGATAACGCCAGCCCAGCTTTTGACTGTCCCAAGATTCCCTGGAGCAATCTTGTTGCTGTATGATTTAATGACTCATTCTCGGAAATCTGCATTGCCGATAAAGCTTTGATTTCTGCATCAGTTAACCCAATGGAAATTGTTACCTTAGCCATACTTTTAACACCTGTAAATATTAAACTCTACATCGCTATTTTGGGGTTAAATTGTTTGCATACAGTACTTTTATCGCCTGATCACAAATGCTGTATAAACAACTTATCAATGACCCAATTATTAAACTTTGCCCTGTGAGCAACTTTTACCCTCTATTCTTTAATCTAACTTCAAATCAATCAAGTTGCCATTACTTCAATTCTAACCCACGCTTCACCTGCTTTTATATGAACAGCAGAGCTACAACTGGTAAACTCCGACATTTAAGAAGCTGTATGAAGTTATACGCTAAAAAGCTTATAATAGTTATATTACGAAACTTCTGGATTAGCACAGTAGAATATGACATTGAAAAACACTTTTGGTGAATATAGTTTCGTCACTAAACTAGACGTTACTAATCTTGAAGCTAGTGCCGAGTGGTACAAGTCCAAGCTTGGATTAGTTCCTCAAGAAAAATATGACACACCTAGCTGGAGACAATTTAGTTTTCCTGATATTCCACGCTTTGCAATCGGATTGAACTTGAGTGACTCAGTTGAACCAGGTAATACCGTTAATACCTTTGTTGTCAATGATATAGTTACTGCTAGTCAAAGCTTGACTGAAAAAGGAGTCTCAGTTGGGCCAATTACAGATGTCGGTCACGGAGTACAATTATCTACCTTCAAGGATATTGACGGAAATTTGTTAGGGCTTCGGCAAAATCCGCAGTCTTAACCTGAATGTGCAGCTAAATCGGGGAATTAGCCAGCGATAGGATTGCTATATCACTGATGTAACTGTTGTTAAAGCTTGTTTTTATGCAGTTTCCATCAATAAGGTTTTCCCAAATTGTTTACATATTTTTCTCCGATTTTTTTGAAATTTTTTGATTCTATGGGGATTTTTGAGTATCTATAACCAATTGATTTAGCTCTTCTTGCATTTGGTTATGAACTAATTCATAACAATCATTCACATAATTACGATCCTTAGCTGCATCTTGACCATATCTTTCAAAAGTAATTGGACGACATACACGAGTATGAATCTGCACAGGTAGAGGAATATTAGGTAGAGGCCCAATAGACAAGCCCCAAGGTAAACCTAAATAAATTGGGAAAATTCCTGGGTCTATTTGATAAAGCCACGGCAATCCTAACTCATGTAGTTGTTTGACTTTTGCATAGCAATCACATAAAACAATCAACGTATCATGAGCGCCTACATTTCTAGCAACAATGAAAATTAACAATGCTCAAAAAGCGTGAGCGCTCACATCTGCAATCGGTCAAATTTTAGCTAACTTTCTTTTCGGTAAACAGTGACAACTGTCCAGGAGAAATATTCCCGCGTCCAAATCGATGGTAGTAAAGGTGACAGCCACTACACAGGCAAGCCAAGTTCTCCAGTCGATTGTCACCAGGGTCACAATTCCAGTGATGTACCTGAAGTGTATGAGCTTTGCGCTGGGATTTTGTCCAATCAGGTGGTTTTTCCCCAGGACGTAAGCAGACCTTACCACATTTAGTACAACGCCAATCACACAAAGCTTTTAGCGCTGTCGCAATTTCTTTCCAATTGTCTGGATATACACCCTGACTCATGACGACGTGTTTTTACAATCTATAGTCACTTATCAATCAACAAAGCTTATCTTAAAATCGACTAAGTTAAAAGTATTGTTCCTACAAGAATCTTTTGTCGATGAATACAGATATTTTTCTAGGAATGGCACGAAGATTCATGTGAAACCTCGCCAGGGCAAAGTAGGGTGTAGTGTTTAAGACAATTGAATACAAGTATAGCGCATACTACAAAATCTTTTTAATTTCCCACACCTGAACCTGCAACGCCACACTCTTTCATCCAGGAATACCAGGGATTTACGCTTTACAAGCGTGCCATTCATTCTTCTAGCTTTCACACCCGATGCCCTTGCTGTTGTGGAGTGTAGGTAGTTGACTGCGGTTAAGATTGTGGTTTCTTATTGTGATTACTGCTATGCCTTTCACAGCTTTCACCAGTTTATAAAGTTATGTAATTTTTTGCATTATTTATAGCTAGCAAGTTGATAGCTGCAAGAGAAGCAGTTTGTGGCTGACTACAACGTAGCCAGAAAAAATCAATTTATGACGACTGCTTAGTATAAAAATTGAACAATACAATGTTTCAGAATCAATGCAAAAAAAACTCAAGCTATTTGTTATCTGCGGATTAGTAGGATTAATGTCTGGCGCTTCAGTTTTGTATAAATCCTTTGCCAAAAATCAAGCTTTACAGGCGAGCGCTAATCAACCACAAACCTCAGTAGCCCAAGCAAACAGTACCACACCACCACAGTCAGCAATGACAGGATGGTTAGGTTTTGCAACTACAGCAAACAAAAATGTACCATTTTCGCCTTTGCTGCCTGTGAATGCGGATGCCCAGGTTGCACTTTTCTCAGATGCATGGGAGCAAGTCAAACCCGGTACATCTTTAGTTGGTATCGCTGGAGGAATCAAACAACAGGTAAAATTTCGTCGTTCTCAAGAAGAACTTTTTGGTTGTGATAATAATAAAACAAAAATGGCAACGTTTACCGCAGCTAAACGTTTTGCCCTGGGGCCTGTTTGGCTTTTACCCGCGAACTTAGCCAAAGAAGCAAAATCGTTTACTTTGCAAGCGTTGAATTTATCTGAAGTTCCTACGAGCGTATTACCTGTAAACAAACGCAAACCATCAGTTGCACGCGCTTGGAAGGCTGGGGGAGCAACTGTTGTGATGCAAAAACAAAGTAAAGATCAAGTGCGCTTAAGTATATTAATCAATTCTCGGATAGCTTACAATGCAGTGGAGAAAAAGTCATATATGCAAGGTGGCGACCCTGAGCCTGTTAAATTTCCTAAATTTGACGGTACGCCAGGAATACCTTTTCCAATTGGCGCTTTTCAGGCTAACGCTAAATCAGCATCCATGATTGTATTTTGGCAACCTAGTTATGAAGGTCAAGGTTACAGCGTCGTTGCATCTGTGAAGGGCAAAATGCAGAAAGTTGATGAGAACGCAATCTATTTCTGCGCTTTCTAGGAAAATATTCATAGATTACGCCATGTGCGACTTTCTCTCAAATCTTACGAATTCTATCCCCAGATTTTCTTATCCAGCACCTCATCACCAGAAACTATGTCCTGCGTCCCACCAAGGAAGAAGCTCAAAATCACAGTTGCCGTCTGTGATGCGCTGACTGATGCTGACCTCTAAAGTTTGTAATGGCAACTTCAAGATTATTCGTTTTTTGCGTAAAGCACGAAACTTGAGGTGAATAATATTATACGACGGTATTTACTATGGATAAACTGGGGACAACATTAATTGTCTCTTATAACAGTTCTCCTTTGTATGCAATACACTTTGACCTCTCTTCTAAAAGAAGAGAGAGTTTGAATCTTACTCCCCAACGCTAGTATGGAAGGGCTGTTCTTGTTAAATCTGTTAATTTTTCATTGAGGAAATCTGAGATGATAAACCTTTTCAGCAAGATGATACAAGTAGGCATCAAAACTTCACCTTTGCAAGGCATATTGTTATTTGTTAATCAGGCGATCGCTAAATTTTTTCAGCCTAAATGGGAATCTTATCTGTATGTAATTCTACCTCATCCCACTGAAGCTAAGATTTTAATGCTGTCCGAACGGGGTAGTTATTTTCTACCTCATGTTCGTGTAAATAAAAGTATAGATTATGCGAATTTTATAACTATTAAGTCAGAAATAGAGCCAGAACTTGGATTTTCGGTCAACATTTTATATTATGCCAGCCAGGATTACGATAAATTGAAGCGTCAAATTTGCTATATATATGTACTAGAGCGGGATGCTTCTGTTGCGAAATTTAAAGAAGGTGATTGGATTGATTTGGAAATTTTGAGAAATCAATCCTTAAAATTTCCCGAACATAAATCAGTTCTCGAAACATATTTAACAGAAATTGAGAGCGGTGATATTCCGGAACTGCGTCCACCTTGGGCTAGAGAAGGTTGGCTTCAATCGGCAGTTCAATGGATTGACGAACAATTATTAAAATTAAACTATCATCGCCTTTCCCCCGTAGAATGTATAAGGAGTTGCGGGATTTCTTGTGTATTAAGAGTTAATACAAGCGTAGGAAATATTTATTTGAAGGAATCTTCTAAATTACCTCTTTTTTGTAACGAACCAGTAGTGACAGCAGAATTAGCGAATTTATTTCCCGCACATATCCCTAATGTTCTTAGCGTCGATACTCAGCGTCACTGGATGTTGTTAGCTGATTTTGGAGAACCTATTGATAGGAATACACCCATAAAATTGCAAAAAGATATTTATCGTCTACTCGCTCAAATACAAATCAAATCAGTTCAGCATATAGATAATTTACTAAGTATAGGATGTTTAGACCGACGTTTGAATTGGCTAGCAACTCATATCGATGTTTTGTTTAATGATGAAATTGCTCTATCTCAATTACAAGCAGACGAAATCAAACAGCTACAAACCTTTGCTCCCTATCTGGAAAACCTATGCTCTCAACTAACTAGCTATCAAATACCGCAGACATTAATTCACAGTGATTTACATTTAGGTAATGTTGCTTTTTATAAAGATAGCTACCTCCTTTTTGATTGGACTGATAGCTGTATTTCTCATCCTTTCTTTGATATGTTTGAGTTATTTTTTCCGCGTCCAGATAAACCTTTTTCATCAGCCATGAAGGATTTACAAGAGGAATATTTAGCCCAATGGACAGCTTATGAACCAATGTCACGTTTACTAGAAGCTTGGACATTAACCAAACCTTTATGTGCTTTACATCATGCAGTTTCATATCAGCATATTGTCGCTTGTCTAGAACCAAGGGCAAAACAAGAGTTGAGTAATGCTTTGCCCCATTTTCTGCGAGAGCTTTTAAAATGCACAATTGAACTGGTTGAAAAATAATGAATATAGGCTTAAACTTGGCTGAACTTACCAGAGTAAAAGACAGATGCATCAGCTAAGGCGATCGCGGGTCTAAATTTTCGCGTGCCCAGAGTGCGGCTTGCGTGCGATCGCTCACGTTTAACTCGCTGAGAATCCGGCTAATGTAATTTCTGACCGTCCCCTCAGTGATGTGCAAGGTTTTAGCAATTTCACGGTTCGTTTTGCCTTGACCCAGCAGCTTCAAGACAGCCAACTCTCGTTCACTCAGCATTAAATTAACTGGGGCAGCGCTAACAGGTGGTTGCAGTTGGGCAAAAACTTTGGCTGCGATCGTCGGTCCGAGTTGGCTATGTCCTTTGTGAATCGTGCGGATAGCATCCGCAACCTGCCCAGAAGGCGTGTTCTTAAGCAGATACCCGATTGCCCCCGCTTGCAACAATTCCCACACATATTCGTCTTCGTCAAACGTGGTTAGCACGAGAATGCGGCTCCACGGGTAGCTGCGGAGAATTTCACGAGTTGCTGTTACCCCATCACAGTTGGGCATCCGAATATCCATCAGAATGACATCAGGCTGAAGCTTTCTGGTCAGGTCGATCGCCACTCTTCCATCGGGTGCCTGCCCGATCACTTCGATGTCTGCCTCTAAGGACAATAATGCGGCTAACCCCTCTCGAAAGAAGGATTGATCATCAACGACGAGCACTCGGATCATAGGGGATAAGGATTTTGATTTGTGTTCCCTGGTCGGAACCTGTACTAATTTTAAGGGTTCCGCTCAGAAGTTCTGCTCGCTCCCGCATACCTTGCAGACCCCACCCAGTCAATGGTTGCTCCAAGTCAAACCCTTGACCATTATCTTGGAGCGTCACCACGATCGTGCCTGAGTCAACCACTCCCCGTAACTTCACCTGAGTCGCCAAGGCGTGTTTCTGAATGTTAATCAAGCCTTCTTTCAATATGCAGTAAAGCTGATAACTCGATTGCAGGGAGAGGGCAGGTAGGCTTCTTAAATCAATCTGAGTGACAATGCCCTGCTGGCGCATCTGCTCAACTTGCTCACGTAGTGCTTCATTTAGATTGAAGCCGGACTGCCAGCGCATCGTCTGTACCAGTTGCCGCACATCTTCAAGGCATTGGCTTGCTAATAAGGCGGCATTGTCTACCGAGTGAAAGGACTTGGCTAAATCACGATAGCGCAATTTCTGAGCAACTTCCAATTGTACTCCCAATGAGGTGAGAGTGTGCCCTAAGGAATCATGAATTTCACGCGCAATCCGCAAACGTTCTAGTTTGGCACCTAACACTTCTACTTCTTGGGACAATGCTTCTGCCTGCTGGCGGCTTTCGCGTTCTGCCACGATGACAAAGCCAAGCAAAACGACAAAAATACTGGCACTGGCATAATACAGCAATGCATGCAGCAGTGTGATGTACAAATTAGACTGCAAAGTGACACTATCAAACTCTGGGAGTTTTCGTTGAATTAGTGACGGATATAGCCAGGCAAAACTAGTCAACCAGACCACTCCACCCATAATATTGGTCAAAATAACTTCGCGGCGACTCAACAAGAAACACGCCTTGATCAGTAGTAGATAAAGTACAAAGCTAAGTTCGATGCCAGACGCAATCGCAACGCCCGTTAACCCGACTTCCAGCGCAATATAAGTGCGGCGCTGCCAAAGCGGGCGATCGAGCGGTAAGATAAAGCTGAGACAGAAAAATAGCGTGCTAAACGCGACACATTTGACGATTAGCTCAGGTGTGGAGGCTTCATCAAGCACATAAATCAAGATTGTCATGAGTAGCAGGAGCCATTCGCCAAAGCGCAGTGCCCGACGGAGTGATGGAGAAGAGCCAGCATCTAGATTCATTGAATAGATTAACCATCCTGTTCTCTCTAGTTTGCGCGATCGCCTGCCAATCTAGGTATGACACCTATCAAGGTTAGACATGACAAGTGTCATCCGTTTCAATGATAGCTATAGGTATCAGAAACGCTGTGGATGGATTTAGATGGTCTGTAGATGAATTATCCAACCAGCCATGCAGCCAGACCACTCAAATTATCAAACTGCCATTCACCATTTAGCAAGGCTGAGTGATTGTGTCTTTGCCCTGGCGATGGCAATTACCTTCATGGGATTTAAACTGCCAGAAACTGTTCAATTGCTGTCAAATTTGGAAGTAAACCAATTTCTGACTGGACAACTTAAGTCCCTTGGCATCTACATCATTGCTTTTATTCTGGTTGCCTTTTATTGGATTAACCACACTCAGCAGTTTAGTTACTTCAAACGGACTAATGAAACTCACTTATTTATCTATACCTTGTACTTGATGTGTTTATTAGTGATTCCGTTCTCGAATGATCTTGTTTTTAGGCTATCCAGTAATCCTTTTGCCAAGATTTGGTTTAACACCAATATTTTTCTCATTGGATTGCTCTCGTTTACAAGCTGGATCTATGCAACTCACCAAAATCGGTTAGTGGGTGAAGATTTAGATATTCAAATCATTCGATCGATGCAAGTGAAAGCACTAATTGAACCTGTTTGTGCCTTAATATCAATTCCAGTCGCGCTGGTTAGTCCAGACTTTTCAGATCTAGTCTGGTTGTTAATTCCAGTTGTCTCCCTAGTTCTGAATAAAGCTCTCAGGCAAACTTCTAGGTCTAATGTAATGCCAGTTTCAAATCAATTGGTTGAGTAATTGCCTCAAGCTTGTTGCTTAATTTGCCATTTCAAATTTCATCGTCTCCGCTACCGCCTGCATGACCATCATGAATTTACAGTTATTGTCGAAATCATCTAATCGCTGGATGCTTGCGTTGATCGTTGTTGCATCTACCATTACAGCAGGAATTGCTTACTATGGCATTTCGCAATTTGTTGTAGAGAAACCAGCAGAGAACACTCAGACTACCCCAACGATTCAGTCTATTGTGGCGCTGGGGCGGTTGGAACCTGAAACTGAGGTGACAAAAGTGTCAGTTCCAGCCACGCTCAGTAACGATCGCGTTGCCCAACTCCTCGTCAAACGAGGTGATCGAGTCCAAGCTAATCAAGTAATTGCGATTCTAGACAGTCGCGATCGGTTACAAGGCGCTCTCCTAGAAGGCGAACAACAAGTTGCCGTTGCCCAAGCAGAGCTTGCCCAGGTTAGAGCCGGAGCAAAATTGGGTGAAGTTGAGGCACAACAAGCAGAGATTGGACGTTTGCAAGCGGAATTAGCAGGTGAAACTCGGCAACAACAAGCAACCTTAGCGAGTTTAGAGGCTGAGGTTAATAATGCCCGCTCTGAATACAATCGCTATCAATCGCTCTATCAGGAGGGAGCAATTTCTGCATCTCAGTTTGACCAGAAGCAATTAGCTTTCCAAAAAGCGCAAGCACAGTTCAATGAAGGCAAAGCAAATCAAAGCCGGACGACTGATACGTTGCAAGCGCAGATTGAGTCCGCTAGGGCAAACCTCGATCGCATTGCTGAAGTGCGTCCAGTAGATGTGCAGACGGCACAGGCAAAAGTGGAGCAAGCGATCGCCGTTGCTCAACGAGCAAAAGCAGATTTGAGACAAGCAGAGGTGCGATCGCCCCAAGCAGGACAAATTTTGGAAATCTATGCCAAGGCGGGAGAAGTGGTTAATGAAAAAGGCATTGCCGATCTGGGGCAAACCCGCCAAATGCGAGTGGTTGCTGAAGTTTATCAAAGTGACATCAAGAAAATTCGCATCGGGCAACAGACATTGATTACAGGTGAACCATTTTCTGGAGAATTGCGCGGCATAGTCGAAGAAATTGGGCTGCAAGTGAGCCAGCAGGAGATCTTCAATAATCAACCGGGCGAGAACCTGGATCAGCGGGTGGTTAAAGTCCGAATTCGTTTGAATGCAGCCGACAGCGATCAGGTTTCAGGGCTGACTAATTTACAGGTACAGGTCGCTATCCAACCCTAAAGCGTTCATATTCTCGCCGATAACCAATCAGTTGATTCATACTTTAACCGAGGAAAATACGTGCAGTTATTGTATACAACACAGTTAAAGAACCTTTCAGACTGTGAAATGGAAGTTCTTAAATTAATGGTTGAAGGACAAAGTAACCCTGAAATTGCTGGTGTGTTGTATCTCAGTCCCAATACTGTCAAAACGCATGTCAGAAGTATCCTTAACAAATTTGGAGTTGATAACCGCGTTCAAGCGGTTGTTTTTGCCCTCCGTCGTGGTCTGGTATAAAGTGGGGAAAAGTGATCTATGTTGCGTAACCTATTCCGTAAAACACCGCTGGCATGGTTTCAGCTAAAACGAGAAAAAACCCGTCTTGCAGTGGCTTTAGCGGGGATTGCCTTCGCCGATATTCTGATGTTTTTTCAACTGGGATTGCTCGATGCTCTGTTTGAGTCTGTCGTAAAACCCTACACCTCGCTGCAAGGGGATCTATTCCTGATTAACCCGTTGTTTGAGAGCCTAAATGTGGTCAGAAGCTTTCCCAGAAAGCAACTATATCAGGCGGCAGGAGCTAAAGAAGTTGAATCGATTAACTATCTCTACATTGGTCAGGGCGAGTGGCGAAATGCTCAAACCCGAACGAATCAGCCCACAATGGTATTTGCTATTAATCCTAATAACTCAGCTATCACGCTACCAGACGTACAAGCACACCAGAATGAATTGAAGTTGCTGAACCGAATGCTCTACGATCGTGCCGGTGCGGAACAGTTTTTTGGCAATGTAGTTGAAGAACTTCAGCAGTCTGGCTCAGTGCCAATTCAATTTAATAACTTTCAAGTCAAGGTAGTTGGAACGTTTGTCATGGGAGCATCATTCGCTGCCAATGGGAATGTAATTACTAGTCATTCAACTTTCCTTCGGCTCTTTCCAGCCCGTAAGCCCGATGAAATTGATATTGGAGCCATCCAGTTGAAACCGGGCACCGATGTTAAGCAATTTAAGGCTGCGATACAATCGGAGCTTGAAAATGTGCTGATCCTGACGCATGAAGAGTTTGTTGAACACGAAAAGAAATACTGGGAAACCACCAGTCCGATCGGGATTTTGTTTGGGTTTGGCGCAATCATTGGTTTTATCGTTGGCACCATTATCGTTTATCAAATTCTCTATTCCGATGTATCAGACCATTTGCCAGAATATGCCACGTTGAAAGCAATGGGATATAGCGACGGTTACTTGATTGGTGTACTCATCCAGGAAGCGCTGATTATGGCTGTTTTAGGATTCATCCCAGGGTTTGTCATTTCGATCGGGCTGTATTCTGCTGCTGCTGCTGCGACCTTTCTGCCGATCGGCATGACAGTCAGCCGCGCAGTGCTTGTGTTGACCTTGACGATTGTAATGTGTGCCGCATCAGGAGGAATCGCGATGCGAAAATTGCAATCTGCTGATCCGGCTGATATTTTCTAGTTTTTACCTGGTGTAATCAGATGCCATCCTTACTTGCTTATCTTGTTGCGATCGCAGCACTAGACAGCCTCAACCCCACTACTACAGCAGTCCAAATGTATCTGCTCAGTACTCCTAAGCCAGTGCCTCGCTCAGTTTCATTTATTGCGGGAGTATTTATCACTTATTGGACAGCAGGATTAGCGGTGGTGCTTGGAGCAAGTCAGTTGACCATCAATTTACCAGGTTTGCCACCTTCACTGATGTACACGTTGCAACTGATCATTGGCATCGTTCTACTCTTGGTGGGTTGGAACCTTAAAAATGCTGCTGATTCCCAAGAAGCTAAACGCCCTGCTCAATTAACGATCGCTCAAACTTTTTTCTTTGGCAGTGCTGCAACGCTTTGGGATTTCCCAACTGCACTACCTTACTTAGCAGCGATCGAGCGCATTGTGCGATCGCAGTTTGATCTCTTCACCACAATGGGTGTTCTGGCAATCTACAACGTGATCTTTGTTTTCCCGCTCATTGCTCTCTTAGGACTCTATATCTGCCTGGGCGAACATAGTCTTAATCTGATCCAGGCAATTAATCGATCAGTGCAGAAATGGGGACACAAAATATTGCGAGTTCTATTAATGGGATTAGGTATCCTCCTGATCGTAGACTGTATTGCTTTTGCTCTAGGTCGTCCAATTTTTTGATCGTTTACACACATATAAGTACAAAGGCAATGATTCAAACTTGGCAGTCCGATCAATCTCACTCAACAGCAGCACCAGTTATTTCGGCTCGGCAGCTTAATCACTACTTTGGCAGTGGCGAACTCCGAAAACAAGCCTTATTTGACATCAATTTAGATATTTATGCAGGCGAAATCATTATTATGACGGGTCCCTCTGGCTCTGGCAAAACAACGCTGCTAACGCTGATGGGCGGTTTGCGATCGGCTCAAGAAGGCAGCCTCAAGCTTCTGGGTCAAGAATTACATAATGCCAGCAAACAACAGTTGACTCACCTTCGTCGCAACATTGGCTATATTTTTCAGGCACACAATCTATTGACCTTTCTGACGGCTAAACAAAATGTGCGGATGTCTCTAGAACTGCATGAGGAAATGTTCGATCGCGACGTTGATGGCACGAGTGTTGCCATGCTAGAAGCAGTAGGGCTGCAACAACGGATAGACTATTATGCCGATAGCCTATCGGGCGGGCAAAAACAGCGCGTTGCGATCGCCCGTGCCTTAGTGAGTCAACCCAAGATCGTGTTAGCCGATGAACCGACAGCTGCTCTAGATAAGAAATCTGGGCGTGATGCTGTAGAAATTATGCAAAAACTTGCCAAAGGGCAGAGTTGCACCATCTTATTAGTCACACACGACAACCGCATTTTGGACATCGCCGATCGCATTGTCTACATGGAAGATGGTCGTTTAGCGGCTAACCCAGAGACTACGATCATGAACCCTAACTGAATTGCACTAAAAAAGGCTGAAATAATTGCCTGGTAAGGGGTTTAGAAAACTAATAGTTTTAAGGTCGGGAATCAGAATAATCTGCCACCTCAGTTTGCGATCGCTGCTTTATTAGCCTCCGTTTTTCCAAAGTGATGAAACCCCTGTAAATAATACATTTGCGCTTTTCTTAGTGCCATTCGGTTCGGAGCCAATTTCACAATCTTGATTTTGATGAAAAATTTTTACTGCCTAACTAAAAGCTGTGTTTCGTCGTAGTTATTTTTCGCACCCAATCCCATCTCCATCTCGGTCAAAACCATGAGGATTTGGGGGCAGTACTTTAAATTTTCGTTGGCTGATATCTCGGCAATTTAAGTCTGGTGAATTCTTTGGAATGCAAAAGTCCGGGTAAGCAGGGTCGCAGTTATTCTGTTGCTGTCCTTGAGTTGGCACTGAAGTTGCCCGTTGAGCAGCTTTGTGGCGGAAGTCCCAAGGCATTACAGGATTAGACTGGCTCCAAAATGCTAGACGCTGTTGTTTGGCGGTGTTTTCAGCAGAATTAGTAGTGCTTGGGGTGCGTAGTTTACCGCCCCAGGCATCGCTTTTCCTGTTTTGCGGGAACACAAGATAAAAACTTTTATTCTAATGTATATTAGAATACCTTATTTTTATAATCGTGAAAATTACCAAACTATTGTTTGCTTGTATAATTGCTCTCGCTCCTAGCGTAGCTATAGCGCAAAATCAGTTACCTCAAGTTATTAGTGTAGGGGACGGCGACACTGTACGTATTGCCATTAATGGAAAGCCTGAAACGGTAAGATTGGGGTGTATTGACGCTCCTGAAAAAACACAAAAACCTTATGGCCCATCTGCTACACAACGTTTGCGCCAGTTGTTACCCAAAGGTCAGGCGGTGCAGGTCAGGCAAATCGAGCGCGACCGATATGGTCGTCTTGTAGGCGAATTATTCTTAGGGAATCAGTCGGTAAATCTGCAAATGGTACGGGAAGGGCGAGCAGTTGTTTACACTCAGTATTTAGATAACTGCGCTGTTACCAAAGACGAGTATCTAAAAGCTGAAGCACAAGCAAAGCAAAAAAGGTTAGGCTTTTGGAATCAGAATAATCCAATCATGCCGTGGAATTACAGGGCCAGTCGCCGGAGAGGAAACTAGAGTATAAACTCACTCTGAACTCTGAACAACAATTCTGGCTACTAGGAATATTACGAAACTTGGCAACCTTTACAATACTTAGGTGTAGCGAAGTTTCGCACAATTGTTAGTAAGGCATAATTCTTTGGCAGCCTTCTGATGATCATATTGCGAAAGCTTATGTGGACTGAATAATAAGGTATTCAATCCACCATTGTTGAGTTGAGTTACTAATCAGAGACGATCCAGTTAAACCTTGACTCGTCGGAGTTAGCTTTACTCCTGATCCTGATCAATTTTTTCGATATCATCAGGTGTACCAGTGGCAGAAATTTTTGATGTACCAGATTTACCTGCACCTGAATTGCCGCCAGAAGCGCCAGCACCACCTGAGTGTTTAGAATCCGTGTTGCCCTGTTCATCTTGAAGCTGTTCAAGGCGGTTTTTTTCTTGAGCTTTATCTTTTTGGTCAGCCATATTTTAAAAACATTTTTAGCGTAGCGATCGCTTTTAACTCTACCACTTTCGTTATTCTGGCGACACCAAAAGCAAATGCTCTTAATTGTCAGTTCTCTTGGATAATCAGCTAGTCGGCACGCTCCCTCCCCATAATACCCTTGGAACCAAATCAGCTAGACCTATTTCCAGAAGTGAATCGTTAGGAATAATCTCTCATGTGGAGACAATACTTGTGAGTGATGACCGAATAGGGGAGAATGCAGATTGCAGATTGATCCCTTGCGGATTGGAATATTACACAAGCCCCTAGCTTTCAAGCAGGGGGTGCGATTCGTTCACTCGAAAATCTACAATTTACCCTCTAATATCAACAATAAATCTACAATCTACAATCTTAATTCTCAAGCTCGTGTCTTTCAGGCAGGAGTCAATCTACAATCGACAAGGCGCTCCTACGTCGCTCTAAGCGTTCGCGGTAGCGTCTCGTAGAGAAGCCATGCCGCAGGCTTTAGGCTACGCTATCGGCAATCTGTAATCCGTTGACTAAAACTCAGCCATCGCAAGAATTTTGATTTAAGCGTACATTCCTTGGCTTTAAAATGTTTGCCGTAATAATCTGTAAAAAAGTGTGAAAAATCTGCGTTTCATGTCATAGCGAAAGCTAAAATTTGCTTTGCTGCTCGTTGTCCACTGCGAATTGCTCCCTCCATATAGCCACAATATTCAACGGGAGCGGTATGTTCTCCTGCAAAAATGACTCCTCCGGAAGAGTACGGTAAATCAGAGCGCCAGCTTTTCAAGTCTCTAGGAACGAAATAGCAGTAAGATCCCTGTGACCAAGGATCAGCACTCCAGTCATGAGTTGCAGTTGCAAGCGCTTTGGGAGCATTTGGCTTAAGCGTGGATACTGTTTGTCGTGCTAACTCAACGGAGTGTCCAACAACATTTCGGCTAGGTGTCCCACTGCTTGTACAAGCAAGAATTCCCGCTTCACCTGTCTGAGTTAGAGTAGATTCCCAGACCGTTTGATAAGGTGTTTCTGCCACGACTAACCCCCAACTGGATTGCTGCCAGAAACGGTTGGAGTACTGAAGTAAAGTCTTAACCGATATCCCATAGGGCAAGTGAGTGATCGCCTCTCGTTGTGCCTCTGTAAGCGGAACTTCAATAGACAAATGGCGCAAAACACTCCAGGGAATTGTGACAACAATCCAGTCGGCAAATACTTCAACCTGTCCCTGAACCGTTTTTAAACTCACGGCAACAGTTTGTTCTTGCTGCCCAATCCGCACAACTGGGGTATTAAGATGGATGCAATCGCCCAAAAAGTGAGCAAATGACATTGCAAGTTGACTACTGCCACCTCGAATTCGCAAATTGCGATCGCCCGAAGTTCCACTGTAAGCAAAAAAGCCAACTCCAATCGCCTCCGGATCGGCAGCATACATTCCATAGGATTGCTGACGAACAACTTTGCAGGCAAAGGGATCAATGGAATGTTGTGCAGCCAGCCACTGGGCTAATGTTTGGGCAGGATCGGCAAGCTGTTCTAATAATTGGTCTAACTTCTGATATACATCATTTAAAGAATCTTGCTGTTGAGACAAGAGCGTTTTTTGAGTAAAGAAATTACCATCAATGTAATAGCACAGGTCATCTGGATACTTAAAGGCAGGCTCAAGCATGAGGTTGAATTGACTGGCATAAGATATCAATGCTGTATGTTTATCATCGACGAACTCTGCACCCAATTCGCCATGCTGTTCTGCTCCAAAAAAGACTGTTTGGACTCGCCCTCCAACTCGTTCGCGGGCTTCAAACACTTGCACATCAAACCCAGCACGAACCAGTTCATAAGCAGCTGTAAGCCCTGCCAACCCAGCCCCAACTACAATTACTCGTTTGCTCATAGGTTGTGATTATCTTGCTGCATACCATCACCCAAATTGAATCAATTGTCTTTCAAGTTTTGAACGGCTAGTCTACAGATTTTGTCTTTTCTTGATAAATTTCTTTTTTAATGTTGCATACTCTATTAATTGTCTCTTCTATCCACCGGAGTGTTATTCAAAAAGTTCAATAAGTTTAATTGTTACTGCAAAAACAAGGTTTTTTAAGGATTTTCTTTAAGAATCAGGGTGAGCGCTCACTTTCCCACCGAATTATCGCAAGTATTCTCCCACACTGCCATGAACTTTTGCCACTCCTCGTCTGTCTCAGGTGCTTCGTCTTTGGTCAGTCCGACAAAGCTCTTGATGTTCTTGCGGGAGTGTCGATAGTTGGGGCGATGCCTACGGTGGGCTTTTAAAGCGATGTCTACGATGGGCTGTCCGGTGTCGCTACTTCCTCCATTCCTAAATTTGCCGAATCAGTACCCCATTACCACCAACCATGTCCTGCGTCCCACCAAGGAAGAAGCTCAAAATCACAGTTGCCGTCTGTGATGCGCTGACTGATGCTGACCTCTAAACTTTGTAATGGCAACTTCAAGATTATTCGTTTTTTGCATAAAGCACGAAACTTGAGGTGAATAGTATTATATAACGGTATTTACTATGTATAAACTGGGGACAACGCTAATTGTCTCCTATACAATTTACTTCTATCAAAAACTGCTCTAGCTTGAATCTAGGGCAGTTTTATATTGCACGGTAGAAGCCAGATTCACAACTGCACCCAATGGTGAATCATCTGCCTATTGTCAGCAATCGAAGCTTCTAAAAAAAATATTACGCTACATTGCATAAAACCACATACCCTAGATATATTCCTGTATAAACCTTGACTTTCACCAGCCCAGCCATACAGACTCGACCTTTACTATAACTAAGGCGTTGACCCGAAAGCAATCGCAATTTCCTTTAAGTAGTTAGCCGAGAATCACCCAGAAGCAGATTTGCGAATCGTGGGCATGGAAGTACGTGGTCAAAACAAGTTTCTGCTTCGTGCTAAAACTGCTGTTGAAGCTGCCAAGTCTGAACTAAGCGCGGAATATTTTGAAATTTATAATCAACTCAAAGCATTAGCACAACAGGATTTACAAGCATTAATTCCAGAGAAAGATAGCCGAATTCCTAGTTTAGAGACTATGGTGGTTACGGCACTGCAAAGCCCTAAATTTTACGCCCAAACTTATAGTAATCAGGGAAATACTATGTCACAAAGCCCTAACAAACAATCCAACTTTGACCTCAAAGGCGCTCAATTTGCAGGTGGTCTAATCAACGCAGACACAGTAACCGCACAACAAATCGGCGGCAATATCACGAACTATAGCCCACAGCAAAAGCAGAATCTCGCAGAAGCCGCAGCAGAAATTCAGCAGCTTCTCAACCAATTGGGACAGAGTTATCCTACTAGCACTCCACTAGAAAAACAGATAGCAGTGACAGAAGCACTCAACCAAATCAATGGTAATTCTACTTTGAAAGCACGGGTACTTGGAGCGCTGAAAGCTGGCGAGACAGAGGCATTAAAAGAATTAGTAGATCATCCTCTTGTCAATATATTTTTGGCAACTTTAGAAGGTTGGCAGGATGTTGAATAGTTCAGCTACTACAGATGAAGCAGAGGGATAAATGGCACTTTTTTGGAAAAAAGGTTTCAAACCCTTATCATGACTAGATTACACTTTCATTCGGCAAGCCCTAATTAGGGGGCTTTGGGTTCGATGAACTTGAGCTTCAAATTGCGTAGGCTATTTGAGCCGCAGGCATCGGTGCGAGTACGCTTGCACTCAAAAAGCTCAAGCTGGTTTGCGGTGATAAAATCAGAAGAATCAGCCGTTTTAGGATTACAGAAAGCTACAAACTTAACTAATAGGGATTAGCACAGAATGAATGACCAGCAATTATTTAATGATCGTTGGGCTGTGTTGGTGGCGACAATGCACCAAAAAGAAAAGGTAATTGCTCCACTATTAGAACAAGAGTTAGGCATCAAAATTATAGTACCACAGGATTTTAATACTGATATTTTTGGCACATTTACTAGAGAAGTAGAACGTCCGGGAACACAAATTGCCGCAGCTAAATTCAAAGCAGAGAAAGCTTTAGAATTAACACAAGAAAATTTAGCGATCGCTAGCGAAGGTAGTTTTACACCCCATCCATTAGTTCCTTACATTTACTGTAATAGAGAAATAGTTATTTTCTTAGATAAAATCAATAATCTAGAAATTATCGGTGAAGAAATTTCTACAGATACTAACTTTAATCATCAAATTATAACAAATTTAGATGAGGCATATATTTTTGCTAAGAAAGTTGGTTTTCCAGAACATGGATTAGTTGTCTGGTTTGAAAACTTAGAGAATAGATGTAATGAGATAACTAAAGGTATTACAAAAGAAATAGATTTGATAACATCAGTTGATTTTGCATTGCATAATTCACCAGATAATCAGGTACATATTGAGACAGATATGCGGGCAATGTATAATCCCACTCGGATGAAAAATATTGCAAAAGCTACCCAGAATTTACTCAATAAAATTAGCAGTTGTTGCCCAAAATGTAATATCCCTGGTTTTGAAATAACTGAGATAATTCAGGGATTACCCTGTGAATTTTGTCAGATCCCAACCACCTTACCACTGACCGCAATTTATCAATGTAAAAAATGTGGTTTTAATCAAGAGAAACTATTTACTAATGGTATAGAATTTGCGAATCCAGCCCATTGTATGTACTGTAATCCGTAAGGTATTCAACAGCAGTAATGGTGATTGTTGCTATCTCTAAATTTTTCTCTTGAGGAAGATTATTTGGTGGTGTAAGGATTTAAATATTACCCCATTCAGCCACAAAAAGCGAGTTATAGCTCAGAGGATGTTTGAAAAGTCATCCTGCGTATGTTTGACTACTCTAGCTATCAAGAAGTTGAACCAGAGAATCAGGGTTGTAGGACTTGCGAGGGTTTCTCTGAGTTGCATTTAAGCCTCAAGTTGATACTTTTCAAACAACCTCTAAAGCGCAAAACTTGAGGTCAATAGTAGTTAAATAAACTTTTAAATGATGGAGAGCTTATTATTAAATGGGGAAGAAAAATAAAAAAAAGAGTAAGCTGTTTGTGCAAATTAAAAGCACAACAGCTTACTCTTTTTTTGGCAAAGGTATTGAAATAAGCTTTTAACTTGAATGGTTCACTAATTAGACGTAGGTGAAACGACTATCCATTGCTAAATTCGTGGTTGCATTTAACCCATCGTTGACAACAGCAATTAATTCTGTACCACTGTTGGTAAAGATACCAACAGATGCCTTATTGCCAAATACACCCGACACTGACCCTAAAGAGTAGTTGTCAGCAGTTCCCTTAAGCTGAATCTTATCATTAGCTTCAAAGTTGATAATCTTGGCATAGTCATTGTAGCCAGACCTAGTGTAAAAGACTGATGTACTGTTTCCTAGAAGATATGTGTCTGCTCCGCTACCACCGTTGAGTTGGTCGATTTCATTGATGCTTCCTCCCCAACCAGTAAGTATGTCATGACCGTCACCTCCCTGGAGGTCGTCGTTGCCAAATCCACCTAGGAGTGTATCATTGCCATCGCCTCCCAGCAGTTTGTCGCTGCCACCTTTACCATCAAGATAATCATCGCCTTCTGCACCACCAATAAATTCATCGGCATCAGTGCCAGTAACGCGATCATTCCCCTCTTTAGCATTGAGCTTATCTTTGTTGATGCCAGTAAGTTGGCTCATAAAGATAATGTCGTCCTTAGAAGTCGCATTGTTGTTGGCAACGATCAGGTCAAAAGCATCGCTAGCTGTGCCACCTTTGCCATCAGCAGCTGTGACATTAACCGTAAAGATGCCAGGACTGGAGGTTTGACCTGATATTATACCTGTGTTTGCAGCAATACTGAGTCCGGTGGGTAAACTTGTAGCACTGTAAGTAAGGATATCGCCCTGGTCAATATCAGCAAAGTTTTCGCTGACTTTCAAGGAGAAGGACTGGTTGACTGAAATTATTTGATCTTCAATCAGTTGCGTCACTTTAGGGGCATCGTTAACACCAGTGAGAGTAATTTCAATGTCCTTAGTGGCAGTGCCATCAACCGATTTCACGGTAAATGTTTCTGTCTTCGTTTGTCCAGCACCTAGATACTGTACGGCATTATTGTTAACACTGTAGCTGAAGGAACCAGACTCATCGATGCTGAGGATGCCAAGATTGCCAAGAGTACCAGTGACTGTAGTGTTGAATTTGTTTTCCCCAGTATCAACATCATTAACTGTCAGTTGACCAGTAGCGGTGAGTTTGCCATCGAGCGAGGGATTATTGTCCTCAGTTACTGCTGCTGTTGCTGTGCCGCTAATGCTGGCAGCGTCGTTGACTCCTGTCAAAGTAATCTCAATGTCCTGGCTGGCAGTACCATCAACCGATTTCACGGTAAATGTTTCTGTTTTCGTTTGTCCAGCACCCAGATACTGTACAGCAGTGTTATCTACGGTGTAGCTAAAAGCTCCCTTCTCGGTGATAGTCAAGCTTCCGAGATTATCAGTACCAGTGACTGTAGTGTTGAATTTGTTTTCTCCAGCATCAACATCATTAACAGTTAGTTGACCAGTAGTTGTGAGTTTGCCATCAAGTGAGGGGTTACTGTCCTCAGTCACTGCTGCTGTTGCTGTGCCGCTAATGCTGGCAGCGTCGTTGACTCCTGTCAAAGTAATTTCAATGTCCTTAGTGGCAGTACCATCAACCGATTTTACGGTAAATGTTTCTGTTTTCGTTTGTCCAGTACCGAGATACTGTACGGCATCATTGTTAACACTGTAGCTAAAGTTGCCAGACTCGTTAATGCTGAGGCTACCCAGATTACTAGTACTACCAGTAACTGTGGTATTAAATTTATTTTCCCCAGCATCCACATCATTAACTGTTAGTTGACCAGTAGCGGTGAGCTGGCCATTAACGACATTGCTATCCTCGGTTACTGTTGCTGTTGCTGTGCCGCTAATGCTAGCAGCGTCGTTGACTCCTCTCAAAGTAATCTCAATGTCCTTAGTGGCAGTACCATCAACCGATTTTACGGTAAATGTTTCTGTTTTCGTTTGTCCAGTACCGAGATACTGTACGGCATCATTGTTCACGCTGTAGCTGAATTCTCCTGCGGAGGTAATGTTGAGCGTACCAAGGTTGCCAACGGTAGGGGTGACACTGGTGTTAAACTGGCTTTCACCTGTATCGCGATCGCTGACACTAAGTGAACCGAAGGCGGTAAGCTGACCAGAGTTTGCATCTTCTGTTACTTCTGCTGTGCCACTACCGCTGATGCTGGCAGTATCATTAGCACCAGTTAGGTTGATGTTAAGTAACTTGGAGTCGGTGCCGCTGTTGCCATCACTGACAGTGACTGAAAAGGATGCAGAAGTGTCCGCTATAAGAGCTTCAATTGCAGCATCATCAGGCACAAAATTATAGACACCTGTGGTGCTGTTGAGGTACAGTTTGCCGTAGCTACTATCCTTGGAGAGGTTAAACCCACTGAGGCTACTATCTGCTATGGCACCGTCAATGCCATAGGTAAGCGTTTGCCCTGCATCAACATCACTAGCTGACAAGGTGCCGGTAGCGTTGTCAAAGGGATCATCAGCAGCCGTATCGGTGTAGCTGATTAGGGCAGGTTGTGTCAGAACAGGAGCATCATTAACCGCAGCAATCACTAGGTCAAAGGTGCTTGCAGCGCTGAGGTTACCAGAATCTGTTGCCGTTACTTTCAGGCTCAAGGTACCGTTGAAATCCTGAGGGGGAGTACCACTGAAGGTACGGCTAACGGTATCAAAGGCTAACCAAGTAGGCAGTGGGTTTCCATCACCCAAAGTGGCACTTAACGTCAAGCTGGTATCATCGACATCACTGAAGGTGTTAGCTGGAATGATGAAGTTGATGGCGGTATCTTCTGTACCGTTTTGAGTAGCAATTGTATTGGTAACTACTGGTGCATCATTGACAGGAGTAATATTGACAGTAGCAGTTACTACAGTGCTGTTGGCTGCCCCATCATTGACTCCAAAGTCAATGAAGCGAGCTGTTGGATTGGGACTTTGTGAGGTATTGTTATAGGTAACACTGCGAAGGACTTTTTGATAGTTGGCAGTTGTGTCTTCTCCTCGCAGCTCTAGTACTCCAAAATCTGGGGCATAAGTAGCGTTGATATTTGTGCCTGCGGTATCGGCGGCTAGCAATTCAGCAGCACCATCGAGTAAATTGGTGATTCTGACGGTAGCAATGTTAACCGTAGAGTTGTCTACGTCGCTGAGGCTGAGGTTGTTGCTGTCAACAATAGCAACAGGACCACCGTCTTCAGTGAAGTTAGTTGCAAAATCCAGCCCTAGAGCAGCTCCATTCAAATCCAACGCTGGCGGATCATTGACTGGAATCACTGTAACCGTTGCAGTTACAGGCACACTGTTTGCCATCGAGTCATTGACGCCAAACTCGATGTTGCGATCGCCAACGCTGGGCTTTTGGGACGTGTTGCTGTACTTCACCGATCGCAGCACTTTCTCGTAATTAGCTAGAGTGTCAAAGTTACGCAGTTCTAGGACACCTACATTAGCGAAGTAAGTAACTGTAATACTGGTGCCTGTAGCATCAGCCGAGAGAATTTCAGACCCGATATCTTGCAGATTAGTGATGCGAACGGTAGCAATGTTGACAGATCTACTGTCAACATCTGCCAGACTAAGGTCAGGGCTGACAATACTGATGGCTGCTGAGTCTTCGGTAAAGCTAGTTGCAAACCCTGTTCCTGTAGCTGTGCCGTTAAGGTCAAGGACAGGGGCATCGTTAACCGGGGTGACGTTGACTGTAATCGTGTTAGGGGTTGGGTCAAGGTTAACACCACCGTTAGCTGTGCCACCATCGTCTTCAACCTGGAAAGTGAAATTAGCGTAGCCATTGCCATTAGTATTGGCTGCTGGAGTGAACTTCAGCTTACCAGCGCTAATATCAGCTACGGTAACAAAATTAGCTGAGCTAACGGCAACACCATCTTTTGTAAGCGTGCCAGCACCAGGAAGTGTAGAAATTTTGACACGAGTAAAGCTATTGGCAGGGGTATCATTGGGGTCGCTGAAGCCAAAGTCAGCAGTTGTGAAGGTATAAGCTGTGTCTTCGTTAGTGGTAACAGTTTTGTCTGAACCATTGGGAGCATCATTAACAGAAGTAACCGGGAGTACAATGACATTGGCGCTAGGATCAAGGTTGATGCCACCGTTAGTTGTGCCACCATCATCTTGTACATAAAAGCTAACACCCCCATGTCCAAAAGTAGAATAGCTATTAAGCTTAGGGGTAAATTTTAGATTACCAGCATTGATATCAGTCACGCTGATGAAACTGTTGGAACCAACTGCAACACCATTATTTGTTAAGATGCCACTCCAATTAGGGTCAGGAATTCCAACAATTTTGACCCCGCTAAAGTTGTTAGCAGGAGTATCATCAGGATCGCTGAAGCCGAAGTCAGCAACTGTAAAGGTGTAAACAGTATCCTCATTAAGGGTGACAGTTTTGTCAGTACCTTGAGGTGCATCGTTAACAGCAACCAAGTTGAATGAGTTAGTTGCTGCAACTGAACCACCTTTACCATCCAAAACGTTGTATGAAAGATTAACGGTACCGTTGTAGTTGGTTGTAGGCGTAAATGTATAGGTACCATTATTGTTATTGATCAAGCTACCGTTTGTAGCAGTCAAATTAGCAACAGAAAGGATATCGCCATCAACATCAGTGAAGCCTTGTAGAAGAGATACTTGACTGAATGTATATGCATTGTCTTCTTTGCCAGAAGGAAAAACAGCAGTCAGATTGCCAGTAGGAGCATTGTTTACTTTAAAGTTGTCTACTAGGAGACGAGAATCAACTGCAGTATCTCCAAAGTCTAAAACTCCAACACCAACCGTAAAGGTTCCTGTAACTGGAAAAGTATAAGTAAAAGTTTGGTATCCAGTATTTAGGAAAGGTGAAGTAAAAGAACTGCTGAAGGTATCAGCCAATTTTGTTAAAGAGTTTGGAACAACTGAAACAAATGCAAAATCTTTGAAACCAGAGTTCTGACCTTCTCCATTTAGAAAGTTCCAGTTAAATATCAGATTGGTTCCAGCGCTTACAGTTACAGTTTGTTTGATTGCTGATCCCTCAGTTGCATTGCCTTGAACCAAAGAATCAAGAGAGCCAGAGGACAGTCCTAAAAACGACTCAATACTTGCGTCAGTAGAACCACTACTTTGCAGTACAGCTTGATAAGTCCCCTGAGCAGGATTAATTCCTATTGAGCTTGTAGTAATGCTACTATTTCCAGTTGAACTCCAGCCTCCCAAGCTACCATTTTCAAAACCTCCATTGTCAAATTGCCCACTAGCCGCTTCAACAGAAATAGCTTGTCCATCTATAGAAATCGTTGCTACGTCATTTTCATTCTCGATTCTAGATACTACTTCATCTGACAAAGCTATCCTTAAGACATGGTTGGCAAACAGTTCTCCTTCATCGCCTGCTGTGTCACTCACGTTGGTGCGGCTATCCACCCAATGCCCGATTTCCTCCAGCAATACGGCTGAGATTTGGTCTGCTGTGGCATTTGCTAGAAAATCGCTGTTGAGGTAAATCTTGCCAGTTTGGGCAGAAAAACCACCCTGGATTCCTGACATGGAAGCAGCATCCACCACCTGAATCTCAGGCAATAGCGAGAAGTCACCACTCAACCAGGCTTGCTGCATTGCCTCAGCTAGAGTGCGGTCAGATCCGGTGCTAAAAACGCTAGCAAAGACACTCCAGAAATCATCGCGCAGGGCAAAGCCTTGGAGTTGCTGCTGAGCTAAAAGCAGAGAATCATTCAAAATACTTTCGTTTAGGCTAGTCATAAAGTGTTTCCTGGGTAATATAGGTTTGAGTACTTAGTTTTGAGAAGTGAATTGGGGCTGTGTAAAGAAGTGGTTATAGGTTGAATCAGGCAAATCAATTAGGGAATGGCAGCAAAAATTAGAGCGGCGATCGCAATACCGCACATTCTCTGCTTAACAAAGGCAAAAATCTGTCAGATCAATTAGAACTGTTTAAACCAAATGCTTGGTCAAAGAGAAGCGGCAATAACAGTTGGGATGAGTGGTGGATGAAAATTTGACTTCAGTAATCTGACGGGTTCATCCTCTCACTCCCGCAAAAGTTTAGAGAAGCACTTTGTTGTGTCTCTAGTGCGGGATTAGCCACTGCCAAGAAGTCAAAAGCTTGGTTGGTTTTTAAAGTTAAGGCCTAATCTTCACACTATCTGTATCGTTGCCCCCAATTTAAACCGTGTTTTTGATGAGCTAAAGTTCATTAATTTCAAAAGTTTTATACTAGTTTCCCTCATAAGTCGATCTGTGAGCCGCGATTCTAGCAGCCTCCTATCTTTAACAAAGTTATTCTTGTATCTGTCTTAAGAGGTACTTTGTGCCGCTTCTCCTCTATAATTTCACGGTTATGCGGCGATTAGATGAAGTAGATATGAGAATACGGCACAAACGGATAAAGTTATTACTACTAGGGATGTGACCGAATGGCACTACTTATGATACTCCTCCGTTGTGCCTATCCTTTCAAGGTACTCGCCACCATTTAATTAACTTTATTCCCAAATTATTAGCTGCTGACTCTAAACAACGCCTAAAAATTTATTGCACAATGCTCAAAATTATTGTTCACAAAGAAGTTCCTGACCGTCCCGCACGCACTGAACCACGAGTTACCAAACGCCGCCCCAAACCATACCCCATATTGACTAAATCCCGGCAAGAATTACATAAACAATTGCAGACTGCTTAATTGATAAGCGTTTCCGCTTTTCTTAGTACCATTCCACTCTCACTGCAATAGATCACTCAAAGCATTGTTGCATTAGTTTCTGGCCTCAGTTTCCAACAAACTCAACACTTTTTCTTCCAGCGCCGTCAGATAAGCCCGATTCTGCTTCCCCAACGACTCCAAAAATTTCTGCACCGATTCCTCCAACCCGCCCGAATACACTCGTGCAATGCGATCGCAAATCACCTGCATCTGCTCACACTCGGCAGGCAAGTAATTGTAAGATTTAAGGTGCTGCACACCAACGGTGTACCCCCCATCCCAGAGTTTTACAGTGCAGCTGAAATCATTCACCTGATTAACGATGCCCCAGCAGCCACCTTTACCCCTAAGTTCGGGATTATCCTTGGCTAAAATTTGGCAGACTTCCCCAACAGAATAAGGATTTGGCGCTTTAGTACGTTCCATGATCCGTTGTACTACATCACCTACAACTCTAGCAGATGGTACTTTACCTCCGGCTTCTTCCACTGCCGTCTGCCATACCTCCCATTGCTGTTGAGGCTCCAGTTTTGTTATTGGTCTAACCTGGCGTTCACTCGTGGGCAGAATTTGTGTCCCATTGGTTGTCAAATTTTGATTTTCCACATTTTGACAACCAATGGTTGTCAAATTTTCGTAAACACCAGCTGCGGCAATCAAATAATTGGATTGTTGCCGACTATGAGCAAAGCGATCGCGGCAATATTCTTCAAAGGTTTTATGCGTGGAGCGATAAAGCCGTCTATCCCTCAATTCCGTCAACGCCTTGCCAGCCTCGAAAAACGCTTTTTCCACACGGCGCTCTAGGTGCAGCCGATCGCGCTGTTCTTCCTCTGTCAACTCTGGAACTTCAACAGCAGTAACCGTAATCGTTGCTGTAGCTAGATTTTCCTCAACAGAGATATCCTCGTTTGCAGAGTTAACGGGTGGTTTTGAATCACTCTTTGCGGCAGAGGTGGCTTTGTTGGTTCTAGAAGGTGGTTTAGGCATTATTCCACCTCTAGCTGAACAGTGCTGGAACGAATATCGAGTTGTGCCATGATAGAGGTGTAACTATATTGATATTTGTTCCCCAAACCTTTTACTGAGGTTGGGGTTTTTCGTGAGCTTGTTTAGATATATTTCCATCTGTTGAACCTGTGATCGCTGAGTTGTTTTTCAACTTGTGGGACTACGATGCCTGGAAACTCCTTTGAAGGCGTGGAAATTCCATAGGTGTAATATTAAGCAAATAAAATTGTGGAGGCCGCCCCTTTTAGAGGGCGATTAATTCTCATAGGGTGGCCGCCGAGATACGTGCAAAATGGGACACGTTGTAAAGTTTTGTAAAGAAATCAGGTTGAAACCATTGATTTTAGGTTCAGTCGAGCCAGAAATTGTTGAAGCGATCGCTCGATAGTTCTGTGTAGCGAATAGTGTGTTGAATATTCTTGTGTCCCAGATAAGCCTGAATAGCTCTAGTGTCATGACCATGAGATGCCAGATAAAACCCACAGGCATGACGTAACATATGTGGATGTACCGATAAAGCCAACCCAGCAAGAGTGCCAGCACGACTAATAATATTAAAGGCTGTGGCAGCAGCCATCGGAGTCCCACGCTCAGAAACAAACAAGTAAGGGGAGTTAGGATATTCTCGTTGTAGTTGTCGTAGCCACCTTAACTCTCTGGCACGTAAAGGATGGGTTGAACTGATACCATGCTTGAGTCGATTGATATGAATTGTGCCACTAGAAAAATCTACTTGTGACCATCGCAGGGCTACCAATTCTGATACACGTAGACCGTGACGATAAGCCAGTAAAATTAAAGTCGAATCTCTGTGACCATGCCGCCCTGTTGATGAGGCTGCTTTAATCATGGCTTCAACTTCATTGGGTAGCAGATATTCTCGTGTGCGTTTCTCTAGGTTTGTGACTTTTTTGGGTGGAGCAGTATGAGTCATAAAAACCAACTTGCCCATAAAAGGTAATTGGGTACTTTAACATTGGGTACGACACAATCAACCCCCCACACATTCCATATTAAAAACTTGCCCATAAACAGTTCTTTTTGGTAATGTTTCTCTACATAAACTCCTGACGTAGTGGCTGATTGGTGATATATATCTTTTGAAGTGTTAAATGGCACAAATACATACTGATGGTGACATCGATAGAACGTACCGCTTACCCTCGATTTAAGCGTCAATTAACCGCCAAAGAACTCACTGAGATTTACACACCCAACAAGAGTGAAATTGCTTTTGCTTACGCAACAACTAAAGGTGAAAGTAATATTCTTAACTTAGTATGCCTATTAAAATCATTCCAGCGACTAGGTTACTTTCCTTCGCTAATAGAAATTCCTCTGAAAATAGTTAATCATATTCGCAGCAATTTAAAATTTACAGATGATACTGTTTTGGGTTATGAAAATCGCAAAACTATGTATCGACACCGGACTGCTATCCGCGAATATCTCCAGGTAAATCAATTTAATCAAACTGGACTACATATAGCTATAAAAGCAGTGAATGAATCGGCGACTGTTATGGATAACCCTGCTGATTTAATGAATGTAGCCATTGCTGAATTAGTTAAGAATAGATATGAATTACCAGGATTTAACACATTAAATAGATTAGTCCGTCGAGTGAGAAATGTCGTAAATCAAAGATTATTTTCCCTGGTACTGAGTCGCATCTCGTCAGATTACCAAGAACGCTTGCTGGACTTGTTAGAGCGTCATCCTCTTGAGTATCAAACCTCATTCAATAGCCTGAAGCAATTACCTAAAAGCCCTACCCGTAACAATATCAATGACTTTATTGTACATTTAATCTGGCTGGATTCTTTGGGTGATGTTAAGCCAATCCTCAAGGATATTACCACGGCGAAAATTTACCATTTTGCTGCGGAAGCACGGGTGTTAGATGCCCATGAAATCAAGGATTTTAGTTTATCCAAACGGATTACTTTGATTTTATGCTTAATTTATGCGGCGCAAGTGACAGCACGAGATAGTTTGGTTGAGATGTTTTTAAAACAAATGCGCTCAATCAATAACGACGCTACCAAAGAATTAGAACTCATCAAAAAGAGAATTCAAGAAACACAAGAGAAATTAGTTGGTGTGTTGACTAATGTCATCCATGTGTTTATGGAGGAGAATCAATTAAATCATGAACCAGTATCCTCTCACCCAGAGATTGAAGCATCCGATAGTTATTCATCTCATTCAAAGGAGCAGATACAGGAATTAAATCTCTTTACCGAGTCACTAAAAAATCAGGAAATATCTCTGTTTCATAAACTAAATAATGTATTCACTCAAGACGGAGGAGCAGAGCAACTACTTTCTGAATGTGAGGCGATGAATGCTTATAGGGGTAATAATCATCTTCCTCTAATTTGGAAATTCTATAAAAATCACCGTCGGACATTTTTTCGCTTAGTAAAAGCATTAGAGTTGAAATCAACTACTAACGAACAAAGTGTTATTGAAGCATTACAATTTGTTCTAGAGAATTCTCATCGTCGAGGAGAATTTCTCAAAGCAAGTATTGAACTAGATTTTATTTCAGAACAGTGGCGAAAATTAATTGTAGTCAAGCAAGGAGAGAAAACCAAATTCGTTCGGCGGCACTTCGAGGCTTGTATTTTTTACTACTTAGCAGCCGAATTAAGGTCAGGAGATATCTGCGTTGTTGGTAGTGAAGATTATGCCGACTACCGAGAACAATTACTGCCTTGGTCAGAGTGTTTGCCGTTAGTTGACCAATACTGTGAGAATCTAGGTTTTCCCAATACTGCTTCTGAGTTTACCTTGACACTAAAATCTTGGTTGACGGACACGGCGGCGGCGGTGGATGCAGGTTATCCCAATAACCACCAATTTATTATTAATGATGAAGGCGAACCCATACTCAAAAAGTATCAGCGTAACGAGTTGAGTGTTGCGGCCATTGCCTTAATAGAGAAAATCGAAGAACAATTTCCAGAAAGAAATTTAATTGATATCCTCAGAAATGTTGACTACTGGACAAATTTTACCCGTCACTTTGGCCCGCTGTCTGGTAGTGATCCTAAAATTGAACGTGCGACGGAACGTTATCTTTTAACGACGTTTACTTATGGTTGCAATTTGGGGCCGACTCAAGCAGCGAGACATATGCGAGGTATCGTCACCGCGAAGGAACTGGCATTTGTCAACCGTCGCCATGTGACTGTGGATAAGCTCAATGCTGCATTGGTGAATATTATTAACCGCTACAATGCTTTAAATCTGCCTTCAGTTTGGGGCGATGGTAAAAGTGCGGCAGCAGATGGAACAAAGTATGAACTCTACGAAGAGAATTTACTGTCTGAGTATCATATTCGCTACGGTGGCTACGGAGGAATAGCTTACCACCATGTCTCTGATACCTATGTGGCTTTATTTAGCCAGTTTATTTCTTGTGGCACTTGGGAAGCTGTTCATATCATCGAGGGATTGTTAAAAAACTCTTCCGATATTCAACCCGACACAATTCATGCTGATACCCACGGTCAATCAACACCTGTGTTTGCATTGGCACATATGCTGGGAATTAAGTTAATGCCTCGGATTCGTAATTGGAAAGATTTAAATTTTTATCGTCCTGACAAAGATACTGTTTATCAACATATTGATTCTTTGTTCTCTCTTAACGTTGATTGGAAGCGGATAGAAACTCATTGGCAAGATATTTTACAGGTAGTTCTATCAATCCAAACAGGTAAGGTATCGAGTGCAATTTTATTGCGTAAATTGGGAAATTATAGCCGTAAAAACAGGTTATATCAAGCTTTTCAGGAATTAGGACAAGTAGTGAGAACTGTTTTCTTACTACAATACATATCGGATATGCAGCTAAGAAAAGAAATTACTGCTGTTACGAATATTGTGGAAGCTTACCATAAATTCTCAAAGTGGTTTTTCTTTGGCGGCTTTGGGGTTGTCATGAAGAATGACCCAATTGAACAGGAAAAAGTAATTAATTATAAGGACTTGGTAGCAAATGCTGTTTTGTTTCAAAATGTTGTTGATTTAACTGATATATTGCGTGATTTACAGAAGCAGGGATATTTGATTAGTCGTGAGGATGTGGCGGTTGTGAGTCCTTATATTACGGCTCATGTTAAGCGGTTTGGTGATTACCTGATTGATATGGAGACTGTGCCACCATCATTGGATGAGGTCGAAAGTTTATTGCTTGCTTAAGCGGCTGTAAACCTTGTAAATCACAGGTTTTTTGTTCTATTCTTAACAAAACTTTACAACGTGTCCCATTTTGCACGTATCTCGGCGGCCACCCTAAACCATCCTCAAAGCCCAAAAAATCCACCGTCTCTTCATCCACTGACAGCACCTCACCAGATAATCTTGCTCAAGAAGAAGACCCAGCTACAGCAACAATTACCGTTACTGCTGTTGAAATTTCCGAATTAACCGAGCAGGAAATTAGTGATCGCTTGCATTTAGAACGCAAGGTGGAACGTGCATTTTTTGAAGCAGGCAAGGCATTGGCCCAGTTGCGTGATCGTAGGTTATACAGATCCACTCATCGCACATTTGAGGAGTATTGTCGTGATAGATTTGGATACACCCATCGCCGAGTCAATTATCTAATAGCTGGTTCTGTAGTATTTGACAACATAGTAACGGGAACAAATTGTTCCCAAAATGAGGAAGTGGATGAAACGGGAACAAATTGTTCCCAAAACGGGGAAGCAGATAAAATGGGAACAAATTGTTCCCAAAACGAGGAAGTAGACAAAAATCGACCTAACCCCTCACGAATCCTGCCAACTAATGAAGGACAAGTGCGCCCTCTGGCAAAGCTAGAACCGCAACAGCAGGTTAAAGTTTGGCAACGCGCAGTACAGGAGGCTGGCGGTAAAGTTCCCAGTGCCAGGATCGTCACTGATGTGGTGCAAAAAATAATGGAGAGAACCAAAGTACCAAACACCTACCAGTTGGGTGAAGTGTGCCAAATTCTTGCTAAGGATAATCCCGAACTGAGAGGTAAAGGTGGCTGTTGGGCAATTGTCAGCGCAGTGAATAACTTTAGTTGCACGGTGAGAATGTGGGATGGGGAGTACGCCATTGGGTTGCAACACCTGAAGTCTTACAATTACCTGCCTGCCGAGTGTCAGCAGATGCAGGTGATTTGCGATCGCATCAGTCGGGTGTATTCCGATTCGCTGGAGGAGACAGTCAAAAGTCTGTTGCAGTCGTTGGGTAAGTTGAATCGACCTTATCTAACGGCTGTGGAAGAGAAGTTGTTGAATGTACTAGAGTCTGAATATGGGGCAGAGATAACACCCTAAACAATTTTGGCAAATTGGCATCTAATGTCTTTGGGTTGCAGTTTCAATGGATATATCACCATAACAGGACAGTGAAGAAGTTGTCGAGGGATAGGGCAAAACTTTCCGCAACTGGTGTCCCGTGCTACGCCAGTTGTCAAATGAGTGCTGTAGAAACGCTCTACATAATTGATACAGCACTCTACAGAGTTGAGTTAAGGTTCTGCAACTGGCTAGAAATGAACAAAACTAAATAGGATTTCAGAAGATGAAAAATCTAGATAGCTGGATTGCTGTATAGTTTGAGGTGTACCAGATTATCCTCTCAAGAGTTGCTCTATGATCGCTCTACCTGGTATTGTTATCCAAAACAAAATATACGAAAGTTCTAATTCTCTAGTGTACCGGGGCATCAGAGACGATGGAGTAGGGATCATTGTAAAAATGCTAAAGCTTGATTATCCTTCTCCCCAAGAACTAACCCGCTACAGACAAGAATATAAAATTACCCGTTCCCTGAATTTAGAAGGAGTGGTTAAGGCATACAGCCAGCAGGACTATCAACGGACTCTGGTGATTATCTTAGAAGATTTTGGGGGGGAGTCCCTAGAGCAATGGATGCACAAGCGCCCAGATATCTTCTGCCCGATGCCTTTATCCACTTTTCTCGGTCTTGCGATCGCTGTTTGCGACATTCTGGGCAGAATCCATGCAGCCAATATCATTCATAAAGATATCAACCCTGGAAACATAGTCTTTAATCTGGAAACTGGCGTTGTCAAAATTATTGATTTTGGGATTGCGACCCAATTTAACCGCACGAATCCGACGTTCAAAAGTCCCCATGTGTTAGAAGGCACGCTTGCCTATCTGTCGCCAGAGCAAACCGGGCGGATGAACCGGATGCTCGACTATCGCACCGATTTCTACTCGCTGGGCGTGACCTTCTACGAACTGTTAACTGGACAGCTACCGTTCCCCACTCAAGACATCCTGGAGCTAGTTCATTGTCATATTGCCAAACCGCCGATTCCTGTGCATGAATTGAACGCCACGATTCCCAAACCCATTTCAGGGATAATTTTGAAGTTGATGGCGAAAAATGCGGAGGATCGCTATCAAAGTGCCTGGGGGATCAAAGCGGATTTAGAACGCTGTACAGAGCAATTTACAACAACAGGTCAAATTGCTCATATTCAATTAGGTCTGCAAGATGTTTCGGATCAGTTTCAGATTCCCCAAAAGCTGTATGGACGCGAAGCGGAGATTGCAGCATTATTGGCGGCGTTTGAAAGAGTAGCCCCAAGAGGGAATGTTGGCGAAGCTCACCGACCAGAGTCAGGCATAGAAAATCCTCAATTCCAAGTCGAAATGATGTTGGTTTCTGGCTATGCGGGAATTGGCAAATCAGCATTAGTGCAGGAACTCTATAAGCCGATCACAGCAAACCGTGGTTATTTTATTTCTGGTAAATTTGACCAATTCAGGCGCAATATTCCCTACAGCGCCATTGTGGATGCCCTGCAAAAGTTGGTGCAGCAACTTCTGGGGGAACCGGATGAGCAAGTGCAACAGTGGCGATCACGTCTGCTGACGGCATTAGGGAGTAACGGACAGATCATCATTGATGTGATTCCCGAAGTAGAACTGATTATCGGCAGGCAGCTACCCGTCCCAGAGGTGGGAGCCACAGAAGCTCAAAATCGTTTTAATCGAGTTTTCCAGCAGTTTATTCGAGTATTTTGTTCCCAAGAACATCCTCTGGTGATCTTTTTAGATGACTTACAGTGGGCGGATTCAGCCACGCTGAAGTTAATCGAACTAATGATGCTTGACGAGCAAACCCAATTTCTATTTCTGATCGGAGCCTATCGAGACTCGGAAGTGAATCCAGCGCATCCACTGGCATTAACGCTGGAGCGATTGAGGAAACAAAGGGCAGTGCTTCAAGAAATCATTCTGGCACCCTTAACGCTCTTGCCGTTGAGTCAACTGGTCGCTGAGACATTACATCGCAATCCTGATACCGTTCGTTCCTTAGCTGAGTTGGTATTGCATAAAACGGAGGGCAATCCTTTCTTCGTTGGTGAATTTTTGAAAATGCTGTATGGCGAAAATCTGTTGACTTTCGATACACAACAGTTGATCTGGCAGTGGAACTTAACTGAGATTGAAGCTCAAAATATCACGGATAATGTGGTGGAGTTGCTGCTGCGTCAGTTGCAGAAATTGCCGTCAGCAACACAGCAAACTCTCTGCATAGCGGCTTGTGTCGGGGCTGAATTTGATTTAGAGACATTGGCGATCGTTTGCGAAAAATCACCGAAAGCAATTTTTCAGGATCTACTAGCAGTAATACAAGCGGGATTAATTCAACCTCTGTCTGAATTGGACGAAGATTTGTTGGTTCAAGAGTATAAGTTTCTGCACGATCGCGTTCAGCAAGCGGCTTATGCCTTAATTGATGAGTCGCAGAAACAGGTTGTTCATCTCCAAATCGGTGGCAATTTGCTCGAAAAAACTTCACCAGAGCAACGATCTGATCGGTTGTTTGAAATCATCGATCATCTCAATCAAGGACTTGAGCTAGTCACTGCTCGATTAGAACGAACTGAAATTGCCAGATTGAATTTAATGGCAGGTCAGAAAGCAAAGGCAGCAACGGCTTATGAAGCAGCTTTTAAGTATTTCACTACAGGTCTTCAACTTCTCGATACAGAGAGTTGGCAGCGTGAGTATGAGCTCACCTTAGCGCTGTACTCAGAAGCAGCAGAAGCGGCGTATCTCCAGGGTCGCTTTAATGAGATGGAACAGTTGGTAGAAGTGGTACTTGCTCGTGCCAAAACAGTGGTTGACAAAGTGCAAGTTTACGATAGCAAAATTCAAAGATATTTCTCACAGGGCAACCTGAAAGAAGTACTCAAAATTGGCTTGGAAGTGTTGAAGCTCCTGGGAGTGATTTTACCAGAAAATCCAAGTGAGTTAGATGTTCGAGGCGGATTGGAGTCAACGGCTGCACGATTAGCTGAACGAGAAATTGAAGACTTAGTTAATTTACCAGAGATGACTGCACCAGAACCGCTAGCAGCAATGTCAATCCTAGCGAATATAGGGGCTGCTGCATTCATAGTATCACCAGCACTATTCATGCTGATTACTTGCAAAACGGTAAATTTATCAATCAACTACGGTAATGCTATCTGGTCACCACTGTATTATGCTGCCTACGGATTTGTTCTATGTGGAGTTGTTCAAGACATTGAACTCGGCTATAAATTTGGTCAATTGGCTCTTAGCTTGGTAGAACGATTGAATACCAAAAAAGGCAAGGCTAGCGCATTACAGTTATTTAGTGACCATGTTATGCAATGGAAAATACATCTTAAGGAGACGATACCACTGCTGGTTGAGGCTTATCAGGAAGGAGTGGAAACCGGAGACTTTGGAACCGCTGGTTATGCTGCATATAACGTGTGCTACAACTCGTTTTTCGTCGGTGAGTCACTCACCCAATTGGAACAAAAAACGGCAACATACAGCAAAGCGGTTGATCGAATCAGACAGGAAAGCCCCTCGACTTGGATTGCAATAGTGTGGCAGACCATTCTTAATTTGTTAGATAGGTCTCTTAATCCCAGTCGCTTAGTTGGTCGGGTGTATAATGAAGAGGAGGCGTTATCACACGCTATTGCAGTTAAAGATGGAACTGCAATTCAAATGTTATATCTGCACAAAGTTATACTGTTTTATCTATTTGAAGAATATCATCAAGCTGTACAGACTGCTATTTTGGCAAGGCAACATTTTGAAGAAGCGACGGCAATAAAGGTTTTACCTGTATTCTGTTTCTATCATTCGCTGGCGCTTTTGAGCCTTTTGCTCGATGCTTCAAACTCCCAAAAAGCAGCTTGGCTAAACTGTGTTAACACCAACCAAGAAAAAATGCAGAAATGGGCAGAACACGCCCCAATGAATTATCTACATAAATTTTATCTAGCCGAGGCAGAGAAAGCACGAGTCTTAGGGCAATTTCTTGAGGCTGAAGAGTTTTATGAACGGGCGATCGCAGGCGCTGCTGAAAATGAGTACATCCAGGAAGAAGCATTAGCTTATGAATTAGCGGCTAAACATTATCTGGCGCGAGGCCGAGAAAAATTTGCTCAAACTTACATGAAAGAGGCGCACTATTGCTACGATCGCTGGGGCGCAACCGCTAAAGTCAAAGACTTAGAAACTCGCTATCCACAGTTCTTTCCTCAGTCGTCTAGAGCCGCTTCCGCATCAATTCCTATTACTGCTGAAACTATCTCTAATCCCTTCCATACCGCTTTCGATTTAGCAGCAGTGATGAAAGCTTCACAGGCGATTTCTCGTGAAATTGAACTGAAGCAACTGCTGCGATCGCTGATGCAAATTTTAATTGAGAATGCTGGCGCACAAACCGGATATCTGATTTTAGAAAACTCAGGAGAATGGTTGATTGAAGCGGCTTGTGAACTCAATACCGATGAGAATGCTTGTGCGACTCAGGTGTTACAGTCTATTCCAATTGCCGATCAATTGCCAGAATCAATCATTCAATATGTGATTCGGACTCTAAAGCCTGTCACCTTAAATGATGCGACTCGTGAAGGTGCTTTTATTAATGAGCCATACATTCAACAGAACCAGCCTCAATCTATTTTCTGTTTGCCGCTGCTAAATCAAGCCAAGCTGGTCGGTGTATTGTATTTAGAAAATCGGTTAGCAGCTGGAGTATTTACACCAGAGCGATCGCAGGTCTTGCAGCTATTATCGACTCAAGCAGCGATCGCCATCGAAAATGCCA
>NZ_JACJTR010000041.1 GCF_014698795.1 Nostoc sp. FACHB-892
CTGTGCTGGTCTGGCAACTGCGTTGCCGAACGACGACGGCTTCGCCGCGTCTCCTGCTGTGCGATCGCAATGGTAGCTGTGGCGTGGTGTGGCGGCGTTGCCGCGTCTCTCGCGTTCGCTGTGTCGGCGTTGGTGGATTTGGACTGGCAACTGCGTTGCCTCAACGACGACCGCTTCGCGGCGTCTCCTGCGATCGCTCCCAACTCCTAACCCCAATTCTTACCCATTGGATTTTCAGCAATAACTTGAGTAGTTAGCTTGAATAAATCTATGGTTAGCGATCGCCTCCCAAATAGTTATGTAATATTCATTTTTTCTGGCATAACTTCAATGACCGCGCTTAAAAGTTGTTTGACAACAATAGCGATCGCCTTTGGTAACAAGCTACGCACCTCTCCACCTCTCCCACAATCGCCTACACCAGTTTTCGGGTAGTAAATCCACAGCCAGCACCATACACACCCCTAAAATCGCAAAATTAACCCCACTCGTTATTTAAGTGGGGCATTGGGTATTGGGTATTGGGGATGAAGAAGGAAGGGGCGATCGTACTTTAACTAATGCGATCGCTCTTGCGCATATGTCGGCGGGGTGTGGCTGTGGGTCGATACCGAGGAGAATCACCTGTACTAATCTTTAGCAACTGTATCGGCGATTAAACACCCAGTAACAGGATCAACACCAACCGCAGGACCCGCTACAGCCCCAATTGCACATGGTCCTAACGGCTCTAATGTCTTAATGGCATTCTGGAATCCTTGCTTTATTTTATTCAGAGAAAGTCCTTTGCCTCCACTAATGTTTTGAAGTTCACTATCTGGAATTTCTGTAAAGAAAGTTGTGTCATTAATACCTAATTTGCTAAACATACTGTTTCTCCAATTGCTTAAGTTTGATTGGCTTACACCTGCTGTTTTCTTTTACGTTTTGAATTTAAAAATATGCAAGTAATCTTGAACCTATCCCACTCTTTCTTGCTGCGTCTCCTGCGATGGCGTACCCGCCCGCCGTAGGTGATCGCTCCCATCCTTAACCTCAGTTTTCATCTATTGGATTTTCAGCAATAGCTTGAGTGATTGGCTTGAACAAATCTATGGTTAGCGATCGCCTAACGAACAGTTACACCCTTCCCGTGATACTTCAAAATTGCATGACAACGATAGCGATCGCCTACCAACTCAAGTTTTAATACCAGAAAAATTTTCAATTTCTGACCGCGAACAAAATCACCTCATCTCATCCGGTTCCCGCCGCGTCTCCTCCATCGGCGGGAAAATTCCCCAAAGAATTTTTGACTGGCATCTGTGATGCCTAAGCGACGACGGCCGCCGCCGCGTCTCCTATTTGCGATTTCCGCACCACTTTTGAGATTACCCGCACCAGTTCCGCACCAGTTACCGCACCAAGAAGCCTTACTGTGTAAGCATCCCGCACCACCCGCACCAGTTTTGAGGGGTTGGATAGACTTTATATTAGATTTTTTTTTGAAAATATTTTCTGCAATTTTTCACCAAAGTTTTTTCAAACCTAGTAAAAGTGGTGCGGGTGGTGCGGAACCCTTGATATTACGTTGTTTTTGGTGCGGGTAGTGGTGCGGAAGTGGTGCGGGTAAATCCTAAACTGGTGCGGGTAACTTATAAAAAAATAAGTATTTATACTTCTTTCCCAATGTTTATTCAACAAATAGCGATCGCACCCCTTTAATCGCACTTCCACACCGCCGCCACAATCGCCTACACCAAGCTGAGGGAAATCCACAGCTAGCACCACGCACACCCCTAGAATCGCAAAATTAACCTCACTGGTGATTTAAGTGGGGTAGCAGGTATTGGGGATGAAGGGAAGGGAGGGGCGATCGCCTTGGACGGCAAGCTACGCAAATACAAGGGTCAAAAAGTAAGGTTAATAGCGATAAAAAAATCGCTATTAACCTTACTTTTTGATCAGTCTATACAGTTAGTAGCAACATACTAGCATTATTGTATAAACCTACCAATTTCCTAACTGCGCTGTTGATTCAGCGCTTTCTTTATCTGACTATCTTTTCATATTTCAAGACTTAAGTGATTAAATCTCACCTTATATTTCTATATTTGACTAGCAACTGGGTTGCCTGACGGCGGGTTGCCGCACCTCCCTAACCCTTCCAAAATGCCCTACACCCTACGAAACATCCTTAAATGTATACATATAAAAGCCTTGCTAAATCGCTTCTAAGGGCTAAATAACAGGGCTTACGGGTGGGGAAGGTTGTAACGGATTTTAGGAAGGCTTGGGAGGGTTGGGAAGGGTTGGGGAAGGTTGGGGGTCTTCGTTAATAAAATCGTCTTCTGGTGGTGCAGTGAATAACCCGATTAGTTCCTCCCCATTGAAAGGATTTGCCTCTGCTTCTAGCTCGGCTTCAATTTCTCTGGATAGCCGAGCTAGTTCATTGCTTTGTTCTGTGGGCATATTAATTAACTAAAGTTGACTTATTGATTATTCCCCGTTCCAATCTTGGTATATCTACTTATCTGCCCTTTTTGGGGCATGGGTATAGAGAAAATCGATTCTCACGCTTTCTGTAGATGGTGCTTATCGATGTCAAATCGTTGTAGGCTGTGGATCGCAGGATCTACAGTCTGGTAATGAAAATCAATCGGCACGGACGCGCTAAGGTTCTAACACAGTCAGAGATACAGCTAATTTTCAGCGATGGCTTAGACAACGGGCGCGATCGCGCTTTGTTCGGTGTCTGCCTATTCAGTGCCTGTAGAATCCGTGAATGCTGTACCCTGTTCACCCAAGACATTTACACACCCAAGGGCAATGTCAGACCCAGGCTGGTTATTCGGAAAGCAAACACTAAGGGGAAGCTGGCTACTAGGTCTATACCAGTGATTGAAGACTTACGGCGGTTGCTCACTGAATACTACCCACTGGCCGGAGAGATTTATTTGTTTCCCGGTCGCAGTGATGGACACATCAGCGAAGACTCAGCCGCTAGGATTTTGAGAGTAGCTTGTCAGCAAGTAGATATTTTTGGAGTGAGTAGCCATAGCTTTAGAAGGACTGCTTTAACTCAGATGAGTAACGCTGGCATACCACTAAGAGTTATTCAAGAAATCTCAGGGCATCGGAACTTAGAACAGCTACAAAGATACCTGGAAGTTTCGGACAATCAAGTGTTAGGAGCGGCAGCGAGTTTGGCTATGTTATCGCCTGTGGCTAGTAATGGTGTAGAGCTAGACACTAACCAAAAGCTTGAAATTGACTCATATTATCCCTTATAGGGATTTTGGTTAATTGCATCGCGTCCACCCTACTCCCAACTTCACTACGTCCACAGATATGCTGGCTTATATAAACATCTTTAACAAAACAAAACCCCATACCATATTGGCATGGGGATTCTTTAGTTTTGTATTTTCTAGATCCAGTGAAAAGTTAGGACTACAGTTTGTTAGCCAATGCTTTGATATAAATAGGTACGGACTATTTTATCCACATCACAATAAATGTTTTGTTTTGAGTTAAACTAACATTGTCTCAAAGCTAATTAGTAACCTACCGAGTTGTAGCTACTGATATTTGTCTACGTTTGATTCTTCCAACGGCTAAACCACCGATTGCTACTAAACCCAAAATAGACGATGCTTCTGGGACACTTTGAACCGACGAATTACTAAACTGTAGGTCGTCTACTGCGAAGAAACTTCCAGAAACTTCCAGATACTTGATATCGCCAGCATTTCTGGTAATACCTGCGTATATGTTAGATACGTTTACGTTTGGCACTGTAAAAGATTCCAGTAGATTGAAGCTGGCATCAAAAACTTTTAACACTTCTGCGGTTGCATCACCTGATGCAATACCAATTCCTACTTGGTTAACCAGTTGTGCAAACTCAAATCTTATGCTTCCATCAAAGGAACTTGTCCCAACATAACTAGGTTGACTTTGGAAAGTGAAGGCATACCTCTGTAATGTTTCAGACCCTGTAATAGAGGTAACACCTGAACTAACATAGTCGTTACTGTTAATTACACCTGCTGGTTTGTCATCAAAATTTATAAGTGTTCCAAAACTTATATTTAAATTGGGGCTTGGTGTACCTACGAAAGAAGTCGCACTAGCAGGCTTACCTAAAGTGGCTAGAAAAATAGCCATTGCTCCAACACTAACTACTGATAATTTTTGTAATACTAACAAATTTTTCTCCCAAAGGTTTTTACTCATATCGAATACTTATTATTTTCTAAACGCTTGTTGTTGATAACCATAGCGTCTCGTTTGCTTGTCTTAATTCACAAGTGTTTTCGCTAAAATTTACTGTAAACATACACTCAGATAAAATCCGTTATAACTACGTAGTTATGTCAGGTGGATTTTTGATTGATCTTGCTAAATGGGGAGAAAGTAGCGAAGCTGCTATCAGCCGCCATACAACGGCTGAAAACGCTACCCAGAGTGAGTTTCAGAAAAGTTTTTCAACTTTTACCCTAAAATAAGATTTTGACCAATTGGATTGTCGATGTTGTCATCTATTGGGGAAAATGTCGGGAAATACATCTTTCCCGACATCCACCTAAAACCAGCCCATAGTAAGGATTAAGACCGTATTACACTCCGGAAACCACATCCTGAAGACATCAAAGGAACACTATCGCTACCTGCTATTGTCAGCGCGATCGCTTGCTACTCTTATGTATTATGTGTTATACAACACTACAGGTTTCAGCATAAACTTTGATTTAATTTGCATAGGAAGAATATTATGTCTAAGAACAATGCAGAAGACTTGCCTTTACAAGCTGTACCATTCTTTGCCCGATTTCTAGAAGGGCAAAACTGTGAAGACCTTAGTGATCAAGAATCAGAAACAATTAGCGGCGGATATGCAAAAAAGAAGTCTAAAAACAAATCTACATTCAAAGGCAACGTAATAATCAACCCAAACATAGTGATATCACCCTTAACACCCCCATTTGTAATAACTAATAAGTACCCTTCAGACGGGGATGACGAGATACGACCTGACGATCCAATTTTCAACATCCCCCCAGATGCTCCCAACACAAAGCATCCAGCCCTTTAGCCCCGTAAGGTTTCTCCCTATCTTAAAGCCTTCCCCACTACTACAGACACAGCTATGCTATATCGAGTCCATTTGGTACAAGTACTGCTAAATCAATCTCGTTCTCAATTTGGCGACCGCCACCTTTGCGATTGTCGTATGCGTTTAATTCATGTTTAGCGTTGTGGTCATCAAGTCTGGTTTTGTAATTCTCCAGAATTGCTTTGATAGTAGCTGGCTTACTCCCTGTGAGCGATTGTATAGCCGTCTGTGTAATCATCCACTTTTGGCTTTTTTCGGTGCAATTATTATTATGAATTTCTAAAGCATAAATAGCGCGTCTCGTCAATTCTTCAGCGCGTCCAGGATGGGTTTTATAAGTATCACTTTTTAATTCTTCTGTAGATACTGCTGTCAAGTCTTCTGAAAACTGTTTAACTTTACCAGTGATGGTTTTAGCGTACACTTGGCAAGCTTTACGAACGAAATCAGCCAGTGATATACCAGAGTGAGCGATCGCCGCTTCTACTACTGCTTGAGTATCAGCATCCAATTGTAATTGTGAAATATTATTCATATCATTAAGTGTGATTTCTTTTTCGGTTGATTTTACAGTTTGAGATTTTTTCTTAGTCTGTGACTTAGGCTGTTTCTCTAATTGCGTTTCTGGCTCAAGTTGTATTTCTGATTTTTCAGCCTGCTGCTGTGCTTTCCACTGCTGTCTTGCTTCATCCCCTACAGCGTCCCATTCTTCAGTAGAAAGAGTTAAGTACTTAAGCGCTAAATGCTGATATCGCTCGATATTGCCCTTACCTTTATTAGTGAAATACTGCCAAGAATGTTCTTGAGTTTCGGTATCGGGGAAAGCTTCTAGAACTGCCTTACGTACTTTGGATAATGGAGTTCTGCGGCTATTAGGCTCCTCGTAGGACTCCCTAATTTGCTCAACTACTGCAACTGCCAGTTTTTGAATAGTTGACTCTTTTTTGACACTACCCAATTTTTTGACTAACTCTTGCCCTACCTCATCCCACTTAGCCATAATTAAAACATTTGCTTAAGTTATTATCCCTATACTATTCCTCTTATACATATAGTGTCAAGAGGGTTAATATAGGGATTTTATTAAATACGGGTAAGCGTTCCAGGCTTAATTTCATAACGCTTGTAGGCGTTGATAGTGTTTTCGTCGTCATCCCCTAGCACTGCTTTAGCGAAGTCTGTAAAGTCGTAGGGATCAACATTGCCATCATTTACGATCGCTGCTCTCAAATATGCAGCACGGAACTTGTGATAAGTGCGTTCATCTTTAGGAAAAATATCCCATTGTTTACAAGATTCATTTAAGGTTTTACTAAACCGTCTGTTGACTCGTTCAGGGTCTTCAGTTTGTGGAAATCGTTTACCTTTTTCATCAAGCCACTGCAAGGCAAAACAGACCAATTCAGCAGGTAATAACGTAGGGATTTTAAAAATTACATCTCTGATATAAACTGCTTTATCACCTTGTCTTACCTTACGGGTTTTACCTTTTAATTGACCTTTAAAAGCAACTGTGTAAGTGTCGATTTTTTCAAAGGTGGCTGATAGATGTACTTCACCCATACGGCGGCCTGTTGCCAGTGCAACCGCACAAGAAACATCGAGCCAATTAGCATCATCACCATTTTTAATATCAGTCAAAATATTGTAGGCATACTTTAGAGAGTCTGTAAGGTCAATTTCAATCCTATTTATTTTTTCCCTACGCTCTGTGACAGTTTCTCTGTAGCGAGTGTTTTGGTTTTGTTTATAACTTGCAAACTGGTAACTTAAAGCATTGCCAAAATGAGTAATGATTGTGAGTACTGGATTATAAAGAGCATCGTCTTTTAAATCAGTTTTTGCAGCGCTTCTAAGTTCTTTTTTTAATGCAGTAATCTGCCTTAATGCCGTGCCATACTCTCTTTCACTTTCTGGTCGGTCATCTGGGTAAGCGAATTTTAAATTTTTCGCTTCAATTGCTGCTAGCTGTTCCCAGCCAAGTAAAGCTTCGTTTCGTACACCCTTTTTACGCTCATTCATCTTGTAGGGGGCGATCGCCTCAAATTGTGGCAGTAACCATTGAACGCGCTCGTCAACATAAGTATTTTTTAAGTCTTCCGAATCTTCTAACTGCCTTGACATATCAGCATTCCTTAGTTACTTAAATCAAATTTCGTATATTTAGATAGTAACCAAGGAGTAAACTTATGTCAATACATATTGACTTGTATAGTCATAAAGATTTTGAGGACTAATCAGAATATTAATCAAATATCCCTATACATTCCTACTTGCCAATATATAGTTAAGAGGGTTAGTATAGGCATAAGAAAAGGCGGCTGCTAACCGCCACACGTTAATAAGGATGTCTGTATGTTAACTGCAATTGTAAAACCCGAACAATCTCAAGTTACTAGCGATCGCTTCTCTGGCGAATTTGACGCGGCCATCGGACTCCCGCCTAAAACAACTGAAGGCGAGTACTGGGCAGGGTATTTAAGAAAGGTGGCTGAAACAGGTGTAACACCGTTCTAAACCCCAAAGGGAGGCTAACAACCTCCCTTTTTAAGTGCCTAAAAGCTAAATAGGTACTTACACTAATGTATAAAAACTAACTATAGATTATATTATTGTTATAGGTTACTAGGTATATCTTTTTTAAGTTAATAGTGTCATGAAGGTACACTCTACTGTATTGGTTGCAGTAGGGTGTTTTTTTTTAGCGATCACTCTGTTCCTATAAATATATACCTTGTTCCCAAATGATTTAGAATTCCTATAGAAAATTTCCTTATAATATGCTTTTTGTTTAACGATGATAAAAAAATTACCCACAGGTATTAGTAGAGGCGTAGAATTTTGGGATTTGAAACAGTTTCGTGCTGACTGCTATGAAGTTGCACGTACCATACATGCAAAAGTTTTAGAAGTGAGAGAGGGTGGACAGTACAGAAATTACTACTTGTGCCGTATGCAGTTGCGGGAATATCACAACTGTAGCAGTATGAATGTCACCATCCTGCTAAATAATCAGATGCTCGCTTTCAGCAGCACAGAAGATATACAATTTGTTTTTTTTAATGTGCCACTGTTGCAAGCTGCATTTGAGGCTTTGGGGTATGAGGTGCTGAGTAAAGAGTATTTAGAAACTGATCCAACAGAAGAACATGTTGCAGATTTGAGTGCAGAAGAGTTAAAAGATTATCGATACTGGGCACCGAATCAAATAGGACAAATAATTTTCAATAACTGGGATTGAAACCTAATAACGATTGGCTAGAAAAATATTCAAAATTTTTGATTTATTTCCAGATAATCTTATTGCTAACTGTGCGCTTTTTGCAGTCTAAACAGCGATATCTATTGTCATTCTGTAGCTTTAGATTTGCACTCCCACAATGGGGACAGTGGGGAATTGTACCAGATTGGTAACTACCCTCTATAGTCAAAATTGGTGGTAAGCTTACCATTGTGTCAGCGCTTGCTGTGTAATAGTTTGGGCTTTTGCTTACCAGTCCATTGCCAATTATGCCAGGGGACTTGGCAAGTCTTGCCAGTCGCTTTGTCTCCTCTATTTCTTGATAGTTAAAACTGACTTTATCTAGATTAGGTAAAAAATAAAGCTTGGGTGAGCGAGAATCGACTACTAAGGCTACTCTCAATAATCTCGCATCGTCGGTTACTAACTCGTTTTTATGGTCGATATATTCCTCTATAGCGTCTAAATTACGAGTCAACTTAGCTAGGTTAGACTCGCTATTTTTCCCTTTCCCGTAGGTATTTAGATAATGTCTAATCTTGGGAATGCCAATAATTATCTCGGTAAAAAGTGACCGATCATCATTAGTAAAACCTGGGATTTGTTTAGTCATTACTGATTGACCCGACACAATCCAGCCGATGTTATTGTGTCCAAACTGTTTAAAAATCTTCTTAAGGTTTTCCCCTGCCTTATATGGTTCACTGCAAGAATTTAGAGTGTTGTCAAGTTCATCCCATGCCCAAATTTGAAAGAAGTTAGCAGCGAATGTGGGGTTTTGAACTCTAAAATTTCCATCGTCTAAACAATCATCAAAGGACTTAATCGCGGCTGTGGTATCGCCATATTTAAGAAAATGCTCTAATGGGTAATTGCTATCTTTGAGTGAAGCGATCGCACCGGGGTAAGATACCGTAACCAAAGTATGAGGCACTTTCTCACCTTTCCCAGTATTGCCGCGAGTGCATCCAGCTTTGACAATTTCGCTAATCATTACCGCAGTGGTTGGGGTTTTACCAACGCCCGGATCTGCTATCAGCCGATAACGAATTGGGTGACTGACTACATAGTTAATAAATTCGTCAGCAGTCCCAACCATCAACTTAATTTCATCTGCTTTGATAGCTGGCTCCATCCGGTAACTGACCACAATACAGTCAGTTACTTCTAACTTTCTGACAGAAGTAATTTTGAATAATCCCAGCTTTTTAGCAATTGTCCCAGAGTGCTTTAAAATCGCCTCTACAACGGCTTTGGGATTTAGAGAGCGCGAATACCCATAACCCACATCTACAACGCCGTCAGGCTTCACCTGAAAGCCTTTAACGCTCAAAGCTAGCCTGATATCACTAAACAGGGTACGCGGTATTTCGTTGGCGATTTTCCCGTTGATATCAAAGCCAAAGTCACCATACAGGGGTTCTACTAAATCACCTTGTAATTGTTGCTGTAACTGACCTACACGCTCGTTTAGTAGTTCGATTTGCAGAAGATAATTTTGGCGTTCACTTGCGATCGCCTCCCCAACCTCATCTAAATTTTCGTTATAGCTACTTGCTAAACTCTTGATAATTTCAGCTTTACTTTGATGACCGTGTGCCACCTTCTCACCCCAGGATTGCAGCCTTCTGAATAACTGCATAGCTTCACTGGTTATCGAGTCATGCTCAGTATAGATTTTCTCTAACTCCTGAGACTTGGCAAGTTGAAAGCGTTGATTAGCTTCAGTCTCTACCTGAGATTTAAAGTTAAATTCCCATTGCTCACATTCAGATTCTAAATATTCAATACGCTGTTTATCTTGCTGTGACTGGGTAAACGCTTGGTTCAACTTGGCTTGCAGTTGAGCGATTAAAGTCGTGTTTTCTAATTTGCTGTGACCTAGCGAGTTGATGGTATTCCGAGCTTCTTTGAGTTCATCTTTCAAAGATTCTAGCTGGCTGCTAGCATTGGTTAACTTTGACTTGCAAGTGTCGAAATCTCTGATTATTTTATGGAGTGTTTCACCTGCTTTTTGATTTTTACTTTCGGCATCATTTAGTAATCTCTGTGATTTAGTATCAGCGATAAAGTAAGTAATAAAACTTGCTGGCAATGCTCCCACACCAAGCATAGAGATTATTTTGGCTATATCGTTGGTGAAACCTCCAGAAGCGATCGCCAACCCAGCGCACAAGCTAAAAGCACTTACCCCTAAGCTGTGAGATAATCTCATGATTTCACCTCCAGATAATCGCCCAACTGTGCTTTAAAGCTTGCCAGATTCCCCTGTGACTCAACAGTTTTTAGCCTTAATTCCTCAGCTTTTATTTGTGCTTGTAATAGTTTTTGGTCTAGTTCATCTTTGCTGTAAACCGAGATATTTGTATCAGCGATTGTCTTTACTTGGCTGACATCTAAAGCAACTGATTTTTGGGTAGTCACCTCTTTTTGATTAAGGTAATCCAAATAATTACCTTTGACTTTCTCAATCTCGGTAGCCGCTTGGATGCCAGCACCAAAAGCCTTTGAGTGCTTACCAATTACAGTAAATTTCTCGCGTGTTAGGTCGAGCGCGGCTCCCGTCAATTTGAGCGATCGGGTAGCACCTTCATAAATTTTCATCCCCTTGTCAAATTGGCTTTGATTTGCCTGTGGGAGCGTTTCAGGAGGATTTAGCGGATCTGAAATATGGTATTGATTGGGCTGGAATGGTGGCATCATTCCCGGTATTAAATCCGGTGTAACGGTCAACAATCCAGGGATACGGCTATCTATGGGAATAGTGGCAGGGGTAGCAGATGTGGAATTAGTGCTAGATGCCGAGTTTTGTTTACGTCCTGCCAACTTTTCAGCTACAGCTTTAGCGGCTGCTTTTGTAGTATCAATTTTTGCCATTGTTGAAAAATCTTCTGGTGTTGATTAAGGATTGATATTTAATTTCTAATTGCCGAAATGCCTTGTCAATTTCGCTAAATTCCAGCGCTAATTCCTCATCTAAATCGTATTTTTTGAGGACTTGTTTTAACTCTGTTTCGTCCGTTTTTGCATCCTGAATGTGGCTATTTAAGTCATCCATAAAGCGTTTTGATATAGGTGTTGTATGGCATAATTGCTGGGTAATTAAGATACATTCCCAAAACGGGATTTTACAAATGTTGAAGGGGATGCTGGCAAACATCCCCTTTTTTTTAGCGCCTACCTTGCCCTCTATGTGGTTGTGGCTCTGTTGGTAGGTTTACCTTTTCTACTGATAGGGTTATCTGTTCTGCTACCACTATTTTTTGAGGTGGATTGTCCTTAAAACTGGCAAGGCTAGGCATGATAGATGTAGCCATAACGGGAATGGCTAGCAACGTAGAGTAAAATTTCATTGGTTGTTAATCTTGATAGAGGTTTATGACTGGGCGATCGCTTACTTTGTCCGAGCCAGCGATCGCTCTATACCGAGAGCAAAAATTATTTTGCAAAACCTTCACACCTAAATACTTCTAGTCAACAACAACAGCGCATTCAAGACAATTAAAATATTGCTTAACGTCACCAAAAGCCACATCACAATCGAAGCGCAAGCCCTTAAACTGTGGATGTTGGCGGATTTGCTCAAGTAATTCTTGGGCTTGAAAAACTAACTCTGGCAACGAATTAGCGTTTATGCTTACCTCTGGTTTAATGTCGGAAAGTGTAAAAGTCATGGCGTTAGCACTCTTTCTAATAACCAGTTAACAAAGTCGAGGGGAAATAACAGAATGTTGATCGCTCTCACGCGATTAGCTTTTTTCCCAATTCGGTGATGATGCCTTCAATCTCTTGGGCAAGGTCAGTTTCATCTGGGGTAATTGCTACAGGTTCTAAAGCCTTACTGGCCAAATCTCTAATCGCTCCCAGATATCCTTGCTTTTGGTGTTGCCAGTGCTGATTGATGCCCTCTGCTAACTCCGCATCTCTCACAGCCAAGTTATTTAAAATCAGTTGGTTTTTAAGTTGGGCGATCGAGTCCACTAGTGCTATCTCCTCAGATGCCTGCCTAGTTAGTTGCTCAATTAGCGTTAGTTGGGCGTTAGGTATTGGGGATTGGGTAGGCGCTGTTAAATGTCGCTCTTGCTGGGGCAGAGAAAGGGTATTCTGTTGCTGTTCTGTAGCTGGTTCAATCTCCTGTTGTGGAGAAGTTTCGGGTAATTGTGGCTGGAAGTGGGAAGCGATCGCTTCTAAATCTGCTTCTGAAACTGCCTTTACAGTGTCGAAATCATCCGGGCGAACATGGCTTAAAGCCAGTCTCAAGCTCTGTTCCGTCGTCATGTATTTTAAGCAGGCATCATGAATGCTTACTGTGTCCTGTGTTGGCGCTGTGGTTCTCTTCCGTGCTGCCATGATTTACGCTCCCTTTTGTATTTTTTGGATTTGCCCGAATGCTTGCTGATAGCGGTATCTAGAAAAATCGTTGGGGTTTTTGGTGATATAGCCTTTTACTCGTTCAGACCGTCGTAGCTGTGCCATTAATCGCCCTACTCGCCCTAAAACCCATGCTTGATAGGGTGATAAGGGTGATTCCCGGTCGTAACTGCCATCGTGGTTTTTGGGGTAGGCATCTCTGAAACTGGGGATTCTCCAAAAAGCTAAATTCTCCCAAGTGACCAAAGTAGAACGGCTAACACCCAAGACCTCAGCTAAATATGTCTTGGTAGATGGAAAATCAAGGAATGAGTCTAAATCTGTAGAATGCTTACTCCGTCTAGGTTTCATGGGTTTACTACAGTAATCAATGTGAATCAGATATTAACTAGCTAGCAATCAGAATAAGTACACATCACGATGTAGCACCTAAACGCTAAACCCTTTACTGTGTAAACCGTTGGGGTACTCGTAGGACGCTAATTAGTGGCTTATTGCCGATCAATTGTTCTTGCTGATATGATAACAAGTGTTCATGTACACTTGTCAAGAAAAAACTTTGCTACTCTCTGAGTTCATGCCAGCATAGATGTAATATCTATGCTGTTAAGTATTTATGGGCGACAACCTTCGAGGCAAGAGAGGTGATCCAAACTATCGATTAATCTCTGGCTATGTACCTAAAGACCTTGCATTATTGTTTAAAACGATCTGTGCTGCCACAGAAACAGACCAAAGCAAAGCACTTGAAGAGATGATTGCCAAATGGGCCAGGGAAAAACAATCAGTTCTTGACGGAATGAAACAGGAGAATGAAAAGCCAGCATGACCAACGCACTAGGAGCCAACGAAGCTGATAAGCCAGAGTCACCCCCAGAAGCATTAGAGATAGTAGAAAGCTTCACTACTGCACTAAATAACTTTAATTGGCGGGCTGACTATTTCAAATTCTGTGAAGTTCTGGGCTTCACACTAGATAGCTATTCTGAGGAGAAATACCAGCAATTTCGAGAACTGGGAAGTTATCTAGACTGTTTTGATAAAGAGGCGATCGCCAAGATGATTGAGGCAGGGCGATGACAAATAACGGAACACCAAATAACAGATTAGATCGGCTTGAAGCCATGCTGACAAGCCATGCTGAAATGCTTAATCAACTAGCTCCATTGATGGCACAAGTGGCCCAGATAGCCACTACAACATCAGAAACAGTTGCACAGCATGATGAAGTTCTTACCCGCATTGAACAACAGCAGGAATTAAATACTCAGGCGATCTCTGAGTTGACCGAGAATACTAATCGTGTGTTAGCTCGTAGCGCTGTTTTAGATGATGTACTGCTGGAACTACGCGATAGCCATGAGGAACTTAAGCAAAATTTTCTAGAGAATCAGCGTACTACCAACGCCGCATTAAACCAACTTGGGGCTATCTTGGTGCAACTCACACGGATTGATCCTCAGAACTAGCGATCGCACTTTTTTACTTTTTTTTAACAGTTCAAACTAACAAGCTAGATCCGTATTGGGCTAGAAAAGCCTAGTAAGGACGGATCGCGGATCGAAGCGCTTGCGATCGCATTTTTTTACAAAACTTGGGTTAGTAGCTGACAATTGTAAATCTTTATTGCCTACAAAGTTAATAAATTCGCTGTTGCTAAGTTTCACTATTATTAGATAGCTGAAGAATTGTAGAAGGTAAAAGTATGGAAATAACCACAGCCCAAAAACAAGAATTGCAGTCTCTTGCACTGTATATTAAAGAATTGCCTCCAGATGATTTACGAATAAAAATCACAACGGAAAGGCTTGATTTTATTGTACAGTTTTGGGAATTATTAGGAAAAGCTCTTGATGCCTATTTTTCAGATAAAGAAAACCCTATTCCTTCTTTAAAAGGTGTTACTGAAGAGTTCAAAGAGATGATGCAAGGATGGGTAGATCATTATTTAAATTTATCAGTATTACTTTTTAAAACTGAGCATCTAATACGCCAGGAAGCAGAAATACAAGGGTTTACAGTAAAAAATCTTAAACGTTCTGACTTACTAAAATATTTAGCTTTTGAACATTGTCTTTTTGATATTACTCTAACGAAACAGAAATATTGGGAAAGTCTTGACAAAAGACAGAATCAAGAACGGAGCAGAGAAGTTGTAAAACTTTTTGATGGTGAAACAATACCAGAAACCACAAAAAAAAGGTGGGAACAGGAAGATAAAAAGCTATTAAGGTCTGTTGATTTGTCTGAATTATTAAAATTCACTAATCTTTGCGGTCAAATTTTCATGCAACAAGGTAATTTACCAGAAGCTAAGAAATGGGTATCTCATAATAAAAACAGCAAGTTCTCTAAATTCGCAGTCGTTAATGGCGTACCAACAAAGATTCCAGGTAGAGGCAAAGACAAGCAGGAACGCAAAAATAGTATCTCTTGAACCTCTTAACCTTTCTTAACAACTTATCACAGTTTTTCTATTGAGCTTTTATTGTGCAACTCTTGAGAAAAGAAAAGCAAGTATTCTCTCTTGCTATCTACTTGTATAAAAAAATGCTAGCTACATAGCCCTAAGCTTTTTGAGTGCGATCGCGGATTAATCCACAGTAAGCACAAAGATACGCTTTCCAGGCGTACCACCAAGACTTTGCAACCAGCAAAGCTAAAAATCAATTTCTTATTTCAAGCTTACTGGATTAACCTATTAGAACGCAAAACTTAAAAATCTAGGGCTGTTCACCACTACAGGACAGGAACAGCCGAAAATGACAAACGCCGACTTTGTGAGAGTACGGCGCTATTCAAAACCAAGTTGTAATAGCGCTATTGTACCACAAGAGAATTCCCTCAATCAATATTTGTTATCGATTCATGGACATCAATTAACTGAAGTAATTGGAAGCATCGAAAGTACTGGTATCACAGGCGATTTAGCAATTTTTATGCTGGCTAACCTTCAAAGTTTGGAGGTGGGAGCATGAGAGAAAGTTGTCAGCACTGCGGCTTTGAATTTCGGCTCAATGTCGTTAGCGATCGCCAAACAGGTGCAAAATACCTGAGAGCCGGTTGCTGTGATGCTTTGTTGCGTCCGTGCCCTGACCCGGATGAGTTACTGCGATCGGCTAATCTTACTCCTTCGGAGCGCGAATATTTACAGCGAATAGCAAACCTTGGTTGGTTTAGCGGTAAAGTTGCTTTTGTGCTTCTCCAAATCGAAGCCAAGGCTAAGGCATCTGGAGGGGTAGCAGTATGAGTAAGTTTACTCCCTCCTCTCCAAGCCAGGAATGTCCAGTGTGCGGCGATATCTCCGGTAAATGCCGCCACGGTGATGAAATTGATCTATGTATGTCCTTTGCCAATGCCAAGCTTGGCGAAATCATAAATGGCCATAAGCTCCTTAAACAGAGTAAAGATGGGATGTGGGGAGTTTTCAAGCTTGATAATAGCCAAGAATGGAGTGATGAACAGCGAGAGCAGTGGCGATTAGACAGAGAGCGCAGAAAGCAACAGCAGAAATTCGAGAATGACTTACGCAAACAAAAATCGCTGTCAGCTATTGAAAAGCATGAAGAATACCAGAAATTCCTTGATGAACTAACACTTCACCCAGAAGACGAAAAAGAATTATTGCGTCGCAGGTTCACTCACCGAGAAATTGAATTAGGTGGTTGGAAGTCGGTAGATCGATATCACGAGCTAAAGCAAAAATATAGCAATTTACTTCCTGGTATCTCACCTGATGGTCAAGTAATTCTCACAAATTCCGGTTGGCTATGTCCGGTCAGGAATAAGGACGGATTAATTGTAGGTATCCAAGTTCGATTAAGGGTAGTGCCTATAGGTGAGGGGCGATATCGCTGGTTATCCTCCAAAACTAAACAAAATCCAAACGGGCAATCACCTCATGTTTACCCACTAGGGGCTAATGATGGTGAATTGCCTTTAGCGTGTTTCTACCCCGAAGGAGAGCCAAAAGGGATTGCTTTGGCAGAAGGAGTTGGAGTAAAACCTTTTTATGTTGCCCAACGATTGGGGATGTTGACATTAGGAGGAGCCGGTGGGCAATGGGCATCTAGTCCCGTGACCTTCAAAGAATCGCTCGACCATTTTTCTGAGAAGATGGACGGATTGAAGTCTATTACCCTATATGTTGATGCCGGAGATGTTCTCAACAAATTAGTAATAGACCGATGGCAGAAAACAGTTCAGCTACTAGAAGAATGGGGCTGGACTGTTCATATTGCTTGGTGGAGTCAAGTCACCAAAAAAGATGATGATATTGATGAACTGCCACCCGAAAAAATTAAAGATATCGGCTACATCACGCCAGATTATTTCTGGCAATTGGCCAAGCAAGAAAGGCGAAAGCTTTCTTTAACCAAAGTACTACTTGAGGATGAAAATCTACCTGTTGGTCATGCTCAAAATTGGCAGATGTGGTTAAATTCTCGAAAATACACTCCTGATATCATCGTTAACCAAGATGAATTTAAATTCCCGGAAATCCCAGAATCTAATGTAATTATTGCTGTTAAGTCGGGGCTTGGAACTAACAAAACAGGAGCAATGATTCTCAAAATGCTAGAAGCTAGTAAAGGCGTAAGACTTATTGGTTACAGAAACAATTTGCTATTTCAAACCATCTGTAGGGCAACTGGCAAAGTCAAGCTTTACCATTTAAATGGAGAAGATGCAGGAAATCTAATACCAGATCAGGACACACACCTAGTATTTTGCCTTGATTCAATAGCAAAAGTGGATGGCTATTTTACAGGAAGAGATATATATCTAGATGAAGCTTGCTCTGTTCTTTTACACGCCGTAAATGGGGGAACACTGGGGGATAGCCAAGCCAAAATAATCAAAATATTTACACGAGCGCTAGAGGTGTGCAATCGAATATTTCTCTTGGATGGCAACCTATCGGATATTTACGTCGATTTCGTTGCTAAGATAGCCCGAAACAAGCGAGTAATCAAGATTGAGAACCAAAAGAAAATTCCACCACACAATATCAAATTTATTGTAGGTATTGACCCCGAAGGGGAAATTAAAAGGCGCGATAAATCAGCTTTAGTTAACTACATTTGCTCGGAAGGAGTCACGCCCTGGATCGCGTGTGATTCCAAAGAATTTTCAAAAGTTTTAGATAGGCTCCTCAAAGACTTAGGTCGGTTTGGATTCTGCTTAAATTCTGAAACTGCTGGTGAAGATTGGGCGAAAGAATTTATGCAATCTCCTGACTTATTCATCAAATCTCGTCAGCCTGATTACATGATAGTGTCGCCCACAGCCGAAAGTGGAGTAAGCGTAACAGCAAAACATTTCACGGACAAAATGACATTTTTTGTAGGTGTTCAGGCGACTAATGCCCAACATCAACAGATGTTTAGACTTAGAGATAATTCAATCCCTCACTATGTAGTTTGCCCTGAGTATTCGTCAATTCAGGATAGGTCAACGCCCAAAACCTATCAACCAAAAAGATATTTAGAAATTTTAGAAGATCGAATAAATCAATCAGCGATGATGGCTGCATACGATTCAGGCAATCCCGAACGAGTTACGGAAGTGATTACTAAAGCTCTTGCAAGGAATCAGGATGAATGGTGGCATTTGGCAGGTCAACTGGGAGCGCTGGATCATTTTGAAATGCAAAATCTGAGATTATGCCTAATTCATGCATTAGAAGAGGCTGGACATAATGTTGAAATACTCGAATGGGAAACTAGCAAGGAGTTTACAGAGTTGATCAAGGAAGTTAGGGAAACAGTTCAACTAGAACACGCGCAAGAAGTTTTCACAGCAGAACCTTATGGCACACTTGAAGAGGCTAATAAATTAGCAAAATTAAATCAACGCAAGCCTGTACAAAGAAGAATTGAGAAAACACGGTTTTTGGATAGGTTGCCAGGTATTGAAGAAAGCGAGGTTTACAGTGCAGATTTTATTTACGAAACTTATATCAAAGACAAACACTTTATCACTCAACAGCAACGGTTTTACTTTGTAAATAATTTTGAAATTTCTCAAAAGCGGAATGAAGTTGATTGGTTTTATCAAGCCACGGCTCAAGACTTCTTTAGCGCTCGAATGAAAAAAATGTCTCACTTGGATATTTGGGCTTTAAAAAAATTAAATATACTGCAATTTACAAGTGGTGAATGGCATAAAGATATGCCAGAAGTAATTGCTTTTATTAAGGAAGCGCGATCGCCTGAGATCGTAAAAGCTTTGAATATAAGCCCAAAACCAGATTCAGCAAAAGGGGGGGAACGAATAGAGTATATTTCTAAGCTGCTAGAACTTATTGGCTTAAAATTTGCAAAACCTGAGCAAAGAATGATCGATGGGATAAGGCGAAGGGTTTACACTGTTAGCTCTGAAATCATAAATGACCCTAATCGGCTAGCGGTGTTAGCAGCAGTTGAAAAGAAAATGGATTGGTGGATGGCGGAAAAGAGCCAGGTGCATTGGTCAGAACAACCACTGGAACAAACCATCGCTCAAAATTCTACCCTGCACACGACCCCCCCAACTTATATAAACCAGGGGGGTGGTGTGCAGTTTGAAAACCCAGAGCAGCAAACCGAAATAGGTAATTCTACCCTGCACACGACCCCCCCAACTTATATAAGCCAAGGGGGTGGTGTGCAGCCTGAAAATCTAAATTCTTCCTCCGAAACGAATACGTCTTCCCTACACACCACCCTCCCAACTTATATAAACCAGGAGGATGGTGTGCAGTTTGAAAATCAACACTCAACAGAACAATTAGCACAGCAGGCGATCGCGGTTGAGTTACAGCCAGTATTGTCTACTTTGAAAGAAATCAAGTTAGCTGAACTCAAAGTTTGCAATTCAGAGGTCAGCGAAGGAACCGATAACCATTTACCGCTATGGTCTGGGGTAAGGCTGAGATTACAGCAGGGTTTAGAGAGCGCTGGTAGGTTTTATCAAGAAACGGTTTTGGAAATTGGGGAGACCATTGGGGTCGCTGAGGGTGAGCCATTCTGGAACGGATGCTTAAGTCGCTGGCACGTCGTTGTTAACTTTCCCTGCGGATGTAAATCGGTTGCCTGTGATTGGCTAGCGATCGCCTAACATCTCAAATTTCAAAACCTATTTTCAAAATATATGACACTTGAAGCTAACAGATGATGAAACTCTGGTGAATCAAAATTGTGTCATATTGAGTCAATAAATGTTCATCTGGTGTCAAGAAATATTCATTTTGTGTCGCTTATCATTAAAAATGAAATATTTCTGATTCAAAATGAGTAAAAAAATCAAAGAACTTGACTCAAATGACTTCCATATTGCTGAATTGTTAGCGCGAGGAGTAACTGAAGCAGAAATTTTATCTGTTTATGGTAAAAGTCGTAGTTCCTTACAACGGTTGAAGGCAAGAGAAGATTTTCAATTATTAGTGCAAGAGGCAAAAGCAAACTTAAAGATAGCGATCGCTGAGGTTTCTTATGTTTCCAACAGAGAACAGCACTTACAAAAGCTAGAGCGATTTAGGGAGAATCGTGAAAAATTGGGGATGGAACTAGTAAAAACTGGCTTAAAGCTTCTTAAATTAATTAATCAACGCCTTGAAAATGCTGAAGCCAATGATTTGTCACCTAACCAAATTCCTTCTCATTTAAAAGGCGTTTGCATGGCTTTCGATTCTGGATTTAACATGACTGCTCAAGCTCTTGGTATAGAGAGAATGCTGGAGATATTCAATCAGATTGAAATTGAAGAGTAGCGATCGCAGCCCTTTACGCAAGACAATTATCCATGTCCAAAGTTCTTCCCCTTCGAGGAATGTACGAAATTTTGCACATTGTTGATATTAGTTAGTGTATGGGGCGATCGCCATTCAATAGGAGAAATATGTATCTCTTTGAAGGAGACACAATTAATCCCAAACAAAGTTTTTCCAGTTAACTGGGATTAAGCCCTTTGTGACTAATCTGCTTTTCATTCCCTCGTGTTTTTGATCAAGTCTAAGGGCATGACAAATGGGGCAAAGGGTTCTCAAATTTGAAGCGTGGTTGCTGCCGCCAGATGATAATGGACGAATATGGTCAATGTGGGCAGTTTTCAGTTCTATTTCCCCCATGCACAGACCACTGTTTTTGGGAGGTGAATCTGTTGGACTTTGACAAATACCGCGATCGCGGTTGTAAATGCTTTGGCGCGTAACTTTCCATTGTTCTAGTGGCTGGCGTCGCCACCAAAAAACAGGAAGGTTTGGATGCTGACGACGTTGCTTGATTTGTAAGTACAAATTGCTTGATAACATGACTTGACTTGACTTAACTTGGCATGACGTGACTCAACGTAACTAAACGCGACTGGACTGGACACAACATATACTAGAGAATGGCAAAACTAGTCACATCAAACCGCCCATAGCCAATGCTTCCTCTCCCATCGCCAATGCCGACTAAAGTACCAGCATTAACGATAGCTGTCTCTAATGACTTTCTATCAACGACGACAGAATCCCACAGAATAGTAAACGAGCAGCGCCACCCAGGTTTGACTACAACACGATAGCGGATATTTCTGGCTTTAGTAGATGGGTTACGAACACCAATTACTTCCACATAGCTATCCGGTAGTTTCTCATTTTTAACAGTTCCTGCTTCAACTATCTGAGGAGGATCTGGCAGTTTTATTGGCTGGGAGGCACTATTTTGGATATAAATTTGATCGTCCATTACTTGTAAAGTACTAGCAATATCTGCAAGAAAGTTACCCTTACCACGCTTAACTGTTTTACCGCCATTTTTGATTGCGCCAAAAAAGTAAGTTGGCAGCAGAAATAGTTGCCTCTCCTCGTCCATCAAAACCGTTTTTTTCCATTCATTGGGACTGTTACCAGCAACACCATCTTTCTCTTTAGCTTCTAACGGCAATGCGTCAATGCCAAAGTGGTGTATTGCAAGTGTCCTGGTTCCCAGAACCGTGACTTCTGCTTGCAGAATATTTGCCATATTTAGGGAGACTAGGAATGACACGAATCAGCCTCATTGATGATTCACATCAACGAGATACCAAAGAAATTAAGTTGCAACAACAAACAGCGATCGCTTGATCGCTATCAAGCTATTACTACATAATTAGTTAAGTCGTTTTGGCTAAGTTGTTTTGGGACTAAAAGGCGGTAGCTGCGTTTTTTCGGGACGGTTGCTATCGTCAATATAGTTATTTAACCAAATCTACTTAGCTACGTCAATTAAATTAGCTAAATTGGTTTAACTACAAGATGTCAAAGCAGGGAAATAGTGAACCCAAGGTAATTTCTAAGCTTGCAGAATACAGGAAAAGGAAAGGGTTAAGCCAGGATGACTTGGCTCAACAGACTGGATTAACCAAAACAACTGTTCAAAATTGGGAGAACGGTAGAAATCTGGGTGCTGTAATCAGGGTTCTCAAAGTATGCCAGAGGCTCGATGTTGATATCAGGGAGCTTTTTGACTTAAAAGATACCAACGATGAAGTCCCTTGAGCGATCGCCGACAACTAGACCCAATTTCAACTTGATGAGCAAGTAAGTCAGCATGTAGCTACCACAACAAGCGCCATACTAAGGCTGATATCAAAACAGCTATCAGTTTGTAGTCAAGCAGGAACCCGCACAGTGTGGGTTCCGTAATAGCAGGGTGGTAGAGATGGAACTACTATTTTCTTCCTACATTAGAAGTCTTTGCGGCAGCTGTGGGGAGGATTACCCGGATATGGTCTGGTTGAGTAACTTCTGCTTCTAAATTTCTACACTTCTGGTGGCAAGCACTCTCTATGAATGAGTATCGCTTCAGTTTCCCTGTTCAATAATCCACCACTCGCTAATTTCGTGTTCAAACTTGATAAATAACGGGAACAATAATTATGTAGATGTATAAATATATAAAATAACAATGAGTGGAAAAAAGAAACCCTGGCTGCCTATAGTTATTGCAGTATTTTTAAGTTGGTTTGGCGTTAGTAAAATCCTGCAAATTACGAAAGATTATTCAGCACATCAACAAGCAATTACCGATGTGCAGGTAATTGTTAATGAAAATAGTAATATTAATAGTATTCCCAATTTGGATGCTTTAAAAGCAAACCAAACCAAGATACAGCAAACCATTGAAAAGCTAAAACTAGTTCCAAATCTACCAGGATATCCATATCAGAATGCCCAAAATCAAATATCACAGTTGAATCAATTACTCGCTCAAGTTGACTCGAAAATCCAGGTTGAAGAAGCAGCTTTAACTAATTTACAAGCCGCACTGAAATTAGATGAGGAAGCAGCAATACTAGTCCAAGATAAAGCTTACTCAAATAATTGGCAAGAAGCGAAAGGTAAATGGCAGCAGGCAATTAGCATTTTAGAAAAAATTCCTACAGCTACATATGTTTCCGATACAGCAAAGCTTGGAATATCATCTGTAAAACGCAACTTTAATGATGTAGATAAGGTGATTACAAGTGAAGAAAAATCACTTCAAAACTTTTCATCAGCAGTTGAATTAGCTCAAAAAGCTACTAACCTTACTAAAGATACTACATTAATCACATTACCTGAATTATTGAATGCAAAGTTGCAATGGCAGCAGGCAATTAATTTGCTTGTAAATGTTTCTTCGATAACTAATCTATCTTTTAAAGCACAATCGCAACTTAGCATTTATCGCAATAATTATCGCCAAGTTAGTAATGCAATTGATGAAATTAAAAAATGTCTAACACAAAAAACTAGTTTTGAGAGTGAGTGTACAGCAAGCGTATCGTTAGATATTAGCCCTCCTGAAACCCTAACCGCATTGCTCGAAGATATCAAAAAAGAAGAAGATGCTAATAATCAAATTGCTTCTTCTGAATTTAACAGTACATCTGGTACTTCGTCAGATACTTCAGACGACTCTAGCAGTAGTAACTATAGCGGCTACAGTAGTGGTTATCGTAGCCATTCAGGTTCAGTTTTCGTACATGGATACACTCGTAGAGATGGAACTTACGTCAATAGTCACACCCGCAGCGCTCCAAGTTCTCGTGTAAGTGGTTTTGGTAGTTTTCGTTCTGGAGGAGCGAGTTCATGAACGATGTTAGACATAAGTTTTACCAGCAGCATCAAGATATATTTAGCTGGTACGATGCCGATGAATATGCTTGCTATGAGGTGTTAATGGTTGCACCGGAAACCATAGAAAAAATCAAGCAAGCAGCAACAAGAGTTTGGCAGGTTTTAAACCATGCGGCTCTGGTTATGAAACAGTTTGATGAACGGACCCTAATTGAATTTGATTATCCTCAATCGACCCTACGATTAATCAAAAATAATAAGCAAGTGCCTTTTATTGCTCGATGCGATTTTGCAGTTGTTGGTGATAATATCTACCTGCTTGAATGTAATGCGGAAGTGGCGACTTTTATAGTCGAAACATTCAAAATAAATGGGATAGTCGCTAAACATTTTGGGAAATTAGACCCGAATATTAACGCTGAAGCAGTTCTTCAAATAGGGCTTAATCAATATATTGAAGAATCTGCAAAATATCTCAATAAATCTCCTGAAGACTGCAATATTATCTTTGCAGCCCTATCTGAAGCTCTCGAAGATATTGGTACTGTTGAATATTTAATGTCTTTGTGCCATTATCAATCTGCTTTTTGTCCAATCGAAAGTATTGCAATGGATGAGGATGGCTGCTACGACCATAGGGGTGAACCAGTCGATATAATCTACCGCATATACCCAACAGAATGGATGGTAGAAGATAAAGACCCCGAATTTGGAGTAAGTCTCTGGGATTATTTTGAACCATTAGTCTATTCAAGGAAGGTAGCTTTAATTAATCCTGTCAGTGCTTTTGTAATGCAAAATAAAGCATTAATGGCTTTAATTACAGAATTAGGAGTTGATTTTTTTAGTCAGAATAAGTTGGCAGGATTTGAACATTTTCTACCTACATTTATGGAACAAGATAAAATAAATCCTCCCTTAGTGTCAAAACCCACCTGGGGGAGAGAAGGGAGAGAAGTTAAAGTCATTAAAAGTAATCAAGAAATAGCTTTTAACCCAGACCCTGAGTACGCTTATTTTGCTAAAATTTACCAAAAATATGCTGATTTACCAATTATCAAAGTAGAAGGAGAAGAGTATAGATTGCAATTATCTTGCTTTTTAATCAATGGCGTTGCTGAAGGAGTGGCAGCAAGAATTGGTAAAGATGTGATTAATAATAACTCGAAATTTCTGCCAATTGGGTTTTAAGGGGAGAAGTATAGAGCGACGAATTATTTGACCAAAACGGCAGATTTTTTGTCAACAATCCAAATTCTTCTACATTGCTTGTTCAAGCAATTTCTATAGCTTCATATCAGAAAGGCTAAAAATCAGATTCCTCTAAAGCGAAGCTTACAAGCTTGAGGAACTTGACAAATTATTTGTCGCTGTGGTCAAACAATCTGTCGCTCTACAGATGCGAAGCATAAAAAAATATAAACCCACATTATTGCTGAATGTGGGTTTGGCACAGAAATTAGCCTAATTTACCAATCATCTGATCTAATTGTTCAGTAAAATCAGAACAGCTTAAGTTAGAAATCTTGTACACATAAGGAAAAGTTTCAGCACGTTCTAAAAGTTTTTGCTTATACAGAAACCTTATATGATGCTTTGTGGTTACAGCATTAATGCCAGATTTCTCAGCTACTTGATTTACTGACAACCAAATATCAGATGACTCTTTTAATGCAGAGTACACCTTTAGCAAGTGGTAGCTAATTTTTTTCACGTTGTTGACTTAGTAAAGTTTACCCTTACCTTGCCCTACCAAAAAATTTACAGGTGAAGTGGTTTTAATAAAACCAAACCTAACCATACCACGCCCAGAAATTTATACTATCACGAACAGTAAAAACAAGCAAGACAACCGCCTTAGCCTTTGAGAATAATATCCGCAGGTCTTATCAAGCAATCTGCTTATATAACGATACTGTGGCAACTGGAGACGGCGATCGCCTAGCAATTACTAATCAAGCACTCAGGGATTTATCAGGCTGTAACGGCTTGCTGGTACGTGACTGGATTGAACAGCACAAGGACGAAATAATTGGCCATAGCTCTAAGTTCTGCATGGAAAACAAAAAAGACCTCAGTAATCCTGCCAGCTATGCCAACAAAGGGAAAGACACAGATAAAATTCTGTTGCTGATAAACGATGAGTTCCTTAGTGGGGAAGGCTTTAAGGCAGGGAGAAACTAAAGCGATGTGCGTACAGGCGGGGGAGCGTAGGCGTAACTCGCCGCAGGCATATCGATTACGCAGAGAATCAAAAACAACGGGATATCACAGAACTCTAAATTCTATTTAATTTACACGCGATCGCACTTCCCCAACACCCGATACCCAATGCCCTAAAAATATATTGGAGGTTTGGGTTTTTGGTAGTCATAGTAATTAGTAATATCTATATATATAGAGGGCGTAACTACGGTATCAAAATCTGATACAAAATGCGGTTATTCTCAGTGGTGGCTACCCGAATTGTATAAAAGCTAGCATTGCTAAAGCAGTACAGGGATGAGGTGGCGGCGTGCCTTGCCATCTGGAAAAATAAGGCGCGAAGTTTTCTCTAAGAATTTTGGGAAAAGGAGAGGTAGGATCGCCGCCGATGTGTGATATCAATCTTGATATCAATATTCTACCTAGATGCTAGTAAGGGTGGGGCTTTTGAATGTCCCTTGAGCTTGCGATCAAGAAAAAAAAGTAATGCAAATTAGCGATTACCCTTGCTAATAGTAGGACAATGGATTTAAGTATATATACCTGAAATACCTCCCACTGCTGCTGTTGGGGACTTTTGTCTGAGTCAAGACTGAAATTGGTAAAGAATTTCCAAGAAATGATCCTGGTGTAGCGTTAGAGGTGTATGTGTATGAAGGAGACAAAATTGCACTTTTGTCTGTTTCAGATCCGCGATAATTATGACACCAGTAGTAGTAGTCAACAAGAGAGGTAAGCAGCTAGCTCATTTGGCGCCAGTCGATGCCCAACAGCGCTTAGTTCAATTGTGGCTGCATGATAAGCCTCAAAGTACCCAGAAATGTTATCGGCGGTATGCGGCGCAGTTCACCGGATTTTTGGTAGGAGTCAACAAGGCTCTAGCTCACACGAGCGTAGAAGATTTGGTGGAGTTTTCTGAGTATTTGCATAACCGGGGATTGGCTGCGCCTACTATTCAAACCTATATCGCGGCGGTTAAAAGTTTGCTGTCGTTTGCTTATAAAACTGGTTACATCAAGCAAAACCCCGGTGCTGCTATCAAGTTAAAGAAGCTTGATCAGCGATTGCACTCAAAAGTGTTGACTCTAACTGATATCGCTTTGATGATTCGGCTGACAGAACGGGCCCAATATCGTTATAAATCTCAACAAATACGGGATGTTTTGATATTGAAGCTTTTATATGTGGCTGGGTTGCGGGTGTCGGAGTTGGTAGGGCTGAGGTGGAGAGATTTTACAGAGCGCGATCTGACCGGACAAATTACCGTTGTGGGTAAAGGCAACAAGTCCCGTCATATTTTACTGCCGGAATATTTGTGGCACGAATTGATAGATTACAGGAAAGACGCGCCCAAGGATGCTTATGTTTTCAAGAGCCGCAACGGGAAAAATAAGCCGCTTCATCGTCAAAATGTTGATCCTATTATTAAAGATGCAGCGGAACGGGCGGGACTGATGGAGAAAGTTAGTTGTCACTGGCTCAGGCATAGCCATGCGACGCACAATGCTGAGATGCTTACTCCAGTTCCGTTAATCCAGCAAACAATGGGTCACGCTGATATTTCCACAACGGCAGGTTATATTCACATTCGTCCAGGTGACAGTAGTGCTTTACATTTGCCACGGGTTTAAATACAGACTATTATTCTGTTGTTTATGAAGAGAATTCAAACAGACTACCAAGAAACAGACTACTAAATGTAAAACCACCATTTTTTACAATGCTTAACGACTTAAGTTTTCAGGCAGCTAAGAACAACAAGCTGTTTGTGGAGCTATTGCTTAATTTTTACCTAGACGCTGATACTACAGAGCGGCAGAAGATTGAGCAGATATTGCTGGAGAACAAGAATCAAAATTCAGGGTATCTCGTAGTAGAAAGTCTGCGAAAGATAGCAGCTTCGAAGGGATTGTAAGTTATTCGGGCGCTCTGCCAATTCTGTCCGCGCGATTGTCCAAGGGATAGTGCTAAAGGCAATGGCAACCACAGAAAGATTAGCGATCGCTAATTACTATCGGGACTTAATTAAACCTGATTGCGGAGACAGTTGAAATTATTTCACCGGATGGTAAAGTTCGGTTTTATCATTCCATTCCCACGCTGTACTCATGGGGTCACGGTTACGCGACCAACTGATAAATTCTTTGACGCTCTTGTTTTCTCTTTCAGTGATGAGGCTTTGGGGAGTAACACCGAGTCTTGGAGCAAGACTTTCATTTGTCCTGGGTTGCAATTCAACTTGGGGCTGTTGGTATGGGTGCGCTTGTCTTCGAGGTCTGGTGTTGCTGTATCTACGATCCGTGATTGCCTTCTCTATGAGTTCCAACTTCTTGGTAATTGTTTCTAGTTTAGTGTCGAGATGGGATTCCAGATTTTCTAGCTTCTGATCAAATCTGCCAGAATTATTGATATCAATCTTGCTATCAAACTTAGATATTAATTCCTCTAAGCCTTGCAGCAAGGGAATTGTATGCCCCTCTCTGTGCAGTTTGGATAGTTGGCGTACTGCTGCAATTAAGGCAGTAGGGACGCGAATCATTTCGCTTGCTGGGGTCTTGTCGTCAGCCATTTGATATCAGTTTTGATAGCAATGAACTGATGATAGATGAAAAGCTACGCTCTTATAGACAAAAACTGGACATCCCCTCAAAAATGATGATGATTAATTTAATCTGCAATCTTTTTCTAAAATTTATGCGTTTAATCATCAGTCGTTTTCAGGCTTTGGCTCTTGCAACTGCACTAATTGCTCTGTTGGGATGTTCGCCAGCGCAAACCCAGGTGCCAACAACAGAAAAACCATTACAGCCAACGCCGATTGTACCTACCTCAATAAGCCCTCATCTGATGCTGGGAAATCCCAGCAGTGCAACCCCCACAAAGCTTACGCCTGATAATTACCTCATGGTAAAAAACCAGTACGCACTTTCCTACAATCAAAGCAAGGGAACTGCTAACTGGGTAGCTTGGCAGCTTAACAAGTCATGGCTGGGTGATGCAGAGCGCCAAAATAACTTCCGCCCTGACAGCACACTACCTGCTGGTTGGGTGCGGATAACTCCCAGTGCTTACACAGGCTCAGGATATGACAAAGGGCATATTGCACCATCGGGCGATCGCACCAAGACGGTAGAGGATAATGCTGCCACTTTCCTGATGACCAACATGATGCCGCAGACACCGGACAACAACCGGAACACTTGGGGGAATTTAGAAGACTATTGTCGAGAACTGGTAAGCCTTGGAAAAGAACTTTATATTGTAGCTGGGCCTTTTGGTAGTCTTGGCGAACCTCTAAAAGGTAAGGTGACGGTTCCTCAAACTACTTGGAAAGTCGTTGTTGTACTAGACAGCCCTGGCTCTGGGCTTGAAGGTATTACCGCCAATACTCGCGTCATTGCAGTTAACATTCCCAACCAAGAAGAATTAAATAATGATTGGAGAGCTTACAAAGTCAGTGTTGACGAATTAGAAAAAATCACAAACTATGATTTTCTTTCTAATGTATCCCCAAATATTCAGGAAGTTATTGAAAGTAAGGTAGATTCGTAAACAACTCAAGTTTCTACAACTTTGGTTGATAGTCCAGCGCTGTCACCCGTTGGAGTCTGCCCAACAATATAAGCATCAACCTCTACCGTGCCGAGCCGATACACTTGTAAGTTGCTTAGGTTGGTTTTAAGTGTCTGCACAAGATTCTGAAATCGTTTGACGGTTGCTTTCTCTTCTTCCTCATGCCAATCTTCTGCTGTCGTTGACACACTGAAAAAATCATCAAGTGATGCGACCTTAACGGGTGTATTTTGATTATGATTTGTTTGCTGTAAAACTTTTTCAGGTGTTAATAATCCAACCCCTGACCACAAAAAAACTTCAAATGGATATTCCGACTCGCTCATAAATAATAAGCCGTCGGATGCAAGTTTTAGCTGGTCTAGGATTTCTGAATTAGTTTTAGTCATTGTAGGGTAATAATACAGTGATCGCACCGAACAAAGTATCATCCCAAAAGCTGAAAAACCCTATATCGAGTCATCCATCCACCCACATTCCGGGCAATCCCAATGCACCCGTGCTGTGTAGTCGCGGTCAAACTCATGCTCGCACTGAGGACACTTGCCAGTAAACATAGGATGGGTATCTAGCAGTTCTAGCTGTTGCTGTTGCGTCAATCGCTGTTGTGGTTGCAGTATTAATTCACCGTTGTAATAACTGGCCCCCTCCGGTTGCCATAGTTCTGCTGGTTCGGCGTTGGGGTCAAGTCGAAAGTCCAAACAACTATCACCGTCTACCCCATCAGGGTGAACGACACAGACGAGGTGAGGGTTGTGTGAGTAGAGAAGGCAGCGAGCGCAGTCTGGAATTTTCATAGTACCAGTGTACTGCTTTGAAGCAAGCGATGCCTGCGGCGGGCTAAATCCCGCGAACGGGTTTAATTTATTTGAAAGTTTGCAAAATGCAGAGAAATTCAACTTTGCGCCTGTTTCAATCCCGCGCTCATAGCAGCGCTGCACGTTGCAGTAACTTCCGACTTCAACTTACAACTTCACTTACTAGTTGGTGGAAGTTAGAAGTTGCGATTGCTGAACCGACCCTTTGAACCGCCCAAGCATCCAACTAACGGGGAGCATAGCGATTTTGGCAACGATTCAGAACCAAACCGGAATGCAGGTTTTACAAACATCCTGCTCAATGCCTAATAGCACCTACTTTTAAAACATCCTCTTAGGGACTACAACTAATGGATTGAGTACCATTAGTTTCAATTGAAACATTTACTTTATATTCTGCTGGACATGTTTCAATTGAGTTACCTTTTCTAAGTTGGATTTCCTGTGAAAGCTGGCAACCTGTAAACTGTGCTTTCTCATCAAAAGATATAAATTTTTGGGCTTGGCAATAAAAATTAGATAACCCAGAACTGGGGCTGGAAACCTGGACGTTCGTATCTTGTCCAAGAATACAACTTGCCAACGAACCATTGGAATAATTATGAATTGTCCCACCTTCACATGTAACTGACGCAATTGCAGGTAGAGAAACAGCAAAATTGATTGAAAATAAACCAAAAGTTGAAGTTAAAACAGCCAAAACTTTAGACGAAAATTTCATAAAATCAATACTGACGAAAAAAGTAAAATTTGTTACTTCAGTTCTACTTTCTCCCTGATAAAGACTGATACAGCAAAGGCACTGATCTTGCTTTAAAGTTTCTGTGAGCTTGGGCTGCAATCATCGGCTGTCTTTGTACGTCAGCCAACAAAGAAAGCGTTAAAATCCGCTCTGAAAGGTAGTTTTCAGCCTTTTTACCTCAAAAAATGCCCAAAAAACATTTTCGCTGTATGGTCGCGCCAGTTTACAAACCACCAGACATCCTTTGCCCATGCCAAGATAGAGCGATCGCAGTTGGTACTTGCCGGAGTAAGTTTGTATATATGCTTTGTCTATATTAATTTCTATATTAATTTCTATATAGGATAATTGAACTTATTCTAATAATTTAGAACCTTACCAAACAAGAATTAATCGATTAGAGTTTCTTTAAGGAAACTAAACCATTGTCTTGAAAATCTATTTCTAGATGATATCCTGCCATCAGAGAAGTCCCAAGCAAGGGTTTATAACCAGCAGCTAAAACTGGAATTAATTTTTCTATACCGTCCCATACAATTGTTGCCAAATGTATAGATAATAAAGCTTGACTACCGTCGGCTAACCTTGCTTCGGTACTAGAATACAAGGGAAGATTCATAGCACTGACTGCCTGTGATGGTAAAGTAAGATGGTCATTAAATCCAGTATCAATGACAAAATCCAAGTTAAAATCTGGCTGCGAAGGTAAACGAAAAACCACTGGAACTATTGCCCTACCATCGATTACTTTTCCATAAATCATTCAGCAATACGCTCCATTGCACCACCAAAGCTTACAGCAACATCATAACCAATCCGTATAGTAAACAATCTAGCATTAGGGTTTTTCTGTTTTAACTTTAACGCTGTCTCTACACCAGTTGGATCAATCCCATATTCACCAGTAAGAGCATCAATCACAATCATCTTGCCGATATTGTCACCAGACTCGACATTTTGACGAATACCGTTTTCGTAAAACTGTTTAGCTCTTAGGGCTACTTCTTCTACACTCCAGAAAATTGATTGCATTACAATTACACCAAATGATTGCTTCTGAAATCATTGTAGTTTCAGAACTATATAAAGGCGTTTATTGTTCTTAACAGGTAGCCAAAAATCTTTGGTCATGCCACAAACCTGGATTTTAATCCTTTTTACTCAAATAAGTTAAGTAATTAAGTAAATCATTAACTCTAAGCTCACTACCAGTGGCTAATCGCACTGGTAGAAAAAAAGCTGAAATTCTCCAAGTCCTTCAAGAGCAAGCGTTTGAGCAAATTGAGTTAAAAGAATAAGTTACTCAATTACTTAACTCAATTACTTATTATCTAGCTCAAAAACTGACTGGCAGCGCTCTTTGAATTCATCGCGTTCAGCTTTCCATTGCGCTTTGTGCTGTTCTGACCACTGAATTTCTGGAAAAATCCTACCCCGGCGTACTGCACGAGCAGACTTGGCTGAAGTCATAGTTAATTATCTGTTGAGTGCAATATCTATATTTTCCACCATTCTGGCAAGGGAAAAGCGATCGCGATGCAAGTGAGTATTTTATCGCCTAATGCTTGCACAAAAGTGTCATTTAAATCCAAAGCATCATAAAAATCTAATTCATCCTCAGTTGAGTGTAAATATTAACTAAGGATGAACTAGCTTTACAGATTTATTTTTAAGTAATTATAGTTTGACTAAATGGGAATGCAATTTAGCATTTAAATTCCTAAACGTTTGCATTCGCTATCCATTAATTGATCGTACATTGCCAGTTTTGAGCGAATCGATTCGTACAATTTGTCTAAATGTTCGGGATCGCACTTGCACTTGTTGACCATTTGCTCAAACCATTTAAAACGCTTTTTGTCACTACGTCCAGCTTTGAAATCTACAAGAACACCCCAAAGGCATTCAGTTCCTGTAGTGGGTAGAAACCCCATTGAGACTGCCTCTTGTTGTGCAAAAAGGTTGTACCGTTGGATGATTTTGAGGTTGAGAGTCTCTTGTTGTGGTGTCATGGGTTTGGGGTCAAATCCATTCTTTTGGTTGCGTTGAATCTTACGACGTTTGGTCATATTTATTCCTCAATTTTTTATTTGAGATATGCAATCATATTATAGTACAAATGTACTATAAAAAAGAAAACTTATTTTTTGATAATTAACTTATGCGCGATTGCAACGGTTGTAGTTGTGATTTAAAAACGAGTATTGGGACACATTCACAAAGTCATTCCCAAAACGGGAATGATATTTGAGGACTTTGAGCAAGAAAGGGTGCATCACCGAACAGCACACCGCAGACATCGCTCTTTAGTTATGGGAGAAGCTGAGGCGATCGCATCTACAACGACTTCCAACAAGCCCAAATCCCAATAGAGTGGGTCAACGCCAGCAGTGATAGCCGCAACTATAACCCGGACGAACAAAGCATCAAACTCATAACCATGTACTCCAGCAAAGGGCTAGAGTTTCCAGTGGTGCTTATTCCCGGTATTGGTTTTATGCCTGACCAGTACAGTCACGGTACACCAGAAGAAGAAGCGCGACTATTGTATGTGGCGATGACACGGGCGATTGAGCAGTTGATTCTGACAAGCGATCGCTCCTCAGAATTTACCAGCCGTTTGGAGACAGTATTAGGTAAAGTGGCAGTAATTTGATTGTGTTTATCCTTCATTCAAGCGAGGAAAGCGATCGCTCTCTCCATCAAGAGAGGAAAAGTTAAGGATGCGTAGTTTACCAATCGCGCTCAAGGCTAAAAATAAGCAATTTAACCAAGATAAGGATATTGTGGCGGTTTGATTTTCAATAATTCTGTCCAGTATTTTATAGCATTATGTTTGGTGGTTTCGATGTCACGCGATTTGTGAACTCTGCCTATTTCCATTAGAAAATATGTAAGTTTAATAGCAGTAAGTAAGTTAATCAACCCTACCGCTTTAAAATGTTGTAAAAATAAGTGAATAATAGTTTGTAATTTTTGTTTATGACGAAAATACATCCACCATTTTATTTGATGTATGGCAATGCTGGTTTGATAAACTAATGTAGTTTCTACTTGGGTTAATTTATCTTTAGCTTGATAATAAAACTGCATTTCTTTGTCAAAATTACCTGCTTTCTGGGCTAAAGCAGCATCATCCGCTAATTGATAAGCCTGACTAATTAAGTTACCCGCCGTTTCTGCCTGCTGTTGAGTATAACCAAGTTTCATATATATAGTAGCTGCTGCTAATGCCAATTCTGTAAACTCCTCAGCATCATGTAACCAATATATTTGTGCTTGTAATTCCCCTAGTGTGGCTGCTAAAGTCTCATTCATAACTTTTCCTATAAAGCAATCTGGTAGTGATTGACCATAGCAGTATTTTAGGTGTTAGGCGATGCCTACTGCCTACGGCGGCAAGCTACGCGCCCCCCAATCAAGAGAGAAAATTAAGCAATTGCTCCTGTTGAATTTACCAGTCGTTTGGAGACAGCACTCTTCAAGGTCACAGTTAAAGCAACATAATTCAAGCGAGGAAACTTTATATATGGGTTATGATGAGCGATAGCAGCTTGCAACAGAAGCGAGTTATGATTTTGCAGGTTCTAATAAAACTATTAAACTGTTTTCCCATTCATCGAAGAAACCATCAGTCCATCGGTCAATTCTGCCGTCTTTATCAATGCGTGGTGATATAACTCTCTCGTAATCCTGGGAAGCATTTATCAATGAGTTCGTTGACTCTGGGATCATTGGCTATCTCTTTATCCCAATTAAAAAAAGTTTCTTCACCCTTTTCTTTAAGGTTCCTCTTGAGGTATTTTATAAGTTTTTGAGGTGTTAAATCATCTAAAAAATCATCTAAACTCTCTGTGTGATAAGCCTCAAATTCTTCAGATATACACGAGATTATACATGAGTAATCTAGGTTGAATTCAATATTTACGGTAATTCGTCTAATGTTATCGTTGTAATTGTAGACTTTTGGAAGTTTCATAAACGTTAATTAGGTAGGCGAGCGCTTACCTTTGTGATCAGTCGAATTTTTCAGTATTTCAAAAAGCGTTGGTGACAGCACCTCTAAGTCTATAGGTTGACCAGTGTAGATGACATCTATAAAGTCTTGAGGGTGAAAGATTCCGTGAGGAATACCATCTCCTTTTAACCAACCTCTACCAGAGTAACATTAAGCCGAATGGCATCCTTATGACGGTAAAGCCTAACTCTACTACTTCTGAAAACTGAACTTTGATATGTTATTGCCATATTGTCAAAAACGAGCTAGATTGCGAGACTCAGCAAAGATATTAATGAGGTCAACAACAGCAGTTGATAGTACACCAGGAAAAGAAGCGGTATCACCAAAGACAGTAGAAAATCTGATAGCCACATCTTCTTTAAGTGCTAGCGAGAGTGAACCTGATGTGATGTAGTTTCTGTAAGCTAACTCTAAATGAGGTTGAGCCAGATGTAATTTTGCCTGAGACGGTAAGCGATCGCGCTTGGTGTGTGAATTGAAATTAGGGTCAGCAGGTACTAAGTTCCAAAGTTCGTTAATCGGATAGAGAGATACAGGTAAAAGGTGGTCTAAATCATACCTGATACCATAACAAATGTGCTTTTGTGTCCAAGGGCAAACAAACTCTGTTCCTGACATCAACAGTACATCAACATGGTTGCGTTCCCAACTCAAAGGTCTGCGGTTGTCTGGTCTATCTGTTAGCAGCTGATAAATAAAACCTCGATGCACTTTAGTGTGATTTTCTTGTTGGACTTTTTCAGTAAACAAGCACCATTCATGAATACAAAGTGCTTCAATCCACAATGACATCTCCCCAAAAGTGTGCCACAGATCGGCTTGAATTACTAAGCATTTGTCTTCTGGTTTAGTACCTGGAATTGCTACAACTTGAGTGCTAAGTTCTGCATACTTTAAAGGTTTATCAAACACACTCCAGTGACCAAACCCTGCATATCTAACAGGCATTTCAATTGCTTTACTAATGGCAGTGAGGGCAGCTTGGTAGACTTGACGTAACGGTTTGGAGTAGGCAAGATATTTTCGCGGGACTCTCAACTCGTTGATGAGGAAAAAGCCATCGCTAGGGCTTGAGGTTCCGCCAACAATTGATTCCCATTCACAGCGTAGTTTCTCTAACTGAGGACGAAACGACATATCATTTCGCAATTGACCGTTCAGTGTTGCTCGTTGCCCTTGCAAGATAGGTTCGCGGGGTTTGACAAACGGCCAATAGTAAGCCACCCAAAACTGTGCTAGTAAACGCAAAGGAACTGCTACGTCTGCTCTTAGGTTCCGCAAATCAGGGAAGCTGAGGACAACATCATTAATCGCACGCAGCAAGGCAATTTTGTAGCTTGTAGCTTTTGTATCGTGCTTGAGAATTGTACTGATGATTTTGCTTCCCGATGACATAGCAAGGGTTAAAAAGGCTACTCTATAGTATTCCCGTTTTCATCCCGTTTGATTTCTACCACAGTGACATCAAAACTTTCCCATTCTTGGACTGTAAAGCCTGCCTCTGCTTCTTCAGGAAACCTAGTTGCCATTTTCTCCCAAGCTTCTTCTTCGCTTTCAGCCCAGATATAATGACCCTGGCGTTCTCTAAGGTCATCGCGCCCAGTGCAGTTGTGTAAGTATAATGCGTTACGTGTACAGCGATATTCTCTCATAACTGCGAATGGCCAAAGATTTAGCTTACTACGTTAAGAAATTTTCTCCAAAGTCTGTTGTTGGGAAGCTAGGCTTAAATGTTAGCCCTGGTGCGCCCAATAAACCGATTTTGCTTTTATCTATCATTGAAATGATAACTACTGGGCAAATAGTGAGAAACCAAATTCCTCTATCTGCTGAACTCATCGCCACATTTCTCAAACTGTGGAGCCACTTAGAACCAGTACGCAAGCCGGATATAGGCTTACCTTTTTACCACCTCATCAGTGACGGTTTCTGGTATTTTGAGATGAAACTGGGGTTTGAATCACTGATTGCTGCCAAGGTGAAAATCAGAACTCCCAGCACCATCAGGCAAACTGTAGAGTATGCTTACCTTGATGATGAACTCTGGTCACTGCTGCAAAACGAGAGCAATCGCACTGTACTAACCCACACACTAATTAATTCATGGTTTAACGAGCGTACACAGGATATCGAGTCATTATTGCAAGTCAACGCCTTTGCTGAACTACAAGACCAGTTGCAACGCACTGGTGGCAAGGTCTACCAACCAGAAGAATTAGAAGATGAACAAGCTGTAATTGTGCGAGATGGAGCTTTCCGTAAAATTGTAGTCTCAACTTACAATCAACGCTGTGCCTTTTGCGGGTTGCAAATACTCGACTCACTCGGTCAGAACATTGTGGACGGGTCGCACATCAAACCATTCTCCCAGTTCTACGACGACCGCATTGATAACGGGCTGTCACTGTGCAAAAATCATCACTGGGCATTTGACCGCTTTTGGTTCACCATTGATGAGGATTACACCATCATTGTTGCTGACAACCTGCGAGAGGAATCGCCCAACGCTAGACCGATGCGAGAATTTAGGGGCGATCGCATTATCTTACCCGCCCAGGAACAGTATTATCCTAGACTTGATTCACTACAATGGCATCGTGAAGAGTTTTCAAGGCGTGCTGCATGAGCAAAAAACCTAGAGGTTGGTTTAATGAAATTGTTATTCGTCCCGTTGTTCATGTAGACGGTTACGAAAGCTATGAAAAGATGTGCGGTATTGTTGCCGATATTTACTACTCTGCGGAGGAACAAAAGCTACTGCGCCAATTAAGGACTAATCCCGCAGAATCGATGTACATCACCCTGTACACCTTGTTTAAAGTAGGTCAAGCTAAATGTCCTGCTTATTGGGTGAACAAAGATTTACTCGAAGCATTACTGCAATCGGTTTTAACCTGGAGTTTGGACTAATTTGGATTCAACCAGCAATTAAGAGAACAGCAAGACAAAGTTACCCAACTTCCTGGAGAAACTGAGTCAAGTTGAATCATGAGAAAATCACCCGAAACTAAGCAGCAGTTGAGTCAGCTTTGTTAAGTGATTCTTCGGTTTTAGGTTTTTTAGATGCGTGTTTTTTGACAGTAGGATAACGCTTACGCGAAGGTGGCTGATGCCCTTGGGCACGGCCAGGTGATTTACCGCGAGTTTTCGGGGGTTGAGCAGGAGTGCCAATAGTGGCTAAAATTAGGGGAAAGGCTTGTGCTACACGTCCTGGAGACAGTTTATCCTGAGTCGATTGCCAGGGCAAGGGGGAATCAATACAGGCAAGTCTAGCCAGCCATAATTGCCAAGTTAACAATGGCATCAGGTCACTCCATCGCTCTGCTGCCTGCGTAGAACCAAATTGAGGATGTGTCCAATATAATCTCTGCTTGGCAAATCGATACCAATGCTCTAGAGCAAAGCGGCGAAGGTATTTTTGCCAGAGATCGTCTAATGGAGGCATTGTCTGACCCAACCAAGCTAGCCATAAGGGTTGGAACTTACGATTGCGTCCAACTGGTTTGATGACCTCGACGCGAATGATTTCCATTGCTCGATTTGGGGATTGAAGGAAATGAAATCCGCTCCAACGCATTACTTTAACTTGACCGAATTTTAGGTCTTCAACTTCTAAAGTTTCAGTTGCCACGGGCCAAGTTTGGGGGTCATTGAGCTTAAACTTATGACCATGCTTACAAGGTGCGCCTCGTCCTTTGTAAGTACCGGGTGTACCCCATACACATCGGTTAGATGCTAAACGCAACAACAGGTCTGCATCAATTTTCTCCGTGGCTTGGACAAATTTGGCGTTGCCGTAGCCTCGGTCATAAGCAGCAAGCGGTCTTTTTTCTAGTTGCCGACTTACAAGTTTTAGTTGAAATGCTGCCCTACTCGTTGGCGTTTCAAAGCTGGTGATCCGTTCATGTCTTAATGGCAATGCCCAACTCCCATCTGCCTCTGGTATCCAAGCTAACGTACTGTAACTTTGTCCAATACCTACACCAACTCCTCTCTCCCCATGAAAAGTTCTTTCCTTGAGTGTCTTGGCGTCTGGTCTTGGCCAAAAGGTATGATCTCCTGCTAAAAATGGTTGTGCTTCTGTTTTTACCTCCTCTATCAGTAAATTCAGCAACTTTCTTTTCTGTGGGCGACTATCATGCAGTGCTGCATATATACTCGGCCATTGCCTCCGAAATACTGGACTTTGGGACAAGCTTACAAATGATTGAATGCTTGGGCTGGTCAATACTGCATCCATCAGTTCAAATACGGCATCTTTCGCTTTACCTAAACAATCGTAGATTGCTTGCCGGAATTCTTCTAATTGTGTCAGGATCATCACGTCAATGATTTATTGATTACATTCATTGACTCTACAGCAGTCAGTGTTACTACTGACTGTTTTTCTTTAAACTCTTTAGTCTTCAGTTCAGTACTATTGTCTATTTGTTTATCTGTGATTCTCTAAGTAATTTTTTCTGAGCCTGAGCTTTTAGTCCAAACTCCAGTTTAACTGTTGAAATTGACAGTTTAAATTGGGCAATGAAAACGGGAATGTTTATGCTGCCCAAAGGAGTAATTCTTTCTCCTGAAAATAAGAGCGTTGATGCTGTTTTTTGGCATTACGATAGTGAAGCTGGTATCCTTTATTGGACAGCAACCGATAGGTCTAGTTTCTTTTGCCGCAGATTTAAACTTGATGCCCAAAAACTTACCTATACCGATTCTGAAGATATTGATCCCAAAGTAGTCAAAGGATTTAATGAATATTTGCACTCAATTTTACTACGATTAATTTTGATAATGGAGTGCCGCCCTGAACTTGTAGATTCAACAAGCGAAATAGTTAGGGTAAATAAAGGTTTTGGCAAAGCGCAAGCGCAAGATTTTTATCAACCACTTTGGCTTGGACTTGGATATCGACTCAAGCGTGAAGGAACGCAAAGTAGTGAAGGCAGTAGCGGTACACATGGCTCTAAGAGTGTCCATTGGCGTAGAGGCTTCTTACGCAATCAGCCTTACGGAGAAGGCAGGCAGCAAAGAAAATTAGTCTGGATTGAGCCTGTTCTAGTAATGGGTGGAAAAGAATCATCATGATGACAGACGATGAAATTAATGGCAAATATGAATTTGGTTAATACATCGCACCATCTTGCCCAGCAAACAAGAAATAAAGAGTTAATAAAAAAGTTATGTACACGGCTTACCCCTATGTAATCAAAAATGATAGCGGTGCATACCTGCAAACCGATGCAACGATGCTAAACCCTATCTGGGGCAATATCGACACTGCAATGCACATTCGCCACTACATTGGTGCAGTAACAATTCAAGAAGTAACAGGCGGTTGGGTCTACCAACTCAACCGCGATTGCCATGAATACAATTTCATCAGCTTGTAAATACATAGTTTACTATGTAGAATATTAAGAGTAAGCGATCGCACATTCTGACTATCCCCATTAAAACCATCATGAAACTGCAACGTATCGAAGCAGGTGAATATCTTACTCCTGATGGTAGGTTTTATGTCCGCAATACTTACTATTCCAACGGTATACCCGGACGGAGTAACACAAGTTTGGGGTGGTTGATTGAAGATAGAAGCGGGGCAACTCCGTTTCAAAGGAACTACCATCAAAGTAACCTGCGGCGGGTGGATACGCTGACAGAAGCAAAAGAAATTATTGCTTTGGTTATGGAGTGTGATCGCAAGGAGAAGACATTACTCAGTGCTGGATGGCGTAAGGAAGACAACGCGCAGCCGCCAGGGGTGTGTTGGCTATCTCCCTACACTGGCAAGTTGTTAACCCGAAGTGAAGCACTGTTGGAACTGAGTTTGATGTCGTGACCAATAATCCTACTAATTGACACCAAAATTAAGGACTGCTATATGAAAAATTTTGTTGTAAAGGTATCAAGGAAAGAATATTTTGAGATAAAGGTGACTGCTGAAAATAAGGATGAGGCGGCACAATCTGCATTGTCTGGAGAACCACCTGATTGGAAGGTTGAAAGTGTAGAAGAGGTAGTAGATGAAGAAGAAGTAAAAAAAAATGAGCTAATCTGACATAATTACAACTCTTCAAATAAATATTTACAACTTTAATTGATGGACACCACAAAACTAACATCTAATCAAAAAATAGGCGTATTTTATCACGATGATAATAGAGGAGCTAAAGCCAAAATTGAAGAAATAGCTAAAGTTTCTCCCACTGGGTATGTCACGTTAAAAAACGGTAAACGCTACAACCCAAAAGGATATGAGGTAGGAATAGAAATAATTGACGCGACATTTCTTTGCTCGGTAGAAAAAGCACAGGCAATTATAGATAAATCATTAGCATTTAAGCAGAAGAAAGAAGAAGAATATAAAGCATATCTTGCTACTCCTGAAGGTCAAGGTCAACTTGCTGTTCAAGAAGCAGTAGAAGCTGTCATAAAAATACTCAATAAATATGGTTGGTATGCTGATGAGCATGGACACATGGATACTTTGGAATCAGAAATTAGAATATTAATTAAGCAATATGTAAGCGAAAACAACCCGATTAACTAAAATATTTCTGAATAAAAGTCGATCGCTGTACTTAACCAATACGGCTGGTATGCTGATGTTGATGGTCACATGGATGTGATGGAATCAGAAATAGAGCAAATTATCAAAAAATATGTCAGCGAACACGAACCTATTAACTAAATTCTTATGGTTCATAGTTTTAAACATACATTTCACGGAAAAAAATATCGTGTTGTTCTTGAGGTAACAGATTGGCGTATCTTTCCACGCGAAACTCGGTGAAAAAAAGGCGAAGAACCTCAATGGTCAATTGAGCAGAAACAAAACTCATTTCGTGACGAAGTAACAATATCTGCTTTTGCTTTACCTCAAACTATGCCTTCCAATACAGCTTTTTGTAGAAATGGTATGAATAATATTTGTGTTTTTTATGCACAAACTAATGGTGACAAATCCCAAGAAATCTTTAATAAAGCTTGGAAAAAGGTAAAGGAGTGGACTAGTGTATCTAATGAGGATTTACATCAAAAATTTAAGCCGTACTTGAGTTGAATTTTTAACTTGACTAAAAAATGAATACTAATGGTTAACTCAGCAATAACTAGAGGTCAATTATGAATAAACAAGAGTATTTGCAGCAAGAAAACGAAAGCTTAAGAGCAATAGCTATTCAAGCTAAACGGCTATTATTGAGTGATGAAATACCAGATGCCACACCAGAGGTAATGAATCTGTGCGAACTGATTGAACGCCATGAACAAGAAAAGGGTGAACTTTCCCCTCAACTAAATCCTCATGGTAAAAAGTCTTGGTATGCAAAATTTGATGAAAAAGGACAAGTTGCAGGGTTGCAAGAAATATTAGTTTTGTCTAATGAAGAAAAACCTATTAACTATTAACTAAAAATTCAGGTATTTCATTAATTGAGGTTAAGTTTTATGTTTGAGCCAAATGAAGAGGGAAAAGTCAGACTGTACTTTACAGAAGAGAAAATTTGCATTGGTTCCTACAAAGAAGTAGAAAAGTACGAGCGAGAAACTAAAAACAGCTATTGGACATCTGAGTTTTTTGAATTACCACCAGACAATAACCCAATTGGTAAAACAGCAGATGAAATTAAGTTAGCTGTGAGAGAAATACTTTTATCAAAGTTACTGAAAAAAAGCTTAAGTCTGTGATGAACCTTATATGTACTACGGATACCGTTGCTATACCAAAGAAGATAAGCCTTTAGGTTGGCTATACACATTTAGCTGTGATACTGAATATGCTTTTACCAACACAGATTTACATTGGTGCAAGCGCTGGAAGACTGAACGGGGTGCAAAAAAACATTTTGAACATTACGATAGTCGCTGGCACTTCAAAAGTCAAGGAGGCTATCTCAAAATTGAAGTTATGCCAGAGTTTTCACAAAGCCAGTATAAAGCTAAGTCTAATCAGCAGCGATGGAATGAAGCCAATCGTGATGTACTTTACCAAGCTCAAGAAAATTACAATCAGAAGCGCCCTATAATGTCATTTCGTCCAAAAGCCGAACTGTTAAAATGGCTGGAAGAGGAACGCACAGTAGATGATAATGCTGAACCTGAAACTGATGCAGCACTTCTAAATCGGAAGTTAGAAAAACTAAAGATTTTAGAACAACAGGGATTTTAAGACAGTGAAAGCAGAAAAGCTAAAAAATCTAATTATTAATATTCTTAATGAAAAGCCAAGGTTTTTTGATGGTGTTTGCGCTAAAGATGTTAAAAACTTACTTTTAGAGCATTATGAAATTTCTATAAGTGAAAGAACAATTATTAAAGTGATGATGGAAATAATAGATGAGGGTCAGAGTAAATTTGGTGGCTCTGGTTATGTTTGTGGTGATGATAGTACACTAACATGGGCGGATGAACATAGTAATGCAAATTCAAAACTGAGAGGATTACATAAGTATTGGTGGTTTAATATTTAAATACCAAAAATAAGTTGACTGAAGAATTAGCAAATAAGTATTTAAATAATGAGCAGTAACTTAGACCGTCTGTTGGCAATATTAAAAGAACAAGCAGACTTGATTGATAAACTTAACACACGTTCTGACTTTCAATACAAAAGTACACAAAGGCTAGTTTTGGATTATGGTAAACCTTTTTTGACTCAAGTTAAATCACCATTTAAAGGTGAACGTAAAGCTTGCTTTGAAAACTGCTTAAAAGGATTGTTGAGGTATCCAAACCTAAACTATTGTGAGGGATTTGCTATTAGTGAGGATATTGATATAGCTGTATCCCATGCTTGGCTAGTAAATAATGATGGAGAATTAATTGATCCAACTTGGATAGGTGAGCGGTTTAAAGGTAGTGCTTATTTTGGAGTAGTCTTCACCGATGATTTTGTAAGGGAAATAGCCCAAAAGACTAAATGCTATGGAATCCTAGACAACGATTTCATGAATGAACACCAACTATTACGAGAAGGATTTCCACCTCACGCACTACTTACTGAGGTGATAGACGTTCAATGATTAGTGCGATCGCTCCCCCAATTCCTAGAGGAAAAAAGAGTGATCGCATACAAAAAAGCCCAGTTATGAGATGAATGGGCTTTTAGCTATCTCTATCGTCACAAAAAAAATTTACCCAAACGGTTGCCCCCAGCGCTCCCAGTTCTCCTTGTTAAATGGTGTCTGAAATTTTTGAATTAGTGCAAGCTCTAGTTGCTGCCTGGGCTTTCTCTGCACAGGGGCATCCCACCAAAAAGCGATGCTCACTTCTCTTTGTAGCCCATAATGATGATGCAGTGAATGGTAACTATCTAGATATTGCTTGCATCCATGCTCACCTTTCCAGCGTCTACCAGAACGGCAAGTTTCACCAATATATAAAAGCAAGGGCATCGCATTATCGCTCACAAAATAAATAGCGGCGCTACCCGCATCTGTTGGCATCCGATAAAATGCCATTGATTGGAGCGGTAAACTGAAGGGGTCTATCGCGTCTGGGTCACAATGCGTTCTTTGTAGGTCAAATAATGCCGTCTGCTGTGGTGGCTGACTTTCCCTTGCTATCTGCTGATAGTCAAAAAGCTGAGATTTCCACCGAAGCAGCGCCTTAAGGCTCATCACCAGTGGTTCTGATCTACGTGCTGGTGTAGGCGTTACAGATGGGAATAGGTTTAGCTGATCGGGTTCCAAGGTCATCATTGGGAATTACTTTTCCAGTAGATTATCTCCCAGAAGTGAGTATTAATGGATTTGCATTTCAGCGATCGCTTGTCTCTGGTTATGGGGGAAACAAAGCGATCGTACCTCAAGTACCCCCACACCTCTAAATTTTGATTCAATGATAAGGAAACAACTTTCCCCTTTGGGGGAATGCCACAAACCGGATTTTTTATCATTTCTACTCAATTAAGTTAAGTAAATAAGTAAATTATCAGCAGCCTTTTCCATCTTGAAGGAAGGTGCTGATTTTTTGTATGTGAAGAACCAACTGCAAAAAATCACAGTGGCATCCTTCGGTAGCTAGGATTATACTTATCTCAGTTCAGTAATTGAGTTAAGTAAATGCCCATTATTTCGTTTTGCAATCAGAAAGGGGGGTGCGGAAAAACAGTTGGGGCAGTGCATCTAGCCTCTTGGCTGCACCGCAAGCGCAAGAAAATACACTTTGTTGATGCAGACCCGCAAAGCAGTGGAGCAACATGGATGTCCCTGCTGTCTAGTCAAATCCCGACATCGAAGATTACTGACGCTAACGAATTAATAGAGAGATTGCCAGAGCTTGCTGAACAATTCCAGTTTGTAGTTGTCGATGGTGCGCCAAACACGACCGAATCAACACGAGCGATTTTGTGTTTATCGGATGTTTCGGTAACTCCAATCCAACCGACTGGGTTGGATCTACATTCTGCTTCAGAGGCAATAAGGCTAATCAAGTCCGCGCAAAAAATAACTGGGGGGCGGCCAATAGCAGCAGTATTCCTCTCTCGCGCTTCTAAAGGGACGAGGCTGAAAGAAGAGGCATTATCATTGCTCAGTCAAATTCCCGACGTTAAGTTACTCAAAACTGTGATCCACAATAAGCAAGCCATTGCCGATTGCTTTACTCAGCAATGCAGCATTTTTGAAATGAAAAAAGCAGAAGATTCGGCTCAAGAATTTGAGCAATTGTGCAAAGAGATATTGGGATTACTAAAATGAATATTAAACGAAAAAAGCTAGACGATGATACCGCTAAGTTCATTTTTCCTGAAGACGAACCGAATAAAAAAACTACTGGCGCGGCTAAAAAAGCTGAGAAGCAATCTAATGATTTATTAGAGAAATTAACTCAGCAATCTATACCAAGAGAAAAACCCATTCGCGTCAGTCTGGATCTATCTCCAGAAATGCACTCTAAACTGACTAATCTTGCGAATCGCACTGGTAGGAAAAAAGCTGAAATTCTCCGAGTCCTTCTAGAGCAGGCGTTTGAGGAAATTGATCTAGAATAATAAGTAACTCAATTACTTAACTCAATTACTTATTGCTAGAGAGTTGGGATTTGATTCTTTTTACTGTTAGAGTTATGTAACACTATGTTGTTTTTAGTTACTTGTGTAATCGATGAAGGCGTGTATGACAGTTCGTTTATCATCGTAGAGGCAGAATCGGAGTTAGAGATTGCCGAACACATATTGTCCGAAACATCAAAATGGGAATGGTTTTTAGATCGAGCATACCCCCATGATTGGCAGCAACGTCAACGAAAATTTGCAGGTTCTTTAATGGACTGCATTCACGAAAATCCTGCGATGAATCCACAAGAATTACTGGATTTGATTAACATCACTTCTGTGGACGGGGACTCAACATCGCAATTGCGAATTCATCCAATCACCGTGCGATCGCTGCGGGAGGTAGAAACTGATCCTTGGAAGCGTGAAGATTTAAACAACCGATAGCGATTTTGATATCACCACAGTACACTGCGGCTTGCGGTATGAGTATAGATCCTCCAGGCAGTGATCGCGTGTAACTCAAATAGAATTTAGTTCTCAGTAGTGAAATTGAGCATTTCATTATGTAAAGTCTTGTAAAAATAATACACTTTTGCTTCTGTTTGAAGCTTACGGGGAAAAGCCCATTACTTAGGCTTGCACTAACAATACGCCTACGTTTATTAAGTTATTACACGTATATAAAAATTTAGTTGTGTAACGCTGCAATCTTCAGTATATAGTTACTAACAGCATACTAGAGTGATAAAACGGTGCTGAACAAATACCTTAAAGTACTTCTTTCATCTGCCCTGCTCCTTACTGTAGGAACTAGTTTCAGTGAAAACGTCAATGCTCAAGCTGTTGTTAACGATACTTTTGCCGACGGTGGCTTTACCAATGGTGCTGATCCGTTAGATATTTCCTGGTTTGGAATTTCATCAAATTTTTCTGGAACAGTTTCAACTCCTTCTCGAATTCAATTAAGCGTAGTTGAAGATCCAACTCTTGGAAGTGGAAAAGCTTTAAACCTTGACACTCCCTCTTTTACTACTAACAATCCTGGTTTTATTCCCCCTCACCTTGCGCTTGGAACTTTCGCCCCCGTTAGTTTAGGAAGTGAACCAGGCGATACGCTTTATTTAAGCTTTGATTTTCGTTTTACTACTAAACCTAGTACCTCCACAACCTCTAGTCAATTTCCTGCTTTTCGCGCAGGTGGTTTACGTTTTGGTCTATACAAGGCATCACCGTGGTCGGGTAGCAGGACTATATCGCTATAATCCCGCCCCCTCAGAACCGGACTTGCGCCTTGCAACGCATCCGGCTCAAGCAAGTCATAGACTACAAATTGTTCCAGAATGTATTTGCTGATGACAGTACAGATGTACGAGTTGTAGGTTGCCGTAATTGTCATCACCGCCCTGAGATTTTGGCTTTTTATGATGAAGATGTAACTCCTCATCATTTAATAGGGATTCCCCGCATACAGGACAGACATATTGTTGCCTTTGGGCTATCTTCTGCCTACTTTTGATTAATTCGGATTTAGTTTTAACTTCTTGCCGCTTAATCCAGTAGTCCCTTAATTTGGGGTCATCAGGTGATGATTTACCTTTAACAAGAATGTGCCTTTCAATCTTGAACCAAGCAAATTTTAACATATAGGCTCCGGTTTGTTTATTACCAAAAACCCATCGGTCAAATGGTCTATCAAGATTTAGATTTCTCCAGTACTTAGCCTTACGCCAGCTATCAGATTTATTTCGATGAGTGCGTTTGGCATACTTTTTCTGTTTCTCATATAACCAGTGGTCAAGAGAATTGAAAATTTTTGAGGATACTCCAACTCGGAAGTAATTCGCTTGTCCCCGAATAATCGGATTGAGCTTTTTAATGACTGCATCTGCTGACTTACCTCTACAGTTAAGCCATTCAGAACGCAGTTTACTCCGAATATTTAGCACAGACTTTTTACTAGGTTTAATTAACAGCTTCCATCCAGTCTTTGTGGTTTGGTCTTTGTAGTGTCTGATATTGAAACCCAAAAAGTCAAACCCTTCTGTGAGATGCGATATTTTGGTTTTTTCCTGGGAGAGGGTAAGCCCCCTGACTTGCATCCAATCATTAAGGATTTGAACAACAGTTTTTGTATCTTCAAGTGTTTCACAGAACACTACAAAATCATCGGCGTATCTCACCAAGGCTCTTGCTGCACGTAGTTCTGCGTCCTTGTTATATTTAACTCCCAAGGCTTTTTCCATACCGTGCAAAGCTATATTTGCTAACAACGGGCTGACAACAGACCCTTGCGGTGTACCTGCATCTGTAGGATGCCATGAACCCGCTTCCATATATCCTGCTAGTAGCCATTGTTTAATTAATTCACGGGCTGGAAAGCCTATTAATCGCTCTAACAGAAAATTATGTGAAATGTTGTCAAAACATCCTTGAATGTCTGCATCTACGACCCATTTCTTCCGTTTATTCGGTCGGGCTAGGTTATAGATACTGGCAATAGCATCATGGGGGCTACGTCCTGGACGAAAGCCGTAACTAGACCTTTCAAAAATTGCTTCCCATTCGGGTTCTAGGGCATTTTTAACCATTGCCTGGATGGTACGGTCTTGTATTACTGGAATTCCTAAAGGTCGTTTCTTCCCATTAGCTTTTGGGATGTAAATTCGTCGTGCTGGTGATGATTTCCAGGGGGAGTAATCAGTTAATTTATCTACTAACTGACCCCTGGCTGTAGCAGTTTTTACTACTACTTTATCTATTCCTGGTGTGTTTCGACCTCTGTTATACTGCGTCACTTTTCTAACGCTAACAAGGCGATTAGAATAGCTGCGTAGCATCAGTTTCTGGAGAGAGCGTACCTTTTTCAGTTTGCCCTCAGTTTTTGCCCTAAAGATTCGCTGTCTCAAATTCCGAACAATCCGATTGGCTTTGCGCCAGTTGACACAATTCCAATCAGTCTGTCCCTTGGTTCGGTTTACAGTTGCCTGCATCTAACTTACACCTCGGTTTGAAATCATTACAACGGATGTGAGGTTGACTCACCTGCTTCCCGTCAGCACCCTTTCAGGTTGGACATCTGCCTTATCCACCGGGTTATGGATTTCCCTTGCCTTTCGGCTGGTGGCATTCGCTTTTGGAAGCATCCTTGACCCACTGAAGAATTCAGCTTTCCTTACGGATTGCTTACTGGGTAAATCCCAGACTTCATTGGGGTTACTACGTTACGCACGGATGAGATTTAATTGGGTAGGGTGTCCTTTCTACACCGGAGTGTTTGGTGCCCCAGTTCAACTTGCATTGAGGGGTTGAACCTTTACTGAATATTTTTGGGGTATTCAGCGCTTTCACTCATATCACCGTGTCAGCCTTTTCGATGACCAATTCTTACGATGCCTCAACAAGGATTCATTTACATTCACCCATCCAATCTTTCCTTTGCCCGGTTACATTTTTAGGCTAAATGCTCCCTTGGGCTTTACTTTCCGCTTCATACACCGCCGTTACCAGTGGTGCATGGGAAGGTTAGGAACAGTCTTGGACACCAGACTGGAGGAATCGGTTCCTCGCTCATCTTTTGGAAGCTTTATATATAGAGGCTTCCAGCCCTTCGTGCGCCATCGTGTCGCACCCAAAAAAGGTTTTTTGTACGCTAAGGCTGAAAGTACCTGTATGTAAGGATTTGGGCTGTTATTTGTTTGATGGTGCAGAGTATTGATACTACTCTGCACCATCTGGAAAGACATTAGCGAGTCAAGAGTGATAAATAGAGGTATGCCATTTGCTCTAAAATTTTTAACACCCCCCACATTGTTTACATTGGTTTAGAAGAAACCCAGCATCAGCTTTTTGCTGTGGAGTGGAATTAATGTTTCTAAGAGTTCTGCCAGCATTACCAGCATCTATACGGTCAGGGCATGGCTTTTGAAAACGATTACTCATACTTTGTACTTGCGTATTGTGTACTGTCAATTTTAGCGCTCTCGTTCATTAAACACAGTCATAGCAAGGATTTCAGCCTTAGCGTACAATTTTCCCGTTTTGGCACGGTGATGCCTACAACTCTGCATTTACTCCTGTAACGGCTAATATTTTGGCTTCACTTGTCGGCAGTGGCACTCCTGTGGAAGATGACGGTGGGTATTTTGTAGTAGTTGGTCTAGCTGGTACCAGCAATCTAGAACTTGCTAGAGAAAACTTTAACAGTAGAGATAGTGTTACTGGTGGTTTTGGAGGTCTTTCGTTAATATCAACTAGCTCTGTACCAACAATTGACGACACAGCACGTCATACAGCAGTCCTGACTATCAGACGCTTAGATTCACAAAGAGTTCGAATAACTGCATCAATTGATGGTTTTCTTGTAAGAGCTGTTGATTCTGGCGCTGGAATCATTACGTCTTTTGATGAAATTGTAGTCAGGAGTGGTTTTAGTGATCTCAACCTAATTAGTGATCTCAACCTAAATATTGATAACGTCGTACTCCAAACCCTTTAACCCACGCATCGAAAACAAGATTAGCTAATGTCTCAGTTCCAACTTTTATCAGTATCTAAAATCTGATACAAAAACGCCCAAAGCGTTACTATTGGCTCAAAGAATCGTTGGTGTGGAATGCGATCATAGTCCCGTTCTGAAGCCGTCTTCGCAGAAATGCCATATTTTTGTAGTGCTATATTTTCACGATTATAGCACTACAAGATTTTTAAACAGATATTTGCCCTCTCTGCAACGGAAACATTCTTCTTTTTAGCGCTTTTATCAAACTCTTAATGGCTCAAACGCTTGTTCTTACGTTTCTTGTCATTCCCGTCGACGGGAATGGGATGTCTGCAATACTTTATCTGCAATTCATTTTTGATAATAAGCGTAAAATAATTAACATAGTTACAGATTTTATTCGTCCCTTTCTTGGGTGGCCACCGCGTATCTCAGCGGATACCCAAGAAAGGCCATGCCCCGGCACGTTGCACTTATGAAAAGCTGGGTTTCGGGCTGTTAGCGATCGCCAGGTACTTCAAAAAACTGAGGCTCACAAGCATTGAGGTCTGATATTGAAAAGGTTTTTATTTGTCGGTGGCGTGCTGCTAATTCTTTTTGTTTATTTTGGTTTAAACTATTCTGGCTTCTGTTTTGCAGAAATGCGTTACCTAAGTAATGAAGAAAAAATTAGAGCAGTATTCGATTACCAAAATAGCCGGGATACATTACCTCTGGACAACGCCCCAGATCCCAAGCACGTCTTGGATAAAAGCTTCGGTGGATATAATCTTGCTCACATCAAGTATAAAAGCTTCGATGAATATATAGCATTGTATCCAGAATGCTGTTCCGTCAATCCCGGCGGCGGTTATGAAGTTCCTCCTACCGAATTTCTTGATCGAATTTTGGGATATGATTCGGGCGATGTTGTAGTTATTAATTTTCAAGTACGTTATTTAGATGAAGATAGTTCGCTCAAAACAGTAGAAAATCGCTTTGATAACTACTTGGAAAACTGTGGTAAACCTCGATAATAATTCCCTCGGACGGCGTTGTTGCGTGAATAGGGAAAAATGGTAAATTTTACTTATCCCCATTTCGCACCTACTTTGACTATTGAACGGCTAGGCCGTTAAATACCCGGCCTTCCACATATTCAATTAGAGGATAAACGTCAGCCACAAGGAAGGCGTTGTAATAGCATTGGCCAATGTGAATGTGGGGAATTATATCTCTGAAGGTTAAGGAAAGTTCAGAGGTTTTTTTCATCGTTATGCTATATCTCCCCGTATAGATAACCTTGCCCTTAATTCCTTGTGCGTAACTTTCGGAATCACTGCTCATTTAACCCGATTATGAGCAAAGGCTGCCAGACCAATCTTGATGACCTCGATTTGGTTGACACTTGTATTGCCGACCTACCCAGACAATTTCCCATTTATTTTTGTTGCGTCTCAATTCGATGCGATTTCGTCTCACCCTGACTGAATCATCAGCTAAACCTACTATGGTATGCACGATTACAGATGTGTTTTGTGTAGGATACGCAACTGAAATGTCCTCAGACTTTCTTCCTTCTTGTTCTTCTAAGTTGCTAAACAATTGTACAGCCACAGCTTTTGGAATAGTAACTTTAATACGGTTAGAAGAGATAAATTCTTGCACCTTAATTCTGGAGTTTGGACTAATTTGGATTCAACCAGCAATTAAGAGAACAGCAAGACAAAGTTACCCAACTTCTTGCAGAAACTGAGTCAAGTTGAATCATGAGAAAATCAGCCGAAACTAAGCAGCAGTTGAGTCAGCTTTGTTAAGTGATTCTTCGGTTTTGGGTTTTTTAGATGCGCGTTTTTTGACAGTGGGATAAGTTGGACGAGGGGATGGTTGATGTCCTGGGATGCGACCAGGTGATTTACCACGGGTTTTGGGGGGTTCGGCAGGAGTGCCAATAGCAGCTAAAATGAGGGGAAATGCTTGTGCCACACGCCCTGGAGATAGTTTATCTTGAGTTGACTGCCAAGGCAATGGGGAATCAATACAAGCAACTCTAGCGAGCCAGAGTTGCCAAGTTAGCAGGGGCATTAGGTCACTCCATCGCTCTGCTGCCTGAGTAGAACTCAATTGAGGCTGTGTCCAATGTAACCTTTGCTTTGCAAATCGATACCAATGTTCTAGAGCGAAACGGCGTAGGTATTTGTGCCAGAGTTCATCTAATGTCGGCATTGTCTTACCCAACCAAGCTAACCATAAAGGTTTGAATTTCCGATACCGTCCGGCTGGTTTAATCACTTCGACACGGATAATTTCCATGTCTCGGGTTGGAGATTCAAGAAAATGGAATTCGCTCCAACGCAT
>NZ_JACJTR010000042.1 GCF_014698795.1 Nostoc sp. FACHB-892
GCTGGTGATCCACTCGCAAAACCGATCCCATACGTTGGCGCTTGAGCGCTGTTGTAAGGTTGCTGTCATGGTTTTATAAGTGCGGTTAGTTATTTATAAATCAGGCGGTTTTGTTTTTGCCTGTGAATCTACTTTACAATGCTTTACATTTTTTAATCAAGTTTCTCACTTTTGTAAAAATGATAAAAGTCATTAGTTTTACTTATCAAAAGGTAAAAAGGTAGATTTAGCCAAACCATGCATATCATTACATATATAGTTGAATTCCTTTACAAACCTTAAATAAGAAGGCGATGTTTACGACGGGTTGCGCCTACGCTCTCCGGCTCTTTCAGATAATTCATGCATATAGGACTTATACGCCTATTGCAGATAATTGTTACAAAAAAGCCCGGTCATTTGCACAACCGGGTTTTGAGCTATCTCAATCTATCAAAGGAGGTAGAGTAGTCTGATCGCAACCCATTAGGTAGCAGATTGTTTCAAATTAACCTTGACAACTTTGTTTTTTTCTTGTTCAGTTTTCGGCAGTGTCAGATTCAAGATGCCGTCTTTATAATCTGCCGTAACGTTAGTATTTTGAATCCGAGCAGATAGAGGAATTACGCGTTGAAATTTACCGTAATGAAACTCACTTCTGGTAACACCTTTATCTTCAGTTTTAGTTTCAGACTTCCGCTCACCGCTAAGGTAAACAGCATTTTCTGTAACTTGCACATCCAGGTCTTTAGCTTCTATTCCTGGCAATTCTAGCTTCAAATGAATAGCATTTTCAGTTTCTTGTATTTCAGCAGCAGGAACTTTGCTTAAGCCTCTGCCTAAGAATTCAGATGTTACTTTGCTGTCTTCAAATAAACTATTGAGTTGACGTTGTAGAGTGTCAATTTCTCTCCAAGGGTTCCAACGAACTAGTGTCATAACTCTTCCTCGCATCAATTAGCTTTTGTTCAAGCAACTTTGCACTTCAATTAGTACTTACATATTCATATTATGCAAAGTTAAATCTGCTATAAATTCGGTTATTACCACCAAGTAAATGATAATTACCGTCCAAAACTAAACATGGTAAAAGTTACGGTTTACTTTCATTTGTATATTCGGGTTTACCGAATATACAAATACATTCAGTCATAGTTAAAGAAGAAATCTGCTGTTGAAGGGAGAGTGCAAAAACTCAATATCTTGGTTGGGTTACGCCTACAACTAAGTAACAGCGCTGCATAAATTTTTAGATTATCTCAGTTAAATGTATATCTGTTTAACTTTGTCCTGAACTTTGCTCTCGATTTATTTTTTCAGTTCTTGCGCTCAATTAGCTCACCCGAATGGGTGAGGAATCCATCAATCGCTCAGGTGACCTGAGTGCAGGAAGCTGAGACTTATAACAAATAATACTCTATTCCTCAAGAACACTAATTGCACTTTACTCTAACTAAGGATAACCCTATGAAATTCTCCACCCTGATTGATTCTGTATTGATTGTTGCTTCTATTGCTTTATTACCTGGAATCGATGGCGCTCAATCAGCTACTAATAACAGTGGCGAACCTATAACTATCAACTCTAACAACTTACTCACTCATTTTACAAACGTTAGCTACCTAAAACCCTTTAATGCTGCATTCCTAGCTTATCAAGGTAACCTGAAAGCACAGGGTATTCCTAGTGGTAGTGCTTTGGTTTCTCAATACCAAACAGGAAAGCTGACTGCACTAGATGTAGTTAAGGCTGCTGTCAATGCTAAAAAATTACCAGCACAAGCTTTGAATGATACAGCTTACCTAAACGCTGTCGAGTCGCAGCTGACATCATTCATCATTACTAGTAATTTATCTCACTAAGTACAGTGTTGTAGGGTTCGTAACGGATTTATGAAATGCTGTACTATCATCTCGTTGCTTTGACAAGAAAATACGTCACCAGAAAAAAAGGCTGCTGTCTTTCCCTAATCACCATCTCATCAACAAAAATTACTTTAACCCCACCAACCTTGGAGGGGTTTTTATTTGGTGCTACGCTTGCTGCTTACTCTAGCATTGTCCACTGTCCTCAGAACCGTTTCATAGTTTAACGCGATCGCGCCATGTACAGTAGATTGGCGTAGTGCATTTGAATCCTGGTATTTACTTTTGGAATGCTTGTTAGCCAGTCGTACTCCTAGGTCGAAGCAAGCTACACGTAGCCTCTCGCAGAGAAGACATAGTTTCTTGCTGAAAAAAATGGTCAGGCAATAAATTATTTACTGTTATATCAAATTAACGTTGTTAAGTTACTCAGCAGGTGTAGTTTTCACCTCCAGGCTGTGTTAAATATTGTGACGCGAAACAGGAGTATAAATACGTTGCAAAAGCTTTCTCCAGAATCTCCTCTATTTGTTCTGTTAATCATTATTAGTTTTCTAGTAGTAACTTTGTCAACTTGGCTATCATCTAAACCATTTATTTTAAAACCATTTGGTCTTAATGATATTATCCAGTTACTCAGCTTGCAATTATTTATTTCTTTGTTGTTAGAACGTTCTTTAGAAGTTTTTATAACTACTTGGCGAGGCCCATCCATCGAACAATTAGATATTAATATTCAGCAAAAAAAGGCTCTATTATCTGAGAAGATAAGACTTATGGAAGAACAACGGAACCAATTCTCTTCTGTAGAATCCAACCAAATCAGTGGACTACCACCTGAAGGAATGAGTTTAGAACAGCAAATTATTCAAAATTTCACACAAAACCAACAAGAACCATTAAAAATATTCAAGCCACAAATTGATGATATAAATGAAAAAGAGCGGCAAAGAGCAGCCTATAAATCTGATACACGAACAATTGCTCTATGGACATCCCTTTTATTCGGTCTTTTAATGAGCGCAATAGGTATTCGATCAATCGAGCCACTTGTCGTTATGGATTTAGATAATTCAATACAAGTAGTAATTTTCCGTTGTTTAGATGCATTGCTGACAGGAGGCTTGATTGCAGGAGGTAGCGAAGGAATCCATAAACTTATAAAAGTTTTTATCGATTTTATGGAAGCTACATCTAAACAAATCAAAAATCAGGGATTATCTTGAGGAAGAAAAGAATTTTTCCTTTCAAAAGACAGGATATGAAACTATCAATTAAAAGTCCTATTTATTCTAAATACATTGTATTGTCTTCCCATAGATAATTTTTAATATCTACAAAATTTTTGTTTGTATCGCTTAAGAAATTTTCCTCAGGAAAAACTTTAATTCCTTCCGTTTCTAACTTATTTTTTTGGTTATTCACATAAGTTATCAAATAACCTTTAGAGTCTAATATTCTATGTACTGGATAATCAGCAGCCGAAGTTTTTTTCAGGTATGTAGGCATAGCTCTTAGATAGCTATTATCTACTCCTATACCTTTGATTATCTGTTTATATGTAACTACTTTCCCATTGGGAATTTTGATAATAAAATTTAGAAATCGTTTATATGGATTTTCAGATAATGCGAGAAATTTATTAGCTTGAACCTGAAAATTACTATTAACCTGAATTTGACCTGATTTAATAACTACGCCTAAAATGCCTCGTTTTCCTTGAATACTCTTTAATGATTTTACCAAATTGGCTATTTGCTTACACGGTTCACAGTAAAAAGTTAGACGAATTGCCGCACCACTTTCAAAGGTTAGTAAAGAACCAGGAATAAAATTCTCAAATTCTATCCCTGCAACCACAATATTTTCTCGCAATTCTCCTGGTTTAATTGATAAGTCTAAAATATCTTCATACCTAACGATTAAAACTTGTCTTGGACTTATAGGGTCGGCATTAATATCCCCTTCTATACCATGACCTACCTTTAAATTTAATGTTTTAAGTTCTACCATCGCAGAGCCTGGTTTTACCTTGGTGAAAAGATGCATGATTGAGAGAGCCATATTGATTTGTTTGCTAGAGGCTCTAAATCTTCTTTATCTGGCTCAAGGCTAGCCGTCACTTTGACATATCCTGATACTAGTACAGCGCGGCGTAAATAAACAACACATTCCAAATCAACGAAAGGCTTACATTATATTCATTATAAGTCCCTAAGATAAGGAGCTTTCCAAATTTCTATGCTTTAGTAGTACAACTTTGTTAAAGATAATCCCAAAATAACTGAAAAGATTGCCTAAATGGCAACATTGCTCTGCTGAGTTTAGGTATTGTCAATGTTTAGTTCATACACTGTATGTTCTACACTCAGACTTGTCTATTCATTTCGCAAACTTTGTATTAAAAACTACAGCTAGCCTATTTTTGGTACTGAAGATCAAATTTGCACCGTTATCTGCTCAACTTTATATATACAGGAGGAAGAAATTTGGTATACTGAAGTCTTTGTCTATACCAAAATCTACGTTAAAAAAACAGAGCAAACATTTAAGAAAGAGGCAGTATAACGATGTAAAACTACGTTATGACCTCTACTAACATTCATTTAGGCTGTAAGTCGCCAATTAAAGCGAAATATGTAACTTTTCTGTAGTTGACTAGTGCTAGATTTAAGTTACTGTTAAAGCGGATCGCTTCTTGTAAGAATCCACCTGACAGAAGTGTATAAAGATATAGTTAAATTTAGCAATTCTGTCCGAGATTTTTAATTTGCAAACTGAATAGTTTGATACGGCGCTCAAAAACTTAATCCACTACCCTAAACAAGGTAGTCAATTAACGACTCAATATCATCTATCCGGTAATTGTATTGAATAGTCTACAATACCAATGGGTGAGAAAATCTAAAGAAAATATAAAAGAAACTCAAATTACTGTGGTGTCTGGAGGACAAAAGTGTTTCTGAGACTAGCACATCAACATCGACAATTCGTTCAAGACTTGGTAATGAACCTGCAAGCCTTGGCGGTTGTATTAGAGCGGCGCGGGTATCCTGCATCCTGCTACACCTGTGGCGACCAAATGAATAGTGCATCGTTTATGGTTAGCTTGGGCGATAACCACCTGATTCGGTTTTTGGTGTCCGATTACGGGATTACTTGGACGGAAATGCGGGATGACCGCGAATTAATGAAGCTAGAAGGTGCTGAGGCAATTAGCCAATTAGACGAACTAGCTGATCTTGTCAAGCAATCTATGCAAACCGATACAGGCTCTAAAACTCTTGCTAAGAAGTGTTAAGGTTTCAAAGGTCAATGGCAAATTACAAATTGATTATCGGTAACTGGTAATAGGTAACAGCGACTTAGTTGACGATCGCTCTTACCTATTCTCCATTACCGTGAAGTGATTGGCTCATGGCTGGCTGATCGCATATATTAGTATCCGCCAAAACCTCACGAACCGGATTTTGAGCCTTTAGCTCAAAGGTTGGTAAAACTTACTGCTAATCACAATTAACTTAATTAGTAATTATTGATTCATAATTCATAATTAAAAGACAGGTTAAAGAACCTGCAACTATCAAGCAAACAATCCTGTTTTGCTTAAGGTCTAAATCTACTTAACATAATGCAATTATGAATTATGAATTTTTAATGAATTTTCTAACTGACACATCAGCCAGAATCTTGACAAAGGCATACTCTGACAGAGGTGAGGAAAGATCAACACCTAAAGTCCATTGCCAATCAAAATAAAAGATCCCCAGTAGTACGGGTGACTAAAATCGCTAACTGCTGCCACGGGTAAATTGTGGCCTCTTGCCTTCCAGTCCCCATTAATTAATGAAACTTGAGCTTGTCGTAAAGCTTCAGTTTTAATTAACTTATTACTAGAGAGAATATTATAAAAAGCACTCATAAGTGCCTGTGTACCACCATCATCCACAGACCATAATGAGGCGATCGCAGCTCTTGCGCCTGTTTTTTGCATCTGATAGCCAAAACCCAAAATTTCCTCACCGTTGCCTAACTTGCCTCCCAAGCCGGTTTCACAGGCGCTCAACACTACCAAATCTACATGGGGGAGTGACCAAGTGGCGACATTTCTAAAGTTAATGCGATCGCCATTCCCGAATAAAATAAACGAATCTTCTGGTTTACCCACCACAAAGGCTGCATGAGTCGCTAAGTGAACAATTGTATAATCATCCATTTGAGGTACAGTGGCTCTGGGGTTAAAAGCATCGTCTAAAAGCTTCGTAGTCTCAGGAACCATAGCTGCTAAACTTTCGACTTCTCGCGTTGCAAAGGGTAAGCCAGCGAAAGCAAACTGCCGATTACCAACTTTGATTTGATAATTACCTTTAGTAAAAGCACCGGCTAAAACCCGCAAGGTAGATTGTTGTGGGGTATTTAAATTAGTCAGGCTGGCAGATGTAATGTGATTGATAGCCAAGCGCTGCACTAGCCATTGTTTGCCATTATATAAAGCAGTTAAAGGAATATAGCGTAACTGGTCATCTGGAGCGTAAATCAGAGTTTGTGTACCTGATAGCTCTAGGTCTTTTTCTATCGGTTTAATTAGCCAGTCATACAGTTGGCGTGCAGGTGCTTTGATATTTCGACTGGGATTGACTAAAGCTTGGCGGAAAATACCAATTGTTTGATAAAGGTCTTCGCGTTTTACAGGAATGGTGCGATGAATTGGTGGGGATTCAGGAGTTACCAGTACCAATTCCAAACTATCTTTTAAAATCAGTGGGTAGAGTAGGGCCGAATTTTGAGGTAATTGCGCCAAATTATCCCGAAGTTGGTTGAGACTCTCCAAATCCAAATTTTGCCGCCTAGCTGTCTGGCTAATTTGCTCTACCTGTGCTTTTACTGAAGGACTATTGATAAATTCGTTAAATCCATCCAGGAGTTGCTGTTGATTTAAGACTAATTGCTCTATGCGTTGTTTCTGTTGGAGCGATCGCTCTTTAGGGGAAATTTTTCGTAGTGTTGTCAGTTCTTTACCCAACACAACAGCATTATTTACGGTTTGATCCAACTTTTGTTTAATTGGTTTTTCTGCTGCCGCTATATTAATACCTTTGGCAGTAAGTTTATTACCTGGCACAGTCTGGAGATATTCTTCTAGTTCTTCAACTTTGAGTAAATCTATTGTCCTTTGTGCTTCAGCAATACGTTCCTGTTTGAGCAATCGTTCACCTAAAATGCGATATGTCTGGCTAACAGTGATGCTATAAGCATCTGGTTGTGGCGCACTAAGCGCTGATGGATTCAAGCGAGCTTTCTCACGATTAATCAAGCAATGCTTGTAGAAAAAAATTGCTAACTCTGGTTGGTTTTGGATGTCAAATAAGTAACCTATATTACTGTAGGTTTTGCCAAGTCGAACGAGATCGCCAAGTTCTCTATTAATTAATAAAGCTTGCTGATAGGATTGAAGTGCTTCGGGATACTTTTTTTGACTTTGGTAAATTCTGCCAATGTTGTTGAATGTTATCGCTTCCCAAGAGCGCTCTCCAAGTTCTCTACTGATGGCTAATGCTTTTTGTAATCTCTGCAACCCCTGTTTCGATTGTCCTTGCCGAGATTCTTTGATACCTTCTTCGTTGAGCCTTGCAATTTCTGAAAGTTGATTATTCTTAGGTAAAGCTTGAGCTTTTTCTCCAGAGCCATCGCTCAACTTTGCATTTGTCGTTACCTGGTTATTGTCTGGATAAGCCATCCCAAAACCTAGTAGACTAAGTAAAGTCAAAGTCATAAAACTAACATACTGGAGATTAGGCTGCATAACAAAACACTCCCTATACTCGGAAGTGTAAATATTAAATCAAGAAGTCCTACAACGCAATTAATTTTTATGCTGTTCAATAATTTGGAAAATTTATAGGTGGTTAGAAAATTGAAGATGTCAGAAGAAAAATCCAACCAGGCAAAATTACCACCAACCAGCGCCCTTGACAATCCATCAACTGATGAATTTGGGAATTGGTTTGAATATCCTGTGAGAGTACAACCCCACCAAACGGACTATGCAGGTGTTGTCTGGCACGGTTCCTATCTAGCTTGGATGGAAGAAGCGCGGATTGAATGCTTGCGATCTATAGGGATTGAATTTGCTGATTTAGTCGCTATAGGTTGTGATTTACCAGTTGTAGAACTCTCGGTGCGCTATCACCGTTCAATTCAATTGGGAATGGCAGCTGTGGTAAAAACGCGCATGGCTGAGGTGACTGGTGTGCGAATTAATTGGGATTATGCCATTGTCTCAACTGATGGACAACAATTGTACGTCACTGCCAAGGTGACTTTAGTAGCTTTAGATCGCGAAAGAGGCAAGATTATGCGTCAATTACCACCGAGTTTTAAAGATGCCTTAGCCAAGATTTCAGCATTAAATAATTAATCAGCAAGGAAGGTTATAAAAACCACAGGAGTTTTTACACAACTAGCATCAAATTTAGAAATTTTGTCATTTCATATTGTTTACTTCACTTTTGCTAATCAAAGGTGAAGTATATATTTTCATTTACCACTTTGGACCTGCGACAGGTTTTGAGCAAACTGCGTTACATAATGCCAAATATCCTGTGGAGTAATGCCAAAACCAATATTTAATAAAATAAGAATTGCCGCAGCAGTTAATGCATTGCTCACGGTTGCTTTCAGCAACTTCCACAATATTATGAAGACTATCCAAGCTACAATCAGCATAGCAATCATATATATTCATTCCTTAATAATTACCCTAGTCTGAGAAGATGTTTTTTCAGAAAGGGGAAGTTTTTGTTTTGCTAAAAATCACCGGGATAAAAGGTGATGAACCCAATTTTTAATCTTTACTATAATGGGGCTTGTTGTGATAGTTAGCCTGGGGATATTTTATCTAAAAATGGGATAATTATTTCTGCTACATGACGCTTTGTTTGCAAAGTTTTTGTAAAGTTTTTTATTTGTGTGTGTAGATAAATATTTATAGATATACATAAAATTGATGGCTGATCCGGAAGCCAATGACTATCTTTAATAAAGTCTCATTTATTAACTTTTTGTAGTTGGGAGAGTATGTCTTTTTTATAAGGTTAAATGATTTCCATATTAATTAGATTAGAGGCTGGGGATTAAAGATTGGGGACTATAGCAATCCTATCTGAGTTGTAAGAAATCTGGATGATGACGAACCGCCAAGTACGCCAAGGAAAAAAGGAATTCACAACTTTCACGAATGAATTAGGAGCGTTATAGGCATCAATTTCTAATCCACAGTCCAATCTCAACTGAAGGTTTTTATCGCACAGAGATTATCCGCGAGTGAGTTTCTAAGTTTTCAGTCGCTGTTAAAACTTCTTGTCTCGCCCATTTATCTGCTGCCAAAATGTCATCTAAAGAGGGATTAGCACGATTATCATTTTGATGGCGATCGCACACCCACTCGATACACCGAGGAATATCTAAAAACCGAATTTTTTCTGATAAAAATAAAGCCACAGCTTGCTCATTGGCGGCATTTAAGACAGCTGGCATCGAACCACCAGCTTTACCCACAGCATAAGCCAACTGCATACAAGGATACTTTTGGTGATCTGGTTCACGGAAGGTTAAGTTTCCAGCTTTGACTAAATCTAGTCGTTCCCAGTTAGTGTAGATGCGATCGGGCCAAGATAGAGCATACAGTAAGGGTAAGCGCATATCAGGCCAACCGAGTTGGGCTAAAACTGAAGTATCTTGCAGTTCAATCAGCGAGTGAATAATGCTTTGGGGATGAATAACAATTTCGATATTGTCATAATCCAACCCAAACAAGAAGTGAGCTTCAATTACTTCCAGTCCTTTATTCATCAAAGTAGCAGAGTCTACTGTGATTTTACGCCCCATTGACCAATTAGGATGCTTCAAGGCATCAGCAACGGTTACATCTGCTAACTTTTCTACATCCCAGTCCCGGAAAGCTCCGCCAGATGCCGTGAGTAAAATTTTTCGCAAGCCTCCCTTTGGCACACCTTGGAGGCATTGAAAGATTGCGGAATGTTCGGAATCGGCAGGGAGTAATTTTACACCGTGCTTTTCAACTAGGGGTAGAACCACAGGGGCCCCAGCAATTAAAGTTTCTTTGTTCGCTAAGGCAATATCTTTACCAGCCTCAATAGCTGCGATCGTGGGTAGCAAACCAGCACAACCAACGATCCCAGTTACAACCGTTTGGGCATCGCCGTAGCGAGCGACTTCTATCACTCCGGCCTCACCAGCCAGTAGAATCGGTTGGGGATCGAGGTCAATGATAGCTTCTTTGAGCGCTGGTAATTTATCTTCTGAGCAAATAGCTGCTATTTCCGGTCGAAACTGCCGAATTTGAGCAGCCAGCATCTCTACATTATTCCCAGCTGCCAATCCCACAATCCGAAACTGATCTGGGTACTGAGTGACAATATCTAAAGTCTGAGTACCAATAGAACCAGTAGAACCAACAAGAGTAATCGCTTTCACAATTGCTTAAGGATTTACAGACAACTCCCACTATAAATTGCTGGGGACTCTTTAATAACAGCAATCACTATAATCGATACACTAACGACAGTAAGTAGAGACGCGGGGAGGGGGAAATGTCCTTGTCGCTGCGCCCCAATCCGTTAATTTCAACTCGATAGACTGCTAGCTAGAAACTACTTAAATTGCTCAATTTTATATATAGCAGTTCCCATTCAGATGCGGTACAAAATTTATCGCAAGGTGTAGGGGCATGGCATTACCGTGCCCCTACGGGTGTACCTTACGTAAGCGAGAAACGTTATAACTAGACAAAAAAGTATTTATAAATACTCTCTTTTCAAGACCAATTCTAAAAAATTGGCAAAAGTAACCAAATAGGAAATAATTTTAATTGATTGTTATTCTGTCCAGTTTGTTAATTATGTTAGTGGAGAATTGAATATGCAAAATGTTACTTATAAATTGCTGTGTTATAGCCATAGGTAAAAGGATGCATAAAGGAGTTTGTTGAAGCAATTAATCTTATGGTCAAAGTTCAGGTAGTTATAAATAAAGTTTTATGGAAAAATGATTTCCTATTTCCAGCAGCAATATGGCTTGCTAGCCGAATATTCATCTGGACTGCTATGTTGCTGATTGCGCCAAAGCTACCGTTACCAGCAGAAGAATCTTTGCCCCATTTTAGCTGGGGGGTTGTTGATGCATGGGATAGTATGCATTATCGAGCGATCGCTACTTCTGGATATGAATATGTAAATGACGGCAAGCAACACAATCTAGCCTTCTTCCCGCTTTTCCCTATCAGCATTTGGGTTTTGATGAAGTTGGGCTTACCGTTTGAGTTAGCAGGTACTTTAGTCAACAACCTGGCATTTTTCGCAGCGCTTTACTGTTTGTACTTTTGGATCAAAGAGCATTATGGCATCAATGCAGCGCAGTGGACTACTGCTGTGGTTTCTTTGTATCCATCTTCCATGTTTACGGGGGTGATTTACACAGAGGGGCTGTATTTGTTTTTAAGTACGGCGGCTTTGCGGGCGTTTGATCAAAAGCAGTATGCTTGGACTACCCTTTGGGGTGCGATGGCGACAGCAACACGTCCCACAGGTATGGCACTAATTCCAGCATTTGCGATCGCAGCCTGGAAAGAACGCCGACCACCTATTGCCTATATTGCTGGTTTTGCTAGTGCTATTGGCATACTTCTATTCAGTTTGTATTGCGCGATTTATTTTGGTAACCCTTTAGCTTTTATCGAAGCACAGAAGGGATGGCGACCAACTCTGGGGTTTGATTGGCAGGGTTGGTTAAATATGCTGATGCAAATTCTAGTTGGCACAAAAAATTGGCAATATGGTTGGATTCAAAAACCATCTGGCGGAATTCAAGATCCCTGGTATCTCTTGTTGTTTGGCGTAATTGTTGCTAGTGGTTATCTTTTATGGCGTTTCCGTCAACGTTTTAGGTCTTTGAAATTATTCTATGGCTTTTATGCTTTAGTCTTATTTTTGTTAATTTTGGCGAGTGAAGAGTGGATCAATAACTTGCTCAACTTATTCATGGTCTTGGTTGGTGGCTATATGTTGTGGCGCTTACACAGGCAACTAACCGCAGTTACAGTTATTTATGGCTTTTGTGGTATTGGTTTGTTGCTAGCCTCTGGAGGTACTATTTCCTTGAGCCGTCTCGCCTACGGTATTGTGCCTCTGAATATAGCCATTGGTGTGCTGCTATCTCGCCATCCTCGCCACGGATATTTAATGTTGGGCGTTTTTGTGACATTACTAGCCAAAATAGCTGTAGGATTTGCCCAAGAGCGTTGGGTTGGTTAGAGGGTTTGATTCTATATTGATAAGAAGTTGAATTTAAATTTCCTAATGAATGTATCCAATCAAACTAAGATAGCGATCGCTTCATTATTGGTAGGTGTAGGTGCCATTTCTTTTGGCTCTATTTTTATGAAATTGAGCGAGATTCAACTCAGTCCCAATGCCACTGTATTTAATCGTTTTTGGCTTGCTAGCGTGGTTTTTTTGCTCTGGCATGGATACAAGGCAATAGGGCAGCAATTTTCCTTAGACAAACCTGTAGAACAGCAGTCTTACACCAGTCAGGATCTGTTGCTATTGCTAGGTGCTGGTATTCTTTGGGCTGCTACTTTAGTCTTTTTGGCTTGGTCGCTGACTCAAACTAGCGTTGCGATTTCTAGCGTGTTGCATAACCTTGCCCCCATGTTTACCAGCTTAGGGGTATGGCTGTTATTTCGTCAGGGTTTTAAGAGGCAATTCCTGATTGGGATCGTCATCGCCCTTGGGGGAGCGATCGCTATTGAATTTGAGGAACTGCAAATTGCTACAGACGAAGTTCAAGGAAGCTTTGCTGCGATTGTTTCTGCGGTTTTCTTAGGTGCATATTTGCTGATTGTAGAAAAATTACGAACCAAATTTTCTCCTACTACAATCCAATTGTGGATTTGTGCGATCGCGGCTTTAGTAATCTTCCCGATACTTTTGTTCACTCAAGATCAGGTTTTTCCCTCTACAATTAATGGGTGGGTTTGGGTCATTTCCTTAGCCCTGATCTGCCAAGTTTTAGGTCATGGGCTTTTAACCTATAGCCTTGCCAGATTTTCCTCTGTAGTTGTTTCCTTGGTACATCTATTAGAGCCAATATTTAGTGGCATTTTTGCTCTTATAATATTTTCGGAAAAATTAACTTTTTCAAATTGGGTAGGTTTTGCTGTAGTTTTAATGGGTTTATACTTAGCCATATCTAGCCAAGCTACTCTTAATTTGCCGTTTCAAGAATCAGTCAAAACTATAGTTAACACTTTCATTAAAAGTATGACGATAAAACTGTCATTACTAAAGCAACAATTCTCCAAAACACCAGCTTTATTAGGAGGCATCTCATTATTTGTTGCCCTAATTCCCATATCTTTGGCACCATCTCTGGCAAAATTGTGCGAACAAGAAATTGGCGCGAATGCTGTAGGATTTCATCGCAGTTGGATCGCCGCAGTCGTCTTTGGGCTGTGGAATGGACTTGAGGCTTTGCGCCGTCAACAATCTGATCCTCAACCTATAGAACAGAAGCCTTTTACAAAACAGGATGTGTGGCTGTTATTGGCAATGGGAACTGCTGCAACGACCTCCCTGTTGTTGTGGGCTTGGTCGCTGAGTCAAACTAGTGTTGCTAACGTGGCTTTACTGTCTAATTTGAACCCCTTATTTGTTGCTGCGGCTGGGTATCTGTTATTCGGTCGGCGCTTCGATAACAGATTCATTATTGGCTTGGTCATAGCCTTGGGGGGAGCGATCGCCTTTGAAGTTCATAAAATGCAATTTGCAACTGACCAAATACTTGGTGATGTGCTAGCGTTTCTAACCGCGATTTTTATTGCCACCTATTTGCTGCTGATAGAACAACTCCAAGCCCGATTTACTACCGCAACCATAATGCTTTGGCGTTGTGGCGTGACTACAATGTTTCTGTTGCCCATCCTCCCATTCATCGAAGAAAGATTGTTTCCGTATTCTTGGATGGGTTGGTTTTTCATCATTTTTCAAGCTCTTTTCTGCCAAGTGCTGGGTCAGGGGCTTATAACTTATAGCCTCAGCAGAATCTCGTCAAGCGTCGTCGCCGTTACCCTTCTCCTCAATCCAGTCTTGTCTTCCATTTTTGCTTGGTTCATTTTTTCAGAACAAGTAGGTTTGTTTGACTGGGCGACTTTCGCCATAGTTTTAGTAGGTATTTATTTAGCTCAATCTAGCCAATCTACAGTTCAAGTAACAAACGAAGGCTCGCAGTAAAGAAATTTTATTTCTCTTTGCCTTTTACTTTCTAAGATACCCAGATGTTTAACTTATGGTGAAATCAGTGTAAATCCTTTAGCTGTTCCTATGATTTTGCTCCCAGTTAAATTTATTTGTTGTAAAGCCGCATCTTCTAACAGCAAATAAGATTTATTAGATAACATTTGTTGTAAAACTGGCATAGTTGTAGCAGTTACCTTGCAATCGCTATAAAAATTTAAGCTAGGACGATCGTAAGCAAAAGAAGTATAAATTTGGGTTCCTGGTGAAACATTTGTCCGAATTAAGTCCGCAACTGGTTTAACTGGAAAAGCTTCATTTAATTCCCAAATCCATGATTGCGAACTCATCAACAGTGCTAAAACTAAATACATACCAGAAAATAAAACTGGAATAAAGTTGCGATCGCGCTGTTTAGCTAGCCATGCTGCGATACCCATACTTATTGCCAAAACAATACTCATAACTATTAAAATAGGTTCTTTTTTAATAAAAAAGTAAACACAACCTCCTAAACCAGCAATACAAATAATAGCCAGGAATATTGTCCAAATTCGCCCTCTAAAATGAGAATTATGCCAAATTTCGCTAAGTTTAGCACCAATTGCTAAAGCTAAAAAGGGATATACAGGCATAACATACCACGGCAGCTTAGTTCTCATTGAAGAGATAGTTAATAAATAAACAATTGTGCCAATAATTACTAGGCTACCCCAGGTTGTTTGACGTTTTTTCCAGGCTAAATAAAAACCTCCTGGTAAAAATAATAGCCAAGGGAAACTATACTTAATTAACTCAATTAAATAGTACCAGGGAGGGCCACTATGACCTTCAACAGATTGTGTAAGGCGAGCAAAAGTTTGTGCTTGAAAATTCACTTGTAAGAAATTTTCGCCATAATGTTGCCATTGGGCAGCAAACCAAGCGATCGCAGGTGCATTTCCTAAAAATATTCCCAATAATAAATAAGGACTTTTTAACAAAGCAAACTGCCGATCTGCAATGAGAAATAAACAAGCGATCGCTCCTAGTGGCAAAACCATCATCCCTTTAGTTAACGTGATTAACCCTAGACAAAATCCCACACCTAAAGCATACCGGCGATTCTGACGTGCTTTTAGCAAACAAAACAACAACAGCAAAAAAAAGGTAATAGTTGCACCATCTAGCATTGCTAGCCTTCCGTGACGCACCACAGGCAACATCGTCAGGTAAACTAAAGCGGCAAACAAAGCTGGTAAACTTTCGTTAAAAAGCAAACATCCCACTAAGTAAAGCAATGGCACACCCAAGGCAGTTAACACTGCACCCGGTAGACGTGTTGTCCATTCATTCACGCCTCCGATAGAGTAAGTCCAAGCAATTAGTAAGTGCATGAGTGGTGGCTTGTTATGATAAGGTTCACCTCCCAAGGTGGGGTAAAGCCAACGCATTGAACCAAGTGGGGCACGCCAAATTTCACGGGCTACCTGTGCCACAGTCCCTTCATCCCAGTCTCGTAAAGGGGAGTTTCCTAAAAATATCAGCCATAAAACTAGAGATATTACCAGTAGGCTAAATAACCATTCTTTTTCTCGGAATAGACGCATATAAAATCGGGATAATCATCTCAAAGACTGTAAGGCGGTATTTTACCCCAGATTCTGCAATGGGAGTTTGGTTACTTTTTTAAAAGGGCGTTTATATGGTGCGATCGCTCAAAATGCCAGAATACTAAAAATTACTTATAGCCAGGATACTTTGACTAAAACAACTATGTGGCAGGTTGACAAAGTGATATAAGCGTATGATCTTAGAGCGTTTAGAAGGTAAACCAGATGAATAACCACATTAAGAGTCTATGCTAACAGCACGACCTATCACTATTGATTTGTTTGCTGGGGCTGGCGGTTTTGGTCTAGGTTTTGAGATGGCAGGTTTCTCTGTTCCTTTATCCGTTGAGATTGATACCTGGGCTTGTGATACACTGCGCTATAACCGTCCTAATATGACAGTTATTCAACAGGATATCCGTGATTTAAACACTGCAAGTAGCGTTAAGGATATCTGTCCCTTCAAGCCGGATGTTGTTATTGGTGGGCCTCCATGTCAAGGCTTTAGTATTGCCGGGCCAGCACAAAAAGATCCTAAAGACCCTAGAAATAGTCTATTTATTAACTTTGCTGAGTGGATATCTTTTCTCGAACCTAAAGCTTTTGTAATGGAAAATGTTAAAGGTTTACTTTCGCGCAAAAATATTGAAAGTAGAAAAGTAACAGATATCATTAAAGAAACTTTTGAAAATCTAGGATATTTTGTAGAAGTATGGTCATTAAATGCTGCTGAATATGGTGTACCACAAATTAGGGAGCGTATTTTTATTGTTGGAAATAAAAGAGGAAAAGAATTAGGTACTCCTCCAAAAACACACTCCTTAGATTTATTGCATATAAATAGCTCCCAATTATCAATATTTGCCTGCATGGGTCTACTTCCTGCCATAAGCTTGTGGGATGCTATATCAGATTTACCACCACTGAATGCACGTGAAGGTGAAGAAGAACAACCTTATATTTCAGAACCTCTCAATAACTATCAAAGCTGGATTAGGAATGGTAGTAAAACACTTTATAATCATGTTGCAATGGATCATTCCCAGAGGCTTGTAGAACGCTTCAAACATATTAAATGGGGTGAATCAAGTTCAGACGCACCAAAAGAACATGGAGCTAGACGGCGTAGTGGAAATGGTGAGTTATCTGAGATAAGTTATGACCAGAATAACCGACGTTTAAATCCATATAAACCATCACATACAATAGCAGCTTCATTTTACGCCAATTTTCTTCATCCTTTCCAGCATCGCAATTTGACAGCCCGTGAAGGCGCACGTGTTCAATCTTTTCCTGACACTTATCGTTTTCTAGGGAAGAAGACTGTTGTATCTCACAAATTATTACATCGGGAAGAGAGATTTGATGAGAAGTTTCTTTGCCAGTACAATCAGGTAGGTAATGCTGTACCACCTATTCTTGCTAAAGCGATCGCACTTCATCTTCAAGAGAAATTAGAGCTATGCCCAAAAGCGATCGGAACCCTTTAGTTCACGGCTCTAATCTTGAACAAAAGGAGAATCACCGGACAAAATACAGAGATGTTGAGAGTAAAAAATATCTCACTGAAATTAGAACTGAGTATGATACGTGGCGTTCAGCTAATCTCGAATTAGTTGGCCCGACATCAACACCTACCGATCAAGATGACGCAATTATTGCTACTTTAGGTATTAATGGTTAAATTTTTGACTTATCTAAACTCAACGAGTACGGTAATTTCTCACAAATGATTTAGGATTGCTATAGATTTTACTTAGGTGATTTCCGACAAAGAAAATACCTGTGTTGTTGAGTTTCGACTTCGCTCAACTCTCGATCTATCAGTTAGTTGAGCGAAGTCGAAACCAACGGCATCGGTATATTTATTCTTGTAAATCACCTTAGTAAACATCATCGTGACTACCAATATCTACAAACACAGAATCACCATCATCTGTAAAGTAAAAAACTACTCTTTCGTCATAATCTACACTAAAACTCCATAAGTCTTTAAGCTTACCTGACAATTTGTGAGTTTTCAAACCCTGGTCAAATGGATCTGCTGTAAACTGCTCCAACTTTTGCCAAAATCGTGCTTCTAAATCTACATTCCTTTGAATTCGCTTTTTAAAAGCACGTTGAAATGAAGAACTGAAACTTACTTTAATCATCACTCTTCTATCAGTTGTCTCAGTTCATCCATATTCGAGGAAAACTTTAGTTCACTATTTTGCTGTTCTACTTGCGCCGCCTGAAAATTTTGATAAATCTCTTCACGCCTTTCTTCTCGTAGATACTGCTGCAATAACAGTTGAATTTCTAACTTTTCTTCGCTGGAAAGACTTTTAATTGCTTCAACTACATCACTGAAGATCATAACTTAGAATACCTTTTAGTGTTTATCGGATTAATCTAACATGGTAACGATAAAGCTAGACTAGAAATCACCGATAATCGCGCTCCATGTCACCACTGAAGGAAACTGCGACTTTGTAACCAATGCGAATACCAAAAAGTCGAGCTAATGGGTTTTGATTACGTAAATATCGTGCCGATTCTAAGCCTGTCTTATCAATTGCGTATTCACCTGTTTCTATATCGATAATCACCATTTTACCTATGTTTTCTTCTCGCTCTACTTGTTGACGAATGCTATTTTCATATAATTCTTTCGCACGTCGTCCAACTTCTTCGCGGCTTAAAAGTATGGCTTGCACGTCTTTGAAACTTGGTTCGTGGTGTGTACTAATTATAAGTTGCTTTAATAGAGCAAATTAACACAAAGTAAGATTAATATTTGTTGAGTTTTACTTAGTTCAATTTTTCTCATAACTCTCTAGTAAATTAGACTAACTCCGCAGCTAAAAGCCTACCTTCAATTGGTTCATACTCATCTTCTAGTAACCATAACTTGGCTGCATTATAGTCATTACTAGAAAATACTATTTTATAACCCTGCGCCGGATCATAAACTTGACAGTTATCTTCACTGTCGCAAAGCAATAAAAGAATATATGGAGGGGATAACATTGGATCTATCCATACTTCTGTAAATTCCCAGTTATTCTTCACTCGGTCTTGTGCGGGGGATGACGTGGTATTGGTCGTCTGCATTGATTTTTATCTCCCCATAGTAAAGTAGAATACGGCTACCATCTGGACTGATTCTATAACCTATTGGTTCATTAAAAAACATCCCATAACGTTCATATCCTCGAATCATTCCAGTGAACTGCCCATTTTCTATTATGGCTTGAGTAACTCTATTCATTGTAGGTTCATCGTTAAATACATGAGCGGCAAGTCCTCGTTTGAGAAGTCTTTGACTTTGAGGTGTACCTGCTATGTGCTTGGTAACTTGTCTAACGTCAAGGGTAATTTGACGATTAATTCCACTCATGATTAAGAGTTAAGTTTTTTGTATTTCCAGGATTTACGCTGAAAACAGCTAAATTCCACAACTACGATAAAAACAAAATTTATATAAATTGGTCTGAGGCAATAAACCCAACCATACCAATAGGATTTGTTAAGTTTCTTTATTACTCAGCCCAACCTACCACTAATTTAGTTATTTTCACGCAATACTTTAAGTTCATTTGCCTGTAACATAACCAAAAGGTAAGTCTGAATCATTAGCAATGACTCTTTAGACAAACCACTTCAATCACTTGCGGGAATAGGTATTGATTTCCGTTGTTGATCCTGCGACGGTGTATTTCACGGTCAGCTTTACGAGGATTTTATTCTTCTAAATTGCCTCCTGATCCTTATCCGAATAGGCGAGAATACACCTGCAAGTGATATTTTTTATTTACAATCGTAGAAATTAGCATGATATCTGTGTCAAGGCTAAATCTAAATATGACTGTTACGTTACATCGCTCAAATGTAGCTGATTAAGCATAACTCAGAGGACAAAGTGAAAAAAAACTCTCAGTTACTTCTCACAGATAGCCCCGAATCTTTACGAGAGAAATTTTACTCTCTCAAACAACCGATGGATATAGCTGACCTTTTAGAGGTTTCCTATCCTCGGCTTGTTTATCATATATATCTTGTTGAAACTGACAAACGTTATAAAACTTTTGAAATTCCTAAAAAGTCTGGTGGTGTTCGTCAGATATCAACTCCGATAACTGCACTTAAAATCATTCAAACAAAACTTAATCAAGTATTACAAACAGTGTATGAGATAAAACCCTCAGTGCATGGTTTTGTGATAGGTAAAAATATTGTAACTAATGCTCAAGCTCATACTAAAAAACGCTATGTTCTAAATCTTGATTTAACTGATTTTTTTCCGTCGATTAATTTTGGTCGAGTTCGGGGTATGTTTATGGCTACACCCTATGGTTTACATCCAGATGTAGCGACTGTTTTAGCACAGATTTGTTGTCATAACAATCAGTTACCTCAAGGTGCCCCAACTTCACCCATCGTGACTAATATGATTTGTGCCAAGATGGATAGTCAATTGCAACGTTTAGCTAAAGAGTATAAAGCGACTTATACAAGGTATGCAGATGATATTACTTTCTCAACAACTTTACCTAAATTTCCTGAAGAATTAGCATATAAAGTTGCTGAAGGAGATGTAGATAAAATTTTGATTGGTAATAAATTACTATCAATTATTAATGAGAACGGATTTGAGGTAAATGAGCAGAAAATCAGACTGCAAAGCAGGGGTAATCATCAAGCAGTAACAGGATTAACGACAAATCAGTTTCCTAATGTTGACCGCAATTATGTGCGTCATATTCGCGCTATGCTACATGCTTGGTCTAAATTCGGACTAGAAGCTGCTGAAGAAGAGTATTTAACAAAATATGAAACTAAAAGTAGATTTTCTGCAAAAGACAAACCAACTTTTCAGCAAGTACTTCGAGGTAAGATAGAGTTTATTTCTATGGTTAAAGGAAAAGATGACCCAATATATAGAAAATATATAAAGCAATATATAAATCTGGTTAGTTTTAGCCAGACATAACCAAGGAATTAAGGAAAAGTGCTTTTATGATGGAAGGAGATTTGTTTAAAGAAATTGAAAATCTAAAGGAAAAACTTAGTGATTTAGAAAATTACATCAAAGTTAATGATTATGAATCATATAAGCGGGTTCAGGAATATATGTCAATAATCCCATATTCTGCTTTGGATTATCTTAAAAAGAATGAATGGCTAAGAAAACAACTTGAATTTGACTACAGGATGATGATTAGAGCTAGGATTGATGATGACTTTTTAGAGTTTTGTCGATATGCTAATTTTCAAATTGAATTGATGATTGATGTATTTATAAAGGCTCAGGAAGAAAAAGGTGATATCACCATCGAAAGAGGGGATTTTGGTGAAATTAAGTCAATTATAAATCACAAACAAAAAAATTACGGAGGTAATAATCTGGATAAACTAGACTTTTGTCTAGATTCAATAGGACATAATAAACGTCCAATGAAAGAAATTATTAGGAAGATTGTGAAATTAAGGAATATTGCTAGTCATAGAGATGCTGCATACGAAAATATCGTGTCTCGGATTAATGATTCATAGTTAAGGCTCATACTAGTAATATTAATCTTACTGTTACACTTATTTTTATTTATAATTTTTTTTAAATTTTTATGGGCTAAAGACAATGACAATTAGCATATTTTTGCAGAATTGGGCTATTGAAGGTAAAGAAGATGATTTAGTGAAAAATGATTTAATTAAAATATTTAATAATAATGGTAGTCAAGTAAAAACAATAGAATTAGTAAATCATAAAGATGGTAACGGTAAATACGTTAATGTTGAAATAGAAAATTTAAATCACGAGAAGCAAGTAGCCGAAAATATTAGCCAAATTAAATATAATAAATCAACACTTCGACCAAAAATATCTCATGATATTATTATCAAAAATCTACCCGAATGCACTGAGGAAGATATAAAAGAAGAATGTGAAAAGATTGGGAAATGTCTGAGGGTAAATATTAAGGGCACAACACATAAATATGCCTATGCCAAACTAGATAGCCTAGAGATCGCACAAAGTTTAGTCACCAATCTTAATAACCAAATTTGGCATGGTAACAAACTTGAAGTGGAGTTCAGTCAAAAAAATCCAAATAAACAAATAGGGAAAAATAATTTAGAATCACAAGAAAGTATAGATAAAACACCAGTCAAAGCTGAACTAAGTTCTCTGAAAAGTTTTTATAAAAGTAGTGACTACGATCTAGTTACCCAAAATTTGAAAATCTTTATATCTGAAATATGTCAAAATTTAAGCAATCCTCCATCTAATTAAAATTAAATAACTATTTAAATAGCACAGAGAATAACTACGAAAAACAGTGAAATGGAATGTGATCGTCAATTGTACACTCCAAAAAAACGGTAGAGCAATAAATACTCTACCGTTTTCTAATTTTTATTTGAGATTTAAATCCCAAACCTTAAATCTTACTCAACACCTTGGGGTAACAATTCCCGACGCTGTTGAGAACTAACTTGCACAACGCCATTTTCATCCACATCAACAAGGGCTGTATCGCCATCCTTGATACGACCAGACAGAATTTCTTCTGCTAGGCTATCTTCTAACAGGCGCATAATTGCCCGACGTAATGGCCTTGCGCCGTAGCTAGGACTGTAACCTTCTTGGATCAATCGATCCTTGAAGCGGTCTGTGACTTCTAAGGTGATACCCTTTTCAGTCAGGCGACCAAATACTTCCTTGAGCATAATTTCGGCGATTTGGGTCACTTCCGGCTTGTTCAACTGACGGAAGACGATAATTTCATCGAGTCGGTTGAGGAACTCTGGACGGAAGTACTGCTTGAGTTCTTCGTTGACCAAAGAGCGAATCCGGTTGTAAGTTGACTCGCTAGCATCTTCAGAGAATTCAAAGCCGATACCGCTACCGCCTTTTTCAATTACCTTAGAACCAATATTGGAAGTTAAAATCAGCAAGGTGTTCTTGAAGTCTACCGTGCGACCTTTGGCATCAGTTAACCGACCGTCTTCCAAAATTTGCAGCAGCATATTGAATACATCGGGGTGCGCTTTTTCGATTTCGTCGAACAACACCACGGTGTAAGGACGCCGCCGCACGGCTTCGGTTAGCTGACCACCTTCGTTATAGCCAACATAACCTGGAGGGGAACCAATCAGCTTGCTGACGGTGTGACGCTCCATGTATTCGGACATATCTAAGCGGATCATCGCTTCTTCGGAACCGAAGAAGTAAGCAGCTAAGGATTTTGCCAACTCGGTTTTACCTACACCAGTAGGACCAGAGAAGACAAAGCTAGCTATGGGTCGATTAGGATTCTTCAAACCGACACGAGCGCGGCGAATTGCTCGTGAAACTGCTTTCACAGCTTCGTCTTGACCAATTAAACGCTGATGCAAGGTGTCTTCCATGTGCAGCAGCTTTTCAGATTCAGATTCGGTGAGTTTGTTCACCGGTACTCCAGTCCAGGAAGCGACAATGTGGGCAATGTCTTCTTCTGTAACTACAGGTTCTTCACCTTCTGTGCCTGTTGCATTGGTCTTGCTTTGAGCGATCGCCCGGATTTCAGCTTTGATTTCCATTTCGCGATCGCGCAGTTCTCCAGCTTTGTCAAAGTCTTGAGAGCGCACCGCGTCATCTTTTTCTTTTAATATCTGACGCAGTTCTTTGTCTAACTCTTTGGCTGCGGGTGGCAGTTGGGAGTTAATCAAGCGCACCCTAGAACCAGCTTCATCAACTAAGTCGATGGCTTTATCTGGGAGGTAGCGATCGCTAATGTAACGGTCTGACAATTTCGCCGCCGCTACCAATGCTTCGTCGGAAATTTTCAGTTTGTGGTGTTGCTCGTAGCGTTCGCGCAAACCATATAAAATTTCAATTGTTTCATCAACTGTAGGTTCACCAACCATTACTGGTTGGAAACGTCGCTCTAGCGCTGCATCTCGCTCGATGTGCTTCCGGTATTCATCTAAGGTTGTAGCACCGATACACTGCAACTCACCTCTAGCCAAAGCTGGCTTGAGGATATTTGCTGCGTCAATTGCACCTTCTGCTGCACCCGCACCAATTAAGGTGTGTACCTCATCAATCACGAGAATGACATTACCCGCCGAGCGGATTTCATCCATGATTTTTTTCAAGCGTTCTTCAAATTCACCCCGGTACTTGGTTCCTGCTACGAGCAAACCAATATCCAAGGTGACAACGCGTTTATCTTCGAGGATGTCAGGGACATCTTTGGTGGCAATGCGTGAAGCTAAACCTTCAGCGATCGCTGTTTTACCAACCCCTGGTTCCCCAATCAGCACTGGGTTATTTTTTGTTCGGCGACCCAATATCTGGATCACTCGCTCAATTTCTTTAGCGCGTCCCACCACTGGATCGAGCTTATTATCTATTGCCATCTGAGTCAGGTTTGAGCCAAATTCATCCAGAGTCGGGGTTTTTGTGCGCCCGGATGAACCGCCTGGTGAAACTTCAGCAGTTTCTCCCAACATGCGGATGACTTGGGTTCTTACCTTAGATAGATCCACACCGAGGTTTTCTAGCACCCTGGCTGCGACGCCTTCCCCTTCGCGGATTAGGCCCAACAGCAGATGCTCGGTGCCAATGTAGTTATGCCCCAGTTGGCGTGCTTCCTCCAAGGAGAGTTCTAAAACTCGCTTTGCCCGTGGCGTAAACGGAATTTCCACAGCAACAAAGCCTGATCCCCGTCCTATAATTTTTTCAACTTCAATTCGGGCATCTTTGAGATTGACGCCCATTGATTTCAGCACCTTGGCAGCCACTCCAGTGCCTTCGCCAATCAGACCCAGGAGGATCTGCTCGGTTCCAACAAAGTTGTGACCTAAACGGCGGGCCTCTTCTTGGGCCAGCATGATTACCTTAATGGCTTTTTCTGTGAAGCGCTCAAACATGGCTTTATCCCATCATCTGCGGTCGTGCCGGTATGCTGATTTTAGCACAGGCAAAGCTTTTGGATGCCTGTATAACAGATTATAGACATCCTGAAGCTATGACTTGAGTTGATGGGCTAATTGTTAACTATTAACTACTTTTATCTGGCTAGTGTACTGAGGAGCTTTAGTTCACCAGCCTTTTTGGGATTTATTACAAACAGTTCACTGCTTACATTGAGAGTTAATTTATTCAATCCCAAACATCTATAACTAACATACGCTTTCTTTAATGTCAAGTATAGAAAAATTTTTATAGCTTTTGCTTATGAATATTGATTATTAAATTAAATATTTAAATATATATCAGCGCAGCAAAGTTACATTTTTTTGCTGAAGCTGATCGCAAGCTCCAATAATTCAAAATTTGTAATCTTTAGCTACTAAAAGTTATGCATTGACAAGAACGAGTGATATAGATTTGAAAAAATACATCTGTCGTAAGAAGTATTATCAAGAAAGGCAGAGGGCAGGAGGCAGAAGGGAATTCTCCTGCTCTCTGTCCCTAATCTCTGGTCGCAGCAGTCCCCACGTTAGGCATGCTCTGTCTCCAACTGCGAACGAGACGACAAGACGAATCCCCAACTACTTAAAAAGCAAGTGCCAAGAGGATTTGTTTAGGCGATCGCTAACCATAGAATACCACTGGTCTAAAGTTGCTTTAAATTTGGAGTGTTGTAAATCTGGGAGCCAAAGGATTAGGGCATCCTCACCGTTATCTTGGTAGTAACGCCGCCGCCGTCCAGCTGTTTTGAAGCCAAATTTTTGATATAAAGATATTGCCGCCAAGTTGGAAGCTCGGACTTCGAGGGTAGCTCGCTCCATTTTGCGATCGCAAGCTGTCTTAATGAGTGAATATAATAAAGCCGCACCCATTCCTTGACGGTGATATTGAGGATGAACCGCCAAAATTGTAATGTGGGCTTCATCTAAAATTGACCAAAAGCAACCCATTCCTAGCAAACTTGTGCTGGAGGACGGGGAAAATAAACCGAGTATATCGCTGTTGGGACTATCCAACTCTCGTTTGTAGCCCTCCAGAGTCCAAAGTCCGCCAAAACAAGCTTGATCAAGTTCCAGTATTGCACTGAGATTATCTGGTGTCAGTAATTTAATTTCTAAGTCTAATGAGATCACATTTATTGAATAACGTTACAAACCCTTTGTACACTGGGAATCGGGAGACAAACTCAAAGCCCGTAATTTGAACAAGGAAAACTTTTATAGTTATGGTATCGACTCACCCCACTGGGGTTCAACATTCTGGAAGTCAATATTTACCTCAAAGGCACGACACCAAAGCAAATCCATCGCCTAATCAGGAACTTTTACCCTTAACTGCCAGAGTCCATAATCATGACTCCCTGGAAATTGGTGGGTGTGATGTCACAACCCTAGTTGAGCAGTTTGGTTCACCTTTATATATTTTAGATGAAGAAACCCTGCGTTCAGCTTGTCAGCAATATCGAGATGCTTTCAAGCAATACTACAAGGGTGAATCTCAAGTATTGTATGCCTCAAAAGCTTGGAATTGTTTAGCCGTTTGTGCGATCGCAGCATCAGAGGGTTTAGGAATTGATGTTGCATCAGGTGGTGAACTTTACACCGCGCTGCAAGCAGGTGTCAATCCTGAGAAAATCTATCTTCATAACAACAATAAATCTCGTGAAGAACTGATTTTTGCTACAGAAGTCGGTTGCACTATTGTCGTGGATAACTGGCACGAGTTACGCACTTTGGTAGAAATTGTCGAGAGTGCAAATTCTGCCTCTGTACATCCTCGATTCCTGTTGCGTCTGACCCCAGGTATTGAATGTCACACACATGAATATATCCGCACGGGGCAACTAGATAGTAAATTCGGCTTTGATCCAAATGAGTTAGAGGAATTATTTACTTTTGTCAGCAAACAGTCTTTCCTTAACTGCGTAGGGTTACATGCTCATATCGGTTCCCAAATTTTTGAACGCCAACCGCATCGAGATTTAGCAGCTTTGATGGTGCAGTGGTTGCAAAAAGCGGCAAAGCATGGTTTAAAACTGACAGAGTTAAATGTCGGCGGTGGTTTAGGGATTAAATATATAGAATCAGACGATCCCCCTAGCATTGAAGAGTGGGTGAAGCCGATTTGTGAAGTGATCCAAGAAGCTTGTGCAGCCGAAAATTTACCTTTGCCAAAATTATTGTGTGAACCGGGGCGATCGCTAATTGCCACGGCTTGCGTCACTGCTTATACTATTGGTTCATCCAAAGTTATCCCAGAAATTCGTACCTACGTAGCGATCAATGGGGGAATGTCTGACAATCCCCGTCCGATTACTTACCAATCAGTTTATCGGGCAGTCGTTGCCAATAAAATGTCTTCTCCTTTAACTCAAACAGTCACAATTGCTGGTAAACATTGTGAATCAGGAGATATTCTGATTAAGAATGCACTACTTCCAAAGACTGAACCAGGAGATATTCTCGTAGTTATGGGAACTGGTGCGTACAATTACAGTATGGCATCTAACTACAACCGCTTACCCCGACCGGCAGCAGTCGTAGTAGCGAATGGCGAAGCAAATTTAATTTTGCAACGTGAAACTTATCAAGACTTAATTCGGCAAGATCGCCTACCAGAAAGACTAAAAAATCAAGAGTTAGGAGTTAATAGTTAGAAGTTAGAAGTTGTGTATTTTAAGTTATGAGTTGTGAATTAAAGTTTTTTTCATAACTCCTAACTCATAACTCCTAACTCATAACTCATAACTCCCAATCGTAATTAGAGGCAAAAGTGTAATCCAGATGTCATGAGAGATTGGTGGACGCAATGGCTGATAAACCTGGGATGGTCACAGTCCTTGCTACTTGGGACTCTGGATATTGTGTTAGTGCTGGCGCTGACGTACATGATACTAGTTATTATTAGTGAGCGCCGAACACTATGGATGGTGAGGGGATTCATTATCTTAATGCTAGCCTCAGCACTAAGTGGCAGCTTAGGACTACCTCTGCTAAGTTTTGTACTAGAAAAACTGGTGATTGGTTGTGCTGTAGCGATGGCAGTTGCTCTACAGTCAGAGTTTCGGCGATTTTTGGAGCAATTAGGGCGTGGCGAATTCCGCCAGCTGTTTCAACCCGATCGGCTGGCAATCCCCAAATCTGATAGTGTAATTGATGAAATTGTTGAGGCTGTTAAAGAATTGTCAAAAAACCGTATTGGAGCTTTACTAATTGTGGAAACCACAGGGCCAATTGATGAGCGAGATTTTTCTGTGCCAGGAGTAAAGCTAAATGCGGAGGTTTCTAAAGAACTAATCCAGACAATTTTTCAGCCGAAAACTTTGCTACACGATGGGGCAACATTAATTCGCGGATCACGGATCATCTCATCAGGTATAATTTTACCACTTTCGGGACGCACAGCCTCACGCCAGTTGGGAACACGCCATCGGGCGGCAATGGGAATTACTGAGCGGGTCGAAAATTGCATTTGTGTCGTTGTTTCTGAAGAAACGGGTTCCATTTCCTTAGCGGAACGGGGAACCTTAAATAGACCCCTGACGATTAGGAAACTGAAAGAGTCATTAGAGGCTCTTTTATCCCCAACCGTAGATAGGGAAGCTGTTGCTCCTGGTCTATTGAGTTTTGTTCGTCAGACAGGTGGGAAGGCACTAGCACTGGTTTCACGTTTACTCGGATTACCATCGACCGCTTCTCGAGATAAAAAATGACAGCACAACAAACTAAACTGCAAGATTTGCCTACTGACTTAAAACGAGAACAATTGCCGCAGCACGTTGCGGTGATTATGGATGGCAATGGTCGATGGGCTAAACGTCAGGGTCTACCACGGATTATGGGTCATAAGCGAGGAGTAGATGCTCTCAAGGATTTACTTCGCTGTTGTCAAGATTGGGGAATTCAGGCGCTGACGGCTTATGCTTTTTCAACAGAAAACTGGAAAAGGCCGCAGGAAGAGGTAGATTTTTTGATGACTCTGTTTCAAAGAGTTTTGCGCCAAGAATTGCGGGAAATGATCGAAGAGAATGTTCAAATTAAGTTTGTGGGAAATTTGCAGGCCCTGCCACGATCGCTCCAACAAGAAATATCCCGTTCAATGGAAGCAACAAAGCATAATGGTGGTATCCGATTTTCAGTAGCAACTAATTATGGCGGACGGCAAGAGATTTTACAAGCTTGTCAGGCGATCGCAAAACAAGTCCAGCAAGGTCTGCTACAACCCGATGAAATTAATGAACAGGTCTTTGAGAGCCACTTGTACACAGCCGGAATTACTGACCCAGATTTGTTAATTCGCACCAGTGGAGAAATGCGTCTCTCAAATTTTCTTCTCTGGCAAATGGCTTATGGAGAAATTTACATCACTGATGCTCTTTGGCCAGATTTTGACCGGGCTGAGTTTCACCGCGCCTTATGTGCCTACCAGCAACGCGAACGACGATTTGGGAAAGTGTAAAATAATACATTTATAAATATGTAGATGCGTTAGCGAAGCTACAAGATTGGCGATCACCTCCACCTCATTTTCATGCAATCTATGGCGAGTACAATGCGTTAATCAGCATTGAATCACTTGAAACCATTGAAGGAGATTTGCCAAATCGCGCACAAAAGCTAGTCCAAGAGTGGGCAACTTTATACCAGCAAGAACTGTTACAAATGTGGAATACCCAGGAGTTTCGTAAGCTACCTCCTTTGAAGTAAATTTAGTTAGAAGCATTATGAAGTATCCCAGAATTCATCAAGCCAAAGCAATGGATGATACAACTTTAGTGATTGAATTTACCAATCAAGAGGTGAAAAAATACGATGTTCGTCATCTCTTAGATACTCCAATGTTTTCTCCACTTCGACAACCTGCTTTTTTTAAGAACTTTAAAGTCGAGCCAGGGGGCTATGGGATTGTGTGGAATGAGGAGATTGATCTTAGCGAGTATGAGCTTTGGAAGAATGGTATGTCCTTGATGGAGAGTGAAGACAAGGCTAGTGATCGCATTCAGCAGCCATAGTACGATGGCTTTCCTCCCTTTTTAAAGCTTCTTGAAGGTTGGTTGCACTATCGACTTTGGTCTAAATTTACGCTCAACTGTACTCAGCAATTCCTTATGGCCCAGAAAACACCGCTTGTTCTACATCATCCCGACTGAGAGAATATTTGAATGAACGTTGGATATCTTGCCCATTTTCTCCAGATTGGACATATCGCACTACAATTTGCTCAACATCGAGCCATAGTTCAGCTTTCCAACTAGGGCGCTGTATGTGCCAGCAATGCCTCTGTGTGTCGTCTTGTTGACAGCCTTGGTCTTTTAGCCACTGTTCAATTTGTGGCAGGGGATGATTATATAACGGGGTATCAGAGGGAAGAAGAGGCATAGGAATTTTGGATTTGAGATTTTGGATTAGGAAATTTTTTAGTTTTTAATTACTATAGGGGTAATTAGTTGTAATACATGGGTTATCTGCTGTTGTACAGATGGAGTTGGCTGTAGCAAAGGCGAATGGATCGCAGCCTCACCACGAGTTAAGCCAATGGCAATTGCTAGTAGCAGACAACCTACAAATGTTAACACCAGCATAAATAAAGCAAAAATTTCGCCAGATGAGAGGGGGCGATCGCTAGGATCGAGATAAGCTGATTTTGACCAGTCATGACGCGAGACGGGACGGTTCAAGTCAGGAGGTGGTTGAATCACCGCAAAGCGAGAATAGCCAATTTTTGAATCATAGCTTAACCGCCGTTCTGGATGGCTAAGGGTAGCGTAGGCTTCGTTGATTTGCTGAAATTTGAGAGTGGCGATCGCAGTAGGCAAGTCTGTAGTATCAGGATGATAGCGTTTGCTCAGTTGCCTATAAGCACGACGAATGTCGATTACCGATGCCGAGGGATGCAGTCCTAGCAGGGAGTAATAAGTTGGTTTACTGCTTTGTGGCATTGCCCCGTTTTGATTCACGGCTGTTTGAGTCACCTTGCTCAAAGATATTTTTTATATTCTAAATCCTTTGTGATTGGGCAAGACGGAAGAAGACAGAGCTGGTCAAGTATTTGATAAAATATTTTATAAAGCATTGAATTAGATGCGATGGATATCAAAATTAATCTCGAAAATATTCAAACTCTCACCGATTTTAAACGCAATGCCAAGGATTACCTAGAGCGAATCAAGTCCACAAAGTCGCCACTTGTACTAACTGTAAACGGGAAAGCGGAGGTTGTGGTACATGAAGCGCAAGCGTTTCAGCAGATGATAGATAAACTCGCTCGTCTTGAGGAAGAACTCGAAAAATTTAAGCTAGAAGCGTTACGCAGTCAAATCGATATTGGGATTAAGCAGCTTGAGAGCGGCCAATATACTGAATATAATGACGAGTCACTTTCGGCTTTTTTTGCAAATATTAAAGCACGAGGGCAGGAAAAATTGGCTGACAGCGATTCTGTATGAGTCAATTTCGGATTTCTACCCAGGCAGCGCAAGATATTGAAAATATCTGGGAATATGTACCGCCAAATAATTTAAAAGCTGCTAATAGACTTTTTGATACTCTGCGAGAAAGTTTTCCAAAACTGGCTAAATTTCCCCAAATGGGCAGAGAACGGACTGAATTGGCACCTTTTTTGCGAAGTTTTCCGGTAAAAAATTATTTAATTTTTTATCGTCCAATAGACGAAGGCATAGAAATTGCACGTATATTGCACGGATCACAAGATATAGAAACTATTTTTCAAGATAAAAGTTGAGGTCAAAATAATTCGTAATTCATAGTTAAGTTCCCACGAATAAATGAGAGGGCTTGAAATATTGATTACATTTTTTCTCCATTGATAAATTAAGGGATTTATACCATTAATTACAAAATATTTTGGTCAATAGCTGGATATGCTATCTCATTCCTAACCCAATAAATCAGCACGGGGTTTAAAGGTTTCGATTTGCCGTAACTTTTCGTACAGTTCCCGTTCTTCTTCACTAATATTTTTCGGTGTGACTATTTGAATTTCTACTAATTGATCGCCACGTTTGCCATCATCGCTGGGGTAGCCTTTATTCCCTAGCCGGAATTTTTGACCAGACCTAACTCCTTGAGGGATGGTCATTTTTACAGGGCCGTCCAAAGTTGGTGCTTCTACCTGTCCTCCTAAAACTGCCTCAGTGGGAGTAACTGGTACTTGGCAGAGGATATTTAAACCATCTAGCTTAAATAATGGATGAGGATTAACGGTAATTTTTAAGTATAAATCGCCACCACCAACGCCTTGGTTTCGCAAACGGATGGTTTGACCTGTTACCATACCTGGAGGCATACTAACTTCTAGCGATCGCCCATCTTCCAAACGAATGCGTTCATTACCACCTTGGTAAGCTTTTTCTAGTGGGAGCGTTAATCTAGCTTCTATATCTCGACGGGTAGTGCGAGGTGGGGTGCTAACTGTGTAGGCAACTTTTGTTCTGGGGGAACGAAACGGATCGCTAGTATTGCCATTATTAGACTTACTTGCGCCACTCTTATTTTTGACACCGATAACTTGATTAATAAAGCTTTCAAAATCAGAGTATTGGCTGGGATCTACGTCCTGACTGCCGTTGCGATCGCTAGGGTTACTCTGCCAGGTTTTAGCTTTTGGCGCTTGTTTATTGCCTGCAAAGCCTTTTTGCTTCCAGTAGCGGCTAAACTGATCGTATTGCGATCGCTTGGCTGAGTCCGAAAGGACTTCATAAGCCTCGCCAATATCCTTGAATTTTTCCTCCGATTCTTTGTTACCCGGATTGAGATCGGGGTGATATTGTCTTGCTAAGCGCCGATAAACCTTTTTAATTTCCTCACCAGAGGCGTCTTTAGATACTCCTAAAATCTCGTAGTAATCGCGGAAATTCGGCAAATTTTGCATAGTTCAGTTATTTAAATTTTAGATTTTAGATTTTGGCTTAATTAGGAGTAGCGATTAATCGCGTCTGTACAGGAGTTAGGAGTTGAAAGATTTAATTTTTAACTCCTCACTCCTCACTCCTCACTTCTCACTTTTATTAGGAGTATTACAACCAATCATTGTCTTCTTCGTCATCCCAGTTATCTTGGTAACTGGGACGGGATTTGCGTGGCGCACGGCTTTGACTTTCATAAGAGGAAGAACGACTGTCTCGACTATAGTCTCTGCTATAGTCTTTACCGTAATCTCTGCCATAGTCCTTACTGTATGAATCGCGTTCCCGATACGTATCTCTAGGAAAGTCGCGTTCTTTATCTTTATCACCAGTAAAGATGTCACGGATTGTACCAAACAAGTCGTCATCTTCATCTTCAGCATAAGTTTCCCTGACTTCCCGATTTAGCTCATAGAGAGCATCTTGCAAATCGGCGTAGGCTTGGTCAATACCGCGATCGCTATTTTCCTTAAGACTCTCTTTTAAGTCTCGGCAAATATTATCAATTCTTTGGCGGCGGTTTCGGGCAAACTGCATACCAAATTCTAGTGCTACTTCTCTAAGTTGCCGTTCTGCTTGGAAAATCAACGCCTCTGAACGAGTCCGCTTTTCTACCCGTTCTTTACGTTCGCGATCAACATCAGCGTATTTCTGAGCATCTTGAATCATCCGATTTACTTCTGACTCGTTCAAGGTGGAAGCACCTTGAATAGTGATACTCTGCTCTCGCCCAGTGGTTCTATCTAAGGCTGTTACCTGTAAAATACCGTTAGCATCAATATCAAATGACACTTGAACTTGGGGAATTCCTCGTGGTGCTGGTGGAATGCCATACAGCTTGAAACGTCCTAAAGACTTATTGTTTGCTGCCATTTCCCGTTCACCCTGGACTACGTGGATTTCCACAGTATTTTGGTTATTTTCGGAAGTGGAAAAAATATCAGAACGACGGACTGGGATGGTAGTATTGCGAGGAATAAGTTTTTTCATTACGCCGCCGATGGTTTCCAATCCCATAGAAAGGGGTGTGACATCCAAAAGCAGCACATCTTTGAGTTCGCCTGCGAGAATTCCTGCTTGAATTGCTGCACCCACTCCCACTACTTCATCAGGGTTGACGTTTTCGTTAGGTTCTATGCCAATTAAGTCCCGTACTAGCTGCTTCACCATTGGCATTCGTGTAGAACCGCCAACTAACACCACTTCTTCAATGTCTCTAGATGAGAGTCCGGCATCTTTGAGGGCGCGTTTCACTGGTGTCCGCAATCGCCCCACCAAATCACCACACAAGCCTTCAAATTGAGAACGCGTTAGACGAGTTTCCAGATGTTTGGGGCCTTCCTGATCAGCAGCAATAAAAGGTAAGTTAATTTCGGTGACGCTGACAGCAGAAAGCTCAATTTTGGCTTTTTCCGCCGCTTCCATCAGACGTTGTAAAGATTGTCTCTCGCGTCTTAAATCTATCCCTTCGGCTTCCAGAAATTGCTCTGCTAGCCAATCTACTATTACTTTATCAAAGTCGTTACCACCAAGTTGCGTATCTCCACTGGTAGCTTTAACTTCAAATATGCCATCGCCTACTTCTAAAATTGACACGTCAAAAGTACCACCACCCAAGTCAAATACTAAGATAGTTTCCGTGTCACCCCGATCTAATCCATAAGCCAAAGATGCAGCAGTTGGTTCATTAAGAATCCGCAGCACCTCTAAACCGGCAATTCTGCCAGCATCGCGGGTTGCCTGCCGTTGAGAATCGTTAAAATAAGCGGGTACTGTAATCACTGCCCCTGTTACCGGTTCACCCAAATAGCGACTAGCATCGTCTGCCAATTTCTTCAGCACCATTGCTGAAATTTCTTCTGGGGCGAAATCCTTGTTGAGACGCGGACAGGCAACTTTAATATTGCCTACTTCGTCCTTGCGGATGGTGTAGGGTACACGCTTGGAATCTGGACTAAGTTCGCCATACTTGCGCCCAATGAAGCGTTTAACTGCGAAAAAAGTATTTTGTGGATTGAGGACGGTTTGCCGCCGTGCCATTTGCCCAACCACCCTTTCGCCTTCTTTGCTGAAACCAACTACGGAGGGGGTTGTTCGCATTCCTTCTGCATTGGCAATCACCACCGGCTTGCCACCCTCCATAACGGCGACTACTGAGTTGGTTGTACCCAAGTCGATGCCGACTACCTTGCCCATGCGTTACTCTTCTCCTAAAGTGTCTTATATATTTATTATGATTGGGCGGAACTACCTCTAGCTTTGTGCTATTGGATGAAAACACCTCAATGGTATAATAGTCATCATTAAGGCAATAAGCTAAGAAGTTCAGCTAGAGCAGATAGTTGCAAGACTAGGATAGCATTGACGATGATTGGTATGTCCAAGCACCCTCAATTCTTGTTATCCTTTCTATGTAGTGTATCTGCAAGTTTGTAAATGCACCTTAATGATACTTGCTTTGCTTGTTTGAGTGCCTGAAAACCTTAATATTGCCACTATTTTAACCATTTGAATTTAACAGAGCGATTACAAACTTCCCTAGCCGAGATTGCGCGAGAACGCGATCCTTACATGGCAACGGCTGGACATTTTTTTGTCCAAGAATACATTCGCCAGCAATTTTCCCAATGGGGGAGTGTGGAAATCCACACCTTTGAAGTCAGGGGTAAAGCTTGTAAGAACTTGATATTAAATTTACCTTCCCAAGGGAGACAACAAAAAAAGGATTTGCTACCGATTTTAATTGGCGCTCATTATGATGGCGTTCCGGGAACAGTAGCGGCTGATGATAATGCCACGGGTGTGGCGGTGTTGCTGGAATTAGCCAGAAAGTTTGCTGCCCAAGCTGCAAGATATCCTTTAAGGCTAGTTGCTTTCGACATGGAAGAATACGGCTTACTGGGTAGTGCCGATTATGCAGCCCTGTTGCACGAACAAAAGCAACAGCTACGCTTAATGATCTCCTTAGAAATGCTGGGTTATACCGATTCTACGCCTGGTTCCCAAAGTTATCCCCCTCCTCTGGAACGCTTCTACCCAGACAGAGGTGATTTCATTGCTTTAATTGGCAATTTACGGACATTGCCTGACTTAATTGGCATGAGCCGTAATATTCGCAAAGCTGGCGTACCTACTCAATGGCTACCTGTGCCGAATCGAGGTTTAATAGTTCCCCAAACCAGACTTAGCGATCATGCACCTTTTTGGGATTTGGGTTATCCGGCAATGATGGTTACAGATACGGCATTCTTACGAAATCCCCATTATCACAAAGCTAGTGATGCGATCGCTACCTTAGATTTAAATTTTCTTACTGGTGTATGTGAAGGGTTAGAAATTGCAATTCGGCGGTTGTGAAAATATTTAGATATGTCCAAAAATTAAATATGCATGATCCAGAACCCTTGTAGAGACGTAGCAGTGCTACGTCTCTACATTCTTTTTGCCCAATCCCCATTCCCCAATTCCTAATCCAGTTGTTACCAATTACCACTTTGCGACTATGAGGATTGTACGAATTAACACGAAACAATGGGGCTAATGAATGCCAAGATCAAAAAAGGATGCCCCAAGAATATTAAAAGTACTATGCCAGAATTACACCAATCAATTGCCCAGCATTATCACGAACGGACTAAATACGATCCTGAGACTCTCGCCTCTAAAAGTCAGCAGTTAGACTGGGCTAAACAGCCAGTACCTTTCAAAGAGTACAAAATTGGCTCTACTTTTGATCTCAAACCCTATATCCAAGAAAAAGCAGAAGGTGCTAATAACCCAGATGCTCAATGGTGGCAAAGACTTTCCCGGTTGCTATTTCGCAGCTATGGATTGACGGCGAGAATGCCTTCTATGGGTAGTGCTGTGTATTTACGTGCTGCTCCCAGTGCAGGCGGATTATACCCGGCTGAGGTATATGTGGTTTCTCGTGGCACGGCGTTATTGCCACCTGGTCTATATAACTACCAGTGTCGGACTCATTCTCTCATGCATTATTGGGAAAGTGATGTTTGGCAAAATCTCCAAGCGGCTTGTTTCTGGCATCCTTCCCTAGAAAATACCCAACTTGCAATTATTGTGACTGCGGTTTTCTATCGTTCTGCGTGGCGCTATGAAGATCGGGCTTATCGGCGGATTTTTCTAGATACGGGGCACCTGTTGGGCAATATCGAGTTAGCTGGTGCGATTACTGACTATCGCCCCCATTTAATCGGCGGTTTTGTGGATGAATTGGTAAACGATCTGCTTTATATTGATCCGCAACAAGAAGGTGCGATCGCTGTCTTACCTCTGGCAGACTTGTTAGATGTCAATCAAAATTTACCATTAGGATGTACTGCTTTACCTTCCACCACCGAAACCAGTTATCCCCAAATTCCCGATGGGGAATTGCTGACATATTTCCATCAATACACCCAGATCCAATCAGGTGTAACTGGCAATCTCAATCTACCAACTATCAAACAAGAAAAATCTTTGGAGGATAAATATAACTTTCCTTTCTGTTTGAAAATTCCCACCACCACTGCGCCTATAGATTGGGGACAAAAGCTGTCAGAACTGGAAATTACTATGTATAAGCGACGCTCTACCCGCGCTTATAATGGTGATGATTTAAATTTTGATGAATTGAAAGGTTTACTCGATTTCACTTACCAACCGCAAAATTACATTGACCAAAGTTTAGATATTTCTCCAGACTACTTTGATTTGAATTTAATAGAAACATTTATTGCTGTTTGCGGAGTCAAAGGATTGGATGCAGGTTGTTATTATTACGCACCCAAAGCCCAAGAATTACGCCAAATTCGCTTTAAAAACTTTCGGCGAGAGTTACATTTTCTCTGTTTGGGGCAAGAATTAGGACGGGATGCAGCAGCAGTATTGTTTCATACAGCTGATCTGAAAGCTGCGATCGCACAATATGGCGATCGCGTTTACCGTTACTTACACATGGATGCCGGACATTTGGGACAGCGCCTGAATTTAGCTGCAATGCGCCTAAATGTAGGCGTTAGTGGTATTGGTGGTTTCTTTGATGATCAAGTCAATGAAGTTTTGGGTATTCCTGCTGATGAAGCTGTTCTATATATCACCACGCTGGGACGGCCAAGATAGAAATAATCTGGAGGCACAAAGAATGCAAAGAGTTTCTTTCTGTGTTCTTTGCGTCTGTGTACAAGTGGTATTTGCTTAGTGTAAACTATCAGACATACTTTACACTACTAGATTGCTATGAAAATTGAACCAACATATACCTCTGTGGGAAGTCTCTTTGAGTACAGGCCCATGTTTTTTATTCCTAAGTATCAAAGAGCTTATGCATGGAGTTCCGAATCAGTAGAGGACTTTATAAAAGATTTAAAGAACTGCTTTAATAGAAGAAAATCAAATTCCCCTGTTAATCATTTCTTCGGAGGGGTACTTTGTGTCAGATATTCTGTTGGAGGAACAGTAAATCAACATGAATATGAAATTATTGATGGACAGCAGAGAATAGCAACTTTTACTATATTAGTATCTTGTCTAATCAAGATATATGAGGACTTAAAAAAACAAGCTGAAAAATCTGGTAGCTCTGATAATAAAATTATACTCGATAGTCGAATTAAACTTATTTCTGAAAGATTTATAGAGTTTAGCCAAGAAGTTCAAAGAAAGATAAATTCTGTAGAAGTTTTAAGGCTATCAATAGTAGATCACCCGTTTTACAAAGAACTGATTAGAGGCAGAAAATCATCAGTTTTACGAGATTCTCATAACAGAATTTTATCTGCATATACGGCTTTAGATAAAGCTGTGAGAGACATTATTGATAGTTCTACATTAGAAGGCAAAATGGATAATGTTGAAATTATTCAAAATATTATAGATATTGATTTTACAATACTATATATGGTTACTGATAGTAAAGAAGATGCCTTCCGTTTATTTCAAGTTATTAATGATAGGGGAACTAATTTAACAGTAGGAGACTTATTAAAAGCAAAAACTTTAGAAATTGTAGAAGGTTTTAATCAGTATCAGGATAAAGTTGAAGTCTTATGGAATAATATCCTTGCAGATCCTCCATCGGATACAGAAAAATATTTGAATTGGATTTACGAATCTTACCAGGGTAACAGGGCTAGGCAAGATTCTCTCTTTGATCTATTTCTCGATAAATTTTTTCCTCAGCATAAAAATCATAAAACAGAGAATTTTAAAGAAGATGAGGTTATAGAAGTACATACAAAACTAAATAATATACATGATGACATCAAAAGCTGTAGGCTACTAGTTGAAGGACAATGGCTTTACGAAGTGAAACAGCCTATTATGAGTTGGGATAGAACTCGTTTAAATCTTCTTTTGAAAGAACTGGATCATGAATTATCTGTCCCATTATTTTTAGCTGCATCCAAGCTTGATCATAAACGTTTTGCAGAAATAGTACAGATTTTAGAAAAGGTCTTCTTCCGCTACAAAATAATATGCAACCAACATGTGACTCCCCTAAAAACTATTTATTATCAGGAGTTACTTGAAATTAGACAAAATCCCGATTCCTATAATGCATCAAGCTTGAGGCAAAAGTTACGGCGACTAATAGATGATAAAGCACCAGAACGTGTATTTAAAACTAATCTTGAGACTCTTGAATATAGAGATTCAGGTGGTAGCAATAAGCCACTAAAATACTTTTTAATGGCAGTTGAATATTACTACCAATGGTATAAGAATGGTGCTGTAGGAAATCCCGAATGTGTTGACAAAAGTAGAGTCTATGACTTTGCTGGCACATCGATCGAACATATATATCCACAAAACGCAGAGAAAAGTTTTTTAGATTCTAATCTAGAACCTCTGAAAAATACGTTGGGAAACCTTACCATTTTAGACCCTGCACAAAATACTTATGGTGGAAATGATACCTTCGTTCAAAAAATACCACTTTATCAAGCTTCATCTATGTTATTGAATAGAGATATAGCAGTGCAAACAAATTGGACTCAGCAAGAAATAAACAATCATAAAAATTTACTCGTAGATGTTGCTATCAAGATTTTTTATCCATAAATGATAAGCTGTTCAGCATTGAAGTTGCAAATTTAAGGCAGAATCACAAAAATTGCACATTTTACAAACATTTAATTATATTTTCAGATTAACGATTTGCCACAAACCCCCTTGTAACATCAAATCATTATTTCCGCTTTTATGCAGGTGTTCCTCTAATTACCTCTAACGGCTTTGCATTAGGTAGTCTTTGTGTAATTGATTTTGCACCGCGAAATTTGACTGTTAAAGAGCAAGTAGCCTTACAACAGTTGGCAGGGCAAGGAATTAGGTATATAGAGGATTTAAGAGAAAGGTACTCTAACTTAGATTTTTCTGGACAATAGCATTAACTTACATCGTGATTTTTAGAATTAACAACTTGGGTTTGGTAGTGCCGCCATTTTTCTTGCTGACGCGCTCTTTTCTCCTCAGTGAGGCTATCAAAACAATAGGGGCAGGAGATACCTTGCTCATACTTTGAAGACACCTTATCTTCCTCAGAAATCGGACGCCCACAACAGAAACATAACTCATAACTTCCTTCCTCTAACCCATGACTGACAGCTACACGCTCGTCAAAGACAAAACATTCCCCTTCCCATAAACTTTCCTGTGCTGGAACTTCTTGTAAATACTTGAGAATGCCGCCCTTGAGATGATAGACTTCTGCAAAGCCTTGAGCAAGCATGAAAGATGAAGCTTTTTCACAGCGAATGCCACCCGTACAAAACAGAGCAACCTTTTTATGTTTACTTGGGTCAAGGTGGTGTAGCACATAATCGGGAAATTCCCGGAATGAGTGAGTTTGCGGATTTTCTGCTCCTTGGAAAGTACCGATATTCACCTCATAATCATTACGGGTATCAATAACGGTTACTTCTGGATCACAAATCAAATCATTCCATTCTTGGGGACTTACATAAGTGCCAACTTGTTCATTTGGGTCAATTTCAGGCAATCCCAGAGTAACAATTTCTTGCTTCAACCGCACCTTCATGCGCTCAAAGGGTGGGGTTTCAGTATGGGACTCTTTGTATTCTAAGTCTGCTAGACGAGGATCAGTACGCAGAAACCTGAGAACAGAATCAATCGCCTGACGCGAACCCGCAATTGTACCGTTAATACCTTCTTGTGCCAGCAAAATTGTCCCCTTCACACCTTGTGCTTGGCAGTAAGAAAGTAAAGGATCTCGTTTCTCGGCAAAATCTGGCAACTTGACAAATTTATACAGTGCTGCAACAACTTGGATATTTTCTGGCTTCATCCCTTTGGTAATTGAACAATATAAGTTACAATAACAACGGCAACCAAAGTTACCCACTATTTTAATTTTATGGGGGTTTAGCTCAGTTGGTAGAGCGCCTGCTTTGCAAGCAGGATGTCAGCGGTTCGAGTCCGCTAACCTCCATTACATTAGATGTAATTTATCTTACATTTGCTATGTCTACATCAACTCGTCGCGGCGAGGAGTTCCCCACCATACCTTATGTTAGTGGCGGGAGGAACGCAGCTCCGGTACTGGGGACTGGGGACTGGGAAACATCCCAAAATTTGGGAGGTGTCAGAGCAACTACCATAATTTTTTATTTTATAACCCAATAAAGAGTACCTAATCCCCAATCCCCAGTCCCTTTTACTCAAACCCTATTCCTTATGAAGTAATGGAGTTATTTTACTTTGTAGGCAATGGACATTTAGTTTACTTATTGGGAGCAAAATGTGCGGCGATTAAGTATTGCTACAATAAACGTCTTAGTTGGCATCATTAAAAACTACTCAATCAAAGTTTGGGTTCTACCTACTTAGGGGGTTGTTTGAAAAAGCGTCCATTGGGGTTAGTGGCAATTGTTCTCTACAAATCATTTGTCGCGTTGCTGCTTATGGTTACTTCACTCACTTTATTATTGGCATTAAAAAATTATCACACTCTAGAGATGTTTTCAAAAAATTATGTTTTAGAAGGTAAATCGATAATTATTAATTGGCTTTTAAAAGAAGTTCTCAACTTAAATCCCCGAACCTTAGCATTTAGCGGCATTGGAGCAGGTGTCTATGCTATTGTTACTAGTATCGAAGCCGTTGGTTTATGGTACGAAAAGCGTTGGGCACATATCTTAGTATTGGGACTTGTCGGCATTAGTATTCCACCAGAGATTTATGAATTAATTCGGGGAATATCTGTTATAAAAATATTGATTTTTTTGTTGAACTTAGCAGTCCTTGGCTATTTACTCCGCAATTTTCCTAAACATCCAAATTAATTTTTTCTTTGATTCTTTGGGTCAACACAAAACTAAGACCGCACGTTGTACAATCGCTAGAAATACAATCTGGAGAGCGACTTGCCTAGATCGATTCAGTCTACTCAACCACCACTAAAATTTATTACTCAACGATTGAACCCCCTGGTACTCCAGATTGTTCGGTGGTTACTACCGATCGCACTACGGTTCCGCACTCGTCCTTGGCTAACGGCTGGTATTGTGGGGGTTGAAGCCAATAACGTTGAGGTATTAGCTGAACTTTATCAACAATTTCAGGCTGGAAAAATTCGCTTTTTGTTGGCATTTCGCCATCCAGAGGTGGAAGATCCCCTGTGTATGCTATATTTGCTTTCCCGCATTGTGCCACAGGTTGCTCGTCAGAAAGGTATTACACTGCGATCGCTTGTTCACAGCTATTTTCTCTATGACCGGGGTATGACGGTTTGGGCTGGAAACTGGCTAGGTTGGTTGTTTTCTCGGTTAGGAGGTGTGCCGGTTCATCGCGGTAGGCGACTAGATCGCCAAGCTATTCAAACAGCACGGGAGTTGTTTGCTAATGGCAAACTACCGATCGCAGTAGCACCAGAAGGCGGTACTAATGGTCATAGTGGTATTGTTAGCCCCTTGGAACCCGGTGTTGCTCAAATGGGGTTCTGGTGTGTGGAAGACTTGCAAAAAGCTAATCGGACTGAGACTGTGATCATTGTGCCGATCGCTATCCAGTATTGCTACGTTGAGCCACCTTGGTCTAAACTGGATTGGCTGCTCAGTAAGTTGGAAGCTGATAGTGGCTTGCCGCCAATGGAAATTGAGCAAGGCGCGAACGAAGAGATTTACCATCAACGCCTCTGTAGGTTAGCTGAATATCTAATTACCGAGATGGAAGAGTTTTATCGTCGCTTCTATCATCAAGACATCCCAAAAACCATCTCAACTGATGAATCTGCTAGTCACAATCAGGTGTTGATTGCTCGACTTTATCGGTTACTGGATAAGGCTTTACAAGTTGCTGAACAATATTTTGGAGTTCAAGGGCAAGGTAATTTTATTGATCGCTGTCGCCGATTGGAAGAGGCTGGCTGGAATTACATTTATCGGGAAGATTTGCCAGATATCAATGCTTTACCACCTTTTAAACGCGGTTTGGCAGACTGGATTGCCCAAGAAGCAGACTTGCGAATGCGGCATATGCGGATAGTGGAAAGTTTTGTTGCAGTTACAGCTAGTTATATTCAGGAACAACCGACGGCGGAACGGTTTGCGGAAACAGCTTTGCTTGTATTTGATATGCTTTCTAGAATTCAAGATACAACACTTCCAGGGCGACCTCGCTTAGGTTTGCGACAGGCACAAATTACCGTGGGGGAGCCAATTTCAGTAACCGAACGCTGGAAAAATTGTCAAGGCGATCGCAATGCGGCTAAAAAAGCTGTGAGCGATTTAACAAAAGATTTGCAGGTTGCTTTAGAGAAGATGATTGCTTGATTGCCCAACGCAGAGGTGATAATTATCCTCAAGGATAACTAGTTTTAGAAACTTCTGGACTGCGAATTATTATATGTCCCTTATCACTTTGTTGAATTGCCAACACCGATGGTATTTCGTTAGGTTTTGCATTTGGGGGCAATGCTCGAAACAAATAAATCCAGCCGCCACGTTCTAGGAGTAAACGCCAAACTCGCGGCTGCTTTGGATTAGTAATAATATCAGTATCTTCTCTGCCTCGCAAGTCATCGAATAGACCTAGATCGCCAATTATGCGGTAGCCTTTTAAGGATGGATTGGTAAATATATCATCAAGTTTACGTCCCACAGCAAACTTTTCTTCAGGTGTAATTAAGGCTACAACGGGTAAGGTGGAGTTTTGACCAGCATCTGCAACGCCTTGCCAACGAGCTAACCAAAATATCACTATTAAAACCCAGGATACTATTACTATTTCATTGACTAGTGATCGCAGAAAATCAACTGAACGCAATTGCCCAAAACCAAATTCAGCTAGAGATTTAAGCTGTTTAGCTGTCCATGAGCGTTTGTGTTGAGTTGCAGAGATGATGCGATTTAGTAATAATTGGCTGGCAGAGACTACCGTTTCACTGATGATTTTAATTAACCATAATGTTGCTTGAATTGCGATCGCAGCCATAAAAAAGGCGATCGCTGTTTTGCAGATTGTCCAGATATCTCCGAAAAATATTTGCAGGGGAACTATCAAAAAAGACTGTGCAGGTAAGTCGAGAGTATTGACTTCTAGTTGAAAAAAGTAGAAATATGACCAACGGTAAATCCAGCCTGCAAAGAAAAGCGCCGCACCCAGTAAGCCCAGTACACTGGTGAATTTACCTAAAATATTGCTTTCCTGGTTGGGGGTTTGGGTCATAGGGGAGACGAGGGAAAAAATCTACTAACTTTAGGCTCAGATCCCCGACTTCTTAAAGAAGTCGGGGATCTTGTTGTTGTGATTTTACGTAAATTTGGTATTCGCCTTTGAAGTTTAATGAGAAACTTAAACATATTCAAATATACCGTTAAAGCCATGAAAGCTTTTTTCCAGGGATGGGTTGTGGCAATCTTAGTAATGGCAACAGCGATCGCAGGAAACATTCAAGCTGTAATCAGCCAGGATATCAAAACGGGAAATTTGTTGTTGGTACAGACACCAGTCAACACAGATGAATTAGACCTTGCAGTAGCATTACCAGAGTTAGCAGAAGTCATCCTTAAGGGGGGTGAGTCAAGTAGTGGCCAGATAACAGGAATTGATGCACAGGGAGAAGCACTATCAATTCAGCGTAGTGGTAAAACTGCCACAATTCCCCTGAACAAAATTCAAAGAGTAGTTTTTAAGAATGGGGCATTGGTTTACAGAAGTAATGGCCGGCAAATTATTCGCGGTGAGCGCGATCGCCCTACAGGTAAACTAGTAACTTGGAGTGGTATCCCTCTAAATACTTTTACTATAAAAAATTCTACTCAGGGTCAAGCCGTGGTAAAGCTGAAACCACCCGTAGTTACCACAGCACAGTTGCGGGGTATTCAATCAGTGGCGAGAAATCGGCAATATGTGGTAGATAAAATCCAGTTCAATTCGCAACAAAGAACGATCACTATTCTGGCAAAACCTTATTGAGCGTAAATTAATTCATCTGTAGGGGTGTATATCTATGCCCCTAAGCTTTTTGACGTTTCTAACGACAAACACAATATTAACCAGAAACATTGGGATGTTCCTCACAAACATTGCGACATTCATGACAAACATCATGATATTAATACGAAACATTGCGACATTCATGACAAACATCATGATATTAATACGAAACATTGCAACATTCATGACGAACATCACGATGTTAATACGAAACATTGCGACATTCATGACGAACATCATGATATTAATACGAAACATTGCGACGTTCATGACAAACATCACGATGTTAATACGAAACATTGCGACATTCATAACAAACATCACGATGTTGATAACCACAACTTTTGTTTTTGTTAAACCCAATGAAAAACAGCTACCTGTTATTTTATGAAAAAATTTCTCAGCAGTTTTTTGGCTTTGGGTGTTTGTCTAACGCCTTTAACAGTAATGCTGATGGCTCAACCCACCTGGGGACAGGCTCAAAATTCGCGATCGCAAGAAGCAGAAAAATTACTAAAGCAAGGCATAAAGCTGACACAGCAACAGAAACACCAACAGGCAATACAAATATTACAGCAAGCTTTAACTATTGCACGAGAACTCAAAGACCAAAAACTTGAAGCAACTGCACTGGTTCGCCTTGGGTTGAACTATAGCCGTTTAGGAGAAAAGCAAAAAGCACTCGATTTTTACAACCAAGCTCTGCCACTATATCGTGCTGTGGGCGATCGCTCTGGTGAAGCCACTACACTCAATAATATCGGTGGAGTCTACGACGATTTAGGAGAAAAGCAAAAAGCACTCGATTTTTACAACCAAGCTCTGCCACTATATCGTGCTGTGGGCGATCGCGCTGGTGAAGCCACTACTCTCAATAATATCGGTTTAGTCTACGACGCTTTAGGAGAAAAGCAAAAAGCACTCGATTTTTACAACCAAGCTCTGCCACTATATCGTGCAGTGGGCGATCGCTCTGGTGAAGCCACTACTCTCAATAATATCGGTTTAGTCTACGACGCTTTAGGAGAAAAGCAAAAAGCACTCGAATTTTACAACCAAGCTCTTCCCATATTGCGTGCAGTGGGCGATCGCTCTGGTGAAGCCACTACTCTCAATAATATCGGTGCAGTCTACTCCGCTTTAGGAGAAAAGCAAAAAGCACTCGATCTCCATTAGGCATTTTAAGTCTTGACTTGGAATAAGATAATCACTTAAAGCTGATTATAGAGTTGCTTTTGCGTTAAGTTCACACCAATGACAACTGTCATACATGTCAAATTAACGTTAAATTGGCAATAGTATGCGACTCCAAAGTGCTAGAACTATATTTCAACGTCAGGTTACTAGGGTAATCGCTCTACCCAGCCTTTTTTTGCTGCTGTTTTCTGGGATATCGCAGTGGCAAGTTAGCCGTTTGTTTTCAGCACTGCAATGGGTAGACCATACACACCAGGTAATTGGTCAGGCATACCAAACCCAGAAACTGATAGAAGGCTTGGAAACAGGACTACGTGGCTATATGCTCACAGGTGATCAACAATTCCTAGAGCCTTATTTAAAAGCCAGTCCGATTATTGATACCGTTTTTCAAGAATTAAGTGATTTAGTGTCGGATAATCCCAGTCAGGTGCAAAGTGTCCGTCAACTGATTAGCCAATATGATAATTGGAAACTTTTAGTATCTTTGCCGCAGAAACGTTATCAGCCAGGCGACGAAGCATCTTTGTTAAACCTCAAAGCTCGTAAACAGCGAATGGACGCTATCCGTCGTCACATTAATGATTTTATTGCCATAGAAGAACAGCTACTAACCCAGCGCAGTGAAGCGGTACGTGAGACGACAATACAATTAAGTGTAAGCAGTATTTTTTTGGCGCTGGGAATTGGCGCTATTCTAACTTTATTTATTCGACGACAAATCTTGAAGGTGTCAACAACTTATGAAGATGCTTTGAAAACCGCAATTGAGCAAACTCAAATTGTTCAACACTCTGCTCAACGCCTTGCTGATTTGCATGAAATCGATCGGGCGATTTTATCTGCTACACCTAATAATCAAATTATACAATTTGCTCTGGAACGGTTGCGTCAACTCGTAAATTGCCAACAAGCGTTTTTGGTGTTATTCGATTTAGAAACCAAAACAGCTCAGGTGATTGAGAGTGGCACTGATGGTGTATTCCAGTCTGCTGAAGGTATGGCACTGCCAATGGAAGACTTTGCTACTACTGAAGTTTTACAGCAACGGCAAATTCGTTTGATTCAAGACATTGCTCAATTAGAGCAGCGATCGCCAATTCTAGAGCAAATGCTGGCGGCAGGGTTAAATAGTTGCTTAACAATTCCGATGCAGATTCAGGGAGCTTTGATAGGTGAGCTTCATCTTGCCAGCACTGAAGTTGAGGCTTTTAACAACGAAAATCGGCAGATGGCTTGTGAAGTCACAGAACAGTTAGCGATCGCTATTCAACAATCTCAACTCCGTCAACAACTGCAAGAATATGCCGAAGAACTAGAGCATCGTGTTTTAGAACGCACTGCACAACTACAAGAAACTAATCAAGACTTGGAAGCTTTTAGTTATTCCGTTTCTCATGACTTACGCGCACCTTTACGCACTATACAAGGCTTTGCTCAGGCATTACAAGAAGATTACAGCAGTCAACTAGATTCTTTTGGACAAAGCTACCTCAACTATATTAATGAAGGTGCTATGCAAATGGACGGCTTAATTACTGACTTGCTGTCTTATAGTCGTCTGAGTCGAAGCCAAATCGAAATTCAACCTGTTGACTTAGCTGTTGTAGTTAACGAAGCACTCAAAAAATTACAAGAACAAATCCAAGAACAACAGGCTCAAGTTACAGTTGACATTCCTTTAGTGCAGGTCATGGCTCACTATTCTACACTGATCCAAGCGGTGATAAATTTGATTAGCAACGCCCTCAAGTTTGTCCAACCAGGCGTATTACCTTTAATACACATTTACTCCCAGGAGTATATTCAAGAGGGTAAAAGTTGGATCAAATTGTGGATAGTTGACAATGGTATCGGTATTGCACCAGAACATCAGGAACGTATTTTCCAAGTATTTGAACGACTTCATGGTATAGAAGTTTATCCAGGTACAGGTATTGGGTTAGCCATTATACGTAAAGCTCTAGAAAAAATGGGTGGTTTCTCTGGTGTAGAATCACAGTTAGGTCAAGGCAGTCGCTTCTTTTTTACTTTGCCAAAAGCTGTTTTGAATAACAACTACATTAGCTCTTAATACTTGGGAGAGAAGACAAAGATTTGAGGATTGTTTACCTTTAATACAGGTAAACTCTCAGTGTTTTTGGGAGTTGAGATATATCTAAACTGAATCCTAAACGAAGTTAGATAACACAACTTTGTTTCAATCAGCTACACCAATAAACAGTCAATTAGGTGCAAAATCTCAATTATTTTAGGAGAATTTGCTGGGATATGAAATTGCTATTAACTACAGACAGGAAATAAATTCTTTGCATGCAGACACAGGACACAATTTTACTAGTCGAGGATAATTCAAGAGATATTCTCCTGATCCAAAGAGCTTTCCGCAAAGCTGGGATTCTTAACCCACTTCAAGTAGTGAGCGATGGAGATGCAGCTGTGCTTTACCTATCTGGAGAGGAACCTTATAGCAAACGTAGTCATTATCCTTTACCAGTACTGATATTACTCGATCTCAAACTTCCGCGCCGCTCTGGGGCTGAGGTTTTGATGTGGTTACGGCAGCAACCTATACTCAAGCGGATGCCAGTCGTGGTTCTGACTTCTTCGCGGGAATATGCCGATGTTAATCATCTTTATGACTTAGGTGTTAATGCTTATATGGTCAAACCTGTTGCTTTTGATAATTTAGTCGAAATTATCGATATTATTAACCGACATTGGATAGTTTTTAATGAAAAGCCACAGATTGAAATTTCGTAAATTATCTTTGTAAGCTTGCATATTAACTTTAAAAACCTCAAGTTGAAATGGTATTACGCATTCTTCTAATAGATGATAATCCTCACGATCGCTTGTTAGCAATTCACGCATTGGAACAAGAGTTTGCTGATCTTCAGATTAAGCAAGTTATTCGTCCAGAAGAGCTAGAGGAGGCGTTGTTAACAGGAAATTTTGATGTAGTAATTACTGACTATCAACTGCGATGGAGTGATGGTATAACTGTTCTGCAAAAATTTAAAAGCCGTTATCCCGAACTGCCGGTAGTGATGTTCACTAATAGTGGTTCAGAAGAAATTTCTGTAGAGGCAATGAAGTCAGGGTTAGACGATTATGTGGTTAAGTCTGCGCGTCATTATATGCGTTTACCTGTAGCGGTACGTTTAGCAGTAGAACGGGCTGCAACTAAACGTAAAGTTCAAGGTCTAGAATTGCGCTTTCAAACCCTGCTCAATCAACTAAATGTAGGAGTTTATCGTCTCACAGGAGATGATGCTTTATTAGAAAGTAATGGTGCATTTCTGCATCTACTGGGTATAAATTCCTTGACTAAAATTCCAGAAAGTCACACCCTTGCACCTTATTTTCAGCCAGGAGACTATGCCCAACTCTTGCAAGAACTCAAACAAACTGATGATTCACCCGAACGTGAAGTACTTTTACGGCGAGCAGATGGCAATGAAATTTGGGTGCGGATTAGTCAGACTTTGAGCGCCAACAATGAGATTACGGTGATTGATGGCATCATTGAGGACATTACGGCACGTAAGCAGGCAGAGCAAGAGCGAGAACAATTGCTGCAACGGGAACAAGCTGCACGCGCAGAAGCAGAAGCAAGTAACCTAATTAAAGATGAATTTCTTAGCGTTTTATCTCATGAGTTGCGATCGCCACTTAATCCAATACTCGGTTGGTGTAGGCTACTTACTAGCCACCAGTTAAACGAGTCTAAGAAAACTGAAGCTATAGCCATTATTGAGCGCAATGCAAAATTGTTGGCTCAGATGATAGAAGACCTTTTAAATATTTCTCAAATTCTGCAAGGTAAACTCAACCTGAATATTTACTCTGTAGATTTAGTATCTATAATTTCGGTAGCGTTAGAAAGTGTTCAGTTAGCAGCCCAAGCCAAAAACATTCAGATGCACAGTGTTTTAACACCAAATGTATGTTTTGTTTTGGGAGATCCCACTCGTTTACAGCAAGTATTTTGGAATTTGCTGTTTAATGCTATCAAGTTCACACCTGCTGGTGGTTCTGTAGAAGTTCGCTTAAAGCAAGTTGATACACAAGCCCAGATACAAGTCACTGACACAGGCCAAGGAATTAGCCACGACTTTTTACCTTACGTGTTTGATAAATTCCGTCAAGCAGATAGCAAGACTACTAGAAACTTTGGTGGATTGGGAATGGGGCTAGCAATTGTCAAACATCTCGTAGAGTTGCATGGTGGTCAAGTCTGGGCAGAAAGTCTTGGTGAAGGACAAGGTAGTACTTTTACCGTCAGACTACCATTAATGACAAAACAGACTCAAACAAATATAAACATTAAACAGTTTGATAATCGTCTAAATTTAAGTGGTATCCGAGTCTTACTAGTAGATGATGAAGTTGATTCTAAGGAATTAGCTGATTTTATACTTCAAGAGTATGGAGCAGAAGTAATAAGTGTAGGCTCACCCTTTGAAGTTATTTTAACTTTGATGGATTTTCAGCCAGATGTATTAGTGTTAGATATTGGAATGCCCGATATGGATGGCTATATGCTGCTGGAAGAAATTAGAAGTTTGCCACCAGAGCAAGGAGGGCGAATTCCAGCGATCGCATTGACAGCTTATGCCGGAAAGGTGGACAAGCAACAAGCAATCTCAGCAGGGTTTCAAGCACACTTACCCAAGCCAGTAGACGCTGACCAGTTAGTAGAAGTTATTGCCGAACTTGTAAAGCCAACCTTTTAGTCACAACAGATCCAGCACGTTTCTTTGGGGGAAAAAGAAGGGTATTTTTATCAGAGATGGAGTTTGTTCGTAAGTAATGATATGTATTGAGTTTCAAATTCTTTGAGTTTGCGTAGGCGGCCTATCCTTCGGGAACGCCAAGGGCGAACGTTTGTGTAACCGCGATTTCTAATCGCCTGGTATATTTGCAAATGCGATCGCTTAATCAAAATGTGAATTTTTAAAAGATAAGAAATTTCTAGGATTCTGTAGTAGTTGGATTTAAAATCCTCAAAATCCAGAAGGTCTAAATTATAATCCTCCTCGTACTTCAAGTACGAAGAGGATTAAATATCCCTAATTAGCAATGCTGATGATTGCAATTGCGGCTATTGGCATCTAGCCACAAACTTGCAGACATATCATTAGTTAAGCAACGATCTCAAAGTTTATAGTTCTCAACACAGGTGATGTTGTGGATGCATTGTTATCGTTATCAATGTTGGCAAACAGACTACCTGTGCCAAAGCCTG
>NZ_JACJTR010000043.1 GCF_014698795.1 Nostoc sp. FACHB-892
TCCTGATTTTGGTGCAACATTGGCTTTACGCCTATCGAATGCAACGCATACTGTAGACCCAAAACAAGGAGGCTCAATTCTCTGGACAAGAGCTAGAGATATTCTCGTCAAATTAAAATCTCATCTGTAGCTCATATAAGGTATTACACGTTACCATTCTGTAGCATTTGCCCTGTGTTAGCCCCAGAATATAGAGTCAAAGGTAATGGTTCTTAATTTTACAAAGTATACAATTCGTATTTTTAGCTGTTTTAAAAGACAAACTAGGCGGGATTCGCTTTTTGACAGAAGTTGAGTTTTGAAGTGGTACGCATAGCACCACCTCAACAATTTAGAAACAAAGTTCATCGGCGTTATGTGATGCAGCAACAGGTTATTGACGGCTGAGGCTACTGGAGTTTTAGCGGATCAACAGAACTATAGAAGCTCAATAACTTAATCACTTCACCCTGTAATGGAGTAACACGACTCCGTTTTCATAAATATTGCTGTTGGCAAGTTCTAAAGCAGTTTGCCCTATTACTCCAGAAAAAAGTGAAATGCCTGAACCCATCAAAAATGGGTTGATTTTCAGGATTAACTGATCAATTAATTTGTGAGCAAAAAGCGTTGTGGCTAAATCTGCCCCACCACACAGCCAAATACCCTTAAGAGTTTCGCTCTTGAGACTCTTGACTAACTCAACAGCATTTTCTGAAACAAGTTCAACATTCTCATCTGGGCTTTGGAGCATAGTACGTGAAAAGACATACTGTTTCATGTGTGAGCCCTAGCTATCTAATTAGTGTTTCAGGGCTTGAGACTTAAGCACAGTAAGAAGTTCCGTATGTTGATCAACCAAAGCTTGTATTGTGCGAACTGGATGACGATGAAGGCGATGTTTTTGTTGACGGGGTGCTTCTGCCAAAGCTAATCTGCGACGTTGAGTGTTGTATTCCGCTACAGGCACTTCCCGAATTTGTGTCAGCAGCATTTCTTCACTTTCGGCTAAGAAAAGAACTTGATATTGCCCACAATCACGTAATTCGATAGTTGATTTTCGCCCACTAATACGCCGCTGGTGGCGACGTAAATTGCTGAACATAGGTTCCATTTTGAGATTATCTGGTGGCAAACCAGGAATGTCATAGCAGTGCAATAAATCAGTACCGTATTTATGCCAGAGTTTTAGTAGCTTTTTCTTCAAGGCAAACTGTGCAGGATTTTGTTGAGGGTCAGGCTGAAATTCCTTTAATAACTCTTCCATTTCACGCCGAATCTGAAGGCTAGTTAAGGGGAAACTATTAGTTTGTGTAATATCAGTTACATTATCTGCGTTATGTTTCGAGTTTTCAGTGTAGCGTAAACAATCGGCAATTCGTCGCAACCACTGGTGTGTTTCTTCTAAGTCGGAGGCTACTAAACGATTGCTGCTTAAAGCTTGGTCAACCCATACTGACAACACAGACAAATAATCCGTATCAATTTCTTGACATGGTAAACTACGTAGTATCTGTCCAATAGTTTCTAATTGCTGGTAGCCGCTTAAACCGCCCCAGCGAAAAGGTTTGCGACTAGTGCGATTGACACAATCCCGAATCGCAGCCCGAATCTGGGATTCGATTGCCATTAACTCTATGTCTCGTGACAAATAGGGAATTCCTGAAAAAAAGGGGTATTGCCTTGCTGCTGTTCGGAGCTTGGATATTGGGGTCTTTCGGAGTACTCAGGGACTTTTGGTATTCCATCTAAATCTGCTTTTAACTGTTGTCGTAGCTTTGTATCTGCTGGTAGCACCGCTTCACTTAAATTGTTGAGAAAGTGGGCCGCGACTTCGTTGATGTGGTGCATCTGGCCAACTTGAATTCATGGCAGTAATAATCGCTGATTCTCCGTCTGATAGGGTTGCCAGCACTTTATATCGTAACTCCTGATATGGTTGCAGCCACTCAATTAACCCGGATGCCTGTGCCTGTGGCAACTGAATTGCACTGACTGGTATACCACTTAATACTTCATATAATACGTATAATAAAGTCCCGTGACCTTCTGGCTGTAAAGCATCGATTGCCCAAATCAAACCACCATGTTCAATGGCTGTGGCAGCTAATTTCTCCTGCGTATGTGCAATTGTTCCACCCAACAGTGCCAGAAATTGACGGTATAACTTGCCTACATTACTCTCGTTAATTTCAACACCCCGCTGGTTTAATGAGTGTTGAATTTCTACCAACTGTTGATGCTCATGTTCATGTTGCCAACCAATAAATGCCAGCACGTCTAGCCCATAGGTACTGTAAGGCAGACTGTACAATAGCTAGCCAGTAGCGTAGTAATGTTTACCAAAATGTGTGCAATTGGGATTGGTACATTCTTTACTCTTACCTGCCACAAACACTGCACCATCCATTGTTTGAACAGTTTTACGCATATGCCTTGATCTACGTAGTAATAACTCTGTCCCACAATGCACACATTCGATGAGCGAACATTCTAAAATTATTCGTTTGGCATTACTGAACTTTCTATGAGGGCGATGGCTCGGCAACTTTACTCTCACTAATTTTTTACCGTTGGTAGGTGCAATATCAGCTTACTTGTTTTGTATACCAATTAGATAGCTAGGGGTTTGGGTTAACAATGAATAGCGGGTGTACGTCTGTGGTATGTGATTGGTTGGTGGCGGTGTAGGTCAGAGTAGTTCACTGTTCCATCGAATGATTAGCAGCATTCTTACCAGAGCTACTGCATTAATAGCCTAACTAACTCTTGAGTAATGGGAAAACCTGTTTTTTCCTCAAAATGTAAAAACATTGGACTGGGGTTTGCTTCGAGGAAAACATATTCACCACTAGGTTTTAGACGCCAGTCAATGGCTGTCCACTCCAGCATCAATACTTTAGCAATGTCTAAACATTGCTTTTGAACCGAAGAGGGCAGGTCTAATGGAATCAATTCACTTTTTTCGTCTAGGCGAAAATCTAACTGACTAGTTCGAATCTCAGCAGCATAAATTGACTCACCAATTACATAGCTACGAATATTAGTACCAGGAATATATTCCTGTATTTTTACCGGAGAAATTTGTAGGGCTAAACTTAATCGCTTTGGGTCTAGATGCTCTGCTGTTACTAGTTTAGTATATGTACCTCCATAAACAGGCTTAAAGATAGCTTTATCTAAAGATTCAGTAAAGTAAATAATTTGTTCTGGATCGTTACTAACAAGAGTCTGTGGAATTGAAACCCCTATATTGTTCACCATACTCAGTTGTAGAGGTTTTTCTTTATGAAGCTGGTATGCTTGCCAGGAATTTACCCAACGCCCCCGACAAGCCTGCATGAAAGAGCGCAGAGTGCCCATTGAATCATTGATAGCAATATCCTGTTGCTGAGAATTGTTTAAAGACGGCACATAAACACCAGAAAAACTTCGCCAGAAAACACTATGTATTTCTCCAATTTCTAACTTACCTCCTTCAGGTAATATTAAACTTCCTGCTTGTGTTTTTGGTTCCCAAGATATTTTTAATTGAGTTGGGAAAGAATAAGTATCGAAATAATCTGCTCTCGCTCCCGCCTTAGTAAGAGCTTGCTGCATAGCTAATGCATGAGCATCTTGAGAATTACCTAAAATTAAAATGTTCATTTCTAAATAGTAATTTTTTAGAAAAATAATTCCTCAATAACAATACTTCGCCAAAAAATTGGCGAAGTATTGCGACAAAAGTGCAGCATAATATATGGAATGCTGCGTTCCGTATATTATGATGTCATCAATCAGCTAGATTTAAAGCAGTTATTCAAGGTTTTAACCCAAAAATTTTTGGGTTAAGAGCGACCACCTTCTTCAAGAGCGACACAAGTCCCCACCACCTTCCTCGCCCAGAGCTAGGGTAGTAGCCGTACCACCTTCTTCACCTACAGCTTTGGTAGTAGCCGTACCACCTTCCTCGCCCAGAGCTAGTGTAGTAACCTTACCACCTTCCTCGCCCAGAGCTAGGGTAGTAACCCTACCACCTTCTTCACCTATAGCTTTGGTAACAGTTGCAAAACCACCACAAACTTGATTGGCTTCGTCATCGCTTAACGCTGTAATCTTTAAATCAATAGATTCGAGTTCAGCAATTTTTAGATCAAATGGATGTTTCATAATTCCTTATAAGTAAGCAGTCCAAAATAATTGATTTTTTCTGGCTACGTTATAGTCAGTCACAAACTGTTTGCATAGTAGCTATCAACTTGTTAGTTATAAATAATGCAAAAAGTTACATAACTTTATAAAGAAGGCAGTGCTTTGAAAGTCCGGAAGTATAAAAGTTACATTAGTAGTACGTCCAAATAGTACAGAGGTTTTCTTGTTGTGCCTGAAGCAGTGTTGAAAGGTCGTGTTGCCCTAGTTACAGGTGTAAGTCGGCGTAAAGGAATTGGAGAAAGCAATCGCGCAACGATTAGCAATGTTGGGTGCAGACGTTTTCATTCACTCTTATTCACCCTATGATGCTACTAAAACGTGGGGAGCCGATCCTGATGGGATTTCTGCATTGATTGCTTTGCTTCAAAAGTATGGTACTCGGATCGCACAGGCCCAAGGAAATTTTCTCGATCCTGCTGTACCAGGTCAAATTATGGGTACTGCGGTTCAAACATTTGGACACATCGATATTTTGATTACGAATCATGCTTACAGCAAGATGGGAAATATAGAGCAACTGACCACAGCAGAAATTGATACGCAAATGCATATTAATGTCCGAGGAAAAGCACCTGGGTGTAGACGAATGACGGCTACTGTTGAAGTTTGAGGCTGTAGCTGTTTAAGAAATAAGTGGGTTTCGATGTCCACTCTTCAATCTAATATTTAAGCAATTACACTGAAATGTTTTTATTATTACGTGTGCTATCTTGCTATTGAAGTTATTGCGTATAAAAATAATTTCAATATTTTTATACAGTTTAGCAAGCTGTCTAAAATATTAAAAGCCAGCTTTTATGTGCGAGTTTTAATAATTTTATTTAACATTACCTAAAATTGCTAAAACTCGCAAAACCAATATTAATTATAGTTCTTCTTTATAGGTAAAATTAAAAAAATATGCAATATACAACAGTCATATTTATTGATAGCAACATCGAAGAATCATTTATTGATTTATTAAAACAAACAGCTACAAACAATATAAAAATTATTTTTCTCAATCCTAATGTAAATGGAATTACTCAAATTACTGAAACCTTAAAGGAATACTCAAAATTAGAAAGCATTCAAATTTTTTCACATGGCACTGTAGGAAGTTTGCAGCTAGGTAATCTAGAGTTAAACACTAGTAATATCAATGAATACTCCCAACAATTACAATCCTGGAACAAAGCATTAAGTCAAGATGGCGATATCTTACTCTTGGGCTGTAATGTAGCAACAGGAGAGCAAGGCAAAGAATTTGTAGATAAACTGAGCGAATTGACTGGTATAGACATTGCAGCATCAGATGACTTAACAGGAAGCGCAAAGTTCAATGGAGATTGGGAATTAGAATACACCACAAGTTTAATTGAAGCACCTTTAGCCTTTCAAATAGAGGTACTAAAGACCTATACAGGTGTGTTAGCTCAAATCAAAGTTAAAAATACAAACGATAGTGGCATCGATAGCTTGCGACAAGCTATTTCCCTTGCTAACAGTACTGCTGGTGCGGATGAAATTATTTTTGATATCACAGGTACTATCACTTTATCGAGTACTTTACCTGCAATTACTGACGATCTAAAGATTGATGGCGATAATAAAATTACTATTAATGGTAATCAACAGCAAATTTTAACAGTTGGTAACGGAGCAGATATTACAATATCTGACCTAACCCTAACAAATGGTCTTGCCAAAGGTGGTGATGGTGGCAGTGGTGGCGGCGGCGGCTTAGGAGGTGGTGGGGCTATTTTTATAAATAATAACTCCTCTGCGATCGTCAATAACGTCACCTTCACTAATAACCAAGCTAAAGGTGGTAATGGAACCACAGGTGCTTCTGGAGGAGCTGACGAAAGAAGTGGAAGCACCGGCGGTTCTGGAGGACGTCTCAACACTAGTGGTTCTACCTCATATTACGCCAGTATTTCTAATCCAGGAGGAGGAGGAAACGGAGGAGGTCTTCAACAAGGCGGTAGTAACGGTGGTAGTGGTGGCTTTGGTGCTGGCGGTGGTGCTGGTGGTGGCGGCGGCGGCGGTGATAATGGCAATGATGTTGCTGGCAATGGCGGTGTCGGTGGTAGTGGTGGTTTTGGTGCTGGTGGCGGCGCTGGTGGCGGTGGCGGTCGTGATATAGATAATGTAGGTGCTGACGAAAATGGTAGCGGCGGTGCTGGCGGTGCTGGCGGAGAGTTTGCAGGCGGTGGTTCTGGAGGCTATGGTGCTGGTGGTTCTGGCGGAGTTGGTGGTGGTGGCGCTGGTCTTGGCGGTGCTATTTTTGTCAATGATGGCTCTAAATTGACTTTGATTGGTGCAAGCTTTAATAACAATCAAGCTACAGGAGGGACTGGGGGAAATAATGGTCAAGGTTTAGGTACTGCTGTTTTTGTTCGTAATGGCGCAACACTTAACACACTGGATGTAACCCTCAACGGTAACACTATCTCTGGGCCGAACACACCACTTTCTCGCCCTACAGTTAGTATTACTCCCGTCGCTATTACACCTTCAGAACAAGGATTGGTTGCTGCACAGTTTAGAGTCAGTCTTTCTACAGCTCTTCCGACCAACTTAACTATCAACTATACTCTCAGTGGTAGTGCCACAGCTAATAAAGACTACACACCATCAAGTAGTATTGTTATCCCTGCCAATAGCACTAGTGCTACTATTAGCATCCCAATTCTTGAGGATCAATTCTACGATCCAAATGAAACTATAGTTGCTACCTTGGCTCAGGGAAGTTTTTACAATATAAACTCATCCCAAAGCACAGCTACGCAAACAACTATAGATAATGATCCTAAAGTCATCAGTGTTACAGGTTCGCAAACCGTAGAGGGTGGTAATAATAGCCAATTTACGATTACCTTAGATAGACCTGCTCCTGTTAACGGCTTAAATATTCGATACAAAATTGGCAATGGTTCAGCAGTATTCAAAGAAGATTACAAGCTATTCATTCCCGACTCGCTCAATCCGGGCCAAGAAATTGAACTACTAAACTCTACAGATTTCATTACTATACCTGCGGGTAGCACAACATATAACATCAAGGTTGTCCCCATCAACGATCGCATTCTAGAACCGACTGAAATCATTATCTTGGAAATTGTCGAAAATCTGCAAAACGGTGAACTGCAAGATTACGGAATTGAACCAGGTAAAGGTCAGACCAGTATCAACATTCTAGATAACGAAATTGAACCAACCATCTCTGTTAAAGCAGGAAATCAACCTTCAGAAAATAACTCCAACTTAGGAACATTTGAGTTTACAGTTAAATATCTTGACCAAAATGGCAATCTTTTAAGTAATAACGATCCCAGAATTCCTGAATATTACATTGATAAGAATGGCAACCTGAGTAGAGATATTGTCATTGAATATGATTTAAATGGCTCTGCCATCCGAGGAGCAGATTACCCTTTAGTCAAGCTAGAATCTCTGATTCGTAACGACGAGTATAAGTCTTTATTAAAAAAGACAGTAGCCATCACTCCTGAAAACGACTTTATTGATGAAGATGTCGAAACAATTAATCTGAATCTCAAACAAGCAATTCTATCTCGTCCATACTACAACCTTAACAGCATTGAGTCTAACGCCGCTCTCTCAATTGAAGATAACGACACCGCAGGAGTTGTGATTTCTCCAGCGAGTGGAAATACCAGCGAACAGGGAGATCAAGCTACATTTACTGTCCGCCTTGCTAGTGAGCCTACTTCTCCTGTCACCATCAACTTTTCTAGTTCTCATGCCAACGAGGGTAATACTACCGTCAACTCCATTACCCTTGATAGTAATAACTGGAATCAACTGCAAACTATCACAATTCAAGGCGTTGACGATACAGTTCCAGATGACAATCAAAACTATACGATCCAAACTAGTATCACTACTAACGATCCAAAATATCAAGTAATTGATCCGCAAGATATCGCACTGATTAACTTTGATGACGATAAACCAAATATCCTAATTCGCCAGTCGGATGGTAGTACAAAGGTGAGTGAAGGTGGAATCACAGATAGCTATACCCTGGTTCTAACTCAGAAGCCCACCGAAATTGTTGAAATTACTATTAGCCCTGAAAGTCAAGTTGATTTGGGTACTGGAGCGGGTGTTCCTATTGTCCTCACTTTCACCCCGACTAACTTTAGTACTCCTCAAACTGTTACAGTCAAAGCAAACGACGATCAAGATTTAGAATTTACTCATCGTAGCGTTATCAGTCACGCTGTTCGCAGCAGCGATTCAGGATACCGACAACTTCCTGTTGGTAACGTGAATGTCGAGATAGAAGATAACGAAAAAATCACCGTTAATGCTAAAGCCATTGGTAATGGTAGTGAAGAAAGCGGTATTCCGGGAGTAATTGACTTTATTCTCGATCAACCTGCACCAAGTCAAGGCTTTAAGATTAATTACACCATTACAGGCGCTCATCCCACCAGTCCTAATGCAGCGACTTCTGGCATAGACTTTTTGCCCTTAACAGGTACTATTCAAGTTGATCCTGGTGCTACAGGTGCAACTCTTAATATCACTCCTATATTTGACATACTATCAGAATTACCATCTGAAGATGTCACCATCTCAATTGCTTCTGGTGATGGATATATAGCAGGACAGTCTAATACTGCAACCATTCAGATTACAGATGATGACGTTCCAGGATTGAGAATTATTCAATCTGGTACAACCACTGAAGTTTTTGAGGGAGGTCTAACAGATACTTATCAAATCTATCTCCTAAGCCAACCAACTGCTGATGTTACGGTCAATTTTTCCACTTCTCCTAATGGTCAACTAGCCCAAATCAATCCTATTACCTTTACTCCAGAAAATTGGAAGCAACCGCAAACTGTTACTGTAACTGCAATTGATGACGGTAAACTAGAAACTACTAATCAAAATAAAGCTACTATTCAACATTCTGTCAGCAGTTCTGACCCCACCTACAACACAGGAACAGTGATTAATGGACAACCCATTGCTGGTGTTTCTGTAAAAATTTCCGATCCCATCCTTGATTCTGGGGAAGTGGCCGATGTTTTCGATCAAAGCCTTAGCTTTTTGGAAGATTCGTTCAACAGCGGATTTTTTAAAACTGAGTTACCAATCTTTGGCTCGCCAGGTAATTTAGGAACTGACTTCATCAAAAGCTTCAAAGATGGACTGGTCAATGTTATCCGGGGAGTTTCTCAGCTAACTCCAGAAAAGCTCCAAAAAGTTATCGAAAAAGAATTAGGCTCAAAATCTTTTGAGCTAAAGAACGTTAACGTCAAAGCAGATCAGGAAGAAGTTTATTTTGGATTTACTTTAACGGACACATACAACCTTCTAAATGAACCTATTAAGGCTAATTTAGGTTTACCTGCTTTAGGTGTAAAAGTTGATGGACGATTCCAATCAGCTTTTAATTGGCGATTAGATTTAGGTTTAGGCTGGAATAAAAAATTTGGTTATTTTATAGACACCGAAAATACAGGTATTCAAGGGAAACTGAATTTAGGTGTTGATCCTAATTTTGCAGCACAGGGAAATCTAGGTTTTTTACGTTTAGATTTGAAAAATGATAATCTCAATTCAACTCAAGGGAGAATTGAGTTTGATTTAGGTTTCAATGATGTAGACAACTATGGTACTATCAAGTTTCTTGATGTTGATGAAGATGGAAAGTTTGAGAGTATAGATCCTTATGTCCTCATTAACAAGTTTGGAGATTCTCCAACGATAATAGGTGAAGAACTGGGTAAAACTTATCAAGGTATTGGGGTTCGGTATGTTGATTCAAATGATAACTATCGACTAGATCAAGGCGAACCCTACGTTTCTTCTAAGTTCAATCCTCTATTTGCTGTTTCTGGGTTAGGGCTTGAAGGTTTAACCAAAAATGTGCTTTTTAATAATGGGTTGGATCAACAAGGACAACCTCATCCTAATCCAAGTAAGCTTGATTTAGATAATAATGGTGAGTACGATCGCTATATTGATTTAGATAACGATAAAGTATTCGATCCAGGTGAACCCTACTCACTAGATGCAACAGGTGAGACTTTTACTATCAAAGAAAGCGATTTAAAGTGGGATACTAGCGTTGAATATGGTACAGTCCAATTCATCGATCTCAACAAAAATGGTATATTTAACCAAAATGAGCCTTTTGTAATTAATCAAGGTGAGTTCCGCTTTATAGACTTAAACGGTAATAGAGAGAGAAATACAACTTTAAGTCTTGACGAGCCTGTCTCTTTTCAAAACAACGAATTTGTTACTATCCCTGGAATACCATCTGACAGCAAGAAAATTTTTACATACTATACAGATGGTGGCTATTTAACTTTTGATGAAATCAAGCAGGCAATACTAAAAGGCAAAAAAACTGATTTATTAAATATTTTCGTGAATGCCGATGTTAACCTTGGGTTAAAGGCAAAAACTAGCATTCAAGGCAACTCCTCTTTCCCTTCAGTTTTATTTGATTTTGCTGGCAACTTCCCAGTCTTAGCTTATAAAGATGGTAAGCTAACAGGCCCTAAAGTACCAGAAATTGCTTTCAATAATATTCAGCTAGATGCAGGAACGTTTGCTAGCAATTTTGCTAGACCGATTGTACAAACAATTGATAAATGGATCAACCCAATTCGACCAGTTATTAACTTACTACAAGCAGATACCAAAATATTTTCAGCGTTAGGGCTGGCTTCTGTATTTGATCGCGATGGAGATGACAAGGTTAGTGTTTTAGAAGTTGCAGAATTCTTGAAGAGGTTAGAAAGCTTTGGTAAGTCTTCTGGTATCGGTACTAAGTTCTTTAACTCGATAGTACGGTTTGATAGGCTAATTGATACTATCAAAGAAATTTCTCAGCAACAGCAAGAGCAACCTATTTTAATTGACTTAGGTTCTTATAAATTACTTGGTGGGATTGACGTTACAGACCCGGACAAGCAGGATGAAGAGAAGAAAACTGAACCTACGAAAACGGCTCCTAGTGCTGATGACCAACTTAAGGGTGCGAAAAACTCTACATCAGTAAAAGTGGTTAAGGGATTCACTGGAAATCCCGATTTTAGCGTTCCTCTGTTGACTAATCCTAGTACTGTTGTTGATTTGCTGTTTGGTAAAGATGTTCCTCTGTTTGCCTTCGATCTCCCATCTCTTGTTTTCGACTTTAGTGTTAGCAGAGAGTTCCCTGTCTTTTGGCCTGTTTCTGGCCTTTTAGGAGGAGGCTTTAGTGTTGCAGCTGACTTAGCCTTTGGTTATGATACCTACGGTTTCCGTCAGTGGTCGTTCCAAGATTTTGCGCCGCTACAAGCTTGGCGAGTTTTTGATGGTTTTTATGTGAGCGATCGCGCTAATGCTGATGGTACAGGTGCAGATGTTAATGAACTCACCGCTAGAGCTTATATCGAAGCTGGAGCAGGTTTAAATTTTGTTGCCATTTCTGGCTACGTCAAAGGTGGTTTAGAAGGTCTTTTGGGTGTTGATTTAATAGATGGTGGTGAATTAAATGGCACAAGTGATGGACGGATTCGCCCTTCAGAATTAGTTCCACGCCTGTCATCGCCTTGGGAACTCTTTCAGCTTTCTGGCGCACTTAACGTTTTTGTAGCCGCAGAAGTTAGATCGTTTGGTGCTAAAGTCTGGGAAAGACGGTTAGCCACGTTTAACTTAGCCACTTTTAGTGTTGGACCAAAGGGTAATTCTGCGGGAACAGCTTTTGATGGTGATGTAGCTGCTGCTTATGTCTTTTTTGATAGTAATTTGAATGGCGTTCTCGATTCTACCGAACCTTATACAATCAGTAATGCTGATGGTACTTACAGTTTAGACATTGCTTTAGCCCAGTTTGACATTAATAGTAACGGCAAGATTGATGCTACTGAAGGCAATATCATTGTTGTGGATGGGATTGATACCTCAACGGACATTACTCAAACCACACCTCTAATCACTACACCGGAAGCAACCGTTGCTAGTCCGCTAACAACCTTGGCGGCTAAGATTGCAGATATGAAATTAGACTCAGCCGCAACCCAAGTCAAGCAAGTCATGGGATTACCTGCTAGTTTCAACCTGTTTGACTATAAATTCTCAGACCTTGACATTCCTACATTATCAAAGTTAGGTCAATTACAAAATCTACTTATTTATGCAACTTCAGAAATCGCAGCCGCCACAACCACCCAAGAACCTCAAGCTATAGCTACTATTGCTAATGAAGTTTTAGAAGTGATCGTTGCTCGTATTCAGAACAATATCAATCTCAACTTGAGCGACCAAGCAACAGTAAAAGTAATACTCCAAGAGGTACTATTTAGCCGCAACATCATATTGGATGGTATTCAAGTTGAAGCGATCACATCTCAAATTAGTGGGGAAAATCAGACTATTGTCGCAGTTACTAATAATACTCAACTAACTGCTGAACAACAGCGTCAACAAATTATAGCTGAAATAGCACCAGCCGAATTAGCTGGTGGTTTTCAAAGCCTTGCACTTAAACCTTTATCGGCACTTACTCAATTAGTTGCGGATACGCTAGATACAGTAGGCGCTCAATCTCAAGTCCAAACTGCTTTAGGACTACCACGAATAGATATATTTAACTTTGATCCCTTTGCAGAAATTGCTAATGGCGATCCTTCAGGCAATGGTTTAATCGTCTTTGTCAAACAGACAGTAGTCCAAAATACTATTGTGGCACTAACGCAATTACTCAGTGGGCATTTGGGAATAGATGTTAGTAAGGTTTCTTATCAAGTCATTGATGCTTTAATTGAGCCTATTAAGAACAATCAGTCTGTCGATCTTAGCAATATCAGTTTTCTCACTGCAATTATTCAGACATTGGCTCCTAACTTAGCAGTAAAAAATATTAATGGTGTCGCCCAAATCCTTACTCAAGCCAATCAACTACCCACTACCATCGTTAATAATACCAGTTTGTCTCTAGTAGAGAAAACAACTCAAATCACTCAAATTCAAAAGGTGATTCAAGGTGAAGTTGCGGCAGATTTAAAAGCTGTAGGAACTGGTACAAAGTCCATTAGCGAAGCAATTGCCGAAAATACAGGCAATGCTTTAACTAACCAAATTACAGCCGCAGAAGTTAGCAATCCTGCCTTCAAAACAGATGAAAATACCCTAACTACCATTACCTCTCAAGAAACGCAGTTACAACTTAACGTTCTCAACAAACCAGAAAATACATCATTTGCAGTCACCAAAGTTTTTACTTCCAAAAACGGAACAGCCACACTCAACCAAGACGGGACAATAACTTACATTCCCCTTGCTGGTTTTCTGGGAGAAGATAACTTTTTCTATGTTGCTAGTAACGGCACAAAACTCATTAATGGTAGTGTAAATGTCACCGTCTATACCAGCTTCGCTAATCAAGCGGATAAGACCAGAATTTACACGGGTCCTGACGATGATTACATTACTACAGGAAATGCAGATGATTTCATTAAAGATGCTGGTGGCAAAAATTACATTGATGCTGGTGAAGGTAATAATGTAGTTTATAGTGGCGCTGGAGACAGCGAAATTCATACAGAGAGTGGAAACGATTTTATCCAAGCTCTGGCAGGGAATAACGTTATTTTTGCTGGTGATGGCTTAAACAATATCACCACTGGTGCTGGTGATGACAAAATAACCAGTGGTAACGGTAATGATGTCATTAACGCTGGAGAGGGTGACAATACTATCGATGCTAGCGATGGCAATAATCTGATCACTACCTATGGTGGTAACGACCAAATCATCACAGGCAACGGTGATGATTGGATTGGAGCTGGTAATGGCAATAATACCATCCGAGCAGGAGATGGTATGAACGTCATCGCTACAAATGCAGGCGAAGATAAGATTTATACAGGAAGCGGCAAAGATATTATCAATTCTGGCGCTGGCAATGATGTCATTAGGACTAATGCAGGAGACGATGACATTAATGGCGGTGATGGCAATGACTCCATCTTTACTGGCGATGGCAACGATATTATTACCCCTGGTGGTGGGAATAACAGGGTATTCACGGGTTTAGGAAAAGACACCATAACTCTAGAAGTGGGCAAAGGTGTAACAAAGATTTATCAATTTGAAGCAGGAGTAGATCAGATTCAAGTATCTGAAGAACTACAAGATCAATTGACCTTCACTCAGGGTACAGAGAAAGAAGCTAACAAAACATTTGTTAAGGTTGGAGAAGAACTCATAGGTATTATCTATGAACCCAATAAAATTAAAGTAGAGATCGATCCACAAGATCAACAACTTCTGAGCGATGATTCTCAAACACCTGCACTAGTAATTGACGAACTGACAACTCAATACTTTGAAGATGAAATTGCCGAGCCGATATTTAATTTCGATGAGAAAGACTTGAAAAAGCGAGCGCTCAAAGATTTGACGGCTACAGACATCATCAACTTTAAGGTGATACCTAATCCAGTACAAACAAACGAGGATTTACAGCAAAAAATTCAAGGAGGGATCAAACAAAAGCCTGTGAAGGTAATGTTTAAGTTGCCTGATGGTCTTGAGGATATAGCTGTGAATACGATTCTCCAACGTCGGGCAGATGGTTCTCTCTACGACTTCCGCCGCTTGTTTAATCCTCAACGAGGGTTATTGGATGACGAACTGCTGACTGGAGGAATATTACAAGATCGAAATCTTGACGGTAAGCCAGACTGGGCAGTGGTTTATCTCCAAGATGGTGAATGGGGTGATGAAGATGGTTTAAGCAATGGTGAAATTGCAGCCTCTTTAGTTGCAGCTAACTGGGATTTAGGAACCAGTCGGATGGAAGTTCGTTCTGGGCAAGATGGCTTAAACTTTTATGGCAACCGCAGTTTTGTGCAGTTCTCCCTAAATCAGTTCTCTGGGGTTGAAGCTTCAGAAATTGGGATGGCGCGTGTTCGTTTTGGAGACAGTGGGCAAATTATTGAGGTTAATGGCAAAGCTGTTGGTTCTGTAGAAGAAACAAAACAAGAGATTATTAATTTTGGAGAGGTGATTTTTAGCACCTTAACAAATAAGTCTCGCAATCCTGATTTTGGTACTCAAACTCATACTATTGGTTTTGAAGAAGGCGAGCAAGTGGTTTTCTTCGAGATTCAGGGTGGTACAAAAGATGAATTATTTGCTAATGGCTTTAATTCTAAAACTGTGCAGTTTTCGCTGTCGAGTCTCAATAATGGAGCAGCAATTTTTACAGGTAGTAGCGATGAACGTGGACAAACAGCTAAAATCTCTTTTGCTAGTTTGTCTGAGATCAATGCAAAAATTCTAACTAAGGAAGAAGTACAGCCTTTATTAGGTCAGTTAGCAATCACTCAGAGTCAGGGAAAATTGATTGACCTCAAATCTTCAGGTGCTTTTGACGAGCAGCAGGTCATGTTGCAATTTTCACTGCACCGGGAAGCTGCAAATAACAATTCTGCCTACCTCTATCGAGTTGATAATCCCAATGGTGCAATTAAAGACTCACTGACTGGTATGGTACTTGACCCCACAGCTAATCTTAATAATGAACAAAGACAACGTTACTTACAATTAGCCATTGGCGATCGCTTGTTGAAAGATGTACAGTTTCAAACTGGTAACTTCGTAACTACACAGGTTACTGCATCCTTGCAAGGTGGTGAATACTATGCACCATTTTTAGTATCTAATGGTACTTTATCTAGTATTGGTAACGATTTTGACCGTATTCTTATGCCCTATATCGGTATTAACAGCGATCATATTGACCATATTCGCACTTTAGGTAATAACGTTTTTGGTTTTGAGGACATAGTTAGTGGTGGAGACCGTGACTACAATGACATGATTCTGTCTATTAATAAAGTTCAGATTATGGTTTAGTTATTAACAAAACTGAAAGTTGCCAAACAATTAGCTGCTATTGCGTTGAACTTGAGGATGTTCAATATTTTCAGGTTGCGCTTGTACAAAAGTCTCAAATCGATCTCCTTGGTTAAATTTTGCTAACTACCATTTACCAATTTGGGCAAATGGATTAGGCACTGCTATTCTTGCGCTTTCCCTTTGGTTGTTTTGGCGCAGTCATCACGATTTGGGTCAAAATTGGTCATCAACACTGCAAATCCGAGCCGGACACACCCTCTCCACCAGTGGTGTGTATCAAAACATTCGTCATCCTATGTACACCTCTGTTCTGCTACTGTGCATTGCACAAGCACTCTTGCTCTCCAACTTGATTGCAGGTCTATCAGGATTCATTGGCTTTAGTATTGCCTATGTAACACGAATTGGACAGGAGGAACGGATGCTACTTGATACCTTTGGTGATGAGTATGAAGTTTACAGGCAATGCACGAAACGATTAATTCCTTACCTATTCTAATATCCAATTTTACGGAATTGAACGCAATGTTCCTTTTGTGGCGAGTGGATAAGGTACTGCACGAGAATTTCAATTGCTGCTAACGGGTGCTTGACTCAAGGGAGGACACCTATACAAAAAACTGCCCTGGGTCATGGCCAGAGCAGCGCTTGCGAAAGGGAAATTGAATAAAGGACTTTTAAAATCTTGTCCATGTTTTACATATAATTCGTTCGCTATGTAATACTCTTGAGTTCAAGTTTTGTACTTTATGCAAAAAGAGCGAAAAACTATTAAAGCTGCACTATACAAGGATTAGACGCAATCAACCAAGCCCAATGCAACACCCTTGGCTGAATGCGTGTTAACCAATGGTTATCAAAATTTAGTCAAACATAAATCCACTGGGCACGGAAACAACAGCTTTTCGTGTGCAGATATTACCTTGTTCTGTTCCCTTGAAGACTGGGGATTTCTGCCACAGATACATCGCCCTTGCGGGAGCTTATCGGGCGAGCGCTGCCGGAACTGTGGGGTGGGGAAGTTGGGTTAGCGACTCACCAAATGTCCACAAATTGTGGACAAAATAAGGGTAACGGTTTAACCGATACCCTAAATCATACTGATGCAGTTCTAGAACAATTTTATAAGCGTAACATTACAGAGTCAATCACACCACAAGCCAGCATTGGTAAAGGTGCAACAGCCCAAACCATCGTCCTGACAACGGAACAACCTACAAATGAAACCTTGGGTACTCACAATGAGAGTATCCTTACTCAAGTCAAATCTACTACTGAACACCTGACCATTCCTGAACTGCTTGGTGGGGTCAAGAGCTACGATCATTGGCCTCCCGGCTGGGAGAATGTGGAAGTATAAAATCTATCTATCCTAATACTGTTGCCAAGCATAGCAATTAAAAACAGTGGGCAGATTTGCTGGTAGCTGACAAATACTTAAACAATCAAAGCCTCATTTTGGACCGACTCCTGCCGAAACTTGATTTTTCCTCATGATTTTGATTACTGAATCATTGTTCTAGTCATATTTTGGGAACAAATTGGACACATTCGCCCTTCAGCATGAATGCACCATCATCTCAAGGTGAGCAATCTTCGGCTGTGGAGGGCGGTTGTTAATCGAGCAGGGATGAGGGCGCGGGGCGGACAGAAGCTCTTCTTAAGCTTTTTGTGATCGCAGATGTGGTAATCGTCACTCTAGTACAACTCTACAATCTCGTCTCCCAACAGTGTTTAATGACCTGGGTGCAGTGCAAGCGACTGAGCTACAATCATATCTAGAAAAGAGAGCTATCTTATCAATCTCTGATTATGTTGAGCAATCGACTGTCTCTTCAGCATTAACTGAAACAGTATTAGAATTAACACAACAATTTCCTCAATATCAGCAGCAACTATCGTGCAACTCTAGAGAAGCAGGGTAGAAAATTGGTATTTATCCATGATGAACGAGGTGAGATTTTTCGAGTATCTGTCAACCGAAACCAGTCAGGTGAGCTTGAGTATTCACCAATTAATGTGGGAAAAATAGGGAAAGAAGATATTCAGCTTTGGCAAAAAGCAGATCGCGTATTCCAATAGATAATAGAACAACACCAACAATCAAAAAGACAAAGTAAAGGGATCTCCTTATAGTGGAATAAGTACTACTTTACACAAGTGATGTCTTCGGTGTGTGAGGTCAAAGCTTGCTATAACAAGATTAAGAGAAAAAATAATTGAAAATATAGGGCTATATAGATTATTGTATTGTTAATTTATTAATGAAAATGTCTAAAAGCAGATAGTGGTCGCCATCTGCTTATTAAGACTCCTAATTGAGATCAACAAGTAGGAGGCTATTTTATGTTGTCAAAAAGTTCTAATGAGACATATCCACAAAAAGATAGAGAGTTTTTAAAGCAAATACCGCAAAGTCAATCTCCATCCCTCAATGGTTTAAGGGTACTTGTGGTAGATGACAATGACGATTGCTTGTGTATAGTTACGTTTATTTTGTCAGATTACCAGGCACAAACCAAAACGGCAACATCGGTAGATGAAGCTATAGAAGCAATTGAAGAGTGGAAACCAGATATTGTGATCAGCGACATCGGGATGCCTGACAAGGACGGTTACTCACTAGTTAGCTTCATCAGAAACAAAGAAGCGTCAATGGGTGGGTTTCTTCCAGCCATAGCTTTAACAAGTTATGTGTATCCAGAAGACATTAGTGAAGCAATAGATGCAGGGTTTCAGGAGGTTATTTGTAAGCCTTTTGAACCTAATGAGCTAGTTGTAGTTGTAGCAAGGCTTACAGGACAAACTATATAAAGATAAGTCCAACTCATAGCCTTAGAACCTTGCGGGGGGACAAAATGGTCTAGAATGCTTAGATTACAAAGAGTGTAGCAATTTGTGGTAAAAGAAAAAGAGTCTTCATTCGCAACAAGCTCTATTTAATGATAATGTTACCAGAATTCTACGAGACAAACCTCAAACGAGAATTGGGACGTGCAGAATATTTATTACTAAAAATCCTAATAAATTTATTACAATCTATTAAAACTGTTAGCATTGAAGCACTGGCTACTGCTTTACCTATACCCATATTTTTTGAAAGTAGAAGAAAGAAAATCCAAAGATTTTTGTCATTAAATTACATAAATATTGAAGAAATTTGGTTCCCAATTATTAAAAGCTGGTTAGAGATATATTTCCCCTTAAAGGAAGTTATTTATTTAGTAGTTGACCGGACTAATTGGGGGTGTATTAATCTGTTAATGATTAGTGTAGTTTGGGATAAAAGGTCTATCCCAATATATTTTAAGCTATTAGACAAATTAGGTTCAAGCAATTTTGATGAACAAGAAGCAGTATTCAAAAAAGCATTGCCGCTTTTTAATAATTATAAAACTGTAGTGTTAGGAGACCGTGAATTTTGCTCGATAAAGCTGTCCAACTGGCTGACAGAGCAGAAAGTATATTTCTGTTTACGCTTAAAAAAAGATGCATTTATAGAAATAGAACCGGAAATTTGGCTGCAATTAAGAGATTTAGGTTTAGCGCCTGGTCTTTCCTTCTTTTACCAAGGCATTAAATATACAAAATCCCAAGGTTTTATTAGCTTTAATCTTGCTGCTAAATGGAAGCGTAAACGTTTGGGAGTTGCGCCAGAGGAAGGCTGGTTTATCCTTACCAATTTAGATGATTTAGATTCCGTTATTAAAGCTTACAAACAGCGTTTTGATATTGAAGAGATGTTTAGAGATTTTAAAAGCGGTGGTTATAATTTGGAAGATACTAATGTATCAGGACAAAGGCTAATTTCCCTAATATTATTGATCTCACTTGCTTATACGGCTGCAACTATATCTGGTCAAAAAATTAAACGGATGGGTGTTCAAAAATATGTTGGACGAATTAAAGAATCTAAGCGGATTGTTCGACGACATAGTAGTTTTTATATTGGTCTTTATGGCGACAATTGGGTCAATTTCATGGAAAATTCTTATGAGTTAGTCACTGAGTTATTGAAATTAAGTCCTAATAAGCGTAAGTGCTATCAGCAAGGAGAAAGGGCTATGAGGCTTATTCTATCTGCATCCTAGCCATTTTTGTAGCTCCGCAAGCCTTAGAACTTAAGAGCAATTAGATAGCGGTAAGGTTTTACCATCAAGTCCTTAGCGTCAGTTTCTGAATGGATGCAGGATTGCAAGAGGTTCTTTGTAAACCTTTTGAAAGAGATGAGCTTGCTGGAACAGTGGCAGAGCAAGCTTTGCCAAACTTTTCTTTACTCAGCCCGAAGTTGAGCCAAGATATGCGGCTCAAGTTTATCCTTTATCTTTTTGCCTTAAACCTTAGCAGGCGGTCGTATTCGTTTTTGATTACCCCATAGCACTCGCAAGAGGTGTCTTCCAACCCCTGTCGATCAATGATTTTGATTTTCTTTCGGCTGCATCGGATGAAACCTTTCTTTTCTAGGATATGGGCGGTTTCGGTGACACCAGAACGGCGCACACCCAGCATGTGGGAAAGGAACTCATGCGACAGCAACAGTTCATCCGAAGCGACACGATCGCTCGATTGGAGCAGCCAGAGACCCATACGTTGTTCTATAGTGTGAATCCTGTTGCAAGCAACGTTTTGGGAGAGTTGCGCTATATAAGCCTGGGTGTATTTGAGCATCACGTCGCGCAACGACTTCTCAGTGTCGAACTTGTGGAGCAGCGTCTGTGCTTTCATTCTCATCGCTGTGCCCGGAACCTGGACGATGTACTGGGTCTGCGTCGTCTCGCCCCCGCCCATGAAGGCGTTGATCCCTACCATCTCGCGGCTGCCGATCGCTCCGGCTTCAAGCGTGCTGCCGTCCATCATTGTAATGGTGATCGAAATCAGGCAGGTGAGACGAAAGTAGACTTCTTTGATGGTTTCGCCAGGTTGGTTGAGTATCTCCCCGTGTGAAAGCTCGACCTGCTCCATGCTGAAAGCATTATTATTTCGATTAATTCTAAATTATTGGTCAAATCTCATTAAAGGATAAGCTTGCCGCAAGTTCCACGCTAAATGTAGACAATGTGAGCATTTTTGTGCTTTGCGATGGCGTAACCGCCATGAGTCGGTGGCGATCGCACTCTCGCAAAACGGGCATTTGACCACAAAACCAGTCAGGCTCTAGATTCGGCAAGCTTATCCTTTAATTTTCGGCAATCTTTTCCTTTAAGTCACACACCATGTTTCGGCTGAACAAATCGCACCTCAAGTTATGATTCAAAGCACAATTAACATAAATGAATTCAAGGGTTAAGTCTGTTGAAAGCGACCTGACAAACTTGCTACCATGACTACCAACTCATCTGGATCAAATGGCTTGGATAAGTACATTTGAAAGCCTGTCAGCAGCGCCCGCCTTCGGTCTTCTTCTTTGGCATAAGCACTCAAGGCGAGCGCTGGGATTTTTCCCCCTTTTTCTGCTGGTAAAGCCCTGATTTTACGAATAAAGCTGTAGCCATCCTCCTTTGGCATACCAAGATCCGAAATCAGTATGTGTGGTATTCCCGACTCTAACGCTGACAAGGCTTGGGCTACTGATGCTGCTTCACTCACCAAAGCACCATGTTGCTCCAAGATAAAAGCAACAAGCTCACGTCCATCAGCTTCATCATCAACAACTAATATTCGTAAACCGTTGAGTAAAACTTGATCATCAGCTTTTGCAGAAATTGATTCTGCGCCAGTAGAATTGTTTGATTTATTCATCAAGGGCAACCGCACACTAAAGGTTGCTCCAAGTCCCTTACCGGCACTTTGCGCTTGTACAATTCCATCGTGCATTTCCACTAAATGGCGGACAATTGCTAACCCTAAACCTAGCCCCCCGTAAGTTCGAGTTGTACTTGCATCTGCTTGACGGAAACGGTCAAAAATGTACGGTAATACTTCAGCATTAATTCCGACTCCTGTATCTTTGACCACCAAAAGCGCATTTGTATCTGTGACTTGTAGCCCTATCTCAACCCGTCCTCCTGATGGTGTAAACTTAACTGCATTGGAGAGCAGATTCCACACTACTTGCTGTAAACGACTAGCATCTCCCCAAACATAACTGGCACTCTCCTCAAGCATGAACTCGATAGTAATATCTTTAGCCTGGGCTTGTGGTTTTATAGTTTCTATCGCCTCTAGAATTACTGAAACCAGAGATACTGGACACTTCTCCAGCCGCAGTTTTCCCTGAATAATGCGTGACACGTCCAGTAAATCATCTATTAATTTCGCTTGCGCTTTAGCATTGCGCTCAATAGTTTTCAAAGCACGAGCAGTCGCAGATGAATCCAATTTCCCTTGGCTTAACATCTTAACCCAGCCAAGCATTCCATTGAGCGGTGTGCGTATCTCATGGGAAAGCACTTGCAGAAATTCATCTTTCATACGATTAGCTGCCTCCGCTTCAACTCGCGCTGCCTGCTGTTGAATTCGTTCGGTTCGTTCAGCTAACGCATCTTTACGCAGTTGCGACAATTCCAAATTTGCTCTCACCCGTGCTAGCAATTCTCGCGCAGAAAAAGGTTTGATTAAATAATCATCCGCACCCATCTCTAACCCTTCAACACGAGACTCTTCACCTGCACGGGCAGACAGTAGAATAATTGGTATCTCCTTTGTATTTGAATCGGCTCTTAACTCGTGCAGCAATTGCAACCCATCCATTCCCGGCATCATGATATCGCTCAACACTAAATTCGGTATTTGTCTACGGGCTGCTGCTAAGGCGGCTATCCCATCTGTTACTGCTTCCACTTCGTAATATGGCTGGAGTAGATGCTTAAGATAATCGCGCATATCTGCGTTGTCATCAGCCAGAAGAATGCGGGCAGAGTCAGAGGACACGGGGACAAGGGAACTGGGGGACAAGGGGAATCGTGATTCATGTTCTCTTTCCTTGTCTTCCTTCGGGTTCGGGAGTTCGGACTCAACGGGAACCGCGATCGCTTTTAGTGTTTCCCCTTGGGAGAAGACTCCGACTTGCTCACCTTGTCTCCTTGTTTCCCTTTCCTCCTCAGGCAGCCAACGCCATGCTTCTTCCACAAACGCAACTGAACCCGAAGCAATGTTCGGCTTGCGATTAGCTCCAATACGCTCTGCGGGCAAATGAGCCTTCCCAAACGGCAGTGCAACTATAAAAGAACTTCCCTGATTTTCTTGACTGGTGACGCGAACTTCACCGCCATGAAGTCTAACCAAATCCTGTACAAGCGATAGCCCAATGCCAGAGCCTTCGTAAGTGCGACCCCGCGACCCTTGTACACGATAAAATCGTTCAAACAAGCGTGGTAACTCTGCTTGTGGAATTCCTGTACCTGTATCTCGGACTTCCATTTCCACACGTTCCCCATTAGAGCGCAAGGCAACAGTGATTTCTCCAGCGAAGGTGAACTTGAAAGCATTACTCAACAAATTCAAGACAATTTTTTCCCACATTTCACGGTCTACGTAAACCCTTTGTTGTAATGGTGGACAATCTACTATTAAACGTAAACCTGCTTTTTCGATCGCTGAACGAAAAACACTCGCCAGTTCACTGGTAAATACAGCTAGGTCTGTTGGCTCGTAAACAGCTTGAATTCGATTTGCTTCAATCCGGGAAAAGTCTAATAATGTGTTGACTAGCTTCAGCAAACGCAGACTGTTGCGCTGTACTAATTGCAATTGCTGACGCGACTCTATTGTTAGTGAAGCATTTTGCCTACTTAAAACATCCTCTAATGGCCCTAACATCAACGTCAAAGGCGTACGGAACTCATGGGAAACATTATTAAAAAATGCTGTCTTCGCCCGATCTAGCTCGGCTAGGGCTGCGGCTTTTTTGCGTTCTTCTTCGTATGCCCCTGCATTGCGGAGGGAAATTGAAATCTGTCCAGCTAACAACTCATAAAACGACTTATAGCCTTCATCCAAGGCACGATTCGGGCTGATTCCTGCTATTAATACCCCAAGTGGTGCATTAACATTTGATGACGGAATCGGTAGCACCAATGCCCGATCTACAATTTCCCCCCAAGGGCCACCAGTAATGGTGATATAGCGCTTGATATTTTCAACTACAACTGCTTGCCCTGCCATCACCTGAGCAAATGGCCATATACCATCCGATTCTTGAATGAGGACACTTTTTGGTGCGATATCATCATTTTCAATCACACGCACGCTGCCAAATAATTTTATTGTTTTAGCGCAAGACTCATCACTCAAGTACAATAGCGCAAACGGCACATCCAAGGGATATTCAGCTATCGTGGACAAGATATCTTTACAAGTTGCGTTTATGCTGCGTGTGTCACTTGCTTTGGCTGCCAAATCACGTTGCAACCGTAAGTGCCGCTCTCCTAATACCTGCTGCGTCACTTCGCTACACACGCAAAGCATACCCCTAATTACCCCTTCATCATCTTCTACCGCACTGTAAGACAGGCTGAAGTGGGCTTCTTCGTTATAATCAGAGCGGTTCACCACCATCATCTGGTCTTCTACCCAGTTGGGAACACCCGTCGTCATCACTTTGGTAATCATCGGCCCAATTACATCCCATGATTCTGACTGTGTTTGAAGAATTGAGCGCCCCAGTGCCTGTGGATGTTTTCCCCCGATCAGGCTGGTATAGGCATCATTATAAATTTGGATTAAATCTTGTCCCCATAGCAAAATCATTGGATAACGGGAACCTAACACTGTGCGGATCGTTGATTTCAAGCTTTGGGGCCATGTTTCTATACCGCCAACAGATGTGCTTGACCAGTCAAAATCACGTATCAAATCCCTCATCTCACCTGAACCCGGAAACGGATCTAATTGCCTATTCTTTATTACACTGTTTGAGCTTAGGCATTGCTCTTGTCCGCTTCTTATTTCTTGGGGGTTTGAAGTTGATATCTGCTGTTGAAGTAGCCGCAATCCTTGGCGCACGACTTCGCTTGCTGATTTATACTTTCCTGACTCCACAAGCGAGGCTATAAATTCGTTAAAATCAGGAGTCAGTGATACGTTTTGCGTTGTCCGTTGGCGATTCACGTCACTTTTCTCCTCATGGTGGCAAAAATTGCCAATAGTTTTTAAAAGTTATTATGCCACAAATCTTTTGCTCCCGGCTCCTCGGCGATCGCTCCCGCAAGCGGTTACTAGTAGTTCACTCTGTTGATATTCATGAAGGAATTGATAGTACGAAGACAGGTTTAAGCGATCGCAGATGTGGCGTACACCAAAGGGGTTGCCGTAGGCATCAAAACGAGAGTGCAAATCTACAACTCGTTCCTTGACAAGCTCTAACCAGGTATTAACAATTACTCAATTATATCTTCACCAATTCCTAGTGCTTTGTAGCTGTGTGTTAACTGCTGCCAAAGTGACTCAATTTGCTCATAGGAATCCTTCAAAGAAAGTTTTCCTCCAGTCTGTAAATTGCAGATGTAACTTACCCGTTGAGAAAATTCTTGAAGATTAGCATTAAATATAAGACTCTGCGGGGTAAATTCACCCAAGTATCGATAAGGTTGGTAAAGAAAATTATTTTTATCTACTTGATTGTACTTATCCATATAAAAATATTGCTACTAAAAGTCTAAATTTGATGTTATTGGATTACTTTGTATAGTCCATGAATACTCTTTTGAGTTTCATAGTTTACCCTCACAAAGCGTAAGAATTCAGAATGAGTGATAATCTACTATTCAGGCTCAAATTGTATTATTTTGTGTGAATTTAGCTTGAACATCAGGTATTCTCAAAAACCCATAAACGCCTCCTAATTGAACACGTTCTGGTGGGAGGTGTAAAACTGCACAGCATCTTTGCACTACTGCTTGATATTCTCGCCACTGCTTACGGATGCTTATACTAAGGACATTATTACCTAAATCGGAAAATTTTAGCTCTGCCCGCAAGAGCCAAACTTCCACATCAGTTGTTTCACCAATAGGCTCTGAGAAAATATTTTTGTTAAACATTAGTACAAAAACTCCCTTTCAAATGTAATACATAAGCGCCCTTTGTGGGCGTGTAGCTTGCTTTTCCCAAAGGTCTTGGAGTGAATACTTTTGCAAAACCAGGTTAGCTGCTTGACAAGCTTCTTGCCAAACCTCTTCCACTACACACGATTCTATATTTCCGAGAGTTGTATTGTTGGTAGATGCATCAATCTCTACTCCCTCAATGGAAGTTAAAACATCTAAAACTGTAATTTTCCGAGGGTCACGTGCTAAAACGTAACCACCTTTAGAACCACGTATACTGTTAATTAAACCTCGGCATCTTAGTGTAGCTAGTAGCTGTTCTAAATAGCGATTTGGTATACTTCTTAGCTCTGCTATTTCTTTAATTTGCATTGAATCGCCATTCTGGTAACAATCTACCAATGCCAACATCGCTAGAAGTGAGTATTCAAAACTATTTGATAGTTTCATCAGGCTAAATACTATATAAGTTTTTAAGGCTTTAATCTTATCTCAACTCTAAAATAATTAACTCATATAAGCTATCTCTATTTTTTCTGATAATGATAAATAGAAGTGATTGACAAAATCAGGTTTTTAATAATAGGGTTACGAACCATAACAGTTTGGCAAAATTGAAGGACGTAGAGCTGCGTTGTGGGAGTAAAAGTAATTGTTGTTAACTATTGCTACTGTGATAGCCTAGAATACACTCGAGCTAAGGTAGCTCTTGTTGCTAGGGGAGAAAATGCCATACTTGAATGACTTGCTCTAAGGCAATTACAAGTAATAGAATATCCAGATGGTTCTCCTGCAAAGACGTGATCGCTCCTCTATACATAAGAGCTTGTTCCAGTTCCATTATCCCAAGCTGGCAATCGTAGGCTGTGGAGGGGAGTTGTTGCTTTTGGCAGGGGGAGGCGATCGCTTAGGTTAGGCGCACTTTCACAAAAATACTCTACCGAGTTATTCACATCGATAGAGTATATAAATTTACTATAATCATCTTTTAGCAGTGTTCATTTTATAATTTGATACCTATTTATACCTCTGTATAAATGCTGGAAATCTTGTCTACAGCCCATATTCATGCACACGGGTACGCACGTTGAAGCCAGTAGGCGTGATATCTTGAGTTTCACCATTTGCACCCTGGCGCACTATGACATTTCTACCTGACTCTAACGGTCGTAGCTCACTCCAATAAATATTTTCGCCACAGAGAGCAATTTGTCGCAACCCTATTGTACGTGCGGTAATTAAGTCTGTTGTTATGGGCGATCGCCAAGATCCATAAGATGCCACTTCTGCTTTCATTACGCTCTATTCTGCTCCCTGTTCCCAAAAATTATACATTGTGTGTAGAGACAAAACTCAAACACACCCCCTTATACTAATCCGTAATTTGTAATCCTAGCCTCTGACTAGAAGCACTTCCTTTAACCAGGAATCTTGTTCAAATAAGGATGACAAGGCTTGTCTAAGGAATTGTTAGTAGCAAATGGTAAAATCACGGCAGTAGGAATACCATACGCTCATCCCCATAATCTCAAACAGTCTATTTTGGATCTTGATGTGGCCCCGTGAGATTAAACACTGTTTGTGCTTTCGTGAAAAGAAAGTTCTATTAGTTGAAGTTTCATTGGCACTAGCCGAAAAATAGCAAATACTACTATTAGTATAGTTGACAAGTCGTTACCATTAAATCTATGTGAGTATGCATAAAATCATTTTTCAAGAATACACAACACCTCAAGCATTTTATTCTGTGCAACTTTATAGAGAATTGATATAAATAAAAACCTAGTACTTAGAAATCGCTGATGAATCAAAAATTTTGGATTACTGCCTTAATTGCTTTTATTAACTCCCTGAGTTTGACAATTTTAATTCCGATTATTTATCTTTATGGGAAACGATTTGGTTTAAGCGATTTCCAAACGAGTTTGTTATTTTCAATCTACTCTGTCGCTCAATTTCTGGCAACTCCTGTTATTGGGAAACTTTCGGATCGCTTTGGGCGCAAACCTTTATTGATTATTAGTTTAGCTGGGACTGTAATTGCTAACTTAATCGCTGGAACTGCTACAACAGCAGTTGTTCTCTTTTTAGCACGATTTCTGGATGGCATAACTGGAGGCAATGCTTCTGTTGCTCAGGCAATTATTTCAGATGTCACCACTTCAGAAAACCGAGCTAGAGGATTTGGGATTTATGGAGCAGCATCTGGTTTAGGTTTTGTATTAGGCCCAGTTACGAGTTTGCTAGCGCAGCAGATTTCTTTGGGGATGGCTTTTTTAGTTTCTGGTGCAGTTGCATTTGTAGGACTTTTAGTCACAATTTTTCTTTTACCTGAAACCCTACAAAACAAAGCCGATAAGGCACGAAATATCTTTGATCTAGGTTTAGGAAATTTAATTAGGGGTTTAGCTATTCCGAAAGTTGGTATACTTTTAGTCATCAACTTTTTTATTGGCACTACGTTCACAATTTTTACTTATGCTTTTCAACCCTACTTTATTAATGTGTTGGGTCAAAATAGTCAGTCTTTGACACTGATGTTTCTAGTTTTTGGAGTCCTGGGGGTAATTATGCAGACTTGGGGCGTTTCAATTCTCAATCAGAAATTTAATATAGTAAATATATTATTTTTCAGTTTATTTATCCGCAGTTTGTCATTTATTCTCATGCCAATTTGGGAAAACATTATTTATTTTGTGGGAGTTGTCATATTATTTTCTCTATTCAACTCTCTAGTCCAACCCACGATCAATACACTAATTTCTCTGAATGCTAAAGCACAAGAGCAGGGAACTGCTTTAGGTTTGAACGCATCTTATTTAAGTATCTCTAATGGTATTGGGCCTATAATTGCTGGAACGCTCATTCATCAATCGCATCCCATAACCTACGGCTATCCTTTATATCTAGCTGGAATTTTAACTTTTTTAGTATTATTTTTAGCGGTAGTTAGTCGCCAAAGCTACGTGCCGCAATTAAAGTAAAAATATTAGATAGTCGATTCCAGGAGTAGTAGATTAAGTCAATCACTCCCAAGTGATATCTGGATTTTGGAATAGTGGCAATTGAAAGACATCCATCAAACTGACGAGAGTTAGCTCAATCACTTTGCTGATTTACTTAAAACATCTTTAATGCTGCAATTTTCCAGATAATTGAGAAATTCTTCGGCAAGAGACTCGTATTTTTCAGAGATTTGCTGTATCTTATTAATTCCATGCAAATTATTTACACCTACCTTCCTTAACTTTACCCATCCAAATTTTAAGCCAATGCCTTCGAGGGAACAGCCAATGAATACTTCTAATGAGATACAGACAAAGAAGATCATCATAAAATCCGACAAGCTTACCCTGAGACAGATGAAGTTAATTGAAGAAGCAGAAGACCAGCTTCTTCAAGCTAATGCTGTCAATTCATCAACCCCTGTGGTTGAGGAAAAATCAGTAGTGATTCAAGAGCCAAAAGAACCGAACTACATTCCATTACGGGGTAATCCCATAGTTCAATCGGTGGGCAAATCAGGCTGGCAGATTTCTGATATCTGGCGGGATATCCGCGTAGATGATTTCTGCGGGTGAAATCTTGGTAAAAATAGGTGAAAAAAATACCTTGCTGTTGTGTGTACGCACTGTCACAAACAGAAGTTTTCTTTTGATAAAGAAGCCTAAAAAATAATCAACGATAGCACTAAAATTGAATGTATAGATGCTTAGGCGACTCATCGCAGGCATCGCAATGGCATCAGGTTGTTTAATGGGTAAACGAAAGAGAAGACATCACAAGACATCCTTCCCTTGGATGCTAGAAGAAAAGAATCTGTTCATTACAAGGACTGGTAACGAAATAGTTACAGATGCAGGATGGGAGAAAATTTCATTTGAAGAAGCCAGAAAACTATTTAGTCGCGAAACTTTTCAAGAGTGGTACGAACTGTTCTTAGAAAATACAGATATCTTGGAAATACTTTCAGAATCTAACGTCGATATAGATTTAGATGATGAATCAGCAATAGATAACTTTTTACTTCGGAGCAACTGGACACCAAAACAAGTCAATTTAGTTGTAGCGAAGGCTATCTATAAAAATCATGCCTGGGTAAGAGGATTACTGATTTCTACACCTGATGTTGAAGAACCCAACTTTCACAATTATGAAATGGAGGCAATTCGTTTAGGAGTCCAATTGCGAAAATATATCTTTGAGGATATTCCAGTAATTAATGACTGCAAAAATGCTGTCAGATATTTACATGGGAGATACGCCCTCATTGGCTGGCAACCAAGAAATTGTGTGACAGCAGCTCACAACCTAAAAATATCTCAAGCTACTAAGGTTTACAATGAACTTCTCTGGGATGAAGATTGGGTAGATGAAGAAGACGAAATTTATTAGTCAAGAACAAAAAACTCTACAACACTGGAAAATATGCTCCTCATTACTGATAACTGGATAATAATAGAGTTACCGGGAAATAAGATCAGAAATCTTTGAAGAGCTTAAGAGCGATGGCGTAACCGTCATGAGCCAGTGGCGATCGCTCTAGTAATAACCTAACGTGGGTGCAGCGTAGAGGCTCTTTCAAGCGATTTATGGACGGATACTTGAAGCGGGGTAAAGCACCTAACAGAAATTGTTGAACTTTTTTATCCCCCTAGACTAAGGCAACCGCCTGAGCAACTTTTGTAAACTATCTTTACACCAAGTCAACGTCATAGTTGCATTGTGCCTATAATAAGTTACGGCTAACTATAACTGGAAGTTAGCACCCTGTAAATGGTTATCGCTTGGATTACGCATCAAAGGCGATACCAAAGACAAACAAAATTTATCGGCAGCGCAATAGTTTATATTCCGTTGCCAACATGCACCCCGCGATCGCATGTTGGTGAAAGTGTTATGTATCAAGGAAAGTAGTTTTTATCGTAGTTTTTGCCGGATAAAAGATAAGGGCTAGTTATTTTGTGTTGACTACGGGCGATCGCTCTTGTGACTTTAACTAAAAGTTGTCACAATCGAACAACTTATGCCTTGGATTGAACTCGGACAACTTATGCTTGGATCGAGGAGTAGAAGGAGATATAACTTAGAGTCCGGTTGATGTTACTGCTTCGCTTGCAGGCTGAACTGTTGGTAGGGCTGAATATTCGGCAGGAGTAAGCCTAACTTTTGGACAACTTTTAGCTGGTTTTTCAACTGTGTGACAAGTAATGCCTTGGTTTCCAACTTTGAGGCAACTTTTGGCTGTATTAGTTTTATGGCAGAAGAAATTTGCCTACGATAGTATCAGTGTTTCACGTTCAAAGGCGGACAACTTATCCCTTGTGGTTTGAACAGATTTTGTCTAAAGTCACAACTGTCACTGTAAGCATAAGATGAGCAATTTGCTTGCTTTATGCTTTCAAAGCAGGTTGCTCAATTTATTGGTACTAAGATAAGCCACAAAGCAGTTACCTACCTCAACTCCTAAAAATTCCTTTAAGTGAAAGTAGGGCAACGCAAAAATAAGCATTTCAGGCTTTTAAAGCGGCCACTTTATGCTTTAATTCCGGCCACTTTATCCCTTAAGTTACAATTTTCAACCATAAGCTGTCCGTCGCGGACAACGTATGGTTACAGTCACACACAAGCTTGTGAACAATAACTTTTAGTCTAGTTCCCGGTGCGAAACTCCAAACCTTTACGGCAATTGACATACTTTGATTCAGCAACGCCCAATCGCTCATAAGGTTTGTTGACTGCTAACCGATTAGCAGTCAACAGGAAAAATCTCAAGTCAGATGTACAATATTTGGACTAATTCGCCATGCCTGATTAAGCGAGCAAGAAAGAACACAATTTGTTTTCTAGTTCTACTTCGCGTTCTTGTGTAGCCACAATAGCTTGGGTGATCACATGCTGACAGTCAAAACCAACGCGATGTAGTTGTAGCCACTGTTGAGCTTCATTGCCTTCGCACAAAATTTTATGCAAAGGAGAAAGAAAACAGCTAAAGCCTTGTTGTTTAGCGATTGCCCAAACTTCTTGATATAATTCTGCGATCCAATCTCTGGCTAAAATCATTCTGCCATCTTGCCAATGTTGCAGTCGGGCATCGAGACTGGCACTAGCGGCTGCTAATTCGTTATTAGTGGTGAGGGCTATTAGTTCGTCTGGCGAAAAGGTGCTGTTAATTAAGGGATCTAAATCGGGATTGTCTATTATCTGCAACAAACGGGCTTCTAACAATGCGGTAATTGCCAGTAAAGCAATAGGATCTATGACTAAATCACAAATTCGTAGTTCTAGACGATTTAGATCATAAGGACGGCGATCTCCATTTGGACGCACTGATACCCATAAATGCCGGACATTTTGCATTGTTCCAGCTATTAATTGTTCTTCTACCCATTGAATATGATGGGCGTGGCTAGTAAATAATGGCACGTATGCGGGAGTTTGGGGAAAGACACTCCAACGAGTTGAGTGATAGCCAGTGGCTTTACCATTAAAAAAGGGCGATGACGCACTCAGGGCAAGAAATAACGGTGCTTCTAAACGGATGAGGCGACAAGCCAGCATTAATATTTCTGGATCACTAATACCTATATTTATATGTATACTGGCTGTAACTACATCCGTGCCGTAGGTTTGCTCAATATAGTCATGATATGGATTTGTGGGGTCGGAACGAAAGAAGTGATCGCCTCCACCCAAAGACAGCGTACTTCCGGGTATGAGAGTGTAGTTACCCAAATGCTGGAGATATTTTCGTAATACTCTTCGCGGTTGTAGTAAGGCACATAAAAGATTTTCGTAACTCGTGGATGGATGAGTTGTGTATTCTACGTTACGACTGTCTGGTTCCCGCACAAACCCCTTTAAGTCGGCAACAATCTTATCGGAGAGACCAATAATTTCACCTTGAGACGTACCGGTGTACATCTCAATCTCAAAGCCTTTCAAAAGTACCATTTACTTCTCCTTGGCTCTCCTAGCCTGTTAATTGTATCGAATTCTACAATTTTATATATTACCTTACGGTTATTTGAAGGTTAAGAATATTTTACGAGACTCTTTCCGTCGATCCAAATGGTTGTTAAACAGATACTTGTGTTCGGCTGTTTGACCCGTTGAAGAACTTCTTTGCCCCCAAAACGCTCACCCGCATTGGCAGTAGTGACCAAGACCCGCAAGTGTCTTTTGCTATTCGCAGCTTACCTGAGAGAGTTTTTTTTACAATATAGTCGGCTTTTCAAGCATGTTCTTACATTGCAACCTGATTGCTTGACTTCCCAATGATGAACTTGCTCTGTTTTCCTAACTCGTGTAATAGGTCTATTAAATAAAGCTTATAAGTAGATTATATATAAAACTATTAGTTAATTTTATTAAATTTTAGAAAATAATTAATAGAAGTAAATAATTGTAGTGTTAATGTTAGGTTTTGAGATTAGATATTTTAATAAGTCAAGTTAATCTAAATCAAATATATAAAAACTGGAGTTAGATTTTTTAGAATCTCTTGATATCTGAAAACTAGTTATTTTTAACAATTCTGTCTTTTTGTTACATTTATATTCGGATAATTGATGCTGCTGCCTATACATATCATAAGAATAATCTATACATTAAGCGCAAAGAACCTTTGTTAGCAAAGATACCTTAAAGAATCTTAAATACGCTCTGAATTGCCCTTATATACATACGAAAACAAATATGCAGTCTTTTTTTATACATTATATAAAAAAAACATTTATTAGAAAAATAAATAAGTATAAAATAATACTCTCTTTATAGGGTAGTCATTTAGGAGATAGCAAGATATATTCAAGTAGTAATGACTTGATTAAATCAAGCTAGTAAGGTGATAGTGCAAATCTAAATTTTGATCTTGCACATTTGAGCTAAGGTTTTAGTGTTGTATAACAATGGGATAAGCATAGGTTATTTAGCTGCATCATATTTATGCTAAACCTTTTCTTTTGCCTATGCTTTTACTCTTAATAGCAAGCAACTTTTGTTGCTTGTGGTGTGTCCTCAATTTTAGAATACATATCTCTGTTTTTTAAAATTACTCAAACCTAGGAGGATACTGATTTTTGGAATTACTAAAAGTGGATAAAAGCGACTGTTAATTTGAGCAAGTCATAAATTAGCAGTTTGAATTTGAATAACTGACGTTGATAAAAATTTTCTTAGGCAAGAGTTTCAATTACTTCTAAACTTTGCCTGTATTTACTCGCGTACAGATTTAATAAACAACAACTTCTTCTTATATATTTATAACTTTGTCTTTTTTTCAAAGTTATAAATTTTAATGAATACTTATACTGTAAGCGAGTAAAGATTTTCAATTCTAGCTCAATTACTTTAGTAGGATTGGCACAAATGATAAACATACTTGAGAATGCAAAAGATTTTACATTCGTAGATGTCTTGCGCTTTAGAACCCAAAATCATCCCGAAAAAATAGCTTTTACTTTTCTAGAAGATGGTGAAGCTGTAAAATCAAGTTTAACATACCAGAAATTAGACTTACAAGCACGTGCGATTGCTGCCTATTTACAATCTCTTGTCCCTCCAGGCTCTCGGATTTTACTACTATATCCATCTGGGTTAGAATTTATTTCAGCCTTTTTTGGATGTCTATATGCAGGAGTTATAGCGGTTCCAGCTTATCCTCCTAAACGCAACCAGAAGATGTCTAGGTTAGTAGCGATCTCCACAGATGCACAAGCATCACTTATTCTCACTACTCAAGAATTGCTAGTAAACATAGAAAATCAGTTTAGCGAGAATCCCGAACTAGCAAAATTACCGCTGATTGCCACAGATAGTATTGCTTTAAATCAAGCACATTCATGGCAAGAAGCATCTTTAAACGGAAGTAGTCTGGCTTTTCTGCAATATACTTCAGGCTCGACAGGTACACCAAAAGGAGTAATGGTAAGCCACTCCAACCTGCTCCATAACGAGCAAATGATCCAACACGCTTTCGGACACTTTGATGAAGAAGTGATCGTTGGTTGGCTGCCCCTATTCCACGATATGGGACTCGTAGGCAATCTTTTACAACCTCTATACCTGGGGATGCCAAGTATTCTAATGTCTCCAGAAACTTTCTTGATGAAACCTGTAAGGTGGCTAGAGGCTATTACTCGCTTCAAAGCAACTACCAGTGGTGGTCCTAATTTTGCCTATGATCTATGCGTTCGTAAAGTTACCCCAGAACAACGAGCTAACCTTGATTTAAGTAGCTGGCAATTAGCCTTTAATGGTTCAGAGCCTGTACGAGCCGAAACATTAGAACAATTTGCTCGTACCTTTGCTGATTGCGGTTTTCGTAAACAAGCATTCTATCCCTGCTATGGAATGGCTGAGACAACTTTATTAATATCAGGCGGTATAAAAACAGGCTCCCCTGTTATTCGTACAGTTCAAGATGCAGCCTTAAGACAAAATCAGGTGATAGAGAGTGTAGGCGATGAGAAAGAAACCAGAAAAATTGTAGGCTGTGGCAGAGTATGGTTAGACCAAAAAGTAATTATCGTTGACCCAGAAAGCTTAACTCAATGTCCTTCTGGGCAAATAGGAGAAATTTGGTTTTCCAGCCCTAGCGTAGCTCAGGGTTATTGGAACCAACCTGAACAGACACAACAAACATTCCAAGCCTTCACAGCAGATACAAAAGAAGGTCCGTTTTTACGTACAGGAGATTTAGGTTTCTTACAAAGTAGTGAACTATTTATCACTGGCAGATTAAAAGACCTAATCATTATCCGGGGTACAAACCATTATCCTCAAGATATCGAATTGACAGTAGAACAAAGCCATCCAGCACTTCGTAGTAGTTGTGGTGCTGCTTTTGCTGTTGAAGTAGATGGAGTAGAAAGACTAGTAGTAGCGCAAGAAGTAGAACGGACTTCTTTACGTCAGTTGGATGTAGATGAGGTAGTTGGCGCAATTCGTAAAGCAGTATCAGAGCAGCACGATTTGCAAGTATATGCAGTATTATTGCTTAAAACTGCCAGCATCCCAAAAACATCTAGTGGAAAAATTCAACGTTATGCTTGTCGAGCTAATTTTTTGAATAGAACCTTGAATCTAGTCAATCAATGGATTGCTAAACCGCAAGAAATCGATTTAATACAATTACAAGCAGATATAGAATATCTCTGGAAAAAAGTCCAAAATCCTGTGCAAGAAAAAGTTGGAATCAACACCAATACTTCTGCCAATCGGTCTAGCTTAATGAAAGAAGAACAAATCCAAGCTTGGTTAATTTCTCATTTATCGTTAGAGTTGAAAATACCAGCCAGTGAAATAGACATTCAAGAATCCTTTGCCTACTACGGTATGGATTCAGCAATAGCAGTAAATACAGTTGGTCAACTGATGGATTGGCTAGGATTTGAGCTAGAACCAACTCTTTTCTGGGAATACTCTAACATTGAATCTCTAACCAAACATTTAGTAGAAAAATGCAATTTGTTATCAGTATCCGCTTCAGTAGGTTCATAAGGAGATAGTCAGAATGACACAACTTATTCATCAAAATGGTAAAACTGCTACTCCTAGTAAAAACCATAATTCAGGAGCAACAAAAATTAGATTTAACCCTTTCTTGCCTGATTTTTACATCAATCCCTATCCAACTTATCGCCAACTGCAAACTGAAGATCCTGTCCATTTAAGTGCAATTGGAGCCTGGATAATTACTAGCTATACAGATGTAGCTAAAGCTCTGCGTGACCCACGTCTTAGCTCTAAACCATCAGAGATTTCCAGCTATTCTCAGCGTCAACAAGGTAGTTCTCTTGTAGGTAGTTTCATTAGCGATATTTTGTTCTTTCGTGATCCTCCCGATCACACCAGATTGAGAAGACTCATCGGTAAAGTTTTCAATACGCGTGTAGTAGAAGAAATGCGCCCACGCATTCAAGAAATTGTCAACGAACTAATCAAGCAGATAGAAGAAAAAAGCGATCTAGATATCATTGCTGATTTTGCCAAACCTTTACCAGTCACCGTCATCTCTCAGATTTTAGGAATACCTGTTGAAGATCGTTACCAACTGAAACAGTGGTCTTATTGGTTGGGCTATATTTTTGATCCCATGAAGGCGTCAGATGTATCCCAACAACTTACCCAGTCAATCGTAGAGTTTAGAGAGTATTTGACAGGGCTGATTGCTAAACGACGGCAAAAACCTGAGAATGATTTGATCACTGCGCTAATTCAAGCTAGAGATGAGCAGGATAAGCTAAGTGAAGAAGAACTGTTAGTGACGTGTATGTTGTTGTTCGCCAGTGGTGAAGAAACTACAGTAAATTTGATTGGTAATGGAGTACTGTCTTTACTACGTCATCCAGATCAGCTAGAAAAGTTGCGACAAAATCCTTCGCTTATTCAAAGTGCAGTTGAAGAATTACTCAGATATGAAAGTCCATTACAAATCAGTGGCAGAACGGCTATTGAAAATATAGAAATTGGTGGAAAATTAATAAAAAAAGGGCCACCAGTTTTTCTCATTCTTGGAGCCGCCAATCGAGATCCTGCTCAGTATCACAACCCTGATCAACTTGATATCACCCGCGCTAATAACAACCATTTTGCTTTTGGAGATGGCATTCATTATTGTATGGGAGCTGCTTTAGCACGAACTCAAGGTCAAATTGCCATTAATACATTAGTGCAAAAATTACCTAATTTAAAACTCCAAACCAATAAACTAGAGTGGCGAGAAAACGTCTTTTTACGAGGGTTAAAGAAGCTCCCCGTTAGCTTTGGAAATTAAAGTCATTTAAGGATGAGCAACATGGATAGGGAACCAATCGCAATTATCGGTATAGGTTGTCGTTTTCCTAAAGCTAAAAATAAACAAGCTTTTTGGCAGCTGTTGCAAGAAGGTATAGATGCAATTACTGAAGTACCACCAGGACGCTGGGATGGGAATACTGTTTACGCAGAGGATGGAGAAACACCTGTCAATAGTTGTTTGGGTGGGTTTTTGGAAGATTTAGATCAATTTGATCCGCAATTTTTCAAGATTTTTCCGAAAGAAGCTGTCAGTATTGATCCTCAGCAACGGCTGTTACTGGAATTAGCTTGGGAAGCTTTAGAAGATGCTGGTCAAAAACCAGAGCATCTAGCAGGGACAAAAGCTGGCGTGTTTATGGGTATCAATGGCTTTGATTACTACACGCTGTTGATGGATAACCCAGCACAAAACATGGATGCCTATGTTGGTACAGGTAACACCAACTGTATTGCAGCTAACCGCATTTCCTATTTGTTTGATTTCACTGGCCCTAGTTTAGGAATTGATACAGCTTGTTCCTCTTCTCTAGTTGCAGTTCATCTAGCCTGCCAAAGTATTTGGAATGGAGACTCAACCCTAGCTTTAGCAGGAGGAGTAAGGATTATTTTATCCCCTTGGATTGCAATTAGCTTTGGTAAAGCAGGCTTTATGGCTCCAGATGGACGTTGTAAAGCGTTTGACAGTCGGGCAAATGGCTATGTTCGCAGCGAGGGTGCTGGTGTTGTCTTACTCAAGCCTCTTTCCCAAGCTATGGCTGATGGTGATTTAATATATGCCGTGATTAGAGGGAGTGCAGTTAATCAAGATGGACGTAGCAATGGTTTAACTGCACCAAATCCTTGGGCGCAAGAAGCACTACTACTACAAGCTTATCGGCAAGCAGGGATTTCTCCTCATCAAGTGCAATATATAGAGGCTCATGGTACAGGTACACAACTAGGAGACCCAATAGAAATGAAGGCTCTTGGTAAAGTACTTGCACAAGGCCGTGCTCCAGGAAGTGATTGTCTCGTTGGTTCAGTCAAAACTAATATTGGACATTTAGAAGCAGCAGCTGGCATTGCAGGTTTAATCAAAGTTGCACTCTCACTTTATCATCGTCAAATTCCACCTAGCCTACATTTCCAACAACCTAATCCGTATATTCCTTTTAAGAATTTGCCGTTACGTGTGCCAACAACTTTAGAACCTTGGCCAGAAACAACCGATATGGCGATCGCTGGCGTTAGTTCCTTTAGTTTTGGCGGCACTAATGCTCATATAGTATTAGCAGATGCACCTAAAGTTGCAAGAAAAGAGCCTGTTGTTGATAGTCCTTTGCATCTACTGACTTTATCAGCGAAATGTGAGAAGGCACTGCAAGATTTAGCAAAGCGTTACCTAGATTTTTTGGCATCTCATCCTCCAGTATCCTTAGCGGATGTCTGCTTTACAGCTAGTACAGGACGCTCTCATTTCGAGCATCGTCTGGCATTAACTGCTGGTTCAACTCAGCAATTAACACAACGGTTGGACACTTTTTGTCAAGGACAAACACCTATCGGTTTAGCTAGTGGTTCTGTACGCAGTAAACAACAGCGGAAAATTGCTTTTCTATTTACCGGACAAGGATCGCAATATGTGAATATGGGGCGGCAACTATACGATACCCAACTTGTATTCCGCAAGACTTTAGAGGAATGCGATCGCCTGCTGCAACCGTATCTCGAAAAATCCCTGTTATCAGTTTTATTCGCAACCACAGACACGCACTTAATCAACCAGACAGTTTATACTCAACCTGCCCTGTTTGCTCTAGAATATGCGCTGGCCCAAATGTGGCAATCATGGGGTATATCTCCGAATATAGTCATGGGACACAGCGTTGGTGAGTATGTAGCGGCCTGTGTAGCAGGAGTTTTCAGCCTGGAAGACGGATTAAAGCTCATAGCTGAACGTGGACGGCTGATGCAAGCTCTACCACCAACAGGTATGATGGCAGCTATATTTGCAACACAAGAGCAAGTCCAACAAGCAATTCTTCCCTATCTATCTCAAGTTAGCATTGCTGCTGTTAACGGGTCTCAACATACAGTAATTTCCGGCGAACGAAACTCTGTAGAGTCCATAATTCAACAGTTGCAAGCTCAAGGAATAGAATCTCGCTCTTTGCAAGTATCTCATGCCTTCCACTCACCCTTGATCAACCCCATGCTCGACCAATTCGAGCAAATAGCTAGGCAAGTTCAATATCATCACCCGTGTATCCCTATTGTCTCCAACCTTACAGGGAAAATTCTCACGCCCGAAGAAACTATCGACGCTATTTATTGGCGACACCATACCAGAAAAGCTGTTCAGTTTGCAGCCGCTATCCAAACTTTGATTGAGCAAGATTACGATCTATTTCTAGAAATAGGGCCTCATCCTGTTCTGTCATCAATGGGTAAACGCTGTTTGACAACAGAAAATGCCACTTGGCTACCTTCAATGCAAAAAGAGCAAGACGACTGGTGGTTAATCTTAAATAGCCTCGGTAAATTATACACAAATGGCATAGAAGTAGATTGGGCGAGCTTTCATCAAGGCTACCAGCGTTCCAAAATTCATTTACCAACTTATCCCTTTCAGCGCAAACGTTATTGGATAGAATCTGTTAAAACCATGAATCAACCATTAACAATGAATAAATCTCATGCCAACGTAATGGATGTATCAAGCGATATATCAAATGGAAGAAATAGCCCTGCTATTAAAAGAGAAAAAATTAGCTCTACTTTGCTGCCTTTAATAGGACGTTGGTTACATATAGATAACCTTAATGAACTAAATGTCCATGCAAATTTTTTAGACCTTGGTGCTGATTCAATTAGTCTTTTAGAAGCTGTTAGGAGTTTAGAAAAAACCTTTGGCGTTAAAATAGAAGTCCGTCAATTTTTTGAAGATATACAAACTGTAGATAGTCTAATCACATATCTTGAGCAACACCTACCAGCATCATGGGGCTTAGAGATTTTTAATCGACCAGATTTAAAAATCTCTAAAAAAGCTGAAATATCTCAGTTTGAAACTATTAATCAAGTTTCTCAAACTGTGCAACAGTCAGTTCAACAACATCAACCAGTACAACCCGTATCTTTGAACTTTAATCCAGCCACACAAAATCAAGTAAGTCGTTCATTGTCCGAATCGCCGCTAACAGGAATTATTGGGCAACAATTACAACTAATGTCCCAACAAATGGAACTGTTACGTAGTGAAGTTTCGTTGCCAAAACAGTTATATCAAACAAGTACCACACCAATTGAATTCACATCATCTCAGCCCCAGTTGCTATCTGCAAAAACTACCGATGCTTTTGCCAATCAAACTCCACAAACTTCTGTTATTAAGACAGCTACATCCCAACCAACAGTTATTCCTGTTCAATCTAACGGTAAACTCTCTGCGTCTTCTTCATCTACTAATTCTTTAGGACGCAGAAATACATTAAAGCCGCAGCAACAAGAATATCTTGATGCCTTCATTGCTCGCTACACCAACCGTACTCAAGGCTCTAAATTACTAAAACAAACCTACCATCCTGTTTTAGCAGATAAAAGAGCTGCTGCTGGGTTTCGTCCAGCCATCAAAGAAATGATTTATCCCATTGCCGGCAAACACTCTCAAGGTTCTAAAATTTGGGATGTAGATGGCAATGAATATATTGATATTTCAATGGGCTTTGGGGTGCATTTGTTTGGTCATGCTGCACCTTTTATTATGGAGGCTTTAGAAGCGCAGATTAAAGAAGGGATTCAAATTGGTCCACAAGCCAGATTAGCAGGTGAAGTTGCTCAACTGTTCTGTGAACTAACAGGTATGGAGCGTGCTTCATTCTGTAATACAGGTACAGAAGCAATAATGACAGCAATACGTTTAGCTCGTGCTGTTACAGGCAGGACTAAAATTGCTTTCTTTGCCAATTCCTATCATGGTCAATCAGATGCTACTTTGTTTGTTCCATCTTTAACGGAAGATGGTAAACCTTGTGTATCTCCATTGAATGGTGTACCTCAATATATGGCCGAGGATACACTAATTCTCAAGTATGGCGATGCACAGTCTCTTGACCTAATTAAGGAATATGCAGGAGAACTAGCAGCCATTTTGGTTGAGCCGGTACAAAGTAGTCATCCTGACTTACAACCAAAAGCATTTCTGCAAAATTTAAGAGATCTGACAGCTAACAATGGTATTTTGCTAATTTTCGATGAAGTAATCACAGGATTCCGCTTACATCCTGGCGGCGCTCAAGCATGGTACGGGATTCAAGCTGACTTAGCTACTTATGGCAAGGTTGTTGGCGGTGGAATGCCAATTGGTATTTTGGCTGGCAAGGCCAAATATATGAATAGCATTGACGGGGGCTATTGGAATTATGGCGATCAATCCTATCCTCAAGCAGGAACTATTTTTTACGGAGGAACCTTTAATAAAAATCCTCTGACTGTTGCTACGACGCTTGCTGTCTTGAAATATCTTAAACAGCAAGGGTCTGCATTACAAGACAATTTAAATCAGCGTACAGCACAGTTCGCGCAGAGACTTAATAATTATTTCCAGCAAGAAAATGTGCCCATCCAAGTTATTTATTGCGGATCGTTGTTCCGTTTTATTGCGGTGAGCAATTCTAATAATGTTAACTTGTTTGCAGACTCCAACATAGAAATGGATTTGTTCTATTATCACCTCATTGAAAAAGGGATCTATGTTTGGGAAGCGCGGAGATTGTTTTTATCCACTGCTCACACTGATGAAGAGATTGATTATGTAATTCAAGCTGTGAAGCAGAGTGTCAAAGATATGCGAGCAGGCGGTTTTTTTTTAGCTTCTCCTGAGTTACTCAATCATAAGCAACACTCTGGAAGTATAAATAAAACCACTACTACCGCTACTGATATGATTGCAGATGTCGCTCACACTATAAATCAAGAAATAGCAACGGTGGATAATGAATTTTCTGCATGGAAAGTTCTACCAGCGCCAGAGCAGCGACATCTGCCTTTTCCTCTGACAGATATTCAGCAAGCTTATTGGTTGGGGCAGAGTAATGCTTTTGAACTAGGAAATCTGCGAGCGCATACTTATGATGAATATGAAGTTTATGATTTGGATATCAATCGATGCCAGCGAGTTTTGCGGAGGTTGATTGAGCGACATGATATGCTGCGGGCAGTGATTTCGCCAGATGGACAACAGCAAATTCTAGAGCAAGTTCCAGATTATAAAATAGAGGTTGTTGATTTGCGAGGTCAGGAGCCAGAAGTAATTACAGCCTGTTTAGAATCGGTACGACAGCGCATGATTCAGCATGGATCTAGTACTGATGAATGGCCTTTGTTTGAAATTAAAGTCCATCAACTTGATGAACGGTGTTTTCGCGTTCATTTCAGCGTTAGTTTGATGATTTTAGATGGTATATCTGACGGTATTGCTACCCAAGAATTTTGCAAATTTTATCAGAATCCTGATATTTATCTTCCTCCCTTGGAGCTATCTTATCGAGACTATGTATTAGCCTTGAATAAATTCCAAAATTCCAAGACTTATCAAAACTCTTTGGCATATTGGAAAAATCGCCTGTCTACCTTACCCCCTGCTCCAGAATTACCTTTGGCAAAAAATCCTGCTTTAGTATCACAGTCAAAATTTGTCCGCCGGACTGGAAAATTAGCTCCAGAAAGTTGGCAACGGTTTAAAACTAAAGCTACTCGGTTAGGACTGACACCGACAAATGCCCTGTGTGCAGTTTATTGTGAGGTGCTGGCTGCTTGGAGCAAAACTCGCCATTTTACTGTTAATATCCTGTTTTTTAATCGTCTGCCTTTACATCCTCAAGTTGATGATTTGATAGGTAATTTTAGCTCTACCATTTTGTTAGAAGTAAATTATTCCCAATTTGCTGCCTTTGCCACTAGAGCTAAACGTCTGCAAAGTCAATTGTTTACTGATTTAGAACATAGTGATGTTAGTGGAATACAAGTATTGCGCGAACAAAGCCGCATAGAAACCAAGACTTCCAAAGCGGCAATGCCAATAGTGTTTACTAGCAGTTTGAATTTGCAGCCTCAAGGTAACGAAACGATCGCAGTACCACTGTCAGGGAAATTAATTTGTAATGCTTTGCAAACACCCCAAGTGCAGATTGACCATGAGGTTTACGAACAAAATGGAGCGCTACTATGTAACTGGGATGTAGTTGAAGAAATATTTCCAGAGGGAATGATAGATGATATGTTTAGTGCTTATACTCATCTTCTGGAGCGTTTAGCTGATGAAGACGAGGCATGGCAAGAACAGTCATTTCAACTGCTACCAGCCAGACAGTTAGAACAAAGAATAGCTGTTAACAGCACTGATGCGCCGATAACAAAGGCCATGCTGCATACTTTATTTGCAGAACAAGTAGCCGAGCGATCGCAGCAAGCAGCAGTTGTGGCAGCAAACAAGACCTTAACTTATCAGGAATTATATCTTTACTCTCATCAAATAGGACGTTGGCTGAGGCAGTTAGGCACTCGTCCTAATGTACTGGTGGCAGTTGTGATGCAGAAAGGTTGGGAGCAAGTTGTTGCCGTTTTGGGAGTTCTGCAATCTGGAGCCGCTTACTTACCAATCGATCCAGCCCTACCCCAAGAGCGCCTTCAATATCTAATAGCCCAAAGTGAAGTCGGCTTAGTATTGACACAATCCTGGCTTAAGGACAAAATACAATGGCCTAAAAATATCCAACTACTGTGCATTGATAGCGAGGATATAGAAAATATAGGCGATCACCCCTTAGAACTGATTCAGCAACCAGAAGATTTAGCCTACGTTATCTTTACATCAGGCTCCACAGGTTTACCCAAGGGTGTAATGGTAGATCATCGCGGTGCTGTCAACACAATTTGCGATCTAAACAAACGCTTCGGCGTTGGGTCTGAGGATCGAGTGCTGGCCTTATCTTCCTTAAATTTTGACTTGTCAGTATATGACATTTTTGGTACTCTGGCTGCTGGCGGTACAATAATTCTTCCCGATGCCGATGCGCTCAAAAATCCTGCCCATTGGACTCAATTACTGATAAAAGAAAAAATCACAATCTGGAATTCTGTACCCGCCTTAATGCAGATGTTGGTTGATTATGCCTCTAGCTATGATTTATCAGCCTGTTCTCTACGCCTAGTGCTTTTGAGTGGCGATTGGATTGGAGTTACATTACCAGATCAAATTAAGTCTTTATTTGCCGGAGTGCAAGTGATTAGTTTAGGAGGAGCTACAGAAGCTTCTATCTGGTCTGTCTGTTATCCCATTACGACGGTTGCTCCTACACAATCTAGCATTCCGTATGGCAAACCAATGACCAATCAGCGCACTCACATCCTCAATGAGAATTTAGAACCATGTCCAGATTGGGTAGTCGGTAATCTCTATCTAGAAGGTATTGGCTTGGCAAAAGGTTATTGGCGAGATGAGGAAAAAACAAATGCTCAATTTATTGTTCATCCTCAGACCGGAAAACGTTTGTACAGGACAGGGGATATTGGGCGTTATCTCCCTGATGGCAACATTGAATTTCTGGGTAGAGAAGACTTTCAAGTTAAGGTTCAAGGCTACCGCATTGAGTTAGGAGAAATTGAAAGCGCACTTAGACAACACCCAGCTATACGTGATGTATTTGTGACAGCAGTTGGTGAAGTTCATAGTAGCAAGCGTTTAGTAGCTTATGTCCGTACCGAGCAAAGTTTGATTGCAGATGTTAATGAGCTACGAAACTTTCTTGCACATAAGTTGCCAGAGTACATGATTCCAACTGCTTTTATTGTCTTAGAAACTTTTCCATTGACTCTTAATGGTAAAGTAGACCGCAAAGCGCTACCAAATCCTGAAACAAGGGTGACTGAAAGACAAAGTAATTTTGTTGCACCTGCTGATGCACTGCAATTGCAATTAACACAGATTTGGGAAGAATTGCTGAATGTCCATCCTGTAGGTATTCGAGATAATTTCTTTGAGCTAGGAGGTAATTCTCTTTTAGCTGTGCGTCTGATGGCTAAAGTTCACAAGCTATATCAACAAGAACTTTCATTATCAACACTTTTACAAGGGCCAACTGTAGAACATTTAGCTAATGTTTTACGCCAACAAACAACCAACCAGCGCTGGTCATCTTTGGTAGAAATTCAGCCTAGTACTTCTCAAATACCTTTGTTTTTCGTTCACCCAGTCGGCGGAAATGTGCTGTGCTACGTAGATTTAGCCCGTCATTTAGGAAGTGAGCAACCATTCTATGGTTTACAATCTGTAGGTCTTAATGGAGAACAGCCGCCTTACACTACGGTTGAAGATATGGCTGCTCATTATATCCAAGAGCTGCGGACTATCCAGCCTCAAGGGCCTTATTTACTAGGAGGTTGGTCGATGGGTGGACTGGTAGCTTATGAAATGGCACAGCAATTGCATCAACAGCAGCAGGAAGTTAGCGCATTAGTTTTATTAGATAGTCGTGTGCCTACTTTTACACCTAACTTAGATGATGCTACACTTTTGACATGGTTTGCTAGAGATTTAAGCGGATTAGTTGGTAAAAATTTCCCACTATTACCCGACGAAATCCAAAATCTCAAATCAGAAGCAGGATTGCATTACCTTTTAGAACAAGCAATTAAAGCCAATATTTTGCCGTCAGATATTGAGGTAACACAAATGCAACGTCTGCTAGAGATTTTTAAAGCTAACACACGCGCTATGTGGAACTATCAACCAAGGGTTTATGCACAGCCAATGGTGCTAATCCGTCCCAATGAAGTATTTTCAGTAGATTTTGATGATTTTGGCGATGCCAGCTGGGGTTGGCATAAGTTCGCCCAACAGCTAACAATCCAGACTATATCAGGTAATCACTACAGTATTTTGGCTCAACCCCATGTGCAAGTTTTAGCACAACAGTTGCGAGAATACTTGGCTCAGGTAGTCTAAAGAAATTATTTCCAGGCGAATAGGATACTGAGATGGAACAACGTGCTGTTGCGAAAAGAATGCGGGTTTTTATCATTATCTGGTTAGGACAACTTGTGTCTTTGGTGGGTTCTGGTTTGACAAGCTTTGCCTTGGGTGTTTGGGTTTATCAACGCACGGGGTCGGTAACTGATTTTTCACTGATTTCTTTATTTACGACCTTACCGTTGGTTTTGGTTTCACCCTTTGCAGGTGCTTTTGTAGACCGTTGGGATCGACGGAAAACGATGTTTTATAGCGATCTAGGGGCTGGTATAAGTACTATAGCGATCGCTTTACTCTTGTTTTCCGGTCGGTTGGAATTGTGGCATATTTATTTAGCAACAGCCGTTAGTTCCATCTGTAAAGCTTTTCAATTACCAGCCTACACCGCAGCTAGTACTACTTTGGTGCCTAAAGAGCATCTTCATCGGGTAGGCGGTCTGACTCAAATGGGTCAATCTGTCGCTGAACTGGCTTCACCTGTACTTGCAGGAATACTAGTTGTAACTATTCAAATTCAGGGTGTACTTTTAATCGACTTCTGTACTTTCTGTTTTGCTTTAATTACGTTACTGATTGTTAAATTTCCTAAATATGAAAGTACGAATGTTGATGCTATTAAGAAATCTTCGCTGCTAGGTGATATTTCCTCTGCTTGGCATTACATTACAACACGGACTGGACTACTAGGATTGCAGATATTTTTCGCAGCTACTAACTTTCTGCAAGGAATTGTGGAAGTTTTAGCTACACCGCTGATTCTTTCTTTTGTTTCGCCTGCTGTTGCTGGTAGTATACTTTCTATTGGCGGCAGTGGGATGCTCTTTGGCAGCATTGTGATGAGTATCTGGAAAGGCCCAAAACGCCGCGTCAATGTTGTGTTTGGTTTTTTGTTCCTCAACGGATTGAGCATGATTGTCGCAGGGTTGCGCGCTTCGCCTGCTCTTTTTACTCTTGCTGTTTTCCTTTTCTGTTATGGTCTACCAATGATCAACGGTTCTAACCAAATAATTATCCAACGCAAGGTTCCGCTTAATTTACAGGGAAGGGTTTTTGCTTTGAGTAAAATGATCTCTGGAATTTCCTTTCCAGTCGCCTATCTTGTGGCTGGGCCTCTGTCAGATTACATTTTTGAGCCTTTGATGGCTGTTAACGGACCTCTAGCTGACAGTATAGGGCAGATTATTGGTATTGGCAAAGGGCGTGGGATTGCTTTACTATTCATTGTTATAGGAACACTGACGATGATAGCGACAGTTATTGCTTACCAATATCCTCGTCTGCGACGGGTAGAGGATGAAATACCAGATATAAGTATCTAAATCCTAACGCTGAGATAAAGTCTGGATTGTTGAGATTAGCAGTCAATTTTCTCTTGTAACTAAAGCATAGTTGCTTGTTCTTTCTCAAAAACAGGCAGATTGGTGTGACTTGAATACCTATGCCTTAAGCTTTTTATCTGCAAGTTTAGTTAATACCCATTTACATAAGGAATAGAAAGCTCATGAAAAAGCAATCATCTAAGTTTGTGATAGATTGGACTGAAATTGAAGATTCTTCACCTATACCTTACCCCCAGCGTCAAGTTAGTGACCGCTACAATTACAAAGACTGGTCAAACTCTACAAAAGCAACACCAGTCCTCAATCTAATAAACATACCTGACGCTCAAACTCGATTTGACTTTAAGGATGCTGATTCTAAAACAAAATTATGGACTGGTGATGTTGGTGAGCGCACTGATATAGCATCACTAAACAGTTCAATAAAGCTAGATAAAATTCCAGCTTACAATCAAGAGCACCAACTACTTACTGCTATCAATAAGCAAATTTTATCTTCTTGCTCTAGCAAAACTAAAACTTCTACAAAAACTGAAAATTTTATGCCAGATATATCAATTACTTTTGACAAAATTGAAGAACCAACAATTTTTCCAGACGAACGCGGGAAAGTTAACGTTGTTGTCAGCAATCAAGGTCAAGCAAAATTCAAAGGGCCTTTAACTATCAACCTTTATGCTTCAACAGATTCAATTTTAGATAATTCCCCCCTGAATACCCTCAACCCTGCATTAGAAGGAACAGATGAGTTATTAGGTAGTTTGGATTTGTCATATTTGAACTTAGTGCCAGGCGAATCTAAAACTTTTACACTCAACTTTGCTGATGCTAAATTTCGTACTCCTAGTGTGGTGTCACCTGGAGCTTATTATTTGTTAAGTGAAGTTGACCTCAATAACACCATCGTTGAAAGTAATGAAAACAACAATCTCAACAGCATTTTTGTTTCAACGCCTGGAACTGATGTTGTACTCGATTGGAATTCTACCCTATTTAATGCCATACAAGCGAATAACATTAAAATAGGCAATAAATTGGAACAGGGTGATATTGAAGGAGCGTTAGAACTAGCTGCACTTGATCCGCGTAACGCCGCAATAGTTCACTTGGCAATATATGATGCTGTAAATGCAATTGATCGTAGTCACGCTTCTTATTTTGTTAATATAGACCCATCGGAAACAGTTAGTGCATCGCTGGAAGCCGCAGTAGTTGGCGCAGCCTACCAAACACTAATCAATCTATATCCAGGAGAAAAAGACGCATTCGAGGCGCAAAAAACTCGGTCTTTAGCAGAGATTCCCAACGGCGAAGCTAAAGAACTTGGCTATAGTTTGGGAGTACGTGTTGCTAATGAAATACTGCAATTACGGAGTAATGATGGTGCAATAGAAGCATTTATTAAACCTTATACAGCCCAGCCTATTCCTGGTGTCTGGCGACCAACTATTAATAGTAGTACAGATGAGATTGGTGGCGAAGCATTATTGCCTGGCTGGGGTGATGTTACTCCGTTTGCAATATCTAGTGTGGAAGATGTTATCCAAAGTGCTGGGTTAGAAGGCCCTCCAGCGTTAGATAGCATTCAGTATGCAGAAGAACTGGAACAAGTTCGATTATTTGGTGGTTTAGAGGATACTGATATTACTGACGTTATTCGCACCCCAAAACAGACTGAAATCGCTAATTTCTGGGCTTATGATCGCTCCGACACATTTGGAGAACCTTACAACCTCATTGCTCAAAGGGTAGCTTTACAACAAGGTAATACCATAACAGAAAATGCCCAATTGCTTGCACTCATGAATATGGCGATCGCTGATGCAGGTGTCGTTGCATTTGATGTTAAATATACATACAATCAATGGCGACCCATTACAGGAATTCGTGAGGCTGATACAGATGGTAATCTATACACAGTTCAAGATCCTAATTGGAAATCACTACTAGACACTCCATCACATCCTGACTACATAGCGGCCCACTCTGCATTAGGTGCTGCGGCTGGTACAGTTTTAGCTTCTTTCTATGGCACTGATAACATCAGCTTTAATCTTACTTCGCAAGAATTACCTGGTGTTGCTCGATATTTCCAAGGTTTTAGAGATTTTGTAGAAGAAAATTCTATCAGCCGTTTTTATGGTGGGGTTCATTTACCTTCATCAAGCGAAGCTGGTTTACTTGCAGGTACCGCTGTTGGCAATTACGTAGTTGATAATTTTTTAGTGTAGTAAGCTACAACACTTATCTACATTTGTTACCAATTAACGTTAATTTTAGGGTAGGCGTGAAATCTAACCAAATTACATTATTTATTCCTACCCTAAATTACCGCTACTTTAAACATTAAATCAGTAAACAGTAAACGGTTACCAAAGCGTATCCTGTTGTATTACAGCGCACTAACGGCTATTATCAACTGGTGAGTATAAGTTAAGGATAATACATCACTCACTGTTTACTAATAAATCCTTACCGATAACTGTTAAAAACAGGCTTAAAGGAAATAGTTATGCGACAAGTAATTGTAAATAGCAAATCTTATCTTACTTCAGGAATATTAGCTTTAACTATCTACTTAATTACGTTATGTTTGGCTTTCTTTTGTAATCCTGTACCTTTGGCTAATTTATTAGGTTTTTTTTCATTAATAGCTTATATCACTACGTTAATACCAAGCATATTTAAAAGAGCTTTTCCAGTTTATAAAAATAGTAAAGCTATAAAATTTTTAATGAATAAACGACGATACATTGGTATTGCTGCTTTCTTTTTCGGCTCAAATCACGGATTACTACTATTAATTCAAAGAGAAATCAATTTACTTTCACCCTTAACGTATATTGAATACTTTCAAGGGATATCTATGCTATTTATTTTCAGTATTTTAGCAATAACATCAAATGATTGGAGTGTAAAGAGCTTAAAAGTTTATTGGAAAAAGATACATCGATTAACTTATTTAGTTACGTTGTTATTGCCTTGGCATATTTTAGATAAAATGTCAATTCACTGGACTTATGTAACCCCATTTGCAGTATTGTTTTCATTAGTTAATCTCTGCATTTTTATATTTTCAAGATACAAAAAACAAGCTAGCGCTAATTTTAAATAATCCAGGACTTACGCAACTGGCACAGGCGATCGCTAATTACTGGTACTTTAGTACTATATAACTGACGTAACTGGCAGAGGCGATCGCTCATAAAGAGTATTTTTGTACTATAAAAATGCACATGAAATG
>NZ_JACJTR010000044.1 GCF_014698795.1 Nostoc sp. FACHB-892
AGATACGTATAGCAGTGTTTACGAGAGAACTGGTCAATACATCCCCAAAGACGACAAATTGCCAATGATACCGATGGTTTGGGGTAGCGGTTTTATAACTCAGGTGCAAGAAACTTTTAATTTAGATTCAGAGCAAACGTATAGATATAGTACATCAGCGCGTCTGGTGGACTGCTTTGGGATGTTTGATTATTTGTTGGGGATGGAGACAAGTCAATGAACCAAAGCAAAAAGAAACGCAAGTCTCTGAGTTTGCGGCTTCAACCTTATGAGGGTGATGTTTTAGCGGAGGTGGTTGATTACTTGAACTCGTTGCCCAAGGATGAGGCACAGCGTAAGGTGGCTGATATTTTGGTGGCTGCTTTCTTGCCAGTGGCGCGATATTCAAGCGGTAATTTTACGCCAGAGCAGATCCGTTTTGCTTGTTGGGAAGCGCAGGACTCCTTGAATAAACACGGTAGTTATATGCGTTTGGCACTGTCGGTGGAACAACCGCAGTTTGTGGTGTCACAGCCAGCGTTGACTGCACCAGTTGTAGCGGTCAATGCCCCAAGTTACAAGAGTAATGCTTTAGAGTCGCCTGAGCTTGAGGCGGAAGCGGCTGATTCAATCAGACCTGCTTCAATAGTTCAAGGTCAGGCTTCGTCTCAAGAATTGGATGCGATTTTTGGAGGAGATTGAGCGAAGAATATCTCAACAATAGCCGCCGCAGTTGTAGCTGTTAACTGTTAGGCGGCTTTTGTAGTGGCTATGTATTTTTCAGTAGTATTTAAAGTTTATTCTTGCTTTTTTTAGTTTTGGCTCAAAAAAACTGGGCCAAACTTTTTTGCGTACTGTGCGTAAGTTTTGGTCAGGAATTTTTGGGGGAGAAATCAGAGAGGTAAATGAGGTTTTTGGGGTCTAAATCCTTATATTTACCTTATATTTACCTTGTAAATACCTTGGAGATGCCATTGCAGTACCTTATTTTGGGCAAAAAAGAAGGATTTTGTAAAAAACGGTGATTTTCAGTGTAAAAGGTGCAAATAAATCCTTATATTTACCATTGGTATGCCATTGAAATGCCATTGCCAGACCTTATATTTGCCTTTTTAAGAAAAATCCTTGTAAATACCTTATAAATACCTTTTGAGTTAAATAATGTTTAGTATGCGAAGTTTTTCTGAAGCCTTGATAAAATCAGGAGCGGGAAAAAAGTTCATTGATGATGAGCCAGGGGTAAGCGATGGAAGCCAAAAGCGAAGTGACAATAAAATTTAGCGGCTCACTGCCAACAGCTACACCAGCTGAGAACAAGAAAGTTGCAATCGAGTTCACTGACCAGAACGGTATAGTCTTCACTGCTCAAGTTAATGCAAAAAGCTGGCGGAAGGCTGAAACTAGCGCCTCGGAATTTGCAGACTGGGCTGGGGCTGTATCGGGCAAGCTTGGAGTGCGAACAGAAAACGGGTTTGAAGTGATTGACGCAGGAATCCAAATTTTCGAGAAAAAAGCAAAGGAAGTCAAACCAGATGTAGCGGCGGCTGAAGCTGGCGCAAGTTCATAGATGCGTGGTAGTAACATCTGAAGATGGTGACAATTGGCTGACAATTGGCGGCTTTAGCGAGGAGAACAGCATTCAGAGGAAAACGTTATAGAGGCTTGTAAAATTTCTGCTCCCCGGCCCACTAATATTGAAATTAAGAGAGTAGTTGGAGCCGCCCTTAACTATGAGGGTGAAAATAATAAAAACAATTAGGAAGAAAGCCCAGTGGCTAAACATCAATCCAAACAGCGCTCACAACAACACGTCTCTAACACAGGGACAAAAGTTGCTGAAAACTCTTTCCAGATGCAACTGCAAGAATTACTGAAGCAGAAAAAATATCGGCAGGCATTGGAAGAAATCAAAAAAAATCAGCGCTTGCATCCTGATATTGAATTCACTCCCAAAGAATCAGAGATTTGGTTGCTACGGGGTCAGCAAGAATTCCAAAAACAAGATTTTAAACAGGCAGAAAAATCCTTTGTCCGCGCTCTAGAATTTGGTTTGGTTGGAGAAGTTCATTATTGGCAAGCTAGATGTTTGCTGGAGTTGAAGCAATTAGATGCGGCGCTGAATTTGCTCAGAAATGCTTTTGAGGTAGGCACTCTATCGAAAGAGTACAGCATCTGTTACCTAAAACTCCTGTTACTCAAAGGAGATACCGCCACAGTTGAGCAGTTAATTAACGAACAATCCAAACGCTTTAGTGCTGCCCAACTCCACTGGGTACGAGGTGTTCTGGCGCTAAAAAATGGTCAACCAGAAGCAGCTTTGACATCTTTTCAGAAAATTAAGCAAGCCATCACCGATGGAGACTCGCCAATAGCTTGGATTGTTTACACTCAACAAGTCATCGGTCATTGGGATACTGCCGCTAATATTTTGGGGTTGAAATCATCTGGAAGGTCATCCGACTTGATGAACTATGGCGAACCAAAGTATTTGGAGCATCCAATTTTAAAGCGATTGGCGACTTTCCAGCAAGGAAAAACGGGACAACAACTTCTACAATCTAGGAATCCGCAAAAAACAGTAGATAAAATTACCCAAGAGGCATTAACGGCGTTGCGAATGCTGCAACTGATTGACCAAGGCGATCACCATGAGGCCGCACATCTGCTGTTGAAGATAGAGCAGCGTTCCACACGCTTTCTAGAAATAGAAAGTCTCCGTCCACTGCTGTTGACCCTAGCCGGACAACAAGCACTGAATCAAGGACAATTAAACTGTGCTGAACTATTCTGGCAGCTTTTGTTGACAGAGCAACCCTTTAACCCCCACTTGGCAATCAATCTCTTAGAAGTTTTGGATGCTAATGATTCCGATCAAGAACGCCCACGTCTGTTGACCCGTTTTTTGAAGTGGTTAGAGCAGGAAGCAAAACAAAAACCTCAAGAATGGCCTTCACAACGATTGAAACCGACCCAAGCACATCTCCACTGCTGGATGGCAGATGCTTACATGGCAATAGGTCGGGAACGCGCCGCTTTAGGATCTTTGCAACAAGCAGAACGCATCTGTCCCACATCACCAGAGTTACTGGGGCGTAAGGGACTAGTTGCGGCAATGGAGGAAAATTATACTGAAGCGATCGCACTGCTTACCCAAGCATTAGAAGGTGGATGTCGGTATAACGAAGTTTACGGCATTTTGTTGCGATGTTACGAGGAAATAGGAGATAAACTTGCACGTAATGAAGCTCGGCGTAAATTTGGCAAGCACTTTGGCGACCTGAGCATTGAAACTGAGGTGGAAACAGTACCTTGGATAGATGCTTTATCTACGTTAAGTTATCCCTTATTTAGCCGTTTAGTACAGACAGCAGATAAAAAAGATCCTGCTATAGGTGCTTGTCAGGGATTCGTGAATTCAGTGCAGAGTCAGCCCAATTCCGGCGGACGAGTTTCATTACACCAAAAAGCAGCAGTTGAAAGATGGGACGCTCTCCTGAAAAAATTATCTGGTGAAGAACAAATTCCTGTATTGCAGGCGATCGCTCTTTCTATCCACCTCTTCGCCAAACGTGAAAAAGGCATCGCCGCTTTAACAAGCCAGTATCTACAAAAATTATTCAACTTATCAACAGAATACCCAGAAGCTAGAGTTGCTCATTTAGTTGTCTTAGCTGTCAAAGAAAGTAGTTCCCAAAAACTAGAAGTTCCTCTACGTACCTACCTCGACACCATGCCACAGCCAGGAAATGCTCTGGCAAATATTCAACTTCAAGTGCGCCGTTTTGGTGAGATTACAACCCTTGTACCTGTGCTGGAGTCAGCACTGCGTCGGGAACCTCAGAATCCTTTATTACTATTAGCTAGAGCCACTACCTACCATGTTGATCACCCAAACTATGAACAATTAAAGCAACAGGGATTTGAATTAGCCCGTCGCTTACAAGATGCCAAAGCATTACAAGCATTTCGGGAAGAACAGGCTTTTCTCTCTGCTCAAGAAACGACTAGCATAATGCCAGACCCAGAGGAATTTGACAACCTGGATATGTCAAATATTGATGACTTCTTATCAGGGATGCTTCAAAAATTACTTGGCAACAAAATGCCCAAAGCTGAGTTTGAACGGATGCTTCCAGAACTCAAGCAAAAGATGTTAAACAGTATGCCTAACTTCGATGAAGATGATGAGTCAGAAGAGTCAGACTTAGACTTGATCTTTGGAAACTTACCGCCTATGCGTAAGAAACGAAAGGGTAGAAGAAAAGGTGGTTTTCAGGAATTGTTTAAAAGTTAGTTTTGAGTAAGTTGTACTTAATAGTGACAAACAATAAATAGTAAATTTTTAATTTGGAATTATTTGATGACTGACCACTACGAACGCTTAGGTATTTCTCCAGGAGCTACTGCCGCCGAAATTAAAGCGGCCTATCATGCCAAACTGCGGGAATTTCCCGCTCATACTTATCCAGAAGAGTTTAAGAAAATTCGAGGAGCTTACGAGGCAATTCGCAAAGGAGAAACAACTCAGCATGAGGATTTCTTAAAATTTCGTCCACTAGAAGCAGAACTGAACCCAGAGATATTAAAACAGGTGCGAGAAAAAGCGCTTGCTCAACTAGAAGTTAGCCTGGATGATTTAATTCGTGCCACATTTTAAATAATTCGTAATGGGCTACGCTCTAAGCAAAGCTATGCCGCAGGCTTTACGTAATTCGTAATCGTTAGTTACTGATTTTTCTAATGTCCGCTAACTATTGACAAATGACAAATGACTAATAACAAAGAAGCTTTATTTGCCAAACTTCTAGATTATTTACACTCAGAACAACCAATCCCTGAATATCTGGGTGAACCACCAGAATCCGCTAATTCCTTTGACCCCTATCAAATGGTGGCAGAATGGACTGCCCTGCGCCATGAAGTTAAGCAACAGGGTAAATTATTGCGTTCTACTCAAGATGCTCTTGTGCAAGCATTGGAAGTAACTCGCACAGATAAAGAACAGTTGCAAATACGTCTGGAAGAAAGCCAAAAACAGGCATGGGGACAATTTGAGCAGCAGCAGGAGAAACTGTTAAAAGATTTGCTGGGTATCCTGGATGCTTTAGATCAGGCTTGTACTTACTGGCAAGAGGAAATAGAAGCATTATCTGCTACTTCAAAACAAAAACCAGCAACACAGAAAAGCTTCTGGGAGAAACTAGGACAGTGGTTTACTGGCAAGGAATCTCAGTCAATAGTGTCTGAAAAATCACTAACATCATCAGATTTAAGTGAAATTTTAACCAGCAATCAACAAGGTGTGGAGTTAATTAGGCGATCTCTTTTAGAGTTACTACGACAACGGCGTGTTGTTCCGATTACATCTATGGGAAAACCTTTTGATTCCCAGACAATGTATGCTGTGGGACGTGAGTCTAGAACAGATATTACAGACAATACCGTAATTCAGGAAGTAGTACGGGGTTATTTATGGGGCGAACGCATTCTGAGGGAAGCACAGGTGATTGTAGCGGCACAAGGGACTCTTGATTAGGGACGCTTGGACTGGGGAAATTAGTGCAGTTTACTTTTTAATCGAATTTTATGAAAGCAGTTGGTATTGACTTAGGCACAACAAATTCCGAAGTAGCGATCGTCGAAAACGGACAAGTGCGGGTATTACCAGGAGAAGATGGCGACCTGATTTTACCTTCCTGTGTGGGATTTAGCGATACAGGTAAACTGCTAGTGGGACGCGAAGCACTCCGTCAGTATGCAGCAGCACCTGAACGCACTGTGAAGTCAATTAAGCGCTGGATGGGAACTGACCACAAAACCACTTTCGGAGATAAAGAATACTTACCTCATGAAGTTTCCGCTATTATTCTCCGCGCTCTGAAACAACGGGCTGAAAATGCTTTAGGAGAAACAATTACCCAAGCAGTGATTACGGTTCCAGCCTACTTTACGGACGCTCAACGGCAAGCAACTAAAACTGCTGGCGAGATAGCTGGTTTGGAAGTACTGCAAATTATCAACGAACCAACGGCGGCGGCTTTAGCTTATGATTTACGCTCCGAAGAGACAGAACGAGTTGTAGTTTATGACTTGGGAGGTGGTACTTTTGACGTGTCGGTAGTTGAAATTACAGGCGAAGTGACAGAAGTACTAGCCAGTCATGGTAATAATCGCTTGGGTGGAGACGATTTCGACAGACTTTTACAACTGTATCTGGCGGATTTATTCCGCAAACAGCATGGTGTCGATGTCCCAGATGATGCAGCTACCCAGGCGCGTCTCCTGAGAGCAGCAGAGCAGTTAAAAATTGACCTGAGTCCCCATGCTTTTGCTACAGTCCGGGAAGCCTTTTTAGGTAGTAAAGGCAAGACTGCACTACATCTGGAGACAGAAGTAGCACGAGCAGATTTTGAAAAATTGATTCGCCCACTCTTGGCAGAAACCCTAGAGGCAATTGACCGCGCCCTAACAGATGCCAGCCTGGAACCCAATGAGATTGACCGGATTATTTTAGTTGGTGGTTCTACACGCATTCCTTTAGTACAACAAATGATCCAAGAGCATCTGGGACAAAACCCCACCGATGGCATTCAACCAGACCTTTGTGTAGCATTAGGAGCAGCGTTACAAGCTGGGGTGCTGGTAGGTGAATTAGTGGATGCCATTCTTGTAGATGTGATTCCTCATTCTCTGGGCATTGCTGCGGCTGTGCCTACACCAATGGGTATTATGCCAGGTTACTTTAGTGTGATTATTCCCCGCAACAGCGTTGTTCCCGTTTCTCGCTCCCATGTTTATTCCACCGTGTTTGATGAACAAGAAGTGGTAGAAATTGAAGTTTTTCAGGGAGAAAATACGGTTGCTGAAGAAAATGTTCCTCTAGGTTCCTTTAGAGTGGAGAACTTACCACCCAAACCAGCAGGAGGTATTGAAGTCGAGGTTCACTTTGACTTTGACCTGAATGGCATTCTCACTGTCACCACTACTGAGAAAGGCAAAGGACAACAAGGAACGCTAGTAGTAAATAATGCAGGTATCCAGAAACTTTCTAGCCATGAATTGAAGCAAGCAAGGGCAGATTTAGATGCATTGTTTGACAGTGATGAAACAATTGAAATCTCCGCAGAAGATTCAATCGAGTCTGTAGAAATCGCTCCAGAATTGGCAGCACTTTTAGACCGCGCGGGGCAAGCACTTCTTACGGTAGACTCTGAACAAGTTCTTGAATTACAAGACTTATTAGAACAGATTGAAAGTGCGATCGCTAACAATAGCCCAGAACTACCCCAGTTAGAAGAAGAACTCTCAGATTTTCTTTACTACGCCAGTACGAATGATGAATAGGGAATAGAGAGTGGTAATTATGAAATGTCCTGTCTGTGGTGCAGTTTATCGTCCAATAAAGGGGAGCAGAGTCGGGATTGAGCAGCACAATAATGATTACAAGGAAGAAACTGCTACCATATCTGCCTCATCTTCTTCATCTCCCTTACTCAGCACTGCTTCTTCCTCCCCAACTTGCAGACGCTGCAAAGTAGACTTGTCTGACTTGTTCCGTCTGCACGACCAAGCCATCTGGTATCACAGACAAGCACTGCATTTATTGTCAAAAGGGCGTTATCCAGAAGCAGCAACGCACAACAATCAAGCTCTAGCTTTGTATTACAGCAATGCAGACTTCCATGCCTTGGCTGGGAAATTATCGGCATTGCAAGGAGAATGGAGAGAAGCGATCGCATCTTGGCAACAAGCACTCAAGTTTGACCCACAAAATGCCATTGCTTCTGATTCTCTACAAATGATCAAGCTTATGGCAACTCTCACCGCTAACCGCAAGCGGTGAGAGTTGTCACAAAAAAAGCCCTCAGAGATTTTATGAGGGCATTGATTAATATCTATGTCATTTCTCAATTGCGGAAACTTCTTTTACTCTGCCTGTGCTTGGCAATTTCTTTACGCTTGCGTTTTTCAATAGGCGTTTCAAAGTGACGATGCTTCCTCATATCTGGAAAAATCCCAGCCTTGGAAACTTCTCGCTTAAACCGACGTAAGGCTGACTCAATGTGTTCATTGTCACCCACTATTATTTGGGTCATTATCTCTCCTGCTAAATTGACTTACTTAATGGCTGATAGTGGTAAGCCGCCCAGTTAACTAAAGTGTAAAAAAGCCAGACTCTTTGTCTGGCCTGAAAATTCGCTCTCTCTTTCTTTCAGCTTTCTTCCGCTTAGTAGCGGTTACGTCCACCGCCCCCATCGTATCCCCCCCGATTACCACCAGACGAACCTCTGTCTTCTCTGGGCTTGGCTTTGTTAACTTTTAGGTCACGACCCATCCACTCAGCACCATCAAGACCTTCAATGGCAGCTGCTTCTTCTGCATCTGTTCCCATTTCTACAAAACCAAAACCGCGTGGTTGTCCTGTTTCACGATCAGTAGGTAGTTGAACACGCTTTACAGTACCATATTCAGCAAAAACACCCTTAATATCATCTTCCTTAACTTCGTAAGAGAGGTTGCCTACATAAATTGACATCGATTATCTCCAAAATTATTAGTGTTTGGAGATTTAAATTTCAGAGAAAAGTCTGTAAATATCAAAAGGGAAAAGCCTGTCAATACTAAAAACAAAGATACTCACCGAATTAACTCTCCTAGTCTAGGATGACATAAAAGCCAATTCTCTGCATTTAGTGATGTAAGACGCGGATGCGATTAAACTATTAGACCTTCATGGTATTAGTCAGCCAAAGGAGCTTGCTTCTACATTCTTGAAGAGTCGTCCGCAAGTATAAAAAGCAAACATATTAAAGTATTAGACCTTCATAGTATCTACAAAAGGTGATCGCCCCAACATAATTAAAGTCATAATATGTTTAAATATATAGAGGTATTAAAGTATTAGACCTTTATGGTATACACTGATTAACGCTTTAGTCTTTTTAAAATGATTGTTATCAGTGTATTCAACTTTAAAGGCGGGACAGGTAAAAGCTCTACTGCCCTGAACTTAGGGGCATTTCTAGCATCTCCCAAACGCCAAACCCTGCTGATTGATTTAGATGGACAGCGTACTCTCTCGTTCGGTCTAGGCATGGATGGTACTGAGCCAACAACCCTTGACTGGCTAACTAGTAAAGAAACACTCATACCCAGAGAAACCCAAGTAAAACACCTTTGTCTGATTCCAGGTGATATAGGTATGTTTCGCCTGACATCGGAGGATAACTTGTTTGTTCCAGCGCTGTCACGACTTTCTGGGTTTGATGTAGTTTTAATGGACTGTCCCCCAGGACTATCGGTGGCATCAGTGCAGTCCATCCTTAGCAGCGATCGTATTCTTATCCCCACAATGAACGAACCTGCTTCCCTTAAAGGGCTTTCGGAAGCCGTGGAGTTAATTCGAGGGGAAAGGGCAGATATTCCCATTGATGTTGTTAGAACTCGGTATAAGCCCCGGTTAGTTCTGACTAAAGAGGCTGACGATTTGCTAATTGAGGCAGCAGTGGAGTTAGGTTATCGACTATTGCACACAACTATCCCTGATAACATAGCTGTTGCTGAATCCATCGCAGCGCAACAACCAGTTAGCACTTACGCCCCCAAGTCCAGTGGTGCTAGAGCTTACCAATCTTTAGCTAAAGAATACATCAAACATTGGGGGACGAAATGACCAAAAAGAAAATGTCTGGCATGAAATTAAGCCAGTTTTCTGGAATTAAGAGCCAATCAGAGCCAGAGATTACCTCTGATACCACCGAAGTAGAACCAACTTCCCCAGTACTTGAGAAAATGCCTATAACATCACCAGCCCCAAAGTCAGCATTAGAAGCGCCTACTGCATCACCAACTTCTCAAGCAGTAGTTAAGGAAAAGCCCGTGACGATCAATATTAAAATTACTCGCACACAGCATAACTGGTTAACGGATACAGCCCGAACAGTGCGGGACAACAACACAGAAGCAGTTCCCCCTGGTGAGCGGGTTTACCCTCAGCACCTAATCGGAGTTGCCATAGAACTATTGCTTTCTTGTGAGGTTGACTGGAGCCAAGTCAAGAATGCTGAAGACCTCAAACGATTACTAAACCTATAAGCTGATTAAGGTATAATTGCTTTAAATTATAAAGGTCTAATACTATAAAGGTTTAATAGATTTTTATTGCCCAGCATGACGGAAGAATTAGAATAAACTATGAATTGGAGTTTTCCCTTATGAGCGTCATAATTCCCGATGACATCCTCCGAGCATCAAACATGACTGAGGATGAACTGAAATTAGAAATTGGCATCTTGCTTTATCAGCAAGGTAAAATTAGCAGTGGCAAAGTCCGAGCCTGGACAGGAATCACAGTACTTGAATTCCAGCATGAACTGGCTAAACGCGGTTTACACATCAACTATGATGTAGAAGACTTCCAATCCGATGTGCGGACACTGCAATCAATGGGCTTGTTGTGATTATAGTTAGCGACACATCACCGATCACAAACTTAGCAGCGATTGGTCAGTTAGATTTACTGCGTCAGTTGTATAGTCGCGTTATCATTCCCCAAGCCGTTTATAACGAGATGGTAGGTGTAGATAAAGTTGTCCCTGGGGCAGTAGAAGTACAACAGCTATCTTGGATTCAGACGATAGCTGTTGTTAATTCTCAACAAGTTACAGAAATTCAGGAAAAACAGGACAATATTGACTTAGGAGAAGCCGAAGCAATTATTTTATCCAAAGAACTGAAAGCTGACTTGCTATTAATGGACGAACGCCGAGGACGAGCAGTCGCTACAAGTTATGGACTAAATGTAACGGGTCTGTTGGGAGTCTTGCTACAAGCCAAAAAACAAGGGCTAATTCCAGCTATTAAACCATTAATTGATCAGTTAATTGCTACTGCTGACTTTCGGGTTAGCCAAAAGTTGTATGCAATTGTCTTGCAATCTGCTGATGAGGGTTAAAACTTTGATAGAACAAACGCCTTAAATCCCGTGGCTCGAACAATTTTCAACAGAGTAAAACGAAAACAACCAGACACTGCGTTGAAAAAAGTACGAGTAGGTAATATTAGCCTACTTACCATAGAGGGCAGCAGTTTTTGGGTGTTGGCTATTTGAACCGCAGGCATCGCTTTGGGGCAGATTCCCCAGTATTCTTGTGCTACCAAAACTGATATCAATTTCGATATCAAAGCAGCAATTTTACAGACTACACACAGCGCTTATGATACTTAGTGACTTCCGCAACAAGTGGCTATTGCTATATCTTGTGTAAACGTTTTGGCAAGAACATTGTATGTAATGATGAACGTTATTGGAAAGTTGTATTATCAATAACGAAGCTGTAAGCACTTATGCCTAACGAGCCAATATTTGGTGAGCTAGTTAAAGTTGAATTGGAGGCGTGTTTAGATGCACCGATCGCCAGATATTTTGACGCACAACTTGATAAAGACCCAGATGTGTTGACGCAGCTGTTGGCAGATAAGCGCAACCCCAATACTCGACGGGCTTATGAAAAGGATTTGAGAGATTTTTTTCTGAAGATGACTTTATTACCGCCAACTGGTGATAGTGTGCTGGAGTTTTTGCACTTGCAGCGAGAGCAGGCGGTGATGGTGGTGTTGAAATACAAGGCGATGTTGATTAAATCTGGGCTGCGGGAGGCAACCATCAATCGGCGGCTGGCGGCGATTAAGTCGCTGGCGAAGATGGGGCGGAAGTTGGGAGTGTGCAACTATTCCCTAGAAGATGTTTCAGGAGAGAAGGTCAAGGCGTACCGAGATACACGGGGTGTTGATAGCAAAGCGATAGCAGTTGTGATTCAGCAGTTTGATAGAGAAACGTTAATTGGCAAGCGCAATTATGCGATTTTTCTGGTGCTGTGGGGTTTAGCTTTGCGTCGCCAGGAGATATGCCATCTTAATGTGGGCGACTTTGATTTTTATGGACGCAAGTTGAGGGTTTTGGGGAAGGGGAAGGGAACGAATGAAGAATATTTGGATATGTCAAAAGATGTGGCGGCGGCGATAGCGGATTGGTTAATTGCTAGGGGGGATTTGAATGCTAATTTACCGATATTTACGGCATTGGATTTTCAGAATTCCGGGCATAGATTGACTACGGATGCCATCTATAAAATAGTGGCTACTGCTTTTAAGAGGGCGGGAGTCAAGAAACCCATGTCACCTCACAGGGTAAGGCACTCGGCGATTACGGCGGCACTCGATGCCACTGATGGGAATATCAGAAAGGTGCAGAAGTTGAGCCGTCATGCTGACCCGCGAACGCTGATGATTTATGATGACAACCGGAATAAAGACCTGTGGGAGATGTCGGAGTTGTTGACTGGAATGTTGAAGAATTGGTATGAAGAATAATTAATAAATTGAATAATTACAGTACATTACTCTTATCCAATTACTGTGACTTTTATCGTCAATGATATAGTCCGGTTATTTCCACATGGAACGCCAGCCTAATGTGTAAAAACAGGTTTTAAAAACGCCAATTATACCTTGAATTTTGTACGCTAAGTATACTCTTATTCCCCATCCTTTTAGCTTGCTTTTAGGAAGATAGATGAATATACATTTGAACATTGCTGTTATACCTTGGGTTACATAAGTAACATATAAAATATCAAAAAAACTTTTGAAAAATTTCGTCTTTTTATCCCCTAGCCATAACAATGGTTCACTCTTCCAAGGGTCAAAAACTGTAAACTTAGTAGAGAAATCCCAATGGGGTCTAACAAATATTCTTCCACGCTCATTCAACATACAGGCTATAAAGCTGAAGTTGCTATTACTAATACAAACTACTTCGCAGTTGCTTAAAATAAAGAAGTCAATGTAAAACTCTATGTTTAAATCTTGCATACTTTCTGGAAGCTTTACTTCCAAATCTCTCCAAATCACAGGAGAAAATTTTTTAAATTCAGGAAGAATACTGTCAAGATCATCACTACACAGAAATAGAACTGGGTTGTCTAATTCGTTCCATATCCCGTCAAGCCATTCACAATACCATTTTGCTGGAAACGCCAATGTAAAGCCCACTTGCGGTTCCGTAATATAGTCACCTCGTCGAATGTGAATTCCAACTATCGTTTTTCCTTTAGAACGAAGAATATTTAGACCATCCTCCAAAGGAGATTTTAGCTCGCTAACGGGCTGAAACAGTGATCTAAAGTATTCTTTGTATGGTGCGAGTAATCGGGTATGGAATTGAAAGAAACCCCATATATCAACGTTAGTAATACCATGTTCAAGAGCTTCTGAACCCACGCGATAACTTTTAGCATCCGCTATGTTTTCAAGATAAGGAATGAATTCAGGAATAATATCAAACAAACTTTCTCCCACATCCAAACATTCAATTGCGGGAGGTAATCGTTGAGAAATAGGTGCGTCTTGGTGTCCAAACAAAGTCTGACCAATCCAAGATGGACACTCTACTCGTGAGCCACTTTTTTCTGCACAGATTCTCAAGAAAGCATACTGAAACAGTTGGTTCCCGAATCGACCTAATTGCCCAAGACAGGACATTGTTAGAACTGGCTCAACGGAAGTAGTAGTAGCGTCTGTTGAAGTAGCAAGAGTGTTCACTGCATCTTTTTGGAAAGTATCAAAGACACTGAAAACCCTTTCTGTTTCGCTTTTGGTCGAATATTTAGATTTTTCCATTGTATTGAGGGATTTTCAAATTTCAGGTTGTCCTCAAAGCGTCAAAGACCTCTGCTGTGTTGACGCTATTACAGGTAAACCTGTGGATAAAACTTGCTCAACTATATCAGCAGCTCGGCTAACTCCCCCTGCTGTCTTAATTGCGTTCTGCAATCTAAGAGCATTCTTTTGATAGTTTTCTTCTGTCAACACCTTTTGAATGGCTGTTCTTAGCTTAGAAACGGTTACTTTCTTAATGGGTAAAGCCTCACCACATCCTGACCAAACTATGCGGGAAGCTACTCCTGGTTGGTCATTAGTAATAGGAATCGCCACCATTGGCACACCATTTGTTAAACTTTCCAATGTGGTATTCAACCCTGCATGAGTGATGGTGAGATTTGCTTTTTGCAACAACTCCAATTGTGGGGCATATTTAACAACTAAAGGTTGACCGGGTAGGCCTTGTAGAGCCTCTGGACTTGTAGAACCACCCAAAGAAATTACTAATTGAGCATCCAAATCTTGACAAGCTTCAGCAATAGATTGAAAAATTCCCAGCAGCCGATTTTGTATAGTTCCCATTGAGGCGTAAATTAAGGTTTTTCCTGTCAATTTTTCAAAAGGAAAATCAGGAACCTCCCGACCGATGGAACTATGAAAAGGGCCTGTGAAGTGGAAATATGGAGGTAAGTTCTCTCTGGGAAACTCTAGTTGGGCTGGTTGTTGACTGATTTGTGCTAACTGAGAATACCGATCATTGGGGGTAAGGTAGGGAGGTAAATTTTGCTGTTGACGATATTCATTAATAATTTCATTGATGGGTTTAGCGACACGATCTAAGGCTTTATAGCCTAATTTATTACGCAATCTTGCCCACCACGCTGGGTTATAACCCCAGTTAGTTATGTAGGGTGGAATACTAAGCTCTCGATTAATGACTACAGCACTACAAATAGTAATAAAGGGAAGCCCTAGAACCTCTGCAATAGTTCCTCCTTCAAGGTTGAGTTGGTCTATTAACAGTGCTTCTACTCCTGCATTTTTGATCACCGATGGTGCATCTCTCAGCCTCACCGTTGCCCCATCTTTGAGTAACTCAACAGTGTATTGCAATGCTTCCCGCCCACTGAGTTGACCTAATTTAGCCAAGGTTTGTGCATTGATACCAGGGGGAAATTCAGTTTCACCAATGGCGCAATATTCTAGTCCTGCTGCTACTGTACTGGCTTCGGCATCACGAAAACCAAATAAAGTAACACGATGACCACGCTGTTGTAGTTCTTTCCCTAAAGGGAGCATCGTGTTGAGATGACCTGTTGAAGCCGGGCAAATTAAGCCATAATGAGTCATTTTATTTATTGGTAATTAGAAGTTGATGTAATATATACCAGAAAACTGCCATATATTCATATAAACGTGTGCAAAAGGCATTCAGCGATTACGACGGCGCTTGATGCGACTGATGGGAATATCAGAAAGGTGCAGAAGTTAAGCCGTCATGCTGACCCGCGAACGCTGATGATTTATGATGACAACCGGAATAAAGACCTGTGGGAGATGTCGGAATTGTTGACTCTTATGTTGAAGGATTCCAAGTGAGAAAAATTAATTAGCTGAAGCCAAAATATTTCTCGGAGTGCTTTAAATCCTTGGACAGGAAATCAATCATGATTATTGATACATGAATTTTAGTAGTTTTAAGTATCAAGTGACGAAAAGGGAATTTTGACTAATCAGTGTCGATCGCGTTCCAAGTCGTAGATGACCTTCTCTAGGTACCAATTATCTGATTGACCTGGCTTGCGTCGCCTCTGTTGCAATAAAAGGCGTTTTGCTGTGGCTACATCACCTTTAAGCAATGTGAGTAAATCACTTTGCAATGCTCTGTTCCTTGGGTCGCTACGGTATGATTGAGAAACTTTGCCAGATGGTTGGCGTGGGCGTTCTGCGTCAGGTTTGCGCCACTCAATGTATATCAGTTGTAGTATGTGGATGACTGCCAGTAGCACCAATAAACAGAAAAACGCTACTTGAATAATGATTAGAATTTCCATAATGAATTGAGTTGATAGAGCAACTCATTCCACCATCTACGGGTTCCATTGATGCAAGCATCAGGGGATACCCGTATTTTCGCTCTAATTCTTTTTTGTATTTTTGAGTACTAGTATTTATAGCCTGCCTCCAAAATTGCTAGAGTGAATCCCCACACAACACTACACTTGTCCATAAAAGATTCTTATTATCGACAGTCTACTACGCCAAGATCCCCATTACTCCGTTGAGAGTCGCGCCACTCAAGAGTAATTGCGAATACTTATCAATTGATAAATACGTCCATCTTGGGGCAACGTCAAACAAGGCGTGATAAAGATCGCGCAGCGCCTTCTTACGATCGCGGTGATGATTGCTGACTGACTTAAGCTCTGTCTACGCCGTCTACACGACTAGACATTAGGCAACATCAGCTAAAAAGTCTAAAACTAGCTGATTGAATTTTTGTGGATGCTCTATTGGACTCCAATGCCCACACGACTCAATGATTTCGAGTCGCGCTCTAGTCAGATTTTTGGCAGCGTTGTAAGCATGGCTAACAGGAACCATCTTGTCTTGTCTACCCCAGATAATTAATGTGGGAGCAGTGATGGTATTTAATTTCTCAACAATCGGCTGATAAAACTGCCCCCAGACATTGAAATTTTCACGACCAACACTGAGCATGGCTTCTTTGGCTCTTTTAATCGTCGCCATTTGGTAAAACTCTTCGACCACCTCATTGGTAATCAGTTTTGGGTCGTAGACAGCCTGCTTGCACAACATTGCCAGACCAGACCGACTTGGAGAACCTAATAACTCACCTAAAAGTGGAATCGTTGGCAGTCGCAATAGCCAGCTTACTTCTTTTCCTAAGCCTGCACTGCCAACGATTACCAGCTTATCGACCCTGTTTGGAAATTTGAGCGCGAAAGTTAACGCCACTCCTCCTCCGGCGGAGGCTCCAATCAAGTTGGCATGAGGGATATTCAAAGCCTCCATCAAAGAGTGTGTAAACTTCGCCATGAAGTCAAAGGTATATTTGGCATCAGGCTTATCTGTTCGACCTGCACCAACCATATCGAAAGCATAAACACGGTGATGCTTGGCTAGCTCAAAAATATTGTACTTCCACAACTCAATATAACCGCCACCACCATGCAGCAAAACTATCTCGCTTCCTTCTTCACCAAGTTGCCAATATCGGGTATTAACAGAACCGACTTTGATGTACTGATCTTGAAGATGCTGGGTGAAACTCATGCTAAATACGTTCAACTTTTGTTGACAAGGCCTATTCTAAATCTGACAAGCACACCAACAACTGGGATAAGGATTGCAGTCGCAGTGTATACATCGTCCCCTTAATTTTTTGGCTAAACAGTCGCTTCAATTCCTCCTAACTGAACCGTTGACCTTTTACCTTAAAGTTGGGCTGTATCTCAATAATGATTGCCGATGTTCTGACGGTGCGCTCTGGGCGTATTGCAGCAACGATTGGGCTTGTTAGGGATATAGAAATTTTGTACAAAAATAAACCCCACCAATACCCGACTTAATTCTTTCGGTCTCCTCACCAATAAATCATTCATTCACAATCAAGTTATAGTCTATATAACCAAGCATCGCCCCTCTTTTTATTGCCTCATAACGGTTTTTTACGTGCCATTTACTGTACAAATCACTAGCATAATGTTTGACTGTACTAACAGAGAGAAACATTTCTCTGGCAATCTGTTCAAAAACTAACCCCTGCGCCAGTAATCGCAGGACTTGTATTTGTCGCTCGGTGGGAGAGTCAAGCAAGTTTTTGTCAGCAAAATTAGGGTCGATATATCTGTTGTGATAAAGGCTTTCTAACAGTTTTTTAGCCAGCTTCGGGTCAAGTAGACATTCATTAAAGTAAGCTCTCTTGATGGCTAGTTCAATCAATTCTATATCAGCACTTTTGAGCATATAAGAATCAGCCCCATGACGGAAAGCTGAGTTAATAAAGTCTGAATGAGTCTGATTAGTAAAAATCACCACTTTACTATTAGTTTTCCTTTTGATTGAGCGAGTCAGTTCTAAACCACTCATGTCGGGTAATAATAAATCAACTAACACAACATCAGGGTTCATCTGTTCAATTAACTTAAACCCCAGCTTTCCAGAAGTGGCATCACCAGTTACTTCTATGTCTGGAGATTGTGAAATAGCAGCTTTGATGCCTAAGAGAGTGAATATTTCTGGTTCAACAATTACTATTTTCAGCATGATTTTATTAATCCTCTAATAATAAATGGCTGTTTATTGGCGGACTTATTATTGATGCTTCTGCCGTGGATGTCCGTGCTGCCGTAGCAGTGCCGTAGGCTACGACCTATACAGGGTGGGGATTGCCGTGATTGTGCCGTATGCCGTGGACACCGAGAAAAGCCCGTAAAACATCCCTTATTATGACCACGGCATCACGGCAGGACTTTCACCAATCAGGCAGGGAATAGCTATCAGGAGCGTCAGAATTTACCTTCTCCCTCTTAACTAATTCAGCTACTCCATCAATTAATTCTGACTCTGAATAACCAGATAACCTGTCTGCTTTCTTCAAATCACGTAATGTTTTTGGCGTTTTCGACTTCACATTCTGGAAGTATTCATAAATCTTTTTAGCCACCTCAGATAATGGTTTGGGATGTATCTGGTGAGCCGGACTTAAATTAAATTCTAGGTCAAATACTCTATCTAGATATTCCTGCTCCGAAGCAATCGGGTTGACTTGATTAGATAATTTTGGCATTAATGCCACAACAAAACCACCAACAGAAGCAATCATAACTGGACGCAAGTTTTGATAAGAGACTGCTTTAATATCCAAGTATTTAGATTTAATTTGCTCTCGCTCTTGCTTACCTGGAATAATGTCACCTCTATTTAAAATCAGTTCCAGCACCCCATAAGATTCTTGTTCCCTTCCATTCTTGATATACCTGTTACCTAACAGCAGTAAATTGAGACAGAGACGAGTTTGAGCATCCATCTTTTCAATGCCCAATGCTGCCAGATTAAAAGACTGTAGGGAAGCAATAAACTTAGTATTAAACTCTCGACCAATCAGCAGAACATCAAGCAGTTTACTCCCATAATTCCAATCAGAGTAAAGCTTGCTTAATGAGTCAGCAATTACTAGCCAATCATCCAGAATTAGAATCAATGGTGGTAAGGATTCGCGCTTTGATTCTGGTAGCTGTTTACGTTTTTTGTAGTCGGTGTAAAAGTTGTCAATTACCTCTTTGGCTTCGTCTGGGTTTTCCTGATCAAAAACAATTACCCTTTCTTTCTCTCGTAAACCGCAAAAACTATCATTCTTAGCACTAATTACCCAGATATCTGCACCTGGGGAATCTGCCAAGATTTTCTGAATTAAGTAATTGAGGGTAACTGATTTACCGCTTCCGGGTGCGGCGACTAAAGCAGTAGAACTATCGGCTCTGGCCAGGGCTTGCAAAGTATTTAGGGCAAGAGCTTCTGATGGATCAAGGCTAATTGCAGTATTTTGTTGTAATGTCTGCTGTTGAGAGCCGGTCACTTTATCGTCACCCCTGGCGATATCCTGCATTGATTGCCCTGGTAATGCTGCGGCTGGTTGACCCGTTGCCTGTTGCAGTTGCACCCGTGCTTCTGCCTCTGCCCTTAATCTCACTTGCTCCTGAAATATGGCTAACTCTTGCGGTGTCATTTTTGACAACTGTGCTGCTCTGACCCGTCGATTCTCTGACCATTGGTGAAACTCGTAGTCTAGCTGTGCGGTGTAACTTTCCTTGTGGAGTCTCAAGCCTGACCAAAGTTTAGAAATTAACCAGTTGCTACGAATTTCTTCCCTAACTGAAGGCATTAGTTGGATTAATCGCCATTCCCTAGCTTTAGATAACCCATAAGCTCCACCAACGAATAGCACTGAAGCTAATCCCCAAAGCGGTTTATCAGGGTTGCTTGGTGGAATAATTCTTAATCTGGTTGCTTTGGTAGGCAGGAAGTTATCACGCTGAAACTCTGGGTTAGCTGGTGTGTAAGCTTCAGCATAAAATTCCGACTCTGGCATTATGTAACGCTTGTTGGGAGTGCAGTACCTTTGACGGTTAACCGGCTTGGTGAGCGTTGAGGGGATGAAGCAATATTCAACCAAAGTAATTTGAGTTCCTGTAAATGACTTTGCCCCACAAATTAACCCAATGGTTGCCAGCACCCCCACAGTAATATTGTTGGCTGTTCCTGAACGCAAGTATTCTTCAAATTGTTTGCGTTTCATTGGTTTGTCCCCCTGACGATTGCTGCAATCACCAACAACACAAAAGCACCTACCCCAATCAAGCCCCAAGGTATTTCACTCTTGGGAGTTGGCTTAACTTCGTAGGTTTTAACCTCCTGATAGAACCGTGTCTTACCTGTATTAGTTGCTTCTGACACTGCCCTATATTCATCAAAGGCAATCCACAACGAAGCCCCTACACTCACCGTCTGAGCAGTGGCTACCATGAAGTCTTTACCAATGTGGATTCTGCCGTCATAGTGAATTTTTGTTAGGGTATCAGCGAAAAATAGCCCTAGTACAATGCTGCTTAAAGTGCCAGAAGCGATCGCGGAAATTCCCAAACTCGTTAGTAGGCTGACTCCAGCATTGGCAGTAAACACACCCAGAAATGTAGCCAGTGCTTTGTTTAGCAGTTGCTTGTTACTGAAGACATCACGAATGGATTGTTCTAGCCGTTCGCCGTCTTCGCTCTCTGGGGTCGGTTTTTCTGAAATAGTTTCACCCCACATTAACGGTGTGGATTGTTCGCTGGTATTTTGGAACTGCGATAATAGGGAATCAATTTCATTCATGTTTACCTCGCGTGGGTGAAACAGAAAAAGCCAGAGTCTAGAAGAGGCTTCGGGGCTTCGGGGCTTCGGGGCAGAGGAGAGGTTACAAGTCCATTCCCCCCTGCTCCTCTGCTCCCCTGCTCTCTTCTGTCTGCTGGCAAACGACTTACTTATGAGTTAAATGCCCATGAAGTTGCGGAACCACTGCCCTACTCGGCTAATGCCAGCAGTGCGCGAGTAATTCGGCTTGGGTATGCGGTCGGTTTTCGCTTCACTACCGTTTGTCCACAGTGCGGTAGTTACGGCGTTTTCATAAGCGCGATCTGCTGCGTCTTGGGCTTCTGGGACTTTGTTAGAAGCTTTGATTAAATCAGCCTCATATTTTGCGATCGCCATCAAGTCGGCAGTAGCCCCAGATATCTGAATCAAGGATGAGCGTTGAGCGTGACGGGTGGCCTCGGCAGTAGTAGCATTGACGTGTTCTGCCTGCATCTCGGACATCTCATTTTTGAAACGCTGCTCTCCTGTCTTACTAGTGTTGATAGCCTTTAGTGTTTGCGTTCCGTGCTTCTGGGTGAGTTGCACAAGTTCGGCGTAGGCAAGGTTAACATCGCCAGTTGTTTCAATAATCTTCCGATATGCCTCCAAAGCTTTAGGCAGATTAGCCTTAGCTGTGTCAGACAGTCGCGCCATGTCTGCAATTTTGGTGATTACCGTTTGGTCGCCAAGGAGGGCTTTGTTGAAGTCCGATTCTGAGACATCAAACAGTCTGCCCATTGCCCCTAAAGTACCTGGGGCATTATTGGGAATATGGTTTTTGAGTTTTGCTGCTCCAAAATTACGTGCCATTTAATCTCCTAATAAGGTATGTTGTCGTAGTCGATATTGCTGGATGATTGGGGCAACTTATCCCAGTAACCCATCTCTTCAAATCGGCTATAAATTCTCGTTGCTAGTTGCCTTATGGGGTCGTCAAAATCTTCAGAAATTAAATCAAATCTTTTCTCACCAAATGCCAAAATATTTGCAATATCAGGGTCAATCCCATTACCCAAGAATTGACCAAATGCAGCAGAGTATGGATGGTCATCGATGGTTGAATGAGTTGCTAGAAATTCCGTCCCGGTGAAAGGTGGGTAATCTTCACTCTCGAAGATTGGTGTGTCAAGCGCCTCAATATCTGCTGAGATCATTGCTGCCCATTCTTCAGGATTTTCTACTTTGAATTGCTGCTTTCTTAGGGCGGAGTCGGTCAGAGGTGATTTGCCCCAATCGTTGGGATTTTTGTAATCGAGTGCCATGCTGCTAAGATCCTTATGTACTTTCGTTTTTGCGGCGAGAGATACGTCCCGGAGTGGGGCGATTGCAATGATTGGTCGTCGGTGCAATCGCTTCATCATCAGTTCTCACGAAATTCAACAAGTTCAAAAACCTCCCTTTGCACTTGGTTTTGGTTGAGTCGATGGGAGGTATTATCCTCCGCACCTCTCAGTTAGAACCGAACGTGAGACTTTCACCTCATTCGGCTCCCGATATTCTTAGACAAGGTAATTATTCCTGTGTTTTTGCCTATCCCAGAAAGTAAAGCCGCTTTTGGTTTTACTTTCTTAACTGGTTAACGGGTTTTCGCGCTAGGGGATACTCGAAATACTTTCCCTTATCTTTTGCCCATGTGGTGATAATCGTGGCAGCTTTCGTGTATAGCTAGAAGGTTCTTAGCCTTCCAATTGTTGTGATTTCCATCTACGTGGTGTAGGTGTACTCTCTCATCACTTAGCAGTTTTAGTCCACAGTATCCACAAGTATGGTCTTGACGCTTGAGCGCCTTAGAGGTTTTGCCGTCATATAATTTACTGTTCCTTTCAGTCCAGTAAGCTAAGTCTCCGTCAAAGGGTGATTTATTCCCTGTAACGTTTATGTGGCTGTTCTCGGAGTAAGGAACTTTTGGGAATGCCTTTGCTATCAACTCAGTGGTTGATTCTTTGGTATTCTTTGATTCCTTATTGAATACTGTCCAAGTTCTGTGATTGATGAACCAGAGGGAATCCCTGGAACTGCTCATGTCACAGAATTTATGGTAGTTTCTCCAGCCTCTAACGATAGGTGCAAGCTTTTCCGCCTTTACCTTAGACCCATAATTCGAGTTGTTTACGATAGCTTTTACTTTCTTACGGAAAGCTTTAAAGTTGTCCACTGAGGGAGTGCTTTTGAACTTTCCGTTTTGCTGTACTTTGAAGTTCCAGCCGAGGAAGTCAAACCCATCTGTCGTAGCGGTTATCTTCGTTTTCTTCTCACTAACCTTCATTCCTCTTTCAGCTAGGAACTGGCTTATCTTGTCGAGTATTTGCTCTGCATCGTCTACGGGTCGGAGTATGATTACCATATCGTCCGCATAACGGATTGATGGCTCGATGATATCCTTGGCAGGGGTGTTATTAGTGATTCTTCGTCCCTGTATGTTGTAATACCTGTGTATACTTTCGATTCCGTTTAGGGCGATGTTAGCTAGTAGTGGACTGACCACCCCGCCTTGAGGTGTACCTTGTTCTGGAAACTCAGGATTTATCCCAGCCTTGAGGCAACGGAATATTCCAAGTTTCAGGCTCTTAGGAGCAATCAGGTTATCCATGATGGTGGTGTGGTTTATCCTGTCGAAGCATTTCTCAATATCAAGCTCGATAACTCTTTTATTGGTTCCATTAGCGCTAGAGCTAAGATTACTGTAGATGTACTTTTGTGCATCATGGGCAGAGCGCCCAGGTCTAAATCCGTAACTTCTAGCGTGGAAAGTTGCTTCGTGCGCTGGTTCAAGTGCATATTTTGCGAGGCATTGCCAAGCTCTATCTGCGATTGTTGGGACTTTTAGCATTCTGGTGGAGCCATCTTTCTTAGGTATGGGTATCTCTCTCAACCCTGAGTGATACCAAGTGGTTTGTTGTTTGAGGACTTCTTCGAGATTGAATCTTTCCTCAAACGTCAGGGACGCTTTACCATCAATGCCAGCCGTCTTTTTCCCAGCGTTTAGCTGTGTTACTTGACGAATTGCCAGAAACCTAGCCGCACGGGATTTCAGAATTAGCCTTTGAAGTTGCAAAGCTTTGCGCTTGTTTCCTTCTCGAATGGCTTTAAACACTCTTCTTTGTAGGCGGAAAAGGTTCGCTCGAAATTTCTTCCAAGGTAGTGATTTCCAAGATTCACTTGTAATTTTGTTACAGTGCCTAATCATGCTTTACTCCGTTTTGTGTTTTCTGAATACCTTGCAGCAATTACGCCGCATCCTACCCGAATCAGAGGAGTTCCGTAGCTCGTCTTACCTACTTGGGGTTCGACCGTCCCAAGACCTCTGACTCGTTTTTATTCGTTCCCTCAGATGATTGATTGTTCCGTTAGGTGTAGCCAATTTGACCATCAGAAACCCTAGATTCTTGCAACTTCCTAAACCGCAGAGTTGCGGGTTTTGACTCTGATGAAGTCGGGGGGTTTTTAGTTATGCCCCGCTTAAGAATAGGTCACTTTTATAGGCTCGGTTTCACCGTAGGAACTCCCTGTTAGCGCCAGTGTCAGCCCATAACAGCCGTCTGATTGCGCCCTGTTCCCAGCTTCACTCTATAGATAACGAGTCTACTCGGTGTGGGCAGATAAGGATTCACGCTTGAATCTAGCGGGTGGGACTTTCACCCACATCAGTCTGAGAGTTCAGTGCTAGGATTGCTCCTAGTTTTCACTGACTAGGCTATATGCTTATTAAGCATTTTTACTTAGTAACGAATCGCACGGCTTAATTCTTTTCGTCTACCTTTCGAGTCATTGAATATGAAAGGGGCATTGACTCGACAATTAGACCGATGGCTGTAGCGCAGTTGTTGACCACGGAATTCGTACAAATGATTACGTTGCAAGGCTGTCATTGAAAGCATAAGGTTGTCCCTCAACTTGGGAATAAAACTCGATATTTAGGATTGCTTCGTGAATCTCCATCAAGGCTTGCACAGCATCACCCAGACACAGGTCATTCGATGTGCTGAACCGTTCGGACGCTTCGATTTGCTTGTAATTGGGAGATGCTTGCACAAATCTGAGAATCTGTTCACAACCGAGGATGATGGTCATTATTTCGGTAGTTGTTAGCGATGGTTGTGTCTTTTGGGTGTCTTGGTCGTTCATGACTTTTTCCCTTTCCTTTGGGCTTTTATCGGTGCGGTTGGCGCTTCTGGCTCACTGTTTGGCGCTTGTGGCTGGTTCGGTTTTTGAAGTACATAGCTGATGGCCCCTGCACCCCCGACAGCCGCAGCGATCGTGAACATATTGTTTCTGCCAAAGTACTGGACTCCGAAATAGCCAACTGCTAACGCTGCTGCTGTTGCTCCAATGCCTAAAACCGTGTTTCTGAATCTGGTTCTGTTCATGCTGCCCCTTTGAAATTAGTGACCATTGCGCTAAGTGCTGATTTATTAGGCTGTGTAGATGGCGCTGTTTCAACTTTGGGTGATGCTTGCACATTGCCATGTTGAAAAATCAGCTTCTCTACACCTGCTGAAAGTGCTTGTGTCGGTGCATCTTGGGGTAAATCAAAAATCTTGCACAATTCAATTACTGCTAGGTAGGAGATGGTTATACGCCGAGATTCATAATTCATTGATTAGGCTCCCTCTGCAATTTGAGTTAATAGTTTCAACCCCAAGGCATTGATGAATTGGGGATTATTCAAGACCACAAAACCTAAATCGGCTAGGTTCTGATCCACCACTGGCAAGGAAACACCCCCACCCCAGGCGACAAGGTATTTAGCGCGGTCTAGATAATTACCAGCAGTCACAAAGTTGGCGAATTTCTCAATCCTGGTACTCCACCACTGATCTAGACATTGGCTGTACTCGGTTTCAAACTTCTTACCTGTCAGGTGGTTGCCTCCATAAGTGAAAGTGGCTTCAATAATCCCTTGGTTCACCAAACTGGGCGAGTGCTTCACATCCTTGGACAGCAGACTTACTCGGTCGTTTCGTTTGTCGAGCGTTTCTGCAATCATGCTGTGCAGTTCACCGGCTCCACCTTCAATCAGGTGACGGTCAATCACTGCACCACTGCCGTTGAACACGGTAATCAACCAAGTTGATGAACCGATATCGAGTGCGATCGCTAATTCTGAGGGGTCAAGTACCAGGGATGCTTCACCAAATAAGCAGTGGGCAATGCTTCCAAATCCTTCGGGATAAATGCCTGTGACAACAATCTCAACTGTCTTGGTGACAATGGAACGAGTTACAGGATGCAGATGCTCAAAGGTGTGAGTCCCTTCAACCCTGCGTTTAATCTCTTGGCCCCAGCGTTCGGGGTTATGGTTGCTCAAACTAATTTCTAGCTTGACTCCATCGGGAATATTCAAAACTGATAAGTCTGCAAGAATGCTTTCTAGTGCCAGTTCTGCTTTTTTGGCTTTGTCCTCGTGCAGCAAGGTATGGTCACTTTGAGCTAGAGCCGCACTGCCCCAAAAGAATTGAACATCTTTTAAGTCCAGCCGCGTTCCTTCTACATACCGCACCCAGCAGCCATCTTTTGAGATGGTTTCGTGGTGCATGATGTTGCGATTGCGAACAAGTGAGTATGTGGCTGGCATCATGATAGAAAAATCACCGATGATTGCCTTGCCATACCCTGCACCTGAGTCTTTTCCGGCGATAAGGTCAGTTAGCCCTGATTTGGCTAACAACTCCGCTTGGACGAGCCAGTTTTTGGCATTGGTGTATGTGGTTGTCATGGTTCTGTTGTTTGTTAAAGTCTTGTTTTTTCTGGCTTGGCGTTGATTTTTAGGCAAATCACTATAAATCCAAATATCCAGTTTGGGGCTTGCCATCACTTCGCTTTCCGGCTTCTATCACCTCTGTTCTGCGTCGTTTTTTGGCTTGCTAATGTTATGTTAACGCAATATTGTGCTGTTGCAACAGCGTGTTAAATGATGTTTTGTTATTGCAACAGTAAAATGAAGCAATAAATCTTATGAGTAATGGCATGGGGAGACGTAATAATCCAGACTATTCACAAATAACCGCTTTAATATCAAAAGATATAGCTAAAAAGTTTCGCCTCTACTGCACGGATCAGGAAATTCAGATTACAGACGCGGTTGAAGAAGCAATTAAAGAGTATCTGAGTAAAAGAGGTGTCTCACTAACTTGATGTTGCAACATTGCGCTAAAATCGCTGTGAAGCTGAAAAGCGATCGCAGAACATAAACAGACTAATCAAAACAAACCAGTATGACGATGACTATATAAAACGTTTGATACTGCCTGCACTGGATAAAGAGTCTAACAAATGGCTATTAGTTCAGAAATGCAGTGTCAAGCATTAGTATCAGTACAGCCCGTATTAATTTCACATCATTAATTTTGATGCTGCCAATGTTAGCCGTGAAAGACCCACAAAGCGATTTTCAACTCCCCCTGCATAACGAAGCAGCATTAAAGTGGATTAGGGAGACGAAAAATTACTACTCCACTGTTGCTCTAGCAGTTGGTGGTACTGCGCTGGTATCTGGCAGCTTCATTAATCCGGCTGCCTGGGCTGCTTTTGCATTGGCTTACAAACCGTTGGTGATCATTCAAAAACTTGCACGGTTGGAAAAATTAACCGACCTACTTTTACAAGAGTTTAAAAGCCAGGGGATAGAAATCTTTCCATTTCCGGGAGGAGAGAAAAACCCTATTGACTTGTTTATTAGATTTCCACGAACAACTCACCTGTTTATCTCCATTCGTTCGATAGGAGATAGGGAGGTAGTCTACAACGAAGCCAGGGAAGCTTTACAACTCAGAAAGAAGGATAAGAATGGTTTGACAACCTGGAAACCTTGTCCACTACTTGAGTTGGCTGATTACGAAAAGTGGCTTAACAAAAACAGAGACTTGTTCGCAATGTCTTCTCGTGAAGCTACAAAAACGCCAACAGCAAAAGTTTTAGCCCTATGGCCTCCTACTAGAGCGGCTTCAAATCTCAATGAACATTTATATTCGTCCGTGGGAAGTATGAGAATTCTGGCTCTTAGGAGAAAAGGTACTATGTTTGTGATTCAAGAGGGGGAGGTAATCGAGTTTGTTAGGGCTTGGTTAGCCCAATACAAATAGGCTAAAAGTTGAAAACCCCTTCGTCCAGTGTGGACAACGGGGCTTTCAAAATTAATTCCATTGGAATTGGGGATTGGGTTTCGCAGCCTAATTAGTATCCCTAATAGTAATTTTATCTTACACGATCAGGTGTAAAGCCAATGTAATACTGGCTCACCAGATGTAAAGAGTGTTTCAAGAATTTTAGCAAAGCGTGATTTTTGAACGTTTGTACTAGAAAATTACTGCCACGGGATAGCTCCAATTCCTCCAACACACATAATGGAGGATTTGTAAAGTGTCAAAAAAACAGCTATTTCATACTGATACTACCAGCAAGCTGCTATTCGCAACTATTGCTAACGCTTGCTCCCACTGCGGTAAACCAGACTGGTGCTACTCAATAGAAGAATTTACAGTCTGCGATCGCGATCGCTTTCATCAGCCTAACTATGCACTGGCTCAACCGAAACAATCGCCAACTTATGTATTAAGCAATTGTCAAAAATTAAATAATGTTCAAGGAGGTATCGCGTAATGGTTGCACAATTCCCCAATCAACAGGCGTTCTCCTCCTTCGACATCCGAAATTTTCAAGATCAGCTCTCACCGTCCAAAGCTAAAAATAAGTTTATTTGTCCAGTTTGTGGCGGGAATGACTTATCTATTGTCCCAGAAACCGGGAAGTACAGATGCTTCAATAATTGTGAGTGTAAGGACATCAGAGAGGCGATTAAACCCTGGGCTGAAGTGGTGGCAGAAAGGGCAGGGGCTAATTACACTCCATCCCTAAACCGTTTGGCAGCAAAGCCCAAGAGAATCTTGCCCAAAAGTGCGCCAATTCCAGATGGTGAATTAGCACTGGTGATGTTGACCGAGCCTGTAACAGATATTCCCCAACCTCAAAAGTTAACGAGTAGACCACCAAAAGATGTTGAGGGCAGTGCCACCGAAACAATTTATCCTTACTCAGAGTCGCAATGGATAGTTCGCTACCAGTGGCTAGATGCCAACAAGGAGAAAGGTTACAGCAAGACCTTTCGGCAATGGCATAGGCTTGCAGATGGCACACCCCAAATGAAAAAAGGCGATTTTCCTTGGGGAGCATATCGCATTGATGAAGCGATCGCTGCTGCTAAATCTGTGACGGGAACCCCGGCGCTACTCCAGCATGAAGGTGAGGGATGCGTAGAAGTTGGTCGGGAGCATGGTCTTGCTGGGATTACGTTTCAAGGCAGTGCATGGGATAAGAAAACAATCACACCCCAATACCAACTTATCAAAGATTCAGGTATAGGATTAATCGTTTTTCTGCATGACCCCGATGACACTGGCTTGAAAAAACTCCAGACGTGTTCTGAATGTGCTGCCGAAGTAGGAATTGCATTTATTGGAATTAGCCCCAATAGCATCTGCCCCGATTTACCATATAAATCAAGCGACATTAAAGAAATTTTGGGGCAAATGGAAGTACCAGAGTTTATCCGCAAGCTAGAGCAGGAGATCCACGCAGCTGTGGCGCAGCGATCGCTTGAGTTGGCAGAATCTGAAACTATTGAAAAAGAAGTTACGGATTTATCTAATTTCAGTATAGATATTGACCCAGCAGACCCGGAGGCATTCTACAAATCCGTCTGCCAATCCATGAATTTACCCTACTCTAACTGCGTAACGGCGGGTACTTTTGATGGCTGGGCTTACCGAAAAATCTTTCCTCAAACTGAATGGATGGTACTGAATTCATCCTTTTACAAGTGGTCACAAGAGAATAACCAATGGCAACACCAAGATGATAATAAAGCTTACAAGCTCCTTGCTGACGCTGGAGAATCCGCTTACAAGCTCTCTTACACAAAAACATTTGGTTGGAGAATAACCAAGCCTTACGAAACTAACGCACACAAGGAATCTGCCTTTAAATATTGCCGCAGTCGCTTAGAACCAGCAGAACCACTGCCAACCAATACTCATTTATTAGGGTTTAACAATTGTGTTGTTGATTTGCGAACTGGCGAACAAATGCCTCATCGCAAAGATTTTTACCTCACTAATATCATTCCCCACGATTATGAAGCCAACAAACCATGCCCAGAAGTTTTTCTCAAATTTCTAAATGAGAGCTTTGGGTCAGAATTGGTTGAAGTGATTCGGGCATTCACAAGTATGTTTTTAGACCCAACTGCCCCTTATGGTCGGTTTCCCCACTTAATTGGCTTAAGTGGTGGGGGCAAGGGGACGCTAGGACGGTTTTGGAGTAGTTTATTTGGCGAATCCGGCTCTAGTAGCGCTTCACACTTTGCGGATATTTCTACACCTGAAGGACGGCATCAATATTTAAGTGGAAAGCGGATATTTGGATTCCCTGATGTAGGAGGTTATGCCGAAGGAGTCCGAGCTTTTTACGAATTAGTTGACAATGGGGCAATGAGCGGACGCGCTTTATTCAATCCAGTGGCTTATTCAATCCAGTGGTACATTCGGTTTTGGGTTGCCTCTGTAAGTCATCTACAGATCGAAAATGCTGGCGACGGCTGGATGCGTCGAGCTTACCCAATCCCAGTAAAAAACCGAGATATAAGCCCTGACCCAGACTTGTGGCTGAAGCTACAAGAGGTGAAGTCGGACATAATCTCTTGGGCTTTAGCAATGCCACGAGCAGAACGCGATCGCATTTTGTTATCGCCACCAAGTTCGGATCGGGCAAAGAATTTGGCACTAGAGGCATCTTTGTACGGGGACTCGACCAAATCCTTTGTAGACTTGTGCTTACGCCCCTCATCGTCCGCAACATTTATCCCACAAAGTCGTTTACACAGTTGGTATGTACTTTACTGCCGGGAACATGGTTATGCTCCTTTGGGGATGTCCAAATTTATTAGCCATTTAAAAACAGTCTTGCCCCAAAACTTCAAGGAACGTAGCTGGACACCCACGGTCAACGGAAAGCGTGAAAGAATTCAGTCCCACTTTGCATTCATTGAACCACTGGCTGGGGTCTTTGAGATGAAAGTACCGGAGGGGCCACCGGATGGTTCACAATCCAGGGCGGAATTTTGGTATTGCTTTAAAGATAAATGCCTTGAAGGGGGAATAGAAGAATTCGAGGAGTTTTTTCACCCTACCAAAACGCCAGAACCCTTACACAGCAGGACTGTCCACCCTGTCCACCCACTAAATACCCTTCGATTTGACCCTGGACAGCCTGAAAGCCTTACACAGCAGGACTGTCCACCCTGTCCAATTGTCCCCCCCCAAGAATTAGCATTGCAAAAAAAAGATGAGTTAAATTCTGATTGTGGAGTTAATCAATTTGTCAATTTAACTGATAACCCTTCAGTCCCCCTAGACTTGGTGGACAACGTGGACAGCCTTACTGTGACTGGGTTTGAGCCTGTCCAACAAGTTAATCTTGCCGAAAACTCCTTGGACAGCCTGGACACCCCTGCTGTAGCTGGGTTTTCTCCTCGACAAGATGGTGAATTGATAAATACACGAGAAAGCGAATTATCTCGCCCGGAATTGAAGAGGGGGGATAAAATTGAGTTTTTCAACGACAGTGTTCGCAAGTGGCAAGTCGGAATCATTAAGAGCGTTCAACTAATGGAAACATATTTTTGTAGCGCAACAATTGATTATCGAGGCTTTAACGGTCAATTATGCTCCATAGAAATTTTTAGGAATGATTGGATAAAATTTCTGCATTAGGGCGTTAGAAAAATCTCCCCAAGGTGTATGCCAACAAGTAGCTCGGCAAAAGCCAGTGAAGCTAGGTGAAATCAAAGATAATAAAGTTATTATCTCAGGGCTGCTCAATCTCAGGGATGGTGTTGCGAAGGCTCCAGAATCTTAATAATGGATGCAAAATTGTGGTATGTTCCTGCCAGCATACTACCAAATACCTACCACCAATCCCCATGTTTGTTGATTTCTTTATTAAGCGACCTGTATTTGCAAGTGTTTGCTCCATCATCATTTTGTTGGTAGGAGCCATTAGTATCCCGACACTAGCCACAGATCAATATCCAGAGATCAGCCCGACTCAAATTAACGTTACTGCTAACTATGTCGGTGCTAATGCTGAAGTTGTAGAAAATACCGTCACGACTATCTTAGAGCGGCAGATTAATGGCGTTGAAGGCATGAAATACATGACTTCAAATAGTAGCAACAATGGCAATAGTACGATTACAGTTACATTTGACGCATCGCGCAATAAAGATATTGCAGCAGTCGATGTGCAAAATCGTGTGTCAATCGCCCAACCGCTCTTACCAGAAGTTGTGCAGCAAACTGGAGTCACTGTCACTAAACAGTCTAATAACATTCTCTTAGCGATCGGGCTGTACTCCGATAATAAAGAATACGACAACGTTTTTTTAAGTAATTATGCTGACCTCTACATAGTAGATGCCCTCAAAAGAATCAAAGGAGTGGGTGAGGTGCAGATTTTTGGTGAACGCCGCTATGCGATGCGCTTGTGGCTCAACCCCAGTAGCCTTGCTAGTCGTAACCTCACCCCCCAAGATGTGATCGATGCACTCAATGAGCAAAACTTACAGGTGGGGGCTGGGCAAATTGGGCAGCAGCCAACATTACCAGATCAGATGTATCAAATCGATTTGCAAGCTATTGGCAGACTAAGTGGGGCAACAGAATTTGCCGACATGGTGATCAAGACATCTGAGAATGGCACGCTGGTAAAGTTGAAAGATGTGGGTCGGGCGGAATTGGGAGCAGAAAATTACAGTACTTTTCTGCGATTTAGAGGCAACGAAGGTGTGGGACTAGGGATATTTCCCAGTCCTGGGAGTAACGCTTTAGACGTTGCTAGGGCAGTTAAAAGCGAAATGCTGCGGCTGGAGCAAAGTTTTCCCCCAGGACTGAAATATCAGGTGGCGTTTGATACAACACTTTTTGTGGAAGCGTCGCTAGCAGAAGTAGTTAAAACGTTAATAGAAGCGATCGCTCTGGTCGTTTTAGTAATTTATATCTTCTTGCAGGACTGGCGGACTACGCTGATTCCGGTGGTTGTCGTTCCCCTAACCTTGATTGGTACTTTTGCCTTTATCAAGGTTTTTGGATTTTCGATCAACACCCTGACCATGTTTGGTTTAACTTTGGCAACGGGATTAGTGGTTGATGACGCAATTGTGATTGTAGAGAATATCTCTCGCTTAATTGAAAATGAGGAGATGTCGCCCCGCGAAGCGGCCTCTGAGTCAATGCGGGAGCTGTTTGGGGCAGTGATTGCAACTTCCCTAGTGATAATGGCTGTATTTGTACCCGTGGCATTCTTCCCAGGAGCTACGGGACAGATATATAAGCAATTTGCGCTGACGATCGCTTTTTCAATGGCGATTTCTACCTTTCTGGCCATTACCTTAACTCCTTCCCTCTCAGCCTTGCTACTGCGTCCAGGGCAAAGACCAGGCGGTTGGTTAGGCTGGATTTTTGAGCGGGTTAACAGGTTTATTGATTGGACACGCAGACAGTATGAGGAAATACTCAAGCGCTTGACACGGGTGAAAGCGATCGTAGTGGGAATATTTATATTGTCTTTGGGGGTGACGGGTTGGCTTTACATCAGCATACCTACAGCGTTTATCCCTGATGACGACCAAGGTTATTTCATCACCATTATCCAAGGGCCAGAGGGAGTTTCACTCAACTACACCAGCAAAGTGATGGCTCAGGTAGAAAAAGAAATCCTCAAATTGCCGGAAGTCACAGGTACTTTCGCCATCGGTGGCTTTGGTTTTAGCGGTAACTCTGCCAATAGTGGTGCGATATTTTCCACTCTTGAGCCTTGGGAAAAGCGTCACGAACCGGGACAGTCAGCACAAGCAATCATTGGTAAGTTGGCTGGAGTGTTTGGGGCAATTCCCGAAGCAAGAATTTTCCCGGTGAATCCACCATCTATTCAGGGTTTAGGCAGTTTCGGCGGTTTCCAGTTTGAGCTACAAGACAGAACAGGGAACAGTGGTTTGAATAACTTAGTGCAAGTTATGGGTCAGCTACTCCAACGCGGTAATCAGACGCCAGGATTGCAAGCTGTGTTTAGCACTTTTAGCGCAAATACACCGCAGATGTTAATTGAAGTAGACCGTAACAAAGCTAAATCCCTGCAAGTTGGAGTAAACGATATCTTTAATACCCTACAGTCTTACTTGGGTTCGCGGTATGTCAACGACTTTAATTTGCTACAACGGACTTATCGGGTGTATGTTCAAGCAGACGCTCAGTTTCGCTCTAACCCTGCGGATATTGGTAAATTATACGTGCGTTCTGCTAATAATCAGATGATTGCCCTGAGCAATCTCGTGAAAATTACTTCTGCCACCGGAGCGCAAACGATCAATCATTACAACTTGTTCCGCTCCATTGAAATCAACGGTTCCGCCGCTCCTGGTTATAGTTCCGGTGAAGCAACAGTAGCTATGGAACAACTAGCAAAGCAAGTTTTGCCAGCAAGTATGGGCTATGAATGGTCGGGGATCGTTGCTGAAGAAAAACAGTCTGGCGGTCTAGCGCCCCTGATTTTTGGATTGGGGCTTGTCTTTGTCTTTTTGGTGCTGGCTGCTCAGTATGAGAACTATGTAGACCCACTGATTATTATGCTGTCAGTTCCCCTAGCTATTTTGGGGGCTTTGTCCGCGCAGATGTTGCGGGGTTTAGCTAACGATGTATTTTGCCAGGTTGGTTTAGTAATGTTGATTGGTCTGGCAAGTAAAAATGCCATTCTGATTGTGGAATTTGCCAACCAACTGCAAGAGCGGGGTCTTTCAATTACCAAAGCAGCAGTGCAAGCATCACAAGAACGTTTACGACCTATCTTAATGACTTCCTTCGCCTTTATCTTGGGCATTTGGCCATTGGTAAATCCTGAAGGAGCAGGAGCAGCTAGCAGAAAATCTCTTGGTACTGCGATCGCTGGCGGTACAATTGTCTCTACTTTCTTGACTCTGTTTTTTGTACCAATTTTATATATCGTGATTGGCAAAATTCGCGATCGCTTGAGTCCACGTCGTCAGCCTCATGAGCTAGATGATAGTCAAAACAGCAAAGTTCCTTCTACCAGCCATCGCTAAAAAGTTAGGAGTTAGGTGGATGCCTAAGCCAGGAAGTCACCCTCCTGACTCGGCTACAAAACCGTGCATGAAACGTTAACTTCACACGGCTCCTCAGTGATTTGGTGCTTGTCAGGCATACCTATAAGTTCGGAGTTAAAAGGGATGAAAGTTGAGATAATCCTCATTTATCTTTTGAACTGAAACAGCAACTTTATCTGCTGCCGTTTTAGCATCATGGCAATATCCGTGAAGTAATTGAAGGTTGTCATAACTATGCTTACCGCCTTTTGAGCGGGGGATTTTGTGGTCGATTTCCATCAAATCTTCATCGCGGAAGAATAACCCACAATGAACCACTTGCCTTTTTGCATCTTCAAGAGTGTTGCTACTCTTGTTGGCGCTTCAGGATGTTTGCCCGTTCTGGAACTCCAGTAAACCCAATCACCATCAAACGGGCTACATGCTATTAAAATAAACATAAAAAACCCTGCATAGATGCCAACTCTATCGAGATTGCAATTTATCCAGGGTTGTAAAGTATCTATTTATGTCTCGTAAAAACGTAAACTTAGTATTCCCAAAAATTTTGGGATTTGAACATTAATAGTGGGTTCAAGACCATCGCGATCAAGGATAGTCATTTGACCGCGAACATACTCGATTAGCCCCGCCCTCTGAATAATAGAGGCAGCAAGGCTAATGCTACTCGCACACGATTAAATGTAAAGCTATTATGTTAGCTACCTAACATAATAGCTTTAGCTGTTACACAGCTTTAATATTCGTTAGATTGTAACTTGCTTAACGTGAGCATTGCTAAAAAACATTGGCAGTACACAACCACACCGTACTGTGTCACACTTGCCTAATACTAAAAACCTTCTGCTTGCTGCTTTGTCCCCTGATGTGTACGAGCATCTCAAAAACAACATGGAGCAGGTCGAGCTTTCATCCGGCTCGATACTTAACCGACCCAACGAAACCATCAACGAGGTCTACTTTCCTCTCACCTGCCTGATCTCGGTAACAATCACGATGATGAATGGCATGACGGTTGAAGCCGGAGTGGTCGGCAGTCGCGAGATGGTAGGGATCAACGCCTTCATGGGCGGTCGGGAGACGACGCAGACCCAGCAGGGCTTGTTGGCTAGGTTTTTAAATATTTCTGAAACCCTTGCTGTATATAAGTTTTTATTAGCAATCTTTGGTCTGATCGGATCAAGGTCGAACTGTAAGGGCAACCCCATCCACAGCCTACAACGATTTGACATCGATAAGCACCTTCCACAGAAATCGTGAGAAGGGATTTTTTCTATACCAATCCGAAATAAGGAACAATGAAGCAAGCAGTATTTTGAAAAAAAAATGATTACCGCAACCACACAAGGCAATGATTTCGCTTTTCCCTTACACTCAGACACCTCAATAAATCAAGGTGGGTTAACAAAAAGAGAGTATTTCGCATCCCAGATACTCGCTGGATTATTAAGCAACCCAAACGGAAGGTCAAGTGATATAGCAGAAGACGCTGTAAATCTCGCAGATAGTCTTATAAAGGAATTAAATAAACAGCCTCCAACCATGCCCAGCTAAACTTCCCAACCCTCTCTAAGACCCTCTAACACTTCCCCTTCCCTTCATCCCCAGATATCTGCTACCCCACTTAAATCACGAGTGGGGTAAGGAGTGCGATTTTAGTGGTGTGTATGGTGTTGGCTGTGGGATTCTACCTGAAAACTGGTGTAGGCGATTGTGGCGGCGGTGGAGAGGTGCGATTGAAAGGGGAGCGATCGCCCAATGACTAACACCCAATGCCCAATGCTCATAAAATAAATTGGAGGTTTTGGGGTTTTGGTAGTCATGTCCGGTAGTCACGATGATTTTGGTAGTCACGATGGTTAATATCTATTTATATAGAGGTCGTGACTACGGTATCAGAATTTGATACAAAATGCGGCTATTTTCAGTGGTGACTACCACATTTGTATAAAAATTGGCATTGGTAAAATAGTATAGGGATGAGGAGACGCGGCGAATACTTTTTTTTGGAGCGCGGCGGGAACCGGATTAAATGAGGTGATTTTGTTCGCGGTCAGAAATTGGAATTTCAAAAGTTACGCTAATTTTTCTGATATTAAAACTGGAGTTGGTAGGCGATGGCTACGCCCGCCGCAGGCATCGCTATCGTTACCATGCAATTTTGGAGTATCGCGGGAATCGTTAACTGTTCGGTAGGCGATCGCTTATTATTTTCTGGTTCTCACTACTGCATTCATTGCCTCTTTTGTCAATGCGTAAGTTCTGTAAGTATTGAATAATCAAAACATAAGTCACTTAATTATGATTTTAAAATAATTTTGAAACTATTGATAATTAATTCTGTAAATCTTATTCTTTAGAAAGTAAAAGTTGATTTAAACAACAACCAAGGGAGGAACACAAAATGAGTACAGCTATCTGTGGAGGGTAAACAAAAATAATCATTAATATAAGTATTGTTTTTTAATATCAAAAGAGAAAACTATGAAAACATGGCAAAGTTTTTTTATTTCCAGTGTTGCGATCAGCTTTTTTAGCGCCATTTCAACTACACTACCTTTTTCTTCAGTCATTTCTCAAGCAACAGTTATAGGTAGTCAAACTAAACCTGTTTCTAACCCCTCTCCTGATTTATATCTGAAAAATAGTCCTCAAAACCTTGTTGCTCAAGCTTTTTTGCGAACAGGTCCATTTAAGTTTCGAAATCGAGCCCCTATCTACTATTCCAATGGACAGGGAGTTTATTGTTGGTATCAATCTCCTCAGGATTATCAGAGATTAGCTGGTGGTGTTACCCCAAGAATTCAATCTGGTAGACTTAGTAATTACGCCGCAGTATATGTTGGAATATGCACAGGTGGTAAAAGTAGACCAGCGCCTCACCCAGATATTGAATGGACTACCTGATCCTTCTAATTGCATTCCTAGACTTCCCCACTCCCAACCCTTCCCTAGCCCGTACCCTCCAGAAAGCTGGGGAATGCCAGTTTTCATAACCTATTTTTTAATCATGACCCATTGTAATCGTCCGATCTACATCGCTTTCATGTGCGGTTGTAGGTTTTTTTAATCCCAAAGCGATGCCTAAAACTTTGGCAATAAGCAAGCGCTAATGACATTATTTTGAACTCTATTGAGAATCTACTTCGCTTATTGACATGATGCGGACGCCCTGGTGTTGCAGGTACTTGCTTTTCTTCCATGTTGTAATCCATAGTTGTAAAACATCATGAAAAAATATTTCTCATCTCCTCGATTGCTTAAAAAGATTGTCCATTTGAGTAGCATCTTTTTTACAGTAACCTCTTTGAGCTATTTAAATGTTTCACCTGCTACCTCTCAATCTGCCGAGGGATTTTATAAGCAGCGAGACCGTCCAGAAGTCTATCTAATCTTTAACAGCAGTAACGGTGGCTTTTACTGCCACGTTCAGAATGAAGACCAAATGAAAGCTTATGGTGGATTTGGTAGGGTTTCACCTCAAAACTCGTTGAACTTCTCTGGCAGATTTACTGGTGATTGTGGATGGCCTAATGGTTTTTTTAGACGCTCTGACCGACCAGCAGTGTATCATATGACTGGAAGCCTCGGTTCTAACGCCTTTAAAATCGGTGATCTCTATTGTCGCGTTCGCGATGAAGCTCAAATGGCAAGATATGGAGGGTTTGGTGTAGTCAGTGTTGTGTCACCAAGTTCAAATTTAGGAAGGGGAAGAAATTTTAGAGGAACATGTCCCAACCCATGATTTTCAAGTAACCGCTCAATAAATCGGGGCGAACTACCAGTTCAGGAACGAATTTACGCCATTGAGCCTTGTCACTGAGCGATTTACCCCGGATTATTGAGCGGTTACATTACATTTTCAAGGTGATCGCCCCTCCCCTCCTCCCTTCATCCCCAATACCCAATGCCCCATTTACAGCACAGTGAGGTAATGAGTGCGATTTTAGGGGTGTGTATGGTGGTGCCTGTGGATTTACATGAACTATAACCCCATACTTGCTGGATATCCACCCGCAGTTATATAACCCGTTCCAAATCCTTCCATACAATTCAAAAGGTTAAAGAATGTTAAGCATTCGTAGACTCCTTTCCTACATCACCGTTGCACGTGGTTGTAGGTTTTTTTTAATCCCCAACCCATTACACCCCAATACAAGCCCTTCCAATACACAAGCCTTGCTATTTAGCTCTTAGAAGCGATTTAGCAGGGCTTTAAGGTGTTCTGTTGTTTTGAATTGGATTAGCTGTATATTGCTTAATCACATTTCAATCTTCGGATATTGAATCTATAATTTCTAGACTTCAAAAATTCTTGTTTATACATAATTCAATGAATTATGTTTTAATTATTCAAATATTTACAGGAATTTTCAGGTGATTAAACCACAAAAAACGGTAAGTTAAACAGATAGTGATTGTCAAATTAAATCCCAGTATCTTACTTCAAATATTTGCGTGGTCGCGTGATTGCGGCTTGGTTAGAGAAGGCAATTTCTCTATACCCATTGTTAAATAAAAATTACTTTATTTATATTAAATTCTTAGATATATAAGCTGTTACTTGCCTTATATTAAATTTGTGCCAAACTCAGAATTTACTTACAATGACTCAAAGCAAAATTTTTAATTTAGAAGGCTACGTGAGCTTATCTGATGCCGAAGCTATGAAAATTAGTGGGGGCAGAACACCTTTTCAATACGGCGCTTACGCTTTGCTATACTACTATCCAATCTTCCCCAACCTTCCTAAACCTCTCCCCAACATTCCCCCAACCCAACCCAACCCTTCCAACCCCGTTAAACCCTCTTAAACATTCCCCAACCCTCTTAATCCCGTTACAACCCTTCCAAACTGTAAGCCCTGCTATTTAGTCTTTAACGTAGTGTTTAAAGCGATTTAGCAGGGCTTGCGGGTTGGGGAACAGGACAACTCCCATGTCAATATATAAATATAAACCAGAAATATAAGTTGTCCCGTTGGGAACCCTTAAGAACGATTTGGGGGCGAAAAGTAACTTCCCAACGGGACAACTCAACGAACGCTTGAGAACGCTTTGGTGGCGATCGCCTCTCCTCTCCCCTCATTTCCACAATGCCCCACTTACAGCACTAGTGGGGTAATGAGTGCGATTTTAGGGGTGTGTATGGTGCTGGCTGTGGGATTGTAACCGAAAACTGGTGTAGGCGATTGTGGCGGCGGTAGTGGTGCGATTGAAGGGGAGCGTAGCTTGCCGCCGAAGGCATCGCCCAATGCCCAATGACTAACATCCAATACCCAATCCTAGATGCCGAACGTACTACAAAGGGCTGGTTTTTTGGGGTGAAGCTATCTAAGTATAAAAAGCCAGTAATGTATAGCATTTGCATCAACCCCCTCTTGAATTTAAGTATTCAGTATATATTTAGGGGGGGATGATTGGCAATTAGCAATTTTTTTTCGCATTAAGCAAAATGCGGTTTTTGTAGTATAAGTGTATTATAAAGGTGAGGATTTATAGCCAGAGAGACGTGGCAGGGGTGGTAAGTGCGATCGCAGGTTTGAGGAGTTAACAAAAGAGTAGGTTTTTGGGTGGCATGAACCACCCGTTTACTTATAAGAAGGTGGTTTCTTATAAGCAAGATTCTGATAAATCAAGAGCAGCGCGTCGCGATAATCATCTTTCCCCCGAATCTTGATACCCTTGTGCTGCTAGTCTTAAAGAATATACTGCTGTTTTTCTTTATATTACGAGTAGCTAGCGAGGATCAAATTTTAAATATGGCTTTTGAGCAAATCGAAGCATTTTTAAAGAAAATGCAGTCTGAACCTGAACTTAAAAACGAGGTGCTCGCAGCATCAACCGCAGATGATGTTGCGCGAATAGCACTAAAGCTTGGTTTTGAATTTTCAGGTGATGAATTATTGAGAATGTCAGGTAAGAAAGTTGGCAGCATTACTGTTAGAAAAACTGATCTTCCTGGAGAGTACAACTAGGGGTCTGTTCCCTTTGGTCACGGGCAGAGGGCTGGAAGCAGTATTCCCTTCTGCCTTCTCCCCAGGACGAGGAATGGTTACGCCATCGCCTCTTGCCTTCAACATTGCTATTTTTTGAATAAACATTGGAAAAGAAGTATAAATACTTATTTTTTATAAGTTACCCGCACCACTTTTTAAGTTACCCGCACCAGTTCCGCACCACTACCCGCACCAAAAACAACGCAATATCAAGGGTTCCGCACCACCCGCACCACTTTTTCTTCTTTACAGGAAAATAACATTGAAGAGTCAGAAATGAAAATTCAATCGCTTCCTGTCCCAATGCAAAAAGAAGAATATGCCACCTCAACTGGTGCGGGTGATGCGGAACCCTTGCCAGATATGGAAAACTGCTGCGGGGAGTCCTGCGTCACTGGTGCGTCAAAGCTAGAAAGTGGTGCGGGTATGCCAACTGAGGATCAGGCAGTGAAAGACGCTCCAATTAGGGGTACAGCCGGGATACCTGCAAATTGGGACACGTTGTAAACAAATATTGCAGAAACCAATTTTGCAATTTACTAACTTGCCCAAAAATGGTATTGAGACATTCAAATCTTTGCACACTAAAATCAGCTCTTCACGCGATTCAGTTTCTCAAACTTGCCCATAAATGGTTGTTTTAGGGGATGTTTTCGCGGGGAGTGGCGCGCTCGAACTGGTGTTAAAACAACGCAAAATCAAGCATTTGCAAACATCTGCGTAACATAACTTTACAACGTGTCCCAATTTGCGCGTATCCCGGCTGAACCCCAATTACATCCGATACTGTTTCGGTAAAAGCTGAGTCTGAGTTCTCATACTCACTGTTGCAGATTGAAAAAGACGGCGGGGACATCGCAGGGTTTGTTGGTTGCCAAGTAGAAGTGCGATCGCTTAGTGGCACTGTCAAGTTCGCAGGTGAAATGATTAACTACGACTCCAAGAATGGAATTGTGACTGTGGCAACTGAGCAAGGGAACCGAGATGCAATTTTATGCGAGGCATTTGTAATTGACTAAGGAATATTCTCTATGAGCGAAAAAGCTAGATCCTTATCAGATGTTGAATTTGAGTCAAATATTGTTTGGCTAAAAGACATTAGCAATATTCCTTATGTTAGAGAACCTACAAGAAAAATTTGCTAGCAGAAGAAAAGGAAAGCTTAAATACGGTAAGTATCAGATTATTGGCTATTCCGAATTAGAAAGTGACGCTCCTAATAGTGGAATGCCTGCAAGTTTTCGCTCGTCGGGTGTTTTGGCTTGCCGATCATGATCGTTTTTATGACCCCAAAGGAGTTTATAAGGTTGGTTGCCCAATGGAAGCAATAGATCCGTTAACCGTTGCCCCAAAAGTTTTAGGAAAGATAACAGAAAGAGCTTGGAATGGAACACTGTCAAATGATGTTGACTAGCTTTCTTTATTAGTACCCCAACGCGATCGCAAACTTAACTTTTGTAAATGCTTGTGCCAGTTGTAATGCCGACCGTTTAGGCTGACCACTATCGTATTGAGGTGCGCGGTAGAAAGTTCGTCTGAAAAAACTTAGTATACGAACTAAAAATTTACCCCAATGGCAGAATTATGGCTTCTTTATGTATTATCAAAAATTGGCTCCCACTATGGCAAATTTATGGCACGCCAATGGCATCTCAATGGCAAATGAATGGAATTTTGAAAAGTTATTTCTCAACTAATTATCACTATTGAGAATTAGGGTTAAAACTGGCAGAATTATGGCATTTGAATGGCAGGATTATGGCACAGTAATGGCAAATCAATGGAAAATGCCAGAATTTCAGCATTTTCAAATGTCGTAGTGATATTATGCTCCGAGAAAAGAATAATATTATTTTTTGATGCACAGTACGCCATCTTTGGCGGAAAGTTTTTTTGGAAAAAAATGACGATTTAAGTAAATTTCAAATCACTTGAATCAAAATTAACTACTAAAAAACTACTTTTATGCTACAAACTTAACTGTACAGTTCACTACTAGAACGCTGACTATTAAAGACTCAATTCATCATCCTGCTGGCGTTGTTGCTGCTGCTGTTGCCTTAACTGCTGCCCATAATCGAGTAGCTGCTGATTCCAATCTGTCGCTTTGCACTTGAGCCGCTTGGACTGTGGCAGTAGTTCCTTGACAACTCGTGCAGCAGCATTACCAGCATCGTCCGGGTCAAAAGCCACTTGTACATTAGGAATATTCTGCAATTGCTCTACTGGTAAGCTTTTGGGATTATCTACCGCCATGTACAAAGTTCTATTGGGTGGCACGTCGCCTCTAAGCTGATATTCCAGCATGGCAAAAGACACAGCATCGATGGGCGATTTCAAAAGCACCACTTTCTCTACAGGATCTGTTGGCTGTCCGCCTAAGCGGAAGTGAAACCAGCCCTCACGCCTAACTGTTCCTTTCTCGTAGCCCTTAAACGTGTTGTTCTCGCCCCGTGTCCCCCGCAGGAATGCTCCTATTGCCTGGGGTTCTTCGCCAAGATTCCGCATGACGAACACAGCGTTTTGCTGGTCATCAGCGTAAACTAGCCCCCTCTTATGCAGAAGTTCCACAAAATTTTCAGGTATTCCCCGTTTCTGGGTCAGGTAGTTGGAGACAGAAGACCACTTGCTTTTATCCTCAACTGGTAGCCTGAATTTGTCGCGTGGTTCTAACTGGATAATTTCAGCAGTCACTTGACGACTTTTTGCTATTGCTGCTCGTTCTGCTCCAGCTTCGCCAAATCGCTCATGCAACCAGACGACCGCCTGCCGTAGATTGCACTGGTTAACGTGCATTACCAAATCAATCGCACCGCCTGATCCCTTTTGTTGATCGGGGGCGAAGTCGTAGAATTTTTCGCCATCTATATTAATGATGTGTCCGTGACCCTTCCATTTTTTTTCCTCATGGTGTAGCCCCAACTCCCAGGCGACATCAACAAGTGGCAAGTCACGCAGTTGATTGGTCTGCTGCCGCCATTGAAAGTTTTCTGCTTCTAACTCCAAAACACGTTGCTCAAGCTGTTGCCGCAACTTGTCGGAGGCGATTGCTTTTTGTTCGGCGCGGTGGGATTGCGAAAGTGACAGTCTGCGGTCAGCCAGTTGATGATTAATATCTTGAATGGCTCTATCAGCTTTGATGCGTTCATACAATTGCTGTGCCGTCTCGTCAGTCCGGGGTGCAAGTCGATCAAGTTCCAAGCTCAGAGGTTCGCTATTAACCGCTTGGTAATATTCCTTTACTTTGGTATGGGTGGCCTTACTGCCCTTAACCCCTCGTTCAATGCCCAAAGGAGCAAGTGCAGCAGCATAGCTATCTTGGAGTTTCGATAACTTAATGCTGGCAGCGCGACCATTACCCCCAAACATTTCTTTGTGGCTTAACTGCTTAGTTTTCTCGTTGATGGGTACAACATAGGCATGAATGTGGGGAGTCGCTTCATCCAAATGCAATTCTGCCCTAACGCACTTATCACCATAGTTGTTGACTAGCCAACTGCGAGAAGCCTTAACAAAGTCCAACATTCGGGGATTATCCCATTCGCCCGGCTTTGATGGATCATCAGGGCGAAAATATTCTGGGGATGCCGAGAGAAAAATATCGCTACACAGCACGGCATCCTTGCGCGGTTTGTGTAAAGTTGTCTTGGCTATTTTGTTTTTCACCAAAACTTCAAGCAGTGAATCATCTTCCATGCCAATCAGTCTGATATTTTTTTTAGTGGTGTCGGCATTTGGGGTATCTTGTAAACGTGCGGTATGCTTCTCGCTGCCGCCAATGTTGCCGAAAGACTTGAGTTTTTCAACGCGCAGAATCGCTAAAGCCACCATTGTTTTTTCAGGAGGGTGTAGGGTGTAGGGTGTGGGGTTTAGGGGGATGAGATAAAGGGAATTAGTGATGAGTAAATCTCCAATACAGTCTTATCAAGATTTACAAGTTTGGCAGGAGGGGATGAATTTAGCAGAAGCCTGCTATTTTGTCACAAAATCCTTTCCAAAAGAAGAAACTTATGGGATGACATCACAAATTCGTAGAGCAGCAGTATCTATTCCAGCTAATATTGCTGAAGGTTATGGACGAAGAAGTAGAGGAGAGTATCTTCAGTTTTTATATATAGCGCAAGGTTCACTTAAAGAATTGGAAACCCACCTAATCTTATCTAAACGAATAAAACTTGCAGAAATCCCAACAATTGATCCAGTTCTTGCTCAGTGTCAATTAGTTGGTAGGCTACTCCAAGGTCTTATTCGCTCTCTGGAAAACAAGTAAACCCTACACCCTACACCCCACACCCTACACCCTGTGCCAAACCCCCGCAGGGGCGAACGTAACTTCTGCGTCTTGAGCGAAGCGAAAGATGGGCGCAGCCCACCCGCAGGGCGCAAAAGTGTAGTAAGTACACCACCAACATGGTACACCGAAGCGAAATTCTGCGGCAACAGCACCCACTCCCGCTACTCGCGCGACCTCTTGGCACAAATATGGAGCAACTTAGCACAATAATTGTGCAACTTGGCACAATTTGGTCAGCCGAAATCAGCATTTAGGGTGATGAGCCGAGGTGAATCACGAGTGCCAGATTGTGCTAAATTAGTGCAATATCTGCACTAATGCAGTGCCAATCTGCTCTAAATCTGCACTAAGATCAGATTATCGTTTTAACCAGCTTTTTGCATGACTGACATTTACCTCAGCGTAGACGTTGGTGGGTCACAAACTAAGATAATTTATCAAGTGGATGACCAGACTAAACCACATTATGTTCTGCTGCCGCCAGCGATAGAAGAGATTACTAAGGATAAACTTAATTTTTTCATGGAACGCTTGGGCTGGATTGGTAGCCCCTCACCAGACCAACAACTGTGGGTTGAGTGGAATAACAGAGTGGTGGCGCTGGGTGAGTTCGCGGCTAACTTTGATGCGCTTGACCGCATTAAGGAACTCAAATATGAGAATGCCTTGTGGAAAGTATTGAGCGCTGTTGGCTTAATTGTTGAACTAAGCAACGTAAAGGTGACGGCGAAAAAACAAATTCACTTGGAGTTGGCGTTACTTCTGCCGTGGAATGAGTACAGCGATCGCCGTCGCTTTGAAGAACAGTTACGGGTGATGCTGGCTAATTTTACGGTACGCAAACAATATTTAAAGGTGAACTTAGAGCGTTTCTTGTGCCGTCCTGAAGGTGGGGGATTAGCAGCACTGCGAATCAAACAGCAGGGGGTAGATTGGTTACGCACTTCCCAACTGGCGGTGTTGATGTTTGGTCACAGGAACACGACAGCACTTTATTTTGACCGGGGGCAACTGAAGCTGGGGGATAGTCCACTGTTGGGCTTTGCCAATATGTTGGATATCGTGCTGGATATGACGAGCGGTTTAGACCGAGAGCGTTTATCTTCGGCAATATTTGATGCACGCTACACGATTATTAATAAGGTCTACAGCAAAGACCGTAATTGCTCGGCACGCCCTGATTGGATAACTTTTGACCGAATACAAGCCCTAGCAAGTGCGAAAGACCCCACTTTAAGACAAAAAGAAATTTCTCATATTGCTGATGCAATTAGAGTGGCAACAGCCCAATATTGGGATAATCTATTGCGGTGGATGGACAAAATATTACCCAGACCGTTGAACGAAGTAATCATCGGTGGGGGCGCTGCTTACCATGTAGAAGTTGAGTTGGAGAAGTATTTTAATTGTGCATGGCAACTCAAGAAAATAGATACGTATAGCAGTGTTTACGAGAGAACTGGTCAATACATCCCCAAAGACGACAAATTGCCAATGATACCGATGGTTTGGGGTAGCGGTTTTATAACTCAGGTGCAAGAAACTTTTAATTTAGAT
>NZ_JACJTR010000045.1 GCF_014698795.1 Nostoc sp. FACHB-892
CCGCCGCGTCGCCTCCGGCTCGCTCTGTCGCTTAACTGGGTTAGTCGCTTAGTGGCCTAGTCTCTCTTTTTTGTCTAGCATTCACTTTACAACTAGACTTTTTTCTTTTTTTATGCTAGATATTATTTTTCTAGCAATTGTATAGCAATTACTTTACACTAGGATTTGTATAGCAATCCACTTTACTTATTTACTTAACCCCAATACTTCTTTCTTTTTCCTTTCTTTTATCTTTTACTCTTTTATTTTTATGCCCACTCCTAAAGCCCAAGTCAACTTCAGAATTGATCCTAAATTACTGGAAGATATTCAAACTGCTGCCGCAAAACAAGACATCTCCTACACCCAGTGGATTCTCAACCAATGCAAAGTCGCCCTCGGTCTTAAAACTGATGTCTCACAGGCTGATTTGGTTAATTAATTTAGAAATCTTTTATTAAAATTACTTTCTAAACTGTAAAATTACACATTTCTAAAAATTCTTGCCTTATTTCCTCTGGCATCTGAGACATTATTAACCCCAAAACTTTAGCTTTAATCACAGGAGAGCATTGCTGCAAGATGGGTATAAAACGCTCTGCGCCATTAACAAGCAGCCTCGCTACTCCCCCAATTTCCGTCAAAGCCTCTTGTACAGGAAGTTTAACTAACTCTGGAAGATAGGTTTGTGCCAACATACCCTCCTCCTCGCTCAATTCTAAATTATTAGTCTTCCTTGTATATATGTTTATAAGGGAGGCTAATATTTTAAGAAACTGTCGGCCCCCTCCAAACTGCCCTGCGATTTGACTAATCCTTGACTGATTGCGTCCCGCGGCCTTGGCTAATTCTGCCTGCGTTAACTTTGCAATATCCTGCCCTGCCTCTGCCAATTTTCGGGCTGCTTCAAGAACGACGAAGCGCGACTGCTGGGTTTGGTTGCCTGCCTCCGGTGTTAATTCAAAGGCGTCCATTTTCTCAAAGATTGCGCCAGGGAATGCTTTTTTGATTAAGTCTAGTGGGTGACACGAGCAGTGGTAATAATAGAGTTTTTCCTCTGCCCTACGCGTAGCCCGGAGCCTGCCGACTTTCTGAATAATGTTTGACTCGACCTCATCATCAACCCAATTTTGAAAGTTGGCATCTGTAATGTCCTTGTTTTTTGGATCTATCTCTACTAAGCTTCCCATTAGACATTGATAAGTATCTTGCATTCCAGAAAGTGAGGGATATGGTGTTCCAAATGATGCAACTGCTTCTAATTGAGAATATTCATTGCTTCCCCGATCCCCAGAGAAATGGCAAATCTTGCCTGGATTTTTTTTCTTGTCAGATTTGACTTTCCAATCAATCGATGCATAACTATTGTTATGTTTTTCTGCAAGATATTTTTCAATTGCTTCAATGCGTTTATCACAGAAGTCAGAACGCGATTTATTCCCCAGTCCTAGCCCAGTTATATGAGTTATTGTTAAGTTTTTGTAGTTTGGGGGTTCCTCTTCAATTTCTAAAATCGATGCCGCACTTATATTTCTAATAATTGCTAATTTCTGGCGAGTGAGCGTGGCATCAAGATAAACACGGAACGCTGCATTTTCAAGTATTTTCTGTTCCCTCTCATTTCTAACCGTTAAAGCTATTTGGCCCTTGGTTATGCGAATACTCCCTGGAACGACACCAGCCCAAATTTGCAAAAATTGAAGAAGCCAGTTTTTACTAATTGAATCTTGAATATCTTCAACTGGTACTATCCCCTGATAGATAACACTTGCAGAATAAGACCTTTCTTCAATTGTTAGTTTTTCAACTTCCTGAAGTATGTCAAAAATATCTGAAGTCGGTTCGCCTAAAAATTCCCTAGTTTTAGCTAAGTCCCAGCCAAAATCAGGAGCCTCTATAATTCCTTGAAGTCGGTCTCCAATTTTTGTTTTAATAGATTCTAGCTGTTCATAAAGCTGTAAATTTTTGACACGTATTACTTTAAAAATATAAGCAAATTCTTGAGTATCAACTAATATTTTAGAAACGCCTTTAAGATTTACGCCAGCTTCATCGATAAATACTCCATATCGAGCATTTAAATCTTCTGGAAATGCTGTAAGTGTACTTCTAATTCTATTTTTTTCTAAGGCAGCCTTCCGTAGTGACTTAAATCCAAACTCGTCCCCAACGGAATTTTGACAACCATTTTCATCTTTGTTCTTAGCTCGAAATTCGCAGCGACAACAGATAGGATTACTGTCGAACTCTCCTTCGGATGAACTTGCTGTCAAACCTAAATTTTTATCTGCTAAAGCACGATGCTCTTTTGCGAAAGCACAATTGCCTGTAGGGCTATCTTGTTGCTTTTCTTTGCTCCAAATTCTAAACGGATTGCCTAAAGGAGTTTGTCTATTAAAATTAAATTGTATTTCTCCTGTGCTAAAGCGTACTGGCAATTCTGCAAAATTTTTCTCAATAGTTGCAGTAGTAATATTGCGACTTGAATCACTAAAATAAACTAACTTATCCTGATTTTTATTTTGACTTCCATCTTGACTTTCGTCTTGAATACTATCTATATCTAGAAATAGATTGTCAGGTTGTAACTCGCCTACATTATGACTTTTACCAGTTCCAGGATGCGATTTATCAAGTACGTCATCCCAACCTTTTAAAACTAATGCTTCCTGCCAAATTGATTTCTGTTGACCTTTTTTAAAGCGGATTCTTGGGCATCCCATTTCTAGCCATTCTTCAGGTGTAGGAAGTTTGCCAGGAATATATTGAATAAATTCTGGTTGAACATCAATTCGATTTCTAATTCTATGAATTAAAGCATTGTTGTTTTTAGGCTTTTTGAACGCCTTTTTAATTGATCCAACTAACTTTTCTATTTTTCTGAGTATCGAATCCTCGTTGTAATTTGATAAAATGCTTTCAAATTTTTCAGGAGATACTACTTCAATGTTTTGAATGTTTCCTTCAACCAAAAATTCATCAATATCACATTCTGCCTTTGTAATTTGCTCCCACCAGGCAACAGTAGTTTTATAATTTAGTTTTTGGGATAGAGCGATCGTATCCTTGACCCGTTGCAATGCCTGCTTGTTGATTACGTCACCGGCATCGGGGCAAACAATTATCTGTTTAGGTGATATCTGCTGAAGATAATCTTGAAAAGTCTGGGAAGAAGAGCAAAATCCCATTCCCGCCGCTCCAATTACAGCAACGTTAATGTTGCCTAAACGCCAGATTAACGATGCAGTAATGAATGAAGTCAAAGCCCCATCAACTAAAAACAAATATTCACAAGATTTTGCTTCAGGATGCGACCAAACAAATAAAGGCGATTCTCCATTAGGCAGATGCTGTCCTGCTCCTCCTTGCTTAGATGACGACAACCAGAGATGCTTCCCAAAGCTGCGATCGTCATTGGCGATTTGTCCCCCAGTGATTTGGCCTTGTGGGTCGATCGCCCAGACCACAAATCCTAAATGATGTTTTAATTCAGGTATGCCCCTGCTAGAGTCTGTTCCAGCTAAATTAGGACTTAGCCCTCTGATTAACTGGCCTGAGTTCCAAGTCCGGAGCCAACCCCTCTCAAGAGCAAAATTGATTTCACTCTCGTTTAAGCCCCGGCGCTCCAATTCCTCCCGATGCCGAGGAATAAATCTGAGATTTTCGTTGACCAACCTATATTGGCGATCGCGTTCTTCAATTGACAGCAATGGCAATTTGTGAATAATTCGCTTGGATTCTAATTTCCTTTGATAATTTTCTGGGCGCTCTTGCTGCTCTCCATCTGGAGCAAGAAGGCCGCCCATGCCATTTTTTAGAGGCTGAACGAATCTATAGCCAGGAGCAACATCATTTTGACTAAAAGCTCGTAAGCAGTTAAGCCAATGAGATTCGAGTTCTCCACAACCATGACTATGCCCGCAATTTTTGCAAGGCTCTCTCTTGGAAACATAAGTAATTTTCTGGCGGTTCATGCTGCCACCTCCCCGCCGTAAAAAATTCCCGTTTTGGGAATTTCCCCTAATTCCGTCCCTGGCGATCGCAATTTCTTTGAATTTTTGGGGAGATTGTCAAAAATGATAAACCTTACTAAACCTCCCTCCCAGAAAGGAATCTGAGGCTTTGAAAACCTCAAAAAACCTAATTTAAAATTAAAAATATTGCCAAAATTTACCCAGGTTTTTAGTGATCGCTCTAATTTAAATTCTGAGGATGTCGAAAAGATAAAATAAGACTTGAGCAAAACTCTTATCAGGCAAAGGTTCTGAGGGTTTAAGAGTTTGAGAAAATAAATAACAAATTTGTTTAAATGTTCACCTGTGAACCAGCAGTTCACGGAAGACTGATTCAGGGGTGAACTTTTTAGGATAAATATTTTTTTGCAATTTATCCCAGGAAGAGTGCCATGCAAAATAGCTGAAACGTTTACTGTGTAGTTGTTTGGTGTCATAGCGTTTATTGGAGGTTTCCGCTTGACCCTTTTTTTACGCTTTCAGACAAGTTACACTAGCAGTTAAGAAATAAAACGGGGCTTCTGCCCACATTTATTTTTTAAGGATGCCATTGTTACTCCGCTGCATCAAAGTATCGGGGAGCCTCCAATAAATTGGGACTCCAGAACTAAAACTCGCGCGAGCGAATTAAATTGCAGTGTTCTCGACATTGGACTCTGAAAGAAATAAAACGGGTCGTTAGTCCTTTTCCTAATTTTTTGAAGCCGCGCTCATGCAAAGATGGGCGTGGTTTTTTCATTTTGGAAAAGGTTTCAAATCTTACATTCAACGCAAGTAATGAATTGAATAATTCCTACCTAGTGCGCTATTTGCAAGTTTTGATCTATTACTAGGAAAGCATAAAAATAGGGTGCTTGAAAAAGATGTCTATAAAGCCTACAGCCCTTGCAGTGTAAGGGTTTCAAAATACCTATTTTTTAGCTTTATATTTTTGTTTTCTTTTATACTTTCTTCCTGAATAGTTTTTACTGAGTTAGAGACAGATAAATTATACTGTCCTTCAATACTTATGCTTCTAATATGCTTTTTATCACTAAGTAAGAAATGGTTCTTTAGCTCTCCTAAGCAAATATCTGGTTGATTCCCTTTTTTGTAGCCCTGTATGTAAATCTTTCCATCTTTAACTCTCATTGTGCGCCAAGAAGGTTTTGTCATTTCCTGAATCCATTGCCCATATTTTTTAAGGAATGGATGCCAATAGTTTTGGGAGAAGCGATCGCCAGAGTTATCAATGTCGGAAAGAATGAAGCAGCAAGCAAATAATCTGCATAGCTCTTGTGCAAATTTAGGTAGGTCGGGACAGTAGGGGTTAGTAGCGAAAGGGCCTTCTTTTCTTTTGAGAGCAGCTATTTTCCTACGCTCAATTTCTATAAAATTTCTTTTACTTTTGCCCTCCCAGTATTTATCTTTGTCTGAAATATCTTCAATGATGGTTACATGGATTAGTTCTCTATAAATTTCGGCAAACCAGTGTGCTGCACTAGGGTAAGGATTTGCTTCTTCCGTTATTAATCTAGTAATCCCTTGAAGAGTATGGCAGCGTTCACATAGCCTAAGATATGAAACTAATAGCTCTCCTTGCGGTTTGAGCGCTGCGGCTGTATTCCTGGGAAGGTTAATTTTATGTTTGCTATCCCACTCTAAATTAATTAGCCAATCGTAAGCATTGAGCCAAGTTAAGGCACGTCCTTGAACTATAAGCGCTAACGCTTCTTGTGGTATATCTAATGGTAATGTCATCCTGCATCCAGTCTCCCAAAAAAAATGGTTTACTGTTTTATATACGTAATTCTGAGTTAACATCGTAGCAGCGAAAAAAGACTAAATGTATTCTACCTCCACAAAACGTGGGGGTATTTATTTAGCTTACTTTCATTACCAGTTTTAATTTTCTTTGAACCTCTAATTCAGAATTTTAACAACGTAGAACTAATATTTTATCTGGAATTAGGCTCTTAATTATCTAGGATTAATATCTTCTTGAAAGTTGACTGACTCATCGCCCAGACTCCAGCATTTTAGCCAGAGATTCATAATCGAAGCATTTGAGAAAGCTGATTAACTCATGCATCTGTTGATATTTCTCCTCTGCATAATCGCTAGGCTCTAGCCCCAGCACTTCGCAAAATTTAAGATAATCGCTTCGCCAGTGGAAATTAGTCAAACCCGTAGCAAATGCTTCGACTGTTTGTAATGCCTCTGGCGAAATTTCTGGCTTTTCTGTTTTATAACTGCCTGGAGTTTCACTCATGTTATGCCTTTTCCTTTGACTTCCTTAATGAAACTTTTTTACCTTCAACCTCTTGAGATAGAAGCAGCCTTATAGCTTCTTCTAAAGCATCACTCTTGGTAATACGTCGAGCCGCGCAAAAAACCCCGAATTCTGTTGCTAGTTCGGTTGGGACGTGACCAGTCACTTGAGAGTAGTTAGGGTCGTCGCGTTTTGTGACCAACTTCTTTACATATAAACATCTTGAATTCATTTTCTCACGCAGTCTTCTAAAACGTGTGTTATATGAATTCGTGAAGTTTATAGTTATAGATTTCGCGAATTTGTGATATTGTAGCACTAAAGCGGAAAAACGTTCACAGCTTTAGTGGGGGAATGATGGGGCGGAAGACGAGCCTTGAGCGATATCGCAAGGGGATGACGATAAATATCCCTTGTGGGGGGGAATTTGGTGACGGAGAATTGTTGGGGATATTAGAGGTTCGACGCTTGTTATGCGTCTCTACCAGGGAAACGATAAATACTGATTTAAAAGCGATTGGGCTTTTTGGCCGGGATTTTCTCAATTGGGGAGAAGTGCGTCAAATTTTGAAAATGCGTTTATTTCTTAGCTTGCGCCCTGGCTACAACAGTCGAGAAATGTACTTATCACTTAATGATGAAGAACTCAACCAGATATTTGAGCATTTTGGAATAAATTTGAATGCTCATTTTGAAAGGATTCAGCAACTTCATCGCCGTACCAAACAGCAGAAAATTGCTTAGTCAAACCTTGAAATCAGGAGTTAAAAATGGTTGCCAGTAAAGGATTACAGCGCAATGGAAGAAGTGCAAAGACCACGCCAGGGAAGGCAGAGGCTGAAGAAATGCAGAATCTTACTACAGACATTGAAGCTCCCCACTCTGAAGTAAAGCCTCATCCTCACCCTGGAGTAGAACCTGAACCAGCTATGCCAACAGCTGAGGAATTGTTGAAGCAAGCTAAAGCTCAAACCAATGCCCATAAACAGGAATCTGTCGAGGAGCCTGATCAAGGTGAAGGATCAGAGTTTCCACCATCAGCGATCGCTCAGTCTGCGAAATCAGAAATAGAGACTGCGGTTGCAGAGCAAGCAGAAGCACTAGTAGAGGCAGAGAAGCAAGCAAGGCAGACCTATACAGAAGCTGGGATTACTAAAGGGTTGAAAGCGGCTGGAGTAATTCGCCAGGGGTTTCAAATTGGGTTGCTGACGGGACTAACAGAAGCGACGAAAACTGATGCCAAGGAACTGGTAGAGCAGTTGGAACTCCTTGATGTCCATATTGATGCAGAATCAACAGATTCAACAAAAAATCTGCTTGAGCAATTGGGGGTTTCCAAACCTAAACCAAAGGAGGCCGATGAAGAAATCCCTTTTCGGTCGGAAGCAATTGCCAAAAATGTAATACAGTCCCAAGGCAAATTCAACATTTTGAACAAGGGAGCAAAAAAATGACAGTTGCAGAGCAGGTGGGAATTTATCTAGGAGTCAGCAGTATTTCATTTTTAGCTAGTGGGTGCTTAGTACTAGCAGGTTTTACCAATCCAATTTCAGCAGTTCTAATCACAGCAGGGTTAGGAATAGGCTTATGGTCAGTGATCACAAAAGAGTAAATGAGGGCCGCCGTCAATTAGAAGGAATTTACTGGCGGCAGTTTGAATCCCCCCAAATCGTTAAAAATGCAATTCTGATTTTCTCACTAATTTCGGTTTTTTTAGGGGCAGTGGTAGCAGGAAGTTTAGTTATGGGGATTAGTAATGCAGCAGGAAACAACCAACCAAAAACTGATTGGCTATTCCCCGGTCTACGCTCAATCAGGGGATGATGCTCCGCCAGCGAGAATTAATTCAAGCCCCAAAACAGCAATTGGATTAACGCTGGGATTAATGCTTGGGCTAGCAGGGGTAGGCAGTTTATTGCTTACTTCATTTCAACAGAAAACAAATATGCAAGCGGAAATTGATCGGGCAGTAAGGGAGGCGATCGCTCAAAAGGAAAATCAAGTAGCATCCTGTGTCAACAAGGCTTTTGAGAGTAAATAAATTCAATTTAAATCCAGCAGGGAAAGTCCCAACTGGATGTGTCCCGCCGCAATACAGGACAAATTAATTATCCAATAATTAAAAGGAGAAAAGTAATGGCTCAGTTACCAACATTAAATAAATTTAGGAAACTAAATCGGACTCCAGAGGATTATACGCCAAGCAAGGTTCGGGAACTCGGAGTTCCAACAATTAAAATTTCTGAACAAGGAATGTGCGATCGCGAGGCTGAAGAATATCTGCGGCTGCGGCAGAATCAAGCGAATGAACTACGTTGTATCCAGGCAGATTTCAAGCTATTGAGTGAGTTTGATACAACTTATAAGACGGCTTACGGAACAGTTCAAACAGCTATAGATACAGCAACTCAAATTAAAAATACAGAAACGGCTTCTTATTTATTAGATGGTGCAGAAGCGAGGGCAACAATTGAGGGAGGTAAGGCTGCGCTGGAAAGAGCTAAAGTTCCTGTGGCTCAATTTCAACAGCAACTAGATTGGAGCAATTTACTAAATCAAATATCATCTTTAAATTTGCAATCTATCAAGGTCAAAGAAGATGTTGATCATCAAGAGAGAATGCATACTCTGAATGGATATTCCCTTCCGCAGTCAATACCACAGTTTGAGATGCCCCGATTTAAAGTCCCAGAATTCCTGAGTGTAAATGATGAGAGCTTTCAGGCAACTGAATAAACAAAGAATTGTTCATAGAGTCTGCGTTTTGGCAGGGCTGTTTAATCTTGGGCAATTGGTTGGGTTCTTAACTGCAAAACTTTTACAGGCATTGCTAGTAGCACAGGTAATAAACAGTTTAATGGCTGTTGTCATAATCCTGGTAATTATGAGTGCCCAGGCAGCTTACTGGTATTGGTGGTTAGTTTTGGAGTTTGAAATTAATTTTCAAAATCAAAATCTCAGAACTTACGGTTATGCTTTGCCAACAATGACCTCTGTGAGTTTTTTAATTAGTGTTTTGTTTTCTTAAGGAGAGTTTCCGATATCGGAAAGTTTTAATTGGGATTTTAGGATGGCAGCAGAATTTCTCAAACCTCAAATATTGGCAATTGCTTCTAGCCTGATGTTAGTGGGAGGGCTGTGTTCGCTTCGCTCTCCTCTCATGCCTGTGTTTGGGGTGATGGGGACTGCTGCGTCATCTTTTTATTTAGCTGCAAATCCAACCCCAAATAGGCGACTTATCTCAAAGCCCTGGAACGGTTGCTGGGGAGGGGTTAGAGGCTGATATTAGTGGATTAAATAACTCAACTGTTATTGAACTGGGCGGAAATGGCAGTTCAATAACAGATAATCCAACTGATATAGAACAGTTCAAACTCATGCTGGAGAGCAGTTATGACAGTTTAGGCGCTGAAAATTCAACTAGCCAAACATCGTTAAAAAGGCAGTGGAACAAGGATATAACAGCCAAGGAATTGGTATCGGATTGGCGAGACGAAATTATTAATTTATTTAGTAAAGGAATTAAAGAGCCATCATTAATAATTTACAAAATATGGAATAAGAAGCCTGCTAAAGGACTGTATATAAAAATAAGAAATGAGTTAAGATTACTATTAAAAGATTTAAGCTAATTAATTAACTATAATATTATTTATGGCTTATAGAGGTGATTATAAATCTTTAAGTAAATCTGAGGTTGATTCTCTTAATCAGGGGATTAGAGATTATTATCGTCGTTGTAGCGTAGACCAAAAGCGAGTAATTCGGGATACCTTAAAACAGACATTCACTGTAAGCGATCGCACAGTTAACTATTGGCTATCTCCTAATGGTAGATTAAAGCTTGTTAGCAATTCTAAGAGTATGTCTGATGAAAGAGCTAGATTTGCTCATTCATTAGTTAATCAGCCAACTCATCGAAAAGGAGTGCCGACTAAAAAACAAGAGTTTACAGATAGTATGGGTAAAAATTTAGAGGTTAAAAGGTTTCGGGAATATTTGAGTAATAAAAACATTTGGACTAATTTGAGTGGGAAGTTAGGCTTAGAACCTTTTGGATTGTATCTTCAATATTTGGCAGATAGTGATACAGAAGAGGAGGAACTATTTTAATGAGTAAATTTCATAAAAATGAAATTAGAATAGGTGGTTATGCTGATGCCTTGAGAATGATGGAAGAAAAAGGGGGAATGGTATTTCCCCCAAGAGCAGATGCTAAGAATGTTCAGCATACTACTCTCCAGATTGGCAATCGCTCAATTACTTTTTGGCCAGAAGGAAGCGAATCACGCTTAGAAGAGTTAAGACAGCTTGGTGAAGTTTTGGGCTTAGAGGAACATGATCCACTAAGCTATACTCCAGGGCGATTGGCTAGAAGATTTTTGGAAGAAGTGATTAGGGCTAATGACTTTAGTGTTGATCCCCATCCAAGAAAATATGCTCGGTATTGGGGCGATAAATACTTAAAAATGGCTCAAGATGGTAGCCATTGGCATTATATATATTATCAGCCAATATCTGAGCCTGTGTATGCCATTGAGCTAGATTTAAAGTCTGCCTACTTCACTAGTTTATTAAGTTTCGATAGTTTATTTTATCATCAAGATAAAGGCTTTCGTCCCGATGGCGGGGCGCTAGAGAGGTTTCGGCAACTTGCCCCAATCCTTAGTCAGTATAAAGATTTTCGGTTGCAGTTGTTGGGAATACTAGCCCAATATGAGAAGAGGTTTGAAAAGTTTGATGAAAATTTGCAGTTAGTTAGAAAAACTCAGCCAGATATTGCATGGGGTAGCGCCTTCAATGCTACACATAAAGCAATAAAAAATGTTTTTGACTCAATGCAACACTGTCATCAAATGTTAGGTAAGTATCTGTTGCGTTCACATACTGATTGTTTATTAATTCGTGCAGATACTCCAGAAGAAGTTGAGAATAGAGTAGTCAGTTATTTAAATCGGAAGAGTTTTACTTTAGCTTGCAAGAAACAGAAAGGCAAGCATAAGTTTGGATTAAGCAAGTTTTGGGATATAAACACTGGCATAATTGGCAGGCATCCAGTCGGTGGCAAAATAACTGTTGAGGAATTTCTGGAACGGGATGGCATTAGTGTGGAATTGTTTAGACAACCTGTTCCTGAAGAAATAGTCAAGCGCTGGAGTAAGTGGCTGGATAACTCAAGTGATTGAATTTACCTAAGTCACTTTGAAGCCACCCGTCATGAGCAAAGAACATGATTTTTCCCAGTACTGGAAATGGGAATTTTGCCTACTGCGATCGCAAGCGATCGCGGACTCTTCCTACAGCGCAACATTACCGCTAGCGAACTCGTGCTAGACGCAATTAAGTTCGCGTTGGGCAAATCAACAACCACCACACCCACGGACACACCCTCCCTGGAGTCTATAAAAGCAGAGATAGACATATAGATAGATAGCAAACTAGACGAACGCCTGGTGAATTATTCTTGGAGTCGCTACACCTAACAATAAACTCTCATGCCCCGCCAACCTCGCCAAATCAAACCGGATTACTGCTACCACATTACTACCCGTTGCAATAACCGTGAATTTAAATTGAGCCTGAGTGAATGCCGGGAAGTATTTCTCTACGCTATTAAAAAGCTTTCAACGATTACTGGATGAGTAGTGAGCGATCGCTTGGTATCGGGCGGGATGATCCAATGGAAAATTAGTTATTAAAAGGGGCGATCGCAAGATGACAATAATTCATCCCATTAGATACCGAATCAATTGCGTTGCACTATTGTCTGCAACTGTTGAACTCTGCGCTGGACTCTTCGCCAAAATCTACTTGACAACATATTTGTTTACCAAATTAATTGTCAGCAGATTTTGCAGAACTACAAGTAACTGATGACTGCTGCCAGCTTTTGTGGGGAGTGCCCGTAGATGCGTTGGCTGTAAGTACTATCTCACCTTTAGTATTAGTTCCCCACCCAGTAGCCTCAACAATTGGTGCTGCTGGTGTGGGGATAGGGGGATTCTCTTTAATAGTTTGCTGAGAGTTAATATCATTGCTTGGGCCCAGAGTTGCCCACTCTGGTCGAACTATATTGCTACTAAAAGCTTCTCTGGGGTTAGGAGGTAAGCCACCGCGTCCAGTAATGATAAAGCTGTTTTGAGCATAACCTGGACTGTAACAGCCCTGCCCTATCTGAGTGTCTACGGCTACCGTGGGCAGCTCAACTAAGCCACTGTTGGGGTCGATGCCAGGTGTGTTCAGTTCTACAGTCCCTTGTGTACCAAATTCTGAACTAGCGGTGATGTCACTCAAGGGAGTTGGACTTTCACGGAATTGAATACCATAAATGCCATTCGCTTTGATATCCACTCTCCCACCAATGCCAGTAAAAGCATTAGCAGTGATATCGCTGTTTTCACCAGGCACGGCAACGATGAAACCATTAGGAGCATTGATACTGATGTTACCTCCGTTTCCACCCTTCTGGTCTGTGCCTGCGGTGGTGGATATTTCACTCCCGCCACGCAATAGTAAAAGATCATCGACAGTTAAATTGATATTTCCACCATCACCAGAATTGCTTGCTGCTACAATAAATCCTTGGTTATCAAGTGTTGTGGAACCAGAACTAATATTAATATCTCCGGCTTTCCCTTGTCCCTCACTGCTGGTACTTACTCGTCCACCATTTGTTAAAGAGAAATCATTTGTGATCAGCTTAATATTACCACCATAGCCTATTGAACCTTTTTCGGTGTTAGCAAATAATCCGGTATCTGTTCCAGATAAGCTGATCTGGTCACGGATTTCTAAGTTAATATTTCCGGCTGGGGCATTCCCGGAGGTTGCAGTTAATAATTGTGCGCCATTATTAGCTATTAAGTTATTAGCATTGACCTGAATATTACCCCCTTTCCCAGTGTTATTATTAGAAGCTGATATTTTCACGCCATCATTAATGTTTAAGTTTTGAGTAAGAATTTGAATATTACCTGCGTCACCTGTACCTGTACTTTCTACTGTCAATTTGCCTTGACCCGCAACGTTAATAGTTTCTGGTGCTGCGAGAATTAAATCGCCACCTTTACCACTGGCAGAAGTGGAAGCGGAAATAGTGGAATTAGGGAAGAGGGTAATGTCTAAATCGGGCTGGTTTTGGTAAGGATTAAGTTTTAATGTGCCTGCGGGTGCTTCTCCTTGAGTTTCAGCAAAAACACCAACAATACCCGCTAGGTCTATTTTAGAGGCGTTTAAGGTGATACTGCCACCACCTTGGGTATTAGTGGCTGTTTTAGTCGCAGTTGCGGTGATGCGGGCAGTGTCAGATACGGTGAGGCTAGGAGTATTAACAATGATATCTCCGGCTTTACCTGCACCACTGGTTTCTACAGAAAGGATGGGGGAAAAGTCTTGCACACCAATACCAAGATTAACTTTACTGGGCGCGTTGATGGTGATTGTCCCACCATCACCGATGCCTGTGGTTGTAGCGAAGATTTTCCCACCATTGGCTACTGTTAAGGTAGGAGTATTGAGGGTAATGTCTCCGGCTTTTCCATCTGCTGTCGTGGAAGCTGAGATTTCTGAAGCATCTGTAAGGACTAAGTTATTGGCATTAATTTCAATATTGCCTGCTTTTCCTTGACTGCTAGTGTTACTTGTAATTTTACTAATATTATTGTTATTGAAGGTGACAGTACCAGGACTGGTGATAGTTATGTTTCCTGCGGGGTCGCTGCCTCTGGTGTCACTTTCAATGCGACTATTGTTGAAGGTGAGATTACCTGTACTGATAACAGTTACATTCCCTGATTGACTCACTCCTTCGACATCCAGGATAAAATCTCCTGCTAGATTTTGATTCCTGATAGTTATTTGTTTACTGGTAATAATGTCAGTATTTGTCAGCGATAAGTCCCCAAAACCCTTAATTTGAACATCTCCAGATTTGGAGTCAGAAGACAGAGTTAAAATTTTTAAATCTGTAATTTGATTTTTAGCCACTAAAGTAACGTTACCACCTTGTCCTGAAACTCTGGTTTTAGAAACAGAAAATGAAGAAAAAACTGGGAACTTATTAGTATATTCATCTCTGATGCCCTTGATATCGCCCTGTGCAGTCAGAGTAATGTCCCCACCATTTCCTGCTGTGCTTAAATATGAAAATGAGGAGGAGTCAAGGTCTTGAGTAGAGATATTGCCCTGTGCAGCCAGAGTAATATCCCCGCCATTTCCTCCTGTGTTTAAATATGAAAATAAAGATGAGTAGGAGAGGATGTCGCCAGTCGAGATATTGCCCTGTGCTGTCAGTGTTATCTCCCCACCATTTCCTGCTGTGCCAAGAGTTGAAACTATGTAGGAGGCAAGGCCGCCAGTCGAGATATTGCCCTGTGCAGTCAGAGTAATGTCCCCACCATTTCCTGCTGTGCCAACAGGTGAAACTAAAGATGAGCTGTTAAGGGATTGAGTAGAGATATTGCCCTGTGCAGTCAGAGTAATGTCCCCACCATTTGCGTCTGGATTTAAATTTGAAATTGAAAATGAGGAGGAGGAGGAGTCAAGGGATTGAGTAGAGATATTGCCCTGTGCAGTTAGAGTAATGTCCCCACCATTTCCTGCTATGCCATCAGGTGAAAATGAGGAGGAGTCAAGGGATTGAGTAGAGATATTGCCCTGTGCAGTTAGAGTAATATCCCCACCATTTCCTGCTATGCCATCAGGTGAAAATGAGGAGGAGCGGATGTCTTGAGTAGAGATATTGCCCTGTGCTGTCAGTGTTATCTCCCCACCATTTCCTGCTGTGCCAAGAGTTGAAAGTGAGTAGGATTCGAGGTTGCCAGTAGAGATATTGCCCTGTGCATTCAGTGTTATCTCCCCTCCATTTCCTATTATGCCATCGTATGAACTTAAGTAAGATTCAAAGTTGCCAGTCGAAATATTGCCCTCTAAGACATTCACTATTATTTCCCAGAAACTTCTTCCTAATGTGCCATCGTATGAACGTGAGTAAGATTGGAGGTTGCCAGTCGAGATATTGCCCTCTGTAGCAGTTAAATTTATATCTCCACCCCCTAGTATAAGGCTAGTATCAATATTACCTAACGTCAAACTCACTCCAAAAATGCCAATATCTCTACCATTGGTTTTGATGGCGTCGGAGGTTTGCATTTGAAAATTACCAATTCCATCTCCATCAACATCAGCATTAAAAGTAACTTTACCACTACCATTAGCTAAATTTAAACTATTACCACTTAAAGTCTTAATGGTAATATCATTTGTTGCCTGGAGAATAATATTAGTATTTCCAGACAGCCCTTCTAACGTGGATTTATAAATTGTCACCTGACTATTATCTGGTGTACTTTCAGCAATATTCAGATTTTTAGTATCTAGCAATAATGTATTTGCTTCTAAATTCCCTCTAACTATTAAATTTTCTGCACCTGTTAAATTAATTGTCCCATTCTGTGCTGTTAATATACCTGTATTGGAGACATTCGCTCCAAATAGAGTTATATTCTTCCCCTCCCCAACAGTTAAATTAGCTTGATTATTTATTTGGGCTTGCTGATTTTTTAAAGCATTAACGAATAACGCATTTGGTTGTATAGTTAGTAAATTACTTTTTGCTGGTTCAGTAGCACTAAATAACCCTTTCTCTCCCAACTTTATCTCATTCGCAGTTGTGGCAGTAAATGCCCCCCGAATATCTAACGAGGCATTCTTACCAAAAACAATCCCCGACGGATTAATCAGAAATAAATTAGCCGTACCGTTAGCGCGAATTAACCCATCAATGTTGGAGACTGACCCACCTGTAACTCTACTAATAATATTTTGAATATCTAAAGGATTATTAAAAGAAGCAATGCCACCAGTATTCACAGAAAACTCACCAAAGCTGTGAAACAAATTACCACCAGCTTGAGTTCCTCCAGTAATGTTAAAGGTGTTGCCCTCTCTTGTGACGCTAGTGTTATTAGGTAAAGTAGTATCTGGAGTAATTTGAGCGTTCGCATAATCAACGGTACAAAAGCTGACACCGAAGGCGATAGCTGCTAAACCACCCCAATGAGTAAAACCCAAACCTGACATTGCTTGCCTCCACTAATAGCAGCAGCCAACTTTAGTTAAGCATAAATCAAGTTACTAACTACTAAATAGCTAGTAATTAGGCTACTAAGTTTTCACCATCCCACTCTATATTCTTTGTGATTAGATACGTTGATCAATAAAAACTAAACGCCCTCGGACTACACCGTTTCAGTGGTGAGATATAAGGCGAAATAGCTAAATCTTTTTTCTTAACCGTAGTTTGCACGGGTCTATGAACTTGCGCCAGCCTCAGATACAGCAGCACCAACAAGCGCTTTGACTTCCTTGGGCTTTTTCTCGAATACCTGAATTCCCGCATCGATAATTTCAAAACCGTTAGAAGTTCGTTGACCAAGCTTGCCGGATACAGCCCCAGCCCAGTCTGCAAACTCAGCCATGTTGCTTTCAGCTTTCCGCCAGCTTTTGGCGTTAAGTTGAGCAGTGAAGACTATGCCGTTCTGATCAGTCAACTCGATTTGAACTTTTTTGTTTTCTGCTGGTGTGGCTGTTGGTAGTGAACCACTAAATTTAATTGTGACTTCGCTCTTGACTTCCATAGTTAACCTCCTGCTCCTGCTTGCCCACTAACTCTACCAGATGCACTGCTCCCGATCGGCATCGCCTCTAATCCGTTGTCCAATTTATCATTTTCTCAATGTTGGGAAAATCTGTAGTGAGAAATAAGCTCAAGTTTTCTCACTTGTATTAATCCTTAATGTCATGAACCCAAACCAATGGCAGTTTTTTAGTCTATGTGTGATCAGCCTTGGCAATTGGATTTTTGTATCAAGTCTTCCAGAGTAGCAACTCGTTCCCATAATCTTTGGTTTTGCAGCACAAGTTCCTCAAACCTTCTTAACAAAGCTGCAAACTGCTCTTGTGAATCACTTGGACTGAGGGTGGTATCGCTGTCTATACCGATATGTATTTCATTCGCCTCGGATAAGGGCGAATTATTCATGAAGTAGATATGTTTTTTGGCTTCAAGTTCATTCAATCGTTGCGTTAACTCTTCTATACGTTGTGCTAGATCAGGTATACTACCCGATATACGCGAAACGTCTGGTTCTGAATTACTCAGAAAAGAGTTTAGCGCTTGAATAACTAAATCTGTAGACGTAGTGCGTTCTGCTGCGGCTCTTTCTTGGAGTGCTGTAATTAGGTCTTCGGGGAGCTTGAAGTTGCTTTGCCTACGCATAGATATATAGCTGTGTATATATCAACTATACCATTTTATGTGGAAGGATGTAATTTAATTATGAGTCAACGTACCTACGAACTTAGAGAAGATTTCTGGTGTTATGCAAAAATTCATAGAGAATTAGGCCCCGGTGCAAGACTTTATGATTCGCTGGACACAATTACTATTACGAGTGGGAATCGAGTAATTTGGTGGTGGCGACCCGAAAAGCAGCACCAACAAATAAAACAGGAAACCGAAAGACTGTCGGAATTATTTGCCGAACTCACCAAAAAGCCTGAAGAATTCAGTTCGCAAAAAATGAGTCCAGAACGGTTGATGAAAGCCTTTGTCAAGCATTATCTGAAGTTAATTATTGATGACAAAACCAAATGGTATAGTGATCGTTTCTACTACCTTGTAAAGGTTCGTCAACAGCTGTTAGATATGGACGAATTAACCGAAGTCCAAAAACTAGACCAACAACACGGCTTTAATTACGATCTACTAGGCAACAATTCCCACAGGCATTTTTTATACTTAGCCGCCCAGCCGCAAGGTTACGCGATTGAATTAGATATCGAGTCTGCATATTTTACTGCCTTTCTAAAGCAGCGAACAATGTTCTTGAAAGAGCCTAAAACTGATGCTAAACCCGATGCTAAACCCTATTTCATCGACGATGGAGGTGCGATGGGTCGTCTACGAGAAATTAATCAGAAACTCCCCAAGTGGTTCAGATTTCGGATGTTAGAAATACTCGGCAGTCATGAAATAGAATACTACCAGCATGAGGCTGGCATATCTACATATTTTTGTGAAAAAAAGGTAGATCCTCGTGTGATTAACTACGGGATGGCATTTAATGCTGTCCACAAAGCCATATATACCGTTTACGAAACAATGGCAGAGGTAGCGAATTTGGTGCGGGATGACTTGTTGCGATCGCACACGGATAGTTTTCTCCTGAAAGCCACGATGTCTCGTACTGCTGAAACCCAAATGTTGACGACACTTGCCGAACGTGGTTTTGAGGTTTCCTGCAAAGGCATCGGCTGGGCGCATTTTTGGAATATTGACCAAGGCATTTTGGGCTTTGGTAAACCCAAAGGACATATCCAGGATTTAGAAGAGTTACGCAAACGCGATGGAGTCTGGATTAAACCAATGCCAAGAGAAATGTACGAGCGCTGGCAGCATTGGCTACCGGAAATCCCGGATGATATTCGCACCTCTGCAAAACATTATGAGTTCATTCCCAAAAAGTCTATCCCCAAGGTTTCTCCACAAAAACTCGCAGGCTATTGGCGAAATGAATGGTGAGTGTCATCAAGAGACACCTAGACGCAAACTGGCATTGGAGGAAGATATCACAGTCCAAGCACTGGTGTCTGAATCTCTGAATGATTTGTTTGCAAAGTATGGTAAAAAACCGCGCGTTGCTGAATCATGGGATGATTTTGCTCAATTTGGAACAAGTTTTCAATGGTTTCAACTGCCAATTCATCCCGCATCTATGCAACGCCCGATTCGTACTACTTTTCCGGATTGCCACGGTGAGGCAATTGCAGATAACCTATTGCAGACATCCCATTCCCAAAACGGGAATGACTTCCTAACGTAAGAACAAGCGTTTGAGCGATTGATGTGTTGTAAAAACGCTAAAAAAAGAATGTCTCCGTATCAGGCTTCTGGCGATCGCCCTCCCGGAAAGTGACAGGAGAGGGATAATCCAATTTTGCATTGAGAGCATTTTCTAATTTTTGGACTACAACTAACTCGACTGATTCTGGATCTTTTTTCATGTCCCCACCCAGGCTGCGGTATTTGAAATTGCAAATTATCATGAGCGGCGGTTGCAGCATCCTAAATCCTGGACACACCCTGCAAGAAGCGACTACATGGACGTGATCGCAATTCTGGGACTCTCAAGATTTAGACGATTTCCGACGTGGAGTCCGGCAACGAGGCGAGGCAGTTTTCGAGTTCACCTGGCGGAGCTTCGAGCCAACAGACCCCACCAGAACTAATGATCTAAACTTCACAACTCGTTACAGACTTTTTGATGGCGGCGATGGGCAAATGTATCAAATTTGCGAGAATCTCGGAATGGAAAAAATCTTAAACCGTTGACAACCGTTCAACCCATTATTAGTAAGGTTTTTCTAATAATGGTATACATTAAAAACAGGTAAGCATGATTGACAATTACAAAGAGTTGTATTCACAAACAGACTCTAGATTTTACACACAAAAAAACCACCAAGCGCTTGCAGCATCTACAGGTGAAGGGTTTTGAAGGTAAGAATTAATAGTTTTAGCAAGGAAAAATCTGACTATTTTTTTAGTTTCTTAATCCAGTAATTACCAAAATTAAGATTCGACAAATCTGAAAATTTGATCTACAGTATCGTTATGTAAATTTAACGGATATGACCAAACAAGTAACCAAGCAATTAGAAAAACCGCCTCGCTTTGTTAGGATGAGCAGATTACTTTGGGGTGAGGCTAAGGTGAGTTTTAGCTCGTTAATAACTCCATCAGGACACAAGATGCTCAAAGAAAAGGCAGCCGATCTGCAACTATCTAAAAGTGACCTAATTGAGTATCTGTCCCGCTCCTTGGATGATCCAGAAGTTGAGGGTGCGATCAGAAGGCAGATTACTTCGATGCGGCCAAAGTAAAACCGCCATTTAGTCAGTTTCTCACGCTGTCACCTGGCGGCATTGTTTTTTTGTAATTTATTGCGAGTTCTCACTCGCCACTTAACAATGATAAATGATAAGCCTTTCAGCGACTACCGTTGCAGTGGTATCGCTCGTGAATTAATTATTGCAAATTTCTCGCCTGTTAGCAATTCCCGTTTTGGGAAAAAATTGAGATTGGTTGTGGGAGGTGCAGCATGGTAACAGCAGTTGCACTCCAAAGCCAAACTCAGCCTAAAAAACAATTCTTCATGGCTACTCCAGAAGGATTGAAGCAGGATTATAAGAAGAAAATCTTAACCACAGAAGGTTACGTCTACTACCTGATCAAAGCTAAAAAAGCAACAGGCTGGAGATGGCGCGTCAACGTCAAGGAGTTTTGTGCTGAGTGGGAAATACCAGAACGTTCTTTCTACCGGGCTTTATCAAAGCTGAGAGTTAAGAATTTAATTTTCTGGCGACCTGGTGACAACACCATAATTCTTTGGTGGGATAAAGAAGTTACCAAAATCGCTAATGTTTATTCCAACGATTCAGCCAACCGCCCAAACCCAGACACAGTAATGGCTCCGCCAGATGTGGCAGAGCCTTTGCAAGATGTGGCAGAGCCTCTGCAAGATGTGGCAGAACCTCTGCAAGATATGGCAGAGCAAAACGCCCAAACCCTTACTGTGGCTAAATCCTGCAACGCCTCATATTCATTACATATTGATCCAGAGAAACATACAGATTTAAAAGAGGAAGTGTGTGTGTTTTCTGAAAAACTTTTGGATCAAGATCCGGAATGTGGCCAGCAAACTATTCATCATCATGACGATGAAATAAATCAAGATCCCATTCCTGGATCTCGCACTACGTTGTTAGATGACGCAAAGACCTTGCAACCAACGGACACCACTATTCCTCAGACTCTAGGTTCTGCCCCATCGATCCGCAAAGAGGATGAACCCAATCAAGAGGCCACTCCTAAGCTTCGCACTACTTTGTCAAGTGAAGCAGAGTCTTTGCAAGTAGCCAACACAACCAGTCCTGAAGGTCGAAGTTCCGCCGCGCCGATTCGCAAAACTTCACAAAAACAGGAATGGATTTGCCCTGGCTCCAAAGAGGAGAAAAACGAGTTTCTGATATTTAAGGGTGGATTACTCGTAGCTGCAAAGCAATGCCAGCTGGTGGAGGCCAGAACCGCAGCCTTAAGCTGGGCGAATCATAACCTGGAGGCTGCGAATCTGCTCTGGGAAGATTGGCAGAAGCTCAAAGTACAGGATGCTAATCAGAATACTGCGATTGAGACTGTCCCCGAATTTAAGAAGATGGACAAGCAGGAACACGTTGCAGTGCTTGACAAATTTATCAATCTTACCGCAGAGGAATTTCTGAAACTTTGCTGGTGGCACGAGCATTGGCTGATATTCGCGTCCCGTCGAGTGGGGCAAGAACTCATTCCTGGACTAACACCCGAAATAATCAAACAAATTAAACAGGCGCTCAAATGACACAACAATTAGATTTCGCGGGTATTAATAACCAGTTGCCCCCACAAAATATTGAGGCAGAAGAAGCGATTTTGGGTGGCATCCTCTTAGACCCTGACGCGACACAAATGTTAGCGGATACTTTAGTTACAGAGGCATTTTATATTCAAGCCCACCGGGATATCTACCACGCTGCATTGCAACTTAGCTTACAGCATAAGCATATAGATTTGCTCACTGTTACAAGTTGGTTGAGTGACCATAATTTATTAGAAAGAGTTGGTGGCAGAAACAAGTTAGCAATCTTAGTTGACCGCACTGTATCGGCAGTCAATATTGATGGTTTGGCTGAAATGGTTATGGACAAATACCATGCCCGAAGTTTAATATCTGCTGCCAATCAAATCTTGAAACTAGCCTACGACGAATCAGTGCCAATAGCTGAACGTTTGGATCTAGCTGAACAGAAAATATTTTCTATTCGCAATCATTCCCAAGCTGATAAGTCAGTGCGGATGAATCGGGATATTAGCGTCATCAATTTTGAAGAGATACGGCGTAAATCTGAAGGAGAGGAAGAGCCAGCGATCGCTACTGGATTTTATGATCTGGATGCACTTATTGGTGGGGGATTCCAGCCAGGACAATTGATTGTTCTTGGAGGTCGCCCAAGTATGGGTAAGAGCAGTTTAGCGAGTCAGTTAGCACTTAGCATTGCTGCGGATCAGAATGCTCCAACTATGATTTTTTGTTTGGAAATGTCGGGCGAAGAAATAAATAAAAGGTTTTTATCATCGGAATCAAGGATTGAAATGGTTTACTTGACAACGGGAAGACTGTCAAATACTCAATGGGAACCATTAGCACGAGCAGTTGCGGATATACATGACCCAATACTGATGATCGATGATTCAACTGGCTCAACTCCACTTCAAATCCGCTCTAAACTTCGTAAAGCCATAGCACAATATGGGCAGGTAAAGCTAGTTGTTATTGACTATTTACAGCTGATGGTTGATAGCAGCAGTAATAGATTAACCCAGATGATAGGCGCTGTTACGAGGGAGCTTAAGCTGCTAGCGCGAGAGTGTAATGTGCCAATTATGTTACTTTCCCAACTAAATCGGGGGGTGGAAGAGAGGAATAACAAACGACCCATGCTTTCTGATCTTCGGGATAGTGGCCGGATAGAAGAAGACGCTGACATGGTTTTGGGAGTTTACCGGGATGAGTACTACAATCCAGATACTCCCGATCGCGGCATTGCTGAACTGGTTGTTATGAAGAATCGCAACGGAGCTACTGGCACAATCAAGCTGTTGTTTGAGCCACATTTTACGAGGTTCAAGAATTTAAAACGTTAGTAGTCTAAATTCCAATTTTGCAACTTACAGCATGGCGATCGCGAGAATCTTAACTCCAGACTTTGGATCACAATTCCTCCTCGTCCTCATACCAATAGTTACCCCAGCGTTTCCAAAATAACTAACACATACCAGAGGTATTTTTATGTCAGATATTTTAGATTTTGGAGGCAACTTGCCTCCCCAAGATATTGAAGCTGAAGAAGCAGTCTTGGGTGGCATTTTGTTAATCCCTGAAGTGATGGAGACGGTCGCAAAAATCTTAGACCCAGAGGCATTTTATCTCGATGCACACAAATATATTTATACCGCAGCGATACGGCTCCACTCGGCACACAAGCCAACAAACTTACTTAATATTACAGAATCACTTAGTAAGAATGGGATGCTGGCAAGGATTGGTGGTAATGCTAAATTAGCAAAGCTTATAGACCGCACAATATCAGCAGCCAGCATTCATGACTTTGCTGAAGTAGTTCAGCAAAAATATCTCAGCAGAAGATTAATATCTAGCGGCAATGAAATTGTCCAGTTAGGCTATGACGAGTCAAAGCCTTTAGTCGAGCGGTTAAATGCAGCGGAGGAGAAAATATTTTCTATTCGCCACCAAAATCAAATTGTTCCTGAACCAGAGTTCGCTGGCAATCTAAGCTCTAAATCTCTTGAAAAAATAAAACAATTTAATCAAGGAATTGATATGCCAGCTTACCCTACTGGATTTTATGAGTTAGATTCAATGATTCATGGTGGGCTTAAACGTGGTAGTTTAATCGTTGTTGGAAGTCGTCCGAGCATAGGAAAATCGGCTTTCGCCCGTCAGATAGCATTCGTTATTTCTGCGTGTTATAAATTGCCAACTATAGTTTTTAGTTTGGGAATGTCCAAGGAAGATATAAATATGCGCTTGTTGGCATTTGAATCTTGCATTCAAGCGGGCTTATTGAATACAGGTAGGGTTTCACAAACTCAATGGGTGCCATTAGAGCGCTCAATACGAATTATTAGTGAGTTACCACTACTCATTGATGATTCGCCTTGTCTAACTCCACTAGAAATCCGCTCTAAGATTCGCAAGGTGATTGCAAAGCATGGCTCACTAGGGTTAGTTGTTATTGACGATTTACAATTGATGGTTGATGGCAGTGATAATCGACTTCCACAACCGATCGGACAAATCATAAAACAATTGAAGTCATTGGCGAAAGAGTATAATATACCAATTGTTTTACTTTCACAACTAAACCCAAATCTTGAATCCCGGACTAATAAACGTCCCATGCTCTCTGATTTGCCGGATACCTACAGCATGGAGCGAGACGTTGACCTTGTGTTGGGGCTTTATCGAGATGAATATTACAACCCTGATACACCAGATATAGGTATTGCAGAAGTCAGTATTTTAAAAAACCGCAACGGCTTTATAGGCAGAATTAAGTTGGAGTTTAAGGCAGATTGGAATAGGTTCGATAATTTAAAGTATTAGGAGATGTAATAAATATCTCCTACCGTTGCTGGTGTAGGGTGCGCGATGGCGTACCCCACCTGCCATAGGCGATCGCTCTTGTTTTCATCGAGAGTTAGGGTTAGGCGATTGCCTAAAAATATTCTCTTCACCCCGTCCGACCCGACGGGGTTTATCCTTTCATATCTGCATAAGACTAAAATTCCCAAAACGGGAATGATTTTTTTCGCGTCTGTTCCTGGTGCGGGGTGTGGGATGGCGATTGCTAAAACGATAACTTTCCCAAAACGGGAATTTCACCGAAACGGCTATACCTGCTGTGCTATGGCTGGCGATCGCTAAAACGAAAATTTTCCCAGGTTGGGAAAGCTAGTTACACTCCCTTACTACTGCGATCGCAATCTATTAAATACGGACATGACTAATATCTGATCGTTTTCAAACCCTCCACACCTACAACTTCTTGAAGTACCTGGCGATCGCCAACAGTGTGCTTTAATCCCGTTTATCACAGCAGGCGATCCTAACTTAGAAACCACTGCCGAGGCAATACGTATTTTAGATCGCAATGGTGCAGACTTCATCGAGTTGGGCGTTCCCTACTCCGATCCTCTAGCAGATGGGCCTGTGATTCAAGCCGCAGCAACCCGCGCTTTGCAAAAAGGCACAAAATTAGAGCAAGTGCTAGAGATGTTACAGGTGGTGAGTCCTAACCTAAAAGTGCCGATAATTCTATTTACTTACTACAATCCCATTTTGCACCGGGGTATTAAGTCGTTTTTGGCGCAAATTGCCAATGCTGGAGTGAAAGGGTTGGTAGTACCAGACTTACCCTGTGCCTAAAAAAGATGTTGAGCGTGTATTAGCTCTTAATGACTATTCTCTATTTCGCGCTGCTTTGGAAGGATTTATCTCTGTAGATGAGCAGGGTAAAGTCACCCCAGGAGGATTCCTACACAACTACATTCATGGTTTAGTTGGTGGGGCGCAGATAGATGCAAGCACAAGACCCGTAAAGTTTAAGGGCTTGGGTACTATGAGCAATATACCAAGTTCGCCTTATGACCCAGTGTTTTGGTTGCATCATGCCAACGTTGACCGCCTCTGGGCTCAATGGCAAGAGAACGGTCATAAAGGTAGCAATTTTTATCCTGCTGATGGTCAGCCTTACGGGTACAACCTTAAAGACCTAATGTGGCCTTGGGACGGCGGTATGTCTACCCCCAAAGCTACAGCGTTAGGAGATTTAATATCCCTATTACCAAATTTTGACTCTAACGATTTGGTGCGCCCTATAGACGTTTTGAATCACAGAGAATTGGGCTATACCTACGAAACCCGTGAACAGGAAACGCGAAAAGAATTTTATCTGTGGAATAAGTTCTAAAAAGTTAGAACGAAAGTAAAAAATACTTGAACATAAAGGATTTTCAACTGTGGTAAGCATCCAAGACATCAACGCTATCATTTCAACTACGCCTGTACTACCTGACCTATTAGGCAGGTTTGGAAAATTCGGCGGTAAGTACGTCCCCGAAACCTTAATGCCTGCATTAACTGAGTTAGAAGCGGCATTTAATCAATATTGCAATGAGCCGAGTTTCCAAGCACAACTGCAAAACTTACTGCGTTACTGCAAGATGATGATGGGCAAATCATCGAAGCCCATTCAATTAGTGCCGGATTAGACTATCCCGGCGTTGGGCCTGAGCATAGTTATTTAAAGGATCTTGGTCGCGCCGAATATTACAGTGTTACCGATAAACAGGCGTTAGATGCATTCCAAAGGCTTTCGCAACTCGAAGCGATTATCCCAGCCTTAGAAACTGCTCATGCGATCGCATATCTCGAAACCCTTATCTCGAAACCCTTTGTCCTCAATTAGAAGGCAACCCCCGGATCGTCATCAACTGTTCCGGCAGAGGTTACAAAGATGTGCAAACCGTCGCCAAAGTCCTGATTCTTTAATTTTCTGTTCTTGTCATTAGTCAAACGACAAATATGATAGCTGTAACTAAAACTCCGCTTGACAATATCCCCGTCACTTCTGAGTTATACAACTGGCCAGCTTTATTGCAACAGTTGTTTGCTCGGCAATCTTTGACGGTTTCCCAAGCTGCGGATTTGATGCAAGGTTGGCTCACAGATGCCATTCCCGATGTCCTCTCAGGAGCGATTTTAGCCGCAATCCAAGCTAAAGGCGTATCCGCACAAGAATTAGTCGGGATGGCTAGCGTCTTACAATCCCAATCCCCACCCCTTGTACAGACGCGATTAATCGCATCTCCATCCAGCAAGACTTGTTCGGCTGATGTACTGGAAGCTTTGGGTATAAATCTCAACGCTACTCCAGAAAAAGTGCAAGCCGCAGTGGGTGAAGTCGGAATCACCTTTTTGTTCGCTCCAGGTTGGCATCCTGCACTTAAAGCGATCGCTACTTTGCGAAAAACTTTGAAAGTGCGGACTGTTTTTAACTTGCTCGGCCCGCTAGTAAATCCCATGCGATCGACAGGGCAAATTATTGGTGTCAACGACCCACTTTTATTAGAGGAGATTGTTCAAGCTTTATTCCAATTGGGATGTCAGCAAGCGATCGCAGTCCACGGACGGGAACGTTTAGATGAAGCTGGTTTGGCAGATGTCACTGACTTAGCTGTACTCCAAAATAAAAAAGTCCGTTCCCTAACGCTTAATCCTCAAGAACTTGGTTTGAGTTTTGCACCAACTGCGGCGTTATGCGGTGGAGAAGTCCAAGAAAATGCCGAAATCTTGAAGGCAGTTTTGCAAGGTAAAGGTACTCAAGCGCAGCAAGATGTAGTCGCTTTAAATACAGCCCTTGCACTGCAAGTTGGTGAAGCCATTCATGGGGAAACTGATGTTTTAGCAGGTTGTGTTAAGGGTATTACCCTTGCTAAGGAAATTCTACAAAGCGGCGCAGCTTGGACAAAACTAGAACAACTTGCTGAATTTTTGCGCTTTTTTAGGCTGATTGGCACTCAGCCCAATACTATCGACAATCTAAATGAGGTTTAAATCATGACTAAGAAAATCAGTAGCGCCTTTGGCAAAGGCGTACTATCTCCTATTTTACTCATTTTAGTGTCTGGGTCGCTTTGTTTGGCTGTGATTGATAAAGAAAATCGACCTGCCTACTTTGATATGGTCAAGGTTGCAGTAGGGTATTCCTTTGGTGCAATGAGTTTGCAAAACGGAGATTCTAGCAATCAAGATGAAGAGGATATCAAAGAGGCTGATGAAGAGGGCTGAAGCACAATTCTAGTTGTAGTTAATTCTGGTAAAGAATGTATTCCCCTATTTGGGAATGACCAACACGAGTCTCTGCCAGTGACACCATCCGTCACCCTCCCGCAGCGATCGCACGGTAACTGGATTCATCCAGTTCCCAATTGGGGAATCTCCTACTGCAAATTTTTACTGCATTTCTCTACTGTATTTTTTCCTGAGTTAGAGTAAATGCAGTATTATTTTACAGTAAATAAGGCAGTAATATGACCGTTATTAGTTTTACGAACCTCAAGGGTGGCGTGGGCAAATCAAGTACCTGTGCCCATTTCGTCTACTGGTTGTCTGCCATCAAAAAAAAGAAAGTCTCAGTAGTGGATTCGGATGGGCAAGGCAGCACACACATGTGGTTGTCAGGAATAGATTTAAATATTCCTTGTCATCGCATTACAGATCCCGACACACTGGCTGAAGAAATTCCTCAATTAGAGCAAGAAGTGGATTACTTGGTTGTTGACAACGCAGGTAATCTGGGGGAGGCTACCAGATGTACGCTGCTCTGCACAAAACTTACAATAATTCCAGTAACCCCCTCTGGCTTGGACTTAGTTTCAGCCGCCGCCGCAGTCAAAATAGTACGTCAAATTCAGAAAGCCAGAAACGGATTACCTAAAGCAGGTATTTTTATTAATCGTGGCATTAAAAATACCAAGCTCCTCCGAGAAGCTGAAGAACTGCTGAGTCAGCTTGAAGGTGTGACTGCCTTTAAGCAAATAATTTACCAGCGTCAGGCGATTGCCGATGCCTTTTTTCAAAAAACTACAGTTTTTGGAATGAAAAGCGCACAAGACGGAGCATCTGATTACCAAAAATTATTCACCGAGATTTTGAGGTTGGCGAAATGACCAAGCAAGATCGAAATGTTCTGACTGAATTAGCATCACAATTTTCTGTTGATGACCTAGTGTCAGAAATTACTGAAAAACCAAAACCTCGTCAAAAGCAGCAGTCATCGCCAAAGATATCTAAAAAGCAAAGCCAAAAAACAGAAGATAATCTAAATTTACTGGAGAAATTAAAGCAACAGCAGCCTACAGAAACAACTCGTATCACCTTGGATTTAGACCCAGAAACTTACGAGCAGTTAAACCAACTTGCAGAACACACGGGGATGACCAAAGCCAAGCTGCTCAGGGCTTTGATTCAAGAGACAGCAAAATTACTGCAAAAATAACAGTATAAAAATGCAGTAATTATGATCCAAATGCATTAAATTTTGCAGTAAAAAATTACTGCTGATTTAGCGGCGATCGCCCAAGCTAAAACCTGTTAACAAGTTTCAATAGCCAATGAAACTCTAAGTATCGAATTGTGGGAATAATTACAATAACGATACTTATTAATAACCTTTATGCCTCAGCTTCAAACCAACAACACGGCACTTAGTACCCAACAGTCAGCACAGATGAAAACTACAAGACTGTTAAAAGTGCTAAAAATAATGTTCAAGAGTGAAAACTGGACTGGTCAGAAGTTAAACAACGAAGTCAATGTTAAGGGCAGTGGTGTTTACAGGTTTGAGCATGGAACTATAGCCTACCTTGGGCAACCTGATGGCCCCAAGACTGAGTATCTTTGGGAAATGACTGTAGATCGGGCATGGGCTAGGGCGTTAATTGAGGCATACAATCAGGCCCAAGAATCTGAGGCTTTAGTTAGAACTCAGCCTGAAGTCTACCCAAAAGATTGGAATGGTTTACGTTTACGTTCCCCGGCTGAAGTTGCGATTGCTGAGGCTTTTCAAAAAAAAGGGGTGCTGTTTTTTGTTAATGCTGGCTGTCGGCTACACAATCACTCAAAACAGTATGAAACTAGAGAAGTTGACTTTCTAGTTTTTTACCAAGGTAAAGTCAGGATTTTAGAAGTTGATGGCATCACATACCATCAAAACCCATTAGCTGACTACAAGCGAGACAGGTTATTTGATAGAGAGGGTATTAGAACTAGCCGATTTAGCGCACAGGAATGTTTTGGAAATTCCAACGCGGTTGTTGAGGAGTTTTTAGAGTTGTTTAAATTTTAAAGCGATCGGCCTCCGGTTTTTGCTCCAAGATAAAAGGCGATGCCTACGGCGGTAAACTACGCCCCTAACGCCCCAAAATCTCCAACTGTGCAGATGCAACCCGCTTTCTCTCCTCTCCTCGTCGGTCATAACGTGCAGTTATGGCAGGATTTGAGTGGCCAGCTAAACTTTGCACAGTTGCAATATCTGTACCAGATGTAAGCAGGTCTGAAACAAATGTACGCCGCATATCATGAGGCGAGAAATGTTCTAGATTCGCTTCTAACCCTCGTTTTTGCAAGATAAACAGAACCGCCTGGGGTGTGAGACGTTGCTGAACTACACGACCAGATTTATTAACTTGACACAGCAGCGCTCCAGGAGTGCGGGTTCTAATTTCAATCCAATCATTGACCAGAGCGATCGCACCTGGGGATAAATAAACAGTCCGATCAACTCGACCTTTACCCGATCTAATTTTTATTTCACCGTCATCTTTAAAATCTTTTAAGTTAAGCTTAACCACCTCAGCCCGACGTAAGCCAGCACCGCGAAGAATGGCGATTAGTGCAGCGTCTCTAAATCCGGCGGGGGTGCGATCGCTAAAACAAGTCTTCATCAGCGAATCAATTTCATCTTGACTTAACGCCCGTCCCCTCAATTCAATACTTGCTTTGACGCTGGTGATATCAACAGCCCTGGCGTAATCAACGGGTGACATCAACTCTAACCGCAGTGCTTCCTTCAAAACTCGCCGCAGCGCACACAAAACACGGTTAACTGTCGCAGGTTCGTAATTTTTGATAAGTGCTGCTCGAATGGCGGCGGTGTGTTTGTAGCGTAATTCTGCCCAATTGAGAGTTAGATAATCTGCCTCGCCATTAGTTAGGAGTTGAGCAATTAGAGAGAGCGATCGCTTCATCGTCGGTTCTGAACCCGGCGAAAGTGAAGAAAGGTAAACTGAGGCTGGGTGTTCCGTCAGAGGTGGCGGAATCCTCAAAACCAATGATGAAACGGTACTAGTAGACATCACTTATCAAAATGGGCGTTCTAGGAAACCATGTTTTGCACAATAATGTTTTGATAAGTAATCCACAATCGTACTCGCACACGGATGTTTCGTACTCAGTGTATGGATGTATGCAATATCTGGGGACAAGCCGTTACGCGTCTTGGCTCTCTCCCCCGCTTTCCTTTCCCTAAGAATAGGGGCAACCGTTTGCTTAGAGCGGCTTACATTCTAAGAGAACTCAGGATGGGGGGCGATCGCTTCGACAAAGCTAACGAACGTCTTGATAAAATTGCAGCAAAAGTCAAAGACGAAGACTAAATTATTTCTGCTTGAGTAGTGCGATCGCGCGATTTCCCCCAGAACTAATCCCCCCAAACTGCCATAAACTCTTGCCACTCCTCCTCAGTCTCCGGTGCTTTGTCTTTGGTCAGTCCCACTATTCGCGCTAGCTTACGGGCTTGGTCTAAGCTTTCGCCAAGCTCGGCGTCACCGTGCCAAAACGGGAAAATCGTACGCTAAGGCTGAACGTCTTTGTCTGTCTAGATTTGAGGTAATAATTTTCAGTATATTTCCTGAATGCAGTAACTTAACCCCTATTGGCTTGACTATGGCGAAAGATTGATAAAGAACTCTTCAAGCTGTATATCAATTACTTCAAAAGGATCGTTTCCAGATTCACGCAAGTTCAACATATCAAATATTTCTTCGTCTGATAAGATAACAATCAACTTTTCCTGCTCAACCCATGCTCTTCGCCTTGCTTTTATCGCATTCTCAGATGGTTTTTTCCGCGTTAACAGAAGTCCAAACGCTCTCATTGCTTTCGGAAACAAATACTGTTGTAAAGATTCAACTTCTCTTTGAGTAATTGCATCTGAGTAATTTTTAAACTCAGCAACTACGAAGCGAGAACGACACTCACTTCGCAGCATATCCCACGCCTCAGAACCCTGACGAATCGGATAGATAGCATCACGTATATCAAGATTATCTTCTGATCTAGATTGAATATATGGTGATGCAAGTGGTGGAATAAATAGATAAGAAAGTATTTTTACACTAAGTTCTTCATATTTTCTCCAGGTCGTGAGTCCTGGAACAAGATTAACCAACTGCTGCCTCAGCAAAGCAGCTTGCGAAGACTGAGCTAACCCTGAAAAGATTTCAGCTTTTAATGCTTGATCTGCTATTGATAAGTGAGTAAACTTTTCTGCAACGTCAGGGTATTTACAAAGTAACTGTTCTAGTTTCACGCGATCCCAAATTTGGAAAGGAAACTGATAAATGAGTTTATCCAGAAGTTTTGGTGGAACCGGATTAGATGTAACTAATAGGGACAATGAGGCGTTCTCGACATCACGATATCGATTAATATCACCAACTATTCTACGCAGTACCGATAAAGGCAAGTGATTATGTTTTCGATAGTGCTTAACTTCAACTATAACTACTTGTCCTTCAGGTGATCGTGCAATAAAGTCTGCACTATCTATCCCATGACCCTGAGTAACTAAAAATCCCTCTCGCTTCAAAAGTAAAGCTACAAGTAATTCAAACTGTCCCAAATCTAAAGAACTAAACTCCATATCGTTTGCATACTTGTTTGATTGCTTAGATTATCCACTGAAACCTCACCCCCGTTTCTTTGACTCCAGTATCTCCTGCTGCCGCCGCTCTCTAACAGAAGTCTCATTTACAATAACGTTCTTGGAAACGTTTGAATTATTATTTTTCAAGAGAAAAATAATATTATGAGTATTGGCACAGTTCACACGTTCCAAGGTGGTCAGAAATCAGTGATAATTTTCTCGACTCGCCAATGTCAATCAACTGATAGTCTCTGGTTTATTAATTGCCGACTTAATTTACTTAATGTGACTGTCAGCAGGGCGAGAGAACTGTTTATCCTGGTGGGGAATTTGGCACGAATCTCTGAAGGGGGGTATACCAGATAGTTAGTAGAATATATTGAGCAATTTGGAGAGATGCGATAATTTTTATTGGAGTTTATAGTTAAGTTTCTGCGAGATTATCTATTCAACTGAATGGGTACTCTCAAATAAGGAAGAGAATCACACCATTTAACAACGTGCATCGTAATCATCTCTCCAATCCCCACCCATATATAGATTACCATACTCCAATGATTTGTCATGATTTGTTGTTGAAGACATTCTATTAGAGGAAGAGTAGCTAAGTTGATTCTGCCATGTCATACGCACTTCATATTCCATTTCCCTGCTGTCATCCCAGGATAAAACCTTAATTTCTTTAAGAAAAGAATCTATCTCTTGCTTATGAGTTGCTAATAACCTCTCATCCCGATGACTTGGGTGGCTTAAAAAGTTAAATATAATATCGGAAATTTGTATAAGTTGCTCAAACTGTGACTGATTTAACCTAGAGACTCGGTTGTTAACTTGTAAGACATATTCATTATTAGAAATATTAATTAGTTTTCCGACTTCACCATTCGTAGTAAATGCGTAATAATTATCAACTTTGGCTGAATCTGAGTTCATAAGATTTCCTTGAACAGGTCAGATGATGAAGGCACTGGTGAGCGGCAAAACTTTTCCAGTGCAGTGCCTATAGAAATTACGTCAACTATTGTCGAAGTTGACTTACCAACCAAAAGCTTTTTTAATACCATAAGCCGCAAGTCCGACAACAACACCAGCAGCTACAACCGGAGCAGCACCAATACCAACTGCAATACCGGCTGCTGGAGCAAGTAAACCCATACCACCTACTGTTGCAGCAACACCACCTCCAGTTAACGCACCTCCAACTGCAAACGCTGCTGCTTCTGTTGGGTTATTGTTATTACTCATTATTAATTCCTAAATGCTTCTGTATTTATTTTGTATATTAGTAGCTTTTTTATCCAATCGCATTTTTACTGTACTGAGGATGAAATTTGTATGAAGAAATGAAAATTTGGCGACATCGGGTTAAAAGCAATCACTCTTGCGGGAAATAGATTTTAACCAAAGGGGGCAGGGAACAAGCAACCAGTAAAAGATTAGCAATCGATACTGAATACTGTTGGCGAACTTAATAATTCATCCAACAGTGTCTAGGCTATATTTACCCCCAAAGGCAGCCTTCAGAGAAGTTATCAAATTAACCATAACTAAAAGCTGTTGGCTATATCCACAGCTATTTCTAAGATTTAAGAACTCGTGGCTCGGAGTCGGCGGTAACGCGGAGTGGCTCTTACGGGCAGAGAGATTACTGGTTGGGCCAACTAGATCCTGCAAGCCCGCAAGAGCCACCGCCTCATCGAGTGAAGCGGCAACGAGTTCGTCGGTTCAACACGGCTACTGACGGGTCTACTCCAAAAATCGCATTTAATTCTTGTGATTAAACCTGACCTTGAAATTATCTTCAGTACAGTATTGTCTGCCTAGACACAATAAGACTACTTGATACAAAAATGAGTATTGCGGGTAGCAATAGGGAGTATTTGGCACGGTGACGCCAGCTCTATCAACTGGTGTTCTAGGTTGGAATTGTAGCCTTGGGCTATCAGCTTTGCATACTCGGTATCGGTCATGCCGAGGTCGTGGGTTTCAGTCATGGTGGGGGCTGCGATCGCTCTGTTCAATTAAAGTACTTTTGCTGCCACTTTACCTAATGCTGTCTCAACACGGCTGGTAAATTCTGATGGGCGATGCCTGCGGTGCTTGAAGGTTTTGTTCGTCTCCTGATGGGTTAAATTTAGTTTTTACCTCTTGGGTTGCAACATTCATATTCTTTACTATCTATTGCTTCTGTATTTTTTACTTAAAAATGAGAGGTAGGTATGTTTATGACGAGCGAAGTGATTGCTAAATATTTAAAATTAAATATTATTTATTATATCTAGACATTGCCTTTGCAAATTTATTAATTCTAATAATTGTGATTCTAAAGTTTTAAATACATCACTTGGCTGATTTATTTTAGCTATTTTTATAATTACGGCTTCTTCTGCATTTATTTTTTTATAGATATCACAAATTAAATCATTTTTAAATTTATGATATTTTTTAATTTCTTTTTTTTGTGCTAAAAACAATGGAAGCTCAGGTATGGCTGTTATAATATTTAACCAACTAACAGGATGATATATATTTATATGTGAACTAAGAGTATACTTATTAAAACCAAGCAAAGCCTCTGTTTTTTTTAAATAAATATCTTCATATATACTAATCTTTGCAATCTCTATTAAAGCTGTTTTTGCATTGTTCATATCATTAAGTAAATAATGACAAATTGCTAGTCCTACGTGAGCATAAAAAAGCCGTTCACCCTTTTCAATATAAGTAGCTTTAGTAAAACCAGCCCTGGCATCGTTAATAAGAGCAAACTTTTGTTCATCCGAAGAACTAGAATTACACGCTTGGAGAAGTGTTTTCCAAGCAGCATTAAATTCTACCTGCGTCAAAAGGTCAAGTTTACTTTCAATAGATTCTATTAGCTTTAAAGCTTTAGCTAGTCTTATGGAAATGTCAATAAATCCTTTAGAAGCTCCAAAAATTACCGTTAATGAAATAGGTTCACTCATATAAATAATTATCTAGTTTGTTGCAATGTTTACTTAATTATCTGGGGTGCGATCGCTATCCTTTCAATTCATGTACACGTTGCTACTCTTGTTGTGTCATGGCGAAAAGCCAAAGGGGCTGTCCCGTTCCGAATGGACAGTAATGACCCTTTCGGTACACCATTGCATTGACTGCACGAAGCCCCTAATCTGTCTTATTTTGACTGGAATTTATCTGAAATTTGTTTAACAGAACTTTTGCCATCTCTATCTTGGCTTCCTGTAAAGGATCTATAAAATCTGTACCAGAAGCTGATGTACTATTTCTATTCGACTCGGCAATGCTATCTAACATTTGCATAGCCATGCCTACAAAATTCATTCTTTCCAAAATTTCTGTGTAGTTATTTGCCTGCTGCATACTTGATTTATAAACGAATAAGAAGGTTGCACCAATAAACTCGGTGAGTACACCAGCTATTCCTCCTATACCCGCTACAATCCAGTTATCTTTTGGATGTTGATAGCCTAATACTACGCCGTAAAGTATGAGACTAAACCCCAAAGACATAACGGCTATACTCAACCAAAAAATCCAACGTATCTGACTCAAATTTCGATTAAAATAGCTTTCTAGTGTGATTTGTGCCATATCCCATACAGGTTTAGCTTTCCCTGGTTCTTCTATATGCTTTGCCTGAGCAAATAAATATGCTTTCTCTTCCAGCTTGGAACCAATTTGCTCAGTCTGAAAATATAGATAAATTCCTACGCATAGCATTATGTAAGGAAGAATGAGAAAAATATTGGTTATAAAAGAGCCTAAAACTTGGTTTGAAATCTCCCAAACTGATGAAGACTGTTGACGGGTGGCAACAATAAGAATGCTTATGAAGATTGTGAGTAAGCCAAACAATCTCTTCTGTCTAAGACGCTGAAGGGATAAGTTCTCTTTCGGATTATCTTGATTCATAATTCTCCTGCCTTCTCAGATTTCCAAATCAGTATCCATCACTAGGAGCCATATCATTTGCATAGCGCGTTGTCAGCCAGGGCATCTGCTCAAAGTCGCGGATGCCGTCTATGATGCGGTAATACTTGGGGTTCCCTTGAAATAGCCAGTAGGTCATTGTTTGGTAGGTTTCCTTGATTGTGTTTGGTGGGGAGCGATCGCACTTGATATGATTAATTTCCTTCATTAATAATCAAATTTTCGTAGTCGTGCTAATCCTCCCCCTGTTGTGCAATCTGCCATTCCATATAAGGATTCTGAATAAAATTCAGTGTTTATAATGAGCCAGTCAGCAGTATACAACTTACCTTTAGCTGCAAATTGTCCAGTAGTATTGGTAATGCGATTATTTCTAAAGCTTAGAGAATGTTCAATCGTACCAGAGATTTCTTTATAATCATTTTTTAGATTTTGTATTTTTCTTAGGGCAAATTTTAAAACCGAATTATTTTTACTTACCGCACAAGCATAGTTAGTTTTCATATTAAAAGAAATAATCAATTTATCATCAGTCATTAAATACATTACTTTTTCTTTATCTGTATCCGATATTTGCGCTCTGACTGGCAAAAGAATAGTCAGGAATATAATACAAGTTATACTTGAAATAATTCTTAGTTTTTTCATATTAAAAATTGTGATTTATAGGTTAAATTTGAGAACTATCGCCTCCGACACACACTTTACGCTATCGCACCCTTCACATTTCCTCGCTTGTATGTGGTTTAAACCACTCATAGCAAATCAACTTAATGTCTTTTTGCTGGATAATTTCTACTGGTTTTATGTCTTGGTCATCTGCAAGTTCCTCATATTGGTCAGTATCTACAAAATATTCATCTAATTCAGAAATGAGTAAAGTAACATTTTTATGTTGTTTGAACATCTCCCAAATCGCCTTAATGTCTCGCTCATAGCTACGGGAATTAACTGTGGTGATTACCTTTAATACCCGTTCCTTGGTTTCTTCATCAATTGGTTCACTTTGAAATAAATCAGGTTGGGTGAGGGCATGATGAATGTTTTGCAGGAGCTTTGGCATTTGTGGTTTAATGCCTTTAGCTGTTTGCTGTTGTTGGAAAGAGTTAAACAGATTGCCTATGGCTCTTTCTAAAACAGGGAAAATGCGGTTATCAAACTGGACTGGTGGTAATTCATCAGGTTTGGGAAAGTCTGATTGTTGGCATTTAAGCCAGTTAAAAATGGTGCGTTTGTCACTAATCAACCTATTAGGGTCTAGGGAGATAGCATTATCAATGCGTGGGTAAAAATGCCAAAAGTGCTTGTCTTGTACCTGAAAAGCAAAGAATATTCCCCCATCAGGAACGTTGGGATGGGGTATGGGTTTATTCCAGGTGCTATGAATTCCAAATGGGATATCATCAATTAGTTCCTTACTGGCTTGTTGTAAAAACTCTAGTAACGGTAATCTCATCTCATCTAGGGATACCAAATCAGATGCTTGTTCTAGTTCCTCTAAAATGGCTTGTTTTTCTGCATCGCTGTCAGCCATCTTAAGTTTGTACAGTTCATCTAATGATTTACCAGAAATAGTTTCACCTAGTACGCTACCGTCTAACCCTACTTCCCGGTCAATAGTGGCAATGCGTTCTTGTAATCTTCTAACTAGCCCTAATAATTTCTCTAGTCCCTGTTCTGGAAAGCAATTGTAGATAAACAACTCGTCATAATCAGTGCCTAAGCGGTCAATTCGTCCTGCCCGTTGAATCATGCGTACTGGGTTCCAATGCAGGTCATAGTTAACTAACACTCCAGCATCTTGCAGGTTTTGACCTTCTGATAGTACATCTGTACACACAAGAATATCAATTGGGTTTTGTTGCAGTAGAGTTAATTCCTCATCACTATCAGTTTGAACATTAGCTTTAGGTGCAAACCGTTTAACTTTCTCTTCCCGTTGTTTACCAGGGGTTGCACCAGTCAATAACTCAATCACAGGGGCTTGAGTGTTAACCGTCATTTGGGATAACCAAGCTGCATCTGTAATTAATTGTTTATATAAATACTCAGCCGTATCTTTAAAGTAGCTAAATACTAAAATCTTTTTACCTTGCAGTTGAGTTTTGAGCAGTTCTTTAAATGCCGCTAACTTGCGGTCATAGTCTGTGTTAGCTGCGGCTGAGGATTCAATTTTTTCTAAGGTGATAATAATATTGTTTAAAATTGCTAAGTCAGCTTGAATCTGCTGTTTGAGTTGATTTAGATCATAGTCTTTAGAGTCAACTTCACCTAATGACTCAATAATGGCATTAACTGATTTACCTTCTTCTTCATCTTCAGCAGCTAATACTAACTTACGAAAGTTTTTACTATCTAATAGCTTCCCTTGTTGGGTGAGAATTTCATAAAAATTAGTCTGAAAGTCTCGCTGGTTGCGAATACTATTTTTAAAAGCAAGTAGTGAACTTTCAAATCGTTTAAAATAAAGGGCTTTTTGGAGGGCAACTAGGGCATCATTACGCTTGACTTCATTTTCTTCCCCTTTATCCTTGCGCTTTTTGAAAGCTTTAATATTATAAGCAGGTAGGTTAAGCTTGTCAATTTGAGTGGCTATCCCCGTATACAGCCCAGCAAAGCTATCTTCAAAGTTATAGGTGAACTGTTCTAACTGGCGTTTAGGAAAGTGAATCAATTTACCATTAATGCGAATTTCTTCACCTGCTTGTTGCCTTCTAATCACGTCCTGGCGGCTGCGTCTCACCATTGTTTGCATGAGGAGTTCTGTAATTTCTACCCCACCTTTAGCTAAGGCTTTAAAATAAGTCTTGAGGTTAGAAATACCCCATTCTCGATAATAAGTTTCACCGCCACGGGTAATTAGTAAAATTTGATGATAAAGGTCAAATATACTGTTATTAATAGGGGTAGCGGTTAGTAACACCACCCGTTTATTACGTTTACCACTGCTGACTAGCTTTAATAAATTGCGGTAGCGATTGGTGGCACTGTTGCGGAAATTGTGGGATTCATCCACCACCACGATGTCATAACGCGCGTAATCTTGAACATTAAAGCTTTGACGGCTGATTTCTTCATGTGAGATAATATCAGCTTTAATGCCAAATTCATCTAGTTTTTTGTCCCACACTAATTTTTTAAGTTGAGCCGGACAAACTACCAAAGCACGAGGCACAAATCTCGGTTTTCTCAGTTTAATTAGGTAATAGTCCAGCAGCCGCAAACCAATAAAGGTTTTCCCCAAACCCACAGCATCAGCAATAACACAGCCATCATGTCTTTCTATGAGTCTGACTGCTCTTTCAAATCCCTCTTGTTGAAAACTGGCTAGTTCTAATGAGGTGCGATCGCTCTCGCCAATGATGGTATCTTCCTTAAATAGTTCGTATAGTGCCTTGAGAAATACTTGATAGGGGGTGTAAGCTTTACTGCCAAATTTGGAGGCGTTGAGGGCATCAATTAACTTGGTTTTGTAATCAACATCAACACTAGGGTCATTCCAAAATCCTGCAAACCAGTTATGTCTGAGGTCGTGAGCGATCGCACCAATTTTGTTGACAACGTTTAACTCGGTATTCCCTTCTAAGCCGGCTGGGGTGAAGTTTGAAGACCCGACGATGCTGTAATTATTGAAGATATAGGCTTTGGCATGAAGAAACTGATTTTTATCTCCATGCGCTCCAAACAGTCTCACCTCAACGTCATGCCTTTGCAGATAGGCAATCATGCGCTCTATCTCATTCTGGTATTTAGAATTTAGCGGTTGGTTTTCTAACTCCTCTTGAATGTTTTTCTTAAAGTAACGGATTAAGTCAATGCGATCGCTTTCTGCTGGTCTAATGGTGGGGTCACGTCCAATGAGTAACCGCAGGCTGGTTAGTTGGTTCATGGCAGCTTCTAGGCGTACCCATGCCTCGATGCGGAAAAATCCGGTGGCGATGTCGAGGACAATTTGGTGTTCGTCCTCAATTAGGGTTTTGAGGATGTTTTGGAGTTTGTAGCGGGAGTTGTCGATGTAATCTGGTAGAGGCATTTTAGTAGTTAGTAATATTAATTATTCATTAAAATACTGCTCTTAGTCCGCCAATTATTCCAACAATAATTAATGCTAATACTAAGCAGCCACAACCAATCTCTAATCGGTTTGATTCTTCTGTAACTTTAAGTATTGTTCCTTCTGGGTACAGAATATTAAAACAAATCATTACAGAAGCAACGGATAAGACCCAAATTTGAAGAGTATTAAAATCTTTAGAATTTGGATCATCTTGAAATTGGCTATCGAATCCGAATGTCAGAGCTATTAATGTAGTATAAATTTTACTAACTGTTTGCCTATCATTTGGCAAACCGAATCTAACAACAGCGTTGGGACAAATTAGCCCGACAATCCAAGATAAAGTAAATAAAATTTCAAATTTCTCTGTTAATGTTCTAGGTTCAGAATCATCTATCACGAGGCAAAACCAAGATATTAGCCCCCATATTGCTAATTTAATTAAATTGAGAAATGGATTTGATTTAACATTCTCTGTACTAGTGTTGATTGCTTCAGATTCATTATCTTTTATAGGTATAGTTTTTACTTCAATAGTCGAATATTTTTGCTCATCAACAACTTTTTCTAATTCAGGCTCAATTATTTTTTTTTGATTATTGCCTTGAAAATTTATATTAACAGACACACTTACATTGACATCTTGACCATCAATATTGGTAGATGTTTCATATGTTTGTGAAATAGAATTAACTAAATTATCTGATGTCAAATTTTCAGTAGAGTTATTTAGAGAACTTGAGTTTTGCTTATTTTCTTGTTCATTCATAATTATTCCCCCCTAATAATCTTCATTTCCTCAGCCGTCAACCCATACAGATGAGCTACCCTATCATCAATCTCTGCTTCCCATTTCTGTACATCTTGACCTTTGGCATCAACGCATTTTTGAACTAAGGCTTTTATGGTTAAGCGGTTGGGTTCGGAAGCGGTGGGAATGGGAATTTGAAATAGGTTTTCTTTGTAGGCTTGTAGATATCCGTTTTGTAAATCAGTACAAATTTGCTGAATAAACCACCATCCTGATGAGGAATTGAGTATTGCTGTAACATATTCATCAGAACCAGTAATCATGTACAGTGCATCATTATGATGAATTTGGTTTCTGTCAAATGCAAAATTAGCCTGATTCATAAAGCGTCCTAATATAATTTTTGGTGCTTGGAATTCTTGCCAGTAATTAGCAGCACACCTTTGCATTGCATACCACTCATATCTAACTCCTGTTTCTGCTTGATTACGTGCAGATAATTTATCTCTAAACTGAGCTAGATGATTGTAAAGTGCTGGATATCTTGTTTTAAATTCTCTTTCTGCTCTTGTAGAAGCTCCTGTAATAGAATTATCTTCATGTAGGGGGAAATGCCAAGGGATAAATAACAACCACAAATCAGGATTTTGAACACACCAGCGCTTAACATCTTTACCTCGACAATATGGCCTCATTACCTCAGCTGATGATTCATGTTCAGCAATCAACCTATCCCGTGTTGCTCTATCTACAACAAATGCTTCATTTAAACCTGTCAAAATTCCTCTATAAAACCTACCATTTACATACTCGCCCAATGGTGTACCTGCACTTCTTAACTTATCCAGCAACCGCAACACAGATGGAGACTCTAACCGCCAGCCATCAGATCCTAATTCTTTCTGAGGCATATAAAAACTTTGATTTTTATACACCGAGGTAAACTCATCAACAGACTTACCAACTTCCCAATTCAGCACACGAGCTTGGTGATCGTTTGGCTTATTCTTACTAACCAAAATAATGCTGGGGTATGCGATCGCTTCAAATACTGGTGCATCACCAAAATCAATCAACACCTGCACTTGTGACTTTTCACCTAAAAATTGACGCAGTTTTTCACCATAGCCTGCACGGAAGTATTTGTTAGACGTGATGTAAGACAAATGCCCTCCAGACTTGAGCAGCCTAAACCCACGCTCATAAAAGTAAACAAAGAGGTCAGATACCCCGGTGTAACATTCATATTCTGCTTGAAGGGCTGGCTTGAGTTCTTTAATCTGCTCTTGTCTCACATAAGGCGGATTACCAATCACAATATCAAACCCACCCTGCTGCTGAAATACCTCATTAAAATGCAGATGCCATTGGAAGAAGTTAAGCGATCGCATCCCCTTTTCTACTTCAGCCGCAATCCTGCTTAATTCCTGCAACTTGGCACTGATAACTTGTTGCTTCTGAGTTTGGGCGCGGCTAGCTTTGCCCTTCAAACGTCTAATATCCTGCTCCAAATTGCGCTGCTCAATCTGCCAATACTGAAGACGGTCAGCGATCGCAACTCGAAACACGTTCTTCTCAGCTTCTAAAATTTTTCCTCTAAGAATCTTGCGCTCCTCTGCATGAGCCTCAAAATACTCATGTCGCAAGTTTATTAAGGGCTGAATGGCTGATTGCACAGGGGTGACATTCAGCATTGTCTGCTGTTGTTTGGTAGGGTCAGGAATTAACTGCTCACCTTGAATAGTAGAAATGAGGGAATCTCCACGCATTAGCTTGTAATCAAGGTTGGGCAGTGGTTCCACATCATCAACATCAGGAATATCCACCACCAGCGACAACCACATTCGCAGCTTGGCAATTTCCACCGCTTCGGGCTTAATGTCTACACCATAGAGATTATTAGCAATAATGTCTCGCTTCCATTGACTGATAGTCAGACTACCCCGTTGTACGGGTCTACCGTCTGTTCGATGAGCGATCGCTTGCTTGAGTGACAAAATTACTTGCATCATCCCCATTGGGAATGCACCAGAACCCACAGCAGGGTCACAAATTCTCACAGAGTTTAGTGCAAGCTTTAGCTTCTTAGCCTGCTCTTTGGTCAACAGTTGGTTAATATCCTGTCCAGGTAGTTCGAGGTCATATTCTGTAAGTTGCTTGACTGCTTCCAAGTCCATACCTGTTTGGTCTGCTAGGTAGCGGCTTAGAGATTCCACACACATGAACTGGACAATACCTCTGGGAGTGTAGAAAGTGCCACTTTGCCCTCGTTCCTCAGAGGCCAGCATATTCTCAAATACTTTACCCAGCATCTCAGGGTCAACGGCGACATCTTCATCACCCTGGACATTTTCTGAAACGGTGAAGTTATAGCTATTAAAGAACTTTAAAATACCTTTGTCGCCACTGGGGTCAAAAAGAGAGTTAGGCAATTCAATTTGAGGGGGTGTTTCAACTCCGGCAGAGTCAACTATGTCTTCGCCATAATCCCGGTCAAACAGTCCGCCATTGAGATAAGGAATTTTACCCCAAGGGGAATCCATATTTGGACGTGGTTTGTTGAGCATTTCAAAAAACAACGGCTCTAGCACCTGATTATAAAAATCTGTGTCTTCTAGGTCTGAGCGTAGTTTGTTGTATTGATTTTTCAGAAAATTGCGATCGCCTGCCAAAAATTCCTTTTTCTGCAAAAAGTAAAGGAACATAACTCGCCCCAAAAGGCGTTGAGAGAACTGATGCAGCCGATTGGAGTCACTAAAGTAGGAATGCTGGTTGTGAGATTTAATAACCCGTTGCAGTTCCTCAAAGATTTCTCGATAACCCTGATAGAACTCTTTAGTCAGCTTCTCTACATCAAAGGCTTCACACTGTACCTTATACAGTTCTTGGGGAGAAAGATTTCGGGCAGCGATCGCATCTAGACGGTCACGGTCGTAGTTGGTGGGATTAGCCCTGTCAATTAGTAATTTGCGGATACTAACTTTTAAATTCAGGTCAGCATCAAAGGTTTTGCGGGGATTGACCAACATCAATTGGTCATAGTTTTTTGTACCCAACAGGAGAAAATTAGAGGGTCGTCTACAAAGACTTTGAGCCAGCGATCGCATTCTGTTGCTAGCGACACTAGGAGATAGCCACTCGTTTTCTTGAAGTTGAAACAGTAATACTTGCAGCGACTCATTACCATGCTGATGATCGGCAATCATGTATGCGTTCCAAATGGCTTCTGCGCTCCGAGCAGGTAGCTCCAAGTCATCAATAGCTAATTGTTGAGCAGAAGCGTTGTAGCCAATTTTCTGAAATAAAGATGCTACGTTTTCTGGATTCTCTATGTGCCTGACATCATCTAATTGGAGTAGTCGCCCCTTCATTCCCGTATTTCCCTTGACTAAAAAATTACTTCTCCCAAACCCTTGCTGTGTATCGACCGTAATTAATCTGAATAAAGCAGCTTAAATCTGCGATGGGCGAAACCCAACGCTCACATCAAAACTGAGCAAACAATTAATTCGGTAAATACTTAGCCAATAAATCCTGACCCTGACTCCCCATCTCATCAAGCTTCTGCTCAATAAGCTTTATCGCCATCGGCGACGGTTTAGAGCGTCCATTTTCCCAACGATTAATCGTCGTATATGTTACGCCGAGAGTTGCTGCAAACTGTTCTTGTGTAAGCCCAGCCAAAAGCCGCAAATCATAGATGATCTGCCCCACCTCTGGCTGGTTGATAGCCAAGGGTTTTTTGATAGTCATTTAACTTCTAAACTTGATTCACTAGCTTAAGTAGCTGGTGCTATGTTATTTGTTAAATATTAGTCATGCTAAATCTGTCCAGCCACCGTGTATACACTGAAAGATATTTTTCTAGTAAAATTTATTACTTGAATGAAGGTGAGTTTTTTAAGTGATGTTGAACTTGAATTCAAGCGTTCGCATTCAGCGTCTCGTAGAGAGGAAACGAAAGCAACGCGTAAGCGATCGGCAAAGTAGGGAAAATTTTACTGCAAAATTTTACTGCATTTTATCTGGAGTTAGAGTAGATGCAGGAAATTTTGCTTTGCAGTTGGCAGCTTGCAAAAGAGACTTAATGGGAAAAGTCAGTTACTAGATGAAGATTAATTCTATCAGTCGGAAGATGGTTTAAATGGTTTAAACCCTTTGCGAGGCACATGCTCCCATTTAATGCCTTCTGGATCTCGCTCTGAAGTCCATTGAGCGAATTCTTTGCTAGACAATTTTCTAGCTTTTTGATTGATAGTGATTGGGGAGTATGAATTGTAACTAAGCCTGCCGTCGGGTAAAGGCCGCCTCAGCCTATCTCCTAATTGCTTTGCTGTAAGTATTTCAGGCAGATCAGGTTTCTGCTTAACTTTGGTATTTTTAATCTTTGTGTCTAATTTTTTGGGTGTTGTTATAGCTTCAACTTTAGGTTGAGGTTGAGCATTAGTTTGCTGATTAGTTTTAGTTTGCTCTTCTAGATTTTCTATTCTTAGGGACAGGGCTTCGACAGTTTTTTGTAATTCCGAGATTACTTGAAGCTCGTCAGCAATGCGATCGCGGACAAGCTCAATCAAATCAGCCTGTGAGACGTCAGTTTTAAGACCGAGGGCGACTTTGCATTGGTTGAGAATCCACTGGGTGTAGGAGATGTCTTGTTTTGCGGCAGCAGTTTGAATATCTTCCAGTAATTTAGGATCAATTCTGAAGTTGACTTGGGCTTTAGGAGTGGGCATAAAAATAAAAGAGTAAAAGATAAAAGAAAGGAAAAAGAAAGAAGTATTGGGGTTAAGTAAATAAGTAAAGTGGATTGCTATACAAATCCTAGTGTAAAGTAATTGCTATACAATTGCTAGAAAAATAATATCTAGCATAAAAAAAGAAAAAAGTCTAGTTGTAAAGTGAATGCTAGACAAAAAAGAGAGACTAGGCCACTAAGCGACTAACCCAGTTAAGCGACAGAGCGAGCCGGAGGCGACGCGGCGG
>NZ_JACJTR010000046.1 GCF_014698795.1 Nostoc sp. FACHB-892
AGTTTTATCTTGCTCTCTAGTCAGAAATACCCTTAAACGGCTGCCCATATCGCTGTTACCTTTGTAGACACATTGTACGTATTTACTTATCTTTACATAGTTTGGTTTTTTCACCTTGTTCTACTTACCCTCTGATAGATAACCAAGCATCATTTGGAATAAAATTCCTATCACTAAACCCGATTGAGTAAGTGGATTGGGTAGGGTCATTGTATCTAGGTCAATGAGCGATAGCGCCAATAACCAACTACAAAAAGCCCAATAGCCTATTGTTAAAATCGAAACTTGAAATACCAAGAAAACCAATAAAAAAATTATGCCCGTTACCCCTTCTACCACAGGATAACGGACAGAAATTTTGCTTTTGCAATATCGACACCGCCCTCTTAACGAAATCCAGCCGAATACTGGTACATTGTCATAAGCTTTTAGCTGGTTTAAGCAATGGGGACAACGAGAAGGCGGCCAAAGAATTGACAGCCCAGCAGGTAGTCGATAAACAATAACGTTGATAAAGCTGCCAATAGATGCACCCAAAGCAAAGACTATTACACTCGCCAGGACGGCGAACAAAATGTCCATACAGTCATTTGTCCTTTGTCATTTATCCTGTGTCATTTGTCGTTTATCTTTTGTCTTTTGTCATTAGTCATTTGTCCTTTGTCGAGAACTAATGACTAATGACTAATGACTAACGACCAATGACCAATGACCAATGACCAATGACCAATGACTAATACATGTGCGATTCAATTTGATTTAAGGGTACAAAACATTCTTGAGGTAAAAGAACTGGTTGGTTAGTAAAAATAACCTTACCTCGAAGAGTCACACGATTAATTGCTACACCGGAAGGTTGCCCAGCTATTTCGGGATGTACTTCACAGTGAATATAGTATATTTGCCCAGCGGCTCTGATTACGGCGGGATCAATCAAAGGCGATTGGTTTTTTGGGGCGGTAAAATTTACTTGACCTTGTCGTAATGCGTACACTATCGACTGTTATTAAATTGCTAGATTTCCCTTTAGTCTACCCGAAACTTATAGCAAAGGTTGCCAAATTGCCCAAGTTGCATGATTTAATTATTTTCCTTCAAGAGCTAAAATCAGTGCATCGCCCATAGCGCGGCAACCTAAAAGGTTTTTTCCTGGAGAAATTATATCCCCAGTGCGATCGCCTTGTTCTAAAACTTGCAATACGGCTTCTTCAATGTTATCTGCTGCTTTTGGCTGGTCTAAAGCGTAGCGCAACATCATCGCTGCACTCAAAACCTGTGCCAGAGGGTTAGCTTTATCAAGTCCAGCAATATCTGGGGCAGAACCGTGGACTGGTTCAAACACACCAGGCCCAGAAGCGCCCAAACTAGCTGAGGGTAACATTCCAATACTACCTGTAAGCATGGCGGCAGCATCAGAGAGAATATCGCCAAACAAATTGCCTGTAACTATGGTGTCGAATTGCTTTGGAGCGCGTACTAACTGCATAGCAGCATTATCTACATATAAATGAGAGAGTTCGATATCTGGATATTCGGTACTAAGTTGGGTGATGCGATCGCGCCACAACTGAGATACTTCTAATACGTTCGCTTTATCTACCGAACAAAGTTTTCCGCCGCGTTTTTTTGCCGCTTCAAACGCCACGCGCCCAATACGTTCAATTTCAGACTCAGTGTAAACCATTGTATTTACACCACGTTTCTCACCAGTTTCTGTGGCAAAAATCCCTTTGGGTTTACCGAAGTAAATCCCACCTGTGAGTTCACGCACCACCATAATATCCACGCCTTCCACAACTTCCCGCTTCAAAGTCGAGGCATCGATTAGCTGGGGCAAAATTTTCGCTGGGCGCAAATTGGCAAATAATCCTAAACCTGCACGTAGTCCTAACAAACCTGCTTCTGGGCGTAAATTGGATGGCAAGGAATCCCACTTATAACCACCAATCGCAGCAAGCAACACAGCATCACTGTTACGGCAAGTATCTAGAGTAGCAGATGGTAGGGGTTCACCTGTAGCGTCAATTGCTGCACCACCAATGAGGGCTTCTTGGAATTCAAACTTCAAATCAAATTGCTTCCCTACGACTTTCAGCACATCTACCGCCACTGCCATAATTTCAGGGCCAATGCCATCGCCGGGGAGTAGAGTAATGCGGTAGTTCTGGGTCATAGCTGATTATTACTAGGTAAATGCTTGCAGATTAAATATCATACCTAGCAAAATGTACCTATGGAGTTTTTAATTTATTTAGATGTATGTTGTCTGAATCGCCCTTTTGATGACCAGACACAAGAACGGATTTTTTTAGAAGCTGAGGCGGTAAGGCTGATTTTGGCTCGTTGTCAGAGTGGTGAATGGCAAATGCTTGTAAGTGACGCCATTGATAATGAACTTAAACGTACTCCAGACACTGATAGAAAACGACAGATGAAGCTTTGGACTGGTTCTGTAATCATCAAAGTAAGTTTGACTGAACAGGTTAAATCTCGTGCAAGAGAACTGAATGAATTAGGGTTTAAAAATTATGATGCTTTGCATATCGCTTGTGCAGAAGTAGGAAATGCGGATATTCTGCTAACCACTGATGATAGAATGTTGCGTTTGGCAGCAAGGTGCAGGAACTTGTTACAAGTAAAAGTAGAAAACCCACTTCATTGGGTAATGGAGGTGACAGATGATAGACGTGACTAAACTTTCTCAGGCTGAGATTAGGCGACTAGGAATAGAAGCCCTGACTAAGGCTCTTGGTCCTGCTGGAATGGCGCGATTTATGCAGCAATTTGAGATGGGTAGTGGAGACTATACGCGAGATAGAGATCAAATATTAGGAGATATCACTCTTGAAGAAATCTTCGTCAGTATTGAGGAAGGGCGACAACAGCATGATAGATGTGAGTAAGTTGACTCAGACGCGAGAACAGCATAAGCAAGACCAAAAGTATAAAAAAACTGTTATCTAGTAGCGATCGCTTAGACTTAACAATCCAGATAATCGCTACAAATACCACCTTACTTTATAACCTTTTCCAAGTATGGATGAAGGCAACCACTGAATATCCGCAAGCATTCATCATTACCCCATTTACCGTACCACCAACCGCCGACCCGATAAAAGGCATCATTGTTGCTACGTTGACTAAAGTTTTCTCGCCTGCTTTGGAGATTAGCTGAATTCCTAAAGCTTTGTTTATCTCAGCAAAAGTTTTACCAGGAATGGAGATTAAAGTTTTTTGAATAGCTTGTGATCCCACTTGAGTTCCTAATTGATTAGCCAGTTCACATACACTCACTCCAGCCGCAGCAGCTAAAACTAGTAGTTGTGCAGATTCGCTTCTTGTATCAATACCATAAAGGGCAAAAAGAGCTGATGCTAGTCTTACCTTGGAATACAACGTAATAGCAATATCAGTGGGTATTCCGGCTAGCCCTATGAATCCACTGAAAATACCGTTGCCTACCGACCAAGCGGTTGACTCTAATATCATCAGGTTTGCAATATTATCTCTATTACCTACCCAATAAAAATTGTTGGCAAAAGATAATCCCCATTGCCTACCATCTTCAATAGCATAAGCAATAGCTTGCGCGATCGCAGGCATATTCATAATTGATTCAAAATCCATACAGGTTTTACCTAATTAACTGAGAAAACATAGAGATTTCTAGCTTTAGTATTCCCCTGTAGCAAAACTTAATAATTGCTATTGTTTAAAACTTTAGTGAAGATAGTGGTAAATAATGCCCATGACTAAAAGCAGCTTTATATAAAGCCAGTTTCAATTTCCGAAACCAGCCTGACAGAAGTTGTAGAAAAAGGTTAGGTTAACTGTTAATCACAAGCCGCACCCCAGCAGCGATGGTAAAAGAATTAGCAATTTGCACCCGTGGACTAACTAAGCAATTCGACCGACACGTTGCTGTCAATGATGTTGATTTAGAAATCCAGGCGGGGGAAGTATATGGACTAATTGGGCCCAATGGCGCGGGTAAAACAACTCTCATCCGAATGTTGGCAACTGCTGAGGAACCAACTACGGGTGAGATTTATATTAATGGCGATCGCTTACTCCGTGACAAGAGTAATCCCAAACTTAAGCGTCGTCTTGGCTACTTACCCGATGACTACCCACTGTATGAGGATCTGACAGTCTGGGATTACCTAGATTATTTTGCGCGTCTCTATCGTTTACGAGAACCACGCCGCACTCAACGCTTACATGAAGTTTTAGAACTAATCCAACTTGGTAATAAACGCAATAGTCGCATTTCTACCCTGTCGAGGGGAATGAAACAGCGCTTAAGTTTAGCGCGAACCATAATCCACGAACCGATTTTACTACTCCTAGATGAACCTGTTTCTGGGCTTGATCCTATTGCTAGGATGCACTTTCGTGAAATCATCAAGGCTTTGCAAGAAGCTGGGATGACTGTAATCATTTCTTCCCACGTTCTCAGTGATTTAGCTGAACTCTGTACTTCTGTGGGAATTATGGAACTTGGCTTTTTGGTAGAAAGTACCTCTTTACAGCAACTTTATCAACGTCTTGCCCATCAGCAAATTGTGATATCAACTCTGGGGAACCTAGAAGCACTATTAAGGGAATTAAAACATCATCATTTAGTAGAAGAGTGGGAGGTGATATCAGGGAAAAACAGCGTCCGGGTGAATTTTTCGGGCAAAGATGAAGATAGTGCTGAGTTGTTGCGATCGCTCATTAAAGCAGGGATTCCCCTGACTGATTTTCACTGCACACAAGAAGACTTAGAAACTATTTTCTTAAAATTAGGTCACAAACAAGCATCTTGATTCGTCAATAAATATCACTCCCCATTTTTGGAGAACTTTTTCCTATGATGGTCAATTTAGTAGACAAAATCGGCGATTGGAATCCGCAACTATTCCGAGAACTCAAAGGACGGCTGAAATTTTTTAATGTCGCGATCGCAGTTGCTACATCTCTACTTCTACAAATGGTAGTTTTTCTATATCAATTACGCGAGTTTCCTAATGATGAATACTCGCTAACTGCTACATACTGTCGTTTGCGCCAATTATATGAACCGCGCCAAAACCAGCTTTACCAGCAATCAAATCAAACTAAAATTGATGATTTTAATTATTTCCTCTCAAAGAACTTTTGTCCGGCAAATGAAATTGATTGGCAGTTGTGGTGGCGAGATCACTGGGAATATATATTCCTCTCTTTGAGTGTAATTTTTGTATTTACCCTCTTAGTTGCAGGAACTTATTTGCTCATCAATGATTTAGTTAAAGAAGAAACTCGCGGTACGCTGAATTTTATCCGTCTCAGTCCTCAATCAGAAACAAGTATATTGACTGGGAAGTTGGTAGGGGTTCCGAGTTTAATTTATCTCGTTCTCTTAGCAGCAATTCCTTTACACTTGTGGGCTGGAAATTCTGCCGGAATTACCTTTAGTTACATTTTGAGTTACTACGCAATTCTTGCAGCTAGCTGTATTTTCTTCTACAGCACCGCGTTAGCATTTGGTTTAGTAAGCCGTTGGTTTAGCGGTTTTCAACCTTGGTTAGGTAGCGGTGCAGTTTTGCTTTTCTTGTTCATAACAATACAATTTGCATCGTATTCTAGCAACGGTTTAAATAATTCAACTGCTTGGTTAAGGCTTTTCGCCCCTTGGGATACAATCAATTATCTTTTCCCTAACTTGACACGTATATATAATGGCTCTCAAGTGAAAAACTTGGAGTTTTTCTTTTTACCATTAGGGGAAAATATTGTTAGTGTTGTTAGTTTCCATTTGTTAAACTTGGGATTGTGCAGTTATGGAATATTACAAGCTCTAAAACGTTGCTTTCGTAATCCTCAAGCTTCAATCATCAGCAAGGGACAAAGTTATTTATTAGTAGCTTTTTGCCAGGTGATGATCTGGGGATTTAGCTTACAAAATTGGCAAAATAGTTCCAACTTTTACGGACAGTTTGAGCCAAATTTAATTTTTCTGGCAATATACAACTTGGGGTTAATTTTCAGTTTGATTGCTATTCTTTCCCCTCATCGTCAAGATGTACAAGATTGGGCAAGATATCGACATCAGGAAGTTTCTAGCCGCAAGAGTGTTTGGCAGGATCTAATTTGGGCTGAAAAAAGCCCTGCACTTGTGGCGATCGCTATTAATCTGGTAATTGTTATTATCCCTTTGCTAGTCTGGATTTTAATTACATCTGTTTTCTATACAGACAATTGGCTAAATAGTAATATTGGCGCGTTTAAAGTACTTTTAGCTGTAGCTTTGTCTGTCAGCATAATCATGATTTATGCTACAATTGCCCAATTAATACTTTTGCAAAAAACTCCCAAACGTTCTTTCTGGGCAATAGGTACTATAGGCGTGGTATCGTTCTTACCACCAATGATTCTAGGATTTCTTGGCATATCCTCGTGGAAGTATCCTACTGTATGGCTGTTTTCAACTTTTCCTTGGGCTGCAATACAATACTCTGGAGCAACAACAATTTTTATGGCATTCCTAGCTGAGTTGAGTGTTCTAGCGTTGTTAAACTTCCAGTTAACAAAACAGGTGAGATTAGCAGGCGAATCTGCTACAAAAGCACTATTAGCAGGACGCTAGTACCGCAAGGCAGAAGTCAAAAATCAAAAGTCAAAATGAATACAACATAGGCGTTTAGTTGATTTAGAATGGGTTGTTTATTTCCGCCACGCTGTACTAAATAAGTAATTATCTATTAGAACCCCGATTTGTTTGAGAAGTCGGGGTTCTTGCATTAAGGTTAAACTTTTCATTAGCATAAGTATCATTACAATTTGACAATAATGCTAAATCTGCCAACTCAAGGCCTACGCCATACAGCCATTGAGTTTTTAGAACAAAGTTCTTCACAACGTCTACAGATTCTTAAGCAACTTGGTATAGCTCGTTATGAGTTTTTAATCAAAATGCGACTAAATGAAGCAAATATAATCTGTATAATGCGGTTTTTTGAATATCCCAATCAGGTAAAGTTTCCTAATCTTATTGGAGCAGATTTATCTGGTTTAGTTTTAGATGATGTAAACTTCATTCGAGGGAATTTGTCAGGTGCAAATCTACAAGGTAGTAGTTTAGTCAATGCAGACCTCTTATTTGCAAATTTTACGAAAGCTGACTTGAGAAATGCCGATTTACGAGGTGCAACTCTTAACGAGACTATTTGGTTAGAGACTTTAGTAGATAATTGTCAACTTGGCGTAGGTACTGGTTTAACTCAGCTGCAACGTCAAGATTTACAACTACGCGGAGCTAGATTTAATTCTTAAAGAAATGATAATTAAAACACACAAAATTATAAGATTATTAAATTGAGATTGACGTGGATAAGTTAATGAGTATTAAGTTGCCCCAAAAATTGATGTTGCTGGGTTCAGGAGAGCTAGGCAAAGAATTTGCGATCGCTGCTCAACGTCTTGGTAATTATGTAATTGCTGTTGACCGCTACACCAATGCTCCCGCGATGCAAGTTGCTGATGCTTATGAAGTTATTTCTATGCTCAGTGCTGATGATTTAGAAGCTGTAGTGAGAAAACACCAGCCAGATATTATTATACCAGAAATTGAAGCGATCAGAACAGAAAAACTGATCGAATTTGAACAGCGAGGGATTACAGTTATACCGACTGCGGCTGCTACTAACTATACAATGAATCGCGACAGAATTAGAGAACTAGCGCATCAAGAATTAGGCATCAGAACAGCTAAATATGGTTATGCTACAACTTTAGAAGAATTGATTAAAGTTTCTGATGAAATTGGGTTTGCTAATGTTGTTAAACCTGTGATGTCATCATCTGGTAAAGGTCAGTCTGTAGTACAGGATAAAAGTGAAGTTGATAAGGCTTGGAATTATGCGATTGCTAATTCTAGAGGTGATAGTCAAAAAGTCATTGCAGAAGAATTTATTAACTTTGAAATTGAGATAACTTTACTAACAATTAAACAGTGGAATGCACCAACAATCTTCTGTTCCCCTATTGGGCATCGCCAAGAAAGAGGTGATTATCAAGAATCATGGCAACCCGCAGAAATTTCTGACGACAAGATATTAAAAGCTCAAGAAATAGCCATAAAAGTTACTGATGCTTTAGGAGGAGCCGGAATTTTTGGTGTTGAATTTTTCATTACCAAAGACGAAGTGATTTTTTCTGAACTTTCTCCCCGACCTCACGATACAGGAATGGTGACATTAATCTCACAAAATCTCAATGAATTTGAACTACATTTAAGAGCTATTTTAGGCTTGCCAATTCCTCATATAGAACAGCTAGGAGCATCAGCTAGTGCCGTCATTCTAGCTTCCGAAAAATCTGATTCTATTGCTTTTAGTGGTGTAGCCGATGCTTTGTCAGAAAAAGATGTAGATATTAGATTATTTGGTAAACCTAATGCTCATCCATATCGGCGAATGGGCGTAGCTTTAGCGAAAGATGTTGATGTCCAAAAGGCTAGGGAAAAAGCTACGAAAGCAGCCAATAAAATCACAATTATCTAATCTAATATCGATTCAAAAGCAACCCAAGCCTATTGCGTTAAAATCCTAAATCTACGGCAATTCGGTGGGCGCAAGCAAACCCAGAAAAAGCAACTGCATTCAATCCTTGACCTGGAAAGGTGCTGTCCCCTACACAATAAAGTCCTGGAATAACTGTGCGATTAAAGGGCATACTTAATAACCCCCGCAACTTGCGCCGGGGAATTGGCCCATAAGTGCCATCCTGACGACCTAAAAAGCGGCGATGGGTGCGGGGTGTCCCCACCTCCAGATAATCCAATCCAGCATCTAAGCCTGAAAAAATCTTCTCTAGGCGGTCAATAATTCGCCAAGCCGCCTTTTCTTTCTTCGCTTCGTACTCACTCGGAGAAAGTTTTTGCCAATCATCAATCCAGTGAGGAGTAAAAGCATGAATGATGTGATATCCACTTGGTGCTAAATCTGGGTCAAGCAAGGTGGGAATCGATACAAAAACTGTGCCTTCTGCTGCTGTCATCTTTTCCCAATCTTCCAGCAAAATATGGTGGCACTCTGTCCCCGCAGGTAAAACTGACTCTTTTACCCCGATATGCAAACTCAAGAAGCTGGGAGATTTTTGATAATTCTGTTGCCATTTTTTCTCATTATCTGGCATTTCTTCTGCTGGTAGTAATTGTTCAAATGTATCCCAGCGTGTAGCATTAGAAACTATGCGTTTACCGTGATATACTTCACCATTCGCCAGTTGCACACCAATCGCTTTCCCGTGTTCTGTAAGAATTTTCGTGACTTTAGCTTGGTATTGAATCTTACCTCCAGCTTTCTCTAGACCGTCCACCAGTTTTTGAGCAATTTGTCCCACCCCACCTTTAGGATAGTTAACTCCGCCATAATGCCTGTCAGAAAAGACCATCCCAGCATTAATCATTGGTGTCATGTCTGATGGAACTACCGACCAGCAATAACATTCCATATCAATAAATTTCAATAATTGCTGGTCTTTAATGTAACGCCGCGCCACATCTCCGGCATTTTGGGGCAGATACTTAGCTAAACCGAGACACGCCAAAGGATGCTGGAAAAATACTCTCAGTAAATACCGAGGTTCTTCCAGCGACAGCAAATCCATGCTGTTGAGATACTTGAATACTTTTTGGCATTCGTCATAAAAGCGACGAATCCCCTTTTCTTCATGGGGAAAATGAGCAGTAAGATTTTGCAAAAATTTTTCATAAACCCGGTCAACCTTCAGGTCTAGACCTTGGGGTAAGTGATAGTGAATCTGTACCGGATCTGCGATCGCTTCTTGGCTAACATTCACAGCTGACAAAGCGCGGGTGAGTAAGTTAGTAGTGCCATTTTGTCCCAATCCAAAAATCATTGATGCGCCAACATCGAATCGATAGCCTTGGCGTTCAAAATAACCAGCGCTACCACCTGGAATTAAATAACGTTCTAATACCAGCACTTTCGCTCCCTTCGCTGCTAACTGAGTTGCTGTTACTAATCCGCCAATCCCAGATCCAATTACGATCGCGTCATTTGTCATTTGTCATTTGTCCTTTGTAATGAGCGTATCGCTAAAGCGAAAGCTGCGCGAACGTAGAAAAAAAAGTATTTGTTTTTTATCTAGAGTCAATCAATATTTAATTTAACTAATGACCAATGACAAAGGACAAATGACTAATCAAAAAAAAGAGGGACGAGCCTGCTACTGCTGACTAATCCCGTCTGCCGATCCTTAAAAGAGAGGAGAACACTGTATAACAATATAGCCTTGATTGAGAATTAATGTCAACTATTAATGAAAATTTTTATCAATAAAATTGATAGCGTCAATTATTAGCTGTCAGCCGGATGCAGGAAAGAGTATTATGGTGTTTCAGTTCTTATACAATCAAAAAGCCCCTATTTCTGGCTATGACGCTACAATTGCGCGTTTATGTTCCACCCCATCCCCTGATCAAACACTGGCTGGCAGTTGCCCGTGATGCAGGCACTCCTTCAGTATTATTTCGCAGTGCCATGACTGAGTTGGGAAGATGGCTGACTTATGAAGCTGCGCGAGACTGGTTGCCGACCCAAGAAACAGTGGTGCAAAGTCCCTTAGATACCTGTCCGGCAACCGTGATTGATCCGCAGATCCCAGTAGCAGTAGTGCCGATTCTGCGGGCTGGACTAGGATTACTTGAGGGAGCGCAGACTTTACTGCCTTTAGCTTCGATTTACCATCTTGGCTTGGCGCGAGACGAAGAAACCCTGCAACCTCATTGTTATCTGAACAAGTTACCAGAAAAATTTGACCCTCAAACACGAGTGTTAATTACCGATCCAATGTTGGCAACAGGAGGGTCGATCATGGCGACAATGGCAGAATTGACACAACGGGGCGCTGATCCAGGTTTGACCCGGATTGTTTGTGTAGTGGCGGCTCCACCAGCTTTACAAAAACTGAGTGCGGCTTATCCAGGTCTAATAATTTACACTGCTACTATTGACGAAACACTTAACAGCAAGGGATATATTGTACCGGGATTAGGAGATGCAGGCGATCGCATCTTTGGGACTTAAGCTAGTATGCAGCTAGGGCAGGAAAATAGCATAACTACTGTATAAAGTTGCAAGGTTTGTTGAAGGCGGTAAAGATATGAGTCAGCGTGATGGTTTTGCCAGTGGTTTTTTAGCAGGGGCATTTGTTGGTGGCGTATTTGGCGGTGTCATAGGAGCAGTGATTGCTTCTCGACGCGATCCAGAGTTGCTAGCAGAGGAGGATACAGAACTGACGGATAGTCAAATCGAAGCGAAGAAAGTAGCAGCAAAGCGACGTCAGATGAAAGCCTCAGAAAGCGAGAGCATTGGCATAGAAACGGCTAGGCGATCGCTAGAAGATAAAATTGCCCAGCTAAATGCCACAATTGATGATGTGCGAAAGCAACTGGGAAATGTTAATGGCGGTTCACCCCAAGCAAGCAATGATCGCTCCCTCACTAAAGACTCCTGAGGTATGTTCAGGCGTGGTGAAAATGTCAAGTGTGGTAAGTGCTAAATCCGCGAACACCATGACATGGACTAAATTAAAATTATTAAAGATAAGACCGCATTTGACACTTAGTAGTAGGAAAAGCTATCCATGAGTTTACTCATTACGACACTAATTACCTTTGTCACCTTTTATAGCTATTTGCTAATTATCCGGGTTTTGTTGACCTGGTTTCCGCAAATCAACTGGTATAATCAGCCATTTGCTGCTTTAGCCCAGATAACCGACCCTTATTTGAATCTATTCCGCTCAATTATTCCCCCATTAGGCGGTATGGATTTTTCTCCAATCTTAGCTTTCTTCGCGCTCAACTTAGCTGGTGGCTTTCTGAGAGCTATTCCTTTTTAATTAGTCTGCCATCTATTCGTACAGGCATTTTGATTAGTACTCCAATAAACACTTTTGTAGAGACGCTTTTAAATTGGCGTCTCTACAATTTTTATGGGCTACGGTGTACACACAAATTAAGCTGATGCGTGCCTAAATTGTATAGTCGTTAACTTGTTGACGGTTAACGGTTATCAGTCATCAATCATCGGTCATCAGCCTTTATCTAAATGTTCAAGTTAAATGCGTAACACCTTATCAAAATAAATCTTAAAGCGGTTGTTGAAAATGGTGCAAAATGTCAGCTAGACTAACGCTGCTGTATTCGCACGCTTAACTTGAGGTGTAGCAACCATCCGCATTCCGGCCGGTGCGGCTATAGTTAACCCACGGCGCACAGGACGCACAGGACGCTTGTTCACTAGCGATAGTTGAAATTCTGACAAAATAGTTGCCAAGACGATTTTCATTTCATACTGGGCAAATGCCAACCCAATACAGCGACGATTACCGCCACCAAAGGGTAAATATTCGTATAGTGAATATTGTCGTTCTAAAAAGCGTTCTGGTTTAAACTGCTTGGATTGTGGGTAGATTTCTTCCCGATGATGCGCTAAATAAATGCTGGGGACTATTGCCGTCCCCTTTGGCAGTTCGTAACCCATAATTTTAATCGGAGCCTTCACAATCCGCACGAAAGCATTCATAGCAATTGGGTAAATTCGCAATGTTTCTTGGCACACTGCTGTCAAATAGGGCAATTTAGCCACACTACTCAAATCGGGGTTAACTCCAATGGTGTTGAGTTCCCGTAGTAACTTCTCATGCACCTCTGGAGAATCATCAATCCAGTAAAAAGCCCATGTTAATGCAGAAGCGGTAGTTTCATGTCCTGCTACTAGCAATGTCATTAACTCATCGTGTAATTCTTCATCTGACATCTCTTGGCCATCGTCGTAACGAGCAGCCATCATCAAACTTAGGATATCTTGGCGATTCTGATCAGATTCAGCCCGACGTTCTCGCAGCAGAGTATAGATAAGTTGATCAATTTTTTGCCGTTTTTGCAAAATCCGACCCCAGGGACTCCACGCACCAAAATCTTTTTGCATGAACCCGAAAAACAAGGTGCTGGACATTAGGGGCGAAGTAATGAAGTCTAGTAAGTCACTTAGCGATCGCCTAAGTTCCTCAAAAAGCTCTCCCTCATCCAAACCAAATACAACCCGTAGGATAACACGCAAAGTAATTTCTTGCATCGACTCGCGGATCTTAAAAGGTTTGCCAATTTGCCATTGATTACTCACCTGTCGGGTTATTGTTTGGATATCCTGACCATAAGCACGCATCCTTTCGCCGTGAAATGGAGGAGCTACTAGTTGCCGTTGGCGCTGGTGGCGATCGCCATCCGCTAACATAAAGGAGCGATCGCCAAGCAAAAATTTTAGTCCTATGTTCCCCCTACCAACCTCAAAATGGCTGGAATCAGCAGTAAAAATCTGCTCCAGTGCTTGGGGTTCACTAAAGTACACAATATGGTTATCAGAGTTACTACTTCTGATAGTAAAAGTGTCGCCATAAATTTTGGCAAAATCATCCGCATATTTCAGTGGCTGATTAATAAATTTGATCATCCGTAGCCAGCGCGGCATTTGAGGCCCATCGGGCAGATTGTAAGTTGCTGTCATCGGAGTTTGGGGAATTGATAGCTTCTGAATTTTATTGTTACGAGTTTTCATGTTTTTGAGGGTCACATAAAGCGGTATATTCTTGTAATAGCAATTTAAAAAATGATTTCGACAAATGGAGCGCCTAAAGCGATTACCACTACCTCTTTCAAAATCTAAAATGGTATAGGGCCGCATCGGAAGTAAGCAGTGCCAAAAATCATCGCTATTCTTAACGGTAAAGGAGGAGTCGGTAAAACGACTACCTCAATAAATCTGGCTGCAAACTTTGCGAAGAAAAAAAAGGTACTGCTGATTGACGCAGATATTCAAGGTTCTGCCAGTTGGTGGTTTGGGCGCAGTCAGCAGGGAATGGGATTTGACTTATCTCAAGAAACAGATCCCACACTTTTAGGTGATTTACAAAAGATAACAGGTTACGATTTAGTAGTAGTAGATACGCCTCCCGCGCTGCGCTCTGAAGCATTAGTGGCGGTAGTTGCGATCGCAGATTATCTAGTTTTGCCTACACCCCCAGCCGCAATGGATTTAGCTATCCTCGTGGAAACAGTGAAGGAAGCCGTCATTCCCGTGGGAACTCCCCATCGGGTACTGCTTACCAAAGTTGATACGCGCAGTATGGGGGAAGCACTAGAAGCAAAAAACACTCTGACTCGATTAGGTATTCCTGCTTGTAATACCTTTATCCGTGCTTATAAGGCTCATGAACGAGCGGCACTTGAGGGTGTAGCGATTAGTCAATGGCGAGGAAGTAATGCACGGGAGGCGGAATTAGACTACCGCCGTGCAGCTGATGAATTACAGCGTGATTGGAGAAAATAATAATGGCTAGGAAACAAAGTCTCTCTGACTTACTACAAGAAGAGGCGCAAAAATTTACACCCCCAGAAGGCGAATCTGCGATTGAAATTACAGCAGAAGAAATTGCTGAACAACAGGCTTCATCTGATGAGGAATCCTCAGCACAAACGCCTGAACCAAATTCTACTAAACGCACAAGCCCAACTAAGGCTGATTTAGAAGCAACTGTCAAAGAGTTGACAACTAATTTAGAAGAAAGCCATAAAAAGGAAGCATCTTTAGAGCAGGAAATTGCTGATTTGCAATCAAAACTATCTAAACAAAAAACATTAGCATCTGAACAAAAATCATTAGCGCAACAAGTAGCAAAAGAACTTGACGAAACAAAAAAAACAGCACTGCAACTAGCAGAAGCTAATTCCAAGCTTATAGAAGAAATTAATGCTTTAAAACAAACAGCAGAAGATAATTCTAAACTTGCTGTAGCTGTAAAAGAAACTAGTGCTATAAAACCCGTAAAAGAACACTACAATCCATATAACTACAAAAAATCACATCTTTCATCAGAAAGACTAGCTCAAAATCAACCAGATGATTATGCTGGTAGTGTTGCAAAAGAAACTAGTGCTATAAAACCAGTAAAAGACCACTACAATCCACTTAACTACAAAAAATCACATCGGTCATCGCAATCACTAGCTCAAAATCAACCACAAAATCAACCAAATGAGTATCCTGAAAGTTCTAATGAGATGTGGTTGCTTGACTAGTAAAGCTTGGTGCAAATCCAGCTACGATTAACCAGACAAGGGGATTTTGCCCCTTGTCAAAGTTAGACAAACTTCTGCCACAATATACTAGAGTCAGTCAATCAGATAAAGCCTACTTTCTAAGTGATAAACTGCTTTAAAGAAGTTAACCTCAATAAATAAATTGAAAAAATAGTAAAAAATACAACAAAAAATCCTTCAATTATAAATATTTTACTCAAAGGAGTTCCGAAAAATCCTGTATTTATGCCAATTTGATAATGTTTAACTAGCAAGAAGAATAAGTATTGCCAATATTTATGTAATGAAAATAAACCAAGAGAGTATTTAGATAATTTTTGTACTAGTAAATTCTCATCTATTTCTTTTCGAGAATAAACATAACAGAAAATAGTTATGGCTCCAAAAATAATGGCAATTCTTCCATAAATGCTTGAGTAATACTCAAATGTACGTAAATAAATGTCATGGAACGAAAACAATATAAATGCAATTAGGTAATAAAATTTGAAATTTAACAATTTTTCAGGAAATTTAACTAAGTAAAAAGCGATGGGAATATAAATAACAAAATTTATTAGCCAATGATAAGGAATGCTCGAATTTAGCAAGCAACAGGCTTCAAAATAAAGTAAACAAAATATTATTACTGTACAAGATATAATTCTTTTTAAAGAATCTGATTTTATGAGTTCATATAAAAAGGCTAAAATTGTCAAGCAAATTAGATTAAATAAAAAATAGAAAACTGAATCACCAACAATTGGTAAGCTTGGTTCTAAACCTATAATGATTTGCCATGAAAAACTAGGTATTTCTCTCGTAGCTATAATAAAAAATACATTTTGAACAATCACCCAAAATAAATAAATTTTAATTAGCTTAGTAATTCTTTTTTTAAAGTATTTTACACCATCTGATTTTTGAAAAAATAAGTAAAGAGAAACAATATAAAATATCGGAACGGCTGTTAAAGATAATTGCAGTTCCAAATCCCTCAAAATTTTAGCAATAACAAATACAATAATATCAGTAGAATCATTTATAAGAAATTGAAATGGTCGTAAATGCCAGATAAAAACAAAAGCAATGCTTAATGCTTTTAAGGTATCCAAGCTATTATTTCTCTCTATTCTCATAGCTTCTCTACAAACTGACTTTTTAGTAAATTTTTAAATCTACTCTATGAACTCCTGTCTGTTTGAAAGACAGGTTTGCGATCGCTCTAGCTACAGAGTTCCCTAAAATTATGTGAAAATAACACTATATAAAGAGAAAAATAGTAGCTTTGACAGAAACCATTAGCAATAAATCAAAAACTTTACAGTTCAGCGTTACAGGAGAACTATTGATACTTATGCTACTTTGATACGTAATCTTGCTGTTTCAACACGTTCTCCCTAAATACATCTAATCAGTTGCAGTAAATGCATCAGTATTCTTGGGTTTGAACTACATTTAAACTCGGAAATCTAAAATATGCTGTGCGGTAATTTGCGGTTGTTCCAGGTGTGGAAGATGGCCACAATTGGGAATCCAGACGAGTTTACTCTGTGGAATTGCTCTTTTAAACCTCATGGCATCCTTAGTACCCAAAATTTTATCGGAATCTCCCCATAAAATTAGCGTCTGTTGCACAATTTGTGATACTTTCTTAAATCTAAAAGCACTGTAACCACCACTTTTAGTGAAAGTAATCAAAGCTTGATTCCAACTGGGCATTTGTAGATGTAATGCGCCACAACATAGAGCATCTAAAGAGGCAAGACTTTGATTTTTATATCCCATACGGGAAACGCGATCGCGTACTTTCAAATTACTCAAAAATTGAGTTGCTAAATAATCCAACGGGGGAAACATTAATTTACTTAATGGTGAACCATTCGCCAACCCCGCACTGTCAATTAACACCAGCTTTTTTACAACTTCCGGGTAAGTCAGCGCCAAATCAATTGCAGTCGCACCCCCCATCGAAGCGCCCACCAAAATTACAGGTTGGTTAATCAGGCTTTTCCAGAAATAATAAAGATGGGTTTTAATCGCAGTTGGGCTATAGGAAATTCCTGAGAGTCTATCTGTAAACCCAAAACCTAACAAATCTACTGCCCACGTTTCATTATCTCCAGAAAGCAGTGGCAAAAGCCGTCGAAATTCTAATACAGAACTGTCAAAGCCGTGAATTAATAAAATAGGAGTTCCACCACTCCCTTGCTTGACATAGGTTGTGGTAACTGGTTGATTAATTAAAGGAGTAGTGATCGCAGCAGTTTGAATACTCCGAGCTAGTGCGATCGAGGCAGATTCTGTCAGTTGCCCAACTGCTTGAGGAAGAAAATTCGGAAACATAAATTTCAGTTTATCGTACTAGCTTGCATCCACGGATCGCTGATTTCGTTCAACAACAAAATTACACAAACTAACAGGTCAAAATATTAATTGTAATACATAAAATATAGACCAGCAGCTATCAAAATATTCTAACTCCTCACTTCCAACTCCTAATTTCTAACTCCTAATTCCTAACTTTCCACTCTCTACTCCCCACTCCTCCAAAAACTATGACATCAAAAAAAGTTTTCCAAAATGTCAAAATTGGGACTAAAGCCACGTACAATTAATATCGCCTATCCCTTAATCCAGGAGCTAATGCCATGCCAATGGCCGTTGGCGTAATTGAAACTTTAGGTTTTCCTAGTGTCTTAGCAGCAGCAGATGCAATGGTCAAAGCTGCCGCAGTCACAATTGTGTATTATGGTCAAGCCGAAAGCGCTCGCTTGTTAGTCGCTGTCCGGGGACACGTTTCTGAAGTAAATAGAGCTGTTGAAGCCGGAATTGTCGCTGGAGAGCAAGTAAAGGTTGGTACAGTAATCACCCATTACATCGTTCCCAATCCTCCGGAAAATGTAGAAACCATATTACCAATCCATTTCACTGAAGAATCAGAACCTTTCCGCATGTTCTAAGCCATTTTGCTATCAAAATTTGTAGCGAAGCTTCGTACAATTAATTTGTAGCCCCCACGTTTATTCATACAGGAGATTAATAATGTCATTACAGGCAGTTGGAGCACTTGAAACGAAAGGTTTCCCTGCGGTGCTAGCAGCAGCAGATGCTATGGTAAAAGCTGGTCGAGTTACCCTCGTTGGTTATATCAGAGTAGGTAGCGCTCGCTTTACAGTTAATATTCGTGGCGATGTTTCTGAAGTAAAAGCCGCTATGGCTGCTGGCGTTGAAGCCGCAGAAAATGTTTATGGCGGTACATTAGAATCCTGGGTGATTATTCCTCGTCCCCATGAAAACGTTGAAGCTGTTCTACCAATTGCTTACACAGAACAAGTCCAAGGATATCGAGAATCTGTAGAAAATCCCATTGTGAGATCAAACAGTCGATAAATTCAACCTGCTGCGGGGGAACTCAAAACAGAAAATTACCATAAATGAATTTCAAGAAAAGTTTCTTGTCAGACTTCTGACTATCAAAACTTTAGACGATTGCATTCTTTCTGTTTTTAGATTTTGCAGAAGTTAAATTTTGAAGCACAGGGAAAGCAACAGTCAAAGTCAATAGTCAAAATCAATATTGACTGTTGACTATTCATTTTTGGGAATATAAAACTTATAAAATAACTTGCCAATATTAGAAACACATTTGTGGGTGAAGCTACTTAAAAAGGATAAATTTACTTATCAATCCCTACTACCCAGAATAGCGATTTATACGTATATAAACTGAAAAATATTATTATTAAATTTAACTTAAGCTCATCCAACTCTTAAAACCCGATATTATAACACTAAAGACTGTTAACCGTCAATCGTCAACCGTCAACGGGGTCGGTGCGTCTCTCATCCCATCTTTAAAAAGAGTGGGTATTCCCGACGCCCTTTTATAACTTTACAAAAAGTATAAATTACAAAAATCGCCCTGAAAACTTCATGGGTATGGGTTTTGGGCATTTGGAAATTGTAAGCAAAACATAAATATAAAAATTTCTGCATAAATCTAGTGAATTAAGACGTAATTAAAGTGGAATCACTGAGTTATTTTCATGAAACTCATGAAATCCTGGCAAGTTGCCAATTAAACAATTAGGTGGGACGAATGGGGGTTGTGATGCAAACTTCAAAATTGAGTTTCGAGGAGCGCAATCTCACTATGACAAGGGATGTGGAACAACTGGCTCTAGATTGGCGAAAGCGCTTGGCTGCGGAATGTCCAGACCAAAATGAAGCTGCTAGGCAAAGTATTATTCTCTGGCTATTGGGATCTGACTCAAAACGCTTTGATCTATTTAATCCGAAGGAATTCGATATCGCCAAGCAAGCAATGGAATATCGCTGGAGAATTTTACGTCAACGCTATTTGGGGCTAGGGCGAGAACGTGCTTATCGGAACTTGATAACGCGATTGGGGAGTTTAGTCACATTGCGGAATAAAATTCAGACTTGGGTTGCCCTAAGCCGCGATCGCCAGCGCAGCGTCATGGATGTACTGCAAGAAGTACTCCAAGAATTACTGCAAAGCGATAACCAGATGCAACAGCAAATGGCTGATATTGCCAAATATACAACCGATAGACGATTAGGGGATGCTCTGTTATTTGCCAGTGTGGAAGAATATTGTCTACGACCAGTACGCAATCAACCCCTATTAGCTTATCGATTTGTAAACTACTTGCGTCGCACTCAGCGCGGTGGCTTAACCCAAGTACCGGGGCGTGACTTAATTCGACTGGTGTCGGAAGAAGTTCTCACAGACGACAGTGACACTCGAGTTAACTTAGTCGATAGTCAGGCGATCGCAGAATATCAAGAAGTACAACAGCTAGAAGAACAACTTGCGCTGCGTCAGTCAGTACAAAAAGAATTTGAAAATTATTTGCAAGAAAATCTAGGGAAAGATGCAGTAGAGTGGCTACGACTGTATTTGCAAGGTAAATCCCAAGAAGAAATTGCCCAGAGATTAAATAAGCAGACTAAAGAAGTATACCGTCTGCGAGAAAAAATTAGTTACCACGCTGTGCGTGTTTTTGCCCTCAAAGGTAAACCAGAACTAGTAGATAGCTGGCTTTCAATTTCCTTGCAAGAACATAACTTGGGTTTAACTCAAAACCAATGGCAGCAACTTGATGAAAAATTGACTCCTCTGGGGCGGCAGATTCTAGATTTGCGGAGAGCGGATAACTCAATAGAAGCAATAGCCCAACAATTAAAACTCAAAACCCATCAAGTGCTAGGTGAATGGACAAAAATTTATCTTGTAGCCCAAGCTTTAAGAACTCAGGAGTAGCTTGTGAGGCATTTAGTTGCTCAAGGCAGTGTATCAAAGTAGGAGATGGGGAGCAGGGAACAATTCATAGCAAGTTCCTTCTCTTTGTCTTTTCATCTCCTCGTATCTCAGTAACTAGAGTAAAACTTCAGAAAGTAGAAGAAACTTACGCTTAAAAGCATGGGATTGATCTTGGAGGTCTTGTGCTCATGCTACGTATCTCGATATATTTTTTATACTATTAGGCTTTATATCTACAATTAAAGTTTTGATTAATACTTCCAGCCTTGTGCCCTCTGCCTTTCGCAAATCTACATCTGAAATTAATCTTCTACTTACGTCTACTTAAGTAGATATAATTTAAATTTTAACAATCTAACAACGTATCTTTATTAACTACCTACTAAATTAAAGGCAAAATATTATATAAGTAAACACCAAGCAATCAAACCTATGTTGTCTTTAGAAGGTGAACTAAATGATACCGCAGCAAATGGACAGCAAATGCTAACTGCCACTCAAACTAAGTGGGAGGAAGGAGGGGAACGCGAGCAAATATTCCACCTGATTGATAGTCTTTTGTCCTTTGAAGCTTGTCTCTACCACCAAATTTTGCCTTTTGGATTAGAAGAAAAAAACCTCTCGCTAGGTATGGTTCATCCACAAGATAGCGAGGCGCTAGATTATGTGAGTCGCATTTTATCTTATATCAATTGCACAATGGTGATTGAGGCGATCGCAGCCGATGCTCACCGCAGAATACTGTCAGCCTACCTCAACCATAAGAATACATCCCAGCTAGATGCTAAACAAGTGCATCAGCCAACGCCAGATTTTTCCCCGACAAATAGTGCAGCTAGCATTGCTGACAAACCTATTTTCTCTATAGATGCCGACTCTGAGTCAAATCAGCAATCAATATTGATGGTGTTTGAGACACAAAAGCGTCAACATTCTGGGCAGCGAGTAGACTTGGCTCCTATCCCAGAGTTAGATAAATCATCTCAAACTATGAGGAGTCAAGAGCCGGAAACATCCGTTGCAGCACCACAAAATAATTTACCTATTTTGCCCACGCAAGTTCCCGAACTATTTAATCCTATTGAAGTACTACCAACACTAGCACCCAAGAAATTACTAGAAGAATTGCTAGGGCGAATTCTGGCTGGAGGAATTGGTCGGCTGTATTTAGAAAGACAAGCTTATGAAGGCAGGATACTGTGGAGTGACAATGGAGTTTTGCAGTCTATCTTAGACAAACTGCCGCTTTCTGTTTTCCAAGGAGTACTTAATGAATTAAAACGGTTTGCTTCCTTGCCTGTTACCACACTTGTAGAACCAAAACAGGTAGAGAAGGAATACGTATATCAAGAAAACCGCTTGTTATTACGCTTGCGAGTCATACCGGGAATTTACGGTGAGGAGGCAACACTCCAAGTCTTGCGAGGAGCAGCATTAAAGTTCTATCAACAACAACAATTGACCCGTCTAGGCCACGATGCCTTAGTAATTTCTCAGCAACTAAGCTTCAAGTTGCATGAGTTACAAGAACGGTTTTTCATGAATCCTGAACTTGACTCTCAGCAATTAGAGGCTTTAGTTGCCCTGAATCAACTAGTAAAAAATTTAGACCAACAAATCCAAATACTAGCAGTGAAAAGCGCTTACCCAACAAACCTCAAATCATAGTTCTGTAAGTGAAATCGCTGATTCCAATCTTATACAGAATTGTTATGTTGTAATCTAACTTTAGACCGATTAACCTGAGAGTTAAACTCAAATAGGTACAAATTTTGCTGCCGTATTCTAAATAAGATTACGGTTTAAACAAATTTATAATGACAAAGTTAGTTTCCTGCTCTTGAATCCATTTTTTGCAAATATTTCATGCAGACTGAGGTTTTTAGTGAACTTTTCCCCTTAATGAGTACAGCCACCCCCCAGACTTTGGAATGGCTGCTCAACGTTGCAATTGAACATGAATACCCATCTGGGCGAGCCGTTGTAATGGAAGATGCCTGGGGTAACGCCGTTTACTTCCTTGTTTCTGGTTGGGTTAAAGTCCGGCGTACCGTCGCGGAAGATGCAGTAGCTCTGGCAATTCTTGGTCGGGGCGATTTCTTTGGAGAAATGGCAATTTTGGATGAATCTCCACGCTCAACCGATGTCATTGCCCTTTCCTCCGTGAATTTACTGAGTATATCCAGAGAGCGTTTTATTCAAATATTGTTCAAAGACCCGCAGTTACATCACCGGATGTTACAACTTATGGTGCGGCGATTGCGGCAAATTAACTTGCGCTTACAAATGCGGTCTTCACCACCAGCAGTCAAACTCGCCCATACCCTTGTCACTTTAGGCGAAAGCTATGGTCAAGAATCGAATTTTGGAAAGGAAATTTTTAACATTCCCTTCAAAGATTTGGCAGAGGTAACAGAAATTGGTGTTGAAGAAACTACCAAAATTATGGAAAAGCTGCATGAAAAAGGGTGGATCAAAATTGACAGCGCCAACAACATTATTTATCTCGTAAACTTCAAACAGTTGATGAACTTGGCTGGCAAAGTGTGATTACTAAATGTTTTTCATTGAATAATTTTACTCAATAAACTACTCTTTAATCTCTTAACTATGTGTTAACTGTGCCTCTGTGGTTAAATAAAAAACTTTTTAACCGCGCAGAAGCAGAAGACACAAAGAGAAAAAAAGAGATTTTATTAGTCACCTTGAAAGGGCTAGTCCTAAACTATATTGAATTGACTTTTGCAATTTAAAACACTTTCAAGCGCAAGCAACATCTAAACTAAAATGAAGCTTGCGCTAGTCAAAATCTAGTCAAGTATTTCTGCTACAGAACCTCCAACAGTTGTTTAATTTTGGTGTCTTGGCGTTCTTTGAATTTTTCTGGAAAATTTAACTCAAGCGCAATTTTACCATTTGCCTGTTCTTCTACTGCATAAATTTCGGCAACAAATCGATTAGATGAGAGATTATCCTCATCCTCATTTAACAGTAAACCAACTAATGGTTTAACAGTTCGCATCGTGTGCAAATCCTGTTGTCCTAGCATTTTGTGAGAAGACACGGCTTTTGTATCCTCTATTTCCAAGCGCAAACCCGTTGTTCCTAACTCTGTGGCTACTGCAAAGAAGAAGTTACCATCCCAATAGAGTCGGCTATGGCTGTTTACCTGCTTGCGTACCTTTTTACGGCTAGTTTGTTTTACGTCACGCAATGCCCGAGTCAGACTGGTGGCTAAAAATCCTAGAGAAGCGAAGGGTCGGTCTACATACTGGCCTTTCTGAGAATACCACTCTCGGACATCAGAATACAAAACTAGAGTTAAAGCATCGCGTTGGGCATTGTTGAGCTTCACAAAATCAACAGCTAAAAGCGTTTCTGTATCATTAATCGGAGAGACTCGGACAATCTGTGCTGTCAAGGAGGCGCTAGCAGTATAATCTCCCATCACCTCAACCTCTACTTCATCCAGTAAATTGGGCCAAGTTTCCAAAGAAATTAATGCCCCAGTTTCTGAAATATTCACCGTTTTGCCCATGATTGTTTGACCGTTACTGGTAATTAAGATGGAGAGGCGACGCTTTAAACGGTGGGCAGTACGTACTTGTGGTTGTTCAAAGCCAACCAGCAAAGCAGCTGTCAGCAAAACCAGATTAAAAACAGACCACATGGTGTTGACTAAGACCGCTTGCCAATCTTCAGGATGTAGCAGCAGCCAATAGGGAACAGCTAGCAAGGAAGATACTACAAGTGCTGTCACCACCAAAAGACCACGCATCGATTCCCAATCAAAGGTACGTTTGGTTATAGACGTTCCTTTGTCAGTAACGTTAAATGAACCCAGCTTAGGGTTAAACAGCGCCAACATCGTCACCCATCCAGCCTGGAAAGCCATCGCAAATTCAAAAATTTCATTCCAGAAGGAGAAACGAACGTTTTTGTAAATGATGTAGTTAGTAAAAAGAGAGAGGAGAATATGGGGTAAGGCGTAGGCTAGAGTTTCTAAACCCAAACCTTGGACAGAGTTAACGCCAAATAATAAAAATAGTGTGGGAGCGATCGCGTATATTAGTCGAGGATAGCCATATAAAAAGTGTGAAGTCGCGCTAAAATAACAAATCCGTTGTGCAAATGTTAGGTTCAGCTTCGGATTAAAAATCGGGTTTTCTAATCGCAAAATCTGCGCCATCCCCCTTGCCCAACGCACTTGTTGTCCTACATAAGAAGAAAACGTTTCTGGCGCTAAACCAGCCACCATAATTTTGTCGTAGTAGACAGACTTGTAACCCAACGAATGCAATCGCAAAGCAGTGTGGCAATCTTCCGTCACGGTTTCTACTGCAATTCCCCCAACTTCTAAAGCGTGGGATTTGCGGATTAATGCTGCGGAACCGCAGAAAAAGGCGGCATTCCAAAAATCGTTACCTTTTTGCAGCACCTTATAAAACAGTTCATTGCCTGCGGGTATTCTACCTTTAGTGACTAAATTACGCTCGAAAGGGTCGGGGTTATAGAACCAGTGGGGAGTTTGGACAAATGATACTTTGGGATCGAAGAAAAAACCCATTGTATGCAAGAGAATTTGCCGCGATGGAATGTGGTCACAGTCCAAAATCAACACTAAATCGCCGTCGGTTTTGTAAAAGGCGGTATTGATATTACCAGCCTTAGCGTGGTCGTTATTGTCCCGCGTCATGTGTATACAGCCTAGTTCTTGGCACATTTGCCATAGCTGTTCTCGTCTTTTACTAAACTGTTCTCGGCGTGGGTCGTTCTCTCTATACTTTTCTGGACGACCATCATCAAGCACATAAACCTTTTTTTTATCAGGAGCATAATCACAGGCTAAGGCTGCCACAGCCGTCTTGCGAACAATCTCCACATCTTCGTTGTATGTGGGAATATAGATATCAACTTTGAACCATTCTTCAACCGGAATGTTTGTGAGATTAACTGGTTGGCGTTCTTGAATTTTCAGGGTTTGAAAGTATGCCAATATCAAGGTGAGGATGGCATAAAGTTCGGCGGCGAACAAAAATACGCAAGCGATGCTATTGAGCCAACCATCAAAGTTCAGGGTGTAGCTGGTGCGGTAGTATAAATAACGCAGCGTTGTTACCATACTCAGCCACAGCATAAACAGGTGATAATAGTGGCTGATTTCTGGTGAAGACTCTTGAAACTCTGCGTGTATAAGCAGTTGTCCCAGTAGCACGAGAAACACTGCTACCAATCCCTGCTGCCAAACTTCTATCGGAGTAATAATCAGTGGCACTGAAAGCACCAATAGCAGCAGGATAAACCACTTAAACTGTTTCACACCCACTTTTTGGAGAGTGCGGTCAAAAAATCTAGGGGTAATATCAATCAACCAATTGCTAAATTTTAAGCGCTGGCGATCGCGTGATTTCTGGGGCGATGTAGGTGGGGAAGAAGTCATTTTGGATCTAAATTTTGAAATTTAAATTTAAAATTGGCGATATCTAACCGAAAGTGTCTACTTTTTGTCAGCAGTCAAGCGCTTGATATACAACTGGAGAATCCCGTAAAGAACTAGAGATACAGTGAGAATGCCTAGAGGTAGCAATAGCCAATTTTCTTGTAAAAAGCGTGATGCCTTGCTGAGGAGACTGGTATTTTCCCAGCGACGAGTATTTGGGGCGCTTTGGAAAAACTGTAGTTGATAGGCATCAGCATCGTAGGAAACCAAGTCTTTTTGATCGCTACTAATTAGCACCGTATCCTTTTTGAGTTGGAAGAACCACGGATCTTGATTGAGGACTTGCCGCACTCGCTCTAAACCAGTTTCGGTTTGAGATGTTAAAGCTAGAACGACGCGATCGCTATTCCAAGGAGAGATAATTTGCTTAATCATCCCTTGTGTATCCTGCGGTGTCTGAACCACAGCATTGGCAGAGGAACGGGAATATGCCTGACTCAAGTTAAAGCCAGTGGAATTAAATACTTCAGGAAAAGGAAAGTCTTCTCGCGTTCCAATTCCTACCAAATGGTCATTTTTGCGGGCTTTTGTTGGTAAAGCATCCGGTGTATAAACATTTAGTTTGACAGTATCTGCTTGACTGAGCCTTCCTAAGCGTTCGCTAAAAGCTAATAAAGTCAACACATCTGTCTTCGAGGGGATTTGTGGTACGACAATCGCTGTCTGGGACAAATCCTGTGGTGCAGCAAAGGGGAAACCGAATTTCAGCAGGTTCAAATCTGGTAGTTGTGTAGAAATTTCCCGTTTCAGGTCGAAGCTAGTATCAGAATGTACCGTACCTGTAAGCTGTTGATCTGGTGGCTGAAGACAGTTCTGTTTATCAAAGGGTTCTCTAGGATTCATCCGCAAGAAAACTTGCAGTTTCGAGTTGGGTTTGATCAAGTTTTCCGGCAAATTGACTTTCAGGTTTTTGCGAGTTTCTCCCGACTCAGAATCAAGACGTGCCCCACCAATGAAAACTCCATCCAGTAAAACTTCGATCGCAGAAGTTCGCGGATTAACCTGCGGCCCGTAGCTGTACACCAGATTCATGGAACTACCCCGGACAAACCGATCATCTGGTAAAGCGCGAAAATCAATTTCAATTGGCGGCGCTCCGATCCCACGTACAGTTACATCACTAAATGGCTCACCATTTACCTGGGTTTTAATGTCGCCCAGTTTAAAAGAATTTTGCTCTGGCAAATAACGAGGCCACTGGCGGAGTCCTGGTGTCGAACCTTCCTTGATGGTACTGACGAATATTACCTGACCAGTCCCCATTTTCCGCAAGTCTGGCTGTGATAAAAATTGAGTTGCCTTTTCCACGGCTTTTGCACTGTTGCCAGTAGCAATTAAAACTGGAACCCCACTCTTTTCAGCTTGAGTTATAATCAATACCCCTGTTTCGTCTGGTACAGGGTTATTATCACGATCGAGAATTTGATTGCTGACGACTTTCAGGGGCAAATTCTTCCAAGTATTTAGGGTTGGTTGCTCGTTGGGAGTACCAATGATGACCAAGCGATCGCTTGCCTTCACGTTTGCGACATCAGACACTAAGCTAGTTTGAATCGGGCGAAAATCTGCGATTCTCCCCAATGCTGCTTGTAAGCGAGCTGCTGCTGTCAACCAGGATTGATCAACTTGACTCGGTTGTAAATAAGCAATTTGGTTAGTTTCTAAGCCGAGTTCGTCAAAGAAAGGATAAGGATAGCGGCTGAAATTCAGGGGAATCGGCTGCCTTTCATAGTTCAAGATTAATTTGGAATCTGGCAGAATCTCTGTCCATAAGTCGGGGCTACTAGGGTCGCTACATTCAATGCTGTTATTCTGCTGTGCCACCAAAATGAGTTCATTATAGTCTTGCAGCAGCTTTGGTGGGATATTAAACAGCACTTGACCTACTTGGGACTCTTTGCGATTGAGTGGTACACTACCAACACTGGTACCATTGACTAGCACGGTCAGGTTCGAGCGATTGGCATACAGTGCAGGTGAGTGTTGAAAACGGATTAAAGCTTGTACCTTACCCCGATCTAGTTTCCAGCCACGAGGGCGGGTAAAGGCAAGACGACCTTCTGAGTAAACCCCACGCAAGCGCATCCGGTTGCCCACAATTGGACTACGATTAAATTCTAGGGTGTAAGTTGCTAGGTTTTTGGCACTAGCAGCTTTTAAGTCTGCTTTATTAGTATTTTCTGATGTCGTTGCTTGAGCTAATAAAGTTACTGCTTGTTGCAGATCACCTTTAGTTTGAGCTTGAGCGCTCAATAATGAACTAGGAAACAAAAAAAAGCAAGAAGTAACAATAATTGCTTTTTTACTAATTTGGGAAAGATGAAACAATTGCTTCATGGTAAAGTGTGATTTTAGTGTGAATTTACTCAAATTTTTTATGTAAAAAGCACAAGTATTTTGTTGCTTTTAGAACTTAAAAATCATCCCATCGGATTTTTTTAAGGAAATCAACGGGAGTAAAAGGTATTTGGAAAGCAAGGCTTTGCTCTAACTCAAGGTCAGAAGATGTCATTTAAGCAGTCGCGGGGGAATTGTCTTCGGAGGTAGCAATCCTAACCAAGCCAAATTCTGGGTGTAATAAGCAGATTCGTCTCCCCAAATTCCCTGCTTGTATTGAGGTATAATCTTTTTCACAAGCAGTTCTTGAGCGATCGCTGGTTCTATCAACTGCATGGCGGCATACAACATAGCGTATTGGGATGTAGCTTCGTAATCCACTAATGCTTTCCCTTGGAGATCGATACTTGCTGGTAGACTTGATTGTTTACTCCACAGTTTTTGCAGGTGCTGAGTGGATGTCACTAGATAGCGCTGCGCTTGCGGTGAGTTGAACCAGGCAGCATCCAACGATAAACGCCACCAAACTCGATAAGAATCAAAGCTATACAAACTCTTTAGAGTACTAGATGCTGGTAGGGTTTGGTATTCTCCTGTTTTGGTATTTAGAGCTACCCAATCACTGGGTAAACCTACGCTAGAAAGCTTTGCGGAATCTTCTAGTACTTGATAGCTGCTGTCTACCAAACTCAACCAATCATGTTGGGGATCAACTTGTGCAAAGATACGAAAAGCATAGGGTGCAAAATAAGAAGGATTCAGGTAAAAGGTAGATGCATTCGGGACAAATGCAGCTACAGGTCCTGGTAACAGGTAGCGCTTACCTTGTGGTTCTGAGATGGTGGACAAGTTCCACAAATCTTGCAGTTTAACTTTTGCCAGTTCCAGGTATTCGGGACGATTCCAACGCCGTGATGCTAAAATCAGGGCAGTAATCGCATCTATATCTCCATCACTGGCAAAGTTACTGTCGATGACACCCCAGTTACCATCTTGCTTTCGCCCCCACTTCCAAGCCCACAAACTATCTGTGCGTTTACCACCCGCTTGGCGCTGGAGGTTATTTTCTGACCAGTTTAAAGTCAGGGCAAAGGTTGCCGGATCATTAATCAGTACTGCTCTGAGCAAAGCATAAGCTTGACCTTCACTAGTTGAGCGATCGCTTGCTTCGTAATCAATCACTCGCCCATCTGACTGAATAAATCTTTGGCGGTAGCTATCCCAACTTTGGGCTAGTAATTCCCGGTTGGGGGTAGATTTAGGGAGATCAGCTAATAATCTAGTGAGATTTTGACTACTACCTTCAGTGGGGACGTTTGCCACCGGAGTTTGCTCATCCGGCGTTTTGGGGTTTGCTGCCGAGTAACTAGAGACACAGGCAGATAAACCAATCAGGCAGGCAATAGCTGCCACTCTTGGGAAGTGCCACATCCTAAGAACAATTTGATTTATAAAACATTAGCTGATGGGGAAAGCGGGAGAGTATCATCTCGTTGCCCTTATTGTTCCCTTGTAGTTGTTTAAAATTAACTTTCATGAATAAATTTAAGCGATCGCTAATTTCTGTTTCGGCGTCGATAGTCTTCCCAAGGGGGTTGAAATCCCCGTCGTAGCAGAAAGTCTGTTTGGATTTGCTGTATTTGCCGAGCTGCATCGCTATCGCTTCCTCCTTCTGCGGCTGCTTCTAATTGCAGTTGTTCTAGCTGTGCCAGTGCTGTCAAAGGCTGATCTAAAATTGCATTCAATCCAGCAAGGGCGCGGCGTGCGCCTTTGTCTTCCGGTTTTTGTGCCAACACTTGAGCATAAATCTCCTGTGCCGATTCAAAGCGGCGTTGTTCAAAGCGAATTCCGCCCAAAGCCGCTAGAGCATCGATGTTATCTGGTTGCTGCGCCAAAATATTTTCATAGGTATTGCTAGCCAAATTCAAATCACCTACAGATCGAGCTAACTCTGCCTGCAACTGGTATGAGTCAGGAGTATTGGGAATGCGAGCAATCAATTGCTTCATCCGCGCTTGCGCTTGAGCCGGATTGCGTTTCGCTATCACCTGTAACAGGCGCAGTTGTAGTGGTATAGAACTAGGGTCAACTTCTAGCAGATAACTATATAAAGCTTCTTTTTGCGGATCTGTAGGCAGCGCCCCTAACAAACTGTATAGTTCTGGAGGAGTATTGGTTGCAGGTTGTGTCGCTAACCAATTATTGAGAACTGCCTCTGCTTCTGGTTGGGAGATTCGCTTGGCTTGATAGGCGATACTAGCACGCCCTAGTTGAATCGATAAATTTTGAGGATTGCGGGCTATCAATTGGTCATAAACTGTTACAGCCTCATCAAAACGCTTTTGTTGCAGTCGCACTCCAGCCAGCCCGCCCAAAGCAGCATCAATAATATCGCTACTATTTGGCTTGCTAGCAAGCACAGCTTGGTAGCGTTGGGCACTCGCTTCAAGGCTACCCTCACGACGCTCAATTTCTGCTGCTAATAATTGGGGTGCGAGGTCTTTAGCACCTGCGGGGGTAGCTGTATAAGCTGCCAGGGCTTGCCTTGCAGCATTCAAATCTTGGCGCTGCACATACATCTGCGCGACCCGGAAATTCAAAAACGGGACGTTAACCCCCATTTGTAAGAGATTTTGGTACACAGGTAAAAATTCTGGGTCGGGAGCATCAATGTTTACTAAGGCATTAGCTAGTTGTTGCAACTGTACGCGATCACTCGGCACTGATTGTATTGCAGTCGCTAAACGCTGTTTCAAGTCATTTTTACCGATTAAACCTAGCTGATTTTCTAAAGCTAATTGCTGCACCAGCAAACTTTGATCGTTGGGAAATTCTAACGCCACCCGTCGATAGAGTTGCAGCGCTGTTTGTCGTCCTTCGGGGAACCCAGTAAAGACATCAGCGACTTCACGCAGTAGTTTGGGGGAAGGATTGGGATCGGTTTGGAGTGCTTGACGGTAGAGATTGAAAACTTGCTGTGTGAGGGTGGGGTTATTGGTGTACTTGCGAATTTCATTGAGCGATCGCGCTAAGGGCAAAATCGCCTCTGGCCTTCCTTGTAATACATCCAAAACTGCCAATGCTTGAGCTTGTTGTTGATTGACAAGATATGCTATAGCCAGTTCTTTACGAGTTTCAAACTCTATCTGGTCAAGTTTATTCGAGCGCTGCAATTGCGCTTCTAACACCTGTACTGCCCCCGCAGGATTGCCTGTTTCTCGTAAGGTGCGACCGTAGGCTACTGCTGCATAACCTGTAATGGCTTTGCCAGTGGAGCGATAGCGGTTAAACAACTCTAATGCTTTAGGAAAATCCCCACTGTAACTATAAGTTTGAGCTGCACCAATGACTGTCTCTGGTGTGGGGTTGTTGTTCAGTGCTATTTGGTAGTCTGCCAAAGACTCGCTTAATTGTCCTTGATAGGAGTACAGTAGAGCACGGTAACCACGACCTTCTGAGTCATTAGGATTTAACTCTAGGAAAGTTGTCAGAGCCTCAATCCCTTTTAAGTTCCACTCAGGACGATAAGTAGCCAATAGACCAACTGTCTTTAAAGCTAGTTGGTTGTTGGAGTCTACTGCCAGTACTTGTTGATAAGCACTCCAAGCTTCAGGAATACGTCCGGCTCGACGATAAGCGATCGCTAATCCTAACCTAACTTGCGAAGATTGCGGTTGACTTTTGAGGGCTTGTTGGAAGGCTGCGATCGCATCATTGATAAAGCCTTTTTTTAAAAATGCAAAACCTTTTTGTGCCGATGCTGATAAGTTCTGTGCTTGAGCAGGGGCAATGCTGCCCAAGGAGGACACAGTTACCAAGGAAGTAAAAAGGAAAAATGAACAAATAAAAAGAGAACGATATTGTATTTTTTTAGCTTTTCCCTTTTGCTTTTTATCTATATTATTTTGACTCATTGAGTAATTCTCCCTGTGGGAGTCACATCAAATTCTGATTTCACCCTGATACCGAAAACTGTTTCTGAGAAATCATCACGTGCTTGAACCGAAAAGCCTACTCGTAGATTAGAAATAAATTTAAAATCATAGAACATTTCCAATACATCGGGACGCTCTCCACGACGCAGCCGATCATTAGAGAGAGCACGTCCATAAGCTATTCCGAGCCGGTCATCTGGGGTAAACAGATCTAAAAAACTAGCTCCCAAAACGTAAGTATTTGCACCCTCTCCTAAAGTGCGATTTTCATAACGACCATAGCGCCCAAACAAACCTAATTTCAGATTAGGAATAAAGACTTCGGCGTTGACACCGTATGCTTCTTCGCGATCGTTTTCATCAGGGCCAAATTGATTGTTACCTCTGGCAATGCTAAAGCTTTCAAGAAAGCTATCACGAACACCAGCATCGCGATCGGTGGCATAAGTACCACGAATAATCGCATTGCCGTAACGAATGCCGATTTCGCCAGCAAATCCATCTAAAGAGAAGTCACCAATTTTGTCTGCTGATGAAAAGATTGCCGCTTTCGCTTCAATATTGTCAGTGACACTCCAATCTGCTAATAAACCAGTGCGTGAACTAATCCCTGTCGCCGCCAGTGCTGGGTTGGTTTGAAACACCGGATTAAAGAATTGACTGGCTCCATCTTTAGCAAAGCTGTTGCGATCAAAATAAGACGTTAAATCTATTTGACCGATCACAAACCGTAGATTAGGTACTCCTCCTAGTGAAGTTGCCAAATAAAGCTCATTAATGTTCAAACCCTCGTTTCGGGAGTCATCCAAGCTGCTACCTTGGCTGGTTAAGTCCAGGGTTGCTCCAACCAAAGCTTGAGGAGACAGTGGATAGATGCCACTAACTCTCGCCCGTGCCGAGGTGTCACCGCCTTGGGTGATATAAACTCCTTGGAATTGTAAAGAGGGTTCCCTTAAACTACTGCTATTGAGTTGACGGCGTTGTTGAGTAGTTACCGATTGGGTAACTGGTACTGGAGCGGGAGCTGTAGTAGGAATTGATGGAGTTGTCTGTGGCTCGAGTAATTGTTGATTAAAAGTTGGTGCTGCTGGTGCAGTGAATTCTTGCGTTGCAGCCGAGTTGGGAAGTGGTGGCAGGGGCGCTGTTTGAGAACCGAGTACTTGATTAAAAGTTGGTGCTGCTGGTGCAGTGAATTCTTGCGTTGCAGCCGAGTTGGCGAGTGGTGGCAGTGGTGCTGAACTACTTGATGGCTTTGAGCCGTTCATCTGTCCCTGCAATCCTAAATTCAGGTCAGAAGTGTCCCCACCTGCTGCCACTCGTGGTGCAACAGAACTACGTGTTGCTGCCGGGGCTTTTCCAGTTACCTGTTGCTGGATGAAGACACTCTCCAACTGTTGGAGATCGTTGACTGGTTTGGGTTCTACAACTTTGGACACTGGATTAGCGATCGGTGCAGTTGCTACACCAGCCGTTACGCTTGGAAGAGGCAATGTCTGCGACCCTGATTGCGATTGACTTTTCTTGACGGGTAGTTTAGGCGCTGGTAGCGGTTCTGCTAAACCCAATTGGTAGTCGATAGTCTGTAGCTGAGATGGGTTAACTTGAGCTGAAGACTTTTCGCTCACTGCCAGTACCCAGCAAATCGAGACGACAATGCAAAGCAGTGGATAAACTTTATGGTACTGACTTGAAAAAGTAAATTTATAACAATCGAGTACTGTTTGCCTCATCAGCCTAGTTGGGTAACAACTACATATTTAGGTTATTGAATGTCGCTACTTTAGCAAAGTTAATGAGTATTAACCACTAGATCCAATAAAATTCTTAATTTTCAATTATTTGATTAAGAGTCGATAAAAACTGTTATTTTTAAAATTAAAGTGGGCATAATAGGTAAAAACTGAGCTAAGTTTGCAAATAAACCAAATATTTTGCCCTTTATTATGAATATTGTTGATTTAAAGACTTTTTTACCTAGATTTAAAGCTCTATCTACTACTAATCTCCAGGCAGGCATTTGTCTAATGCTTTTAGCTGCCAGTTATGGCTGTGTTCAAAAAGCACAAGAAAGAGTGGAGATGAAAATTGGAGATGTACAACCTATATCAAGTAAAGGTGTATACAACATCGTTGGTAGTACCAATCTGCCGGAGTCTAGCAAGATTACAGTGGCCGCTGTGCGTTATTTGCGTCCAGTATCAGGACGAACAGAAGCTTTGCTGAATTCAGACACCAATACTAACCGTTCAATTCTGGCTCGTCAAATTGTGGAAGTGAAACAGGGACAATGGGAGGCTGCACTGAATCTGTGGCAAGTTTCACCCGATGGTAGTTTTCAAGAAGTTTGGCAAGCAAATCCAGCACAAATACGACTGTTTCCAGAAGATGGTGTTACATTTGTAGCTATTTTCGATCCTGCTAGTCAGTGGGAACAGCCAGATAATCAAAACTCTCAAAAGTTAAAGTTAGAAAATCAACAGTTTGACACGCTTGAAAGCAAGTTGATTCGCTTTACTAACGAAGGTGAAAAGTATTTACAAGTTAGCCAAACTTTAACAATACCTCTACCTACGGGGAAAACAATACCACCTCGTCCGCAACCGGAAGACTTGAATGGTGGTTGGGGAAACCGATATCAAATTCCGCCGCAACCCATAGCTTCAAAAAGTACCTTACCTCCACCGATTAAAAATAGGCAAACGAATGCCTATGTGACTCCTTCAGAGTTTCTCAGGTGAAAATTCCCACTTGATTGAGGGCGGGGTACTGTAGCCCTCTATCACTCCTTTTTGATAGATAAAAACTGGAATACCAGCCTCAATATGAGCGCTGGCATCCAGATATTAATTACCTAATAAACACCAATTCAATGGCATTGTTTGTGAAGAAAAGTGCTTTTTCCTCATTAAGAGACTTGTGTAATTTCGGAAGCTTCACGAAAAACTGGACTTTAGACTAAGAAGCACAAAATGACTCAGGGAAACTGAGTTGAAAAAAAGCAAAGTAAAAAATTAGAAAAAAGACAAATCAAGCAGGTTTCGGCTCGGCTTTACGTGAAGAGGAAGTACGCTTTTTGACGATAGGATAGCGAATTCTACGTTGCCGGGGTTGTCCTGCTTTCCACCCAGGAGATTTACCGCGTGGTTTTGGCGGTTTGGCAGGAGTAGAAACCCTGACCAAAATCCCAGGTATGGCTTGTGCAACCCGTCCAGGGGTAAGTTTAGTGATCTGTTTCTGCCAAGGGAGGGGATTGTCATTGACGATATCACGAGCCAGCCATAACTCCCAAGTCATCAGTGGCATTAAGTCGCTCCATCGGTCACATTGTTGGGGAGTTGACAGTTTAGGGAGCGTCCAATGCAAGCGTTGTTTAATAAACCGATACCAATGGTCAACCGCAAAACGTCGCATATAAAGTTTCCAAACCTCAGATAAAGGTGGCATTTCTTCACCTACAAATGCCAACCACATCGGTTTATTGACTCGTGGTGAGCCGTCCTCTTGTAGCCTTTCCACCAATATAATTGACATCGTATGGTGTGGAGAAAGACGGAAATGCTTTCTTGTCCACAGGCAAATCCTAACTCTACCGAGTTTGGCATCTTCAAGTTCAATGGTTTGTTCTGGGTCTGCCCAGGTACTGGCATCGTTGAGCTTAAATTTATCACCGTGTACTCGTGGTTTACCCCTACCTGAATATGCTGGTGGTTCTCCCCATAAACATAGGTTGGAACGCAACCGCATCAGTTTATCTGCATTGATGTTAGCCGTTTTGATCACAAATGGCGCACACCCATATTCGATGTCCCATAGTGTGATTGGTCGAGATGGTAAATCTTTAGACACCCGTTTAAACTGCCATACAGCCTTATCTATGGGATTTTCCCAACATTGTAATTCGCTCAGCTCATGTCTAAGTGGTAATGCCCAACTCCCTTCAGTTTCTGGTATCCAGGCTATGGTACTGTATCCATATCCAGGGGTGACGGGACGACCACCTCTTCCTCCTTTAGCATAATGCTCGTAGGTTCTCTCTTTAAGGGTTGGTGCATCTGGTCTTGACCATACTGTATGGTCTCCTGCCAGGATAATACGTCCTTGTTTGGGTATTTTTTGACTGTACAGCCCCATCAATTTATTACGCTGCGGTCTGGTATCCTGTGTTGTCTCATAAATACTTGACCACTGACGACGGAATACGGGACACATTGATAAATCTGCCAGACTGTAGACGTTACGTGTCAGCAATATTGCATCCATCATTTCAAATGTTGCATCTTTTGCCCGGCATAAACTTTGGTATGCTGCTTGACGGAATTCCCTCAGCTGTGCAAAAACATCCATAGCGGTAGATGAACATTGGTTGTGCTTTTTTCATCTTCCGTTATTGGGGTGCTTGTTCTTACAGGCATCCCTTTATTTTTCTGCATACCTGTTCTTTGCTGATCGCTTGCTTTAGTCTAAAGTCCAGGAAAAAGGGAGAGGTAAAATTTATACCTCAATTCAATTGCTCTGTACTTCTATAGGAATCCTAAAAATCTCTAATTCTTCACTCTGCGTTCTCTGTACCTCTGCGGTTAATTTATTTTGGCAAATGATCTAGGAACGCTATATGCTATTGAGTGGTTTAAATATTTTCCTCTGCTTCTCTAAGCCTTTGTTTGTTTTGGTTATTTCTCATCACACAAAGGGGAATTAAATCTGTTTATCTTCAGCTTTTGCTTTCTGATAAACAGATTTGAGTAGGTTTTAAAGGACAGTATTATAGTAAATCTGAAATTTAGCTGGGGGTTCTACTTTAGCATTTGTTGCTTCAGATGTTAGTTGCAAATTCTCTTGCATTGCTTGCATTTGTAACATCATCTCTTTAATTTGTTTTTGCAACTCTTCAAATTCTGATGCCATACTTGCTGTTTGATTCACTTCATCAGCAGTAATTTCTTTGATATTGTTGGGATTTTCCTGAGCATAGCCAAGGAAAGTTTGGGCAGATGCAAACGCAGAAGTAGCAGCAATATCTCTGATAGTGGTAGTGCTATTTTTTTGAGTTGCAACCTTTGGTGCAGGATTTACTGGTTGTGTGTGCGCTGGCGTTGGGATTTGCGCTCCAATAGGTTGAGATGAAGTTATTACATTTTTTGAGTTAAGAGCTTGGTCAAAAGGCAATTTGTCATCTAAAAAAGCGTTCAAGCCAGAAATTTGTAGTCGAGGCTCGGAAACTTCCCATTCTTTTAGTAATGCCTCTTTCTGCTGTAGGTGTTGCTCTAAATTAGACAGCTCTTGCTGGATTTTTGCTGATTTGGAAGAAGAATTTCGCCAACCACAGAAAGCTAGTGCTGAAATTCCAGACCCTACACTAAGTGCTGTTGCAAAAACTACATAAGGAATGGCAATATCTCTAAGCTTGCCATAAAAAATAGGTTCTTCCTGAAATTTGATAGCTATTTGTTTATCGCCTAGCGTAGCAAGGGGCAATGACATCAAAGAAAATACACTTAGAGAAGCGATCGCAGGTGGTAGTAAAAATTTTTGCAGTGCAGAAAGTGTCATATCAGAAAGCTTTTGTTAAATAAAAGACTATGGATAGATTCCAGCAGATATAATTACCGCTTATAACATCTATTTTGTATAGAGTTTTCACGGTCACTCAATATGTGTACTGCCTTAGTATCTAAACTATTCTCTATACCAAATAGTTTCAATAGAAAACTGATGAAGAACTCAGTAAACTACGTAAACTTTTTGTAAACTAAGCAACTAATGCAAAACATTAATAGAAGTTTATACGTATTGCCAGTTAAACTTTTCAGCGTTCTTAACTTCTACTACCCAATTTTTACGGATACAGAAACAATAGTAGTTAAGTATTGCTCTAAGATTACTAGGATGGTCAGATGCATGGAAGTTTGATTAAGTAATACAAGTAACTGTCAAATAAATGCATTGTAATCAGACTACAAATATTTATCTTCGGCTAAAAATTATATTTACAAAATATTTTTTATGTAAGGATATTGTAAAATTCTCTTATTCATAAAAAGCATCATATATTTTTTGCGCTGATTCAACTTAGATATTGTTCTAAACAAAGTAATAATAGTATGCAAGTTAATTATAAAAATAAACCAAGAACATTGAGATTACATAAACGATTACTGATATTTTCCTTAAGCCTAGTAGTATTTTTAGCAATTATTTTCACCAAGGAACCTGCTAGTATTCAGCTAGATGCTGCTAGGGCTACAACGCTAATAGAGCTACCACTTTCAACAATTGGTAGAACCATTGTGGATGCAAAAGGCAAGGTTGTATTGCTCAGGGGTGTTAATTGGTTTGGTATGGAAACTGATACGCACGCCCCTCACGGTTTATGGCAACGAGATTATAAAGAAATGCTGGCGCAGATTAAAAGCTTAGGATATAACGTTATCCGGTTACCTTATTCTGTGGCAGGATTGCGATCGCTTAATGTAAGTGGCATTGACTTTGGAATTGGCAGCAACCAGGAACTTCAAGGTAAAACCCCCTTGGAAGTAATGGACTTAGTTATTCAGGAAGCGGAACGTCAAGGATTGCTAATCCTGCTCGACAGCCACCGCCTCAACGACCAGCAAATTCCAGAATTGTGGTACGGAGATGGCTTTACGGAGGCAGACTGGATCGATACTTGGATAATGTTAGCAACCCGCTACAAGAATCAAACTAACGTTATTGGTGCAGACTTAAAAAATGAACCTTACGGGAAAGCTAGCTGGGGTGATAACAATATAAGTACTGACTGGCGACTAGCAGCAGAACGTGCAGGCAATGCGATTCTCAATGTTAATCCTAATTGGCTGATTGTCGTTGAAGGAGTTGAAAAGAATGTCCCCGGTCAAAAATTGTCACAGCATTGGTATGGTGGAAATCTAGAAGGTGTAAAAAACTATCCAGTACGTTTATCTCGTTCTAATAAGCTAGTCTATTCTCCTCATGAGTACGGCGCTGGGGTGTACAATCAGCCCTACTTTTCTGACTCTAACTTTCCTAACAATCTAATTGAACGCTGGCAAATAGGATTTAACTATATCGCTAGTCAGAATATTGCCCCCATCTTAATTGGGGAGTTTGGGGGACGGCAAGTAGACTTAAATTCCAAAGAAGGAATTTGGCAAAATGAGTTGGTGAAATACATTCAAAAAAATAACTTGAGCTTTACTTACTGGAGTTGGAATCCTAATAGTAGTGATACAGGCGGAATTTTATTAGATGATTGGCAAAGTGTTGATCTACCCAAGCAGCAATTACTGTCCCAATTGCTCCCACCTGTACAAGTTCAACCGCCAGATCAACTTAGTAATCCTCCTATTTCCCCAACTCCTACTCCTTCTATCTCCCCAACTCCTACCCCTTCTATCTCCTCAACTCCTACTCCTTCTGTCTCCCCATCTACTACTAGTGCTGCCCAACTAAAAGTCACTACTGAGATCAGTTCCAACTGGGAAACTGGATTTTGTGTCAGCTTCAAAATTACCAATCAGGGTAATACCAAGGTTAATAACTGGCAACTGGCATTTAATATGAATCAAGCTAAGATTAATAACTTTTGGAACGCAGATTTTAAGCAGCAAGGAGCCATACAGTATGTAGTGACTCCTTTGGACTGGGGAAAAACAATTGAACCAAATCAAGTACGGGATACTGGGTTTTGTGCCAACAAACTTGGTTCTGATTATCAGCCGCAGCAAACAGCCGCCGTCTCGATTTGAAAAAGAGGCAAGGGAGCAGGGAGCAAAAGGGATGGTTCAAGTGGGGGAATTCGATCCAGTCTGTTGGGCTAGCTTCCGGCTCTTTACGAGAGCCAGTTTAGTAGAAGTGGGGACTCAGACCCATTTTTTCTCTTGATTCCACAGCAGTTATTGAAGGGGTCATTTCTCCTTGCCCTCTTCAATAACTGCCTCTTCGTTGAAGCCAAAAGTTAAAAGGCGAATTTGTCATGATAGGAGAAATCACTAATTCCATTAACCGTTGAGTATTAACTCAGCACACAAGATGACTGAAGCAACAGCAACTCGTCCCAACACTTACGTCCAGGAAAGCGGGCCAACAATCCATTACTTGGTGGGAATGTCCCAACCAGAAACCCATCTGTTTGAGGTAACTTTACACATTGCCGATTACGCCTCGTCGATTCTCGATTTAAAATTGCCGGTGTGGACACCCGGTTCCTATTTAGTCCGTGAATATGCCAAGAATTTACAGGATTTTGAGGCTTTTTCAGAGGGTAAACCTTTACTTTGGCGGAAGATCAGTAAAAATCACTGGCAGATAGACAAAAAAGCTGTTTCAGAATTAACTGTACGTTACAGAATTTTTGCCAATGAGCTATCGGTACGGACAAATCACTTAGATGCTACCCACGGTTATTTTAACGGTGCGGCACTATTTTTTAGAATAAAGGGCTGGGAGAACCAACCAATTCGCGTCACTATCGTACCACCACGCCCAGAATGGCAGGTAACTACTGCCTTGTCACCTATTGGTGAGAAAACAAATACTTTCTTGGCTGCCAATTTTGATACTCTTGTTGATACTCCGTTTGAGATTGGTCGCCATCAATTGTATAACTTTGAGGTTTTGGGAAAACCCCATGAACTGGCAATTTGGGGGCAAGGAAATTTCCAAGCCCAAGAGATGATTGCTGATATTCAAAAAATTATTCAGGTAGAAGCCCAGATGTTCGGCGGTTTGCCCTATGAACGATACGTGTTTCTACTACATTTATTTAGCCAAGCTTTTGGCGGTTTGGAACATAAAGACTCTTGCTCATTAATTTACCAGCGTTTTGGATTTCGCGCTCAGGAAAAGTACGATCGCTTTATGCAATTGGTAGCACACGAGTTCTTTCACTTATGGAATGTCAAGCGAATTCGCCCAAAAGCATTAGAGGTTTTTGATTACGATCAAGAAAATTACACACCATCATTATGGTTTTGTGAGGGTACTACTAGTTACTATGACTTGTTAATTCCTTTGCGGGCAGAAATTTATGATGTTCAGTCGTATTTGAATAAATTGAGCAAGGAAATTACCAGATATGAAATGACACCGGGGCGCAAGGTACAGCCCGTTTCCGAGTCGAGTTTTGATGCCTGGATAAAACTCTATCGCCCGGATGCTAATAGCGGTAATTCCCAAATTTCTTACTATTTAAAGGGAGAAATGGTATCGTTATTGCTGGATTTGTTGATTCGCTCTACTCATGACAATCAACGTTCCCTCGATGACGTGATGTTGAAAATGTGGCAGCAATTTGGACAAGATGAAATTGGCTATACCCCAGAACAGTTGCAAGAAGTTATAGAATCTGTTGCCGGAATCGATTTGACTGATTTCTTTAAACGCTATATTGATGGCATTGATGATTTACCTTTTAATCAATATTTAGAACCTTTTGGCTTGCAGTTGGTAGCTGAACAGCAAGAAGAACCTTATCTGGGCGTAAGAATAAATACAGAGAATGGGCGAGAGATGATTAAGTTTGTGGAGGCGGGTTCACCTGCACAAATAGGGGGAATTGATGCAGGTGATGAGTTGTTAGCAATTGATGGGATTAAGGTAACGGGGAATAGCTTAAGCGATCGCCTCAAAGATTACCAACCAAGTGATGCAATCAAAGTCACAGTTTTTCATCAAGACGAACTGCGTAGCTATTCCATCACCCTAGCCCCACCCCGTCCTACCCGATATCAGGTAAAGCCTGTTGAGCATCCTGACTCCACACAGCAGCAAAACTTTGCTGGATGGCTTGGGGTAGCGATCGCAACTGTTTGATAAAGGGATTGGGCATGGGGTATTGGTTATTAATTCTTCTACCCCTTGCCCCCTGCTCCCTGCCCCCTGCTTCTTCCCCAATCCTAATGCGTTCTCACCGCCCCAGAATAAATCAAACCCCGTTGCAGATCCAGCGTTATGATCGCCCCATCCCGAATCGCCTGCGTTGCCTGCTTCACGCCGACAATAACTGGCACACCGAGACGCAAGCCGATGATTGCTGCGTGACTTGTGAGACTTTCCTCTTCCGTAATAATTCCAGCAGCTTTACGAATTGCCTCAACAAAATCAGCACTAGTACGAGGTGCAACTAATATATCTCCAGGATTAAAGTTACTAACATCCATGCCAGTATTAGCTACTCGTGCGCGACCACTCACTGAACCTTGTCCCAGCCCAATTCCATGACCTAGTATTGCCGTCACCACCTCAACTTTAATCAAATCTGTGGAGCCGGAAATTCCTTGGAGTGTGCCAGCAGTCATTACTACTAAATCTCCCTCAGACAGTAATTTAAGCTCCTGAGCCACGTTGATTGCAGCTTGAAATGTCTGACCAGTCGAAGGTAATCCTAGCACCAATAGCGGTTTTACTCCCCACACCATCTGTAGCTGCCGCGCCACATTCACATGGGGTGTCACTGCCAAAATCGGTGTTTGGGGACGGAATTTAGATACATTGCGAGCTGTTGCTCCAGTTTGCGTTAGGGTCATGATTGCTGCTGCGCCTAGTTGTTCGGCAATTTGCCCTACAGCTTGACTAATAGCATTGGGAATGGAGCGCCGGGAATCTCTCAAAGAACGTAAGTTTAAGTGTTGGGCTTCTTCCTGTTCCATCCGCTCGGCAATCCGCGCCATCGTCGCTACTGCTTCTACAGGGTAGTTACCTACAGCAGTTTCATTGGAGAGCATTACCGCATCCGTGCCATCTAAAATCGCATTTGCCACATCCGATACTTCTGCGCGAGTGGGACGGGGATTGCTCACCATGCTGTCTAACATCTGGGTGGCGGTGATGATGGGAATCCCCAAGCGATTTGCTGTAGCAATTAGCCGCTTTTGCAATACTGGGACATCTTCTGCTGGCAGTTCCACGCCTAAGTCGCCTCTGGCAACCATTACACCATCGCACAAAGCCAGAACTGCCTCCATTTGTTCTATGGCTTCATGCTTTTCAATTTTGGCAACCACCGGCACTTGCTTGCCTGTACTGGAAATTAACTCTTTAATTTCAATCAAATCCTGCGGATTGCGGACAAAGGAAAGTGCCACCCAATCTACACCCTGATCTAGACCAAACATCAGATCCTCTCGGTCTTTGTCGGTCATTGCTTTAATAGACAGGTAAACGCCGGGAAAATTTACGCCTTTGTTGTTAGAAAGTTTACCAGGCACGGTGATCCGACAATGCAAATCACCTTTGTCCCGGTTAATTTCCTCCACAACCATTTCTACTCGTCCGTCATCGAGCAGGATTTTTGCGCCAACTGGAACTTCTTCGGCTAAATAATCATAGGTGACGCAGCTAATTTCTTGCGTACCTACCACCGGGCGATTTGTCAAGGTGAAGCGATCGCCTTTTGCCACAACTATAGACCCGTTGTCAAACTTCCCCAAGCGAATTTTTGGGCCCTGCAAGTCTTGGAGAATAGCCACTGGTTGATTTAGTTCAAAAGCCGTTTGCCGAATTAAGCGAATACTACGCTGATGGTCGGCATGAGTTCCGTGGGAGAAATTGAGTCGTAGCGTCGTGGCTCCCGCTTCAATAATCGCCTTGAGCATTTCAGGACTACTAGTAGCAGGGCCAATAGTAGCGACAATTTTTGTCCGGCGCAGAGAATCTCTTAATTGCATAGGGGCTGAAGTTAGGGAGCTATCTGGGAAGTCATCGTAACTTAAGTGGCATCTCCTTTTCAGTTACTGCTATACCAATAGATATAAGCAGTTAGAGAGTGTTTCTGGGGAGAGTGGGTTCTGTGGGATAGACTTGATATATTACAACAATCTTGTATCTATCCTCCTCACGAAGCAGTTTATCCCTTTAACTTCTTGCCGATTGTCATACCCCAATTATTAGTTAAGATTAGGCTTTGTCTGGAATCATAGCGTTATTCATCTACTGATATTCAAAGCTGTAGATAAATCTTGCTATAGAAAACTTTACATAAATTTATTCTTTCCTAATCTTTATCGTATATTTGTAATGTTTGATTAAGAAGGAGTCAATGTTAAAGATGATCGCATCGGAGGCAAAAAAGCCACTGACAATCCCGCCAAAGGAATTTTTAGCGCCTCCTGGTGATTTTAATTTCACGCTACTGCTGTTTTTGGTAGCTGTAGCAATGCTGGTGCTATCTAACTTTGGTTACTGGCTTTGGGAATGGCCGCACTGGGTGTGCTTTAGCGTTAACACTATTGCTTTGCATTGTGCTGGGACGGTAATTCATGACGCTTGTCACCAATCTGCCCATCGCAACCGGGTAATGAATGCGATGTTAGGGCATGGCAGTGCATTGATGCTAGCTTTTGCTTTTCCAGTATTTACGCGGGTGCATTTACAGCATCATGGTCATGTCAATCATCCCGAAGACGACCCAGATCATTATGTTTCTACGGGTGGTCCGCTATGGCTGATTGCAGTGCGGTTTTTATACCATGAGGTGTTTTTCTTTCAACGGCGACTGTGGCGCAAATATGAGCTATTAGAATGGTTCATTAGCCGCTTAATTATCGGTGTAATTGTTTATATAGCGGTGCAATACCACTTTTTGGGTTACATTCTAAATTTTTGGTTTATACCCGCTTTTGTGGTGGGGATAGCACTGGGATTATTTTTTGACTATTTGCCTCATCGTCCTTTTGCGGAGCGCGGTCGCTGGAAAAATGCTCGTGTCTACCCAAATCAAGTTCTCAATATTCTGATTATGGGACAGAATTACCACTTAATTCATCATTTGTGGCCTTCTATTCCTTGGTATAATTATCAACCTGCGTACTATGTGATGAAGCCCCTGTTAGATGAGAAAGGCTGTTATCAAACTTCAGGATTGTTGCAGAAAAAAGACTTTTTTGAATTTGTTTATGACATCTTTTTAGGAATTCGGTTTCATCATCAAAAAGAATAGAGTTGTTATATTAAGCTCGCGTCAAAAATCTCTGATTTCAACAACTACACCTGGAGCGATCGTTGTTAAGACACTACGAACACTGGGTATCAATGAAAGCAAATCAGGTAGGCGATTACTAGATGCTACTAGAACAACGACTGCAATTCCAGCCTGTTGCAAGTTTTGCTGATATCGTAAGTTTTGGTCTGTTGTGAGGAGAATTATGAAATTCTCCTGGAGCATCAGTTGCAACAGTTCGCCATTCTTTTTGCCCGACCATCCCATTTCCACAACTGTGCGTACCTCATAATCAGTAAGTTCACGCCTTAAGGGTCGTGGAACACACTCATCAAGCAGAATTCGCATACACTGTTAGCATTTCCTTTGCTAATTCGAGAGTGGCGATTGCTTGGTGACGGCTGACACTGGGAAAGTGATCTAAAAACTCATCCAGTGAGTCACCCGCTTCTAGATAATCGAGCAAGGTTTTTATCGGCACACGAGTACCAACAAAAACAGGGGTTCCCCCCAATATATCGGGGTCACTATGAACAACACGCGATGTGGATGTCATATAGTTAGCTTGTCAGCTACAGACTACCTTCTGATCCTAACTCTCGTCGTCTCAGAAATCTCAGCATATATTTTATTCCCCTTTGCAAAGGGCGATCGCTGGAAAAATGCTCGTGTCTACTGCAACCCAATTCTCAATATTTTGATTATGGTACAGAATTACCACTTAATTCATCATTTGTGGTCTTCTATTTGCAACAAAACGTAATGTGCGATCACTGTCGTGATAGAAGTTAGGACTTACGCATTGACAAAAAAGATTATCTATGTTGTCTAGAAAATGCCATCACTGCTAAGGTTTGCAAAAATATGCTCACGTACAACTAATGTGAACATGTTGCGTTGTATTTCGTACCAATT
>NZ_JACJTR010000047.1 GCF_014698795.1 Nostoc sp. FACHB-892
ATAATCTTGGTCTTTCGTCACGTACCAAAATTCTTTACCTCTACTGCTGTAGTAGGTTCCTGCTTTAATTATCCCTGGAATAACAAGACCGGGATTACGGATTTCTGACCAACTACTTACTGGTTGAGCAGTCGAAACTGCTGCAATATGATTGAGGGGAATTACCAAATTTTTGCAGAGATTAAATGCTAGTAATTGCTCATGCCATTCCCATTCAATTTGTAAGTTGTCATTAACGAGAGTGAGATTCATTTGTTTTATTCCTTAATCTGTTGGTAGCTAAATAATGTAACTTTTCCAGAAATTACTAAATGAGATTTGTTTCCTTAGTTCGCAACTCAAATACTAATGTTTCTTGACTAATAGAGTAAATGATCACTTCATTATTACTGTATAGGATTGATGCTATTTGTTGATTTAGTTGACATTGAAGCTCATAGTTAATAGGAGAAAATTAGTATTTTCATCTAACCGTTTATCTATCAAAATAAATCCACACTTTTTGTAAAAATGTTGGGCTTGATGATTCTCTTGATAAACATCTACCAACAGAGTTTCTTCGATTATTGATTTAGCGTATTCGATTAACTGAGTTCCGTAACCTTTCCTTTGACTTTTTGGCGATACAAATAAACCACCAATTAAGTTATCTAATAAAGCAATGAAACCGACTATACATCCATCTTCATAGGCAACCCACATTTTTGCCCTTGGGATATAAGTATTGATTACAGCATCTCTTTGCACAATTAAATTTTCTTCCGAGATAAAGCTGTGGGCAATTTTAGATGCTTCATACCAAATGCTAACTACGTCATCCAAATCTGTGTCTTGATAAGCTCTAATCATATATTTACTAGCTTTTGATTACAGATATTTGCTAGGTAGATAAACACAGTGACTTAGTGACGCTATGGTTGAGTAATGTTAAAATCTTCAAAGATAACTGAGAAACCTTCACCTTGTGGTGAGGCGCACATTACCCCCACTTGTAATGTTTCAGTATGGGTAAGATATGCCAGTCGCAACATTTGATAATTCTCACCATCTAGAGAATATTTTACTTCTACTGTTTCTGAGCGACGCTGTACCCGCATCCATAGAGCAACTGGTGGTTGTGATAGGGGGACTACAGACCAATCTGAATAATCTCTGGTTACTACAGCACTAACATTATGCACGCCTTCAACATACTCAATTCCGCATTTGAGCCAGGTATTTTCGTTCTCCCGAATCATCAACCCTGCTTGGTCATATAAAGCCTGATATTGTCCTATAATTTTTACCTCAATTGTGAAATTACCCGTTACTTCCTGATAGTAAAAGTTGCCATTATCACGCATGAAATTATAATGAGTCTTTTGCCAGAAATCTGTCTTTGCACCTGCGTTAACGTAAACAACTTCTGCTTGCTCGTTCCAGGTAACAGGTTCGTTGTACCATTTCATTTGCGTCATAATTTTTTTACTACCAGTAACAACAGAATAAAATTTATGTTAGTTCCAATTAACTTTGCCTAAAACGGAAATATTGGTGGGGGTGCGGGAGGTTGGGGTAACTGGATAAAAGACTTACGGTTATTTTGGAGATAAACTTGCAATCTAGGAGTTGGACAGCGCCAATCATCTCCTTTAATATGTTCACAACCAGCCCGGCGCATGGCATCATTAGGTACGCCAGGGGCTGAATAGCGCCAACGTCCTTCTACTGTTGGCCCTGACCTTGCTTGTAATTCCAGATACCGTGATTGATGATTCTGGAGATAAACTTGCAATCTAGAAGTTGGACAGCGCCAATCATCTCCTTTAATATGTTCACAACCGGCGCGGCGCATAGCATCATCAGGTACGCCAGGGGCTGAATAGCGCCAACGTCCTTCTACTGTTGGCCCTGACCTTGCCTGTAACTCTAAGTATCTATCTCTGTTTCTATTGTTACCCCGATTATTGCCTCGCTGACCACGACAAGCGATCGCTGCATTAGTTTCCGAGATACCATCATCTATGAGGTCTTGCATACATTGGCGTACTGTTTCCCTCGCCATTGCTGGTTGTGATAACTGCATTGAAGCTCCAGCACTTCCCACTACAGCTAAAACAAGCATAGATATATAAGTGTAATGTCTGCGGTTTACTTGCATAATTTCTCTCCTAGTTAAAGTTCAGTGCGATGAATTTCTTATCTTGTCTAGAATTACCTTTTAACAGCCTGATAAACTCCTACACCTACTGACTCCAATTGGGTGTTGATCTAGCAGTAAAATTACGTATTGCAGGTTGATTTTTGAAACAAAATTAATTGCGTATTGTACTTTTGTGGCTGGCCTTCTGATATCATCCAACGATCATAGGAGGCGTGGGACAGCCACTCTGCTTGAGGAATCCCTGCTTTGGCAGCACCATGAGCAAGTTGATATGCGCGGCGGAAATGCTCAGGGCAAGTACCATGCTGTAATATCAGTGCCGCATAGTATTGAGCCTCTGGTTTGGCGATCAGTCCTTGACGATCTAGGGAGAGTGTCCGCTTGAGCCTTGCCTGATCCCGACTGGAATCGAAAATCATACGACTCGTTAGACGATCCTGCTGATCTGTCTCGAACATATAGCGTAGTTCGTCACTCGGACTATGAGCTTGAATTGATAGGGCTGGAGGTGCAAATGTAATTAAGTTGGCGATCGCCACCATGATTACACCTGCCAGCATGGGTACATAACCTAACAGTAGTAACTCTATGATTGATTGTTTTTGTCCCAGGCTGAGAAACACAAGCAGTAAGGTTATGCCAACAAGAACTAAGAATGCCATGAGGATCAGCACAAACCCAGCTAAACCACCCCAAGGAAGAATCCCACCTACTAGACTCGCTGTGATGAATACAATCACTACCAACAGGCGGATAGTCCTAGGCCTATTAGCGAGTAGCACCCACGTACTGGTTGCCGCCCAAGCACCCAGTACACCCACAAGTCCAACGCCCCAGTATGGGAACAGTGATGGTATAACGAACTTGACACTTATATATAAAGTTAAACCTGCGATCGCCAACCAACCACTTAATTTCAGTAATTTGCGAGCCTTAGTTTGCTGGCGCACTTCCTTTACCTCCGGGGAATTTTATTTTTTTAGGGATTATCCAGTGCCAACCAATGTCCTAAACCCAAGCGATGTATGTTTATTCATCCCTTACCAAAAAGTTTTACGTTCCAGAAAATAATTAGCTTCAACCTGACGCAAATACTTTAGGACTTGATTTTGTTCAACCCAAGTCTCATACTGATGAAGATTTGTGTCATCCAATCTAGGAACAGTATTCTGCTTCAGCCAAGAAAGGTCTAGCTTGAATTGGCGATGAATAAATAGAATATTCATAAAGCTCTCAACGCCTGTTTTCATGTCATGACCGAATCATAAATTCAGGCATCTAATTAAAACTTCCCACGATTGATTCACTCGCTTAACTCACCCGATTGGATGAATCGGTTGGGTGAGTTAACCTGTTAGTCCATTTGGGTGGAGCGAATAAGGCTTTGTAATTTATACAATCAAGTTTGTTATATCTCTTATAAAAAACAATCTAAAAACATCTTGTAATAGTGCATTAAATTAATTTTCAGAATTTTAATAACTCCAGTTACATTCAACTGCATAATGAAAAGTATCCTGACATTGTTACCAAGAAAAATATTTGTCATTCGATTTATTAATCGGACCAGAAGCAAAGTTCAACCTAATCATGCAATTGTTTCGTCAGAATTTTTGGGGTGGAAACAGCAATTTCTTTCTAGTCGAATTCGTTTACTTGCTTGGGTTGTTCTCATTATTTCGGTAATGGCGACAACTTTGAATCTCACCCTGATAATTCCTAGCTTGAATGCTTCAGGTGATCCCAAACTAGCATTTGATACAGTCCGGATACGTGAGTATTTGGAAGTTGCTGTTACTCAAATTTTCAGTGTTGGTATGGGCTTGTTATTAGCTAAATCTCGTGTATTCTCCCAGTCTCCAGAAAGAATGTTTCTGTTGTTGAGTGGATTGGTGCTGATGCCGTCTCAAATCATCGCTACTGTGCGAGGACAAGCTAGTTTTGATGGAGGTACGTGGATTTTGTTTTATGCGATTCAAGCCATTTTGATTCCTGTAAATTGGCGATCGCATCTGCTATCGCAAGTAACTGTGATTGGCTATTTTGCGATCGCCCTACTCTTTGGTTGGCGCGATCCAAATGTGATTGTCCCTGCTAGCTATGTCTTGGGCATATTTTATACAATGTTGATTTGTTTGGTCGCCGATGTTGGTGTATTTTTATATGAGCGATCGCTACAACGGGAATTTGAATTACGTCAACAACTACGGGTTTTTCTCCATGCGGTATCTCATGATTTACGCAATCCTGTAATCGGTATGGTGATGACTTTAAAAACTTTTTGGCATCCTGAACAACACACTGCACAGATTCCCCAAGAATTACTCCAACAAATAATTGACAGTGGCGATAGACAGGTTGCTTTAATTAACTCACTGTTAGAAGCACACGAAACCGAAGTACATGGAATTGTACTACATCACCAAAGAGTGAAACTGCATGATTTAGTGAAATCTGTGATTACCGACTTACAACCCTTTATCCAGCAAGCAAACGCCACAGTAACATATACGATTCCCACTGATTTACCCCCTGTGAATGCCGATGCACTCCATCTGCGCCGAGTGTATGAAAATTTACTTTTAAATGCACTGCGTTATAATCGACCGGGGGTAAAGTTGACCTTGGATGCTGTTGTAGAAGAACATCTCAACAACCAAATCCGTTGCACTGTTCAAGATGATGGTGTAGGGATGACACAACAGCAGTGCGATCGCTTATTTGAACTCTATACCCGTGGCCCTAATAATCGTCAATCACTCGGTTTAGGCTTAGGACTCTACATCTGTCGGCAAATTATCACGGCTCATGGCGGCAAGATTGGAGCGATCAGTAGTCCGGGTAATGGTGCTACCTTCTGGTTTACTCTACCTATATAGCAGTTCTCAGTCTAATCACGACATCAAGCCCGATCGCAATGCTACTACAGCTGCTTGTACTCGGTCATTCACTAGCAACTTATTCATAATTCCGCGAACATAGGTTTTGACTGTATGCTCACTCAGATATAACGCTTTAGCAATTTCTGGATTACTGTAGCCTTCAACGATGAAACGCAACACTTCTAGTTCTCTGTCTGATAATGTTCCAGGGGGAATAGACTGAGTAGTTTTAGATGCGGCTGTAACGGGTTTGAGTTGATCAACCACGGTTTTTGCTACTTGAGCATCCAAATAAGTAGCTCCTTGATGAACCACATCAATTGCTTTGACCAATTGCTCTGCACTTGTTCCTTTGACACAGTAGCCATCAGCACCGCTAGAAAGTGCAGCTACTACCTCCGTTTGCGAGGTATGGGAGGTGAGCATGACAATTTTTACATTAGGTAGAACCTTCTTAATTTCTTGTGTAGCTGCAATGCCATCTTTGTGTGGCATTCCCACATCCATCACCACTACATCAGGCTGGAGTGCGATCGCTGCCTCTACACCTAAATATCCATCCTCTGCTATATCCACAATCTCAAGGTGAGCATAAGTGGAGAGTGTATGTTTTAGCCCAATCCGCATCATTGGGTCATCTTCGACAATTAAAATTCGCAGCATTAATCGCTTCAGTTTTTCACTCATAAATGATTCTGTTGATTTTATTAGCGATCATGCCAGATTGTGACGATAACATCTACCGAATACCCAGTTTGCTACATCTAGCTGCGACCTCTCAAAACGGTTGCGCGATTACCTACGGCGGGACGTAAGCCCATCACACTCAAACCAAATGCTTGCAGTGAGCATACAGATGATTATGCCGAAGGCGAACTCGCAGAATTTATTCGGCTTTAAAAACAGTTTACTCGTTTTTAAGATATAATGCGTATATGCTAAACCTAACTTATACCTATCGCCTAAAACTAAATCAGCAGCAGTCCCAAACCTACGAAGCATGGCTAGAAACATCTCGCAGGGTTTGGAATTTTGCGTTAGCACAAAGGAAAGATTGGTATAACTCAAGGTCATGCAGAATTGACGCTTGCAGTATCAAGAGCGAGTACATCATTCCGGTCGATGCACCCCGACCAACATTCGCATCTCAATGCAAAGCTTTAACTCAAGCAAGAAAAACTAACCCTGACCTAAACGCGACACATTCTCAGATGTTGCAACAAGTATTGAGGCGATTAGAAAAAGCGTTTATTGGGATGTGGGAATCAGGCAGAGGCTTTCCCCGATTTAAAAAACTCTTAAGAATGCGCTCTTTACTGTTTCCCCAATTAGGGGTTAATCCAATTCAGGGAAGCAAAGTCAAGCTTCCGGGTATTGGCTGGGTGAAAATGCAGTTATCCCGACCCATTCCAGATGGGTTTGTTGCAAAACAAGCTCAAGTAGTGAAGAAGGCTTCGGGATGGTATGTGATGCTCACACTGCAAGCAGATGTTAATGTTCCAAGTTTTGCGCCACATGGCTATCCAATTGGGATTGACTTGGGATTGAAAAGTTTTTTAGCCACCTCTACTGGTGAACAAATCGCTAGACCTAGATTTTTTGTGGATCTCCAACGCAAGCTGCGATTGCTGCAACAAAGAGCAAGCCACAAGAAATTGGGGTCAAATAATTGGCGAAAAGCTCAACAGAAAGTGTCACGACTACATGAACACATTCACAACACTCGTAAAGACTTTCACTTTAAGTTGGCGCATCATTTATGTGACCAAGGCGAAATGATATTTGCTGAAGATTTGAATTTGAAAGCATGGGCTAAGGGAATGTTTTCAAAACATACCTTAGATGCTGGATTTGGTGAGTTTCTTTCGATCTTGGAATGGGTGTGTTGGAAACGTGGGGTTTATTTTACCAAGGTTAATCCTGACGGTACTAGCCAAACTTGTCCCAACTGCAACCACTATACAGGCAAGAAAGATTTATCTGAGCGAGTGCATCGTTGTCATGAATGTGGATTTGAAACAGATAGAGACATTGCCGCCGCTATGGTGGTGATGCAGCGTGGGCTTGCAGCCGTAGGGCATACGGTCAAGATGCTTGGCGAGGGGTTAAGCAATAGCTCCCTTTTGACCCAAGAATCCCCCGTTTTATAAACGGGGGAGTGTCAATCCTGCCTTAATCGAACTTTGTCATACAGATGACAAGACTACAAGTTATGGGAGTCGGAAATTTAAGTTTTTGTCATGGCTTGTTCTTCATCCAAGAGTACTTTAATTTGATTGAGCAATTTTTCCAACGCTTTCTTTTTCTTTGGGTTATCCCAGACTTTGGATGAACCGAGTTGTTTGCTTAATTCCTTGTACTGGGTTTTAAGTGATGGGGTAGTGTCTGCTTTCTCCTGAGCGAAGATATCTCCTATCCTCTGTTGGATTTCTGTAAGTGATAAATTCTCTTTGATTGCTGCTTGCAGTAAAGGAGCGCGTTTTACATCCTCCTTCACTTTGGCGATCGCACGCGCTTTGGTGTACTCAATTGACCCCTTTTGCAGTGCCTCTTTAATATCTTCAGGGAGATTGAGTAATGGCAGGCGATTAGTACGGAAGGATTCGGCTGAAAGCCTGCCAACAGAAGAAAATACGCCCTCGATTATGGCAATATCTTCTCTTGCGATTAGGTTATCCGCTTTTTTATTTCTGTTTTGGCGGATAACATTATCCGCGTTCTCTCCTTCCTTCTTTTCTTGTTGGCGGATAACGTTATCCGCTTTTTTATCATCTGAAGGATGGATAACATCATCAAGGGTAAAGATTTCCTTCTTTTCTTTTTGGCGGATAACGTTATCCGCTTGTTTTCGGTTGGCTTTTTCCATACGGTTGAGCAGGCTAATTACCTCATCCTGGGTTGAATTGAGGCGCAGTGCCAGTAACTCCAAAATTCCGATTGTTTCCTCATACGCATTCAAATCTTCACGCTGGAGGTTTTCAATTAATTGCACCTGCTTAACCGTGTCGTCGTCCATTTCCTTGATGACGACAGGCACGAACTCCAACCCAGCCATAATAGCTGCTTTGAAACGACGCTCGCCCGCAATGAGTTCATAACTTCCATCTGGTTGAGAGCGCACGATTAATGGTTCGAGGATGCCTAGCTCTTTAATAGATAGCGAAAGTTCTTCCAACTTTTTGGGGTCAAAATAACGCCTGGGTTGGGTGGGCGGTAATTTAATTTCCTGGATGGGAATTGTGTTGGTTGATTTGTTAGATGGCGTTGCGGGTTCATCTTCGCTACCGCCAAACATTAAATCTATTGGGTTAGCGTGTTTGAGTTTTGCGGTGTACGCTGCGTCTTTTTTACTCACAGAACCTCCTAGTAAGTGTGGCAGACCTGTGGGTTTAGCCCGACGACTCCACTTTTAATTTGTCTAACTCTTTGGCAATCTTATTTAGGATTTTGACTGCGGGGTGTTTCTTATCATACATTCCCAACGGCATTCTGCGCTCGGAGGCATCCGCAAAGGCGATAGATTTGGGGATAGGAGGATATATCGTACCAATTTGGGAAAGTTGTTCTTCCACAGCCTGGAGAGTGCGGGTTTCTTGTGCGGTGCGGCTATCGAGCATTGTGGGAATAAACCCAGCAATTTGTAGACCTTTGTTGAGCTTTTTCTTAACCCTGGCGACAGTATCAAGTAGTAGGTCTGTACCCAGGAAAGATTTAAATTGACACTGAATAGGTACGAGAATATGAGTAGCAGCAGTCAAACTGAGGATACTTAAAATGCCAAGGGACGGGGGACAATCAATGAGGATAAAGTCGTAATCATCGCGGATGGGGGCAAGGGCTTCATGGAGGCGATATTCGCGTGCGGTGGCAGCTGGTAGGAGGAGTTCGGCGGCACTTAAATTGATATTGGTGGGTGCCAGTGCCATACCCTGGATTTTTTCAGGGTAGACAAATAATGGTTCTTCATCAATTATCGCGTTATAGACAGTTTTTTCTAGTTCTTCAGGGTCTACACCCAAGAAGTTGGTTAAAGATGCCTGTGGGTCCATGTCCACGAGTAGGACACGATGCTTGTTGGCTGCGAGATGGTAGCCCAGATTGTGGGTCAAAGTTGTTTTGGCAACGCCCCCTGACTGGTTGAATAACGTAATGATGCGAGTTTTAGTCACGATAGTTGGTTGAGAATTTCTTTGTTATTTGGGAATGAGTCAGATTTGGCGGATAACGTTATCCGCAGAGCGAGAGGATTTAATGAAGTCCCATATACAGGTGATTGTAGCGACGAGGGGGGATCAATACAAAATTTTCTGGCATCTTATCGACCTAACTCAATGCCTTTTCTATTCTCGCTCATCTCGCTTGGAGTCACCCCACTAGGCTACCCAACTGTAGGATGTGTCCTTCGAGTACAGGATTTAGACTGATTTGCGTCGAGTCAAATTCCCAAATATTAAATGAATAACAGAGGAAATCATAACGTAAGATGCGTAACCAAGAAGGAGAAAATGCTTTAACCATGTCTAATTTGGAAACAGCATCTAACAATAAAAGCAAGAGAAGTCGCCCTTGGAGGCTGACAAAATGGGCAGCAATTCTCATTTTGAAAAAAATCAGACAAAATTCTCTGATTTCAATAGAGAGCTTGTGTCGAAGCATCATTTTCTGACAGACATTTATCATCCGATGCTGGAGATAGACTTTCTTTTTAAAAATCTGTCCATGAAAAATAGATTTCAAAATGAGAATTGCTGGTCTGGCGGTGTTCGAACGCGGAGAATTACCCTGTACAGAGCTAAAAGCATTTAATCTCGTTTGCCTGACTTTTTCTGAGATCTTCGCTTAAAGCTTATTGTCCTTCAATTTATTGGGTTGCCTAACACGATTTTTACCAGCAACACGCAGGAGGCGCAGAAATTTTGGACATTCAAAATGGTTAGGCGCAGTGCAGGCTGCTGCGTGCCGGAGTCCATCGCGCATCGCGGTCAGTTCTTTGATTTTTTTGTCTAACTCATCTGCCTTGGCTAAGAGCAGCGTTCTATTGATTTCAAGTCCTTTTGGCGTAAACATTTCACGAATCTCATCCAGCGAGAAACCGGCACTACGCCCCAAGGAAATCAAAGCGAGCCGTTCTAGGACGTTGGCATCAAAAAGCCTCCGTAAACCATTTCTGCCATTCGACTGGATGAGTCCTTTTTCCTCATAAAATCGTAGTGTTGAGGTGGGCAACCCACAAGCCTTTGAGACCTCAGTGATATCCATTATTTTTTTTGGTGCAACAACTGCTTGACTTCAAGTTGACTTGAAGTTGTATCGTATCTTCAAAGACAACTTAAGGCAAGACTGACGTTATTAAGTTTGTGCCAGGTAATGGATATCTTGAGCAGTGAAGGTGTTGATATGGAAGCAAGTTTTTGGCATCAAAAATGGGAAAAAGGAGATATCGGTTTTCACCGAAGTGAGACAAACGCACTTCTCATCGAACATTTTGAAAAATTAAATCTGGCGAAGGGCGCTCGTGTATTTCTACCGTTGTGTGGCAAGACTCGTGATTTTGCATGGTTGCTTGCCTGTGGTTATCGAGTGGTTGGTGCAGAATTGAGCGAACTCGCGATTAACGAGCTGTTTAACGATCTTGGAGTAGAGCCAAAAATCTCTAGAGTTGGTGAATTAACCCGCTACTGCGCCAAGGATATCGACATATTCGTTGGTGATATTTTTGATGTCTCTGCTGAAGTTCTTGGGCTGGTTGACGCGGTATATGACCGAGCAGCGTTGGTGGCAATGCCTGAAAACGTGCGTCATCAATATACGTCACACCTGATGAAAATCACCCACGCAGCACCGCAGTTACTGATTTGTTACGAATACAATCAACAACTCATAGATGGCCCTCCATTCTCAGTCAGTGCAGCAGAAGTAAAACACCATTATGCGTCTGCTTATCAATTGAACTGTGTTGAAAGTAAGGAAGTCGCTGGCGGATTAAAGGGGAAAGTTGCATCAACTGAGACGGTTTGGTTGCTCCAAAAAATTTAAAGGATTAAGTTTATATGCCGAGTATTGAATGGGTGTTGTTATACATCCTGTTGGGTTTGTTTGTCGGTTTTATGGCAGGTTTACTGGGTGTTGGTGGCGGTGGAATCCTCGTTCCTTTGCTGGTGTCCATTTTCAGTAACCAAGGTGTAAGTGCAGATAACGTCGTTTATTTGGCGTTAGGAACGACAATGGCTTGCATGATCATTTCTTCGATCGCAAGTATTCGCGCCCATGCTGCTCAAGGAACTGTAGTCTGGAAAGTGGTTTACGGGATGACACCCGGCATTATGGTGGGTGTCCTTGTAATTACCCGCATTGCCGCCAATGTCAACTCAGCCTACATCGCCATATTTTTTGCGCTGTTTATGGCTCTGGTCGCGGGTCAGATGTTTCTGAATTGGCGACCGAAAGCTAGCCGAAAGCCAGCTAAATTTCGTGGCTTATTTCTAGCGGGGACAGGCATTGGATCGGTATCTGCTCTTGCTGCGGTTGGTGGTGGTTTTTTAACAGTCACTTACCTCAGTTATCAGAATGTGGAGATGAAAAAGGCGATTGGTACTTCATCTGCAATTGGATTTCCTATTGCGATCGCAGGTACTATTGGGTACATGATCAGTGGTTGGTCTCAAACATTGGGCGCTCCCTATACGCTTGGATTCATTTATGTGCCAGCATTTTTGGTAATCGCGATCGCGAGTTCTATTGCAGCTCCCTATGGTGCTCGCTGCTCTCATCGTTTACCTGAGACTCATTTGAAAAAGATATTCGCGGTTCTCTCGCTGGTTTTGAGTATAAAGATGCTTTTCTCAGTTGTTTAAACGAGCGATGGGCTACGCCCCGCTGTAAGCGATCGCGCTCATCCCCTTTTTACGTGTATAAAAAATTCAATGTCATGTCTAGACTGCTGTATATGATTGCGGTCTAACGTTCGCGCTCACCGGATGCAGACAACCTTTGCAACTCAACCATATTATAACGTTCCGGTGCAGCAAGATTGTTAGGTTTTGTTGTTATGCTGCACAGTGATGACTACACTTCCCTTCTTGTGTCCTTGTTCAACATACCTGTGAGCCTCGGCAGCCTGTTCCAAACGATAACGCCTATCGATCACAGATTTCATCTTTCCTTCCTCAATTAGCTCTTTGAGGAAAATTAGGTCTTCTTTACTGCCGACTGCTACCCCACCGATGACTTTCTTGCTGCTTGTCATGGAAACCCATAGCCCTCGAAGGATTGAGGACAGATCCATATGAACAGCCCTGAGATAGATTCCGTTTGGCTTTAGCGATTCCAGACAACCTGAAAATGGACTTTTGCCGACTGTATCAAACACAATATCGTAGGTCTTACCGAGTTTGGTAAAATCTTCTTTAGTATAATCAATTACTTCATCTGCTCCCAGAGATTTCACCAAGTCCAAATTCATCGTACTACAGACTCCGGTAACTTTTGCCCCAAAGGACTTGGCAAGCTGCACGGCAGCCGTGCCTAACGCTCCAGAAGCCCCATAGATCAGAACGTTTTGTCCACTCTGAATATTTCCCTTGTCTTTCAAGAAAATCAATGAGGTTGCCCCAAAAGGAATGGCGGCAGCTTCCTCATAGGTCATATTGGCAGGCTTGATGGCAACCGCTCCTTCTTCAGGTAGACAGATGTATTCGGCATTAGTGCTGAGACTGGTTCCTGTTCCGGCAAACACCTGGTCATCCACTTTGAATTGTTTTACGTTTTTACCGACTGCCTCAATGTCTCCGGCTAGCTCAGATCCTAGTATTGTGTTGTTTTTGGGTCTTATGAAACCATAGAAAAATCTTATGGGGAAGGGGTCAGCCTTTCGTATGCGTATGTCGCCTGACGTTATTGTTGTTGCATATATCCTAATCAGGACTTCGTTTTCCTTGGGAGTAGGTTTCTCTACTTCCCTTAGCTGCATAACCTCAGGTGATCCGTACTCTGTACATACGATCGCTTTCATGAATGTTCCTCAAAGATAGCTTTAGTGTAGTTCACTACAATCTTCTATCCAATGAGTTGCGTTAATCCCTCTGGTACTTTTCGTTTGGATCTCAATGTCAGGTTGCCAATTGAGACGGTGTGAATGTGTTTAAAAATACGCTTTGTTAGTATGTCTCTTAATCTTTTAGTCTGAAAGTCATTCATAGCAGTACTTTCAGGCTATCTTGCCCCTGGTGACTTCGGTATATTGATGCCATATAGTAACTTTCTGCTCAATTGCTCATTTGACTCCTTGACTCTCCACTCAGATGGAGATTGTAAGTTGTCATTAACATCAATATTTCAACTCTAGGAGTTATATTATGACCACTCAATCAATCGGCTGTAACTGTTCTCCATGCACCTGTTCTCCATGTACCTGTTCTCCATGTACCTGTTCTCCATGCACCTGCACAGTTTGCCTGTGCGGTACAGCAAATCAGAATGAATGCTGCTGCACTAGCAAGAACACAACTGCTAATGCTTAGTTTTTAAGTTGTATGGAGGTAGTTTAACTGTAAAGGTGCTGCCTCTGTGCAACTGGCTTTTGACTGATACTACGCCACCATAGTTGTATTAGGAGGCGATCGCTAAAGGTTTCAGTATTATCTTGCAGATTTTTACGTTTATCCTGTATCAACCCCATAACTACATGGATCGATCTCTAATATTACGGTGGACAAAGCGATTTTTGCTGGGCATAGGATGTTTTATCGTACTCACAGTTCTCGCTGGAGCCGGATTTGAGACCTTTATGCGATGGCAGGCAAGCCGCCAGTATCCAGTTTCAGGGAAGCTGGTGGACATTGGTGGACGAAAGATTCAGATAGACTGCCGAGGAAAGGGATCTCCCACCGTTGTGCTGGAATCTGGGCTTGATGCTTTCGGCTCACTCAGTTGGGCGACCGTACATGATGAAATAGCGCAGACGACCCGTGTGTGTGCGTATAGTCGGGCTGGTATCCTGTGGAGCGACCCAAGCACGGATACTTTTGATAGCAAAAATGTTGCTCAGGACTTGCATACCGCGCTCACCAAAGGTGGTGAAACTGCTCCTTGGGTTATGGTTGGTCATTCATTAGGCGGCCCATACATTATGATGTTTACGAGCCTCTACCAATCCGAGGTTGCCGGACTTGTCTTTGTTGATGCCTCCCATCCCGATCAAGTTGCGCCCCTGCGAAAAATAATAGGTAAGTCCCTAAATGCCGTACCATCTAGCCGCATTCTCCTGGCAGAAGCATTGGCGAAAATTGGTTTAGTGCGACTGGGATCTATGGCTAACACACCCCCGAATCTGCCACCCTTAGTCAATCAAGTGGAGCAAGCCTATTTTGCTCAGAACATTGGCTCGCTTTTGAAGGAAGTTCAGTCCAGTGGTACGGCGATCGCTGCTGCCGGACACTTCCGCCAACTGGGCGATCGCCCTTTAGTCGTATTGACCGCTATGAAAAAACTCTCGTCCGATGAACTCCAGAAGATGGGTATAAGCCAGGCGCAAGAAATGCAGATCCAAGCCCTCTGGAAGCAACTCCAAGCAGATCAAGCCACTTGGTCAACGCGCAGTCGGCACGAGATTGTTCCCGACGCATCCCACTATATCCAGTTTGATCGCCCAGACGTTGTCATTAAAGCGGTGCGTGAAGTGGTTATTAATGTGCGAAAGACTAAGGCGAAGAGTCAGTAAGGGGTACAGCCGGGAGCAGAAATCTTTGATCTTCAAAAGCTTATACTTAATACAAAGGCACCAGCGTAAGCAGGGTTTTTGAGGATTGAGATGATACAAGCCATGCTCGGCTTACGCCAGACAATATCGCCGAAGCGATTTCTTCGCGGCAGCAACAGCCCTTCACGGTTGAACGTCTCCAACACTTTGGATGCTGAGTTGCGTTGTCTAAAAATCTCAAACACTAAGTTAATTCGGTCAATCACTTCACGATTTGGGTGCTTGTTTACCACTCCGAATTCATTACGAACTAAACCCACGGGTAAGGTCAGTGCCAGTTCACCACGCTGGGCTTTGCTTAGAATCCCGGCATTTAACCGCGAACGAATCGTATGCAACTCTACTTCTGAGATTTGTCCTTTGAGTCCCAGCAATAATCGACCATTGGCACTACTTGGTCAGTAAGCATCTGGGTATAAAATTGCTCACAAAGCTCTCAATCCTTTCATTACTGAACTAATCGGTTCAGTTTAGCTATTTGGGGAATTCGCCAACAGTATCGGGATCTCGGCTCTATGCCACTTTCAGTCTGGAGAGCGCGGCTGCGTGTAACCAATATCCAATTTCTCCATCGCCTTACGCTTAGTCTCCTCACCCCGTCGGTCATACTTCCCTGTGGTTACAGGAGAAGCGTGTCCGGCTAATTTCTGCACCGTAACGATATCAACCCCCGCATCCAACAAGTCAGAACAAAACGTCCTTCTAAAATCATGGGGGCTAAACCTCTCAACCCCAGCCGACTCCGCCCGTTTTCGCACAATCATCAATATTGCCTGGGGAGTCATCCTTCGCCATTGCAACTCTCCCCCCTTGCGGATGGGTAATAACAGAGGTCCCGGTTTGCGTGTGCGGAGTTTCAACCACTCTTCCACCGCTGCAATAGCACGGGCCGGCATATACACCGTACGGTCGGTTTCATTCTTACTACCAATAATCTCCAACGCCCCGGTAGCTAAATCTACATCTTTCAAATGCAGGGCAACTACCTCAGCCCGTCGCAACCCACACCGCAGGATCGCAATTAACGCCGCATCCCTTACCCCCACAGGCGACTTGTCAGCTTGACAAATCCCCATTAGCGTCGTAATTTCATCAAGTTTTAGCGCCCTACCCTTAAGTCTTTTTTTTGCCTTTATAGACGGTAAATCTACTGCTTTCTGGTAGTCAGTTGCAGCCATCAAATCTAACTTAAACGCTTCAGTGAGTACCCTCCTTAAAGCACACAACATCTTATTTGCCGTTGCCGGGGCGTGTTTTTTCATCAAAGCAGACCTGACAGCAGCAGTATGTTGATAACGCAGCGATGCCCAGTTGAGAGTCATGTAATCACCGGAGTCGTTAGTCAACAAAGCCGCGATCGCATTGAGGGCTTGTTCCATAGTTGGTCTCGACCCAGGTGCAAGACTATCCAAGTACACCGCTGCTGGATGAGCAGTCAGCGGTAATGGCTCCGTTAAAACCAGTGTCTTGACTACCCCTGGACGCATTAATTTATCAGAACTAGACTTCTAGTAAACAATCATCCCACGTAATACCCATCGCTTCTACTTAAAGTCAAGTGTTTGTTTGCATTTCTTTATAATTATTGAGTAGATATATTCTCTACCGTTGGGGGTGGTATAGTCCGTCCGAAGGATTCCATTCCCAACCCACGCTCATTGGATCGCGGTTACGAGACCAACTCAAAAATTCTTTGGCGCTCTTGTTTTCTCTTTCTGCAATTAAGCTTTGGGGGGTAACACCAAGTCTTGGGGCAAGACTAGAGTTTGTCCTGGGTTGTAATTCAACTTGTGTTTGTTGGTATGGGTATGATTGTCTTCTTTGTTTAGGTTGACTGTTGTATCGAGTTGATGAAATAGCCCGTTCGATTAACTCCAGTTTTTTGGTTATTGCTTCGAGTTTGGTTTCCACCAACTTATCTCTATCAGCAAGATAGGATTCCAATTCCTCCAGCTTCTCCTGCAATTGCAAAACTTGTTTGCTACCTACTACAGCATCGATATCAATATTGCTATCAAATGTTGCTACTAACTCCTCTAGGGCTTGCAGCAAGGCAATTGTATGCCCTTGCCGATGTAGCTTGGATAGTTGCCGAACTATCCCAATTAGTGGGACAGGCACGCGGATCATCTCGCTGGGTGGGGACTTTTGTTCAGCCATTTGATATCAATTTCGATATCGACAAGCTGATTTTAAAAGTTATGGCGTGTCACCGGAATTTACTGAGTATTAATCATATCCAACTGTTGTAATATTGTTACATATCGACATATCTTAGTCAGGCGATCGGGTCAATTTTGGGTTTGAAGGGGGAAGAAGCGATGTCTTCTCTACGAGACGCTTTCAGCGAACGAGAGGCTGCGCCCTAAGCGTAGCTATGCCGTAGGCTTTACGAGACGCACTAGCGAACGCGTCTACGCACTCTCGCGCCCATGCCTTCATGCGATCGCCTCCGGCAAGGCGGAGCATCGTCGCACTTGATCGAATAATCTGTTGTCTTCTCCTATAACCAAACTCTCTATTATACCCCAATCAACTCTAGTAACGCCTCTGTCGATATCTTGCCACTGATATCAGTACCTTCTAGCAGACTGTCTGCTAAATCTCGTTTGTGATGATGCAAATCCACAATCTTATCTTCAATAGTATCTTTCGCGACTAAGCGATAAATAGTCACCGGGCGTTGTTGACCGATACGATGGGCGCGGTCTGAGGCTTGGTCTTCTACGGCGGGATTCCACCAGGGGTCCATGTGGATGACGTAATCGGCAGCGGTGAGATTAAGTCCCGTACCCCCCGCCTTGAGGCTAATCAAAAATACATCACCTGACCCAGCCTGAAAAGCATCCACCCGTTTTTTCCTTTCAGCGGCTGGGGTACTGCCATCTAAATACTGATAATTAATACCTTGCTTATCCAGATAATTGCGGATAATCTGCAAATGGTCAACAAACTGACTAAACACCAAAGCCTTATGACGATTCTCCAGTAAATCTCCCAGCACCTCAGCAAAAAGTTGCAATTTCGCGCTGGATAGTTGAGTGTCAGGCATCACGAGACTGGGATTACAACAAGCGCGGCGCAGTTTCATAATTTCTGCCAGCACTTGCAGATGTTTCTGACCAGCAGTTGCATCAGTTTCGGTCAGTTTAGATATTGCCTCACGGCGCAACGCTTCATAGAACGCCATTTCCTCCCGACTCAACTCTACGTGTAACAGAATTTCAGTACGGGAGGGTAATTCTTCCAGCACTTGATTTTTGAGGCGACGTAACAGGAATGGTTGAATTAGTTTTTTGAGTTTGTTGCGTACAAGTTTATCCTGAAATTTCTCAATGGGGATAGCAAAACGTTGATTGAAGCTTTCAAAGGAACCCAGGAGCCCAGGATTGATAAAGCGGAATAAATTCCACAATTCGCCAAGGTGGTTCTCAATCGGAGTCCCAGTGGTAATTAGTTTAAAACTACCTTTGAGATTCATTGCAGCCTGGGAACGTTTGGTAGTCATATTTTTGATTGCCTGGGCTTCATCCAGGACAATCGTTTGCCACTGCACCTGAGAGAGCATTTGGGATACTTCTTCCTGCTGCAACAGACCATAGCTGCACACCAGCATATCAAAAGGTTGTAAGGTAGAGAGGAGATTTTGGCGGTTTGCGCCTGCAAATTGCACAATATTCAGAGTAGGAGCAAATTTCTGCGCTTCACTCACCCAATTCATGCACACGGAAGTTGGGGCAACAATTAGGGTTGGCCCCTCATGGGCACGCATCAAGATAACAGCCAACGCCTGCACGGTCTTACCGAGTCCCATTTGGTCTGCCAAGCAGGCTCCCACACCCCAATGTGCCAACCGCGCCAGCCAATTGAATCCTTCCATTTGGTAGTCGCGCAGTTCTGCTTGGAAGGTAGAAGGGAGTTCCGGTTGCAGGCTTTGTACTTCCTTCAACCGCTGGATATGTGCCTTCCAGTGTTTATCTGCTTTTACCTTGCCTACCTCATCAACAAAATCCTCTAAGCCTAATGTTGCTAAGGGGTGAAAGCGAATACCTTTACTGTGCTTTTCTGAAAACGATCGCAATTCATCAAGACGTTTGCGAAAGGCTTGGGTTAAAGCCAAAAATTGACCATCTCCCAGGGGGATAAAACGACTGGGGGTTTTATCCAAGAGTTCTAAAAGTTGCTGCATATCCAGCACGAGGTCTTTATCCAGTTTCAACTCGCCAGTAGCAGCAAACCAATCTTGCTGGCGTTGAATGGACATCTGAAAATCTTTGAGATCTGCTTGGTGCTTGACACGCAGTTTTTCTCCTTCCGGCCATTCCAGCACCACAGTATCCCCTAATGCTTGCAGTTCTAGTAGCAGTTCTAAACAGTCTTCTGGGTCTTCTATGAGCCATTCCCTATCTTGTTCTTCAGCACGAGTTAAGGTGGGACAGGCTTTTATGGCGGCATTGGCAAGTTGCTTTTCTTCCTGCAAATTACGTCTGGTTTGCAGCCGTTTACCTTCTATTTCTGCAATTACAGTTTCACCCCCTGTGCCAGGACGGTAATAGGGGCCACCTTGGGCAAAGGGGCGAGACAGCAAGGATACTTTCAATCCAGTATTGGCAGGTAATAGGTGAATGTGGGGTATAGTCTGGGCTGGTACTTCTTCTGCGCCTTCTAATCCACCACCGATGTCAGAATGCACGGTGACGATGCCAGAGACGGCATTGATGGCGGCTAAGACTTGCTTTTCGGCAGTAGCGGGGACGTTGAGCCGATTTTCCTTGCCGATAATCTCAGCGATGCGTCGGTGTTCGGCAGTAATTTCAATTACCTTAATGCGGGTTGGGGTTTCTTTAATAGTGAGGATATTCTGTGATGGCTCTAGTTTGGGAGAAAATTCTAAAGATAGGCGATCTCGTCTGCCTTTTTTAACAATTAGTTCTGGTTCTCCCTTGACAATTTCTACGCGGGTGGTTGGTGCATCTTCCCAAAATACCAAGGGGTGTCCAATTAATGCAGAGATTGCCTTGGCGCTGAACGTGTACTCGGTTTTGCCGTGATAACCGTAGTCGTAGGAAGTAAATGTTTCAATGCAGCCACATACCCGCATATCCTGGGGTGTGAGATAATCAAACTCACCCAGATTCCCGCTTAAACGTTTGATGGCTATCGGGCGACCTTTACTCCACTCACCTTTGGCGTTTACTTTTTGCTCCCGTGGTTGCAAGATACATTTGCTGGGATAGAAAGTAAGAAACCATGCCAAGCGCAGTTCTGTCTGAGCTTTTACTGGTGCTGGCGGTTCCTTCTGGAGATTTGCCAGTGCGTTTAAGCACATCTCCCAAGGTTCTTGTGGCTGCATCACGTCAACGATGCTGTCTATACCGATATCTTCGCCCAGGATTTCTGCTTGGGTTTCATAGCTACTATTCGGTTTGAGTCGGGACAAGAGTTCTGCACTCTCCATCGCCAACCAGTGATAACCAGATGCTACAGCTTGTTGGTAGAATTCCTCTAACAACCTGGGCAGGTGCTTTTTGGCTCTGTCGGCATCTACCCAGTAATGGCAGAGGGCGAAAAACAGGGTTTCTAGGCTGTTGTGTTCTTCAGGGAATAGAATGCGGTTGCTGATGATGAATTCTTTTTGAGCGATGTCGCCTAATTGAACTTGCAGCAAGATTTTCAACTGTGCATAAATCGACCTCAGCCAATGGTCTGATTGACGTGCAAGCAGACTGGTGTAATCGAGTGCTTCTTGGAGACTGTCGCGCGAACCATCTTTGATTAGTGCCAAAATAAAAAACAAGCCGCCCATAGTGCTAAAATACACCTGGCGCTTGCCTGTGGCTTTTTTGATGGCTTTGAGACCAGCAGTGTAATCAGCGATCGCTTGCTGATTATCGCCACGTAAAAAACTCAACCAACCCTTGTATACAAAGGCATTATCTTGATAATCATCGGATATGCAATCCAAACTCTGTTGTGCTTCTTGGATACAACCCCGCAGCAACAGTTGTTCTGTCAAAATCAGGTGCAGGTAATCTGAGGAATGTTCACCTCTTGTAGCGCATTCTTCTTGTAGTAGGGTAAAGGCTTCATCTGCGGGAGAACATAAGAGTGCGGCATTGATGAGGATGATCGATATGCAGTTGTCATACAATTCTGATGGCAGGGTGCGAAACCAATCGGCATCGAATGGGTTAGTGCAAATCTGCTCGAAGATATTTTCTATAGATATCTTGTCTTTGCTGTTATTGTATCTGTTGTAATCTTCAATCTGTTTGTTAATGAAACTCAGGTTGTGGCTGTAAAGACCAATGCGGACTTCCCTGATAAATTGGCTTTCCCTTTGGAAATACAGTGGCCCATCTTGCCAACGAGCTTTTACTCCTAACTTGTCATGCACGGTTTTTGCCATGACTTCAAAACATCCAGCTTTTACTGCCGAGCGAGTAGCAATCTCTACCAATAACGGATGGCATTGAGGCCCTTGACCGTGTTCTTGAACCAGCAAGCCTGCTGCTAGCAATCCATCGATATAGGGCTTTAATGTAGGGTTAGTGAAATACTTATAATTTTTATCGCGCGCACCGATGTAATTGAAACATTCCAAGAACGAAGTTCTGTTGATCGGTTCGTAAATTACTGAGAACAGTTGGACAATCTTTTCTTCTAGGGGTGGTAGCTGACGGTATGCTTGGGTGAGTTGCGTTTGTAGTTTTTGGTGATCAGCCTCAGAATCGGTCATGGAAATCATTAGGCGTTACCTGTACTCATCCAAAATAATTAATACTGCCAGCTAGTGATTGAGAAGATTCTCAATTGTTGGACATAGTTGCGGGATTGTACTGTTATTGTCTCAGATTTGGAGGTATATGGAGATTGAGTAGACGACAGTTGTGATAAATCTTCGTACCTTTGTGGGATTTAAGTCTACAACGTACCAGTTGTCTTTAGGCGATCGCGCTTCACGCTGCCTGCATCACCCCACTTTTTAAGCTAGACATTTTCGGGAAAGCCGTACCCAATAAATTCGTATTGTTACTACCTTTTATTTAGTCAAATTTTAGGTGCGGTAATCCTGAATTTTATAAGTGAGATTAACCGTATTTTCAGTCATTGTATTTCGCCATATTCTAATAATCAAAGCAATGATAAATCCTGAAGTAAGTAAATAAAAAATTACAAATCGGAGAGAGTTATGGTATTAGTACGCTACAACCCCTGGCAAGAATTGAACGCACTGCAACGTCAAATCGACTCCTTATTTGAAGATTTTCAAGCACCCACTTTGGCTAGAGCTATAGCAGCAGAACTACACGAAACCGAAGAAGCCGTACACTTGAAGCTGGAACTGCCTGGAATCGAGGCTAAGGATGTAGATATCGAAGTCACCGAGAATGCAGTGAAAGTGGTTGCCGAACGTAAAGAAGAAACTAAAACCGACAATAATGGTAAAACAAGAAGTGAATTTTACTACGGCAAGTTCCAACGAGTAATTCCCCTGACTGCTCGCATTCAAAATACCAACGTCAAGGCAGAATATAAAGACGGTATTTTGAATTTGACTCTACCTAAAACCGAGCAAGAAAAAAATAAAGTCGTCAAAATTAACCTTGGGGAAGCTACGGCATAGAGTTGATATCAGTCAACAGGTATTCAACTAATCGTGTGACATGATGTTAAACCTGGTTGAAATTTATCAACCAGGTATTTTATTTTAATAAATACTTATTAAATTGCCTTAGTTGGAATAAAAAGTGCGATTGTAAGTTCGGCTAATTCGAGGTCAAGATAACGCAATAGCAGAGTAAGTTCATGAGCGAACAATTTGCCAGTCCGATGGATTTGCTGTTTGATGAAGAATCGTTGCTTTTGGGTATCGAAGCTGAGGATGCGGTAGGAGGTAACATCAGTGCTGGTTTAGACTGGGGTTCTGCCATCGGTCAACTAATGCTTAACCCCGGATTGTTTAGTCGCCTAACTACTTTACGGGTTTCGCTCAACCGGGAAGTGCGCTTGCTACTCAACGATTGGAATTTGGGAACTGCGACTTCTGTTGCAACTTCTACAGCACGGGAACGCCTGCTCCAAAAGTTGAGAATGCCCACCCCTCAAGTACGAGAACGCATCGAGGCTATTTTACTGAGGGATGAACTTTATGGCGAAGAGTTTATTTCCAACCGACAGGTGCTGCGCGAACTAATTCTTGTAATGCTGACACAAGAAGATTGGGAAACTATAGCAGCAGTTGCGGCAGATTCATTGAAAGTGCAAATTATGCACCAAGCCTCGGCTCTGGAAAATATCGGCGAATAAATATCAAGATTGTCCACCAAATCTAGCAATTAATTCCTCCCGTGACAACTGCATGAGTAATGGCGTAAATTCTTCAGGTGATAATGCTAATACTGGTTCAATAATTGCGCTTAATTCTTTATTTAATGAACCAAAACGAACTTGTAGTAAGTTTTCCACTACAAGACGTTCACCTTGTTGAATCCCTTCTTGTTTGGCTTGTTCTCGGTCTTGTTGATACAGTGGTTATAGCCGCATAATTAACTCCCAATCATCATGTAGCTGGAGTTGAATTAACCTTTAATTTCTAGCATAAAAAGCCGGAAATATTATCCCCGATATGGCTATTTTTATGAATTGACAATGGGATATAACTGATAAATAAAATATCAAGATTGCCTACCAAACCTAGCAATTAATTCCTCTCGTGACAACTGCATGAGTAATGGAGTAAACTCTTGTGGTGGTAAGGCTAATAATGGTTCAATAATTGCTTGAAGATTGTTATCTAATGAACCAAAACGAACTTGTAATAAGTTTTCCACTACAAGGCGTTCTCCTTCCAGTTTGGCTTGTTCCCGGTCTTGCTGGTAAAGTGGTTCTAGCCGCATGATTAACTCCCTATCATCTTCTTCTAAATTTTGATTTACTCTCAAATTCTGGCGCAGGTTGTAAACTAATTCTAGCGTCGCTTTCTGGAATGGATGATTTGATGGTAGTGCTTTTAACTCATTAATTGCCTGCTCTTGTAATTCTCCATAAGGTTTTAGTAATTCTTCCAGATAATCCTTGGCGAATTGGTCATGAATAAATCGAGTCATTCAATTTTATTTATTGGGAATTGATTGGAAATAATTAATAATATTTTATCTATTTTTACAACTCTAATAATGATAATTTGTTCTTATGCTGTAATATCTAATCAGCATTATTGGTGATTGTAAAAAGTGAATTAGTGTAAAGATGTCTATCGACAAGAAAGAACTGGTACGCCGCGTGTCCCAACGAGTGTGCAAAGAAACTGGCATTGTGGAAGAAGTTATTGATGCAACGCTTGAAGAAATTTATGAATCGCTCAAACAGGGAGACAGTGTTTCCTTACGTAACTTTGGAACTTTTTACGTAAGAGTAGAACGAGAAAGTTGGGTTTTTAAATTTAATCCCTCCCAACGGTTGCGTAAGTTGTTTGGCTGGTCGTCTACTTACAAGGCGTAAGAGTAGTGAGGCTTTTTGACTGGAAGCAACGGCTGCGAAAAGGAATTAAATGAAAGCACTAAGTTGAGTTATTGAGACACTCAAATCAAACTCTAAGGAAATGTACTTTCAACTCAACTGTTGCTCTAGGGCTTATTAATTATTTTTCAATTCACAATCATCTTTGTATAATTACTACAAAATTTGTATATAAATTGAGTAGAATTTGAACTTGATTTAAGTTATACCATTTATTTGTGAAGATGCGCCTATAGGACTTACCCAAAACTACATAGGTTCTGGGGCAATACCCTTTGCTTCTTTACGAGAGGCTGCGCCCTAAGCGTAGCTATGCCGTAGGCTTTACGCAACGCTAGCGCGAACGGGAAGCCTTCGGCTACATGAATTACCCCTACGTGAATAAAGCGCAGCCTCACATAGAATTGATATTAGGTAATAAATAAAAACATCTAGCTCAATTATATGCTTGGGTTTATTATTTTCTAGGAGTTGTCGCTATGAAAAATGCCTCCGGCGCATCCTGGCGAACGCAAAACCGAACTACCGCCCCCAAGCATCTGACACCAGCATCGAAGCTGATATCTACCTGTTTGCCCGATTGCGCCAACTATCGCTCAAACAACGGGTAGAAATGTTCGCCACTTTTTTGTAAATGATAATCTCATGAATCAAAATAGCTTTGAATCCGTTAATCCTAATGATATAGATGAACTAAGTCCCTCTATTTTGCTGGAAATACAAGATAATGTTAGACAAGTTATAAGCGATAAATTACCGCAACATTTACAAGGTGAAAAGACATTATCTGCATCAGAAGCGTCAGAGGCGACAGATAATTCTGACTTGTTTGAAGCTATTTTTAATGAAGTATTGCATAGAACTATTTCTTCAATAGTTTCAGGAAAACATAAAATTGATGAAAATAATCTGCAAAATTCCTATAATATAGTAAATAACAATCTTCAAGGCTATAGAGACAGCCACCAAAACTCATTATTTAAATCACAGCCATTTGAGGCTATTCCTACAGCAGCACTTATGCTTTCAAGCATTAACTCTCAAATCAAGAAAGAAGAGTCGTGGCAAAAAAATGAAGAAGGGATAGCAGTTGCACAACACAAAGCTAAAGGCAATCCCCAAAATTATATTGAGCATTATATTAGTACCCCTGGTGATATAACATTACTTCCTTGGAATGAAGCCCAACAGATTATCGATAAATTTGGGTTTACTAGTGCCAAACTGCATTTAATATTGGCTGCCTATACAATGGAGCAGGAAAAACCTTGGGAGAGTTTATTTACTGTAAAAGGCAGTGATTTGATAGAAAAAATTGGTTGGGATAAGCGAACTGATTTACCTAAATGTCAAAAGCTTTTAGAAATAGCAAAAACCGCATTTGCATTGGATTGTTTATTAGTTAAAACAGTATGGATAGAAGGGAGAAATAGAAAAGGTGGTATAAATGCTAGTACCCCTGTTGGTCGTATGTGGAACATCACGATTGTGCCATATGGTCAGGTAAATACATCTGGAAAAATAGAAGAGCCTGATGAAGTTCAAATAATTGTTCAACCTGGTACTTGGACTAAATACTTTTTAAACAAAGCGGGAGCCGAATCGCGGGAAGCTTTATATCAGTTTGGCTACTTAGCCCAGAATGTCTTAAAAATTGACCCATATCATGAAGAACTCACGCTAAGGTTGGCTATATATTTGACATTGGATAGTCGGGTACGTCTTGATGGAAGCTACAAGGTACAGGAGCTAATAGAAATTGTATTGCCCAAAACAGAAATAGATAAAGCTTTATCAGACTTCCGTAGAGCTTACGACCTAAAACAGCGCTGGGATAACGCTCTGAAGCATCTGCTTAATTTGGACTGGCAAATTGTGTTTGACCCAGAAACATACCCCGAATGGCTAAGACCAGAATACACGCAGAAAAAGCCTAGAGGCTACTTTAAAAAACTACTGGATGCCAAGCTGACCATCAAACCCCCACATCCTATTCCTGAACTAATAGCATCCAAAGTTAAGCCAAAGGTACAACAATTACAGCCTAAAGCGAAGGATACAACGCCAGAAGACATTAAATTGACTGGCAGCCAAGTGAGGGAAGCGCGTATTGCCAAGGGGTGGCCACAGACAAAGCTGGCTAGCGTTCTTGGTGTATCCCAAAAGTTTATCTCACTAGTTGAACGAGGCGATCGCCCCCTCAGCCTACAACAAGCCGCCTTTGTCCGCATCCTCTTAGATATCAAAATTTAAGTATTAATACTTAAAAGGTCTTGACACCAGTCGGCTATCAACTTCAAGCGGCAGGTTCTTGTTCTAGTTTAGTTATAGGAAAAAATTTGCTTTTAAGCCTTGTCCCGTATAGCTTTGAGCTTTAGAACAAAAACTCTAGTGGTTTTTGTTCTAGTTTAGTTCTAGAAAAAATTTAGTTCTAGGGAAAAAAATTGAAAAAAATGGCTTCAAAGCTTTGCCCTGTATAGCTTTGAGCTTTAGAACAAAAACTCTAGTATCCCCGGATAAAAACTCTAGTATCCCCGGATGAACTGTCGCTATAACCCTTGCTAAATAAGGGTTTTTTTCTTCGGAGAAGATAGATCAGTTTTCAAACATTGTTCTTGCGGATATGGCATGATCTTGCAATAGTACTTATACGACTGTCTGCTGAGGGGGTAAATCACGCAAAAGAAGTGCTTTTTTGGGTACTTGCCAAATGCTCCGTGTTTGGCTTGAGTGGGTTACAGCGTCAGATGGTCACAAGCAAAAGACTGCATTTACCAAGGAATTTTGTCTATGGATTTAAAGATTAAATTGCCGGATTTACTCAATCAACAGTTATGTCAATTGCAAAAAAAAGCTGGGTAGTCCGCTAGGTGCTTGGTTTCAACTAAAGACTTATAGCCTAAGCCTAGTAGAGTGAAGACCGCGAGATGACTGGTAATCATCTCAGCACACTGGGGAGCTATCCAACTCCTACCTAAAAAAAGTTAGATTTTTAAATTTGATTTCATTCTAGGCTATAAGCCTCTTGTTGACCAACTAGGCATTAAACCGAGATAGATGTAAAAACCTGCAATTTGGGTCTGAAACCCTTGTGCTACTTTCATTTTGAGAAGAAAGCTAACTTTTTCAAGAACCGCAAACAAAGAAAAATTAGGCTTTTTTAAGCCCAACAGCAGTTTTTTACATACACAGAGGCTTGATGCCGATTAGCGGCTACCCGATGACCTTTATTGGTACATCGAGGGAACGCCATTTATGTATCTGCCACAAAACTCAGACGATTTTGCTAAATCAAATCGGACGCATTTTTCCAAAACCACAATCAAACCCCACCTGCCAGCCGACAGTGTGGGCAAGTGCTACGTAAAATATTTCTGGCATCCATTTGGTGCGATAGTCGCCTCCGTACCCGCCTTCGTCTCCAAACCAGCGTGGCGTACCATCGACTATTACCTCCAGCCATCCCAGTTGTGGAAATTGCATCAAAACAGCCAGCAGCTAGTTGGCGTTCGTTTTGGTTCCAATACCCGTTATGCCATAATCGACCTCGATGCAGGCGGCGATTACCATAACCTAGAATCTATCAACCGCATCAAGTCCGCCCTCGAAGACATCGGCATAGTCGATATCATCCCCATCCAGTCCAGTCATAGCGGTGGCTATCACCTGATAATAACCTTTACCACCCTCCAGCCCACCTTCAACCTAGCCTGCGCCCTAGAATACACCCTAAGAGACGCAGGATTTATCCCCCGCAAAGGGCATTTAGAAATCTTCCCTAACGTCAAACCCTACGGCGAAAACTGCATAATCAACTACAATGCCATCCGTTGCCCCATGCAACTGGGTAGCGGTGCGCTATTGCTAGATGATGACTTGCAACCAATGAGTGACTCGGTTTGTGTCTTTTTGGATTATTGCGATCGCGCCGCAGTCCGTCAAGATTTAACCCGACTCAAACGCGCCATCAAAAAAGCCAGAAAGCGTCACAACCGAGAACTGTATCGCAAAAAAGCATCCGCCAACGTAGAGGAATGGCGTGCCAACTGGGAAGAAATCATCACCACAGGCTGGACGGGACAAGGACAAACAAACACCCTGCTACAAATCCTTGTAGGCTACGGAATCGTCTTTTTGGACTTAAAGGGCGAAGCATTAGTTAAATACGCCGTAGAGACCGCCACAGCCGCCCCTGGATACACGCAATATTGCCGACACCAACACGAAATCGAAGCCAGAGTGCGGCATTGGATAGAATGTACAATTCGACACCAGTGGTATACCCCCTATGCCAGCTATCCAGAACGCCTGTTGGGGACATTTGCCAACACCTTTGCCGAAGCGATATCCGGCAAAGAAGTAAGCTACGCTCTCATAAACGGCATAATCAAACCCAAAGACAACATCATCCCCTTTGATCGTCGCCAAGCTTTAAACCAGCAACGCAGCCTAGAAGCCCAAAGAAGGATTCGGTGGGCAGTAAAAGCCTTGGAATGGGGTACAGGCTTACCAGAGGGCATAACCGACCGTACAAAAGCGATCAGCAACGAATATAAGCAACGTTTTCACAAAACCCTCTCTCAAGATACCTTGCGGAAACATCTACACCTGTGGCATCCCAAATGGTACATAACTGACCCTTGGGCAGAAAATAGCTCAAACCCTTGTCAGATAAGCAAAGACGGGCATTTTGATAAAATATATAGCCCGGAAAAAAATCAAAATGCCCAAAATCCTTACCAGATGGACATCAACGGGCATTCTCCCTATATGAAGGTTGTGTGTTTACCTCCTGCTGCTACAGTCCCCCAAGGGCTGGAGTCAGCAGAGGTAGTTGAACAGCCCGATGTTTCTCAGGAAGAGTCAGCTCTAATCCAGCCTGTGGAAAATCTTGAATTCATAAATTCTTCTAATACTGCTGAAATTAATTCAAATAAAACCAGCAATCAATTAGAGAATTCAGTTCATACAAATATTTTACAATCAAATCAATTCAGTTCTCATCAGGATTTTATATACCCCTGTAGCTCCGGCACGTTGTCAAAAGTTGATAATCAAAACTTATCTATCAGGGAGGATAACGGGCTGGGTGTAGTTTCGATACCTGCTGCGGTTGCACCAGAACCACCACAGGAAATTGCTAACAACGGGTTGCAGAATGCATCCGAGGGTAATTCAACACCTGCTAGCGTGACAGCAGAATCATCACTCCAAAGTGCCAATAACGGGTTGCAGACCGTATCTGTTGGTGACGAGACTGCTGATGTTTCCTACCGCATCGAGGAACTCAAGCGAGTGACAAAACTACGGCTAATGGCTTTAACCCAAGCTAGGGCTAAGGTGCGCCAATACTGCGTAATCACGAGACATATTCTCAGCACTCAGGAACGCGATCGCTTAGAGCAACGTGCCAAAATGCAATTTTACCTCGATTCGGGATGCTCTGTGCTGGTAGCAGAAGCCGAAACGTGGGCAGCCGTGAATCCAGGTTGTCTGCCGTTTAGCTTAGAGTCAGCTTTTGCAGAACCTGCCAATGAGTGATAGTTGTGTCAAAAATCGTTTACAACATCCTCATGTAAAAACTTATTGAATTGGTTCAAAAAACCCTTCCTTAATCATTGATTCGAGAGTAAGTTTATCTACTACGGATTCGATTACCCATCCCATACCTTCATATCTTCCCTGACGGTAGCATTCTTGCTTAATTTCTTCTCGCCGCTCCTGTTGTTTTCTACTCATTTCCTCTGGTCCTAGATTATGTCTTAAAAACTTACTTGTGACTTCAAAACTGATGAAATTAGTGAGTGCGAATAGGCACTCATCCAATGTTCCTTCTTCTAGAAAATCATCATCAGATTCTTTGGCATCGACTAATACCCAAGCTTCCCAATGGTCGCTTAACTCAAATATTCCTTCTCGATAGTAAATTGACTTATTTTGCTTGGAATGAGTTTGACGTTTTGAGTTTAGTTGAATGACTTCGGCTAAAGGTCTTTTCCTACTCATAAATCATACCTTAATTAGATAAATTGTCTTCCTATTACAGATATTGAAAGAATCTTTTTAATTGTATTCATGTTAAAAATTTTGACTCATTATCTCAATTAAAAATAGTTCATTATGCCCGATAGTTCTAATATATAATTTTTGAGTCTTTCCCATCCCCATTGTTTAGCAACTCGTAGCGAAAGTCGATTGCGAGTGCTAAAAGCCTACTCCTACAGCCTTAGAGTAGGTAGCGAAGCGGAACTTGGAGTCTTCTGGTGATCTAAGATAAAAGTGCAGTCAAGCGAGCTTGTAAAATGCCTTCCCCGTTCCCCGGTATGGACCCATATCTTGAAGGCTACCTGTGGAGTGACGTACACAATGCCCTTGCTAGTAAAATTCGTACCTTCCTCGTCCCACAGCTGCGTCCCAAATATGCCGCACGACTGGAAGTATATGTTGTGGAAGATATTTCCCCTTCAAGTGAAATTGGCATTTTGTACCCAGATGTCGAGGTATTGCAGATAAGACAACGCCGCGACGTAACTCCGACTACCCCCACATCGAATATTGCCACAACCCCCGCACCACTAACGCTTCCAGTTATCCAACCAGTCGAAGTCCGCATCCCCACAGTCGAAATTCGGGATACAGCCAACAATGTACTAGTAAGCTGTATCGAAATTCTCTCCCCCGTAAACAAACGCGAACCCGGTTTAGCCGACTACCGTAAAAAACGCCAGCGTTTATATAATGCCAACGTCCATCTAATTGAAATAGACTTGCTGCGCCGGGGAAATCGACCATTTAACCACCCCCGCCTTCCAGATGTTCCCTACTTGATCACCTTAACGCGGGCTGGGTCTGGAGTAATTGATCTGTGGCCTGTGACGTTACAAGATACTCTCCCGACGATACCCGTTCCCCTGCGCGAAGGCGACCCCGATGCTGTACTGGAGTTGCAAGCCGTGCTGAATGCTATCTATGACGAAGCTGGGTATGATTTATCGATAGACTACACCCAATCTCCACCCCCACCAGCATTGAGTGATACGGATACTGAGTGGATGTACAAACGGTTAGGTAAATCTTCTTTGTAGCAGGTATAGAGTTGCTTCAATATTTAAGATGCAGTTTGTAATTCAGCATTAATACTTGCTGCTTGCCGTATTCCCTCTAAACGTTTGAGGTAAAATTCATCCATTTTGGCAATAAATTTACCATCAAGAATTTCAACACCCAAGGCATCAGAAACTGCTAAAAAATCCAAGAATGTTGCATTTTGATAGTCTTTATCTTCAAATAATTTAATTTGTTCTTCCGTGTGTCCGCATAACGCTGCCAGTTCTTTTGGCGTGATTTTAAAAGCAATTCTGGCTTTAATTAATAAGTCGGATATTTTATTCATGCACTCCACTTGTAGAGTGATAGGTTCGTTGGGATTATGGGCGGCTAACATTTCATACTCAACAATTTCATCCACAAGTTTCTGCCGCAACGCATCGTTAGAATCTTGAATTAACTGCCAGCCATCCGGGTCTTTTAATCGCTTTTCTTCATTCGCCCTTAATTTCCGGTTGGCTTCAGCAAACTTTTCTGCCCATTCCTGGGAATATGCCAGTTGTTTATCATCTTTAATCATGGCTCCCACTCCAATAAGTTAATAGCTACAATACCCTTACGATTTTGTTTTCTATCGCGCTGAAAAAACTCTATTGATATTGTAGACTCATCCACGGGTTGGTCGGATGGATAAATTTCCCCTTTATACTTAGCTTTCTGTGCTGCACTGTCATAATATTTTAATATTAGTGGTGCATTTTGTCTGAGGTAATCTATATTTACATCGTCTCTGTCCCAGCAACAATCAAAATCTCCTGGGTCTATTTTATTTGTCACAAAACTGCCATTGATGTAAATTGTACGGCATTCTGCTGCTTTTAGTTGTTTCATTAACTCTTCTAAACCTGAAATCATTTTGGCTCTTTTAGGTGTGTACCCAAACCTCTCTTTAAACTCCTGCCACTCGCCAAAATGTACCCCTGGTGGTAGATTACCGTTTTCATCAAACTCAGGAATCATTCTTAATAAATAGCACCAATTCTACTGATTTTAAAAGCATACCACTGAAGCAAATAAATAATACAAAATTTACAGATTATAGCGGATTTATATTGTGATTTTTGGCTCTATTTTTTAATTAAAAAATTAGCATTCAGGAGTGTTTAAATATATAGTCCAGTTCTAGAAAACTCCTATTTGATTTGAAAAAATTCAAGGTGACTGTAAGCTTGCTATACAAAGGTTTATTTCTCAAAATACTTAGCAAGATTCAAGTAGGATTCCTATATCTCTGATAAAGAGACTTCCTGATGTTTATTTTTCAATTGTTGAATTACAGGTATGAGTTTTTGTAACTGTGTTATATCTTCATCACCCAATTGTGGTGGTTCTATGGGTTGCCATTCTTCTGAGGTATAGGAAGCTTTCATCACCTGAATACCATCACTGTTACGTATCAGAGTTAGTTGGTTATTTTCAATTGTCGCCGAGTATCTATTACCTTTAAATGCTGTACTATTAAGTACTAAGAGATATTCCGCAACGATGGGGGCAATTTCTCGCATCCGAGCAATTTGTTCTGCGATATCGGGCTGTTGCTCAGTTGGTTTCTCCTGTGATAGTGCGGATGGTTCTGCTGCAACGCCAAGAAGAATTTTGTTATCGTCCGTAACAGTTATAAGTGCTGGTAATTCATTAAATTCTTGGTTTTGCATCGTTTCAACTGTTGTAGGGGATGAGGGTGGCGACACTACCACAGTTTGTTTTTTAGCGAACGGTTCATTTGCTATTGTGGGAACTTCTTCAAGTGCTGGCTCTAAGTTTGCTGTTGAATTATCTTGTGTACTTAATACTTCGATAATTGCTGTTTTTTCTAATGCTCCATCGGATGAAGAATCTTGTTTAAAATTCCACTCAATCCAACTTTCCAGATAATTAATCCGCTTATCGTCAATTGTTCGCCCTCGCTTAAAACTCTCAATTAGTGACTCAGTTGGATATCGATATTCTTCTTGATAGCTAACTTTTAAATGTTCCCGGATGCCAACATGAGTATATAATTTACCCAAATCCCCACCTTTAAACGGCTGTCCATCCAAGCAGTAGCTTATCCCCTTGAGCTTACCAGTACGGGTAAACTTGCAATCAACTTGGATATTTTCTTTTAACAATCGGGCCACAAATACTGGCATTGCAGGATTATCTACTGCGGCTTGTTCAATCTGCTTTTGCAACCATTCAACTATATTTTGGTTTCCAGATTCTTCTGCTTGTTGTACGTGTTTAGGGTAAGCCTTTTTCTTATCGACTTCCCAACTGGACGGTTGAATAATTAAATCGTAATTTTTTTCTATTTGACGTAAGATTTTTTCTGTACGGTAATAGTCTAAATAATCGTCATTGCACTCGCCATCGTAGGATACCCGGTTAATTACCATATGTGCGTGGGGTCGAACTTGCCCGTCATATTCCGCATCGTTATGCTGCACCAAAATAAATTGGTTGTTCGACAGTTTCAACCCCTCTCGTAAATCTTCCGCTATTTGGCATAATTCCCACTCGTCCAGGCTTCTATCACCAGGGGCCGGACTAAACGATAGGTGCAGTACGGGTTTTTGGACTCTGGGGTTTTTATTGGCAAAGGAGCGAAACTCCCAAGCAAGTTGGGCGGGTGTTTCTCCTGCCATATTAGTATTGATCAGCCGCGCCGAAGTTTTGCCGAGGACGTAGGCTACACAACCGTAAAAGCCATTTCCCTTGGTGATGTTGCCAATCACTTCTTCTCCAGGGGGAAAGCAACTACTTGGTCGGGTTGTTCCGGTTGTTCGGGTTGGTTAGCCACAGGTGCAGATTGTTCTGAGTCGGGTAGTTCAGGGTTTTCCGGCATTCCCAGTAATATCTGCTTTATTTCTAGCAGTAATGGTTTGAGGGCTTCAATTTCAGGGCGAGGGTCAACTGCGATCGCCTCTTCTAACTTAACGGCGCGGTTGATGGCGTAGGCAATTTGGTTGATGTTATTGCCAATTCGACCCAGTTCTACGTATGTCGCTTCGTTGATGGCGGGTACTGGGGGAGTGATATAGATACGATCTCGCTCAACACAGTAGCGGATAAATTTGGAGAGATTCTTCCCCATACCAGCAGCTTCGGCTTTGGCTTCCCAATCTTCTTTTTCTGATTCGGTTAGTCTGAGGCTGACAAGTGAAGTGCGTTTTGGTTTGGGTTTTGACTTGCGTCCAGCTTGAAAAACTTTTTTGGCTGTAGTGGTCTTACTATTCATCTATATAAATGAGGTTTTTTAAAGAATTCTTTGAATCTACGATAAATTGATAAACTTATCAGAAATTAATAATCATCACGCTTAATATTGATAAGCAGCCCCACTGCTAGAAGCCAGAGGCATTCATTGCGAGCCGGTTCGGTAATAAAATCAACTGTTTTATTATCGAGTTTTGGGGGTTTCCAAAGGGGGTGAGACCCACTTTGGCGAGCTTGGCGGCGCGAAAAACTAGGATTTATATGAAGAAATGTAATACGCCGCCATTGCTCGCTACCCAAAATGCGACTACGGTATACGAAAAGTATAGCAAACACGGGAAGTCTTGTACAGTGGGGGTTTGAGCGCGAGGGCTGGAATTAGAGGCAGGTGTTCGCTTCCTCCCATTCTTCCCCTACTTTCCCCCAGTTCTCACCCAGTTCTTACCAAAAATATGGACAATTCTTTTGCTGGAAAAAATAATAATTTTTATTTGTAGAGATAATTATCCACTTTTAAGGGGAATGAGTGGGAATTTTACCCCATTTAATCCCTACTTACTCCCCTTTTTTGTCCCTCAGAGTAAAATTGTAATAATAATCACTTATTTATACTGAGAAAAGTTTTTAGATGAAATCCACGCTCTGTTGTAGAACTTCGCAAAGGTAGTGATACATGAGCGCTCGCTTACTAGCTAATTTCGCCGAGGCTCGTAATCCCGGTAATCGTCGTAATTTTGGTTATATCGGTGGGGTCTGCCATCCCTAGAACAGATCCGCCGGGTTTGCTCTGCTGCTACCCATCCGGTTTCATAGTTTGGGCCCAATTTGTTATCCGGTGTATAAATTTCCAGCCAATTGCCTTGCTGTCCGATAACATCTAATACTGTGCCGTTAGGAAGCATGGTATTAATGTTGTTAAAGCGAACTTTGGGTGATGATCTCACATCGACATAGCCATCCCAGTCCTTGGCAATCGTTCGACAAAATCTAGCTTGCGCCATTGGGGAATAACTGGCTAGAAGAGAAATGGCGATCGCGGTTATGGTCAAACCTTTACTGAACAATCTACGAGTGAATTGAGTAGATAGTGGAATACGGTTCATAAATACACATCTCTTAAGTATTGTGATCAGTTGGGATTGGTTCACCAAAATCGTTGTTATTGATACCAGTCCAAACCATTTCCCAGGCGATCTCCTCCGGCGGGGCGGAGCATCGTCGCTCTAAATATTCCGGCGGTAAAAAGACTCCTCGATCCACATCCGCACTTCTTCTTCAGAAGCTAGACAAGCGGTGCGGCCTGTTTTGGGATTGTAAACTTCATACCAAACATTCCCTGCACGATCTTTGCGTTGCCAAATTTTCAACTCAGGTTCGGTGGTGAGTACATTCCAAATCCATTGCCCGAATCGTCTTAGTTGCTGGGTCAATTTTTGCAAGTTGGATTGAGGAACAGGAACCTCATCACCAAGAAGTTCAGGTTTTTTGTAGTCTTGCGATTGTGTATTCATCACTGCCTCCTGTTAAATTCACCATTGACTGCATAGTAAAGCGGTGATTAAATCGCAACTTCCCCAGATGAGTCTCAGTAGATCGATTCATCTGATCGGGTGAATCAGCCAGAGGTGCAAGTTGGCACAATCAGGCGAAGTGCAAAATCAACTCAAAGAGCGATTATGAAATCAGCAATTGACCAAATAACTACTAATTCGTAATTAAAAGAATTACGAATTACGTAGAGCCTGCGGCATAGCTGCGCTTAGAGCGATAGCGAAGCGGTAGCGTACCCCTACGGGGAAGCAAGCCAAGCTACGCGGAGCGTCTCGTAGAGAGGTACGAGCGTCCGCAGGAGCGTCATTACGAATTACGAATTATTTTGATTTACCATTCGCTATGGAGGAAGATTTAATGTCCACTATTCGTCGTTCGCTCGGCGTATTGCTTGCCTGCACTCCCATTTTGGGATTATTCAATATTCATACAATGGCGATCGCCGCACCTGGGATTTCTCAACCAAGCACTGATGCAAAATTTCAACCCCTGATTAAAGCCATTGAAGCGCAGATGAAAGCGCAAGATGTCCCTGGATTAGCTGTAGCGATCGTGCAAAATGGCAAGGTGACTTTTCAAAGAGGTTTCGGTGTTCGCAACACTGAAACTAAAGACCCAGTTATACCTGCAACCCTATTCCGAATTGGCTCAACCACCAAACCATTAACAGTAATTGGTATCATGCAATTAGTAGAAGCTGGCAAAGTCAAGCTTGATGAACCAGTTGTTCACTATGTGCCAGAGTTTAAAGTAAATCCCAAAATTACAGTCCGACAAATTATTTCCCATAGCTCAGGACTTGCTGATGGGGGTGAGCCTTACGGACGTATCGATGCGGCTGCGCTCAAAGATTACGTTACCAGCCTGACACCAAAAAGCGCGTTTGCACCACCGGGAACAGTATTAAGTTACTCCAATCCGGCTTTCTCAGTTGCCGGACGCTTAATCGAACGGGTAAGCGGGATGAATTATGCTGATTACATGGACAAAAATGTCTTTCCAGCTTTGGGAATGGCGCGTACAACTTTATTACCTAATGTTGCTTTGACCTATCCCCTAGCAGTGGGTTATCAACCAGGCAAAGCAGGACTGGAAACTGTGCGCCCTAATCCTGATAACGTCGCTGAATACCCCGCAGGGTTTGTCTTTTCATCGGTAAAAGACCTTAGCCGCTTGGTATTATTTCTCCTACAAGATGGCAAACTCAATGGCAAAACCGTATTGAGTGCAAGTTCTATGCAAGCAATGAAAACGCCTGTGTTAAACATTGCCTCATTGAATGTGGGCTATGGCTTAGGGTTAATTGTCGAGCCGAAAAATGACAACATTACAAATATTGGGCATGACGGCTCAATTAATGGTTATAGTGCTGCACTACAGACCATCCCATCCCAGAAATTTGGTATTGTAATTTTGGCTAATAAAGTAGGTTTTAACTCTACCCCAATTCTGGAAGCAGCTACACAATCTTTGCTGAAACTGCCAAAACCGAATCCTGCACCTCCAATTAAGTTAGAGGATAACGCACTCAAAGCCTATACCGGAAACTATGCTGTTTCTGGAATTACAGGGAAGCTAGGTACTCTGGCAATTGTTCTAGAACAAGGCAAGCTTAAGACTAAATTTGCCGGACAACCGGATCTCGAATTGCGATCGCTCCGCCCAGACACATTTGGGGTATTTTTAGGGAACACACAGATAGGAAATGCTGCTTTCCTGCGGGATAAAACAGGCAAGATTACATTTTTGAGCTATGGGTTACGTGCATATCCACGTTTAAGCGATAGGTAAGGTAAACCAGAAAGTTGCACCTTTTCCCGGACTACTATGAACTCCAATTTCTCCACCATGTGCTGTGATAATTTGGCGACAGAGGTATAATCCTAACCCAATACCAGTAGAACGAGAGCGATGGGCTACGCCCCCCCGGAGGCGATCGCCTCTAGAATAGCGTTCAAATATTTCTGAGCATTGTTCCTCGTTCATACCCACACCATTATCCTGCACTAGACAACGGATCATTTCTCCTTCTAAGCTTGCTTGCAAAGTAATTTGTAACCCTGGAAGGTTATGATTTAGTGCATTACTGATTAAGTTTTCAAATACACGCCTTAATTGCAAAGAATCTGCATTCACAAGAGGCAAATCATCCAAAAACAAATTATGAATAGTTGCACGATTTTTTACAAATAATGATTCTAAATCTTCAGTAATAGATTTCACTAATTCACTGATTTTTACAGGTTCACAATGTAATGAAATTCCTTGAATCTCACTAATATGTGTTTCCAACAATGAGTTAATTAGATGCAGTTGGCGTTCACCACTCTCAATCATTCTATCTAAAATATTCCGAGATAAAGAGATATTTTCTACAGGTGATTGTTGCCAGTGTTTTAATAACATCAAAGTCCCTGCAATGGGTGTGCGTAAATCATGAGAGACAGCGTGTAAAAACTCATCTTGGCGTTTATATAAATCTTGTATTTCTACCATTCTTTGCTGCAATTGAGCAGTTCTTTCATGCACTTTGTGTTCTAAACCGAGATTGAGCGATTGGATTTGTTGAAAGAGTTGAGCTTTTTGAATAGCAATTGCTACTTGTGTTGCTAATTGTTGCAGTAAGTCAATTTCTACCTGCTGCCAATGACGCACTCTCGAACATTGATGAACAACCAATGTACCAAAAAACTTTTCCCCCACCATGATTGGTACTGCTAAACAAGCTTTTACTTGATATTTAGCGAAATAGTAAGCACGCTTGGGAGAAAGTTGGATTTGGTTAACATCCTCAATTATTTGTATATTTCCTTGAGAGAATAAACTTTTTATTTCTTGAATATAATCATTATCTTTTAAAAATACCTCTGAAATTGCTTGGCAATTTATAGCTACAGATTCAGCGAAAATCTTACTTTGTACAATATCATTAAAGTTGCTAATAAATACTCTGTCGGCTTGAAGAAATTGACGAACTTCTGTTACTGTAGTGTTGATAATCTCCTCTAAATTTAAACTTTGTAAAACTCTCAGCGCAATTTCTGCAATTAATCGCTCTCGTTGGGTGGCTGCACGTAATTGAATTTCCCCTTGTCTGCGTTCAGTAATATCAATTCCAAACCCAAAGAAGAAGTTAAGCTCCCCATTTTCTTTAAAAACTGCTCTGCCGTGCCAATCTATAAGTAATTTATTACCACTTTTAGTTAATACATAGTTTTCTTGGTTGGGTAATAATTCTTGTACATTTGCTGACTGGAAAACTTGCGCCAGCATTTCTTGTTGCTCTGTCGGGACAAAATTAGCAAGATAATTAGTACCAACAACTTCCTCAAGAGTATAATCCAGGGCATTCAGCATTGCTTGGTTCATCATCCTCACTGTACCATCTGGATTGATAGCTACAAAAAAAGCCGGGGAAGTTTGCACGATTGTAGTATTAAAATCTCTTTGCTGACATAACTCGATTTCAGCAATTTTACGTTTGGTAATGTCACGGACGAATCCTTGCATCCCCACAACATTACCATCAATTATCACAGGTGTTTCTACAACTTCAGTGAATAAGGAATTCCCATCTTTGTGGCGTGAAATTACTACAAATGGTTTATTGCGTTCCCCTGTTAGTAAAGCTTTATCAGTTAATTCAATAGCTTCTGCTTTAGCAGCATCATCTATCAAAAAATATTCACATTCTTTCCCGACTAATTCTTCTGGTGTATATCCTAATACTGTCTGAACTGAGGGAGAAATATATTCAAATATATGATTGTTATCATGAACATAAAAAAATACTTGTTCACTACCTTCAACCATCATCCGAAATCTTTCTTCACTATGTTGGAGAGAGATTTCTGCTTTTCTACTTTCTGTTATATCTTGACCAGTAGCAATAACATAACTAAGTTTTCCGCTCTCATCTACAAGAGTATTTACTGTCCAAGCAATTAATCGCTGTTTTCCATCTTTAGTTAATAAATATCTTTCGGATGTTTTGGGAAGTTGTTCAGTATTTATCTGATTAAATTCTAATTTAGCTAACTCTATTTCTTTTGGAAGTGAAAATATATCCCAGAACAATTTATTTTCTACTTCGGCAAATGAATATTGAGTTATTGCCTCACAAGCACTATTAAAACAGACAATTCGCCCTTGTTTATCAAGGATTATAATTAAAGCAGCAATCGTATCAAGAATTGTGGCAACAAAATCACGTTCTTGACTGAAATTTTTGATGATTTGTTGTAACTGCACAGTTATTTGATAGCTGAATTTATCGGTATATTGATTTACATAATATCAGGACAAATATGGTTGAACTAGAAAGAAAAACAAAAATATAATTTATCTATGGGGTTTCTCCTCTGCTCCCCATCATCTCTGCATCTTCATTGATTGAGTGAAGCGAGCGCTCACATTTAGTGGCAATACCTTTGTATAAATAACCACCTATTTTTGGTAGTTTGGGTGCATAGAACTGCTCAACAGTCAATTTTTCAAACTGGTCTAAAACTTGCTGTTTGATATCACGGTTGATATTGCAACCGTCACCAATGACTTTATTAAGGGAGTTCAAGCGGTTCTGCCAAACTTAAATATTTGGCTCATCATTCAATATATAATGCTTGGCTTTGCCTAACAAAGTATTATTCATCCAATCAGGTGAATCGACTGCGGTAATCAATTAAATATGATACTGTCTTATTGTTTAAATATGTAACCCATCGTGATATCACATTAACATCAGGCAAAACTCATGAATAATATTGCTAATATTCAAATTGACAGCCAACGTTTACTATTAGTACCAATTTCACATAGATATAGAGAAAGTGTATTTCAAGAATTTACAGAAGAAATAACTGATTATACCCATGTCGTTCCCGATCCAGATATTGCCAAAACTGATGTTTTTATTCAGCAATCAATCCAAGAACTAAAAGATGGCACTAATTTAGAATTAGTGATTTTGCTAAAAGAAACTAAAGAATTTATTGGTTGTATTGGTTTACATGATCTCAATACAAATACGCCAGAACTTGGAATTTGGACAAAGAAATCTGCTCATGGTAATCATTATGGCAGAGAAGCAATATCTGCTCTCAAAGCATGGGCAGAGAACAACTTAGATTATGAATACTTGCGCTATCCAGTAGACAAGCGCAATATCCCTAGTCAAAAAATTCCTGAATCTTTGGGAGGGGTAATTGCAGGAGAGTATGACAAAACCAATTTGGGCGGAAAGACATTGCATATAGTCGAATATAGACTATATAAACCAATAAACGACATCTAATATAGAGAATCTTAAGATTTTGTGTAATAGCACGCCTAAATACTGAATAGCGTGGGATTGTATATTTTGTCAACTTATCGTCGTATTAATTGAAGCGATCGCCTGCCATCAAGATTACTAGTTGAACCCTAACTAATTTCCTATCCTGTCAACAAATCACATGAAAAAATTTGGTCAAACTGCTATATCAGTTGCCTTTGCTACAACTGTAGTTTTAAGTATAGCAGACAAAGCACACGCAGTAGTGTTGGGTAGGCCTTTGACTGGTACTTACAACGTGGGTAGAACTGCTTATCACTTCACTGATTACAACCGTAAAGAAATTTTTACACCTGATAAAAACGACTATCGAGAATTGATGGTGCAGGTTTTTTATCCCACCAAAACCGTTGCAAGTGGAGTATCTGCGCCTTACATCGAAGATAATGTTGTGCAAAAGCTAGAAGAAGAAATCATTCCTATTCCTGGTGTAGGGGAATTACTCAAATCAGTCAAGATTAACGCTATTCCCGAAGCCAGTGTGGCTCTTACTCAATCTAAATATCCTGTTTTGTTGTTTTCACATGGTTTACGTGAGCTACCTGCGTTTTACACCTCTTTCGCGGAGCAGCTAGTTAGTCATGGTTATGTTGTTACCACTGTTTCCCATAGTTATGATGCGCTAGCTACTGTATTTCCAGATGGCAGATTCGCAACCATAAACAACTCTCCTTTATCGGCGATTGGTAATCCAGATGTTAATTTTGATATCCAACAGCAGCTTTCTGTTCAAGCAACTCAAGTACGGGCAGCTGATGCTCAGTTTGTACTTAATGAATTAAATAAACTTAATGTCAACGATCCCAATAATCTCCTCACAGGTAAGTTAGATTTGGAGCAAGTTGGCATTTTTGGACACTCAAAAGGTGGTGCTACGGCGGCAGAAGCAATGCGTCTTGATAACCGCTTTAAAGCTGGCATCAATATGGATGGTACATTGTGGACTGATGTAGTTAATACTGGTTTAAATCAACCGTTTATGTTGATGAATGGTGGCAATTCTTATGACTCAGATCCAACAATGGAAACATTTTATAAAAATCTCAACGGTGACAAATATCATCTAGTTATTAAAGACGCTGATCACCAAAATTTTTCTGACAAATCTTTACTAATTTCACAATATGGGTTTCCTGATTATTTGTTTAATGAAATTGGCATAATTGACCCAAATATTAATAACGAAATCATTAATGGCTATACTCTGGCATTCTTTAATAAATATCTAAAAAATGTGGATGCACCTTTGCTAAGAAATAGAGTATCAGATAAATTGGTTGATTTTACTCCCCAACCCAAATCAGTACCAGAACCAACTTTACCTGCGGAATTACTGGGTATATTTAGTTTATATTGTTTATTTCATCGTCAGCGTAGCAAGGCTAAAATCTAGATTTTTCATTACCATAATTTATCACTGTTTATGGTAATGAAATAGTTTTTTAATGGACTACTATCTATTAATAAAGTCAGCAGCAGAGCAATGACTGTTATTTTTCGCAAAGAAATAAATTGACCGAGACAATTTTAGATTCTAGATTTAGATTTTAATCTAAATCTAGAATCTAAAAAAGGTTTCAAGCCTCTCTGTTTACGGAAATGAAAAATAAAATTTTCAATATTTAAGCCTCTTCTTTATAAGGAGCAGTTAATCCAAAAGACGCTACGCACAGTCGCTCTAAGCGAAGCTATGCCAAAGGCTTTACGCTACGCTATCGCAAATCCAAAATCGAGTGACTTTTAATCATTTAAACTTTCTATGTAATACTAGGTTAAAACTTGATATTGCTAACCTTATTTTAGTCTAAAAATTCAGAATGTAGCTAATTAGAGAACCTGAGTGAATCATCCAATCTGGTAAAACAAAACAGTCATTGCCAAACTTTGATACCGCCAGAACCTACACCAATGAATGCGTTGCCATCAGAACTAAAACTAAAAGGAGAAATAATTGGAAAACTTTGAATTGCTTTGCCAGTTTGTAAATCCCACAGCTTGACACTGGCAATAGGATATGTATTATCATCTGAGGCTAATAAGGCGCTAGTTGCTAAAGTTTTGCCATCTGGACTAAACTTTAATACACCATCTGCGATCGCTGATTGGTTAAATTTAGCTACACCCACATTTGCTAAAGTACGATATGCTTTACCTGTCGCGACATCCCAAATTTTAATTGTATTATCATCGCTGCTACTAGCTAATACTTGAGCATTGGGACTAAAAGCTAAAGAACGCACTTTACCTTGATGTCCAGTTAATTGCCGAATTAATTTACCTGTGTGACTATTCCAAATTTTTACTACGCTGTTATCAGCAACTGTCGCTAAAGTTTTGCCATCTGGACTATAAGTAATTGGTAATGGATTATCAGGATAATTACCAGGGTTAAGAGTGGTAATTAGTTTTCCAGTTTTCAAATTCCATAGCTTAATATTTTTGGTTTCAGTTTGGCTAGCTAGAGTTTGGTTATCCGGACTAATTTGCACCGATGTCACTATACTCTTATGCCCTGAAAGCGTAGTTCTCAATTGTCCTGTTGGCAGATTCCATAACTTGATTGTGTAATCTGAACTACCACTAGCTAAGATTTTACCATCAGGACTAAAGGCGAGGGTACGGACTGCATATTTATGTCCCTTGAGGGTGAGAATTTCCTTACCATTGTTCCCATCCCACAGTTTAATAGTTTTATTTGCTAAAGCTGCGGCAATTGTTTTATCATCATAACTCCAGGCGATCGCGTGGGCAAAATCACCTGACATAGATGAAGAACCTGCTTATGGTTCAAAGTTCTCTTTAAAGGAAAAAGCTTCTCCAGCCAGCCCTTTAAATAAAGTAGTGACTAGCTGGCCAGTTTGTAAATTCCACAAAGTTATACTACTATTCTTACTGTCGCCAGTACCGCCACAAGCTCGCTCGTAACTGTAACTAGAAATGGCTACAATTGGACGATGAGGACTAATTGCCATCACCTTTGTATAAATCGGGCAAGAAGTATCAGGATAAACCTGTTTTAAATCTAAAGTATGAATCAGTTTAGCATTTGACCAAGATTTAAAATTTTGATGATAGTGGGATATGTTAGTTAATGTTGGCGTTAGTACATCATTCGCCAACAAAGCTACTGGGTAAACAATTAGTATTGTTACCACAGATAAAGGAGTCCAAAATAATTTCATAATTTGTACATTCAGAAGATAAAACAAAGTGAATAGATTAAGAGGTATGAAAATAATGTTTCTTACCTCTTAGATGTGTGCTGTCAATCAATGCCATATTGAACTGGTAAATGAGATAATTTTATCAGGGGTATTTATATTCATTACCAGGAACAATTAATTTATACCAGCATAATTGATAGTGGCAGATGATTTCTACTCGGCTGCTTGCCAAAATACATAAGGTCTACCACCTGCTAATTGCTTATTAATGATTTTAAAATATCCATCTCTCCCCTCTAAATTAACGCGAAAATAAACTTTACTATTGCGAAATTGAAAACTATACATATACAAGCTACCTTGACCGACACAGGAGGCATACTTAGGTAGTAAAGGGGCTTCGTACTCGACTAATTTCTGATGAGATTTGATAACTTTGGCATTATCAGCAATAGGTTTAATGTCAGCTACCACAATATGATCTGCTCCTCCTTCAAAACCAAATGGCATCCACCATAAACCTACGTTATTTGGACAATTTCCTGATTTCCTTTCTACATTGACTTTGGCACTTGGTTTGTCAAAGCTTTGAGCTAACGCTGAGGTCGATGCCATGATACTAGTAGTAGTCATTAACCCGAAAATACTTAATACCTGTAATGCTTGAAACTTGTAATTATGTGTCATATTTCGATACAAGATATGATCGTTAAGTTACATTTTTTGGTTGAAAATGCCTTTAATTCTGCTATTCAGTTGAAGTCAGTGATTGTGACTTGAATGAAAAAATGGGCTTTTAGCTCAGATTATGGATTCAAGTCATAGTGATTGATAGAGTTTATACTTCTCTATTTTTTCCCCACCTCTAATATTTAGTTACCTGCTATAGACTGATGAATGCGTTCCAGCCAAGCTTGATTTTCATCAATTGTGAGAATAATTCGTTGGCAAGATTCATCTTTGAGTTCTAGAGTTAAATAATCTTGGTCTTTCGTCACGTACCAAAATTCTTTACCTCTACTGCTGTAGTAGGTTCCTGCTTTAATTAT
>NZ_JACJTR010000048.1 GCF_014698795.1 Nostoc sp. FACHB-892
AGATACGTATAGCAGTGTTTACGAGAGAACTGGTCAATACATCCCCAAAGACGACAAATTGCCAATGATACCGATGGTTTGGGGTAGCGGTTTTATAACTCAGGTGCAAGAAACTTTTAATTTAGATGAGCAGCAAACGTATAGGTATAGTACGTCAGCGCGTCTGGTGGACTGCTTTGGGATGTTTGATTATTTGTTGGGGATGGAGACAAGTCAATGAACCAAAGCAAAAAGAAACGCAAGTCTCTGAGTTTGCGGCTTCAACCGTATGAGGGTGATGTTTTAGCGGAAGTTGTCGATTACTTGAACTCGTTACCCAAGGATGAGGCACAGCGTAAGATGGCTGATATCTTGGTGGCTGCTTTCTTGCCAGTGGCGCGATATTCGAGCGGTAATTTTACGCCAGAGCAGATCCGTTTTGCTTGCTGGGAAGCGCAAGACTCGTTGAATAAACACGGCAGTTATATGCGTTTGGCACTGTCGGTGGAACAACCGCAGTTTGTGGTGTCACAGCCAGCGTTGCCTGCACCAGTTGTAGCGGTCAATGCCCCAAGCTACTTGAGTAATGCTTTAGAGTCGCCTGAGCTTGAGGGTGAAGCGGCTGATTCAATCAGACCTGCTTCAATAGTTCAAGGTCAGGCTTCGTCTCAAGAATTGGATGCGATTTTTGGGGGAGATTGAGCGAAGAATATTTGAACAATAGCCGCCGCAGTTGTAGCTGTTAACTCTGAGGCGGCTTTTGTCGTGATTATGTAATTTTTCAGTAGTATTTGAAGTTTATTCTTGCTTTTTTTAGTTTTGGCTCAAAAAATCTGGTCAAAACTTTTTGGCGTACTGTGCGTCAAAAAAATTATTATACCCATCACTATGCTCCCCTTCCATGCTTAAGCTTTCACTAATATCAGCTGCTATTATCTGCACGCAATTACATGGTGCTGTATTTGCCCAAAGTAACCCACGTTCTGGTTTCCAGGTAATTAAGGTGCAAGAATTTATCTCTTCTAACCGTATTAGAGTTACTATCCCAAAAGCTGTGGCTGTACAATTATTTAGCAATTTAGAAGAACAAGAAGGAAGAAAGTCTGAGGACATTTCAGTTGCGTATCCTACACAAAACACATCTGTAATCGTACATACCACAGTAGGTTTAGCTGATGATTCAGTCAGTGGGATACGAAATCGCATCGAATTGAGACGCAACCAAAATAAATGGAAAATTGTCTGGGTAGGTCAGCAATACAAGTGTCAACCAAATCGAGGGCATCAAGACTGGTCTGGCAGTCTTTGCTCATAATCGGGTTTTTTAGCACGTTATAATCTACACAAAACTAAAGTAGATTTAGGCAGGCTTGGGCAGACTGGTTTTTAGTAAGAAAGTACACAATGCTTTACTTATAAACCCCGGTTAATACTAGGTGATTAGTCAGATTTCAACTAGTGAATTAATGCAATGATTAAAATATATTTACACTCTCTTTTCGATATGAAGTTGACCGCAGATGCGTGGTGCGATTCATAAATTCTCTGTAAAAACATGAATCTTCTTTTTCGGAACTTGCCACTAGGCAAGCTGTCTATCTAACAATACCGAACCACCTATACAGTAACGGGGCATTGAATCTATCAAGCCCCATATAAATTTATCGCGCTTTGCTGTTACTGCTCTCTTGTAAAAACTTGAGAGCAGTTTTGTATTGTCAGTCAGCAAAGCGCTCGCGCTTTGTCCGAACGGATATATACCGCGCACCTAGAAGAGTCGTAGTCAACCTAATCAACGATAATATCAGGAGCGAAGAAAATGAAATTGATGATGAGCCAGGGGTAAGGTATGGAAGCCAAAAGCGAAGTGACAATAAAATTTAGTGGGGAACTACCAACAGCCAAACCAGCAGAAAATAAAAAAGTTGCAATCGAGTTGACTGATCAGAACGGCATAGTCTTCACCGCTCAAGTTAATGCTAAAAGCTGGCGGAAGGCTGAAACTAGCGCCTCGGAATTCGCAGACTGGGCTGGGGCTATATCGGGTAAGCTTGGCAAGCGTTCAGAAAACGGTTTTGAAGTGATTGACGCGGGAATCCAGATTTTCGAGAAGAAAGTGAAGGAGGTAAAACCAGACGTGGGTGCTGCTGTATCAGAAGCTGGTGCAAGTTCATAGACAGATTTCCTTGGCGATCTCAGTTTTCTTTAAAAGCGATCGCTTTTGTTGATTAGTGTTTTCATATATATATTCAAGATTGTCAGCATGACCATTACTACCGATACACAGCAGTTATCAGTCAATAGTCCACAGATAATGCCAGCAGAGCCTCTACAATATCGTGCAGTTGGTAGAGTCTGGGGGAGGTATGTACCCTCGGATGAGCTTATTTATAAAGGTCAATTAATAACTGCTGACGGTGTAATGCTGGATACTAAGCTTGCTAAGAGAGCGTCTAAAGTAGTTCAAAACGCTCAACTTGATTTATCTCAAGATTATCTGTGGACTGCTTACCCCAGAACAGGATTAAAAAATTCTCTGAGTGAACTTTCGGTGTGTCTAAGGGACTTCCAAAGAATAAATTATTCCAAGAAAAACAAGAAATATGTTTTCTCAAGAATGATAATCATTTTAAGGGGGAGAAAAGGGGTTGCCGAGGCAATACCGTTCGGTTAAGGAATTTCTTGGTTGAGGCAGGCTGTTCTTGAGCAGGGGGAGAAGAGAAGCAGGGGGAGAAAAGAATGGCTGAACATATACCCTCTTGCCTCCTCTGCCACCCCTGCTTCCCCTGCCTCCCCTGCTTATCCGAACCGTATTGGTTGCCGAGGGCAACCCCTTTTCTCCCCCTCATCTATGCATGAAGAATCTATACACTTGTCATCTATTTTGAAGTTAAACAGTGTAGGATTAGTATGTTTTGTAGCTAAATAAATGCTGTTATTAAAATCAAATAACTTTTGTTTTACTACAACAAATATCAATAAACCAATTACCTAAATTTGGGAAAAGTTCATGAGTAGAATCGGTTAGCCGCTCAATCTGTTTTTCAATTTGAGCCATAGCTTTTTTTGTAAGCTTGACCCCATTCTCATAAGTTTTGTGTACTAACTTAACGACTGGATGTTTCCCGTTCCATGTCATAGTGCTGGCAAAATTTAGAGCCGTTTCTAGTTCATCTAAAATGCTACCATTCCAGTGATTTTCTAGTACTGCCCACGTCCTTTCTATTGGATTATATTTACTATGATAGGGCGGATAGTAAGCTAAACGTATATTTACTTGATGTTTTTGGGCAAACTCTACTATACGTTTCATAAATTGAGTACGCCGTGAGCTATTCTGTGGCCCGTTATCTTGATTGAGAAGTAGGGTTTGAATATCGGAAAAACGATGCTTTTGTTCTAACCAAAAATCTTCTAAAATATCAACAATAAAATCGCTTGTAACTTTCGATTCTGTAAAGTACAAAAATAGCTCATCAAGCTCTGGAAGAAAGATACCATAAGGAGTTACAGTTGTTTTTGGATTATAATCATGGTCATCAGCTTTCGCTCCATCCCGGCTTTTACCCCCTCGATCAAATGAGCCAATCTTAACGCGGGCTTTTCCGTCCATACTTAGACGTAAAACATTCTTATCTTCATCTGCATCTTTATTTACTATGTCTAATTGCTCAAAGATTGCGTCAGTTTGTGGGATTTTTTTTGAGGTTGAACTTTCTTTACCCTTCTGAGCTTATAACCTAAATTATTTAATTTGACGCGAATTGTTTCTGATGTATGTAACTTTTCGTCACTGTAACCATACTTTTCGATTAATTGCTTTCTGACTTCGGCTGCACTGAGTCTAGTATATAGTCTTTGACTTTTAAAACTTGGATCAGTTTGACTATGGAAGTCAACTAAATTTTTTATGTCTTCTAAAAGATTTGGCAAGTGTTCTTCTGCTTTATAACGCCCTTTGCCACTCATGTTATCAACACAAGTAATACCACTTTTTAATTCTCTTGTTCCTTTGCGAATTGTATCTCGATTCCATCCTAATTCTGATTGTGCAAGCCTTTGCCCCCCTAAACCTAAGCCCTGAACTGTCTGTGCCATAAATTTGCGCTTTGCTACACCCTTTAATTGAGATGCAGTTTCAATTAACAACTTTTTGAGAGAATCAGTTAATACTATAGCCACCAGTTACCACACTCAAAAACAAGCGTCATTACTCAAATTACTACAAAAGGGGATGAAGGGGCTGCCGACGGCAGCCCCTTCATCCCCTTTAAAATGATTATCATTACTGTTAGTGGAATAGTTTATTTTCTGGAAGTCCCTACAGCCGAAGATACTACGCTCGCTAACTGAGAGTTAAACCGACCGCAAAACTTTAATTATTTACTGGTCAATTGCTGATTTAATCAACGTTACAGGGTGCATTGTTCCCAAGAATTTATTATGCCTAAACGTAAATCTTCCAAGACGAATAGTTCATCATCTCAACAAGATGCCGCGCATCTCCCGCCAGCTATTTTGCGTGTAGTCAAGCAAAAATCTACTGCCACAGACGATAATAATCCTGCACAATCTGAATCAGCATCAACTAGCGTACCAACAGAAAATCAGCCAGTTGAGCCGGAATTAGAAGTAAATAATAACCAGAGTAAAAGCACTGAATTATCTTTATTAAACAGTAGCTCTGCCCTGAGTTATGACGCTGTGCCTCAAACAATAGAAGCAGAGAATGAACAGTTAGCTTTACCTCAAACAAGAGAAGCCGCACCAGTTAATTCATCATCATCAACTGCTTTGATTGAAAATACCTCTGCTGAACATGAGCAATCAGAGATAGAAACAGAGCAACCGCAATTAAGGAATAAACCAGCATATAAAAAATTATCAACAGCAACTAATAGTTCAGGACAGACCTTTACTGTTAAAGAAAAAATTGAGGTAAGTACCTGTAACTTTGGTATACAAACGGTTTTTATTATTTCCTTATATTCAGCAGCAGATGGAAGTATTTGGGCTTATTACCATCCTGTAGATAAAAACCAAAGACAGCTATGGAAGCGGGGGTGCTGTCGGATTGAGGATTTGAAAAAGCTGTCAATGGAAGCAAGCACTGGTTGAGGAAGTAAGTAGACGGCTTATTGATTGATCAGTTGTCGTAAAGCAATTTTGAAGAGTTAATGATCATTCAGGCGATTAATATCTGCTCATTGTAATATGGACATATATACGGAAAACCTTATACTGAAACACAATTAATCTCTTATGTCCTTTCAAGAAAATGAAGGACATTTAAGACCCCAACTAGATGCACTAGTTGGGGTGATTTTTTTGTGGTAGTGATAGGTGCAATTGCTGTTAGACATTTAACGGCTAACTACTGAATTAAGAGTGAGTGTTTGTTTAAGCCATGCTGTTGCCTTAACAGCCGCTTCCTCCACAACTTCTTGTTGGTCGTAAAAGGCAATGTGATTTTCTGTACTCATCCAGTGTAAATTTTTCTGATTGGTTGGTATGCTCTGGAAGAAGCGACGCGCACCATCAGGAACTAAAGCGGTATCTGAATGAATCACCAAAGTAGGAGCCTTGATATCACGACCAGCATCAATAGCATTGAATTGTAAGAAAGGCTCAAAGAACATTACTGCTGAACGATTGACCCAGCCAGAACGCAAACCACGTTGGGTTCCATAATAATCATAGGCTTCTTGACCAGGCATAGCCACATTAAGATTGTTTTGGTCTACGTTGGTCATGTAATCAACTTGACCAGTTTTTTCATACTTAATACGAGCAAGTCTTCCCATATTGAGACGAGCTTCGTAGTTCTCACCCAACCATTGACGCATTACCTGTGGGTCATGATAGAAGCCAGCTACGGTAACAAGGGCGTTAATTGAAGAGTCCATTGCCGCCGCTTTTGCAGAGTATCCACCACCTGAACAAATGCCCATTAAAGCAACTGCATCAGGCTTAACTTCTGGTAATGCCCGTAAAAAAGTTACTGCACTGTGAATATCCTCAACTTTCATTTGTGGATTTTCAAACTGGCGAGGTGCGCCACCACTTTCACCAAAGGTGCGATGATCAAAGGTCAAAGCCACAAATCCTTGTGCTGCTAATTGACGGGCGTAAACTTGACTTACTTGCTCTTTAACGCTCGACTGCGGCCCTACCACAACCACAGATGCCTGTGGTGCTTTGATGTTCGCTGGTAGATAGAGATTACCTACTACCTTCGTACCCTGGCTGAGAAATTGAACTTTACGAACTGAGATATTATTCGCTGCAACAGTTTGGCTTTGGGTAGGCATAGATTTGGCTTCAACAGTTTGTAAGTCAGCAGTAGCGGTTAATGGTAGAGCTAGTAAACCAAAAGAAGCGAGGAAGAGTGTTTTTACAGCAATTTTTTTCACAGACAGCATGATTTTTGCTCCTTAAGTTGGGGTATAACTGGATTTGCGGCTGTTGTGGTTGTGTTCCCTTGCCGATAGTTAAATACTCGCAGAACTCACTACTGGAAAAATTGGAAATTCTTGCTCAATTTTTAAACTGTTTTAGCAAAAGCGCGTGGAGTGACACCAAAAGCACGTTTAAATACATTATTAAAATGAGACTGGTCAAAAAAACCCACAGCTAATGCTACTTCCGAAAGGGACAGTTGGCTTGTGAGCAGTAATTTTTTCGCTCGCTCTAGTCGTAAACGCAGGACAAACTGATGCGGTGCTAAACCTGTGGTGTTCTTAAACTGGCGGGAAAAATAATAGTCGGAAACTTGGGCGGCACAAGCAAGTTGGCTGAGGCTCAATTCTGTACCAAGTTGTGTTTGTGCGGTTTCAATTACGTCTTTTAGTTGCTTCGATGATAGTTTCCCTTTTGGATTCAAAGGTTTTTTGGCATTGCGGTGATGTTTGCTCAACAGGTGCAATGTGAAAGACAGAGATAGAGTTTGTGCATACAAGGGTTCCCCCGGCTGGGCCAACTCTTTTGATAAGGCTCTAGTATAGGTGTATGCCAACTCATCTGTGATGCAGCGACGTTCGGCAAAGGTATCAATGGCAGTAGGTGTGCGGTCTTCGAGAATGGCGGTGATCAAATCTGGTGAGAGTGCCATCGCTGCTACTGTCAGTTCATCCTGCCAGAAAGGAGCGTTGGTTTCGCCATCCGATTGAAGGCAAAACCCCCCAGGCGGCAAAATGGCTTCATGGGTTCTTCCGCCGCTACGCCAACCAAAACGCACAGAGTCACCTAAATTGATGATCAGTCGATGCCCTTCAACATAATGTTCTGGAAGTTCCATCGGCTTGAGCCGTTGTACCTCTAGGGTGAAATTGTGATGCCATCCTGCTTGAAAACTAGACAGAACAACCGAACTATCTGGGGCAGATGGAAAACGCTGCCCTGTGTGCGGATTAATTAAATTAATACTGCTGTGCAACGTCACGGCTCGGTCTTCAATTTCAAGAACTTATCCTAATTGATTCTGGTTGTTGTCATTATCTCTAATTTTCTTGAGCCAAGGTGACTAAGAGCAGTATTTTTACTCTCAATGTTCTCCAAAATCATAAATGTGTAGAGATTTAAATTTCTCTGATAAGTCTGCGAATACTAAAAACAAACACTGTCACCGAATTAACTCTCGTTTTCTAGAATGACATAGAAGGTAAACCTACGCATCCAGTAAATGGTTAATAGATGGTTAACCAGTCATGTGATGAGGTGGCGATCGCCTATGCAGTCGTGGAATGATGATGTTATGGTATGCTGATTTAATTTTGAATTGGCGAAAATATAGATTCTCAGAAATACGTATTGTTGTATTACTAGCAATTTGTATTATTGTCAATTTAAGCGACTCATCCAAACTGTACTAACCAGTAAACCAAAGAGAGCTAACCAATCTAATAATTAGGGATACAGTCAAACTGTCTTTTGTTCAGGTGTAGCTTGGAGAAGCTAGTGATTACTACTTTTAAGTTTTTATATTTTTGAATTGGCGAAATTCTGTATTGCTGTCCAGGTAACATTTTATAAATTAAAAAATACAAATTTTCGTTATTTTGAGGGTAAACTAGCAGCATTTATTGGAGTACATGGAGTGATAATCACCCTAGCTAGTTTCAAGGGTGGCGTAGCAAAAACGACAAGCGCCATCCATATTGCTTGCTTTCTATCTCAGCATGGCAGCACCTTGTTGGTTGATGGCGATCCAAACCACAGTGCTACAGGATGGTCAAAACGAGGAGCATTACCTTTTAAGGTTGTAGATTTACTACAAGCTCCTATGCATAGCCGTAATTTTGACCATGTGGTTATTGACACAGCAGCTAGGCCAAGCCACGAAGATTTAGAAGCACTCGCTGATGGGTGTAATTTATTAATTTTGCCTACTACCCCTGATGCTTTAGCGATGGATGCCCTGTTGCAGACTGTAGACACGCTCAAATCATTGGGCAGCTCACGCTATCGTGTGTTGCTCACAATTATTCCCCCAGCCCCTCGTTTAACAGGACAGCAAGCACGGGAAGCATTAGAGGCAGAGGGAATACCACTATTTCAACATGGGATTAAACGATTTGCTGTTTATGAAAAAGCGGCACTGGAGGGGCTGCCAGTTTATCAAGTAAAAGACCGCAGCAGCAAAATAGCATGGCGCGAGTATCAAGAGGTGGGTAAGGAGATACTGTCATGAGCAAGCCTAGCCCCTTTAAGAAATTATTTGAAACCAAAGAAGAACCACAAATTGAGCCAGAACAACCAACAGAAGCAATCACAGAGAGTAACGTGACACAGACTCCAACACCACAAAAGACAGCGCCAATTCAAGAAGAACCCCGTAAACGTGGCAGACCTGCAACTGGAAAGCGGTCTGATGATGCTTGGATTGGGCGCACTTACTATGTGAAACGCTTAACAGATTTAGATGTAGAGGAAGAATTACTCAAACTTAAAAGACGTGGCGTAGAGATTGATAAAAGCGAATTGGTAGATTTTCTAATGTCCGTCTGGGTGAAATGGCAGCAAGGTGAAAATATAGATTTACTACTTGACGAATTTACGCCAAGGCGAAATTCGCGCATTTGACTGACCCCTTGCTGAATGCCTGGAACGCATTGTACTAAAGCTGAAAGAAACTACTGCGATAATGAAAAAGACTGATGCAGCTATTCCTGGATTTCCCATGCATCTTTAGGAGATACCCACTATGACTATCAAAGAATTGCTTCTTATCGAAATTGAATCCACCTCCGATACCATTCTGACTGAAACGCTAGACTTTTTACGCTTTTTGAAAACGAAGGAAACCCAAACACAGCCTGTTTCATCTGTGGCAGATTCTGCCGACCACACTCCAGTAAATTCCACAGGTCGCTCACTGCTCGAACATTTAAAAACAATTGGTAAATGGTCAGGTGATGATTTACAAGAGTGTCTTGAGCTAGTTTATGCCACTCGCGGCAAAGCCAAATTTGATTACGACAACCCCTTTGAATAATGTACTTGTTAGATACAAATCACTGTAGCCAAGCAATACTTGGTAATGTCAATGTGCTTCATCGCCTTGCAGAAGTGGAAAATTCTGTAATTACAACCTGCGCCATCGTTCAAGGCGAACTGATAGACATGGCAGAACGTTCTCAACGCAAGGAAAATAACTTAGCTCTAATTCACCGTTTTCTAACGGGTATATACAGCCATAATATTGATGGATCTACTGCTACTATCTACGGGCAACTGAAAGCCGCTTTATTCAATCAGTTTGCACCGAAGGAGAAAAGTAAGCGGAGAAAAACGAAAATAACTGATCTAGGCTTCGATGAAAATGACCTTTGGATTGCAGCTGTAGCCTTACAACACGGTCTTATCGTTGTGTCAGCCGATAGCGACTTTCAGAGAATTCAACAAGTGAGAACATTGTCTGTTGAATCTTGGCTGTAAATCCCATCCCTTATCCTCACCTGCGCTTGATTAGTTCTACTCAAAATTATTTCAATAGCAGAAGGTCAGAATGTAATGGGATTTAACAACGTAAATGGCAGTAAGGCGAAAATAAAAATTTGTTAATTGGCGAAATTTCGCATTGGCGAAATTATCACAATGAAGCAGGCGACTTTATAGAAAACCCTGACATACCAATTGATAGGGTGTCTACTCTTAGATTCGTTCACAATCCTACTACCCCAATGGGCGGGATAGAAACATACACTACGCCTGATATAGATTTACTTAACAAACTTTCTGAGCAATATCCAACGGATATGCTTCCTTTCCCAGAAGATGAATAAAAACTGTAATTAGCTTTCATAATAATTTTTTGTCAAAAGTGGATCACACTTGCCGAGGGTAACGCACGAGATATGACCGTTTGTAATTACCTATGCTTAATTTGTTTTGAGGCTAAGAATTGTTTCCCAAATTGTCCATTGGATCGGTTCAGCCAATAAATTTTTTGTTCGTTTTAAATAAGGTTTGCGATAAGGTCTGTTGAGTTGTGCTGTCTCGAAATCGTTTTTGTCAGCCCAAGTCTCGTAGAACATAAACCTAGTCGGGTCGTGAGGATTCTGGTTGACTTTGAAATTAAGCAGGTTTGGTTCAGCAAAGACGTGTTTGAGAACATTCATCAGTTCTTTTTTGTAGGCTTCTTCCATACCAGGCTTAGTACGGACTGAAACTAATACAGTTATAGGTTTGCTACTCATAATTCTTCCCTCAGAACGATGCGGTTGGGAAGTTGGAGCGAACCTAGTTGATAATTTGTGAATAAATTGGTGTGTGCGTTCATACTTTTAACTGGTGAAAGTTTGGTAATTAGATGTGGGGAAAATCTATTTTTGACGTTCCCAAATAGCGATGAGATTGCCATTGTTGTCCCGAAAATTTGTAATCGATGTGCCAATTTCGGGAATATAACGGCTCTCCCAAATCAGTGGTACACCTTTGGCTTTTAACTGAGCATTCGCTGCTTTTAAGTCATTCACGTAAAACACCATATTGCGGATGCCGAGAACCTCTAAATGTGCTGGAGGGTTTTTTGGTTTTCCTTCCAAATTTCGCTGATTAGGGATTTTGATTAAATCAATGAAAAAGCCATTCTTTTCCATCAAGGCAATCTCAATACCTGTAGAAACTTGCCTTCTAGTTTGCAACTTGAAGCTTAACTTGTCTGAATACCAACGCACAGATTCGTCAATATCTGGAACTGATATGGCGACATTGTAAATTTCCAGTGTTTCAAGCCCCATGTCAGCTTGTGAATTTATTTTAGGTTGGTTTTGGTTAGCAATTGCAAAAAGACTAGTACTTGCTGTAAGTCCGGTTGTGGTCAAGATAACTGCTATTAGTTTTTTCAAGCCTTTAGGTTGCATGGTGAAAATTCCTGCGCGTTCATGACCTAACAATAACTTGTGCCAATAGATAGAAAAAGCAGTTTACTGTCATATAACTTGTGAAAATAATTCACAGTCTTTAGGTACACAGATGCTAATAAGTTTGAAAATTTAGTTTGCTTGAGTTCCTCAACCAGTTCAATCAAATTTCCGTTGTTGTCCTGAATGAAGCAGAGCTTAAGCTTCAATGCCTCATCTACTCTTGGTTCCCACAGGAACTTAACGCCCTTTCTCCTGAGTTCTGCGGCGACGATATCTAAATCGTCTACGACAATTGCCAGATGTTTGTAACCCTGTATTAGCAAATCATCCGGAACATTAGTCACTGGCGGTTGAACTCGGAACGAGCTTTTGCGTGCAAATACTTCAAGACGGATGCCATTTAATTCTAGAAAAGCTTGCTGTGTAGATAGTTGAGGTAAATGGCGTCTTCCGATAACTCGGAAGCCAAGTTTATCTTGATACCACCGAACCGTCTCTTGAAAGTTAGTAACCGAAATTGCCACATGATGCAATTTGGCCGAACCTAGTGGTGTAACAGGAGTGGCTGGCTTCTGCACTTGGGCTTGGTCATGCGCCATTGCAGAAAAACCGACAATTGCAACAATTACAGTGCAACTAAGCGCCTTATTAACTGCGTTTTTGAGCATAATTACTTCTAGTGTTGTTTCGGACGGATCAATTTGGCACTACAGGCGGTCTTCAGCCGCAGAACCTTCATGGGCAGCCATACCACCGTCCACCACCATGATGTGTCCATTGAGGAAACTGGCTTCTTCGTCCGCGAGAAACAAGGCTACATTCGCTATCTCTTCTGGTTGTCCCCAACGTTTGAGCGGGACTTTGTTAGCAATAGAGTTACTGACTTGTTGATAAAGCTGAGTATCTACAGGGTTAACAAACTGATTCAGGAAAGTTGTCTCGATGGGGCCTGGTGCAATTGCATTCACGCGGATACCTTGGGTAGCGTACTCCAGCGCCGCAGCTTTCGTCAAACCGACTACACCATGTTTAGAACTTACATACGCACCAACATTTGGTAATGCCACAAGCCCTAATGTCGAAGCCTTGTTAATAATGACACCTGATTTTTGCTTGAGCATCTGTTGTAGCTCATACTTCATGGAGTAGAACACACTGTCGTAGTTGGTGCTATTTAATTCCTGCCAATGTTCCGTAGTCATCTCATGAATTCGCCCAAAACCTGGTACACGACCAATACCTGCGTTGTTGTAAGCTATATCAAGCCGACCATATTTCTGAATAGTTGCTTTTACGAAAGCTTCCACTTGTTTGGGGTCGCGTACATCAGCACGCATATATGTTGCTTCACCACCATTGTTGCGAATTGTGGCTTCCACTTGTTTGCCCAAGTTTTCGCGTCTGCCGCAAAACATGACTTTTGCCCCTTCTCTGGCAAAGAGTTCAGCTGCGGTGCGTCCCATCCCACTCGTTGCACCTGTAATTAAAACAACTTTGCCATTAAATCGTCCGTTTGCAGAGCGAATTGGCGATGACTGTGTCAGAGTTTGGTTTTCGTTCGCCTTGACCTGATGACTATTAAGTGCTTGATTGCCAATGACTGCCATCGTTCCCAAAGCTGTAGTACCACCAAAAATAAACTTGCGTCGTGTAGCAGAGATTTTGAAAGGCTTTCTGGAATGGCTCATTGTCGTTTTCTCCTTGATAAAAGTTTATTCAAAGTTTGATAGTTGTTCTATCTTCTGAGTTCTTTAAGGGCGATTCAGTCGCTCCCAAACGTTGCCGCGACGCTCCCAAAGCGTGATGAGATTATTGTTGTTATCTCGAAACATAGTCACGCGAGTACCAACTTCTCTTAGTTCACGGGCTTCCCAGACAAACTGGATATTTTTAGCTTTCAACTCACGCACGCTTGTATCCATGTCATCAACCCATAAAACAAAGTTCTTTATTCCTTGATATTTCAGGTGATTTGGTGGGTCAAGGTTTAGCATTGGCATTGGTTGGGAATTTGCTACTTCTAAAAATTCGATAACCACACCATTACGCTCAATCATGGCGATAGACACCCCATTGGACAAATCTGCTTGGGAAATTTTGCGGAAGCCCAACACGCGCTGATACCAATCTACGCTGGCATTCACATCGGGGACTGAAATAGAAACATTAAAGTGTTTCATCGAATCCAAACCACGACCGTTACGAGTATTAGTATCAAATGTTTCTTTTTTCTGTTCATTGCTCGATTGTGCAGATACAGAAAAGGAATTTTGGTTAAGTCCCGCTAAGTTACCAACAGTGAGTCCAACTGTAGCGATCACGATAGGTAGTAGTTTTTTCAACATGATGGTTTCTCCTTTTTACGGTTTTTTGCGCGAGTGCAATCCTCTATTGCCTTCAAGTTAACCTTTGGCAAAAAGAAGAAAAAGTAGTTACATTTCACATAACTTGTGAATAAAGTTCAAAAATCATTTAAGCTGGTGGGCATGGACAAACTCAACAGCCTAATCATCTTCGTCCGCGCTGCCCAAAACCGCAGCTTCTCAGAAGCTGCGCGACAAATGGGGATGTCGCCATCCAGCATCAGCAAAGCCGTGCAACGCTTAGAAGAAGAACTGGGAATCCGCTTACTTAACCGCACCACCCGCAGCGTGACGTTGACGGATGACGGTGCTGCTTTTTACTCACGGTGCCGACAAATTCTCGATGAGTTAGAAGAGGCAGAACAAGAACTGCTGCAAACGAGGTATCAACCCAGAGGGACGCTAAGAATCGATTTAACAATGGCGTTGGGGCGAATGCACATTGTTGGGGCGTTGCCTATGTTGACGGCGAAATATCCTTCACTCAAGCTGGATGTATCTCTGAATGACCGCTTTGTTGATTTAATTGAAGAAGGAATTGATGCTGTTGTGCGCTTGGGTATTGGTACGGACAGTCGATTAATTATGCATCGGGTGGCGACAGTGCGGTTTGTTGTTTGTGCTTCACCGGATTACTTCAAACGCCACGGTATTCCCAAAACTCCTCAAGACTTGAAGCAACATAACTGTATAAATTTTGTCTATCCCCAAACACGAAGGGTGTTTGAGTGGCGCTTTCAACACGGCAGTTTGCACACTCCAGGGAACCCCCGCAACGCACTGCCTCACCAAGGCGAACAATTTGAAATGCCTGTGGAGGGTTCCTTACGATTTGACCATGCCGAATCTTTACTGGAAGCTGCAATTGCGGGCGCGGGAATAGTGCAAGTTCTTAACTATGTTGCTGGAAGAGCAATTGCGGGTGGTGAACTTCAACCGATACTTGAGGACTATGCTGCTCCTGGTGAACCGATATCGGTAATTTATCCACAAAAGCGGCATTTATCAGCAAAAGTTCGCGCTTTTATTGATTTTATGGTTGATTTAATGGGTCAACTTAGGCTGGAGAAAATTGTTGAATAAAAGCTCTACATTATCTGTAAACATTAGCGTAGACTTAGGCAGAGTTATAGGTCTTTCCTAAATCAATTCTGATATTGAGTCACTCATCTGCTTTTGCAAACGCTGGCGGTTATCATCATATTTCAATACCGTCTGCACTTGGGCGTGTCTGCTGAAACGCTGGGTAGCACGGTAGTTGCCATTATTCAGATCCAATACTGTAGTAATCGCACTATGACGAACACGATGTGGTGACATCTTCTTAGTAATTCCGGCTTGCTTGCATAGCCCATCTACCAGTCGCCTGATTGCCTCCCCGGTTAATCTCGCTCCATTCTTGTGGTAAGCCAGCACAGTGAAAAGCGGGTCTAAACCACGTTTATTCTTACTTGCTTTTATCCAACTGGCGATTGCATCAACCGTTTTGTCCGATAGGTCAATAACTTCTTTCTGGCTACCCTTGCCTTTACCCAGGATTTCAAGAGTTTTCTCTTTGGCGTTAAAGTCACGCACATTTAGATTGACTATCTCCTGACGACGCAAGCCATTATCCCAAAGTAACCGCATAATGGCATAATCGCGCTTGCCCTTAAGAGTACTGCGGTCAACCAACGCTATAACTAAAGCATAGTCCTCGGCTGGAATGCCCATAGTGTCCCGGTAGGTTTCAACCTTTTCACCTTTGACATCATCTAGGGAGAAATTGCACACACCCAGCCGTCGCCCCATCTCAACCATTGACTTGATAGCACTAAGGCGACGATTCACTGTAGCTTCAGCCAGCTTTTTCTTAATCAGGTGCGCTTTGTACTTGAGAACCACAGCAACGGCGTGACGCTGTTCCAGGTGAAGAAACTCTAGAACCAAATCCCGGTTGGGTTCTTTCTTAACGACAAACAGAAAGAAATCTTTCAAATCTTTTTGGTATTCGCGCTTGGTGTTCTGTGAGCGCTTATCACCAATCAACTGCTGGATAACGTCGGGGTCATTTTCTAGAGAAAAATCCTCACCGATCGTTAAGGAGAGCGAGTTTTCTAGAACACTAAGGTTTTCGGGATGAATAGGGTTCATGGTTTTAAGCAGGGGGGCAGGGGGAGCAGGGGGAGCAGGGGGAGCAGGGGGAGCAGGGGGAGCAGGGGAGGCTCTTGAGGTTTAACGCTTTATCAGCCAAGGTGTTGGGTTGTTAATCATAGTCACCAAACCAGATAAAACGCGGTTGTAAGTGCCATAAAGTTCTCTACCGATTTCAACATTTATGTAATTGCATTTAACAGCAAATTCAATCCAGGTCTGAGTTTCAGCCGCCTCTGCTTCACAATCATTCAGCTTGGCAACAAATGCCGCTTCATATCGACGTTTTCGCCATGCTTCAGCAAAATTGGCACACACAGACCGTGACGACCGACGAATTTGGTCAGTTAATGAGTATCGTTCCTCTACTGGAAATTTTTTAGATGCTTCAAAAATCTTCATGGCTGTGTCAAAAGCCATCTTGTAGACTTCTAAATCTTTATGGTCTTTAATCGCGTCTTTGTTCATCTCCCCCTGCCTCCCCTGCTCCCCCTGCTCCCCCTGCTTTCCATCTTAGCCGTTTCGGCGGTGTTTATTACTCTAAGTGGTGTGAAAATTACTATTGTCGCACTATTGCTATTGCAGCTGTGGGTGGGGTTGGGGAGTTATTGTCAGTTGATTGACAGTTAAGGAGGGCAATTATCATAATTCTTACCTAATGAAAGTGTAAGCACTGACGATTTGACTAAGTAATAATGCTGTATGAATCTGGATATTGTTGTTTTGCCCTAAGCTCACTCAGGAGAGTCACGATCGCTGTGGTGAAGCGATCTCGCCACCGTAGATGGGCGGTGGAAGCCATCGCTCTTTGTGGGGCATTGATATCAGAATTGATATCATTCCTTCCCGGATAAGGAAAATGTCACCGCACAGGGTTAGGCATTCGGCTATTACGGCGGCGCTTGATGCGACGGATGGGAATATTAGAAAGGTGCAGAAATTGAGCCTGAATGCTGACCCGCGAACGCTGATGATTTATGACGATAACCGGAATAAAGACCTGTGGGAGATGTCGGAATTGTTGACTGGAATACTCAAGGATTCGGATCAATAAAATTTAACAATTTGACTAAGAATAGGAGATTAGTCTTATTCAATAACTGGTAATTAAATCTGTTTCATAATATATTTTACTGAAAAATCAAGTCACCTATAAAACGAAACTCAGGCAAAATAAATTCTCAAGGGTAGGAGTATGAAAGCGCAAACTTTAAAGAGTTTTATAGAGAGCTAGTAGAGCTTCATCTGCAAGAGAATTTAAGTGATTAAAGGTATGTCGGATTTCATAACTATTATCATCACCCTTATCATAGTTACATTTCCAACATATAAGGCATCACCGTGCCGAAACGGGAAAATTGGACGCGCTTGGCTGAAAACCTTATACAGTAATGCTTTCAGTCAGCTATATCTGGGGTGATATTTCATCATATAGAGATACAACTTGAAGTTTGATTTAAGAAGCTTGATGGCGGTGTTTCTTACTTTCTACCTGAAAGCCAGTTTTAGAGTGCCTTTTCGATGCCAATATCGCGCAACAACTCTGCTCGGTCGTAGCTCCAAATTTTTCTTAGCGTACAATTTTCCTTTTCTGACACGGTGATGCCTACAAGGCGCAACTAACTGCGGCTAAAGTAAGGTTTTTCCAATTGTTCTTCTGTATCTAGGCTTTTTCCCAATCGTTTTTCTAAGCTCTCAATGAGCTTTTGCTTTTGATTTTTCCGCCATTTAGCAACAGCTACAGCAGTTCCCAAGACAGCTAAACCCAATGAGTAGTCAGGTTCGGGGACTGGAGTGCTTTGAGTATTATTTACGTCTAAAACTTGGATGCGACCTTGGAAAAAGTCACCTACATAAAGCTTGCCATCTTTGTAATCCGAGCCAGCTGCCCAGTTAAATGTACCTGGTGTGAGATCAAGAGGGTCGCCATAAGGTGATTGCTCACCCAGTTGAGGAGGTCGTCCAGCCGCAGCCTTACCATATTCACTTAAAAAGTTTCCGTCTTTATCAAAAACTTGGACTCTGCTGTTGATCAAATCCATCACATAGATATTATCAAACTCGTCTACTTCGACATCAACAGGCTGATTAAACTGCCCTGGTTTAGTGCCAGCTTCACCAAATGTTTTGATAGGCTTTGCTTCTGAATTAAGTATCTGAACGCGGTTATTAAACTGGTCAGTCACAACAAAGTTTCCGCTTTTTGGAGATATTGCTATGCCTGCTGGGCCTTGGAACTGCCCTAATTGGTTGCCGGAGTTACCAATGCTACCAATAATCTCACCATCGGGATTAATTTTAATAATCCGATCATTACTAAAATCACCCACATAACCATTGCCGACTTTATCGAATACAATACTTGATGGCCCAAAAAATAGTCTCCCCTCAATTAGACCGCCAAATTGACCTTCAGCAACGGATTTGAGATAGTTACCTTTAGAATCGAATACATTAATGCGGTTGTTGAAAACATCACCTGCATAGAGATTTCCAGTACCTGGCTGGAATGCTATAGCTGCTGGCTCGTCGAACTGTCCAGGGCCACTGCCAGTGCCACCAATTCCTTCAAGATAATTACCAGAGCTACTGAATACATCGATGCGATCAATACCACGACCATTAGCGACAAAGATGTTGCCAGTTGATTCCTGTACGGCTACGCCTTGAGGAGCAGCAAGCGTCCCTGGAGTCCCTGGAAGTTCGCCACCAGCTAGGTTAGCAGGTCTACCAATACTAGTATTGTATTTTAAGCTGACAGCCTTGACTTCGGCGGCGGTTGCCAAAAGTAAGAATCCAGCACTGGCAATAGCTACTGAGAAAATTTTTACTGCTTTCATACAGTTGAACTCCTAAATTATGCAACTTTAACGGTTGTTCCTAAATAAGCGCAAAAACAACTGTGCAATTGCATACTGTTACGTTAGCAACACAGATTTAAATTATTGCGGCAATCACACACGACTGTTATTTGCTTGCTTCGTTTGTCAGATAGTAGGATTCTCTCGCTCCTGATAGAGAGAGGTACGATAACGGATGTTCAAACTTATAACGAATTAGTTACTTCAATAGTTACTATAAGTTACCTAGTAAAAATGTAAAGTAGGTACTTTAAAGTAACTAAATCACCCCTGATAAACTACTTATGCCTCTATTTAACGAACCTACAAGTTGTCCCATTGGCGTATTAACAAATTTGCTAACTGGGCCTTGGACACTAACCATTCTTTGGATTTTGCACTCCAAAGGCCCTACTCGGTTTGGTGCTTTAAAACGTCAGCTTGAAGGGATATCATCAAAAGTCCTAACTGAGAGGCTACGAATGCTTGAGGAGGCAGAGGTCATTTACCGCGTTTATAAGCCGATGATTCCTCCCCAAGTTACTTATGGTCTAACAGAACGAGCGCAAGACTTGATTGTAGTTTTAGATCAACTCGAAGTGATTGCCCATAAATGGTATGCACAGGAGCAGCAAAAGATAAAACCGTCAGTCAAAGGATAATACGAACTGCTACATTCTCCTGTTCGCAGTTTCTACAGTAGGAAACTGTGGTTTATGGGTGGAATATTGGTTAACTCGGATGTTAGCGATTGCCCAAAGGGGTGTGTATGAAGTCAATCGCTCTACTCGAAGAGATGCGTAAATGAATGCTCTTAGTCTTGCTAATCTAGATAGAGTAATTGCACTGTTATTGCCTGATAATCAAGCTTCAAAAAGAGTTGTAGAGAAAGCAAATTTACATTACCAAAAACAGGTACACATATTTAGTCTAGATGCTCTTTATTACTCCATAGTGCAAGGTCAAGATACAATAACGGCAAGTTCCGTATCAGTAGCAATGGTTTCTGAAGAAGTTGAGTATCGAGATGAGGTAGAATTACCCCGTAATCAGGTAATCAATCTTTATTGCCAATGCGGGTGGTCATCAGCAGATAAACCGGATGCACTACTGTTAGCCCTTTCAAACTCGCAAACAGTCGTCTCGGCATGGCATCAAAATTCGCTAATTGGACTTGGTAACGCTATTTCAGATAAAGCATTAGTGGTTTATTATTCCCACTTATTAGTGTTGCCATCATATCGAAACATGGGTATAGGGCGAGAAATCATGAAGCGTCTTCAAAGTCATTATACTGATTTTCATCAGCAAATATTGCTAGCTATAGACAGTGCTGCCCCGTTCTACGAAAAACTTGGTTTTAAGTATTCACATGGGGTTAGAGCAATGTGGATATACGATGGTCGTGACATTGATGCTGCCCAAAAACATTAGCTGCAAAGGTAGCCAGCGAACGCGCCATAACACTGCGTTGGTGCGGACGGAATAGGGCTAATTGAGATAACACCCGCTCTATAATCTGGGTTTAGGCGAGAGTCTGAATTAATCTACAAGGAAATAAGGAGGTTAAAAGATGGATGTAATGTCTGAATAGGAAAAATTACGTAAAAGATGCCTTATTTATAAAGATATTGTTTCTTTGGGAAAAAGTAATACCACTTTAATCATAAGTAGGTTAAACCTGTAGGAGACATTTAGTTCCACTTTTAATCTCAGTTAAATTGAGAAAACCTTATGCATTATTTGAGAAACTTATCAATATTGTCTTCGATTACTATTCTGAGTTTGTTAACACTTACACCCCAAACTCTTGCAGCTACTTTTGAACTTAACCCTATTGAAACTCTTACTATAAATTCAAAGAGTCCTTTAACTCCCGTATTGTCTAGTCCTCTTTTAAACGGAGTGCGCTATAAATTTGAGGTTTCCGGGACATTTCAGCCTGATTTTAGAATTCCTAATTGGGTTGTTGATGCTCGTTTTGTAACTCGCAATAATTTTGCCACTCAAAACGACCTTGACCCGAATTTTGGAAATTTTGATTTTGGCTTATTTTCTAATGCTCTTGGCTCTAACAATGACAATTTCTGGGGACAATATCAATCAACTAGTATCTATTCATTCGAGTATCTAGGTATTGGGAACAGAGCTGACTTCTATGTAAATGACGTTAGCCAAAGCAGTGGATTAGACAATGCTGGTAGCTATACAGTTAAAATCTTTAAGGAAAGTGCCCCCATATCTGTCCCTGAACCATCCTCTATACTAGGATCTTTACTAGCTGGTTTTTTTGGTGTAGGCTCACTTGTTAAGCGCAAACAGCTATTTACGGGTAAGTCTGTCTAAGGAAAGTGTGTCTGTCTAATGCACTATCGCCTAATTCCATTGCTGCATAAGCATTCTGTCTGATTTGGGGCAATTTCGATGGTCGAGGCATCTAGCCATCCGGCCAGACTCGCCTCTACCAACTCATTAAACAGTCGCTTCAACTCAAGAGAAGTGAACCGTTGACCCTTTACCTTAAAGTTGGGCTGTATCTCCTGTATTACTGCCGATGTTCTCCCTGTGCGTTGGAGGAATTGCAGCAACGATTGGGCTAGTTAGGGATATAGAGATTTTGTACAAAAATAAACCCCACCAATACCCGACTTAATACCTTCCGTCTCCTCACCAATACATCATTCATTCACAATCAAGTTATAGTCTATATAACCAAGCATCGCCCCTCTTTTTATCGCCTCATAACGGTTCTTGACGTGCCATTTACTGTACAAATCACTGGCATAATTTTTGACTGTACTAACAGAGAGAAACATTTCTTTGGCAATCTGTTCAAAAATCAAACCCTGAGCCAGTAAACGCAGCACTTGTATTTGTCGCTCAGTGGGAGGTTCAAACAAGTTTTTGTCAGCAAAACTAGGGTCAATATATCTGTTGTGATAAAGGCTTTCTAATAATTTTTTAGCCAGCTTCGGGTCAAGTAGACATTCATTAAAGTAAGCTCTCTTGATGGCTAGTTAAATCAATTCTACATCAGCACTTTTGAGCATATAAGAATCAGCCCCATGACGGAAAGCTGAGTTAATAAAATCTGAATGAGTCTGATTAGTAAAAATTACCACTTTACTATTAGTTTCCCTTTTGATTGAGCGAGTCAGTTCTAAACCACTCATGTCGGGTAATAATAAATCAACTAACACAACATCAGGGTTCATCTGTTCAATTAACTTAAACCCCAGCTTTCCAGAAGTGGCATCACCAGTTACTTCTATGTCTGGAGATTGTGAAATAGCAGCTTTGATGCCTAAGAGAGTGAATATTTCTGGTTCAACAATTACTATTTTCAGCATGATTTTATTAATCCTCTAATAATAAATGGCTGTTTATTGGCGGACTTATTATTGATGCTTCTGCCGTGGGTGTCCGTGCTGCCGTAGCAGTGCCGTAGGCTACGACCTATACAGAGTATGGATTGCCGTGATTGCTGCCGTATGCCGTGTCCACTCAGAAAAGCAAGTTATACATCCCTTTTTATGACCACGGCATCACGGCAGGACTTTCACCAATCAGGTAGGGAGTAGCTATCAGGAGCGTCAGAATTTACCTTCTCCCTCTCTACTAATTCAGCTACTCCATCAATTAATTCTGATTCTGAATAACCAGATAACCTGTCTGCTTTCTTCAAATCACGTAATGTTTTTGGCGTTTTCGACTTCACATTCTGGAAGTATTCATAAATCTTTTTAGCTACCTCAGATAATGGTTGGGGATGTGGATTGTGAGCAGGATTTAAATTAAATTCCAGGTCAAATACTCTATCTAAATATTCCTGCTCCGAAGCAATTGACTTGGCTTGATTAGATAATTGAGGCATTAAGGCAACTACAAAGCCCCCAACAGAAGCAATCATCACTGGGCGTAAGTTTTGATAGGAGACTGTTTTAATATCCAAGTATTTAGATTTAATTTGCTCCCGCTCTTGCTTACCTGGAATAATGTCACCTCTATTTAAAATCAACTCCAGTACCCCATAAGATTCTTGTTCCCTTCCATTCTTGATATACCTATTACCTAACAGCAATAAATTCAAACACATTCTCGTTTGAGCATCCATTTTTTCAATGCCCAATGCTGCCAGATTAAAAGACTGTAGGGAAGCAATAAACTTAGTATTAAACTCTCTACCAATCAGTAAAACGTCAAGTAATTTACCCCCATAATTCCAGTCGGAGTAATGCTTACTTAATTGGTCAGCAATCACTAACCAGTCATCCAAAATTAGAATCAATGGTGGTAAGGATTCGCGCTTTGATTCTAGTAGTTGCTTACGCTGTTTGTACGAGGTGTAAAAGTTATCAATTACCTCTTTCGCTAGGTCTGGGTTTTCCCCGTCAAAGACAATTACTCTTTCTTTCTCTCGTAAACCGCAGAAACTATCATTCTTAGCACTAATTACCCAGATGTCAGCATTCTTGTAATCCGCCAAGATTTTCTGAATTAAGTAATTGAGGGTGACTGATTTACCGCTTCCCGGTGCAGCGACTAAAGCAGTAGAGCTATCGGCTCTGGCTAGGGCTTGCAAAGTATTGAGGGCAAGAGCTTCTGATGGATCAAGGCTTTTGGCAGTATTCTGTTGTAATGTCTGCTGTTCTTCCCCAGTTACTTTATCGTCACCCCTAGCAATATCCTGCATTGATTGCCCTGGTAATGCCCCGACTGGCTGCCCCGTTGCCTGTTGCAGTTGCACTTGTGCTTCGGCTTCTGCCCTTAACCTCACTTGCTCCTGAAAGATGGCTAACTCTTGCGGTGTCATTTTTGACAACTGTGCTGCTCTGACCCGTCGATTCTCTGACCACTGGTGAAACTCGTAGTCTAACTGCGCGGTGTAGCTTTCTTTGTGGAGCCTTAACCCGTACCAAAGTTTAGAAATTAACCAATTGCTACGAATTTCTTCTCGAACAGAGGGCATTAGTTGGACTAATCGCCATTCCCTAGCTTTGGATAAAGCGAAAGCGCTACCAGTTGCCACAACGGAGGCTAGGCCCCAAAGCGATTTATCAGGGTTGCTTGGTGGAATTATTCTTAGACGGGTAGCTTTGGTTGGCAGAAAATTATCACGTTGAAACTCTGGATTAGCTGGTGCATAAGCTTCAGCATAAAATTCCGACTCTGGCATTATGTAACGCTTGCTGGGAGTGCAGTACCTTTGACGGTTAACCGGCTTGGTGAGCGTTGAGGGGATGAAGCAATATTCAACTAAACTAATCATTGTGCCACTAAATGACTTTGCCCCACAAATTAAGCCAATTGCCGCCAGCACCCCTACAGTAATATTGTTGGCTGTTCCCGAACGCAAGTATTCTTCAAATTGTTTGCGTTTCATTGGTTTGTTCCCCTGACGATTGCTGCAATCACCAACAACACAAAAGCACCTACCCCAATCCACAGCCAAGGTATTTCACTCTTGGGAGTTGGCTTAACTTCGTAGGTTTTAACCTCCTGATAGAACCGTGTCTTACCTGTATTAGTTGCTTCTGACACTGCCCTATATTCATCAAAGGCAATCCACAACGAAGCTCCTACACTTGCGGTTTGGGCGGTCGCTACCAAAAAATCTTTGTCAATGTGGATTTGTCCGTCGTAGTGAAGCTTGGTCAGGGTATTGGCGAAGAATAGCCCCAGTACAATGCTGCCCAATGTGCCAGAAGCCATTGCCCCAATCCCAAGACTTGTGAGTAGGCTGACTCCAGCATTGGCGGTGAACACTCCCAAGAATGTAGCCAGTGCTTTGTTTAGCAGTTGCTTGTTACTGAAGACATCACGGATGGACTGTTCTAGCCGTTCGCCGTCTTCGCTCTCTGGGGTCGGTTTTTCTTCAGTAGTTTCACCCCACATTAACGGTGTGGATTGTTCGCTGGTATTTTGGAACTGCGATAATAGGGAATCAATTTCATTCATGTTTACCTCGCGTGGGTGAAACAAAAAAAGCCAGAGTTTTCCGTCACTGCTGGCTTTTAGCTAACTATGGTTAGATGCCCATAAAATTCCTGAACCACTGCCCTACTCGGCTAATGCCAGCAGTGCGCGAGTAATTAGGCTTTGGTATGCGGTCGGTTTTCGCTTCACTGCCATTAGTCCACAGTGCGCTAGTTACCGCAGTTTCATAAGCGCGATCTGCTGCGTCTTGTGTCTCAGGCAGCTTGTTAGAAGCTTTGATTAAATCAGCCTCATATTTTGCGATCGCCATGAGGTCGGCTGTAGCCCCAGATATCTGAATCAAGGATGAGCGTTGAGCGTGACGGGTGGCCTCGGCAGTAGTAGCGTTGACGTGTTCCGCCTGCATCTCGGACATCTCATTTTTGAAACGCTGCTCTCCTGTCTTACTGGTGTTGATAGCTTTCAGGGTTTGCGTACCGTGTTTTTGGGTCAGTTGCACCAATTCGGCATAGGCTTGGTTTACGTCCCCAGTTGTTTCGATAATTTTGCGGTATGCCTCCAAAGCTTTAGGCAGATTAGCCTTAGCTGTGTCAGACAGTCGCGCCATATCTGCAATTTTGGTGATTACCGTTTGGTCGCCAAGGAGGGCTTTGTTGAAGTCCGATTCTGAGACATCAAACAGTCTGCCCATTGCTCCTAACGTACCGGGGGCATTGTTGGGAATATGGTTTTTGAGTTTTGCTGCTCCAAAATTACGTGCCATTTATTCTCCTAATAAGGGATGTAGTCATAGTCGATATTGCTGGATGATTGGGGCAACTTATCCCAGTAACCCATCTCTTCAAATCGGCTATAAATTCTCGTTGCTAGTTGCCGTATTGGATCATCAAAATCATCAGAGATTAAATCAAATCGCTTAGAGCCAAACGCTAAGATATTTGCAATATCCGGGTCAATACCGTTGCCCAAGAATTGACCAAATGCCGCAGAGTATGGATGATCATCAATGGTTTCATGAGTTGCTAGAAATTCCGTCCCGGTAAAGGGTGGGTAATCTTCACTCTCGAATATTGGCGTGGAGAGTGCTTCAATATCGGACTCAATCATTGCTGCCCATTGTTCAGGATTTTCCGCTTTGAATTGCTGCTTTCTTAGGGCGGAGTCGGTCAGAGGTGAGCGTCCCCAATCGTTGGGATTTCTGTAGTCGAGTGCCATGCTGCTAAGATCCAAAATGTGTCTGATGTGTACTCACGATGCACAGATGGGCGATCGCCAAGCTTGCCGGCAGGTGCGATCGCTTCATCATCAGTTCTCACAAAACTCAACAACTTCAAAAACCTCCAACTGTACTTGGTTTTGGCTTAATTCTTTTCTTCTGCCTTTCGAGTCATTGAAAATGAAAGGTGCATTGACTCGACAATTAGAGCGATGGCTGTAGCGCAGTTGTTGACCACGGAATTGGTACAAATGATTACGCACTAAGGCTGTCATTGAAAACATTTGTTTGTCCCTCAACTTGCGAATAAAACTCGATATTTAGGATTGCTTCGTGAACTTCAACAAGCGTCTGAACAGCATCACCCATCTTTAAGTCATTCGATGTACTGAACCGTTCGGACGCTTCGATTTGTTTGTAATTGGGAGATGCTTGCACGAATCTAAGAATCTGTTCGCAACCGAGGATGATAGTCATGATTTCGGTTGTTGTTAGCGATGGTTGTGTCTTTTGGGTGTCCTGGTCGCTCATGACTTCTTTCCTTTCCTTTGAGCTTTTATCGGTGCGGTTGGGGCTTCTGGCTGACTCGGTTTCTGAAGTACATAGCTGATGGCCCCTGCACCCCCCACAGCCGCAGCAATGGTAAACATGGTGTTTCTCCCCAGGTGCTGCACTCCGAAGTAGCCCAATGCGAGAGCCGCCCCTGTTGCACCAATGCCTAAAACCGTGTTTCTGAATGTGGTTCTGTTCATGCTGCCCCCTTGAAATTAGTGACCATTGCGCTAAGTGCCGATTTATTGGGCTGTGTAGATTGCACTGTTTCTGGTTTTGGTGATGCTTGCACATTGCCATGTTGAAAAATCAGCTTCTCTACACCTGCTGATAATGCTTGTGTCGGTGCGTCTTGAGGTAAATCAAACATCTTGCACAATTCAATTACTGCTAAGTAGGAGATGGTTATACGCCGAGATTCGTAATTCATTGATTAGGCTCCCTCTGCAATTTGAGTTAATAGTTTCAACCCCAAAGCATTGATGAATTGGGGATTATTCAAGACCACAAAGCCAAAACCAGCTAAGTTCTGATCCACCACTGGCAAGTCAACACCCCCACCCCAGGCGACAAGGTATTTCGCTCTATCCAGGTAATTACCAGCAGTCACAAAGTTGGCGAATTTCTCAATCCTGTTTGACCACCACTGATCAAGGCATTGGCTGTACTCGGTTTCAAACTTCTTACCCGTGAGGTGGTTGCCTCCATAAGTGAAAGTGCCTTCAATAATCCCTTGGTTCACCAAACTGGGCGAGTGTTTCACATCCTTGGACAGCAAGCTCACTCGGTCGTTTCGCTTGTCGAGAGCTTCTGCAATCATGCTGTGCAGTTCACCGGCTCCACCTTCAATCAAGTGACGGTCAATCACTGCACCACTGCCGTTAAAGACAGTTACAAGCCACGTTGATGAACCGATATCGAGAGCGATCGCTAATTCTGAGGGGTCAAGCACCAGGGATGCTTCACCAAACAAGCAGTGGGCAATGCTTCCAAATCCTTCGGGATAAATGCCTGTGACTATGATTTCAACTGTCTTGGTGACAATGGAACGAGTTACAGGATGCAAATGTTCAAAGGTGTGAGTTCCTTCAACCCTGCGTTTAATCTCTTGGCCCCAGCGTTCTGGGTTGTGATTGCTCAAACTAATTGAAAGCTTGACCCCCGAAGGAATATTCAGAACTGATAAGTCTGCAAGGATGCTTTCTAATGCCAGTTCTGCCTTTTTCGCCTTATCTTCGTGCAGTGGAGTGTGGTCACTTTGAGCTAGAGCCGCACTGCCCCAGAAAAATTGAACGTCTTTTAAGTCCAGGCGTGAACCTTCTACATAACGCAGCCATGCCCCATCTTTTGAGATGGTTTCGTGGTGCATGATGTTGCGGTTGCGAACAAGTGAGTATGCGGCTGGCATCATGATCGAAAAATCACCGATGATTGCCTTCCCATACCCTGCTCCTGCGTCTTTACCTCCTGTGAGGTCAGTTAGCCCTGATTTGGCTAACAAGTCTGCTTGGACGAGCCAATTTTTGGCATTGGAATATAAGGTTGTCATGGTTCTGTTGTTTGTTAAAGTCTTGATTTGTCTGGCTTTGGAGAATTTAGAGGCGCTTATCACCTTAAATCCACACATCCAGTTGGTGGCAAGCCATAGCATCACTTTCTGGCTTCTGTTGCCTTTGTTGGGTGACTGGTTTTGGCTTGCTGTTAATGCTATGATAACACTATAGAGTTAAAACAACAAACTACTATAACTCTATAACTCTTTATCTCTCTAGCGGATTACCTCTAAAGGTGGCAATCTAGAGTTAAAGTGATATGGAGTTTTAACACTTGACTGAAGAGGAAAAACCAGTAAGAGTCTCAATTTACCTGAGCGAGGATGTGAGAGCGAGATTTAAATCTGCTTGTGCATTACACAAGAAAAGTATGAATGAAGTTTTAGTAGACTTCATTGAGGAGTACCTAGACCAAAATGAGCAATCTCCACCTCAGCCCAAAAAAAGTAAAGATGCATAATTTGTATTTTTGAGGATTACCCCCATGCTGACAGCAATAAGCTATCGCTCCTGGGAACAGTTTAAAGCTCTCGAAATTAATTTTGCTGCCCAATACGGTGTAGAGGTCTGATCGGTCAGACGTATCTAACTTTCGCTTACTGCCAGCAGTGGATAAAGACTTTAATAACTGGTTATTGATTCAAAAATGCAGTGCCAAGCATTAGTATCGGTAAAGAAAGAGCTAATTTCACATCATTAATTTTGATGTCTCCAATGACTACCGTGAAAGACCCAGCAACCGATTTTCAACTTCCGCCGCATAACGAAGCGGCGTTAGAGTGGATTAGGGAGGCGATAGACCATGAATCTGGTCTGGCTCTAGTGACTGGTGGTGTTGCGCTTGGTACAGGCAGCTTCATTAATCCGTTTGGCTGGCTTGCTTTTGCATTGGCTTACCAGCCCTTAGTACGAGTTCAAAAACTTGTGCGGCTAGAAAAAATAACAGCCCTACTTTTGCAAGAGTTTAATAGTTTTGGTATACAAGTCTTTCCGGTACTGAAAATACAAGACAAGAACCCTGTAGACTTATTTATTAGGTTTCCTGGGAAAACTCACCTGTTTATCTCGATTAGATCGAAAGGAGACAGCTTAATTGTCTACAACGAAGCCAAAGAGGTTTTGCAGGTGAGAAGAAAAAAGAATCGCTTAGGGACTTGGGAACCTTGCCCTCTAGTTGAACTGGCAGATTACAAAAGCTGGTTTGACAAAAATAGAGATTTGTTCAGGATGTCTTCGCGTGAAGCGCAAAAGACACCCACAGCAAGAGTTTTGGTTTTATGGCCTCCGACAAAGGCATCCCCAAATCACAAAGAACATCTTTATACGGAGATAGGAAACATGAAAGTTCTAGTTCTCAAGAGAAAAGGTAGTGCATTTGTAATTCCAGAGGAGGAAGTAACCGAGTTTGTCAGAAATTGGTTAAGCAAATATGAATAGAATAAATAGCGAAAACCCCGCTTCCTGCTAGGACAACGGGGCTTTCTAAGTTTATTCACTTGGAATTGGGGATTGGGTTTTGCCGCCTAATTAGTATCCCTAATAGTAATTTTATCTTACACGATTTGGTGTAAAGCCAATGTAATACTGGCTCACCAGATGTAAAGAGCGTTTCAGGAATTTTAGCAAAGCGTGATTTTTGAACGTTTGTACTAGAAGATTACTGCCACGGGATAGCTCCAATTCCTCCAACACACATAATGGAGGATTTGTAAAGTGTCACAAAAACAGCTATTTCATACCTCAGCTACCAACAAGCTGCTATTCGCAACTATTGCTAACGCTTGCCCCCACTGCGGTAAACCAGACTGGTGCTATTCAATAGGAGAATTTACAGTCTGGAACCGCGATCGCTTTCATCAGCCTAACTATGCACTGGCTCAACCGAAACAATCGCCAACTTATGTATTAAGCAATAGTCAAAAATTAAATAATGTTCAAGGAGGTATCGCGTAATGGTTGCACAATTCCCCAATCAACAGGCGTTCGCCTCCTTCGACATCCGAAATTTTCAAGACCAGCTAGAACCGTCCAAAGTTAAAAATAAGTTTATTTGTCCAGTTTGTGGCGGTAATGACTTATCTATTGTCCCAGAAACCGGGAAGTACAGATGCTTCAATAATTGTGAGTGCAAAGACATCCGGGAGGCGATTAAACCCTGGGCTGAAGTTCTAGCAGAAAGGGCAGGGGCTAATTACACTCCATCCCTAAACCGTTTGGCTGCGAAGCCCAAGAGAATCTTGCCCAAACCAGCACCAATTCCAGATGGTGAATTAGGTTTGGTGATGTTGACCCAAGCAGCAACAGATATTCCCCAACCGAAAAAATTAACGAGTAGACCACCAAAAGATGTTGAGGGCAGTGCCACCGAAACAATTTATCCTTACTCAGAGTCGCAATGGGTGGTTCGCTACCAGTGGCCAGATGCCAATAAGGAGAAAGGTTATAGCAAGACCTTTCGGCAATGGCATAGGCGACTTGATGGCACACCCCAAATGAAAAAAGGCGATTTGCCTTGGGGAGCATACCGCATTGATGAAGCTTTAGCCTGTGCTAAATCAGTAAATGGAACTCCGGCACTACTTCAGCATGAAGGCGAGGGATGCGTAGAAGTTGGTCGCTCACATGGTCTTGCTGGAATTACGTTTCAGGGCAGTGGATGGGATAAAAAGACTATCACGCCTGAATATCAACGCGCAATTGAAGCAGGCATAGGATTAATCGTTTTTCTGCATGACCCCGATGACACTGGCTTGAAAAAACTCCAGACGTGTTCTGAATGTGCTGCCGAAGTAGGAATTGCATTTATTGGAATTAGCCCCAATAGTATCTGCCCCGATTTACCATATAAATCAAGTGACATCAAAGAAATCTTGGGGCAGATGGAAACACCAGAATTTATCCGTCGGTTAGAGCAGGAGATTCACGCGGCTGTGGCGCAGCGAAAGCAAGAGTTGGCAGAATCCGAAACTATTGAAAAAGAAGTTACGGATTTATCTAATTCTAAAATAGATATTGACCCAGCAGACCCAGAGGCATTTTACTTGCCTGTATGCACTGCCATGAATTTACCCTATTCTAACTGCGTGACGGCGGGTACTTTTGATGGCTGGGCTTACCGAAAAATCTTTCCTCAAACTGAATGGATGGTAGTGAATTCATCCTTTTACAAGTGGTCACAAGAGAATAACCAATGGCAGCACCAAGATGATAATAAAGCTTACAAGCTCCTCGCAGACGCTGGAGAATCCGCTTACAAGCTCTCTTACACAAAGACATTTGGCTGGAGAATAACCAAACCTTACGAAACTAACGCACACAAAGAATCTGCCTTTAAATATTGCCGCAGTCGCTTAGAACCAGCAGAACCACTGCCAACCAATACTCATTTATTAGGGTTTAACAATTGTGTCGTTGATTTGCGAACTGGTGAACAAATGCCTCATCGCAAAGATTTTTACCTCACTAATATTATTCCCCACGATTACGAAGCCAACAAACCATGTCCAGAAGTTTTTCTCAAATTTCTAAATGAAAGCTTTGGGTCAGAATTGGTTGAAGTGATTCGGGCGTTCACGAGTATGTTTTTAGACCCAACCGCCCCTTATGGTCGGTTTCCCCACTTAATTGGCTTAAGTGGTGGGGGCAAGGGGACGCTAGGACGGTTTTGGAGTAGTTTATTTGGCGAATCCGGCTCTAGTAGCGCCACACACTTTGCGGATATTTCTACACCGGAAGGACGGCATCAATATTTAAGTGGAAAGCGGATATTTGGATTCCCTGACGTAGGAGGTTATGCCGAAGGAGTCCGAGCTTTTTACGAATTAGTTGACAATGGGGCAATGAGCGGACGCGCTTTATTCAATCCAGTGGCTTATTCAATCCAGTGGTACATTCGGTTTTGGGTTGCCTCTGTAAGTCATCTACAAATCGAAAATGCTGGCGACGGCTGGATGCGTCGAGCTTACCCAATCCCAGTAAAAAACCGAGATGTAACCCCTGACCCAGACTTGTGGCTGAAGCTACAAGAGGTGAAGTCGGACATAATTTCTTGGGCTTTAGCAATGCCACGAGCAGAACGCGATCGCATTTTATTATCGCCTCCTTCTTCAGATCGGGCAAAGAATTTGGCGCTAGAGGCATCTTTGTACGGGGACTCAACCAAATCCTTTGTGGATTTGTGCTTACGCCCCTCAACGAATGCAACATTCATACCACAAAGTCGTTTACACAGCTGGTATGTACTTTACTGCCGGGAACATGGTTATGCACCTTTGGGGATGTCCAAATTTATTAGCCATTTAAAAACAGTCTTGCCCCACAACTTCAAGGAACGTAGCTGGACACCTACGGTCAACGGAAAGCGTGAAAGAATTCAGTCCCACTTTGCATTCATTGAACCACTGGCTGGGGTATTTGAGATGAAAGTACCGGAGGGGCCACCGGATTCTTCACTTTCTTCTTCGGAATTTTGGTATTGCTTTAAAGATAAATGCCTTGAAGGGGGAATAGAAGAATTTGATGAGTTTTTTCACCCTACCAAAACGCCAGAACCCATACACAGCTTACCTGTCCACCCTGTCCACCCACTAAATACCCCTCATTTTGACCCTGGACAGGCTAAAAGCCTTACACAGCAAGGCTGTCCACCCTGTCCAATTGTCCTCCCCCAAGAATTAGCATTGCAAAAAAAAGATGAAGAAAATAATGAAAGTGGAGTTAATCAAATTGTCAATTTAACTGATAACCCTTCAGTCCCCCTAGACTTTGTGGACAACCTGGACAGCCTTACTGTGACTGGGTTTGAGCCTGTCCAACAAGTTGATCTTGCCGAAAACGGGGTGGACAGCCAGGACACCCTTGCTGTGACTGGGTTTTCTTCTCGACAAGATGGTGAATTGATAAATACACGAGAAAGCGAATTATCTCGCCCGGAATTGAAAGTTGGGGATAAAATTGAATTTTTCAACGACAGTGTTCGCAAGTGGCAAGTCGGAATCATTAAGAGCGTTCAACTAATGGAAACATATTTTTGTAGCGCAACAATTGATTATCGAGGCTTTAAAGGTCAATTATGTCAATTAGAAATCTTCAGGAGTGATTGGATAAAATTTCTGCATGATTAGGCAGTGGATGAAAGCAATGTCTACTTTTAGGGCTGGCTGTGACGCTCTTCGTCACTGATTGTGCTGTCCCATCAGTTCATCCTGCCATTAATATTTGGCTGACGGAAACTCGCATTTTGATTGGGGTGGTTTGCAACGATCTTTGCGGAGAGCGACCCCAAGACATTGGATCGCGCTAAAGCGTGATCGCCTATTCCCCATATACCCCATCATTTTGTTTTGAGTGGCTTCTGGAATCGTCTGTTGCAGAAATATTTGGAAGTGACTGACGAGCAGGTGTTGGGAACAGAGGCTAGCTTGGCGATGCTGTCACCAGTTGGGAAAGATACCGATAAATATCAACTTTAGAACAACGTGCAACTTACAAAAATGACCAAAGACGAATTGAAAAATTAAGTTATTCCGATTCCAAAACGGGTATTTTAATACTACATGTAGATGTAAATGTAAAAGCAACGTGCAAAAACTAAGTCTAAATTTGTACTAAGAAGATTTTTTTGAATATGGATAACGACAATCAGATAGACAAAAATAATTTTCTCTACCAGCGCTATCGATATCTTGGAAAGTATACGCCTCAAAACCTTTTATTCAATGCTAATCTTCAAGAATTTTCTGAACGTGTCTGTCATCTCTCTAATCTACAGACTTCTGGGAAAATTTCTTCACAGAAATGCTATGAGGAAATTGAGTTACTCTGGCAGCAGTTAACACAGAGCTTTAAGGCGCTAATAAGTGATGAGTTTGATGTAACTGAATAATTGTTACACTTGATTACTCCTGGTTTGCTAGTATTCTTTTAAATAATTTGTTTTAAGCGCAAGCCTATACTCTTATACCCCTCGTCATCCAAAATACTGATTTTCTATCACTGCGTTAGTCCTATTACTGGATACAGTTGGGGGTAGCGTCAGGAGTAGCATCGGGATAGAAAGTACGGATACCGCCTTGTCTTCTGACAAATACGGCTTTAAAAGTTCTATTCTCATCTGTGACACCCAGAAGACATGCTTGGTTAGTGGTGCTAGTGTTGGGGTTGTTCTTGTAACCTAAAGATGCGTTTGACAAAATTTCTTCAGCATTGAGGCTGTAAGGATAACCTTTGATAGTAGACTGAGCAGTGCCAGTACCTACCTTCATGACAACACCCATTGTGTAGACTGTGTTGGGAACAACTTCTTCCCTAAACGTATTATTATTCAGTCGTCCAGCTAAACCCTTATTTTGCAGTTCCACATAACGACCAACAAAATGTAGCCCACCAATAGAGCCTCCTTGAACTGGTTCTCCACAGAATACATGGTCAAAACCTGCGACATTAAACCAAAGATCGGTTAAATCGTTCAAGAAATCAGTATCTGAAGTACGACCTACTTTGAGATATCCTCCCACGTATGCTTTGACATTTGCCAAAACAGTAGGGTTATTTTGCATCATAGACTGGAAGCCAGTGCGACTGACAACAGTACCTGGAACGCTGCAAAGATTGACTACTGCTGTGTCAAAGCTATTGAGGGCTGGGGCGCTTGGTGTAACATCAGCCGGGCTACCATAGGCTAACCCGGATACAGGGTTGTTGATATCGTCAAACAAAGGTACAGAACCGGCTGGTAGAGAAGGAGAAGTGGAACCGGAAGAACCATAATCATTAATTATGATGTCATCAATGTTGGTTCGGTTTGCAGTTCCATCAGTCTTACGAATTTCACAGCGAACACTACCAGAGATGTTGGGTGTAAAAGTCGCTGTTTGCAAGGCTGTAGAAGTGGTATTGACAGTGGAGCCGATTTGTATCCATGAAGAGCCACTGTTAGTTGAACACCAAACACCCCAAGTAGTATTAGCGTCAGTACCAAACTTAGCGTATTTGATAGTAATAGAGCCTGCACCCGTAGTGCGATCAAATCGCATCGTCACTTTACCACTATTACGAATGCGGGCAGACTTTGCACCATTTTTTCTGTCAGTGCTGAGATCACCAATTAGAGCATCATTCAAATTCCATAAGCCTGTGCTGAGATTAACATCAGCATCTGCATAACTTGTTTTTGTACCACTCTCAAAACCTTCAGAAATTGTGGTGCTATTTGCACTAGTTACGCAAAAGGTAAGCAGTATAACTGCTCCTGTTGATACCTTTAAAGTGAAAGCTAACTTAGACATACTTAATAGGTTAGTTACTTGAGTTAATTAGTAGTATTTTATATTGAACCTAAATAGGTAGATTAACGCTGCTAATTTAGTTTATTTTAAATGAATAAATCAAGAAATAGTACATAATTAAAAATACTAGCAAATCAGCAAATATTAAATCATTTGATTTTAAAAAATCTGCATGACTATTGGTAATGTAGTTACAGAGTATGTCATCCACCTATTAAATTTTGATTAAATATAAGTTAAAAATTTGATTGCTAATTTATTTGATAGATCAGCTATTAGTCTTCATCCTTAACCCACAGCATTCCAATCAGTGTAGCACTTACAAAAATTATACCTGTGTCAAATGTTGCGTCTGTCAGTGAATCCCAAGCACTAAGCGCCGAGTAGTTGTTGGCAAATACTGCGTTAGTAAAAAATTTACAGGGATTTTGAAAAAAGTTGAACATCTTAGTAGAAATTTTTTCAGCCTCTTCTATTGTCATAATTTTTGAAGAGTAAGCCAAATCTTTCGTCAAGACAAGTGCTAAAATTTTTTGAGCTGCGGCTTGATGAATTTCTTTCCAGTGATCGCCAAGCCCTACATGCCCCATTTGACTAACAAATAAATCCAGAAGTTCTGTCAAATCTTCAGATTCTTCAAGGGTCATATCAGAGCTTATTTCTTTTATTTCAAATAAAATATTTCCTATACTACGTTTTGTTAGGATTTCTGCTTTAAATTCTTTAATTTCTAAGGAATTTAGACTTTCTAATATTTTGATGCTCATTTTATTTAAATAAGTAATTACAGCTTTTTGCAAGCTTCATCTAAAACATTACTACCAAGTTGATGCATATTGGGGAGAAAGTAGCGAAGCTGCTATAAGCCGCCATGCAAGGCGCACGTCCGGTTCTCTTGGGGTGGGATTATAGCAATATAGTCCTGCTACCCGACTACGATGACCCAAAATCTATCTCAAGGAAGATATCCGAATTAATTGAAAGCACAGTAGGCTGCTACTAACAGGATAAAAACTGGCCTTTACTTTTTGAAAGTTGGTTATAGCAGTGTCTTGAGTTTGGCATCATCAAAGATGTGCAAATGAGCGCACACCTAAGACCTCTGCTCTGGCAGAATGTGGAGAAATCAGAATTATGTCTTGTGCAATATCTTTAAAAAAGTTATCGCCAGAAAATACCACCGCAGCGATTGGCGTTCGTGAGACAGACCCAACAATAGATGTCAATTTAGATGTCAATTTAAAAACATTTAGTGTTTGGGGAAATTTTGCTTGTACATCTGCTCTTGGGTCATTGGGATTACCAATGGAGTTGCATGGTGGTTCTTTTAGTGGAACTTATACAGTCAATGTGGAGTCACTACTTACTTCTAATATTTCTCAAGTATTTTTGACAAATTGGACTGTGAGCTTGCTAGACTCTGCCAACACTGTTTTGCGAAGATTATCTAAGACTTTACCTGGCAACACTGCTTACATTCAAGACAACATACTTGGTTTTATAAACGAAGGTTTATTTACACGAATTAATAGTGATTATTACGGTTTAGGATTGTATTTCAACAGCAATTTCACAGGTATGGGTAGTACCAATAATGGAATTTTTGAGGACAGAAGCTCCCTTGGAGATGCCAAAAGCTATGGCAATATCCGTATTACTTTCGCAAAAAGTGAAGTAGCTCCTTAAGCCATTAGTTACACGTAAGGGCTAATACATGTAATGCAGTTGCGGACTAATTGCCAACCCTGATCGTCCAGCAGTCATCTTGCAAATCCGGCGGCAGTTCTGCTGGAAACTCATCAGTGGCATCTATCATAACGCTAAAGTGTTGCGAGGCGTTTTTTCCTAACCTCTTGATTTCACGCAGCCATTTTGCAAGGTTCTTACCCATAAAATCAGGATTAGAAGTATCGAGAATTAACAAACGTACTCCGCTAGTAGCCATCCGTCGCAACCGTTTCTCAATTTGCTTAGATGTAATTGATGAGGGTTTGATGCTGTAGGGGTCAGCAACATCGAAACTCATGACAGCCACACTGTATCGACCTTCAATAACTGCATCGCCATTATCAATACTGCCCATGAAAATGAAAACTTCGTGGTGAGGGGGGCAGCATAAGTCATCGACAACGTTCAAAACGTTAGTGGCCATTTCGCTGTTTAGGTATTGATGAGTTGTTGATTCATCCAGCCACAAAGTCTCAAGCCCATCTTTGTTTGGGTAAGTGAACTCGCCAATGTCTGGGTGAAACTCTCCAACATTAATTAAGGCATACCCCAAGCCAAACTCGCGTTTCATCTGATGTATCTGCTTAAACGCCTTCGCCACAAAACTTGTATCAAGAAGCACTTGTGAGCAGAAGTCACTTAAAGCTTGCTGCTTTCATTGAATTGGCATCCACAATAAACAGTGCTGTACTTTTAGTTGATGATACTAACTCACTCTAGTATGTCCGATTTTGGGGTAGACATAGCTCACCCCTAGCTCATTATCAATTTCATTTTTTTCTTGACTGTCACATATCGCCATTCTTTTTGACTGCCACAAATTAGTAAACGCTAGAGAGTTCATCTTAAAAAACTTCGCATACGAACTAAAAACTTACCCCAATGGCAGAATTATGGCAAATTTATGGCATCTCAATGGCAAATGAATGGAATTTTGAAACCTCAATTCTCAACTAATTATCACTATTGATAATTAGGGTTAAAACTGGCTCAATTTTGGCATACCAATGGCATGGGTATGGCACAGTAATGGCAAATCAATGGAAAATGCCAGAATTTCTGCATTTTTAAATATCACAGTGATATTATGCTCCGAGAAAAGAATAATATGATTTTTTGACGCACAGTACGCCAAATTTTTGCGAAAGTTTTTTTGAGTCAAAACTGATTTTTTAGTCACAGCCATCGAAAAATACTACTAAATTGCTACATAAAGACTACAAAAAAGATTTTTTGGGAGGCTACTATGATTAGTTCATTCATTCATTTATTCAGTTATGCTATAGATTTTCTGTTCTAATGATTCTCATACCCCCATTAGAGAAAGGTGTTTCTCATGAGCAAAGCTTCGGCTGCCTGCGGCGGTAAAGGTCTAGACAAGAAATAACCCTGTCCGAATTTACAGCCGAGGCGCTGCAATTGTTCGATTTGTTGTAACGTTTCGATCCCTTCGGCAATCACTTCTAACCCTAACTGGTTGCCTAACGTTACAATCGTTGAAACGATTTTATAGTTCTTGTCGCTTACCTGCATATTGCTCACAAAAGAGTGATCAATTTTCAAAAAGTCAATGGGCAAACGGTGAAGGTAGCTTAACGAAGAATATCCCGTACCAAAGTCATCAATGCTGATTTGAACACCTCGCTCTCGTAAGCTGGCGACCAGCTTAATCGTGTCCTCCACATTGTCGAGCAACATACTTTCAGTGATTTCTAGCGTTAGGCAACTGCTATTTAAGCCTGCTTTCACCAGAGCTTGTTCCACTTCATCCAGAAGATGAATTCCCAAAAAATCTCTGGCTGAGAGATTAACGCTGATCTTCAAAGCGGTATTGCTAAACGCTCTTTGCCACGCTGCAAGCTGTTGACAGGCTGTATGGAGCATCCAACCATCTATGGAGACAATTAGCCCTGTTTCTTCAGCCACCGTCAGAAATTCTCCAGGAGCAACGAGTCCTCGCGTTGGGTGCTGCCAGCGAATTAATGCCTCAAATCCTACTAGTTGCCCATTGTTTAACATTATGATCGGCTGATAGTAAACAAGAAATTCTTGACGTTCCAGGGCTTTGTGGAGGTCGTTTTCTAGATGCAGCCGCTCCATCGCTTGGGTATGCATTTGTGCATTAAAAATTTCGTATCTGGCTCTGCCTTGGGCTTTAGCTCGATACATCGCAATATCGGCATCGCGAATTAGGTCAGAGACTTGCTCGTAATCTTTCGTACCCCAAACAATGCCAATGCTGGTGGTTATAAAGACCTCATGCTCGAATAGCACCAAAGGAGATTGCAGTTGAGCGAAGATACGTTCAGCCGTTTGAACTGCCTCTTGAATGCCTTTAATTTCTTCCAGCACAAGGACAAATTCATCACCTCCCAGACGCGCTGCTAGGTCGGTAGAGCGAATGCTGGACTGGAGTTTGTGGGCAAAGCTAATCAGCAGACGATCACCTACTAGATGTCCTAAACTATCATTAATTACTTTGAAGCGATCTAAATCCATAAACAGAACGGCAAAATGGTACCCATCCACACGCTTGGCTCGATTGATTGCGAGTTCCAGCCTTTCCATCAACAAATTGCGATTAGGTAAATCGGTCAAAGCATCGTGTAGCGCATTGTAGATCAGCTGTGCTTGTGTTTGTTTGCGATTGCTGATGTCTTGAAAAGCGGCGATTGCATAAGCGATTTGTTCCTGCTCATCAAAGATCGGCGTTGCCCATACCTCTAAGGAGATCACCCGATTGTCTCGATGAATTTCAATATCTTCTGTTTGAACCGTTTCACCCCTAAGCGCCCGCATCGCTGGCAGGTCTTCAAGCGGATAAGGCTGCGATGTGCCAGCTCGATATTGTTGAAACGTATCGATGAGATTCCACTTTTCGGTATTGGGAAGTTGATTAATGTTAAGCAGCCTTTGCCCAATGCGATTTACGTAAGTCAAATGTCCAGCCTGGTTATGGATTGCAACACCTACAGGTAATGCTTCTAGAAATTGCTTCACGCGGCTTTCACTTTCTAGTAGTGCCTGGTTTAGTGATCTCATCTGCGTGAAAGATTTCTGTAGCTGTAACGTCATTTGGTTAAATGAGCTTGCCAGCTCTTTAACTTCACGGATGCGTGAAGCAGTGATCATTTGCTGAAAGTTCCCCTGGGCAATTTCCTTTGCCGCATAATTGAGCTGCAACAGGGGGCGAGTCAGCCAACGGGTGGTCATTATACCGAAGTAGGTGGCGATCACCAACGCGCCGATGCACAACACAATAGTGGTGCGTGTATTGGCGTGAATCTGTCCCATAAAATCGGATTCTGGCACAACAACAACGATGAGCCAATCAAGTCCCCACTGATCTTGATAAGGAAAAACTTCAATAAAATACGGTTTGCGGTCTATCAAAAACCGAAGCTGCTTTGTTGTACTAATCCCCTTTAAATTACTGAATTGTTTGAGAAGATAATCAGTTGCTGCCTGAAGCACGGCATTATTGCTCGTTGCTACTGTCATCCGCTTGGTTTTACCATCTTTCCCAATTAAAAAAGGTTGCGGTGCAGTAGAGCTAGCTACTAATTCACCATTTTGCTCTAGAATAAACGTCTGTCCAGATTGCCCAACCTTGAGGCTGTAAAGAAACTCACTAATGGTTCCCAATGCCAAATTATTACCTATAACACCCTGCAAATCTCTGTTACTGTTGAGTACTGGAGTAATGGCAGGTAGATCAATGCTTGGTCTGATTTGGAGTGCAAAAATATTTCCCCACGTTGGAGTTCTTCTGATGCTCGCAGCTTTGTACCAAGGGCGCTTTCGCACGTCAATAAAATTTGGAATCACTGATTTAAATGCTGCTAGCTTCCCCTGTGTGCTTGCGTTATAAACTTTAGCCTCAGCAGGAGGCAATTCTCTTTTAATAAAAATAAGTGAATTATCGTCTAGCCGTTGCGCTGCGATGAACCTCCCTTGAGGATTACCAAAGAAGACCGTATTAGTCGATTTAAACGTTTGAAGCTGATGCCAAAAATGGGTTCCTAAAGCGGCAAAATCATCTGTTTTCAGTTCACCAGAGCGGATGAGTCCTAAATTAATGCGGTTGATCAGGTGGGAGGTGGCAAGCTCAGTATCTAAATGCTGACGAATTCGAGCAACCACTTCATCTCTAAGTTGGGCTGCAAGATCATTGACTGCCTGCTCTCCATTTCTGTAAGAAAGCCACCCGGTAATACTAACGGCGATCACAATCTGTAAAACAAAGGGAAGAATCAGAACCAGCCGTAAAGGCGCCCTATAAAGCAGCATACGGACTGTAGCTTTAGTGCGTTTCAGCCTCATGGTAGTGACCAGTGACCTGGTTTCCTAGTAATAGGTATCACCGTAGCAGTTGCTATAGCATTGTTTCAAAGTGTTTTTCACGGCTAGAAAAACTACATCAGCACTACAAAAGGGCTTTTAATTAAAGACTCAATTCATCATCCTGCTGGCGTTGCTGTTGCTGCTGTTGCCTTAACTGCTGCCCATAATCAATAAGCTGCTGATTCCAATCGCTAGCTTTGCACTTGAGCCGCTTGGACTGTGGCAGTAGTTCCTTGGTAGCCCGTGCAGCTGCATTGCCAGCATCATCCGAGTCAAAAGCCACTTGTACATTAGGAATATTCTGCAATTGCTCTACTGGTAAGCTTTTGGGATTATCTACCGCCATGTACAGCGTTCTATTGGGTGGCACGTCGCCTCTAAGCTGATATTCCAGCATGGCAAAAGACACGGCATCGATAGGCGATTTTAAAAGCACCACTTTCTCTACAGGTTCAGTTGGCTGTCCGCCTAAGCGGAAGTGAAACCAGCCCTCACGCCTAACTGTTCCTTTCTCGTAGCCCTTAAACGTGTTGTTCTCGCCCCGTGTCCCCCGCAGGAATGCTCCTATTGCCTGGGGTTCTTCGCCAAGATTCCGCATGACGAACACAGCGTTTTGCTGGTCATCAGCGTAAACTAACCCCCTTTTATGCAGAAGTTCCACAAAATTTTCAGGTATTCCCCGTTTCTGGGTCAGGTAGTTGGAGACAGAAGACCACTTGCTTTTTTCCTCAACAGGTAGCTGAAACGGGGTTCGCGGTTCAGTCTGAATAATGTCAGCAGCCCTGTTCTTAACGTGAGCGATCGCTGCCCGTTCTACCCCAGCTTCCCCAAAACGCTCATGTAACCAGACAACCGCCTGCCGAAAATTGCAATTGTTAACGTGCATCACCAAATCAATCGCACCACCTGATCCCTTTTGTTGATCGGGGGCGAAGTCGTAGAATTTGGACCCATCTATATTAATGATGTGTCCGTGACCCTTCCATTTTCCTTCCTCGTGGTGTAGCCCCAACTCCCAGGCGACATCCTCTAAGGCCAAGTCACGCAGTTGTTGGGTTTTCAATTCCAGCTCGCGCACAATTTCTTCTGGCCGTTGTCGTTCCTTCTCGCTGGCCCTAGCCCGTTGCTCTGCCCTCTCTAGTCGCTCTTGCATGAAAGCGCGGTCAGCCAGTTGGTGGTTGAGGACATGGAATTGGTGATCATTCTGAATCCGGGCAACGTAATTTGTAGCTGATTCAAAAGGTTCGGGTTCAAGTTTTTTATTCGACCAGACGTTGTTTAGTGGTTCACTGTTAACAGCTTGGTAATATTCCTTTACTTTGGTGTGGGTTGCCTTACTGCCCTTGACCCCTCGTTCAATGCCCAAAGGAGCGAGTGCAGCAGCATAACTATCTTGGAGTTTCGATAACTTAATGCTGGCAGCACGACCATTACCCCCAAACATTTCTTTGTGGCTTAACTGCTTAGTTTTCTCGTTGATGGGTACAACATAGGCATGAATGTGGGGAGTAGCTTCATCCAAATGCAATTCTGCCCTGACGCACTTATCACCATAGTTGTTGACTAGCCAACTGCGAGAAGCCTTAACAAAGTCCAACATTCGGGGATTATCCCATTCGCCGGCTTTTGATGGATTATCGGGGCGAAAATATTCTGGGGATGCTGAAAGAAAAATATCGCTACACAGCACGGCATCCTTGCGCGGTTTGTGTAAAGTTGTGTTGGCTATCTTGTTTTTCACCAAAACTTCAAGCGGTGAATCATCCTCCATGCCAATCAGCCGGATATTTTTTTTAGTGGTGTCGGCATTTGGGGTATCTTGTAAACGTGCGGTATGCTTCTCGCTACCGCCAATGTTGCCGAAAGACTTGAGTTTTTCAACGCGCAGAATCGCTAAAGCCACCATTCTTTTTTCTCGGATTTTACAGGTGTGCCAATGGGGTGCAAACTCCCCGCAGGGGCGAACGCAACTTCTGTGTTCTGAGCGGAGCGAAGAATGGGCGCAGCCCACCCGCAGGGCGCGGAAGTGTAGTGAGTACATACACCAACAACATGGTACACCGAGGCGAAATTCTGCGGCAACAGCACCCACTCCCGCTACTCGCGCGACCTCTTGGCACAATAATAGTGCAACTCAGCACAAATATTGAGCAACTTGGCACAATTTGGTCAGCCGAAATCAGCATTTAGGGTGATGATGCGAGGTGAATCACGAGTGCCAGATTGTGCTAAATTGGTGCGGTATCTGCACTGTTTTAGTGCCAATCTGCTCTAAATCTGCACTAAGATCAGATCATCGTTTTAACCAGCTTTTTGCATGACTGACATTTTCCTCAGCGTGGACGTTGGCGGGTCACAAACTAAGATAATTTATCAAGTGGATGACCAGACTAAACCAAATTATGTTCTGCTGCCACCAGCGATAGAAGAGATTACTAAGGATAAACTCAATTTTTTCATGGAACGCTTGGGCTGGATTGGTAGCCCCTCACCAGACCAACAACTGTGGATCGAGTGGAATAACAGAGTGGTGGTATTGGGTGAGTTCGCGGCTAACTTTGATCCGCTTGACCGGATTAAGGAACTCAAATATGAGAATGCCTTGTGGAAGGTACTGGGGGCTGTTGGCTTAATTGTTGAACTAAGCTTAGTTAAGGTGACAGCGAAAAAACAAATTAATTTGGAGTTGGCGTTACTTCTGCCGTGGAATGAGTACAGCGATCGCCGTCGCTTTGAAGAACAGTTACGGGTGATGCTGGCTAATTTTACGGTACGCAAACAATATTTAAAGGTGAACCTAGAGCGTTTCTTGTGCCGTCCTGAAGGTGGGGGATTAGCAGCACTGCGAATCAAACAGCAGGGGGTAGACTGGTTACGCACTTCCCAACTGGCGGTGTTGATGTTTGGTCACAGGAACACGACAGCACTTTATTTTGACCGGGGGCAACTGAAGCTGGGGGATAGTCCACTGTTGGGCTTTGCCAATATGTTGGATA
>NZ_JACJTR010000049.1 GCF_014698795.1 Nostoc sp. FACHB-892
CTGTATAGGTCGTAGCCTACGGCACTGCTACGGCAGCACGGACACCCACGGCAGAAGCATCAATAATAAGTCCGCCAATAAACAGCCATTTATTATTAGAGGATTAATCAAATCATGCTGAAAATAGTAATTGTTGAACCAGAAACATTCACGCTCTTGGGCATCAAAGCTGCTATTGAACAATCTCTAGATATAGAAGTAACTGGTGATGCCTCCAGTGGAAAGCTAGGTTTTAAATTAATTGAACAGACCAACCCTGATGTTGTGTTAGTTGATTTACTCTTACCCGACATGAGTGGTCTAGAACTGACTCGCTCAATTAAAACAAAGACTAATAGTAAAGTGGTGATTTTTACTAATCAGACTCATGAAGACTTTATTAACTCAGCCTTCCGTCATGGGGCTGATTCTTATATGCTCAAGAGTGCTGATATAGAATTGATTGAACTAGCCATCAAGAGAGCTTACTTTAATGAATGTCTACTTGACCCGAAGCTTGCTAAAAAATTATTAGAAACCCTTTATCAAAACAGATATATTGACCCTAGTTTTGCTGAAAAAAACTTGCTTGACTCTCCCACCGAGCGGCAAATACAAGTCCTGCGATTACTGGCTCAGGGTTTAGTTTTTGAACAGATTGCCAAAGAAATGTTTCTCTCTGTTAGTACAGTCAAACATTATGCCAGTGATTTGTACAGTAAATGGCACGTCAAGAACCGTTATGAGGCTATCAAAAGAGGGGCGATGCTTGGTTATATTGACTATAACTTGATTGTGAATGAATGATTTATCGGTGAGGAGAGCGAGAAAATTAAGTCGGGGAGTGGTGGGGTTTAAGTTTTATTCACCTCTAAGGACAGACAAAAACTGCAAACAATTTCTTACAGTTAATACAAATTTTTTAATGCTGTGACAGCAAAGAAGGTAGTTCGTACATGGAGTAGAAGACTTGCGCTCCACAGTCTAGGAGTGAAGAAGCCTCACTCGGAGTAGTGTAACCCAAGACCTTCATACCAGCAGCAACACCTGCACGCACACCCAAAACGCTGTCTTCTACAACAGTGCAATATGCAGCTTGAACTCCCATATTTTTAGCTGCATATAAGAATAAGTCGGGTGCAGGCTTCCAGCTGCCAATCTCATACGAGCTAAAGATACGCCCTTCAAATCGAGGCAGCAGATTAGTGACACGCAGAGCTAACTTAATTTTTTCGGGTGGCCCACTGGAAGCAACACAGATAGGTAAATTGATTTTGTCAAGAGATGCCTCTATTCCTTCCACACTCAGCAATTCACGCTCGAATGCCTCGGCAGTGCGGACGCGAAGCTGAGTCACAAAATCTGGCGGTAACATTTTTCCAAGCCTTTGCTCAATGACAGCAACACAATCAGTCATTTTGCAACCCTTGAACAATAAAATAGCTTCTTTAAGTTCGAGTGTAAGCCCTAACTCTGCAACGAATTGGACAAGAACGCGATTGCTCAACGTCTCGCTGTCTACCAACACTCCGTCACAGTCAAAAATAACCAGTTCTGTTCGCACTTGTATTTAAGTTCAAGATCAACTGCGGATTTCTAAACTGCACCCATCAAGATTATCAAAATTAAATTTCTTATTGTATATTACAGTAAACCCAGCAATTTACAGGAGATTAACGTATGATTACCCTCTCAGCCAGTGTCCCCGATTAGTTTATGAACACTGTCTACATTTGTGATTTAGATGGTACATTGCTTGGAGATAATGCAATTCTTTCTTCGTTCAGCAAGAAAATACTTCACGAACTCTTGCATCAAGGACTACAGTTTACGGTAGCCAGTGCGCGTAGCGTTGTTTCTATGCAAGTGATGCTGAAGGGTTTAAATCTTCGTCTCCCAGTTATTGAATTCAATGGTGCTTTTATTTCCGATTTTGATTCTGGCAGACACGAAATCATTAATTCTATTTGTCCTGATGTAGTTGAAAGTATATACAAACTTATCCTAGAGTTCGGCTGTGTTCCATTTGTATCTAGTTTTAATGGCACAGAAGATTGCGTCTATTACAAGGATGTAATCAACGATGGTATGCGTTGGTATCTTAATGAGTGCTTAACAAGCAAAGACCGAAGATGGCGAGCAATAGAAGATTTGACGCATTCTTTCCATGATCAAGTCGTTTGCCTAACAGTGATTGGTCACGCACAGCAACTGCTCGAACTTCAAGGTGCGATTATTCAAAGACATGGAACTACCGTAGAGACACACCTAATTGAGAACCAATACTCTCCGGGGTGGTACTGGTTAACAATTCATGACTGCAAAGCTACCAAAGATCAAGCTATTAGAACTCTATTAGAAAATTATGGGTTAGAAGCAAATGAGATTGTCGTCTTTGGAGATCAAATTAATGATATCAAAATGTTCAAAATTGCCGCTCGTGCCATTGCAGTTGCTAACGCAGATGCTGAACTTAAGCGTTACGCGACATTAGTAATTGGCTCAAACACAGAAGATAGCGTAGTTAAATATATCCATCAGGATTGGTCAAACAGATGCGCTTTGAAGTCACATTTTAATATCCGCTAGCACTCTAGTGATTGAAATTGCTTGGTTTCGTTTGGGAGTTATTAAATGACTGGGGTAATATTTGATCTAGATGGAACTCTTTGGAATATATCGAGTATATGTGCATCCGCGTGGAATCAAGCAATTAATATTGCTAAGATTCAGAGAAATCCTATTACTGAGGATGATATCTCTAGGGTAAGTGGTCTGCCTTTTATAGACTGTGTAAAAAATATTTTTCCCGAATTAGCACAGGAAAGTATTTATAAAATTTCTCTTTTAATAGAAGACTGTGAAAAGCAAGAGATAAAAACTAGAGGTGGAACTTTATATAACGGAGTTTCGGAATATTTAGATACTTTGTCTGCTCAGTTTCCCTTGTTTGTAGTTAGCAATTGTGAGTATTGGTACTTACAGGCATTTCTTTCGATGCCTTTAAACAGTAGTAATACAAGCAAGACTTTTGGGGATATATTTATAGACTCAGAATGTTTTGGCAGAACTCAAAAGCCTAAAGCTGAAAATATCATTGCAATCTGTCAGCGCAATAGCTTGAAAAACGCAATATATATTGGAGATACAGAAAGTGATAGATTAGCAGCAATGAAAGCAGGAGTTGATTTTATTCACGTTACCTATGGATTCGGTTATGTAGAATCAGAAAATATCAAGACCGCAGCTTCTTTTAGTGAAGTTGTAGATATGCTATTAACTATTATTAATCTCCCATCGGTAGCTAAGTAAAGTATTACAGGTAGTAAGTGATTTACAGTATTTTATTGTAAGAACGCTTCAGAGAACCTTTTACTGTCTAACAATCTTAAAACCTATGTGGCTTGGAGTTATATTACAAGTGCTGGTTGTCTGCAAATCAAAGCATTCCATCAGAAGCATTGACAGGAAAATTAGCTAGAAACTAAGCTTTAATTAAGAAAAGGTTATAAAACCAAGAATTTCACTTGTATAAGTTTATTTTTCAGACCCAACAGTTTTAGGAGCGTTATTTATTGCATACCCCAACCCTGTTCAAGTGGGAGACAGAGTGTTAATTCTACGCCACTCCTATGTAGCGGGGAAAGTCGGGATAGTTTGCGGTCGAGAGTCTCACTCAGATGGACAAGCAAGCAAGCGATGGCTCATTCAAGTAGATTCAGATGAGGAAAATATTATAGTGTCGCTAACTGTAAATGAGTTTGAAGTGATTAGCCCAGAATTAGAGTGATTGAGCGGGTTATGCGGGAGGCTCCTGAGCAATTCCCAATTCTTTTTTACTGTGCTTCAACTGTTTCCAAAGTGCCTTAATCTGTTTGTAAGCCTCATCAGGAGAAAGCTTACCACTGGTTTCTAAACAGGTAATGTAGCCAACTTTTTGAGCAAATTCTTGAAGGTTGGCATTAAATACTAAATTCTCTGGCTTAACCTGACCGTAGTAGCGACTGCGAGGGTAAAGAAATTTGTTTTTGTGGTTAAGATTAGGCTCGTCCATTACTTCACCCCCAATAAGTGACTTTTTAACAATGATAGTCAGAAGTAAGCTTCAATGAAGAAATTGCCGTCAAGCTAAGTATAAGGCAACTAACTGTGTATTTGCTGCAATAACAGTAAGCCTTTTCAATCATGGAGATATAAATGAAGCGATCGTTTCATTTATAAGTTAGGTATGAGTATTAAGTGCGGATTATACCCCTACTTGGTAATATCGTAGCAATCATAAGCAGGTTTTATCAGCCAACGAAAGAATGCGGCTTGTAGCGTTTGTGGTGTCGGGCTGATTCATAAGCCTGGGTTAAGCGCGTGTCATCGCTCACGAAAGAATCGGCTTTTTGGTCAGTTACATTGTTTTATTAATGTTAGACAATGTAGGCTAGAACGTATGAAAATAAACCGTTTCGGCAGGGCAGAGATCCTCACACCCGACCAAATTAATGTCCTATTTAGCGAGGGCTTTGTCAACCCAAGAGACAAAGCTTTATTTGGGGTGTGCCTTTATGCTGCCTGCCGGATCAACGAAGCTTGCACTTTGGCAGTGAAAGATGTGTTTGGCAGCAACGGTGTCAGAGGGGTATTAGTACTACGCAGTATTAACACTAAAGGCAAGCGGGACACCAGGGAAATCCAAGTGCATCCGAAGCTCAAGCAGTATTTAGAAGAGTACAACCCCAATCGCCGCAAAGAGTTTTTGTTTCCGGGTCGGCATGGACTCTTACATATCCATAAGGTCAGTGCTGACAAAATTCTCAGAGATACCTGTATGCGGCTGGGCATTGAGGGCGTTAGTACCCACAGCTTTCGCAGGACGGCGTTAACCAGGATGAGCGATGCAGGGATACCGTTGCGCCACATACAGGAGATATCGGGGCATCGGACTTTGGCGGCTTTGGAGCGGTATCTGGGCGTAACGGAGAAGCAGAAGCAAAACGCTATCTCTGCTTTGGACTTTTGAACAATGTAGGAGAATTGACCTGGGAACGTTGCAGCGATATCTGGAGGTCACGCCAGAGCAGAAGCGAAAGGCGGTTGAGGTGATTGGGTTCTAAGCTAACACTTTTCTAAATTTTATGTATGCCCTACATAGACTACTATTTGTCAATAATTAATTAGGTAATTGTCATTGCCAAATATTTAAGTTCTAGTAGAAAAACAGTTGTCCTCAAAAATAAATTATGTATATTCTTAAAATTAAGTATTACAACATAGTTGGCAATGACAGAAGCAACTAACGAACCTCTTTTAATTGCAATTAATGAAGGCAATTTAGAGCAAGTTTGCGCTCTATTAGATGCTGGTGCTAATCCTAATACAAAGGATTCTCAGGCACGTCATGCTCTGGTAATTGCGGCTGAATTAGGAAGTTTAGATATCGTTGAGGTTTTATTAGCAGCAGATGCTAACCTAATTATCCAAGGTTATGATGCTTTGTGGGCTGCGGCTTGTAACGGTCATGTAGATGTAGTCAAAGCTTTAGTAGCAGCAGGTGTACCTGACAGTTGTACCCTTGTTTATGCTTATGAACAGCGTCTAATTCTTGCAGCAAAAACTCTAATGAGTGCTGGGGTTGATTTTGATTGGTATTATTTTTTAAATCAACTACTAAATGCAGCTATAACAGGTAATCTTGAAGTTATTAATACCTTAATTACAATTGGGATTAATGTAGATTTAAAAGACCATGAAAAATGCACAGCTTTAATGAGCGCATCTGATTATGGGCAATTAGAAGCTGTGAAATTGCTTGTAGATGCTGGTGCTGATGTTAATGCTTTGGTATGGAAATCAGGCGATAATCCTTTCCTAAATGCAGCTGACGCTGGAGAAAAAGAAGTTTATGATTACCTTTATCCTTTAGTTTCTGAGGAAATTCGTAAAGTAGGAGAACAAAGAATTGCTAGAGGAATAAAAATCAAACAAAGAAAGCAAAGAAAAAATATTGAAAACTTTATTGACGCAGCAATGATGGGGCAGCTAGAAGCTGTCCAAGCAGCTATTAAAAATGGAATAGACATCAATGCGATTGGATCTAACGGGCAGACAGCTCTAATGTATGCAGCTTCCTATGGTCATATATCTGTAATAAAAGTTTTAATTAAGGCAGGAGCTAATCTCGATATCTTGAGTGATGAAGACATTACGGGCGTAAGGCAAACTGCACTGATGCTAGTAGCAAGCAGTTATTTTGCTACAAATCGCCACGAAGTAATTAAAGTATTAGTTGAAGCGGGAGCTAATATTAACCTACAAGGACAAGATGGGTTAACTGCATTGATGTGGGCGACTTTGTGCAACTACACCAATGCAGTAGAAGCTTTGATTGAGTGTCGTGCTGACTTAAATATTAGAGATAAAGATGGTAACACCGCTATCATGTATGCCAAAGCCAGAAAATTTGACGCATTGGTTAATGTTTTAAAACAAGCTGGTGCATCTAAAGGAGGTTTGAAGGAAATTGAACTAATTGAAGCTTGTGAAGAAGGCAATATTGAACGAGTCAAGAATTTAATTGAAATGGGAGTTAATATTAACCATTGCATTGATAATATGACACCTTTGGGTGTAGCAGCAAATCATGATGAAATAGCTTTATTACTCATCAGTGAAGGTGCTAATGTTAACTTTTGAAAGATACTACTCATGCTTTCAGTCTATTATTAGAAGCAGTAAGTAGTTGAAGCTGTGCCATTAGAATGTTTGAGAGCCTCAACCGCGCAAGAAAGGTATGCAGTATTGGCTCTTGAAAGCAGTGCCATTGTTTACTTGTAACCCCCAAAGTAAGCAATTAAGTCCTAAATTTTCTTAAAATTGCAAATTTTAATTTTAAATAAGCTATTTATTAAATCTCTACCGATAATTCTGGATTAAAGTAATTATTTGGTTCATCTGGATAACCACGAGGATTACAAATAACGCGAGTCAAACCGATTTGATAATCTAATTGATTGTGAATGTGGCCGTGAATCCATAATAATGCTCCAGATTCATCAACTAAAGTATCAAGATTTGAAGCATAAGCAGCACTTAAAATATCTGACTTATATTGAAAAGGTATAGATTTTACACTAGGGGCATGATGACTAATAATTACAGTTTTACCAGACAAGCTAGGTAATGTGTTTTTTAACCAATTAACTGACTTTTTACAAATTAGGGCTGTGTCAATAGTTCTTAACTTTGAGTATTGAGGACTTAATCTAATTTTCTTGTAATCATTCATGACTATACTTGCTTCTACACCTGCCATACGCGGCTCACCAAACAGTTTAAAGTCAGTCCATAAAGTACAACCTAAAAAATTTACACCTTCAATGGTAACTAAATCATTCTCTAGAACATGAACATTAGTCCCTAATGAATAGTCTTTTAGCTTATCAACAAGCCTTGGATAAGCACTTCCATAGTATTCATGATTACCTAATACATATATAATTGGTTTATTGGGAATGTTTTGAATTGCCCATTTAATTCCTCTTTCTCTTAAATTAATATCTCCGGCTAAGACAACAATATCAGCATTTATCTCAGGAATATTAAAGGGCTGAAATTCAATATGCAAATCACTTAATATATGAATTTTCATGCTAAATCTATAATTGAAGCATTTTTAAATATGCTCTAGTTCAAGTTTTCAGTTTACGTCGGACTCGCCACTCCATTTCAAGAATGAGTGGTGATTATCGTTAAACGACATTCCCGCTAGGGCTGAACACACAATGACTTGAGGCGTGAGCGTGGATCGACAGAGGGGCGATTGGGGTGTGGTGAGTGGTGCGATCGTCAACCAAGCTCACTTCTGGCGATTTCTATTCTGTTTTGCGTTGAATGCTTCTGATCCTGTCCCCCATGATGGATACTTACCCATGACTGCTAAATAACCAGAAGGAATTCCCCAAACAAGAAACCCTACAATTGCCCGACCAAGATTTGGAGTACGGAAACTGTCAGATACATAAGCAATATAGGCACAAAAAATCATTATGCCGATGAGTCGTAAAGTAATCGGATGACTCTGAGGAAAGAAGCAAGCGATCGCAATAACAACACAGAACGCTGCCATTCCGTAAAAAATAAAAGCTCCAGCAGGCAAACCGCTTGGATCGAGAGCTGTCACAAAGAAACCAGCAGCGCAAAGCAGGGCTACTGCTCCGATAGCTATGCGTGACCCAATACTCATCGTGCAATCTCCTGAAACACACAATACGCTGCCAGGTTGGGTTTCTAAGCGGTTAACTCCTCGCCCTTAATACCTCGCAGTCTACTAGATGAGTTTGCCCAAAAATTAAAGCAACCTAACGGTAAAAGGGGATTGACCTGATTCGTCGCATTCTGCGCCTTGAACGGACTGAGGGGCGGCTGGAATGTTTAGGGAGAGGGACAGATGCGGGTTGGCAGAAGAAATAGGTACTGTCAAGGCGATTAGTACCTATTTAACAGATGTCTTGCGCGGGGATACCTCCCCTTGAACTATTCAGGAAATCTCTGGCCACAGCGACCCCAAGACGTTGCAGCGTTATAAGCGAGGTCACGCTTTCCGCAGAAGTGAAAGGCTGTTTCGGTGATTGGGTTTTAGATTGTTTATGCACCACGCTGTTAGCTGTAAAAATTGAGAAGTATAAATACTTCAACGTGCAATGAGTTTTTTTGAACAAGACAACAATCAAAACTTTGAATTTAATACCATCTGTAAGGAGATTTGGAATCAAAAGTTAATAGTTTTACCTGTTCCTGAACCTCAAACTGTTAAGAAAACTTATGTAGAGATTGGGATTTATTTTCATAACCCATCATGGAAATCATTTCGCTTTAACCCCATTCAAACAATAATTCCGCAAGTTATGACATTAGAGGGGCAAGTAATCCCAAGGTTTTACACTTCAAATGAACCCAGTCATACTTTTCAAATAAATGCGCCGCCTCTGATAAATTTAAAATCTAAATTAGCCCAATGGCTATCAAGATTGACTAAACTCTTTGAACGAGAAGACTATTTAATAGTAAACGCGACAGAAACTAGAGCCATCTATATAACAGTAAGTCTGTTTTGGCAGAACGACCAGCTTCTAGTTGAATTTAATATTCCTGAGTTTAGTTATAGAACATTTGCCATCTACTGGTTTTATAATTTACAGTCCCTAGAAAAATATCAGTTACGATTCATTTATTTACCTGTCCCTAAATTTAGGGATGAATTAAGTAAAGGAGAAGGGATAACTAAACAAGAAAATGAGTTAAGTCTATTAGCTACTCCTTTCATAAATCTACACTTAGTTCAACCTACAAAAACTGAAGCTAATGCTGTAGAGATAGATGGTATTTGCTTTGAAACCATAATCCCAGAAGATTTATTATTAATTCCAGAAAAGAGTAGCAAAATGGGAAATTCTCTGCAAATTGGCATGAAGATTACTAATAATACTCAAATCCCCATTCGTTTTAATTTGTTTGCTACATTAAAGCCGGAATTGGTGAGTGCAGATGGTCAAGCATTGCAAAAAAGTTATTATTGCCACGGGCTTCAGTCACCTAAAAAATCTGATTATCCATTAGCTATGCCGGGCGCAAGCGTGAGCTACTTTTTAAATGCAAAACTATTTTGGTTCAAGCCGGAACAATTAAGATTAGAAATCGCTGCCGGAGATGGAGGTTTTTGGATTTTCGATAATCTGGAAGCAGGTGTATATCAATATCGGTTCATATACAATCAACATAATGCTGAGGCAACAATAAATGACCAAAAAGTTATAAACACAAAATCTTTAGAATGGGTTTCAAAAACTGTTGTGCCTACACCTTTTGTGGAGCTTTATGTTGTAAGCACAAGCAACTTAAACTAATAATGTTAATAATTCCTCTTTCTCTTAAATGAATATCTCCCGCTAAGACAACACGTTATCTGGAGGTCACGCCAGAGCAGAAGCGCAAAGCTGTTTCGGTGATTGGGTTTTAGATTCTTCGCTACTTTAGATCCAGATGGTATCGCTATTAATCAAAAGAATAACCTATAAAGAAAATCTCACTAGGTTGATTTTCTGTGTAGACGATTATATATCTAGCTGTACCTCTATCAATAGAGTGCCAAAAAGCATTTACTGCATCAGTATTTGTGTCGCCCAAAATGACAGATTCAATCATTTCATGGGTAGGTTGCTCAGTGCCAAATAAAGCAAGGAGTTCTGCTGAAGGGAGCGGAAAAGCGGTGTTAAATATTTCTCCAATTATTTCCTGATTTTCTCCTCCAAGTAACGCTGTTTCAAACTCATCTCTTGAAAGTGGACATGGCGTATCAGAAACTCGAAGAATATCAAGGATTGAACGTGTTCCATCAGCATCAGAGGCTTCTAATGCTGCTTCGATGGATGAATGTTGCGCTCCAGGAGATGGGGAACTTTCCGTGATGGGAAAATCGAGCAATGGTATTGCAGGATTATAACGACCTGCCTGAAACTCACGTTTTCGTAACGTATCCAATGCTAAGTTAAGATCCGTTTGATAATCGGTATAGTACCAGTAAGGTTCTGCCCCCATAAAACTTCTCAAAAATTTAGGATATCACAGCATTGAAGATAATAATTTTTAGAGCTATTTAAAGTACTAATCCCCGAAATCTTCAGCAATATTTTTTCCATAGCTTCAAATATCAGTTCTATTACTTACACGCCTGGTTTTGTGATTCGTATTCTTCACAAATTCTTACAGCAGCTTCTAGATATTGATCTAGTAAATGATAATCCTGATATATCCGGTAATACTAATTCAACAGCCGCAGTACTTTCCATTACTCCACCATGCACTTCTCCATCTTCTTCTGCATATTTAAAAGCTGAGATAGAACCCCACAGTCGAGCTATGGCAGTTTGAACTTCTTCCCTCTCAGGGAGATACCATATTTCTTGACTAATCTCAAGACACTGTGAAGGAGTTAAAACATTTTGTTCTTCCATTAGTTGCTGAATATATTTATCAAGCTGATAAAATTTGTCTGATTTCATCTCAGATGAATATATTTGTATACATTCTATTGCCCATTTTATTGCTAAAATATAGCTATAGTTTTGTAATTTCTTGGCAATTGGATAAGCCCAAAGTATTTTTTTCTGCGCTATGGTTTGTTTGACATTTTCTATTATTTGTTTCATAACTATAGATTCCAGTTTAGAAAAACGGATCGAGCAAGAACTACTAGAAGCAGAAGCAAGAGAGTTTGGTTACTTTGGAGTCTACGCAGCTATGGTTGCCGAAGGAGAATTATACCCAGATGACCCAAGGTATCCTTTTTGATACAGTGGGGAGGTATTGATTGCAGGGTTATATAATTTTGAACTTATTAATTAAAATGTCAGCCTTACTTATGAGGCTCTAGTTTTAATATTCATTTTTTCTTTGCGCCATTTGTCCACACTTTTTTTAACTGCTTCTATTTCTGCAAAATCCACTTGCACAGTTGCAGTTTCAAATTCAACACCCAAAGCGGTGCTGACTTCGAGAATTTCTACAAAACTGGCACATTGATAATCTGTATCCTCATACTCTTTCACTCTTTGTTCATCAATTCCTAATATATCAGCAAGTTCTTGCTGACTAATTTTGGCTGCTATCCGAGCTTTAATTAAAGCATTTGGCAGCTTATTTAAAGAATCAACTTTAATTTTTAAAAGGTTGCTGGTGTCGCAATTAATAAGTCTTTCGTATTCTGTTATTTCTGACTTTAACTCGTCAACTTGACTTTGATATGAGTCTCGGTGAAGCTTCCATCGCTCTGGTTCTGCTTTCAAGTGTTCATTGCTATCCAATGACGCTATAGACTGTTCAAAGCGTTGCAACCAATCTAATGAATTTTGATATTGTTGCTCGTTTTTGATCATCATGGTTTCCACCTTTGTAAATCTATAGCAATAATTCCTTTGCGCGTATTCGTCCTGGTATCAAATTGAAAAAAATCTATGTAGGCTGTACCGGAATCATTAGCTGGATAATTTGACGGAAAGATTTCGCCCTTGTACTTAATTTTTTGTTCGGCACGCCGCAGCGCAAAATTAAATAAAGTAGGAGCAATAGATTCTAAGTACTTTATATCAACTCCATTGTCCTCCCAACAGGCATCGAAGTCTCCTGGTTTTTGTTTACTGGTGACGAAACTACCATCAATATAAATAGTTCTACAGCCAGCTGCTTTTAGTTGCGTCATTGCCAGTTCCAGACCGTCTATCATGCGCTGTCTAGTCAAATTTGTACCAAATATTTCTTGAAATTCTGACCATTCTGCCCAATGCACCCCTGATGGTAAAATACCACTTTCGTCAAATTCTGGAATCATTTCTCACACCCTAACACAGCTTAATTATCCAGTTAGGAGTGTCCCATAATTATTTAAAAATCCCACTTGAAAATGTCGGGGAGCTATGGCTGGAGTTAAATGTCACTGCGCGGCGAAGCGTTGAAGGATGCGCCTGTGTTTGCCAATGCTACGGGTAGACCCTTAGCCCCTTCTCATATTGACCGAGTGGTGAAACGGGCGGCGGCAGCAGCAGCAGAATTAGAGAATGCCATGAATGTTTCAGCGCACTGGTTTAGGCACAGTCACCCTACTCACGCAATAGAAGAAGGTGTTCCAGTGCATTTGGTTCAGGCTACTCTTGGGCATACAAGTTTGGATACTACGAGTAAATATTTACACGTAAGCCCTGATAGGAGTTCTGGGGAGGTTTTAGTTAAGCGATGGTCTGAGCCGTTTTAATTAGCGATCGCTTTTCTTTCTCAGTGCAGGACGCATAGCAACCATTTGGTGAAAAAATATAATACTTCGATATTACGCATCTATCAAAGGAGATATCTTTTTACTTGCCATCTTTAGCAATTCTGAATTATTAAAAGTAGCAAAATTTCTGGAATTTGCTTATCTCAAAATGAATATTCATAGTAAGGTACTTGTAGCGATAGTGACTTGTTTCAAAGTAAAAAAAGATAATTCATCTTTGCATTATGTGCTACAAATAGTTCAAAAAATACGTATTCTTACTTTGATGTGAGCTTCCAAGAACCGGCATTTGTTGTGCCTTAAGAGTTCAACTGCAAATAAAATTAAAACGCTATTTTCCACTGCTACTAATCATTAAGGAGCAACTATGGACCCTATCACTACAGTTATTGTGGCTGCTGTTAATACTCTGGGCAAGGGTGTCATTGAGGACGGTTACAACGCCCTCAAAAATGCTTTGAAAAAAAAAATTGGGGAAAAAAGTGACCTGATAAATGCAGTCGATGGATTAGAAAAAAAGCCAGACTCTGAAGGTCGCAAAGCCACGCTGCAAGAAGAAGTCGAAATTGCTAAGGTCAATGATGACCCTGAAATTCTTCAATTGGCTCAAGATTTACTGTCCCATCTAAAAGAACAACCTGGTGGACAGCAACTAATCAATCAAACTATCAACAATGTCAAATATGCTGCCACATCAGGTACTGGTACAGCCAGTATTAGCAACATCACTGATCACGGAGCATCTAAGGATAGCTGAAAAGATATTTTGATAAGTTAGGAGAAGCAAGGCTAACGTGTCTGAGCAACCCGATATTAATCAAACGATTAAAGAGACTGAATATGCTGCCACCTCGGCAGCAGGTGATGCAATTATCACAATCACCAACTACTATTACGGCGAAGACGTTAGACTGAAACCTGTTGAGTCTGTTGACGCTTCTCCTGATCAAGATATCCCATGCCCTTATCGTGGGCTGTTTCACTTTAGTCCCGATGACGCTAAGTTTTTCTTTGGACGTGAGTTGTTTGTAGAAGAATTGTTTCAAGCAACTAAAACCCATCACTTTATCCCTGTGCTTGGCGCATCGGGAAGCGGGAAATCTTCAGTTGTATTGGCGGGTCTAGTGCCTAAGCTGCAAAAAGAAGGTCATTGGAAGTTCACTCATTTTCGTCCTGGTTCCGACCCTTTCCATGCTTTGGCTTTAGCACTCGTTCCTCTGTACACACTAAATCTGGATGCTACTGACCAGATAGCCCAAGCTCGGAAGTTAGCTGGCTATCTTTGTGATGCTACTCTTCCTCTGTCTGACGTTTTTGCCCAGATAAAACAAAATCATCCCAACGACCGGGTGCTGTTGATTGGCGACCAGTTTGAAGAACTCTATACTCTCTGTAACGATGAGGTCATCCGCCGTAATTTCTTAGATAAGTTATTAACCAGCTTTCAATCTCCCACGAATAATTCTTCATTTGCTACTGTGCTGGTTGCAACCATGCGGGCTGATTTCTTAGGGAATGCTCTCTCATATCGCCCATTTGCAGATATGTTACAAAATAGTGACATCAAATTGGGAGCAATGAACCGTGAAGAACTTTCACGAGTGATTGAAGAGCCTAGTAAAAAGTTGAAAGTTACCTTTGAAACTGGACTAGTGGGACGCATCTTAGATGACGTAGAAGATGCGCCAGGAAATTTACCTTTACTACAGTTTGCGTTAACTGAGTTATGGAAACGGCGAATAGGTAGACGATTAACTCATGCAGCTTACGATGAACTTGGTCAGGTTAAAGGTGCCCTAGCCAGCTATGCAGATGAAGAATATGGCAAGCTGAGTGCAACTGAGCAAAAACAAGCCCGATGCATTTTTATCCAACTAGTTCGTCCTGGTGAAGGCACAGAGGATACGCGACGGTTGGCAACAAAAGCTGAATTGGGTGAAGCAAGCTGGACTTTGGTGAAACAACTGGCTGATGCACGATTAATAGTAACAAGTCACAATGCTGTCAACCAAGAGACAGTGGAGGTTGTGCATGAAGCGCTGATTCGTAATTGGGGTGAATTGCGGCAATGGATGGTAACAGACCGCGACTTTCGAGCTTGGCAGGAGCGGCTGCGCGCAGCAATGACTCAATGGGAAAAAGCGAACTGGGATGAGAGTGTATTGTTGCGAGGTGTACCCCTTGGAGAAGCAAAAGAGAAGCTAAAGGAACACCGAGAGAAACTGAGCCAAACTGAACAAGATTACATTGAGAAGAGTTTGGCATTCGACGCGTCTTTGCTTAAGCAAAAGGAAAAACGCAGACAGCGTCAGATGATGACAGCTTCAATAACGTCTATTATCTTTGCTGGATTTGCCGTCTTTGCTGGGTATCAATGGAGGCAAGCAGAAATTAATCAAATTAGAGCTTTTAGAGAATCATCAGAAGCATTTTTGGTTTCAAATCAAGATTTAGATGCCTTAATCAACAGTCTACAAGCGGGAATAAAACTCAATCAACCACTATTACAGGTATTTCCATTTGAAGCCGAGCTAAAAAATAAAGTGAAAGTAACGCTACAACAGGCAGTCTATCAAGTCAAAGAATGGAACCGCCTACAAGTAGGTCAACAAGATGTAGTCAATAGCGTCACTGCCAGTTTTAGTCCAAATGGCCAACTATTAGCAACGGGAGGAGATGACGGTACTGTCGGCTTATGGAATTTGCAGGGTCAGAAATTAAAATCTTGGCAAGGAAATAAAGGCTTAGTGTTGAGTCTTAGTTTTAGCCCAAATGGGCAACTATTAGCAACGGTAGGAGACCAGGGAGCGGCAGGAGGTCATATTAATGTCACCTTGTGGAACTTGCAGGGTCAGCAATTAAAATCTTGGCAAGCAAATCAAGGCTGGATTAGAACCATTAGTTTTACCCCCGATGGTCAGGGACTAGTAACCGGAGGACAGGACGGCAAAATCCACTTGCGGAATTTGCAGGGTCAGCAGTTAAAAACTTGGCAAGCACATAATGGATGGATATGGAAAGTCACTTTTAGCCCCGATGGTCAACGACTAGCGACCGCAGGATATGATAATGTAGCCCGAATTTGGGACTTGCAGGGCAATAAGTTGGCAGAATTGAAAGGACATACAGATCCAGTTAGGAGCGTCAGTTTTAGCCCCGATGGTCAGCAACTAGCGACTACAGGAGATGACGGTACTATCCGCTTGTGGAACTTGCAGGGTAAGCAATTAAAAGTTTGGCGAGGAAATTTCCAGGGGATTTGGAGTATTAGTTTTAGCCCCGATGGTCAGTTCTTGGTTACAGGAGGAGAAGGTGGTAATGCTCACCTATGGGACTTAAAGGGTCAAAAAGTAGGCACATTGAAGGGCTATCAAGGGCCGGTCAGAACCGTTAATTTTAGTCCCAATGGTCAATTATTGGCTACAGCCGGAGATGGCAACACAGTCCGCCTGTGGAACTTCCAAGGTCAGCAATTGGTAAAATTGAAAGGGCATCAAGGTGATGTCATCGGCTTCAGTTTCAACCCAAATGCAAAGCAACTAGTAACTTCAGGACAGGACGGTACTATCCGTTTGTGGGACTTGCAGAGTCAGCAAGTACAAGTTTTGCCGGGGCATCAGGGTATGGTCACAAGCATTAGATTTAGCCCAAATGGTCAACAACTTGCGAGCATAGGCGATAAAGGCATGATATACCTGTGGGACTTGCAGGGTAGGTTGTTGAAAGCTTGGCAAGGGCATCAGGGTATAAGAATAATTAAATTTAGCCCAAATGGTCAGCAACTTTTAAGCACGGACAATAATATGATCCGTCTCTGGGATTTGCAAGGTCAGCAGTTAAAAGCTTGGCAAGGAACTCAAAATGAGAATATTAAGAGTGTTAGTTTTAGTCCCGATGGTAAGCGACTAGCGACCACAGGAGATGCGGGTAATGTTTATCTGTGGGACTTGCAAAGTCAGAAGTTACAAACATTAAGAGGTCATCCAAATGGGACTCAGAGCGTTAGTTTTCACCCAGATGGTCAGCGACTGGCGACCGCAGGCGATGATGGCACAGTCCGCCTATGGAACTTGCAAGGTACGCAATTAGCAGTATTCACTGTAGAGCAAAGTCCAGTTTGGAGTGTTAGTTTTAGCCCGAATGGTCAGCAATTCGTTACCATAGGCGATGAGGGTGTAGCTCGCTTATGGGACTTGCAAGGTCGGCAATTGGCAGTATTCACAGCATCTTTTAAAAATTTGAAGATTATAGCCGCTTTTTTTAGCCCAAACGAACGGCAACTGGCTACCATAGAAGATGATGGTACAGTGAAGTTGTGGCAGATTGAATCTTCTGAGGATCTAATTAAACGGAGTTGTAATTGGGTGCGGGATTATTTGAAAAATAATCCAGAGGTTGAGAAGAGTAATAAGCATCTGTGCAACGGTATTGGCACTGGTAAATAAAGGCATTACACAATAGAAGTCTGATGGACATTGAAGCCTCACTCAAGTGCGAATTTCTCCATGTTGCCGAATATGTTCAACTAACCGCTTGGTTTCACCACCAGCTAATTCTAGTTCTCTAAGATTACCCACCAAAATAAACAATTCCTTTGCCCTACTAACGGCGGTATTTAGTAAATTAGGTTTCCGGTTAAGAAACCAAAAACTATGCTCCTGGTGGCACTGGTAAGGAGAGAAGATAATAGCTGCTTTCTCTCCTCCCTGGAAGGTGTGAACTGTGCCAATATCATCCCACGAAAAGTTTTGCCACCGATTAGAGAGTCGATACCTTAGCGCGTTGGCTTGCTGTGAGAAAGGAGACATCACCCCAATTGTCTTAGAGTTGTCGGCAGCGCCAAGGTCGTAGCCCTGCTGAAGCAAGGACGCAATTATAGTTTCTACGGCATTAATTTCTTCGGGATTGGTGTGATTTAAGTGGCTTCCTTCAACGTGGTAAGCCAGCAGGTGCTTGACTGTTGCAGTCTGGTCATAATCTGAAAGGATTTGCAGACCCCCAGGATAGTTGGGGCTGCAAAACTGAATAATGGGTGGGGTGCAACGGTAATGATTAGAGAGAATAATGCCATTGCCTAAGTCGCCTTCTGCGCCACTAGAGCCAGCAGCGCGGTGATAAGCGGTAGCTGTGTATTTGGCAGTGGGGGCATAGCGATAATAGTCTTCATTCCCCATGCCCCGATCCAGAAAGGCAGTTTTCAGATATTGTTTGATGGTATCGTCGCAAAGGTTAACTATTGGCTCAATTTGTTGGGGGTCGCCAGCAACTACTGCCCGTTGCGATCGCACTAGCAAGGGAAATAATTGATGTATAAGAGTTGTACCTGCTTCATCTACCAGTGCCAGCTTTACGCTATTAGGTTGGAGAATTGGCAGCATATTGCGTATTGATTGCAGACTGGAGCTAATCACGGGGAAAATCAAGCTCAAGTCACGGTAGATAGCATCACTATCACTTTCTAACTTGAGCAATGCCTCTCCGTCCCCCGTCAAGACGCTGCCATAAGTTGACAATGCTCTGATAACGCTATCTTTGCGACGGAGAACTTCTTGCAATAGAAACGCCCAGGCACGTTGAAACAGTTCAACCTGTAATTTGTGGTGGTCGCGGTAAAAAAAATTGTAGAAATCTCCTTGTGGGTAACTATCGATTTGTTTCTGAATTTGTTGATGTTCTGCTTGTTTTAACTCTCTTTTATTATTAAAAGCTGTTAGCTGGGTTTGAATTTCAGTGACTTTTTGGTGAAGATTCTGCCATTTTTGTGAGAAATCTAGTTTTTGGTTAACAGAAGCCTGGGCTGTGGTTAAACTAGGGTGGTCAAGGGGGGTCTGAAAAGGATGCCCTGTCGCCAAGGTGTTTAACACAGCTGCGTTGATTCGCAAAGCCAAGCGGCGAAAAATTCGTTGATCCGTAGTAGCATTAAGCCAGTTCAAGGCGCGTTTGGTGATGGAGTCAGACTCTTTTGGCAGTTCGCGTTCTGCCTGGGATAACTCTTCTCGTATTTGCAGGTAGGCATCAAGGGGAAAATTTGCATAATCAGACAAGCTTGATAGCTGTTCAGTTAGGGCTTGTAACTCGGAATCAGTAACAGCAATCTCGTTATTGAGAGATTGGATCTCTACATCCAATTGCGATCGCCGTTCAAAATCAGTGACTTTTTGAGCAGTATTCAAGCGGTCTTGCTCTATGAGTTGCTGAATTTGACTTTCTGCTTGCAGTAATTCGAGTTTGGCTTGTTGCCAAGCAGATTGATTAAATTCAGTCTGACGCAGCCAATCTTGGGTTGATTGTAGTTTGGGTAGAGTTTCCTTACGGATATTAGTTTGGTTGCCGCCTGGAAGATAAAACTGTTGAGCAGAAGAATTTATAGTCAGTCGTTGTTGGAATTTTTTAACGGTGCTGTTATTAGTGCCGACAAAAAGTATTAAATTATTTGCATCATCTTCACCGCGAACAAGCCGTAACGCCCGATTCACTACTTGCTGTGCTATGAGGTGGAGAAACACTTCTGTTTTTCCAGTTCCGGGTGGCCCACAAACAGCAGTTAATAAGTTCTCTTGGGCGTGTTTCAAGACAGACGCTTGAAATTCATCAGGTGCATGGTCGGGGAAAGCGCCCCAGAATATCACCTCATCTCTGGGTAATTGTGGCTGACCCCATAAGTACTGCATGGCTGGGTGAGTTTCAGTTAGCCATTCGCTATTACAGTCAGGTTGTTGAAGTTCCTTAAGGATTTCTTGCAAATCTTGCTTTAGAAGGGCATTGTAGGGCGTAAAGTCGCAGCGTAGCAAATAAGGTTGCTGAAAGGTTTTGTAGTTTCCTTGGGGTAAATCTACCAATTCAAGAAAGTCTCGAAGCGTTGGGAATCTTCCTTTAAATGTGTCTTCTAAAAATTTTCCAATTCCTGAAGCAACAATCAGTGATTCGGCTTGCTCCTCCTCTAGCCCGTACAGCCGCATCAAATTAACAACCACAGGCTGAAACTCGTACTCGGTCAAGTCCCAGCCAGTTTTGCGGTAATTACCTTTAAAGATGAGTGAAATATCGATGGTGAACAGAGGCAAGTATTTCAGCTTTTGGTCTTTGCCCTTGCCGTTGATTATATAGATTTGTGGGAAAGCAACAGCCATCTGAACATCATTTTTGTTACCTCTTTTAGCTGCTTGTTGCTGTTGCTGGAATTGCGTAAATACTTCGCTATCTAAGAGTAGCTTGTTGCCAACAAGCTGCACTCCCTTATCTACTACTTTTGAATAGATATCTGAAGAACGCTCGACCTCGGCTTGAGTCAGTTCTTCTAACCTGATGTAGCCTAGCCAGGATTGTACTATCTGGATAAGTTTTTCTGACTCTAGCATGGAGACTTAAACTTAAAAAGGAACACAAGCTAAGTATAAAAAATATTTGAGCATTCTGCCTTCTCCGTCCTGGTTTTGGTATGTAAGGTTACTCAACATTTGTGAGCGTTTCCAGTTGTGCAAGTAGTTTTTCTATTTGCTTGCGCTTCTTCGGGTCTGACCAAATACGCGACTTTCTTAGTTTAGTAGTCGCAGCAGTAAAGCGCTCTTTATAATCGTTCGACTCGGTGTTTGGGGTAGAGGCTGGGGTTTTCTTCTCAATAATGCGCTGTCTGATTTCACTTAAAGACCAGTTGTTAGCAAGAGCTTGTTCTAAAAATGCAACGCGCTCATCTAATTTCTGAATTTGGGCGATCGCTCTAGCTTTGGTGTACTCAAGTGAGCCTTCCCTTAGCGCATCAAGGATATCTTCTGGGAGGTTTAACAAGGGCAGGCGGTTCTTAACGAAAGATTCCCAGGTCATTAACCCTAAGCCATCAAACACTCCTTCAACGATTTTGAGGTCTTGGTTTACAGCAGGCTCATGATTAAGGACTGAATCATCCGTTTCGGTTTCGCCCATAACGTTATGGGTAGATAATTCAATATCGCCTTCATCGTCGCTGATAGCGTTATTAGTGGACTCAGTTTCAACTCCGCCCATAACGTTATGGGTAGGTTCATCACCTTCGCCATCGTGTGCGCCCATAACGTTATGGGTAACTGTAGATGCTTTGTTTTGTAGGCGTTGTAGACGATACAGTAATGGGGGGATATCCTCAACACTTCGACCTAGTTTGAGAGACAGCAGTTGCAGAATGCCTTCAGTTTCTTCAACTGGATTCAAGTCTTCTCGAAGTAAGTTTTCTATAAGTGCAAATTGAAAAGCTGCGTTGTCATCTAATTCTCTAATGACGACGGGGACAACTTTCAATCCAATAATTAAGGCAGCACGATAGCGGCGTTCTCCTGCGACTAATTCGTGTTTCTCTCCATCAAGAGGGCGTACCAACAAGGGTTGCAAGATGCCATGCTGTTTGATGGATTCAGTTAACTGCTTTAATGCTTCGGAATCAAAGTAACGGCGCGGTTGATTCGGCGGCAGAACAATCTGGTCTAATGGGATAGTCTGGGAAGAATCGGCATTAATAACGCCTGTAGTGTCCCAAGGTACATCAATTTTGCTTTTGAGAGGTTGGCTTGCTTTAGTGCGTCTCATTTTAAGGATTCTATGCTAAGGGCTATTTTTTTCAAGATGGCGACAGATGGGTGCTTAGGATCGTAAACTGCCAAAGGCATTCGTTCTTCTGAAGCATCAACAAAAGCAGTGGAGCGAGGAATGGGGGCAAAGACAGTTCCGGCGCTGGCTAGTTGTTCGGTGATGGCTGCTAAAGTGCGAGTGTCCTGGGAGTTCCGGGCATCGTATTTTGTCGGCACAAATCCGGCTATTTGCAGTTTGCGGTTTGGTTTGTTGCGTACTGTAGCAACCGTTTTTAAGAGTTCGCCTGTTCCCTCAAAGGCTTTGAAATGGGTTTCTAGGGGAACGAGAACATGGGTAGCAGCTACAAGGGAGATGTAACTTAGTAGCCCTAAGCTGGGAGGGCAATCTATGAGGATGAAATCGTAATTCTCTTGGATTGGCTCGATAGCTTCTTTCAGGCGAAAATCGCGCATGGAAGCACTAACCAATTGCATTTCTGCCGTAGAAAGAGAGATGTTGGCTGGGGCTAAATCCATACCATGAATTCCCTCATGTATTGGCAGGGGTTGTTCATCCACAATGGCATTGTTGACGGTTTGCTCTATCTCTCTTGGAACCAAGCCCATAAAAATGGTTAAGCTGGCTTGGGGGTCTATGTCGATGAGCAGGACGCGATGACCCAATTGCGCTATTTGGTAGCCCAAGTTTTGGGTAAGGGTGGTTTTGGCAACACCTCCCGCCTGATTAAAAACTGCGATGATTCGGCTCATAAGTGAGTTGGTTTACCTGCACTATTGCAACCTAAGATAACGGTGTTTGTGTTGCGAACACATCAAAATTACCATTAAACAAGGTGGAAACTGTAAATTCACCACCTGAACATTGATTTGGCGGATGATGTTGAAGGTGGGGTCGAAAAGGGTAGACCAGAGTTTGAGTACGGTAGAGTTGATTGTGTAAATAGATGCTTGATATAAGTTATGTCAAGAATTACTAGAGACGAATTGCTCAGAAGGTATGCTGCCGGAGAACGAAACTTTGCTGGAGTTCAATTGGGTGGTGATTTGGATGGCATTGATTTGAGTGGTGCCGATTTGAGTGGTACTAGGTTGGAAGAGTTCTACCTTGCGCGTGCCATACTCAGGGCTGTTAATCTGCGTAACGCCAGATTGACTGATGCCTGTTTGGATAGTGCTGATTTGACTGATGCTGACTTGAGAGGAGCCAGTTTGCGTTGCGCTTATTTGAGATGTGCCAATTTGACTGGAGCTGACCTGAGAGGGGGAAGATTTGAAGAAACTAGTTTCGACAGAGCTAACCTGACTGGAGCTAACTTGAGTGGGACTGATTTGGAAAAATCCATTCTGCGGGAAGCCAACCTGACTGGAGCTAATTTGGAGGGAGCCAACCTTAGCCAAGTTATTTTTTATAACACTATCATGCCCGATGGTTCTATCAGAAACGAATAGATTGACTGAGCAAGCTATCAATTCTGTGTCGGCTAGAAAATATAAAGTAATTATTATTAGATGCTAAAAGTAAGAAAGTTCAGTAACAAGTTTCTTACTTTATTTGCCATAACCAAGCGATATCAGGAGTTTTGAAAGCCAGTGTTGTGCATCTCTATTGCGAAGCCGTGGCTAGAATTTGCGATCGCTCTAATTATTATGAAGCCATGCCTTGGTACAGTTGAAAATTTGGCTAGTCTTCGTTAGGAAGCATATAGCGAGTAACTGAGCCATTATGCTCAATATTCACAGCGTACTGTGAGAGAAACTCAGTAGACCATCTAGGCTCGAACACAGGTTGAATTCCAGGCTCATCACCAACCCAAGGAGGAGCCGGAGTATAAAAGTCTTTGCCGTTAAGTTGTCGAGAAAGCCACTCTACACCTTCATAGTGACAGCGACCTGCTCCCAGAAAATCACCTTGCTGATCAAAAATTTCTATAAACCGACCGCTATTGTCCCATCCATCATCAACATATCCCTGTATTAGAAGAGCAAACGAATCAGATGACTCAACAGGAATTTTTACCAGGTACAGATTGCTGAGACTGTATTGAGAGTACCAAAAATGGCGATTATAAGTTCTAGCGACAGACTGAGGAATATCTTGCTCAGTTCTTTCAATCTCTACACAATTGAAAGCCATATCAGTAGATAGGGTTAATAGTTGAACACTGGCAATTCGACACTCCGGAAAAAAATTACAGAACGAGTCTGATAAATCGTAAAGTTTATTAAGTTCTGTTGAGTAAAATTGTCTAACTACAGACTTTCGTATATCTAAATTCATTCAACTTATACTCTCACGTACCACTAGCTTCAAAGTTTAATGAGATAACCCCGAACGCGCAATCAAGGTGCGCGGTTGTACCTGTTTTAAAATTTTACTGATAAAGCTTTTGAGTGATTAGTTAAATTTGATTTCTTAATTTTTTTCTTAATTACATCCAACTCAATACATATATAATTAATAATATTTATGTATTGATGACAATTAAATATGTACTGAAAATTTATTTAACATCAATCAATAACTAATTTACCAATCGTAGTCGGTAGTGTCGATAACAGTCCCGTCCTCTAAAGTTAACTCTATAGCCATACCAGTAAAATCAACGGTTTTGAGATTTTTAGCTCCAGTCAGGTCTGGACTAAATACATCGCCAACTCTGATTTCAGCATGAGATAAGTTAGCTCCTCTCATATTAGTACCATCCAACTCAGCCCATTCCAGCACGGCTTCGGTTAAATTAGCTCCACTCAGGTCGGCATTAGTGAGATTGCTTTTACTCAAATCAGCACGGGTCAAGTTGGCATTACTCAAGTTGGCTCCTTCTAAATTGACCCCTCCTAAGTAAGCCTGAGTCAAATTGGCAGCACTGAGATTAATCCCGCTCAAATCGGAAGTGATTCCCTGACGGTAGGGTTCGGCATAAGAATCAATGTCAAAGCGGCGGTGGACTCCACTAAGATTAGCTCCAGTGAGATCGACCCCGCTAAAATCCCTCTCACCAGCAGCGTAACGTCTGAGCAATTCTTTACCATTCATAATTTCCGTGGTGCAACGCACTATTTACAGGCTAATCTCAAACTAAACGCTCTATTCTAGCCGCTTCTACCCAATGTCGTAATTCCCACATTACCCGACATTGAAGGAGAAGCGATCGCCGCTTTCTCCCCCAGCCTCGACCAAGCAAGGAAGTTTCGCAGCACTAGCTTGTGAAATCCTTAACAGCAATTACTTATAGGTATTGAGAAAAAATTTTTCTTAGCAATTTCTTACTTGATATTTTATAACGGGGCTTGTTAGGTAGTAACTGCTGTGTTTTGGAAGCTAAAGTTATGACTGCTGAAGAACTGTTGCAACGTTATGCTGCTGGGGAAAGAAATTTTGCTGGAATTGAATTGCGTAATACTATGAATTCCACCGATCTCTTCCCCAATCTCGAAGGTGCTGACTTGAGAAAGATCAATTTGAGAGGAGCTAGCCTCTATCGTGTTAATCTTAGTGGTGCCAATCTCAGTAGTGCCAATCTCAGTGGTGCTGACTTGTTGTTTGCTAGATTGACTAGTGCCAACTTGAGTGAGACTATTCTGGCTTGTGCCAATTTGAGAAATGCCCAATTGGGAGTTGCTGATCTGACTAGAGCTTGTCTGGAAAGTGCTAACCTGACTCGTGCTTCTCTGAGGGGTGCTAACTTGTTCCAAGCCAACTTGAGTATGGCTCTGTTGATCGAAACCAACTTGGCTAGTGCTATTAATTTCAAGATTTCCTATGAAAATACGGATGGAGCTTTCTTCTGGAAAACTATACTGCCCAACGGAACTGTAGAGGTTGGCCCCAGGTACAATAGCTGAAGTATCAACAGGTTCAGAAGCAGCGACGAGCGAATGCCCATTCTCCGCCTATTTTTTCAAACGGTTGCCAGATAAGCAAATGCTTATCTGGCTTGGTTTCGCCATAATTGTCACCCATTGAACGCTAAAACCCTTGATTTACCGTTAAGCGGTTACTTGAGGATTATCTAAGTGAGCGACTACAACCCTAGATTAAATCTTTATGTAATAAGACTTTTAAGCTTAACCCAGTAATAGTTCCAATGATTCTCATACCCCTATTTCCAAGAAAAAAGAACTCGTTGCGAATCATGCGGCAACGCGGAGTGGTAGGGGCGGGCTTGTGGATCTTGTCAGCCCAACCAGTAATCTTAATGCCCGTCCCTACCACCGCATGATTCGAGCGAAGCGGCAACGAGTTCGTCGGATCAACGCTCTTATTACCGACTAAAACCCCTAGAGCGTTGCTTCTGCTTAAGCATTTGTTGCTGCTGCTGCTGTTCAATAAGAATTTCATTCCAAGTTCGCCCACTAGGTGCAATTCTTTTTCTTGTGATTAAACCTGACCTGGAAATTATCTTCAGTACACTGTTGTCTGCCTAGACACAATAAGAATACTTGATACAAAAATGAGTATTGCGGGTAGCAATAGGGAGTATTTGTGCGGAGAATTTCTGTTTTGCTTCAAACGGACGCTCACACCTTTTGGATCAAAAATGAGTATTTGCGCGTCATCTAAAGCTAAATTATTGCTTAGAAACACATTTTGAGCAAAACTCTACTTTTTCATATTACTTTATACTACATTTGTAACTAAAAAGCTGCACTCCACTTGTGAGTTACACCAAAGCTTGCTATAAACACCACTTATTACATAGACTTTATGTAGTTTAACAGTATTGAAATAGTAGTTCTAAATACCTTGCCCAAGTGGTAGCTGTTGGGTAGCTCAACTGGTGACACACCGCTACCAGTTGAGTAGTAAAAAAGCGAGTTGTTGAAAATTTGATAATTCCCCAACTGGTAGCTATAGAGTAGCCCTACTGCTACCAGTTGAGCATAAGACATTTCTTGAAAAATTCTGGCGTAATGCTGACTGACAATGACTTACAGCAAATTTTAATCGCTTGTTTTATTCTCAATAACTTCAAAATTATTGAGAATGCATAATACATTTATGTTGCAAGTGTGCTTCAATAATTTTTTCATTCACTTAACCCAGCCCACTTAACATCCGATTTTTTTTCTTCATGCCTGAATAGAAATTGTTCATTTTACAATCTCCACGCTTGTTAATAGAGATGAAACTTGTTTTAAGTAGTGAAATTGTCTGATTAGTCACAGTTACAAATAGCAGACATTTTGCACCTAAAACCCCGATTCATATACAAAATGTCTGCTATTCTGCACAGCTTATACACGCTTCTAACCGTTATAGCTGTCAGGAAACTTTGATTATTCACTACAAAATGTCTGCTATTTTGCACATCGCTTTTTTGAAAAATTGGTGTCTAATACATACACCAACTACCCTTTAGCCACTTTTATCAAACTTACTCATTCTCAATAACTCTAAAATTATTGAGAATGTATAATACTTTGATGTTGCAAACGTACTTCAAAAATCTCGCTCAATCGATCAACTTCTTCAGTGAGTAAATCTGAAATCTCCACTGTGAGTTCAGGAGTCATTTTATATATTGAGCGTTAACTGAAATCGAAACTCGTCTAACGCAACAACTACACTAAACACTTATAAAGCCGTGGACTTAGTGTAGTTTAACCGTAGTAAATCAGTCTCATCCGACACTAATATTTTTGGACGGACAAAAGGACGAAAACAGTGGTTTTTTGTCCTTTTGGCCGTCCAATGAACGCCAACCCTACTCAATTGTCATGCTCTGCTGACAAATGCCCACCTGTCAACGGCCGTCCAAAAGGACAGAAATGACCAGTTTTTGTCCTTTTGGCCGGACAGTGTTTTTGAAGAAAATCTTCTGTAACTTATATCCAGTCTCAATTACAGCCACTTTTTTGAGCAATTTGTATTGTCAATAAGACCCAGGCTTATTGACAATGCGTAATCATGATATGTTGCAATTGTGTTTCAAAAATTCTTTCTTGAACTGAACCAAGTCCACATCGCGTCCGATTTTCCTGTTTTGGCACGATGACCCCTGAAACTCCTAATAAATAAGGCTTAAGAGCGAAGTAATCAAATTTTTCACCATTTTACCCAGGCTTGTCGTTACAAGTAACCTTTGCTGTTGACTCTGCCACTATTAAGTAGAGTTGTTCAGCAAGCCAGATGTGTCAGAGCAAAGTGATCCAGAATTAATTTCTTTAGCACGACAAGGAGATAAAGCTGCATTTGGTCGGCTTGTGTTACGTTATCAGCCGATGGCGCAACGCATTGCAGAGCGAATGCTCCGCAATAAAGATTTGGCCGGTGATCTTGTACAAGATACCATGTTGCAAGCTTATCTTTCATTGGAGAAACTTCATCAGCCAGAGCGCTTTAAAAGTTGGCTATATGGCATTGTGCTGAATATTTGCCGCAACGAATTGCGCCGTCGAAAGGTGATCGTGTTTTCCATAGAAGCAATGCTGGGAGATTTAGCTGATACGCCATTATTAATTGATGAGAATTCACCCGCTCCTGAGCAAGTAGAAGAACTCAAAGAACTCCGCATTGCTTTACTAGAAGCAATCGATTCTCTATCTGACAATAATCGTCAAGCAACTTTGCTGTTCTATGACGAACAACTCAGTCTACAAGAAGTAGCAGTTCGCTTAAATATTTCAGTCGGTGCAGTCAAGGGGCGTTTGCATAAAGCTCGCCACCAACTCAGACAACGTTTGCTACCTATAAGAGCGAAGATTCAACCTATTTCATTTAAGGAATCTAAGACAATGGCTACCAATACAAATACACAAATTAAGCCAGAACTTTGCTGTTCATTTTGTAACAAAAGCAGTGAACAGGTTAATCTTTTGATAGCAGGGCCACCACGGGGAAATGTCTCTATTTATATTTGTAATGAGTGTGTGGATGTATGTAATCAAATTATTAGCGTACAAATTCCTCGGTTGACACAGCTTGAATTTGAGTCATTAATGAATTCAGACGAATTGAGTGACTAAAATCAGTAAAGAAAGAGAGAATTTTTGGACTCATTTTGACTTGATAAACAACTCGGTCTGCATCAGAATTTAGTTGTCTCGACAGCTTAAATTCCCGTGCTAACTCCCGCGCATTTCTCCCGCTCATGTTGCCACCGATGAGTTTGGCATCTTCACGAGATTCTAAATAATCTAACAGCTTGCGAAAACCTCTACCTTTAGTCTGCTTCCCAATCATCCTCTTCGTCTTCCTCTTCTGAATCTTCATCATCAACATCATCCGAGGCAATATATCGTCTGCACTGATGCAGCAGTTCTAAAAGTTCTCTTAGTAGTTCTGGATCAGCAGGTAAAGTTCGCCCAACTTTTAAGGCTGTGTTAGTTGCCTTTACAAGCTGGTTTAGGTTGTTCCCGATTTGTCCTAACTCCCAATATGTTTGTAAGCTAATTTTACTCAGTCGTTTTGGTAATGGACGCATCAACGCATTACGTCTCATTAGTTCACTTGCTGACATCCCCGCGTCTTGTGATTTAACACGAATCATATCCAGTTCAATGTCGCTCAACCTAACTGGGAATATATGCTTTCGGACTAGAGCTTTAGACTGCTTGCGATTCGCCATAAGTTGAGAGATTGAGGGACATTGCGAGGGGGGTTTTTAGGGGGGTGAAACCCCACTGAACCAGCTTTGCCGTTCGAGCGCAGCGAGACAAAGCGTAAGCTTTGAGGCATGGCTGGCTTCAAGCCCAAATACGGGGGTGGGCGAGGTGTCGTGTGCTACGTATGTACGGAGGAGACAGCAGGGGGCTGAAGGCGGGAGTACAACGGCGTAGCCGTGATGCTGACTATCCTACAACCTACAGAGGGATATATCAACGGCGTAGCCGGAATTTGAATCAAATCAAGCAGGAGATAAATTCTGGTTTGGCGTAGCCACTATAGAGGAGATAAAAACAGCGAAGCTGCTATATAAAAATTCTCTGATTCAGCGTAGCTGCCACACAATATAATAGTCTGCGTAGCTGTAATACGAAAAGATAATTCAGCGTAGCTGTAATAGTCAGATTTTTTAGCGTTAGCTTGAATAATAAGACCAGCGAAGCTGCCACACTAAAAAATATAAGGCGTAGCCGTGATGCGAAGAGGTAATTCGGCGTAGCCGCAATAGCCGATTTTTGTAGGATTTTGAAAACTCTCTTGGTACAAATTATTTCAAATAGCCGATAATTATCAGTTAATCGGTATTCATGAGATAACCATGAGTGAGCATCAGAATTCAGAAGTAATCACGAAAGAGAAGATTGATAAGGCCATTAATCTTCTCAAGGGACAGAAGCCGAAAGAGCGAGAAGCTGTATCGGACAGAGAGGCCATCAGGAAAATGAGACGGTACATTGAGAAGCTGACTTCTGACAAGTACGGCTACACTTACGACGAAGTTTCAGAAATGCTGAAGGGTCTGGGCATTAATTTGACAGGCAGCAGAATTAAATATTTAGTAGGTGAGTTGAAAAAAAGCAGCCGTCGCCGTCAGAAAACATCTGATAACGGCAGTAGTAAATCAGAGAATGGGCCTATTGAAAATCAGTCAGCAGTTGTTGGAAGCAGCGAAGCTGAAGAAACACCTGTAAAGAGTACAAAGGGCAAGAAAAAACAACAGCCAGCAGCGCAGGAACCAGAAGCAAAATCAGAACCAACTAGAGAAACAAACAGGTCAGCTTTTATGCCAAAAATTTACAAAGATAACGAAATATAAGCTGGTTGAATTATGAGTTATATTTTCGATATATTTCTTTTTCAAGTTCCAGCTTTTGTTTATCTATTCGTATTACCATTTCATCATCTTTACCATACCCGTATGGGTCGGGTAAAAGTTGATATAAACCAAACTCACAACATTCTGCAATTACAGATGTCAGCACTATTAAATTAAGAGTTATAGTTAATTAATTCTACTAATAGTCTTCCATCAGTTGTCATTCTTGTTCCTATAATTTTCCAACCAGTTTTTAATGCTAGTTTTAACATTGCTATATTGTTATTCTCTACAAATGTTAGCAAGTATGAGTATTGGGAGAGTAATTGTTTAATAGCTTGATCATAAGCTTTATAAATTAATGGAGAATTTCTAAACTTTGGTAAAGCACCACCGAATTGTATATATATTTGTTCACTATTATGTTCGTAAAATGTCATGTAACCTCCCAAGGTCTTTTGGTAAAAAAATAGAATAGCAAAGTCTATTCTTTCTAATTCTCTCGGTCGGTATTCTTGAAAAACTATCTGATGAATTTCCTCAGAAATTTTTTTAAATTCTGTAAAGGAAATTATTTTAATTTCTATGTCGCTCATTTAAAATACTTGTGTGTTGACTATTTTAATTAATTAATAAGAAATTAGAAGTATTTTAGATAATAATTTTTTGTTATAAAATATTAGTATTTTAATTTTAGAGGATGTTTTAAAAGTATTATTACTTGCCTTAAAAGCTCACACACATAACATTTTATACCCTTTATCTTTTCGGGATAGAGTTTCTAAAAGAGGAATGCAAGCTGGTATTTAGAACAATTTATAACTTTTTAAACATCCCCATAGAAAATGACCGATGATTAAACTTTATTTGAGAAACATTGGAATAAAAAAGCTTCTAGATTTCCTAAGTATTTTGTACTAATATCAACGAACACTTGATTGGTTGATATTTTTATAATTTTAGGAAATTTTCCAATGTAGCTTAATAAATGTCTATAAGTAGCTATTTAGTACCACCTACACCTCGGGTAACTTTAGGAGTGCCTCCAAAGTTTAAAATGCCTTGACCTACTACAGCTATTACATCTTCTAAGGCATTACCGCCTTGAATAGCGTTTTCTTCTTCTTCGGTAAGTACAGATAGAACCAGTTGTGATTGAATCAGATCTAGTTCTTCATTCGTGATTTGCGGAAAAACAGAATTTGCTTTTAACGTACTCATAAATACACCTTTTTATTTGCTTCCTGAACTACCCCTATCTCTGAAGTTTGGGGGTTACAACAACGAGTATGAATCTTAACAAATGTTAAATTTTATTTTTCATTCCTCAGACATACATCGTTATATATATATTAGAAAATATTTTTTTATCAGCCTTCCACCTATAGCAAGTAGACAAATATTCCGTGTTTTGTTGTCAAATAACTAACAATATGTTAAGACAGTTTTACTAACTCAGCTATTAGAAACAAGCAGAAATTTTTAGAAATTAGGCGTTTAATTTTTACGCCTCTAAATTATCACTAACTATCTCAAACCCTTGTAATTACGTTTTTTCGCAAATATCAAAGTTTTGTCCCAAAGATTTGAACAGTCGGGTTTTGAACTTTTCGGACAAGTCTAATTTATTAATGCCGTACATAACAGTATTAAACAATGCTGTGGCACCACCCGTGACAGCACTTAGTACATTACTAATACAGTGAAGTGCAGTACAGGCAATGCTTAAATAAGGCATTCCACTGTACGCGCACATTGCACACACATTGAAAAGCAGTGAGGGCAATGTATGGATGAAGCTGATAGCAAGAGCGTACAAGTTACAGCCTACTTACCAAAAGATGTGCATGAGCTACTCAAAGGCTGGATGGACGAAAATTACCAGCGTTCTGTCTCCTCTGCTGTGTCGCTGATTGTCGAACACTTTCTCAAAAAAGACGGTTGCCCTTTGGGAGATACCGACCTTGGCCCCAGAGTTGCGGCACTAGAGCAAGAAAATCTCGCGTCTCGGCTTGCCCAGCTAGAACAACAGATGCGGCAACTCAGGGAAGATAAGGTGAAGTACATTATTAGCACGTTGCTCTTACCGTAGAAAGCAGTAACCTTAATGCACTGATGCTGTACAGAGCTAGGGTGGGGCGTTTCAAGGCATACTAAACCGGACGCTCACTCAATGATTAAGTACCGAATCATGAAGGAGAGCATCTTTTGTTACTGATAGGTCAGTAGAAATTAAAAACTGATAAATTTTAGAGCGTTACTGTCGAGTTACAGGTGATTTGCACCCTTGCAACGGTACTCAGAATGGATTCGTCTGAGTAAACTTCAGTAGGTAAACAACGCAAGATAATCATCAGCAGTGAAGCCCTAACAGCCGGGCTACATCTGTGTAAAACTCGCCGCATCGCCGTACTACCAATAACTTGGGCAACTTCCGCCACCCCTTCTTGCACAGTTGGGAGTGATGATTCTGATTCAGCAATCAACATTGGGAAGTATGTACGGGCTAGCCACTTTTCATCATCGTCTAAGTCAGCCAAATTTTTATTACTACCGCTATTAAGACTATCTAATAGTAGGAGTAATAATTTTTTAAAGTGCTGCCAGCCCCCCCATCTCTGGGTAAATCGGCTCACCCAAGCTTGGGAGATTTCAGCAATATTCGCGATCGCTGGTTGGGTAATTTTCTGTTTTGACTGCCAAAGCTGCGTTAATGCGTTGACGATAGCGTGTCCTGTTTGCTCACTGGCGTTACCCGCTTCTGGGCAGAGTTGGAAAGCATCAACGCTTTCTAATTTAACTCCTGGTAATTCACGATCGAGGAAACCCAAATCATAGTCAGCGCAGAAGTAGAATGTTAGCTCCACATTGGGGCGACGATGTGAACGTAATCGCCCAATCTCTTGGATTATTTCTGCACGGATCAGGTCTGTGAGATACTTTTGGAAGGTGCTGTTTTTATCTTCCAGGTTAACCCTTTCACCAGTCATCACCTGATATTGTGCTGCTAAAACACCGATGTTTTGGTAAGGAATGCCAAAAGAAGCGATCGCATCACACTCACTAAACCTGTTAACACCACGCCCATCGACAAAGTGACCGTATTCTGTGTGGCCCTCGGAAAGGGATGCAATCTGTTTCCAATCGATAATCCCAAGGTTGGGGCAGAGTTTTTTCAAGGTTTCTTTGAGGGCATTAACACGAGCGCTTAGTGGAAGAGAGCGATTTTTGGGCAGTTTACCCAGTCCAGTGACGTTGACGACTTTTAAATTGCCGTAGTCTGGGCGTTGTTGCTCAATGACTAACACAGGATCATTGATGCCCAGTTTCAATTTCAACTGCTCGGATTTGAATGTGGCATCAAGATAAATATTAAATTTGGCTCCTACAGCCAATTCAGTATGTTTAGGATTTCGGCGGTAAATGCTGAGTACACCCCATTGAGACTGAAAACTACCATCACCTTTCCAAGCTTCCAGGAAGTCAGGCAACCAGTAATTAGGCAAGTCAAGAAACTCCCTGCCTGCCGTTCGTGCGCTGTCTTTAACTACCTTTTTGGCAGCATAACGAGCCGCAGAGCTTTTTTTGAGTTGTTTATCTTGGGTAATATCAATTGAGTCCAAGTCTTCTAAGAAAGTTAAATCAGGTTCTGAGGCTTGCTGAATGGCTTCGATATCTAAACCTGTGGGGAAAGCCGGCAGCAGCGCACGGATGCTGGCATCATCAAACCCGTAGCGGTCATTCGGCTTAAGTTGCTGAGTTAACAGTTGGTGTAAAACTAAGAGTGCAGGTTGCAGCTGTGACATTATGTTTGGTTCTAACAGTAGCAGCTTGCCCACAGTGGTTTCAAAATCGTTGCGGTTCACATCAACCGAGCGCACGGGCTTGATGAGTGTGCCAGCTTCTTCCCATAATCGCCCAACGGTGAAAGTTTGGTCAGCAGCGTTAGTTAAGGTAATTGGTGTAGAGTCTGGGTGCGCTCTGAGTTCGGAATAATTTTGAATTGCTGTACGTTTTTGAAAGCGGAATCCAAAACCGTCCCCGTAAGCAAAACGGCACTGATTTTTAAGGGAACAACCGCCACAGATGGGGCTAATACCGCTCTCTTCAAAATCAAGGCTGCTAAAATTCTTGTTACGAAATGCGTTAAATAAGTAAGTCCTGTGACAATTGCCGTCAGTGTCGGCAGTTTCACCCGCTTTAGTCCACAGTTTAAAGTCCTCACCTAGAGGAGTTTTGCGGGTGGGGTCAAGTTTAAAGCCGTTGTGTCGCACTGGCAGGTCAATAAAATTCGTCTCAATGGGCAGTGTAGATGGGTTTCTGTGGTTGGCATCCTGGTAAATTAGTTTATCAACGCCGAATAGCCCCGCCGTTAATTGCCCTGCGTTGTAAGACTTGCCGAGTCCTGGATGGGAATTATCTAAGATTTGTGTCCAGCCCTTGGATACGGCCTCTACCCATGCGGTGATATGTTCTTCTGGCTGGCAGGAGATAGAGATATTGCCTGTAACTTCAGTTATGTACGGGATATTGCCCCTTTTGTAGATAATTACATTGGTCGAAGGCGTGTCAATTTCGGGTTCAGGCTTTGGTGTTGGTGGGGCTTTAAATCCTTTAAATATCGAAGAAAATGGAGCGATGCCTACGGCGGTAAACAACGCTTGCTTCAATAAATTTTGGAAGCTGCTCAAATCCTCTCTAACTCGCCCAAGTTCCCACTGTTCACGGCTAATTACTCCTTGGTCGCGTTCGTTATATTCATACTGCCGTTTAGGGAACCGAAAGCCATACTGTTTGGCAATGTGAAACAGTGTACCGATTGAGATTCCCCCACGCCGAAAACTGCGAATCTTAGCGTGGATGTTCCAAGTTGAGCCTTTGATACTGGGCGACCACTGTTCGGCGATGATTTCGGCATCCATTGGCCCGTAGTGATTGACCAAAGCCATCAACACCTGACGGCATTCGTCATAGTTACCGCTTCCTGGGGTACGTGGTGGGATGAATGAAAGCGCGTTCTGGATTAGCTGGTCAATGTCCCAGCCTTCAGTGAGGGAAATCTCACGCCACTCTTTACGCCGTGACTCAATTTCTTGGATTCTTAGCTGATACTCCTCCCGTTCATGCAGCGCGATCGCAATCGCCTCACTTATCCATTCTGCTGGTAAAGTGGCTTCAGGGTTGACTAGCGGGAATTCTGCCTCTGTACTACCGTAGAAAACACGACTTGCATCTTTACAAGCTGGGTCATGGGGTAACTGCTGCATTAGGAAGCGTGTACAAGCTTCTACAGTATCAGCACCCTGAACATATTCGGGGAGAAGAAAAACCAAACGAAATTTATGCCATTCTGGTTTATGGCTGGCTGTGGTGTAAATTAAAGCACAGTGTTTTTTAATGAAGGGATGGGCTAGCGCTTCTTCAATGGTTAATTGGTGATCGTAAACTTTGATAGAATTGCCGTTAGCGTCCAGTATTGGTTTGCCGTCAGGATCACGGGCGATATTGGAATTATCAATGTCGAGTAGTAGCCACTGAGAACCGATGACATTGGCCTTACTGCGCCATTTCGCCCCTAACAGTCCGGCACAGATGGCGTGACCTGCTTTTATGTGTTGCTGGACATCGGCTAGAGTGCCCTCTACATCAATGAAGTTACCGGCCAGCTTCTTAAAGTCCCAGTCTTTGTTTTTTCCAGTTGCGTTAAACGCAAACTTGATTATCCGACTCTCAATCAACTCAAGTTTTGTCAAAGCAGCAGAATTTGCCCCTTGAGCATCTGCTGATTGCGCCGATACTGAGTGATTAAATTGTTGTAATGGTGACATGAGAGCTATTCCTCCAGTTTGTGTGTTGGAGGAATTGGAGCTATCCCGAAAGTAATCTTTTAGTACAAACGTTCAAAAATATAATTTGATAAAATTTCTCAAACGCTGTTTACATCTGGTGAGCCAGTGTTACATTGGCTTTACACCGAATCATGTACGATAAAATTACTATTAGGGATATTAATTAGGCCGTTCAAACCCGATAACCCCAATTCCCTTTGAAAACCCTGCTGTCCTACCGGGACGCGGGGTTTTCGTTGTTTTGCCTATGAGTACTTGGCTAAAGTCGTCTTGACAAACTCGATTACTTCCTCCTGTTGAATAATAAATGCAGTGCCTTTTCTTCTAAGAGCCAGAATTTTCATACTTCCAACTTCAGAATAAAGGTGTGAATTGTGATCAATAGCCGCCTTGGTGGGAGGCCATAAGACCAAAACTTTTGCTGAGGGCGTTTTTGTAGCTTCACGGGAAGACATTGCAAACAAGTCCCTGTTCTTGCTCAACCACTTCTCGTAATCTGCCAATTCAAGCAGTGGGCAAGGATTCCAAACTTTTAGTCCATGTTTGTCTTTCCTCTTGATCTGCAAAACCTCTCTAGCTTCGTTGTAGACAATCTCCTTATCTCCTATTGAGCGAATGGAGATAAACAGGTGAATTTTTCGCTCAAATCTCACAAACAAGTCGATAGGGTTCTTATCTTCTATCTTCAGCACCGGAAAGACTTGTATTCCTTGGTTTTTAAACTCATCCAAAAGCGAAGTTGTTAATTTTTCCAGCCTTGCAAGTTTTTGAATTCTTACCAATGGCTTGTAAGCCAATGCAAAAGCTGCCCAGCCTACTGGAGTAATAAAGCCGCCTGTAGCAAGTGCTGTACCGCTAACCGCTAGAGCCAAAGCGGATTCATAGTCTTTCGCCTCCCTAATCATCTCTAACGCCGCTTCATTGTGCGGCGGGAGTTGAAAATCGCTTGGTAGGTCTTTCTGGATCAACATTGGCTAAATCAAAAATTGTTTTGGCTGCTGACTAATGTCTCATCCGTTACAGTGTCAAATTTATCCTCATCTAAACTATCTAGTTAATTTTTACTAAGGAATGTATCTTGCTTAGGCTAAGTTCCACCGAAAGTGGTCGCCCTAATCTTCATCCTGCTTTTTTGATTTATTTGTTTTTGTGTGTCTTGTCGCGATCGCTTCGGAAGCAAGAATTTTTACCATTTGACTCATAGAGCGTTTTTCAGTTTTTGCTTCAGCAGTTATCAATTCATAGAGTGCTAAATCATCTTCATCAGTGAAATAAATATTTAGTCTAGTTCCTGTGGGCATCGTAACACTGTCTGGTGTTGGAATAACCCTATTCTCAGTCTAAACCTCTTACTTGTCACTGGTGTTGTGTAGTGTTATGATAACACTATAAGCCAGAAAACGACACAAAACAAAGGCAAGTGAAGCCAGAAAGTGAAGTTAAGGCTAACCAATAACTGGATAACTGGATTTGAGTCTATTTTGTTAAAAATGGGCTTAAATTCCTACAATTAAAGACTTTCACCAACCATCAGAACCATGACAACGACATACACCAATGCCAAAAACTGGCTCGTCCAAGCAGACTTGTTAGCCAAATCAGGGCTAACTGACCTTATCGCCGGAAAAGATTCAGGTGCAGGGTATGGCAAAGCAATCATCGGTGATTTTTCGATCATGATGCCAGCCGTATACTCACTTGTTCGCAACCGAAACATCATGCACCACGAAACAATCTCAAAAGATGGGGCATGGGTACGTTATCTAGAAGGAACGCGGCTTGACTTAAAAGATGTTCAATTCTTTTGGGGTAGTGCGGCTCTAGCGCAAAGTGACCACACCCTGTTACACGAGGACAAAGCCAAAAAAGCAGAACTGGCACTAGAAAGCATCCTTGCAGACTTAGCAGTTCTGAATATTCCCGATGGGTTCAAGCTTTCGATTAGTTTGAGCAACCATAACCCCGAACGCTGGGGCCAAGAGATTAAACGCAGAGTTGAAGGGACTCACACCTTTGAACATTTGCACCCTGTAACTCGTTCCATTGTCAGCAAGACAGTTGAAATCGTAGTCACAGGCATTTACCCCGAAGGTTTTGGAAGCATTGCCCACTGCTTATTTGGTGAAGCATCCCTGGTACTTGACCCGTCAGAATTAGCGATCGCACTTGATATCGGTTCATCAACTTGGCTTGTAACTGTCTTTAACGGCAGTGGTGCAGTGATTGACCGTCACTTGATTGAAGGTGGAGCGGGTGAACTGCACAGCATGATTGCCGGATCTCTCGACAAGCGAAACGACAGAGTGAGCTTGCTATCCAAGGATGTGAAGCACTCGCCCAGCTTGGTGAACCAGGGAATTATCGAAGGCACTTTCACTTATGGCGGCAACCACCTCACAGGCAAGAAGTTTGAAACCGAGTACAGCCAATGTCTAGATGAATGGTGGAGTAACAGGATTGAGAAATTCGCCAACTTCGTGACTGCTGGCAATTATCTAGACCGCGCTAAATACCTTGTCGCCTGGGGTGGGGGTGTTTCTCTGCCCGTGGTGGATCAGAACTTAGCCGGTTTAGGCTTTGTGGTTTTGAATAATCCCCAGTTCATCAATGCCTTGGGGTTGAAACTATTAACTCAAATTTCTTTGGGAGCCTAATTAATGAATTACGAATCTCGGCGTATAACCATCTCCTACCTAGCAGTAATTGAATTGTGCAAGATGTTTGATTTACCCCAAGATGCGCCAACACAAGCATTATCAGCAGGTGTAGAGAAGCTGATTTTTCAACACGGTAATGTACAACCATCGCCCAAAGTTGAAACAGCGCAATCTACACAGCCCAATAAATCAGCACTTAGCGCAATGGTCACTAATTTCAAGGGGGCAGCATGAACAGAACCAAAGCAAGTGCAGCTGGAGGTTATTGAACTTGTTGAGTTTTGTGAGAACTGATGATGAAGCGATTGCACCGACGACCAATCATTGCAATCGCCCCACAAAGTATGTATCTCTCGCCGCAAAAACGAAAGTACACAAGGATTCTAACAAATGACACTCGATTATAGAAATCCCAATGATTGGGGGCGCTGTTCTTTCACTGATAATGCTTTGAAACTCCAGCAATTTAAGGCTCTTAACCCAACAGCTACGAAGCGCGAAATAAATAGTTTTCTTTGCAGCCTTTACTTACCCCTCACAGGAACTGAATTCTTAGCAACTCATTCAACCATTGATGAGCATCCATACTCTGCTGCATTTGGTCAATTCTTGGGTAATGGTATTGACCCTGATATTGCAAATATATTGGCGTTTGGTGAGAAGAGATTTGATTTAATTTCTGATGATTTTGACGACCCCATAAGGCAATTAGCAGCGAGAATTTATAGCCGATTTGAAGAGATGGGTTACTGGAATGAAGTGCCAGACTCTGACGATGATATCAACTACGACTTAATACCTTATTAGGAGATTAAATGGCACGTAATTTTGGAGCAGCAAAACTCAAAAATCATATTCCCAATAATGCCCCCGGTACGTTAGGAGCAATGGGGAGACTGTTTGATGTGTCGGCCGAGGAGTTCAACAAAGCTTTACAGGGAGATCAAACGGTAATCACCAAAATTGCAGACATGGCGCGACTGTCTGACACAGCTAAGGCTAATCTGCCTAAAGCTTTGGAGGCATACCGAAAAATCATTGAAACCACCGGAGATGTAAACCAAGCCTACGCTGAACTGGTGCAATTGACCCAAAAACACGGAACGCAAACCCTGAAAGCTATCAACACCAGTAAGACAGGAGAGCAGCGTTTCAAAAACGAGATGTCCGAGATGCAGGCAGAACACGTCAACGCCACCACTGCCGAGGCCACCCGTCACGCGCAACGCTCATCCTTGATTCAGATATCTGGGGCTACTGCGGACTTGATGGCGATCGCAAAATATGAGGCTGATTTAATCAAGGCATCCAACAAAGTCCCAGAAGCCCAAGACGCAGCAGATCGCGCTTATGAAAACGCCGTAACTAGCGCACTGTGGACAAACGGTAGTGAAGCGAAAACCGACCGCATACCCAAGCCCAATTACTCGCGCACTGCTGGCATTAGCCGAGTAGGGCAGTGGTTCAGGAATTTTATGGGCATCTAACCATAGTTAGCTAAAAGCCAGTAGTGACGGTAAACTCTGGCTTTTTCTGTTTCACCCAGGCGAGGTAAACATGAATGAAATTGATTCCCTATTATCACAGTTCCAAAACACCAGTGAACAGTCCACACCGTTAATGTGGGGTGAAACTACTTCAGAAAAACCGACCCCAGAGAGCGAAGACGGCGAACGGCTAGAGCAATCTATTAGGGATGTATTCAGCAATAAACAACTCCTCAACAAAGCACTCAAGACATTTTTGGGCGTATTCACCGCTAACACTGGAGTCAGCCTACTAACAAGTCTTGGGATTGGGGCGATCGCTTCTGGCACTTTAAGCAGCATTGTACTAGGGCTATTTTTCGCTGATACCCTTACTAAAATTCACTATGACGGCAGAATCCACATTGGTAAAGACTTCATGGTAGCCACTGCTCAGACGGTGAGTGTAGGGGCTTCGTTGTGGATTGCCTTTGATGAATATAGGGCAGTGTCAGAAGCAACTAATACAGGTAAGACACGGTTCTATCAGGAGGTTAAAACCTACGAAGTTAAGCCAACTCCCAAGAGTGAAATACCTTGGGGCTTGATTGGGGTAGGTGCTTTTGTGTTGTTGGTGATTGCAGCAATCGTCAGGGGAACAAACCAATGAAACGCAAACAATTTGAAGAATACTTGCGTTCGGGAACAGCCAACAATATCACTGTGGGGGTGCTGGCAACCATTGGGTTAATTTGTGGGGCAAAGTCATTCACAGGCACTCAGATTAGTTTGGTTGAATATTGCTTCATCCCCGAAAAGCTCACTCATCCAGTTAACCGTCAAAGGTACTGCACTCCAGAGAAACGTTATGTAATGCCCGAAAGCGAGTTTTACAGCGAAGCTTACACACCAGCTAACCCAGAGTTTCAACGTGATAACTTCCTGCCAACCAAAGCAACCCGCTTAAGAATAATAGAACCAAGTAACCCTCATAAGCCGATTTGGGGATTAGCTTCAGTGTTATTCGTTGGTGGAGCTTATGGGTTATCCAAAGCTAGGGAATGGCGATTAATCCAACTAATGCCTTCAGTTAGGGAAGAAATTCGTAGCAACTGGTTAATTTCTAAACTTTGGTACGGGTTAAGGCTCCACAAAGAAAGCTACACCGCGCAGTTAGACTACGAATTTCACCAATGGACGGAGAATAGACGGGTAAGAGAAGCGCAGTTGTCAAAAATGACACCGCAAGAGTTAGCTATCTTTCAAGAGCAGGTACGTTTGAGGGCAGAAGCCGAAGCACGGGCGCAACTACAGCAGGCGACTGGACAACCCGCCGCAGCATTGCCGGGGCAGTCAATGCAGGATATTGCTAATCCTGGGGATAAGGTTGAAGGAAGCTCTCAAAAGACGCTACAACAAAATACGAATAGTAGCCTTGACCCATCAGAAGCTCTTGCCCTCAATACTTTGCAAGCCTTAGCGAGAGCCGATAGTTCTACTGCTTTAGTCGCTGCACCGGGAAGCGGTAAATCAGTAACCCTCAATTACTTAATTGGGCGGATTTTGGCTGATTCCCCAGGGGCGGACATCTGGGTAATTAGCGCTAAGAATGATAGTTTTTGCGGTTTACGGGAGAAAGAAAGGGTAATTGTCTTTGACGGGGAAAACCCAGACCTAGCCAAAGAGGTAATTGACAACTTTTACACCGACTACAAAAAGCGTAAGCAACTACCAGAATCAAAGCGCGAATCCTTACCGCCATTGATTCTAATTTTGGATGACTGGTTAGTGATTGCTGACCAATTAAGTAAGCATTACTCTGACTGGAATTATGGGGGTAAATTACTTGATGTTTTACTGATTGGTCGAGAGTTTAATACTAAGTTTATTGCTTCCCTACAGTCTTTTAATTTGGCGGCTTTGGGCATTGAAAAGATGGATGCTCAAACGAGAATGTGTTTGAATTTATTGCTGTTAGGTAATAGGTATATCAAGAATGGAAGGGAGCAAGAATCTTATGGGGTGCTGGAGTTGATTTTAAATAGAGGTGACATTATCCCAGGTAAGCAAGAACGGGAGCAAATTAAATCTAAATACTTGGATATTAAAGCAGTCTCTTATAAAAACTTGCGCCCAGTTATGATTGCTTCCGTTGGGGGTTTTGTTGTGGCATTAATGCCAAGATTATCTAATCAAGTTAACCCGATTGCTTCGGAGCAGGAATATCTAGATAGAGTATTTGACCTGGAATTTAATTTAAGTCCGACTCACCAGATACATCCTAAACCATTATCTGAAGTGGCTAACAAGATTTATGAATACTTCCAGAATGTGAAGTCGAAAACGCCAAAAACATTACGTGATTTGAAGAAGGCAGATAGGTTGTCCGGCTATTCAGAATCAGAATTAATTGATGGTTTAGCTGAATTAGTTAAGACTGAAAAGGTAAATTCTGATGCTCCTGATAGCTACTCTCTCCCTGATTGGTGAAAGTCCTGCCGTGATGCCGTGATCATAAAAGGGGATGTTTTACAGGCTTTTCTGAGTGGACACGGCATACGGCACAATCACGGCAATCCATGCGCTGTATAGGTCGTAGCCTACGGCACTGCTACGGCAGCACGGACACCCACGGCAGAAGCATCAATAATAAGTCCGCCAATAAACAGCCATTTATTATTAGAGGATTAATCAAATCATGCTGAAAATAGTAATTGTTGAACCAGAAA
>NZ_JACJTR010000005.1 GCF_014698795.1 Nostoc sp. FACHB-892
AACGTTGCCCTATTTCTTGTTGTTCCTTGACTTGCCCACTCGCCAGCCACCACAACATCTGTAACTTTTCTTTCTGGTTTCCCAAAGACGTTGTTTGTAGGCGTTTTTTTAGTTCCTCTTCGCTCTCGGCGATCTCAATCTTAAATGGGCGACTCATGGGTATGCTCACTTACCGAGTTTGTTTCTCCTTATTATATGTAGCTTCACATTAAATTGGTATAAGGCATGAATTTTGTAATATCCTTCGCTATCTTCTACTAGTTGCAGCAAGTTGCGCCCGTAGAGTTGCTTTTTAGCTGCGTTTAATTCATCTTTTGACGAAGTTAGAAGAGGCAGGGGAGCAGGGAGCAGGAAGCGGGGGGAACTGTTTTCTTCAGCTTTGGAGGTGTTTGAGTTTTCTAGTTGTTCTATGTTTTTACTTTCTATTGCTACCCAAACAACCAAATCCCAAAGAATCTGTCCAGGAGAAAATAAACTCAAAAATATTCCTAGTTGTTGCGCCAGTGGGTTGAGTTCTGACCAAGTTAAAGCAAAGGCGGCTTTGACTCCCAGTTGAGTTGAGTTGAGAGTTTCCCGGTTTTGTAAAGCTACTTCTGCTAATTTACGTTCTTGCAATCGCCCAAACATAATATCTAAAGATATATCCGGGTCGCGTACTAAATAGCCACCCACTAACTCTATGCCCAAGGGTAAATATTCTAGAGATTCACATATTGCTGCTGCGGCTTGTGGTTTATTTTCAACTCGCCTATCTGCTTTCCCCAACAGTCGTTTTAACAGTTCTAAAGCTTTGCCTGGTTCTTTTTGCGGCGAGAGAACATCTAAAGGAATCTTTTGAATAAAATTTGAGTCTAAATCCCGCAGTCGAGTAGTAATTAAGACTCGGAAGCGGTTATTCTTAGGAACAACTTGGCGGAGGTTGTCTAAATTAGTTACGTCATCGAAGACGATTAAAATAGGCAAGGGAGAGTCGGGATATTTAGACCAACACCAAGCGACTTGTTCTTTCAGGCTTAAAAGCGTTCCTCCTAATTCTTGGGGAATCTCCAAACCTAACTGCAACCGGAAAAACTCTAAAACTTCGGCGGCGAGATTGGTTTCTCTGTCGTTAAACCAGGCAATTCCGCCATAATCTTGTTGATATCGTCTGGCGTATTGGGTGGCTAATTCAGTTTTGCCCACGCCACCCATTCCCGCTATTGCTACATAATCTCCGCGCTGCAAGTCTTCATGCACCGTTGCCAATTCCGTTTCTCGCCCGACGAAATTAACGGAACCGCGATAAGGAATAAATTTTGTGGGAGTTAACTTTGTCCGTTCCCTGTCAGACGACTCCACTCAAATCTGAAAAGTACTACCTCTTTGGTCAATGGTTTGATTTTGAGCCGCATTAATCGCTTTTTCAATATTTTGGGTAAAAGTTGAAGGGTATGATTGTTGAGATTTCTCCACAGCTGCTTTTATCTCCTTGAGAATTTCAGCCAAGTTCGACGGTGGATTATTTTCTGTTAATAATGCCAATTCTTGTGCAGCTTGAGCTACTTCAGGATTAGCTTTAGCCGCAGATTCCACTTCTAATACAGCTTTGCCATAATCGAGTGGTTGTTCTGGTGCTTTCTCAATAGCAACTACAGTCTGGGGAGAATGTTTTTTCAGGGTGACGAGAAACTTGCCAGTCTTATCTAATAAGTTTTCTGTGACCTTTTCGGTTGTTTTTTCTAAGGCTTTGGTGGCTATTATAGTGCCAACAGCGATCGCCGCAGTTTCAAGTATCATATCCTGCCTTGGCTATGTGTATCATACTTAATACACTATTTTTGTTCTCAATTCCGCAGCTAAGTTAAAAAACCCATATTTTATAGCGGTTCTCGTTTACGTGAGGTACATCCGTAAGGGCACGGCAGTGCCGTGCCCCTACACCTTGCAATATAATCTTGTACCGCATCTGAATGGGAACCGCTATACTCAGCGTTACGGATTTTGCCGAGTTCAGCATTACTTTCTCAATATATTGCGTGTGATATCTAAGCTTTTTGAATTGAAACTAGTTGCCGTTACTAAACATCGCCACCAACATCGCGCTTTAAGTTACTAAAATAACGAGTTTAGTTACCACCACTACGATTTTTGTTACAAATATCATAATTTTCGTTACAATATTACAAATTTGTTACTAAAATAACGAGTGTAGTTACGAACGCTACGATTTTTGTTACAAACATCATAATTTTCGTTACAATGTTACGAGTTTAGTTACCACCACTACGATTTTCGTTACAAACATCATAGTTTTAATGGATATTACTTAAGCTATAGTTATATTCAGCACCAAGTTTGTGGATTTTACTCAACCAAAATTCAGCTTTAATAAGGCAAGCTAGTTCTAGAACACAATAAAAAGAACATAATTATGCCTCGTCAAAAGCGTACATATCGTGCTCTAGAAAAAGCTGAATTGAGAATGTTCGGACTCAAAGCAATTGATCCGAATATGGATTTTGGCGATGCTCGCAATTTGCAAAATATCACACAAATAATTCAGCAGTACCGTAGCAAAATAGAAGCTTATAATACTACTCTGGCTGTGATTGACTCTTACAAAAATGAGATGAAAGAGTTGGAAACAACTTTGAGCGACTTGACAGAAAAGATGCTTCTTGGAGTTGCCTTTAAATACGGCAAAGATAGCCATGAATATGAGATGGCGGGTGGTGTTCGTAAAAGCGATCGCATCCGTAAAAGCACAGCAGCACGCTTGAAAGGGACTCCAGAGGAACCAATTACTAAGAGTGCTAAAACTGCATAAAAAGCATTCTCATACCATTTTACTTTAATAATGATACAAATACGTTGGTAAGGGCACGGCATTGCCGTGCCCCTACGAGGAATCTATATGTATCAAGGTTTTTGTGAAATGGTATCAGGCTAAAATCTGGGGCTAGTACCGCAAGGACGTTCGGCGAAGCTCAGTCGAGCCGCAAAAGTCATAAAAGAAGAATTTCAGAAGTCAGAATGGGCTAAACGCTGTGCTATCCGCCAGCCGTACAAAATACCCAACTGAATTCTGTTCGATAATATCACTCAAATTGCACAAGCGATCGCCCCGATACAACAATAAAGCCGACAGAATCGAGCCTAATTTGGGGCTGGCGAATTCCTTGGAGAATGGCTGCATTTAAAGCAGTTTCTATCTTTAATTCTTCAGCTAAGGCATTATCCCAGGTTTGTTGGTTCAAACGCAGACGTAATTGTTCTACTCTATTGGCTAATTTCTTTTCAGCGACCTTAGCACAACTTTGACATAAGTCAACAAAATCGGGACGATTGGAGAGTAGTTCTGAAGAAGTGTTACGCACTTGATAGCAAAAATTTTGCCATTTACTAGGCTCAACAAAATCGTCAATAATTCCTAAGCGCTCTTTTGCCAAATTGTAATCTCGTCCTTGATTGTTGTTTTTATCTTTATATGGACGTTGTAGGATACTTAAGAGCGCTTTATCTTCAACAACACGTATTGGCTCATTACGACCATCAACATAGATAGTTTCTATAATTGGCGGAAATAGAGCATCAACACGCCGCTGCAAGTTTTTAAATTGAGAACTATCGAGTTTGTTATCTAGTAAAACTTGTTTGGCAATTCTTAAATTTGCCTCGACTACATAATTGCACTGGAAACCAAACCACTCTTTCCCTTCTTTAGAATCCCAAGATGCATCAGTGCGCCACAGAGCAAAGGCTTCACCTCGGTCATCCCAGTTTATATAGTTCCAGAGTGCTTCGACAAATCCTTCTCCAACTCGAAAGAGTTTAATACCAGGATTCTGGTTTGCTACCCTACGATTATAAGTACCGAATTGGTCTAGGTAACTATCAGCAAAACGGTTTTTTAACTCATTTATGGGAACCAATGTCCGCGTTGACGGTTGATAACGTCGCATATCTGATGAATCTGGATTATTCAGTCCTCTGAATCCCAGCGCGTCACAAATCCAACCTTCAATTGCTCGTTTCATTTCTAGATGACAAGCATCGTAATTATCTAACTCTTGAAAATACTCGGTGGCAATTTCATCGTTAGCGTCAATTTCATCTAAAGCATTTTGCTCACTAATTTTTGCTATTTCGACTTCAATTTGCTCTTGAATTGGTGAAATCATCTCTAACAATCCAGCAGCACTTGATTTAAACAAAGCTGTTTCTAATTCTGCAAGTTTATCATCTACATAAAACTGTAAACTTGCAATTGATTGTTGGAATATACCAAAGCCATCTTTCAATACTTGATACCAAGCATTGTGGGGGCTATCTTCCAAATAAGGGCCAATCAAAACACAAGATTGGACTCCGATTTTGCTACCAATGCGGTCAAGTCTGCCAAGTCTTTGCTCTAATTGGTTAGGCGACCAAGGCAGGTCAAAGTGAATTAACCAATCGGCAAATTGGAGGTTAAGTCCTTCTTCTCCAGAGCGATCGCATACTAGAATAAAGCAGTTTGGGTTATTCCTGAACTTACTTAAGCCTTCCTCAACTTTGTCTGGTGATTCCCCAAATTGATGTTTGGCTATTGTTTCAGTACCAAAGGTATCAGACAAATACCGGACTATTTCGCCACAAGTTTGCCCAAAACTGGTAAACACAACAAATTTGGGTAGAATATCGCCAGTAATTGGTCTTTTGATTCTCTGCTGTATCCTCGTGATGAATTCTTTTTGATTCTTCCGAACGTTTGCGGGAATTTTGAAGTATGTACCTAGCTGATTTAGCAGCACTGTTTTCAAATTTTCCGTCCGTCCTCCGTCCTCTTGAGGTTGACGAATAATTTTTAGGAAGGATTGCAGAATCTCTTCTTCCCCTGAGAATTTGGGGGTTGTAGTTAATAGGCGAATATCATCTTCTTTAAACTCTTGGGTGAGTTTAGCATGAGGCTTACCAGTTAACCGGGCGGTAATTACTTGCTCTAAAATCCCTAACCAAGTACCAGCAGCTAGGAATAATAACAGAAAAATTCGCTGATATGCCTTTTCAGTAGGAGCTACACTACGCCATTGATTGAGGAGTTCGTGGATATCAGGCGATCGCTCGTCTAAATCATACTCTTCTTTGGGCGTAAAATTGCGGTCAAAAATCACATCTTCCACCGCCGCGCGACGGTTGCGAAGCATTCGGCGGTGTAGTCGATAGATATCGCTGACGTGAGTGCGAATCGCTTGAACGATTTGATCTTGCTCGGTAGAATTTGCTTGTAAATTTTCTAAATCATCCGCCAGCTTTTGTAAATACTCATCCTCGGCCAAGAGGTTTCGTAGTTGCTGCAAGTTGCTTTTGAGAACAGCAGGTTCAGCGCCTTCTTTAAAAGAAAGCAGAAGTTTACCAATTTCTTGACGGCTTTCAACTTTGGCGCGAAAACCTGCTAAATCACCAATTTTATAGGTTGCTGGGTCGAGCAAGTGCAACATGGCCAGAAAATCTTGCTCATGATTGAGAACAGGAGTGGCGGATAATAGAAGCAAGCGATCGCTTTTATGAGCAAGTTCTTTGCAAGTTTGAAAACGCTGGCGCACTGTTGCATCCTTGGAGGTTGCCATTGCTGCGATATGATGGGCTTCATCTAAAATTAAGCAGCCTATCCTCGCTTTCAGGTTGACTTTATGGATATCTTCAACCGCCAGCACCGCTACCCGTTTGCCAAAATGGGAGATGTAAAATTTGTTTTCTAACTCAGTCCGCCATTGTTTAAGCAAATATTGCGGAACTATAACCACCGCACCTTTTTTCGGTTCATCCAGAAGGAATTGACGCAGAATCGCACCCGCTTCAATGGTTTTTCCGAGTCCCACCTCGTCTGCTAGTAAGTAACGCTGAATTGGGTCTTCTAGTACCCGCCGCACAACTTCAACTTGGTGAGGATAAAGATTAATATTTGCCGAAATCAGTCCTGTCATCCCGCGACTGACAGCGCGTTGCTTAATCAAAGATTTCACGAAAGCCAATCTTTTATCGTGGAAGTAAGGCGTTTCGTGACCCTTCATCGCCAGAGTTTCGATAGGGTCTGTGTTTGGGAGATTACAACGAACGTAAATATCTTCTTCAGTAGCGATCGCAGTTTTCTTGTCTGGTAAATCAATTTGATACATTTCTGTATCTTCATCCCAGATGAAAACTCTGCCAACTATCCATTTATCCTGAGTTTGGGACTTAATATAGCATCGAGCTTGGGGTTCAAGCCTGACCTCAGAGAGAGAATTTAAAGGTAAAGTTTTTTGGAGACGTTGCCCTATAGAGCAGAAATACTCAACGTTCGCATTGTCATCAGATATTTCTGTAACTTTTCCGATACCCAAAGAGTTATTCTGGGACTGTACCAATAAACCGAGCTTAATCATAGATCCAGTCCCCTGAATACACTAAAAGAACCTTCCAGACTAGTTTGTTCATCTATATCTGGCAGTTTTGTCAATCAACATTATAGATAATAAACTGACATCACAGTTTTTCGTTTTAGCGATGTCTACGACGGGCTACGTCTCAGCTCCACCATCGCCAACGAGTAAAATCAGTCCAAAGGTTGATTTGCGTTGTGATTACTATTCTTTTATATCAAGTCGCTTTTAATTAGGCGTTTTTGTAAAGCAACAACAACAGCCTGAGTGCGATCGCTCACTCCTAGTTTATGTAAAATAGCATGAACATGAACTCTCACAGTTCCAGGAGTAATATACAATTTTAAAGCAATTTGTTGGTTGGTTTTTCCCTCTGCCAAAAATGACAAAATTTCTTGTTCACGCTGAGTCAAAGGATTAGCAGATTTAGATATATTTTCTAAATACGACTCAGAAGCAAAACTACAATGAATTTCATTTGTTGCTGTTTCATCCCACCAAGATGCACCCGCAGCCACAGAACGGAGTGCTAATAATAATTTTTCCGCAGGAATTCCTTTGAGGCAATAACCTTGAGCGCCGACTGCAATCAGCCGTGCAATCAGGGTTTTTTGAGAATGGGAAGTCAAAACTAAGATTGGTACATGAGGATTCTGCTGCTTGATTTGTTTGCACGCTTCAATGCCACCAATGCCCGGTAATCCCACATCTAACAGCACCACATCTAAAGTCTGTTGATTAACTAACTCAATAGCTGTTTCACCATCTTCAGCCTCAGCAACAATCTCCAGCCCAATTTCTTCTTGCAATCGCACACGCAAACCTAAACGGAAGAGTTCATCATCCTCAACCAAGAGAATTTTTATAGGGTTAGACAGCATCTCACGTAGTTAGAGAGGACTGAAACGGATAGACTGGGAGCTTAAAAGCAAACATAGCTCCAACGGGTAATATGTTCTCTGCCCAGATTATACCGCCGTGGGCTGTGATAATTTGGCGAGATAGATAAAGTCCTAATCCTGAGCCTTTGCTTTGCCGTTGGCTATGTCCTTGATAAAATCGCTCAAATAAATGGGACAACTGTTCGGGCTGGATACCTGCACCTGTATCCAAAATTTTTACAATTTGATAGGCAGATTGGGATTCTAACACGACTTCCACATGACTATTGCGCGGGGAATGGTTAATTGCATTCACTAAGAGATTAATTAAGACTCGTTGCAGTTGTAAAGCATCACCTTTCACCCACAAAGATTGTCGCCAATCAGATTCACCATAGTTAAGCGAGAGATATACACACCGATTTGCTGCTAACTCGGTGAGAGTACTAACCGCTTCTTCTGCCAGCACAGTTAAATCTACAGGTTCTAGATTAAGTTCTAAGCCTTCAGTATCATTACGGTAGATATCTAATAAAGTTTCTAACAATTGCAGTGAAGTTTGATGGCTACGCGCCATTGTGGCTAAAACTTTTTGCTGTGCTGGTAATATGGGGCCAAATTTTTCGCCTTCAAAGGCTTTGAGAGTTTCAATTGCTCCTAATAAAGGTGTTTTCAGGTCGTGGGTAAGTGTAGAAGCAAAATCTTCTCGGACTCTGACTAATTCTTCTTGTGCTTCTAGCTTGGCACTAGTTGAAGCGATCGCTTCCTCAGAAAGACGCAGGCGATCGCTCAACACACCTGTAACAATCAACGCTATTGCGGCGATCGCTCTACTAGTAATTGTGGAAGCATTGATGATTTCGCCTGCTGGCACTACAAGATTCAACATGGTTAAAAACACAGCTGTAAAAGTAGCTTGAAAAGTCGCCCGCTTTCCCAACCAGGAATTTGTCAATAAAATCGGACCTGTGTAGAGATACCCAAAAACGTAGGGAATGGGTGTAGAAAACTCCAGAACAATCACAAATGTATATAAACCAGCAATGATGAAATATCTGCCCAAATGGAATCCTTTATTAAAATGTTTAGCTATAAAATGTCTCATTCAATAAATTAAGTATTACTAATTAATTTTCCCAAAATGTTCAATTTTTAGTTTTTAGTAAGTACGATGATGCTCAAAATGATACAGCACTTCTATTCTTTTTATTTTATTATATTTGAAATATTAATAGGATTATCTGGAGCGTTTAGCTAAAAATAAACACTTCACTAAACATCATAAACGCTGACATATAGTTTAAATAAACACTAAGTATAGAAAAATGAACCCCGTTTTATACCCTTCTAATACTTGCTTTAATAGAGAAATTAATTGATGATAAAAATTGTTGCAAATTGATAGAACCGAATTATGTTCTCTATCAATCAGATAAATGTTGACATGTCATTAAGTTTAATAAGTACAAAAATCACGAATAATAGCTGTCCATTGTGGCATTGCCTTAACCAGCTTGAAAATGCCAAACAAATGCTTTGCTTTGGGGATCATCAGAAATAACCAAATCATCCTAGCAAGTGCCAAACCAATAATTTGGTGTGAAGATTACATCCTGGCTGTAGCTCTAAGTGCAGCCTCAGTTCCAGAGCTAAAATTTGCCCTAAATAAAACGCATCCGGTTCACTATTCATCCCAAGAATGTCCAATTAAAAATCTAAAAACAACTTATTGGGAGCCTTTTTAATTCATGTTACAAGGATGGATACAAATTAGTTTAACCTTACTAATAGTCATAGCCACAACTCCTTTACTGGGAAGGTACATGGCGCGGGTGTTCATGGGGAAACAAACACTACTTGACCCCATCATTAATCCGTTGGAAAAAGTAATATTTGCCATTAGTGGGGTACGTCCCCAAGAAAATTTAACAGGTCGGCAATATGCCAAAGAATTGCTGTGTAGCAATCTTATCATGGCGATTTTTGCCTACTTCATCCTGATGTTACAAGGATGGTTACCACTAAATCCCACAGGATTAGATGCACCTAGTTGGGATTTAGCCCTACACACCACTATTTCCTTTGTCACCAACACCAATCAACAGCACTACTCTGGTGAAACAACCTTCAGCTATGCCAGTCAAGTTTTCGCTCTTGGTTTTTTGATGTTTACCTCGGCAGCCACGGGTTTGGCACTAGGAATTGCCTTTATTCGCGGTTTAACTGGTAGACCATTGGGCAACTTTTACAGTGACTTAATTAAGGCAATCACGCGAATTTTGCTACCAATATCTATCATTGGGGGATTGTTGTTAATTGTGGCAGGTGTGCCAGAAACTTTAGCAGGCCCAGCCATAGCTACCACCCTAGAGGGTGCAACTCAAGTGATTGCCCGTGGCCCAGTTGCCCACTTTGAAATTATTAAACAACTAGGAGAAAACGGGGGTGGCTTCTTTGGCGTTAACTCAGCTCATCCCTATGAAAATCCCAATGGTTTCTCAAATTTCTTAGAAATGTGGGCAATGATTTCTATTCCGTCAGCATTAATTTATAGCTACGGTATATTTGCTAACAACCGTAAACAAGCATGGTTAGTGTTTTGGATGGTCTTTGTCATCTTTGTCTTCTTAATAGGTGTTGCCGCAGTAGGCGAGTTTCAAGGAAATCCCTTGGTTAATTCTCTGTTGAGAGGACAGCCACCCAACTTAGAAGGCAAAGAAGTGCGATTTGGTTGGGCGCAAACCGCACTATGGGCAGTCATGACCACAGCAACCATGTGTGGTGCTGTTAATGGTATGCACGATTCCTTAATGCCAACGGGAGGGTTTACTACTCTGTTTAATATGTTTTTGCAAATTATTTGGGGAGGTCAGGGAACTGGTACAGCTTACCTATTTATCTATCTAATTTTGGCAGTGTTTTTGACTGGGTTGATGGTAGGACGAACACCAGAATTTTTAGGACGCAAAATTGAGAAAAAAGAAATTGTCCTGGCCAGCGTCATTTTATTAGTTCACCCCTTTGCTATTCTTATCCCTTGGGCAATCTTTTTTGGCTTTCACTCTACCCTGTTAGGCATTACTAACCCAGGATTTCACGGAGTTTCTCAGGTAGTTTACGAATATGCTTCAGCTGCTGCTAACAATGGTTCTGGTTTTGAAGGATTAATAGATGACACCTTGTGGTGGAATCTCACCACCAGTATCAGCATTTTGGCAGGGCGTTATATCCCCATTACTGCCCTACTGCTGCTGGCAGATAGTATGTCCCGCAAGCAACTTGTTCCTATAACCACAGGTACCTTAAGAACTGACACCAGAATCTTCACCGGAGTTACAGGTGGCGTGATTTTGATTCTTGGTGCGCTCACCTTCTTTCCTGTACTGGTCTTAGGCCCCATAGCAGAAGCATTCCTGATTGCCAGAGTTGGATAATCAGCAATTCAAAACGAAAGAAAGAAACCAGTTATGGTCATTATCCTGGCTTCTGGCATTATGCAACACCAAAAATAATTAACCTTCATAACCTTTTGCGCTTGTCTTTGCGCCACCTAGTTAACAAAAACGCTGAATGGCGAACTACGCTGTGTGTGAGCTTTTTTCATCAAAATAACTACCAATGACACCATCTACTAAACCACGACAAGAACGCAAACATACACCTAAAATCAAACAATCCGGACTCTACAGACGTGCGTTTCAACAAGCATTCGTTAAGTTGCACCCACGTCATTTGCTCAAAAATCCTGTGATGTTTGTAGTCTGGTTAGGCACAATTATTACAGCATTGTTGACCATTACACCTAACCTGTTTGGCCCAACTCCTGATGACAATCCCAGATTATTTAATGGTTTAATTACCCTGATTCTATTCTTAACCGTTCTGTTTGCTAACTTTGCTGAAGCTGTGGCTGAAGGTCGAGGTAAAGCTCAGGCAGATGCTTTACGATCTACAAAATCCGATGCCAAAGCCAAAAAACTCCTTGCTGATGGTTCTATCCAAGAAGTTAGTTCTACAGACTTACGGCGTGGCGACCAAATCAAGGTAATTGCTGGTGATATTATCCCTGCCGATGGTGAGGTAATTAAAGGTGTTGCTTCTGTGGATGAATCTGCAATCACGGGAGAATCTGCATCAGTATTGAAAGAACCAGGGACAGATATTGCTAGTTCCGTGACTGGTGGAACGCGGATTATTTCCGATGAACTGACTATTCGCGTTACCGCTGACCCCGGACAAGGCTTTCTCGACCGGATGATTAACTTAGTAGAAGGAGCTTCCCGCAGTAAAACTCCCAATGAAATCGCTCTGACGGTTTTATTGGCAGTCCTGACACAAGTATTTTTAGTAGTCATGGCAACTCTACCTACAGTGTCATTTTACGTAAACTCACCTGTAAGTATTGCTGTATTAATCGCCCTCCTAGTGGCATTGATTCCAACCACCATCGGCGGATTATTAAGTGCGATTGGGATTGCTGGTATGGATAGAGTTGCTCAGTTTAACGTGATTGCCACCTCTGGACGTGCAGTAGAAGCCTGCGGTGATGTCAATACCCTAGTGTTAGATAAAACGGGTACAATTACTTTGGGCAACCGCATGGCAGAGGAATTTATTCCCGTCAACGGTTATTCTCTGGAAGAGGTAGCAAGGGTTGCTCTCGCATCGAGTGTGTTTGATGAAACACCGGAAGGAAAATCCATCGTCAAACTGGCAACACAATTAGGGGCAAAAGTAGATTTTGACACTAAGCAAGCAGAAGGTATCGAATTCTCTGCCAAAACCCGCATGAGTGGTACTGATTTAGCCAACGGCGTGCAAATTCGTAAAGGTGCAGTGAATGCTATTAAAGGATTTGTGCGCTCCCGTAATGGACAATTAACACCTGAACTTGATGCTGCTTTTGAACGAGTTTCCAAATTGGGTGGTACTCCCCTGGCACTCTGTCAAAACGAAGTGATTTACGGTGTTATTTATCTCAAAGACATTATTAAACCGGGAATTAGAGAACGGTTTGACCAAATGCGACGGATGGGAATTCAAACTATCATGCTGACAGGAGATAACCGCATTACAGCATCTGTAATTGCCCAAGAAGCAGGAGTTGATGATTTCATCGCCGAAGCCACACCAGAAGACAAAATAGAAGTAATTCAAAAAGAACAGGCCCAAGGCAAGTTGGTAGCAATGACTGGAGATGGTACTAACGATGCTCCAGCTTTAGCACAGGCCAATGTGGGGGTAGCGATGAATTCTGGTACGCAAGCAGCGAAGGAAGCGGCTAATATGGTAGACCTAGATTCTGACCCTACGAAGTTAATTGATATTGTCACTATTGGTAAACAACTGCTGATTACCCGCGGCGCACTAACTACCTTTTCCATCGCCAACGATGTCGCCAAGTATTTCGCCATTATTCCTGCCATCTTCGCTGGTATTGGTGTTGGTAGTCTCAACATTATGGGTTTAGCCAGCGCCCAATCTGCTGTTTTATCCGCTTTGATATATAACGCCTTGATTATTCCGGCACTGATTCCCTTAGCTTTGACTGGCGTTAAGTTTCGACCACTCACAGCAGATCAACTTTTGCAGCGCAACATCTTTATATACGGATTGGGTGGTGTCATTGCACCTTTCATTGCCATTAAATTAATTGATGTTTTGATTGTGGCGGTCGGTTTGGCATAGTTTTATTGGACTTTGGATTATGGAATCTTTACCACAAGCTTTTTTGGAAGTGTTTGGCTTCATGGCCTGCAAACGAAATCGCATTCCTCTATCTCTGTTTTTGCTGTTGTGTTTTAACGCCATACTCGCACCAGCAGTACAAGCACTAACACCAGGAGAACTATCACGTACTGCATCTTACGCTCTTGCTCTTTTGGGATTGGTGACTCTGAGCGTGTGCGTTTATTTGTTCGTTGTCATTTTTCAACCGGAGAAATTCTAATGAGTCAGATACGTCAACTCAATAAAGCTGTTCGTTCCACTTTAGCACTGTGGTTGTTAACAGCATTAATTTATCCTTTATTTATGTTAGTTTGTGGACAGATAGCATTGCCTTTCCATGCAAATGGCAGCTTAATCACTAATACTCAAGGCCAAGTCATAGGTTCAGTATTGATTGGTCAGCCTTTTAATAGCGAGCGCTATTTCTGGAGTCGTCCCAGCACCGTTGACTATAGTACAAACCCAAAAGTCCCCATGACAGGAGTATCAGGAGCTAGCAACCTCGCACCCGGCAATCCCGAACTCCTCAAACGTATTCAAGTAGAAATAGCACAGCTGCGACAAGCCAATATTCAACCGACTGCCGATTTAGTTTATGCTTCTGGCTCCGGTTTAGATCCACATATTAGTATTGCCGCAGTCCAAGCACAAGTGCAACGTATCGCCACTACCCGCAAGATTAACCCGTCCCAAATTCAAAGCTTGATAGCCAAAAACACTGATGGTAGATTCCTGGGTATTTTTGGCGAACCTGGAGTCAACGTCTTAAAACTGAATCTGGCATTAGACACTTTGCAACCCAACCTTTAGTTTGTCAAGGCTTACTCTTAATTCATGTTTCATCCTTCTCACTCTTCCCCTGACAGTTCTTACATACATCCTGCCCGACGCGGGAAGCATAAAATTTTTATTGGTATGGCTCCTGGTGTCGGTAAGACTTACAAAATGCTAGAAGAAGCACATCTTCTCAAGCAAGATGGTATTGATGTCGTGATTGGCTTATTGGAAACTCATGGACGCAAAGAAACGGCCATGAAAGCTACCGGACTAGAGATTATTCCCCGCAAAGCCTTTATCCACCAGAACATCGTCCTACAGGAAATGGACACAGATGCAATTGTGCAACGCGCTCCCCAATTGGTGTTAGTGGATGAACTCGCTCATACTAACGTTCCTGGTTCCCCACGAGAAAAACGCTATCAAGACGTAGAAGTAATTTTAGCAGCCGGAATTGATGTTTATTCCACTGTCAATATTCAACACTTGGAAAGTTTAAACGACTTAGTAGCAAGAATTACAGGTGTTGTAGTGCGAGAGCGCATTCCTGATTACCTACTAGATGAAGCTGATGCTGTTGTTGTCATTGATGTTACTCCAGAAACTTTAGAATATCGCTTGCAAGAAGGTAAAATATACGCCCCTGAAAAAATCGAGCAATCCCTAAAAAATTTCTTTCAGCGTCGTAATCTCATTGCTTTAAGAGAACTAGCATTACGAGAGGTAGCAGATACAGTTGAAGAATCTGCAAACACTTCTAACTTATTAGGACAAAATTGTAATATTCACGAAAGAGTTTTAGTGTGTGTATCTACTTATCCTGATTCAGTACAATTATTACGCCGAGGCGCACGCATTGCTAATTATATGAATGCGCGACTGTATGCTATATTTGTAGCCAATCCTGAACGATTCCTCACTAAAAAAGAAAGCTTACACATCGATATGTGTAAGGGATTATGCCGAGAGTTTGGGGGTGAGTTTTTATATGTTAAAAGCAAAAATGTTGCTAAAGAGATTTCTCAAGTTGCAACAGATAATCATATTACACAAATTATTATTGGTGAAAGCCAGCAGCCACAATGGAAAAAATTTTTAAAAAAGTCTTTTACTCAACAACTCATAGATTTAATTAGAGAGAAAAATATAGATTTACATATTATATCTACCGAAAGATGATTTAATAAAATCACATAATCACGGGAATAACGCGATTTTTTTTAAGTTGAATCAAAAACACGTGATGCCTTGTCTGTGAGAGGCTTCGCACTTTTTTTGTTCGATTTTACAAAATTGCATTGTTTGCGTCCTGTAGTTTATCAGGGCGCATTGGTATTGCATACAGGGTATTGTAAAATTTAGTTCGCTATGAATTTATAAAATACTATACTGAAATTAGCTGATTATGTGGTGCAATAGATTCACACTTTGCCTTGATCATGCCACGATATAATTAAGATGATGTAGTTTTATTTACTATGAAGAAAATTAGAGACAACACAATTAAGTTAAATCAATATTTAAAGTTGATGGGTATAGTCCCAAGTGGAGGCCAAGCCAAGCTGATGATTCAAGGTGGCGATGTCCAAGTAAACGGTATGCTAGAAACCCGACGAGGGCGGCGATTAGTACCAGGTGATAAAGTGACGATCGAAGGAAAGACTTTAGAGGTCAATTTAGATAACAATGAAGACCAAGATGTAGTAATAGATTCTTCCGAAGAAACTGAGTAAAGGATTTTATCCTAAATTGAAAAGTTCCTTTTTTACCTTGTGAGTAATGCTGCACATTTCCAACAAAGTTATTATCCCAGAGAGTGAGATTGAAATTAGTGCAATTCGTTCGCAAGGAGCGGGAGGCCAGAATGTGAATAAGGTTTCCACGGCGATTCACTTGCGCTTCGATATTGCGGCTTCATCATTACCGAATTATTACAAAGAACAGGTTTTAAAGCTGAATGATCGACGCATCACCCAAGACGGGGTTATTGTAATCAAAGCACAGGAACACCGAAGCCAAGAGAACAATCGGGAGTCAGCTTTGAAACGACTTCAAGAACTCATTCAAAGCGCAGTTGTAGTGAGGATAAAACGTAAGCCTACGAAACCAACTCGCAGTTCTCAAAGAAAGCGCCTTGACTACAAAACTAAGCACGGACAGGTTAAGTCTAACAGAGGACAAGTGATAGATGAATAAATTAAACCTTAGTACTCAATTTTGTTGCAAAATCTTACCAGAGAACTAAGGCGAATTCCTTCGATTGACACTGACCAAGGTCATGACTTAGTTGGTTAACTTGAGAGTAGCAACTATTTCTTAAAGGTGGAAAAAGATGAATAAGACGTTACTAACAATTTTGATGCTTGCACTGTTACTCTTATTCATTATCTCTCCCTTTGCTGCCCTTACTAGTTTAATGCTGCTAGTGTTAGTTTCGGCGTTTTTCTCTTTACTAGGAAACTTGTTCAAAGCAATAATTGGTGGTGACACCGACCCTAAAAGGTCATAAAAGCAAAATTCCAAATGAAGATCAGATTTCAGAACTATTGTGATGTTACAGCAAAAAGCCGCTTTCAAGGTGCGATCGCTTTGGCGCTTTCTTATTTACACTCCCCACAATTGACGAGCTTTGAGCTTAAAAATCAATTTTCATCTTAAAAGAGATATCACCAACTCGGTTGATTGTCTCACTGTCAGCAAGAACTTCCCAGCCAAATCGTTTATATAAACCCACGGCTGGGTTTGTCGCTCTGGTACTAAGTGATATTGATGGATAAGATGTTTTAGCTGATGCTAACAAATGTGTGAGTAACTGCGTTCCTATACCTTTATTTCTATGTTGAGGAAGAATGGCAATAGCTAGTTCAGGAGTTTGATCATCAACATAGCCATATCCTTTATTTTCACCTGTCAATAGACGCAGCCATGCCGCCCCTATTCGTTGATTACTACTTTCCAGAACAGCGACAAAGCCGCTATCATCTTTACGTCCCCAATCTTTAACATATTTTGCCAAATCAGGATTATTCATCGCATCCTGCACTGTCAAATTACCTTCTTTTACCAAATGCGCTGCTTCGTAAAGCATTTGCCAAAGAAAAGGCTCATCTTCTTGTGTGAGTGGACGAATAGAATAATCCATAACTCATGCCCCAAAGTCCGCTTTTGTAAAATTTAAGATAATTTACTTAGTGGTGTGGCTAAACCGTCAATGCTGACGAGATTTTTCTTCTGTTGATATTCTCGGACTCCCTCTTCGCCTTTTTTACTAGCCCAGTTTACTAAAGTCTCGCGCTCACCTTGATATTCATAGAGTGGTACGCCAAAACCACAGGAAGTCTGTATTTTGTCAATGTCAGCGACGATAATTTGACGAGTTCCAGGCATCGGCACAAACAAAGAGTACAGAGAGTCCCAGTCGGGAGAACTCGGTAAAATGGTCTTTCCTTGACCGTAAAGGCGCAGAATAGAGGCGGGTTCTTCAAAAGCGCAAAACATAAAGGTTATCCGCCCATTTTCTTGCAAATGGGCTGATGTTTCGTTACCACTGCCTGTAAGGTCTAAATAACCTACTCGGTTGGGAGAGAAGACGCGAAAGCAGCCTAAACCTTTAGGAGACAGGTTAACATGACCTGTAGGACTCAAGGGTGCAGAGCCAACAAAGAAAATGTGTTGGGCAGCAATAAAGCCTTGCAGTTCTTCAGTAATACAGTCAAAAAGTTTAGCCATAGACTATTTGCAAATTTCCCATCTTCTCAGCCTATGTCTTTGCTAAACATCTAGCAAGGCCTAACTGCCGATGTTTAAGGGAGTAGAGAGCGAGAGTTAAAAAGTATTAACGTTGCATATGCCGACTAGCCATTTGGATGGCATCAGCGATATCGACATCACCATCGCCGTCAGCATCCAAAAAAGAATTCAGTACAGAATTCCCGCCAGCTTGGGGATTCTGAACATTCGCACCTGATTTCAAAAAATTAAGTACCAAAGGTACTGCTAAAGGCAGCAATTGTTGAACTATCCCTGCATCCAATCCAGTGCGCTGGGCAGCAACCTGAGCTACCTGTTGTTGTATCTGAGGAGAAAACAGCGAATTGACGGCTTGGGGGTTAGGAGAAGTACCTGCATATTGATTAACTAGAGTTTGTGCGGCTTGATTACCATCTGTGGCTTGCTTTTGTTGTAAAGCAGAACGCACTTGACTACCGACAATAGATAAAACTGATTGGATGGTAGAAGGGTTTGTGCCAGTGCGATCGCTCATCTGCTGTACACTGTTGACAATACCTCCGAGTTGACCTAAGCTGCCCTGTTGATTGGGATTAGCAACGGCACCAAGAATTTGATCGAAAAGTCCCATAAGTTTGTTTCTCTCTTTGTTCTCAAAAGCTTGCCAAAATTGCTATTGATCTACTTAAAAGTTAGAACATGCAAGCTTCATAATGAACGAATAAAATTTCAAAAGCTACTAACTTAAGGATGAGAAATCGGTTAAGTGATACCTGCGGTGGTCACTGAGCTTGCGTTGCCCTGACTTGTACTGAGCGAATCTCGACTTTGCTCGATTTTTGCGAAGTCTAGGTTAGTACCTTTGTCATAGGGTCGAAGTGTGGGCAGAGCCAATACAAACTCTGTACCTCGATTTAACTCAGATTGGCAGGTAATTTTACCTTGATGTTTTTCTACCACAATCTGATATGCGATCGCTAGCCCTAAACCAGTACCAATGCCTCGTGGTTTAGTTGTAAAAAATGTTTCAAATATCTTTTTCTGATTTTCTGCTGAAATACCAGAGCCGTTGTCTGCAATTCGTACTATCACCAAATTATTCTGCCAGTATTCTGTGGTAATGGTGATTTCAGGGAGAAATTCGGGGTTCTCAGCCGATTTTTCCTCCAAAGCATCGATGGCATTGCTGAGAAGATTCATAAATACCTGATAAAGTAAACCTGTGTAGCCTGGAATTGGGGGAATTTCTCCATAGCTGCGAACAAGGTTAATATTATTTTTCAGGCGATTGTTCAGAATCAATAGTGTACTATCTATACAAGCGTGTAGCTCTAATAACTGCGCTTCCCCATCATCTAAACGAGAGAAATCTTTCAAACTTCGGACAATTTCTCGTGTACGGTCAGCACCAATTGTCATAGAGCTGAAGAGTTTTGGCAAATCTACTTCAAGAAACTCCAAATCAATTTCTTCTATTAAAGTTTGCAGATTAGTGGAAGGATGAGGAACTTCAGCTTTGTATGTTTGTAGTAGCGATAACAGGTCTTCAGTATAGGTTTTCGCGTGTACGAGGTTTCCAGAAATAAAATTTATAGGATTATTAATTTCGTGAGCGACACCAGCCAACATCCGTCCTAAACTAGACATTTTTTCGCTCTGAATTAAGCGAACTTGCGCCTCGGCTTGTTGTTCTTCTAAAAGGTGCTTCACCTGTTGGATTAGCTGGTTAAGGGAACTAGTTAAAGCTCCAACTTCATCTTGGGTAATTACAGGCGCTTGTAAGTCAAAATTGGCTTCTTGGGTAACTCTTTTGGCGATATTCGTCACCGCGTTAATGGGATGGGCAATAATTCTACTTGTGTAGAAAGCCAGAATTGCAGCGATCGCCACTGACAGCAGCATACTACCAATAATAATCTGAGCTTGCATGAGTGCAGCCTTTTCTTGGGCTACATCAGCTTCCTCTTGACGTTCGTGAACTGTTTTAGCAAAGTCAGTTAACTCATGGGCAAATTGATAAAACTTTAGAGCATCCTGACTTTGACTGAATTTTGAGATTAATTGCTGTGCTTTTATAGCTCCCTCTGGCTGTGAAGTTAATGGCAAAATTTGCCGAATCAACGACTTTAGTTGTTCAAAATATGTGGCTATTGGGCGGTTATGCTTTGTGAGCAGAGCTTGTAAATCCTCTTGGGAAGTGGTTTGACTAAATTCTTGTGCCTGAAAAAGCAACGTTTCCGCATCTGCCATATCGGTTTTAAAATCAGAAATTCCCCTTTGCAACGCTTGCGGTTGCTGCAAAGAAGGCAGTATTTCTTGCTGGTGGATCTGTATTACTAACAGTTCGCCTTGCAGACTACTTAACAAGCTCCCTTCTTCATCTGCCAGGATCATCTGTTGTTTAGCTTGTTGGAAATAGCGATCGCCTATTACTAATCCTGTCGTTGTTCCCAAAACTGCAACTCCCAAAGCCAGCCCGTACCCACAAAAAATTTTTTGCCGAATACTGAGCTGGTGGAATCTTTGTTTAAACCAGTTAAAGTATCTTAATTTAGGTGTAGCAGTCATGGTATAACTCGCTATTGAATTTTTTTAGTAGGCGGTTTTTCATCAAAAACAAGAAATCCAGCCGCAAGGGAGAACACATTTGATACAAAATGCGCTTTTAGTTTATCAAAAGAAGCTTTTTTGTATCCTGGTTAAAAATACTGAAACTATGAATATTAGGAGTATCTGTCTGCTAAATGTTTACAGAAGAGAGCAGGGAGAAGGTGGTCACTGAGCGAAGCCGAAGTGCGGCTTCGCTCAGTGACTGGGGAGCAGGAAAAGCAAAAAGGCTTAACTGAACCGTATTGAAATACAGATTTTTTGTAGGGGTACAGCAATGCTCTATCTTTACAAGATTATTAAAGTGAAATTGTACCAGAACCTCAACTTTCACCCTCAAAGGTTCAAATTTCACAAAAGCTGCTTCTTGCTACTCTGGTAAAAAATGCTGAAACTATTAAAATCAGAAGCATCTGCCTACTGAATATCCACTCATATTTCCCAACCATGCCTCTGCCACGCATAGTAACGCTGATTGTTGGTCTGATCGTCATTTTGGGGCTAGCCCTATGGCTAATTGATTCCCTATCGCGCCTCTATTGGCAATTGTCCTATTCGCCGTTGCTGGGCAATTTGCTGCTATTGCTGCTGATTGTCCTTATAGGAGCGTTGGTTGCCGCTTTTGTCTATTATGTACTGGTGATTCAATCTGGAGAAAAGCGATCGCGCCGCAACCCGAAGCGAGTAACTGCGGCGCAAATTCCTGCTGCTAAATCTGATGCTGCTTCTACAACTCTCCAAGCTGTACGACAACAGGTAGCGCAAATTCAAGATGAAGTAGCACGCCAAGCTTTATTAACTAAATCACGAGAGATTGAAGCTAACTTGGCACGGGGTGAGATTCAAGTAGTGGTATTTGGTACAGGGAGTGCTGGCAAAACTTCCCTAGTTAATGCGATTATGGGACGCATGGTTGGTCAAGTCGATGCACCGATGGGTACAACCCAGGTTGGAGAAACTTATTGTCTGCGGTTGAAGGGATTAGAACGCAAGATTTTAATTACGGATACGCCAGGGATTTTAGAAGCAGGGGTGGCGGGAACGGAACGCGAACAAATGGCGCGAGAACTGGCGACAGAAGCAGATTTACTGTTGTTTGTAGTAGATAATGACTTACGACGCTCAGAATATGAGCCACTGCGGGGATTAGCAGAAATTGGTAAGCGATCGCTCTTAGTGCTTAACAAAACTGATTTATATACAGATGAAGATAAAGAAGCCATTCTCGCTAGATTGCGTCAACGGGTACGGGGATTTATTAATACTAATGATGTGGTGGCGATCGCTGCTAATCCCCAATCTGCACAACTAGAAACTGGCGAAACCTTCCAGCCAGAACCCGATATTGTTCCTTTGCTGCGGCGCACAGCTGCTGTTTTACGGGCTGAGGGTGAAGATTTAGTTGCAGATAATATTCTTTTGCAATCTCTGCGATTGGGAGACGAGGCGCGAAAACTCATTGATGGTCAGCGTCGTCGTCAAGCTGACAAAATTGTAGAACGCTTTCAGTGGATTGGGGCTGGTGTGGTATCTGTTACGCCTATTCCAGTGGTAGATTTGCTAGCAACAGCTGCTGTTAATGCTCAAATGGTTGTGGAAATTGGTAGAGTGTATGGCTGTGAATTGAATATGGAACGGGGACGAGAATTAGCCCTTTCTTTAGCAAAAACCCTTGCCAGTTTAGGTATTGTCAAAGGAGCGATTCAATTATTATCTACAGCTTTGCAACTCAATGTTGCTACTTTTATTATTGGTAAAGCAATTCAAGGTGTGACAGCAGCTTATTTAACGCGAATTGCTGGTAAAAGTTTTATTGAATATTTTCGTCATGACCAAGATTGGGGTGATGGTGGAATGACAGAAGTTGTGCAGCGACAGTTTCAAATTAATCGCAGAGATGAATTTATCAAGGCTTTTATTCAAGAAGCGATCGCACGCGTAGTAAAACCGTTACAAGATAAATCGGAAGTAATTGAACACGATGAAGAAGTTAATAGTTAAAGGAGTTAAAATTAAAAGAATTTGCTTTGTTTTTTTATTAAATTTAATTAACATACACTGTATAAATGTGCTAGACTATTGGCAATTAGTCAAGAGAAAAGAACAATGCATCAAACTGTAACTCTTGAAGAAGCATTAAAGTTAATAAAACAGCTTTCATTGATAGATAAAATTCGCCTAATCGAGCAAATTGCACCCCAAATTGAACGCGAATTAATAAATATTCAGCCGAAACAGCGAAAGTCGTTACGAGGATTGTGGCGAGGTAGTAATGTTTCTGAATCAGATATTGCACAAATGCGGCAACAAGTTTGGACAAACTTCCCACGTGAGGATGTTTAATGTCTGATTTGGTAACAGACACTCATGCACTGATTTGGTACTTAGAGGATAGTCCAAACCTTAGTGTTCCTGCAAACGAAGCATTTGACAAATGCGATAGGGGTGAAATTATAATATACATACCAACAATTTGTTTAGTTGAAATAGTTTATTTGCAAGAAAGAAGACGAATATCAGCAGATATGAAATTTCTGCTAGATAATGCATTAGCTAATGAAAGTAGTGGATTAGCTTTAGTTAACTTAACAACTGAAATTGTTGATACATTATCTACGATACCACGTGATACTGTTCCAGACATGCCTGATAGGATTATTGCTGCAACAGCAAAATATATGGGTTTACCTTTAATTACTAGAGATGCAAAAATAATATCATCTGGAATAAGTATTATTTGGTAAAAACATCGTGGTCGCTAGCCGAATATACTGTTGGTTTACATAATGCAATCTTCTTAGCTAATTTTTCCTAAAATTAACTCTGAGAATTACTAAACGGATATTAATTCTCAACAATTAAGCGTGTGTATGTTCATTTTTTGCTAAAGATACAAATTTTAATAAAATATTATATTTAATTACGTAAAAATACTTAAAAATTAAACTTGTATTCTAGTATCAAAACTCTAGCAATTTATTTCTAAAGTATTCCGGAAACAGGAGGAAATGTCCGAAAAATAAATAAAAGGACTACTGAGTAACCAGGCCATGACTCACCACATAATCGGTAAATTACTACAAGGGCGTTACCAAATTGTCCAAAGCCTCGGTGCAGGGGTGTTTGGACAAACATACATAGCTGTAGATGTAGATTATCCAGAGAATCCCAAATGCGTTGTTAAACAGATCAAGGTTAGCAGTTCCGAATCAGGCTACCTGGATATGTTGAGGTTAATGTTTCTGACTGAAACTGAAACCCTTAAGCTTTTGGGAAGCCATCACCAGATTCCTGAGTTTATCGCCTGCTTTGAAGAAAACGAGCGATTTTATTTAGTGCAAGAGCTAATAGAAGGTCATGCGCTGGCTGCGGAATTACCCATTGCTCAACAGTGGGGGGCTTTGTGGAGTGAAAGCGAAGTTGTAGAATTTCTGATAGATGTCTTAGGTATTCTAGAATTTGTTCACTCTCAAGGCGTGATCCATTGCGATATCAAACCGGAAAACTTGATTAGACGTAATAGCGATCCCCTACGCAAGTTAGTTCTGATTGACTTTGGCTCAATCCAGTCTATCGATTTTGGCATAGGTGCGGAATTACCCATTTATAGAATTCCCGTCACTTCATTAGGATATATACCACCAGAGCAATTTATTGGACTAACACAGCCCAATAGTGATATTTATGCTTTGGGTATGATTGCCATCCAGGCTTTAACTGGGTTAGAACCACTACAATTAAAAGCTGATCCTTATACTAATGAAATTGTTTGGCGTTCTGAAAACACGCCAGTGAACGATTATTTAGCTGCTGTTCTCAGCCAAATGATCCGTTACGATTACCAAAACCGCTTTCAGTCTGCGAGTGAGGTACTGCGGGTACTTAAACAAATAATATGGGAACCTCAGCCATCACAAATATTAGAAGCAGATGAGCAATTTCCTCTAGAGGCGGCGGTTGCAGATGATGATTCTCAAAATTCTACATCTGGACAATCATCGCCGTTATTAACAGGAATGAAAGTAGGACTGGCGGCTAATTCTTTATTGATGGGATTTGGTGTATGTTCTTTAATTAATGCTGCACCTGCATACTCAGAAACAGAAACTTTATCTAAAGCTACAAAAGAATATCAAGCAGGAGATTTGCAAGAAGCGATCGCACTTGTTAAATCAATTCCTTCTCACAGTAATGTTTATCCAGAAGCGCAAGCCACAATTGAAGAATGGCAAGAGCAATGGCAAATAGCTGCACAGCAATACCAAATAGCTCAAACAGCTTTGAATGAAAGTAAATGGTCAGATGTTCTTGATGCTGTTGCTAAAATTCCAAATATTTTATATTGGCAATCTAAAACAGATAAACTAGTTCAGCAAGCATCGGTAAATATTGAAGCACAGACGCAAGATTTATTAGCAAAAGCTTATGAAAGCGCCGAAATAAAAGATTTTTCTGCTGCATTACAGTATCTGCGTCAAATTCCTAAAGAAAGTCGTGCGGGTGCTTTAGTTCAAGACAAGTTGGCTGAGTACAATCGCAAGCGGCAAATCAGAGCAGCTTACTTTTTACAGAAAGCTTATAAACAAGCATTTGTTGGTGATTTTGATCAGGCTATAAAATTCCTCCAAAATATTCCTAACGATACTTTAGTTTATGCTCAAGCTCAAATCAAATTGAATGAGTATACTCAAAAGCAACGTCTGCGAACTGATTATCAAAAGGTAGCTTCTGCAAAAAAGACAGATTTATTTGTCTCTAAAAACTCAGCTATTAAAATTGAATATCTCCAGGGAGGAAATTATTTGCAAGAGGTGAATATTCGGTAATTACAGCAATTCTTAAATGCATAGACTTTAGGACTAGCCCTTTCAAGGTGTGTTATTTTGCAGCTTTTTCTGGTTTAGAATCTTAGCAGTTGAAACATGGGTCAAGTTCAAGAGGTAAGTTCATTTTGGTTGAGCTTTCTTTGGATCTCGCGGATGACGGCGAAAACTTCTCAGTTTGACCTTTTTTTAATTAAAAGTTAAAAGTTAAAAATTAAGAATAATAATAATTTTTAATTAATTTGAGGTACAAGCCCCCACTGAATCTTTGGTTCAGTGGTCTACAAGACGCTCCTACCGTCTTGCAATTTTTAATTAATAATTTTTAATTTTTAATTGGAGCGTTCACGCAGCGTCTCGTAGAGAAGCGACTTGACAAGGCTTGCCAGATGTTTGAGAGTTTGTGATAATTCTGTGAAGGTCATGCTTTGAAAAACACACCACTCATTAGGAGGGATCGATCGGACAAATAACAATAGGTTGATCGCAGTTCGATTTATTTTCGGTTGCTTTGCTTTGACTTATATAACAAGCTTTGAAACACACAGATGTGCGCCCTTACTTTTCCAGACTCCAGCCCAATGCTACTGCTACTTCAGTAGCTAATTCTAAAGGATTGAATGGTTTAGCGATCGCACTGATCATTCCCATTTGATTATAGCGACGGCGATCGGAAGCCTGAATTTTGGCAGTTAAGAAAATTACCGGAATCGCTTTGGTTAAGGGATTTTCTTGTAACTTTTCAAAGGTAGCTATACCATCCATATTTGGCATCATCACATCTAGTAAAATCGCATCTGGTTGGCAAGTCTCAGCTTTTATTATGCCCTCTTGACCAGAACTCGCTGTCTCAACTTTCCAGCCTGCGATTGTTTCCAAGCAAATCTTGGCAACTTCTTGGATATATTGCTCGTTATCAACCACTAGAATTTGCTTTGTTGTCATCACTCCTATCCTCTTGTTGATTGTAAGAAATTTGCTGAAGTAACTCCATCACCCTTTGTTCAAATTCGTGGGTGGTAACACGCCCTTTGGTCAAAAATTCGGTATCTGAACTTAGTTCGCTATTTATAGTTGGCTCGTGATGACTATAACTTACAGGAATGTCGGAAGAATTTTCTAAATCAGTATTTTGTCCAGTTCTAAACAACGGCAAAGTGACGTAAAAAGTGCTACCTTCGCCCAACGTACTTTCAGCCCAGATGCGTCCACCGTGCTGTTGCATAATGCTCCTACAAATTGCCAAACCCAAGCCAGTACCATCATGGTTACGTGAATCTGAGGAGTCAACTTGTTGAAAGCGCTCAAAGATACTCTCAAGTTTGTCAGTTGGGATACCGCGTCCGGTGTCTTTGACTGTTAACAAAATTTCATCACCTTGTTGTTGCGCCCCCAACCAAACCGTAGATCCAGGAGACGAAAATTTAATGGCGTTGCTTAATAGATTGGTTAAGGTTTGGACAATGCGATCGGAATCTGCCAATACTTGGCCGGGTAGGGGAGAAATGGATAGCGTCATTCCGGCTTTATCAGCCAGAGGCTGCATGACATTTACTGCCTGAGTGATCAGATCAACGATATTGCAGATTTCTGGTTCCATCTTCGCCTTACCCGATTCGATCCGTTCAATATCTAGGATGTCGTTGATTAAGCGTACTAAGCGTTCGCTGCTATCAGTAGCAATTTGCAGCAGGCGTTTTCCCTGCTCTGAATCTGTCGCTAGTAAACCACTGGCTAGCATTCCTAGAGAGCCATGAATCGAAGTTAGAGGTGTGCGGAGTTCATGACTAACAACAGAGACAAATTCATCTTTCATTCGCTCAATTTGCTTGCGCTCTGTTATATCTCGCAATATTACTGTATAAAATATTTCATTACCCATATCTATTTTAGAGATGGAAGCCTCCGCAGGAAATTCAGTGCCATCCTTGCGGCAACCATAAATTTCACGCCGTTCTCCCATTCGGCGGGCAACATTGGGAGATTGGCCAAAGTCAGCCACATGTTGACGATGCGCTTGGAAAAAGCGCTGCGGTAAGAGTAAATCAAGACCCCGTCCAATCACTTCCTGGGCAGAGTAGCCAAAAATTTTCTCTGCTCCTTGATTAAACAAGGTGATGCTTTGGAATCCGTTGATGGAAATAATTGCATCATCAGCAATATCTAAAATCCGGGCAAACCGAGCTTGAGAAAACCGTAGTTCTTCCTGTGTCTGCTGACGTTCATCAAGTTGTGACTGCAACTGTTTATTCACGGTAATTAACTCGGCGGTGCGCTCTGCTACTCTCAATTCCAGTTCGTTGATCGCTTGCAAATTAAGTGATGAGGAGGAATTTACTTCCCCTGCTCCCCCTGCTTCCCCTGCTTCCCCTGCTCCCTTTGCCCTTCTACCCCCCTTCTCCTCTACACCCCTGTCCCCGTGCGCCACGCGCTGCCGCAATTTTAACCGTTCTAAGCGATTAACGATTCGGGTTACTAGTTCTGGTCCAACAATGGGTTTGCTTACAAAGTCATCAGCACCAACACTAAACACCTGATTTACCATCTCGGCATCGCTATGTACAGTGAGAAATAAGATGGGTAACTCACTCCACGGCGAATCATTGCGTACCAATTTGCAAAGTTCTATACCATTTGTATAGGGTAATTCCACATCCAAAATCAGCATATCTGGGGCAACCGCTTCCAAGGTTTCCCATAACTGACGCGGATCTTCAAGAGCGATCGCTGTGAGTCCCCAAGGGCTAAGTAAGGTTTGCAACAATGCCTGAATTTGGGGATCGTCATCCACAACTAATATTTTAGTTTGTGTATAAGGATCATTTTGCAACGGTTGCATCGCTGTTTTTAATGCCTGTGGAATTGGTGGTGATGCAGATATTTCCGTTGCGTCGTTTCCCTCAATTTCTCGACGCAATAACTTTACCCAACTTTCAAGGTTGCTAATCTCAGATTTACTCAAGGTTTTACCAGAACTCAATAGCAGTTCGATATTACGTGCCAATTTTGAGCCAAGAGGTAAGCCAAAAGTACCTAAAGATCCTGCTAAAGTATGCGCTTCTTTGGCTGCAAGGGAGAGCAATTTAATATTTAAACTATTTTGATTTAAAGTTGCGATCGCTTGCTCTATTACCTTCACCTGCTCATCCACCCGCCCTTGAAATCGTTGCCAAATTTCTGCAACTGCTATTAGTGCTTGCTGCTGTGATTTCAGATTTGGAACCGGGGATTTTGCATAATCTAATTCCTCCTTATTCCCTACTCCCTGCTCCCTACTCCCTACTCCCTCTTCCAGTTGTTTGAGACGATAACCAATACCATAAACTGTTTCAACTAAATCACTGGGCGCTCCTACAGCTTTGAGTTTCTGCCGTAACCCTTTAATATGAGTGCGAACAGCTTCTTCTTGTGGAGTATCTTCATAAGACCAAAGATGTTCTAAGATCATGCCGCAGCTAAACACCCGGTGACTATTTCGCAAGAATAGTTCTAACAGAGCAAACTCTTTTGGGGTAAGTGTTAGCAGATTGCCAGCATAGATAACTTCACAGCTACTAGGGTTTAGCTGCAACTTACCATACTCCAATATTGGTTGTGAGATTGCGCCTTTGCGACGCAATAGGGCCCTAATCCGAGCAATTAACTCTTCTTGTTCAAAGGGTTTAACTACATAGTCATCTGCGCCTGCATCTAACCCAGTTGCTTTTTCATGACTACTATCGCGCCCTGTCAATAACAATATTGGCATTTGTAGACCACTAGACCGAATTTGACGACAAAGACTAATGCCATCCAGCTTGGGCAAACCTACATCCAAGAGAATTAGATCATAATCGTAAACTTGAATCAAATCCCAAGCAGCATCACCATCAGTAGCAACTTCAACCGCATAGTTTTGGTTAGTCAAAACGGCGGTAAGTGCATAGGCATTTAACTCGTCATCTTCTACAACTAAAAATTTCATGTTAAAAGCTTTAGAAGTTAAAATGTATACAACAGACAACAAGCAATAAACATAAATTGCAAAACAAATTACAGGGTTTTTAAATAATTAAACCACACCATTCCCTATCCCTACACTCTCTAACTGAGTCATGATCTTTCGAGTCATAAAACTCCCAATACGCTACAACAGAAAAAAGGCTCTACTAAAACCTGTGAAAAAACGAGTAACCCTCACCTTCCCGAAACGCGCTGTGCAAATGCCAGTCACTTACGTCCTGGCCAAAGAGTTCAATGTCGCTGCCAATATTATCCGTGCCCAAGTTGCGCCAAATCAAATTGGCAAACTGGTAGTGGAACTATCGGGAGATATCGATCAATTAGATGCAGCGATCGAGTGGATGCGATCGCGCCATGTTAACGTTTCTTATACTTTAGGCGAAATTGCGATCGACGAGGATGTGTGTGTCCACTGTGGTTTGTGTACTGGGGTTTGCCCTACCGAAGCCCTCACCCTTAACCCAGAGACATACAAACTGACATTCACGCGATCGCGTTGTATCGTTTGTGAACAGTGTATCCCTACCTGTCCTGTACAAGCAATCTCCACTAACCTTTAACAATTTAAAATTGATATTATTCCAGTTTAAACACATCCGCAATTACACTACTATCACCCACCAACCTCGTTTTTGCTGGAGAATCATAAACTACCAATAGCGAAGCCATACCACCTACCTCTTGAAACAGCGTTATTCCCTCAGCATGATCTTCCCGATTTCCATAAGGAATATCTTGCACAAAATCTGGATTGCTGAAAACATCTTCTGGCAAGTTAACGCCATTTTTCCAGCGATAAACTTGTACGGGCCCATCTAAATCCATCGTTGGCCCAGCTAAAATCAACAAATCTTTTCCATCTATACGCAAATCCCGAATTCCCAAACCATTTAACCAGAGAAAATGCTTTTTATATAACTCCTTTGCTTCTCCAATTTGCCGTAATTTCAAAATTCCAGGGCTAGAATCTTCTAACTCAATTTCTAGCATTACAGCCCAACCCCGCAATACAGGGCCACGCAAACCCAAAAAAATACGCTTTTGATTAATGGCTATTCCTTCAATATCAAAGCCGTTATCTTTTCCCGCAATTTCAGCCTTGATAAATAAGCCTAAATGAGCATCATCTGCTAAAGCCGTCATCAGCAAATTACCCTGGGTCGTCACCTCTAGTTTTGCGGCATTTAATTGCACATCTGGATTTTCGGGATGTGGGCAAGATGAGAATAACTTGCCGTCTATCAAAGGAATCCGTCCTAAGAGGTAACGGTTGGGTTCTGATTCAATTTTTGCCAACCTTTTAAAGTTTTGTGCATCGGTTTTATCGGGTTTAGCTTTTTTACGTTTGTAGCTATGAGAACCAACAAACCACAAGTAATTATCTGTATAAGCAAGTCCTTCTATATCAATTTCTTGGTCTTCTGGCGCAGGTAAATCGATAAATTCTGCTACTCTAAATTGTTGATGGCCTGTAAATTTATTAGTATCAACCAAAGATAGACGTTCAATAGTCGAGGTTTCATCTGACCCCAACCATAAATATTTATCGTTGGTTAGCAGCACTGCTGATAAATCTTCTCTATGCTCTTTAAAATTATCTACAAAAGTCAAAAAAACTTGATTGAGAAAATTTGAGTTTGCCATTTTATTATTCCATAAAGATTAATAATGCTATCATAATAAATTATTTTATATTATAATATTATAATAAATATCTTTAACAAGGTCGCAAGGGTGAACTGTTCCTTAGACCTTTGATAGATATTCAATGTTTCTATAAGAGGATACAATTAATAATCTTTGTAAGCATAATTATAATAATCATGCAATAAAAAATATCAAAAAGATATACAACTTTTTAACTAATGCTATTATGCAATAACTTCATGAGGTAGTCATTAAGAGTAATTATGAAATTAGCCACACAACTCACGGTAAAAACTTTAGGGGACTATGCCTATCAAGCGATTGAAAAACACTTTAAGAAAACCTTGAAGTGGGAAAAATCAGTAAAGAAAGATGAAGATCCAGAAGCGTTGCACCAAATGCGAGTGGGAATGCGTCGCTTACGAACAACTGTAACTAGCTTTGGGCTAGCGGTGGATCTGCCGAAACCAGTTAACGATAAAAATATTGGTAAAATAGCCCGTCGTCTTGGTAGTCTGAGAGATTTAGACGTACTTAAAGAAAGTTTGGAAAACAATTACAAACCAAACTTACCCTGCAAAGAGCAAGAATCTTTAAAAAGAGCTTTCAATGCATTAGCTAAACAACGCGAAGATGTACAATCAAGCGTACAAAAAACGTTAAAAGATGAATCTTATAAGTCTCTAAAAGATGCATTAGACAAGTGGTTGGAAAAGCCTAGTTATCAACCTTTGGCATCTTTTACTATTCAGCAGGTATTACCAGATTTACTTTTACCAGAAGTAAGTAGCTTTTTATTGCATCCAGGTTGGCTAGTTGGCACTGAATTTGTTGAATCAGAAGTGAAAATCCAGAAAAACTGGAAACCAGAAAAGATAGAAAAACAGTTGACAACAGAAGGTGAACTTCTTCACAGCTTGCGAAAAGAAGCTAAACGTCTACGTTACCAAATGGAGCTATTTACTGACTTATATGGTGAGTCTTACGTAGCTTATCTTACAGAAGTGAAAAATATCCAAGAAATTTTGGGTACGATGCAAGATAGTGCTGTCTTAACTGACTGGCTTACAGATGTCTTCAAGTCAGAAATCCAGACTGAACTGCCTACCCTCGCTACTTTGTTAACTGAAAATCGCTACCAGTCGTGGCAGAAGTGGCAACCCTTACAAGAACGGTATCTGAAAGCTGAAACTAAGCATAGCTTTCATTTAACAATACTGCACCCGCTTTCAGGAGTAATAGGGTAAACTACCCTGCTGTTTAGACGGACTGAGCTTGCCGATTCATTGGGAATAACCGCAGAACTCCATAGTTCTGGGGTAAACAGGGGAGGCAGAGGAAGCAGGGGGGAATTTTAGAAGTTACGAAATCATCCCGTTAATATGTAACGCCCCCAAATCTTTTTCTTGCAGTCCTCTGCCTCATGCCTTCATTGATAAATAAGGACGGGTTGCAGCCCGTCTAAATAGCTTGAAAGTGCAAATACACCTTGTATAGTATTGAAAATAACATATATTGGCTAAATCCTTTACCGATAAATATTTGAAAATTTTTGAAAATCGCGTAGGCAAAGCCCACCCTTGGCAAAGCGTCTCGTAGAGAACGTATCGCACTCCTTGCACTCATTGAGCAATTTTGAGTCCTCTCTAGCCTGAAAGCAGTAATAATTGCCCTTAAAAAATATTACTTTCTCTAAATCAGTCATAGTAGAGTTTACAGCTACTAGATACAAAAGCTTCTCTAGAGTGTGTTATTAGAGTGGCTAACTTGTACGTGAACTCAACCAGCAGTTAAGATGAAGGTTTATAAGCATCAAATATGAATGTTTTACTTTTATACCCCCGTTTTCCAAAAAGTTTTTGGTCTTTTGAAAAAACACTGGCTTTATTAGACCGTAAAGCAATGCTACCGCCTTTAGGCTTGGTGACTGTAGCTGCGATATTACCTCAAGAGTGGGAGTATAAGTTAGTAGATCGAAATGTCCGTGTCTGTACGGAAGAAGAGTGGGCTTGGGCAGATTTGGTGATTATGTCGGCGATGATTGTCCAAAAAGAAGATTTACTCTCTCAGATATTAGAAGCAAAACGAAGAGGTAAACGGGTAGCTGTGGGTGGCCCCTTCCCGACAGCGCTACCAGATGAAATGACATCCGTCGGAGCAGATTACTTAATATTAGACGAAGGGGAAATTACGCTACCCTTATTTGTAGCAGCGATCGCACGGGGCGATCGCACAGGCATTTTTCGCTCTGGTGGTGAAAAACCAGATGTAACCAGCACTCCAACGCCTCGCTTTGACTTGCTAGAGTTTGAAGCCTACGCGGAGATGTCAGTGCAATTTTCGCGTGGATGTCCTTTCCAGTGTGAATTTTGCGACATTATTGTGCTGTACGGCCGTAAACCCCGCACCAAAAGCCCAGAACAGCTATTAGCAGAACTTGATTATCTCTATAAATTGGGTTGGCGGCGCAGTATTTTTATGGTGGATGACAACTTCATCGGTAATAAGCGGAATGTCAAATTATTTTTGAAGTCCCTTCTACCTTGGATGGTAGAACATAACTATCCCTTTTCCTTTGCCACAGAGGCTTCAGTTGATTTAGCCCAAGATCAAGAACTGATGGATTTGATGGTAGCGTGTAATTTTGGAGCCGTTTTTCTGGGAATTGAAACCCCCGACGAAGAAAGTCTCACTTTTACTCAGAAATACCAGAATACCAGAGACTCACTCAGTGAGGCAGTGAATAGGATTACCCGCTCAGGGTTGCGAGTTATGGCAGGCTTTATCATTGGGTTTGATGGCGAGAAAGTCGGAGCAGGCGCACGAATTGTCAAGTTTGTTGAGCAAACAGCAATACCCACCGCCTTATTCAGTATGTTGCAAGCACTTCCAGATACAGCGCTTTGGCATAGATTAGAAAAGGAAGGACGACTCCGCAATAAATCAGCCAACATCAACCAAACTACGTTGATGAATTTTGTCCCAACTCGGCCGTTAGAAGACATCGCTCGTGAATATGTGCAGGCGTTCTGTGATTTGTATGAGCCAGAACGGTTTTTGGAGCGTACATACAAACACTTCCGGCTTTTGGGCGAAGCAACCTACCCCAAAAAGGGCAAAGCTGCTAAGAAACCATTGAACTGGAAAGTACTCCGAGCGTTTCTAATTATTTGCTGGCGGCAGGGTGTACGTCGTCAGACGCGCTGGCAATTCTGGCGCAACTTGTGGAGCATGTATCAACATAATCCGGGTGGGGTGAGTAGCTACTTAGCTGTTTGCGCCCAAATTGAGCATTTCTTGGAGTATCGCCAAATTGTCCGCGATGAAATTGAGGCTCAAGTGGCTGAATTTCTGGAAGCAGAAGCTAAGGTAAAACCTGAAGTACAAGTGATGGTTAATTCGTAGCGAATTAAATTTAGCAATACCCCGCAATGCTAATGTATCCCGATGCAATGTTAATGCGTTCCCCTGCAATGCCAATGCATCCCGATGCAATGTTAATGCGTCGCCCTACAATGCCAATGCATCTCGATGCAATGTTAATGCGTCGCCCTGCAATGCCAATGCATCCCGATACAATGTTAATGCGTCGCTCTGCAATGCCAATGCATCCCGATACAATGTTAATGCGTTCGTCTGCATTAAAAACGCTACGCTTTTATTGAGCTATCCGCGCCTAGGCAGCCCCTAAATTTATTTATGGGGTTCAAAATTATTGACTTTTGACTTCTTTAAAAGGGCTGACCATGCCACCCGATAATTTAGAGATTAATGAAGCGACTGCGGCACAATTTGCTCAATTAGTGCTGGATTGTATCGAGCGGGAATATCCTAACAGTGGTCTGTATTGGGCTGATAGCGATGAGGATATAAAACCACCGCGTGAATTGACTCCTGCTTTTTATGGTTGCTTAGATTGGCATTCAGCCGTACATGGTCACTGGTTGCTGGTACGTCTCATGCGTCGCTTTCCTGAAGCCTCTTTTAATGCAGCCTCAAAGCAAGCACTTGGACAGAGCCTAACACCTGAGAAGATTCAAGGAGAAATTGCTCATTTTCAACGGCTACCGTTTTTTGAATTTCCTTATGGTGTGGCATGGCTTTTACAACTGGCTGCCGAACTTCACGAGTGGAATCATCCTCAAGCCAAAGAATGGCGGGTTATATTGGAACCGCTAGAAAAATTAATTGCAGGTAACTTACAGCGTTGGATTGACGGACTGAAACTCCCAAATCGCACAGGGATGCATAGCCAAACAGCTTTTGCACTTGGTTTGATGCTAGATTGGGCACGGATTACCGAAAATGCTGAGTTTATTCAGTTAGTAGAGAACAAGGCACGGCAATTTTATCTTAGCGATCGCAATTATTCCTTACAATTCGAGCCGCTTGGCTACGATTTTCTGTCTCCTGGGCTTGCTGAAGCAGACCTGATGCGGCGAGTTCTGCCAACAGAAGCTTTCACTGACTGGCTGACTGATTTTCTTCCCCAAATACCCATTGATAATTCAGCAAATTGGTTACAACCACCCGGAGTAGATAATCCTAAAGATTATATGCAAGCCCACTTCTACGGTCTTAATCTTAGTCGTGCTTGGATGCTTGAGGGTATAATTTCTGGATTGGCAAATAGCGATCGCCGCATCGAAACACTTCGCTCTACTGCCCTTCACTATCGTCAGCATGGATTAGCAGATATTGTAAGTGAACATTATGCAGCTAGTCACTGGGTAGGTACTTTTGCTGTTTATCTCCTAACGAATCGTGGGTTACAAGGGCAAATTAGTTAATCTCCATGCCCAATGCCCCAATCATTAAAATATGCCAAGTAAATATGCCTTAGCTGACTGAGACTGTCACGATCATAGAGTAAAGAGTAAAAGGCAATCTATTTTGACTTTTAACTTTCTCCTTTTGTTCAACTTTCCACAAGGGTAGGTTTAATCTTGACTAAATTGAAGGTTGGTATCAATGGCTTCGGTCGAATCGGGCGACTTGTGCTTCGCGCTGGCATCGATAACCCCAACATTGAATTTATAGGTATTAACGATCTAGTACCACCAGATAACCTCGCTTACCTATTAAAGTACGACTCAACCCACGGCAGATTAAAGCATAAGGTTGAAGCCAAGGAAGATGGTATCCTCATTGACGGGCATTTCATCCCTTGCGTGTCGGTGAGGAACCCAGCAGAGTTACCTTGGGGAAAATTAGGTGCAGATTATGTGGTAGAAGCTACCGGACTCTTCACTGACCACGAAGGAGCCGCAAACCATCTGAAAGCAGGTGCAAAGCGAGTGGTAATTTCTGCTCCCACCAAAGATCCAGATAGAGTTACTACCCTGTTAATGGGTGTCAATCATCACCTATTTGATCCCAGCAAGGATATAATTGTATCCAATGCTAGCTGCACTACAAACTGTCTAGCTCCCATTGCTAAGGTCATCAATGACAACTTTGGGTTGACTGAAGGGTTAATGACTACAGTTCATGCCATGACTGCTACTCAACCAACTGTAGACGGTCCCAGTAAGAAAGACTGGCGGGGTGGTCGAGGTGCAAGCCAGAATATTATTCCTTCTTCCACAGGCGCAGCTAAAGCTGTAGCCTTGGTTTTACCAGAATTGAAGGGTAGGCTGACTGGTATGGCATTACGAGTTCCGACTCCCGATGTCTCTGTAGTTGATTTAACTTTCAAAACTGCCAAAGCTACTAGTTATAAGGAAATCTGTGCTGCCATGAAGGAAGCTGCCGCAGGTTCGTTGGTGGGTATCCTGGGTTACACAGATGAAGAAGTAGTTTCCACAGATTTTCAAGGCGATACCCATTCTAGTATCTTCGACGCAGGTGCTGGAATTGAGTTGAACTCAAACTTCTTCAAGGTAATTGCCTGGTATGACAACGAGTGGGGCTACTCGAATCGCGTGATTGACCTGATGTTGTCTATGTCACAGAAGGAAAAACTCGCACCGACAGCTGCTGTGGCTTGATTGGTCATTAGTTATTGGTCATTTGTCATTGGTCATTTGTCATTTACTTTTGACTTTTGACCCTTGACTTTTGGGATTTGGGTCAAATGGTAAATACCGCGAAAACAAAACGCCATTTAGTATCTTTATTTACAAAATCAGTGATATAAAGCACATGTGAATTTGGATGCGAAGTCTCTTAATTACGAATTGGTATAAACCATCCAAATTTGCAGGTTACTCCTTAACCCCTAATCCCTATGCGTCGAACCAAAATCATTTGTACTGTTGGCCCGGCTACATCTGCACCTGAAAAGCTGCAAGCCTTGGTAAAAGCTGGAATGAACGTGGCACGGCTGAATTTTTCCCACGGGGCTTATGAATTCCACGCCCAAACTGCTCACTATCTCAGACAAATTAGTACTGAGCAGCAAAAGCCGATCGCAATTATGCAAGACCTGTGTGGCCCGAAGATTCGTTTGGGAACTTTACCACCGGAAGGGTTAAATTTAGAAGCTGGTACTGAAGTCACCTTTGTTTTGCAAGAAAAGGGTGAGAGTATCGATGAACTACCCTTACCATTACCGACTTTGTTCGCAATGGTACGACCAGGCGAACCAATTTTGATTAATGATGGTCGCGTCAAGTTGATTGTTACCGATCGCGATGCCGATCGCATTCGCGCTCAAGTAAAAATTGGCGGGTTAATTTCCACGCACAAAGGAGTAAACCTACCACAAACTCCTTTACCTGTTAGTTCGATCACCGAAAAAGACTTGCTGGATCTGCGCTTTGGGATTCAGTTGGGTGTAGACTGGGTAGCGGTGTCCTTTGTGCGATCGCCACAAGACTTAGAACCCGCCAAGCGAATGATTGAAGCAGCTGGTGCTTCCATCCGCTTAATTGCCAAAATCGAAAGAGCAGAAGCAGTAGAGAATTTTGACTCCATTCTGAAGGTTGCCGACGCGATTATGATTGCTCGTGGCGATTTAGGGGTAGAAGTGCCAATTCACGAAGTCCCCCTAATTCAAAAAGATATTATTCGCCGTTGCAATCGTGCTGGCAAGCCGGTGATTACAGCCACCCAAATGCTAGAGTCGATGATTAGCGCCCCCGATCCCACCCGCGCCGAAGCCACTGATGTTGCCAACTCCATCTTAGATGGGACGGATGCAGTAATGCTTTCTGGTGAAACAGCTGTCGGGCAATATCCCATCGCCGCCGTCGAGATGATGCACAATATCGCTGTGCGGACAGAACAGGCTTTAGATGAAGGTAGCAAACATGCTTGGTGTCATGAAGCAGGCAGTCTCAGCGTTACCGAATCTGTAGCAGAATCCGTGTGTCGCATTGCCTATGAAACAGGCTCACGGGCAATTCTCTGTAACACTTCATCAGGAAATACAGCGAGAATGGTGTCTAAATATCGCCCTACTTCTCCCATTATTGCCCTTACCCCTGATATTACCGCTTATCGCCAACTAGCGCTTTCTTGGGGTGTAGAAGCTTTGCTGATCCCACCAGTCCACAATGCCGAAGAGATGTTTACCAATGTGGTGAACACAGTTGTAGACATGGGTTTAGCGAATAAGGGCGATAAAGTAGTTATTACCTCTGGTGTTCCAATTGGTAAATCAGGAACAACTAGCTTAATTAAAGTGCATTCCATTGGACAGCCAATTTCTGCATAAGGCACTTAGAATAGGGCTGTGGCTGAAGATAGTAAGCAAAATTGGGCAATGATTAAGAAAAATTGCCAGAATCAGAATTGAAGGAAGAGTAAAGAGTGTAAAGAACTGGGGAATAAGTAAATCCTGTAACAAACATCACGGAGTATTTTATGTCTAAGAATTTACTGGAACAATTGCGACAAGTGACTGTTGTAGTCGCAGATACAGGGGATATCCAGGCAATTGAAAAGTTCAAACCCCAAGACGCCACCACCAATCCTTCGCTGATTACTGCTGCGGCGCAGATGCCAGAATATCAGGAAATTGTCGATCAAACTTTACTCCAAGCGAAGAAAGATGCTGGAGCCGGAGCCACCCAAGCACAGATAGTTTCTCTAGCTTTTGACCGTTTGGCAGTTGCCTTTGGATTAAAAATTTTGCAAATCATTCCCGGTCGCGTGTCTACGGAAGTGGATGCTCGCTTGTCCTACGATACCGAAGCTACCCTAACTAAGGCACGGGAATTAATTGCTCAGTATAAAGCTGCTGGAATTGGCCGCGATCGCGTTTTAATTAAAATCGCCAGCACTTGGGAAGGTATTCGCGCTGCGGAAATTCTCGAAAAAGAAGGTATTCACTGTAACCTTACCTTATTGTTTGGTCTTCACCAAGCGATCGCCTGTGCAGAAGCCGGCATTACCCTAATTTCTCCCTTCGTCGGTCGGATTCTTGACTGGTACAAAAAAGATACCGGACGCGATAGCTACCCAGCAGCCGAAGATCCAGGAGTTTTGTCCGTCACCAAAATCTACAACTACTACAAGAAATTCGGCTATAAAACCGAAGTTATGGGAGCTAGCTTCCGTAATATTGGTGAAATTACTGAACTTGCAGGTAGTGATTTGCTGACCATTTCGCCATCACTTTTGGCTGAATTGCAAGCAACTGTTGGAGAACTGCCACGCAAACTCGATCCCGCCAAGGCAGCAAACTTGGAAATTGAAAAAATATCCATTGACAAAGCTACTTATGACAAGATGCACGCCGCTGACCGCATGGCAACCGACAAACTAGATGAGGGCATCAAAGGTTTCACTAAGGCACTAGAAGACCTTGAAAAACTTTTGGCAGATCGACTAGTTCGCCTTGAAGGAGAGGTAGTAGCAGCTCATTAGAACGTAACCATAGTTAGTGGTTAGTGGTTGAATCACCAACCACTAACCATTAGTTAGTTGCATCAGTCCTCATTAATAACGACGGCGGATAATTTGGTATCGCCCGTAAGGCTGCCGTCGTTGGATAATCTGCCGTTGTCTAAACTGCTGCCGTGGTCGAATAATTTGATATCGTCCAAAAGAGCGCCGTGGTCGAATAATTTGATATCGTCCAAAAGAGCGCCGTGGTCGAATAATTTGATATCGTCCAAAAGAGCGCCGTGGTCGAATATTTTGGTATCGTCCAAAGCGCTGCCGACGTCGGATAATCTGCCGCCGTCGGATTATTCGGTATCGTCCTGGTCGCCGTTGAGCAATTAAAAGCTCTCCGGTTTTATCTCCTACTAAATTAGCCTCTGGTGCGGCGCTGTGTTCATTGCGAGCATTACTTAGAGAAATATCCTTTGCTTCAGCTAATGAGGGCGGATACACAAAAGCACATAGCAATAGCGCTATTGAAGATAACTTCTTGAAACCTTTCATGTTTTTGCTTCTACTAGACTTTTAGTAATAACTTTATTAAACACCTTAAAGCCAGCAGATTATTCTCCATCCACTTTTTTTAAACTAATTTAGGATGAAATTGTGGATTTAAATTTCAGACTTATGGTTGATTCTAAATTAGAGTAAACTGTGTTAATAAATAGTGGTCATCCGAAAAATCTGTTTATATCATACTTTTGATATTTACAATCAAACTTACAATTATCTATAAAAGCGAGAGAGTATTTTTACAAGTGCGATCGCTTACATTTAACTTTCTTAAACTTCTAATTAGATTGCAGTTTCCTAATGTTGAGGAAATTACAAGTAAGGAACTAGCTCAATTGCTATTAGATTCTGCAAAGCCGCGGCCATTAGTGCTAGATGCACGAAGTCAGGCAGAGTATGCGGTGAGCCATATCGAAACAGCAGCGCATATAAACGCTCTTTCACCTGATTTAAGAGAACTTTCAATAGTTTCAAAAGGCAGACCAATTGTCCTATACTGTGCTGTTGGCTATCGTAGCGCTAAATTAGCCCAGCAGCTCGATAAAGCTGGGATGAAGTGCATTTATAACTTAAGCGGTGGAATTTTTGAGTGGGCAAATGAAGGAAGGCTCATTTTTAGAGACAAGCAACCGACACAGCTTGTACATCCTTACAATGCAATCTGGGGAAAACTGCTGAAAGCTAGTTACCATGCTCAGGAGCATTGAAGTTTCTGCGATCGCTACTCTTGTAAAAACTACACAAGCTACTTCATTAGAGATTAAATTGGTACGTTAAGAAACGTACCCCATGAGCCAGGAAAATAAAAATTGAACTGGTGAGGTTATAAACAATAGATTGAAGTTTAGAAAAACCACTAGACAATTGAGAAAAATGGGTACTGACAATGGCAGTACCCTACCCCAGTCAAATCTACTACGCGACTACGTTAGAAAGAAGGCGCGTCTATGTAGGTTTATTTTCATAGTCAGACTGTAAACCCTGTAACCCAAAGCCTACAACTGATCTAAGCCCCAGCGATCGCCGTTTCTACGTCTAAGGATATAAGTTTATTTAATTTTGAGAGATTAATGAGATATTAAGTTGAAAACGTTTTTCAGATAGAAACTTATGACAACCGAGCAAGAGCTTCAATCTCTTTTTAATACTTTAGATACCGATCAAGACGGCAAAATCTCCATTAATGATCTTTTTTTAAGTCCTGGCCTAAGTGTAATCATCTCATCAGAAACAAATACCACTACTCCCCAGGAATTACTATTAAATTATGATTCAGACAAAGACGGTAGTATTACCTTTGAAGAATTAAAGGAAGCAGTTGAGAAAGCAAACAATTTAACTTAGCAGTCAAAAAAAACCAATACCAAATACCAATACCCAAAATCCCTCTAAGCGCCCACGTTTTGAGGGATTTTCATGAAAAAGACAATTGTGTGTTCGTTATATTCTCAGTAGCTAAAACTAACCTTGCGAGGTTTGTTTTAGCCCAAAATTGAGTCTGAATCAAGTTCCCACTTATGTTTGAGCAATTCTTGATAAGTAGCTTCCCTAGCTATCATCTGCTTATAGAGCATCAGCAAAAACTCTTGAGCTTGTTCACGGGACATCTGCTTTACTTGATCAGAGAATGTTCTAAGGCTAAATTCTTGTTCTAAAGATAATTCAATGGGTTGATTCATCGCTTTTATTACTTACTCTTTTATTTGGGGCAAATATTGCTTTATATAAATAAATATTACGATAACTTTACAAAACCTAAAGGTGTGGAAACCGTACTAAGTAGGTTAGAATGCCGTATCTGCTGCTAAAAACCTTGATATCACTCCATTGTGGCAACCCAAGTAAAAACCTAACTTCTAAAGTTTCTTACCTTGAGGTTTTTAAAATCATTTTTAGCCTCTGCTTCCGGCTTGCGATCGCCTACGGCCGGCGAAACAGCGCCATCGCTCAAAAGAAGAGATGGGCAATACAATTATTCCTTTGGGCAAGAGTGATGAGCGTTGCGGCGTGATGCTGGAGTTTGAGAATGTGAAGATGACAAATTTACTTAACTGGTGGCAGATGCCCCACAGTGGACTGAATGGATGGTTTGATTTATTCGGCATAGAATCAAAATTGGAGATGTCCACGCCTTAAGTAAGGCGTTGGGGAGAAAGCTACCTTTATCAAAGAAAGTGCCATTCGATTGGCACTATCGTTTACGAGATGCTAAAAATAGCACCTCGCAAACCGTAATGCTTGGATAGCAAAGCACTAATCAAAGGTTAGAATATTTTGAAGCTTTGGGCTATTCATTAGGATCAGGGTTCAGGCATTTCCACGTCTGACTGGGAGCAATGGGAGTGATTGCATCTTTAAAAGATAGATAGGTCTGTGCTTTTACCGTGCCGAAAGGCATCTAGTTTAAACCTTTTTTTCATACTCGAATTACTATAAAAATTATTATACGCATCACTATGCCCCCTTCCATGCTTAAACTTTCACTAATCTCAGCTACTATGATATGCACGCAATTACAGGGTATTGCGTCTGCCCAAAGTAACCCACGTTCTGCTTTTCAGGTAATTAAGGTGCAAGAATTTATCTCTTCTAACCGTATTAAAGTTACTATTCCAAAAGCTGTGGCTGTACAATTGTTTAGCAACTTAGAAGAACAAGAAGGAAGAAAGTCTGAGGACATTTCAGTTGCGTATCCTACACAAAACACATCTGTAATTGTACATACCACAGTAGGTTTGGCTGATGATTCAGTGAGCGGGAAACGAAATCGCATCGAATTGAGACGCAACAAAAATAAATGGGAAATTGTCTGGGTAGGTCGGCAATACAAGTGTCAACCAAATCGAGGTTATCAAGACTGGTCTGGCAGTCTTTGCTCATAATCGCGTTTTTAATCTTCGTCGGTCTGGCTTAATTGGTACTCCAGCCACCGTAATCAAATATATGAAGTAGTATTTTATTTAATGACAAGATGCGTGCAATTTTCACGCTTTTGGTGCAACGCTTCTGGGATGGGGGGAATGCGATCGCCTCGACAAGATTGCAGCACAAGTTCATAGGAAAACTAAACTACTTATGGATTCATTTCTGCGATCGCACTTTAGTCTGACCAATAATGCTAGTTGATAAGCTGTTTTGAAACTCGTCAAACTGCGAGAGTGTAAAACTCGCCTTCTTCGTAGAGCAGATATAACCCTTTGAAACTTGGCGACATTTGACGACATTCAATACCAATATTCATTCAGGCGATCGCTGTCATGGCTTCTATTTATGTAACAAATGATTGCAGACATCAGTCGATTGACCAAGTTTGTCTTATCTCAACTTGAGTTTTTTAAGGGCTAAAGAGAATCAACTCAAATATAAATTTTAATCAATGATACTTAGAATTTATAAGCTATTTATTGATGATATTTCTTAAAAGTAAGAATTTGAAAATACAACTTGAGCATCCGCCATTGCTTTCGGAACTAGCGCAGCAAGTGGGAGTTAGTGTTCGTACTCTCCAGACAGGTTTTTCAGCACTTTTTAACACAACTGTCATGGGTTATTTGACACAGCAACGGCTGGAGAATGCCCAACTGCTAGTCCAGTCACTAACTCCCAGCAATCCCCCTGCCGTTTCGGGAAGTATTGTCACAATTACGGGAGTAGAAAACAAATCCCACGGATAAAGAAAGGTGTAGAGATAATTTTAGAGACAACCCTTGGTGAACAACTGCAACTGACAAAATGTGCCAATGTATGAGCAAGGGTTAAATAAAGACGTTGTAAAAATATACATTTGAATTCTTGCGATCGCATTTGGATAATTTTACCCTTTACTGAAAATCCAGCGAATATTTACCTAACCATTAATAAATATATTAAACTTGTAATCATTGCCATAAAAATGGCTTCTGCAAGTTATAAAACTTCTTCAGAAGCCATCATCATTTAATGTACAAGTATAAAAAAGTTGTACAATTTTGCAGTTTGTAACCCATACATTAGCGTTGGCATTCACGCGACTTATAAAAAGAAAGTTGTACAATTTTCTAAAAATTCGTCATATTGATAAATAAAAAAGTTGTACAATTTATCAAAACCTTACCATATAGGCTTTTCAGGCAATATATTTTCATTTGATCATTTGCTGAAAAAACCTCGGTCTACCTCTAGCTATAAAACATCTCTTGAAGGCGATCGCAATATCTACCCCCAAGAGTTATGTCCCAAATTTGTTATTTAATTTCCAACTTTTTTATTCCTCTACAATTTAATTTAAGTATAAAATTATACTATTCTACGGTGACACTTTTAGCAAGGTTACGAGGCTGATCGACATCCAAACCGCGACGGGCGGCAATATGATAAGCCAATAATTGCAGTGGAACTACTGTCAGAATGGGAGAAAGTAATTCTTCTACATCAGAGATGGGAAGAAGATCGTTAAAAATTTCCGCAGCTTCGCCATCGTTGACGGGAGTCACACCAATTAAGCGAGAATCTCTAGCTTTGGCTTCTTGGGCATTAGAAATAACTTTTTCGTACACACTACCAGGGATTGCGATCGCAACTACTGGTACTTTCGCATCTAAAAGTGCGATTGGACCATGTTTCATCTCTCCAGCCGGATAACCTTCAGCGTGAATGTAGCTGATTTCTTTTAATTTCAACGCCCCCTCCAAAGCAATAGGAAAGTTAATGCCCCTTCCCACAAAAATGAAATCTTTGGTTTCAGCGAATTCGTGGGCTAACTGTTCGGTTAAACTTTCTTGACTTTCTAAAGTTGCCTCAATTTCTTTAGGAATTTGTCGCAACCCGCTAATAATATTCTCTAATGTGTCTGGTGAAACCGTCTGGCGACGATAAGCTAAATCCAATGCTAAAGCATAAAATGCCATCAGTTGAGCGGTAAAAGTTTTTGTCGCCGCTACTCCAATTTCAATTCCTGCCAGAGTACTGATGATATGCGGCATCATATGACCAAGGCTACTTTCTGGACGATTAGTAATTCCTAGCAGTCGTGCTTGATATTTCGGTTCTTTCCCCTGGCGACGTTCTTTTTCCATCGTCAAAGCTGCTAAGGTATCAGCAGTTTCACCTGATTGGGTAACACCAACAATCAAGGTGTTGGGTGTCAATGGTGAGGGTGCATAGCGATACTCAGAAGCGTAATGTACCTGAGTAGAAATTCCTGCAAGTTGTTCAAGTAAATATTTGCCGATTAATGCTGCGTGCCAACTAGTACCACAGGCAACAATTTGAATTTGTTCTAAATCGGTGTAAAAATCTTCTGGCAAACCCAGATTAATTGGCGATCGCTCAGATTGCCCTAAATTATTAAAGTAAGCTTCTAAACTAGCTCTTACTACCCCTGGTTGCTCATGGATTTCTTTGAGCATGAAGTGTTTGAATCCCTGCTTTTCTACCATTGCAGGATTGAAGTTGAGCAGCCGGGGTTGTTTTTTCAACCTGTCGCCAGCAAAATTGTAAATCTCAACGCCCAAAGGTGTGAGGCGGGCAATTTCGCCATTTTCTAGAGGTAGCACTGCACGGGTGTAGGCAACGATCGCAGGCGTGTCAGACGCACAAAAGAACTCCCCTTGCCCAAAACCAATTACCAAAGGTGCTTGCTGGCGAACAACAATCAATTCATCGGGGTAGTCAGCAGAAATCACTGCAAGTGCAAACGCCCCGCGCAAACAGTTAACGGCTTGGCGAATTGCCTCTAGGAAGCCAGATGAGGGAGATGACGGGGGAACATCCTTTAAAAATTCGGCTATAAGATGGGGAATTACTTCTGTATCAGTTTCAGAAAGAAATTGGTGTCCTTTTCCTTTGAGTTCCTCGCGTAAGTCGCGGTAATTTTCGATAATGCCATTTTGCACCACCGCCACTCGCTTTGCCGTATCCATGTGAGGATGGGCGTTGTACTCTTCTGGTTTTCCATGAGTTGCCCAGCGAGTGTGACCTATACCAATTTGGGCAGGCGTTTCTATTTGTTCCAGTTTAGAACGCAGGTTATGCAGTTTACCCTTCGCCCGCACGCAATTAACCTCACCTTCCCAAACAGTGGCGATTCCAGCCGAATCGTAACCCCTATACTCTAGTTTTTCCAGCCCAGCCAGTAAAATGTCTGCCGCCGCTTGAGTGCCTATATATCCAACGATTCCGCACATTGTTCACACCACTTTTTTTCAGGATGATTAAATCCAGTATAGTTCTTGGCACAAACTCGACGTTTTGCAAAGAAAAAAGGGAGTAATTTACTCCCTCTACCACTAGATATTTCTAAAGATGCTTGCTATTAAAAAACTTTAAAAGTTTTGAACACTGAGTTCTGAGTTCTGAGGGCTGAGTGAAGAATCAATAAATTGTTTTTTTGATTTACTTCTTTTGCCTCAGGACTCAAGACCCAGAACTCAGCGAGAACTCTGAGCAAAGCAAAGGCTTGCGCCTCTCCTTTGTTGTCCAAAGAAGACAAGGCAACAGTTCTAGAAGAACGGTTGGGCAGTAGACCCGCATTGCGATCAGAAGTTCGGTGACTTAGCACTGAGCTTTTTAGTAAGCCAGACCCATACTGCGAGTTGTTTCAGCGCCCAGGTAAACCCGGATGCTCAAAAAGTCGGTGGGACAAGCGGTTTCGCAGCGCTTACAGCCCACGCAGTCTTCTGTACGGGGTGAAGAGGCAATTTGAGCAGCCTTACAGCCATCCCAAGGAACCATCTCCAGTACATCAGTAGGGCAAGCGCGGACGCATTGGGTGCAGCCAATGCAGGTATCGTAGATTTTTACGGTATGAGACATTGAAAAAACCGCTCCTTTCGAGGTGTTCTTCTCTGCGAAAGAATCATAATCAACGCATAGTTTACCGCAGTGATTGATAGGCCGTAATCAAAAGGCTACATAACTTCAAACAATGTAATAAGCACCCTTGATAAGTGGTTTTGCGAGATAGCCCCTATTGCTTTATTAATTAGCAACATCATAGGAGCGTATTTACCCCAGTCAAATACCATAATAGGGTTGAATCGTAAAGAGTAATGAAACAAAAGTAAATCTAAAAGACTAGTACCGCAAAGCAAAAGTCAAAATTCATGGGCTTTTTAGGAATTTTAAATGGCTGCTCTATTTCCGCCGTGGCGTACTAGATACAAAAGTTGTCTATGGTATCTATTGATTGGCAACTATAGCAATCCTAAATTAGTTGTGGGAAAGTACTATATCGCATTCCCAGTTTATGACTGGGAACGAGAGATATATAAAAGCTGTATATTTGAGTTTTTAAATCTGGCAAATTTATAATTTCTACTTTTCGATATCAGAGGATTTCAGAAATCGCAAACTCATCAGTTATAGCAGCAATTTCTGTTGGAATCTTTACCTCACTAACCATCACTTGCAGTTGGTCTTCTGATTTTTTCAAATCAGGCAATTTGTCTTTTTTATACTCACTTTCTCGAATTTGTCGAGCAATACTTTCTAACAGCCAAAGTTGTTCTTCCACAGATAAGGCACGGACGGAACGCTCAATTTCTAGTAAATTCGGTGACATCATTTTGCTTCTGATTCCAAACGGGCGTATTTTTCAAAGATATTATATGTCAGTCTATCTAGTTAACCTAGAGCATCGCCAATTATCCATCATCTTCCCCAAGCCTATCTTTTCACAAATCAAATGAGATTGCTATAAATAAGCAAAAGCCAGTTTTATGACTTTTCAATTAAGTATTACTGCTGAAGTAAAATGTACGCTAAACTGACTACATGAATTACGAAACAGCTCGGAAACTCCTCATAGATCAGACAATCACAACCGAGGAAAACCCAGATGCGCTGTTGACGCGTATGAAACAGGGGAAACCGCCGGTGCCCGGTCAGATCACCTCGATTTTGTTGGCATTGAAAGTGGTGTTTGAAGCCCTCAAAGATGCAAAGAGCCTAGACCGAGAGCTGGCTTTGGCACTTTATCAGTTAAGCGTTAAGGCACAACAGCTATTTGCCGCAGGGCGTAAAGCCGGGATAGATTGGCCACCACTACTGAAGGAAGATTTGGTGAGAATTTCCTTAGCATCTGAGAGTATCTTTTCGGGTATATGGCAAACTCTAGCTCCTATGAGCTTGGGGAAGCTATAAAACACTTCAGCAACCTTTAAGTGGAGAAGGGATGAGCAATAAAGGAGCAGAGGGAGATGAGGGAGAATAATTAATGCCAAATACCTCTCTACCAGAGGCTGCGCGTAACTTCCTTCTCCGTAAAAGTATACTCAGTACAATTGTCTAATGCCCATTACCGAATTTGCAGTTCCTTTTCTAACTTGTCTAAGTCAGTTTTGAGCAAAACGGTCATTTGACCGGTAAAAGCTTTGCCAGTTTTGGGTTGGGCAATTTCCACCCAATATACATAGCGATCGCCTACTCGTAATTCTCCCTTTAAAGCTTCCCGAATTGGAGTTTTAGCAAAACGCGCCGAGTTGACTACCTTTTCGTTAGGATACTGGTACACAACTTCGGCGCGATCGTAGTCTTGATAAATCTCCAAGCCATAAATCACCCGCAAAGATTCCTGGAGACGCGCAAATGTCATGCCGTTAATGGCATCATACATGGCAATGCGCTCAGAGCGAATTGTGCCACGGTCTTTGGAAAATTCTACCCTACCGGGAGGCAATACCGATGCTTGAAAAGTGAATCTTTGAGCAGCAGTATCAGTCTTTTGCACGAACAATTGCTCACCACTCCTGGGGCGGAGTGTGGGATGTGCTTTAATCCAAGTGCCTACTTCCTCTGTACTTTGTCCTGGTAAAGCATCCGCGTGGGAATTCCCCAGTATTCCTATAGACAGCCAAGGAACTAGAGAAACAGGCAAAATTAAACAGTTAAGCAGAGATTTTTTGAGCATTTTGCTGTTCAGGATTTTCATGGAAATTTCTCCATTAGGGAGTAACCATAGTCTTCCCGTTTTTCAGCAAGATTATTTCAAGTGTCAACCTAAGTTAAGACATCAGGGATCTTAACTTATAGGAGTTCTCACATAGGTAAGGTCATGTTGAGGCTGGTAACAACAACGCTACACGAACGCCAACTGCATGGCTTCTCTACGAGACGCTACCGCGAACGCTTAGAGCGAGTCTGCGTTCACGCAGGGTCTCGTAGAGAGCGTCCGGGGATTTAGACCCCGACTAACATACGCGCTGCTTGATAGAATCAGGGGACTTAAACCCTCATCACTTGTTAAGGAATCTGATCTTATTGTTTCATAAGAGTGGATCTTGAAACGCATATGATGTACAACCGCGTCCTATTTGGGACAATAAGACACGGTTTCATAAAAGTATTTAGTTATAATATTACAAAAATCAAAGTAATATTTGATTTATACCAAAGTAATCCATTTACTGAGATTCGTTTCCTGGTTTATTAACTTTCTCTGTTGTGGGAACCCCTTGGTGCTCGTAGCTTGTATTTTCCTGAGTCAGAGCGATCGCACTAAAGAAAATGGCACTTCCTACAGCCAAGGCTACCATAGGACGCTTAAGCAAGACAAAATCTCTGATAATCCTAGCTAAAGGTCGGCTTTGACGACGTAGCGACGAAGCAACCATTAATTGTTTCCAAGTAAACGGATCACGGACATAATGACCGCTTTGGCAAACTACTAGCCGTTCTTGGCAATAGGGACAGCAAAATAAGCCCATGCGCGTTTTTATTGGCTTTGGCGTAGCATTTCTTTGGCAAATTGGGCAAGTAACATAATGATTATCAAAGGTGTGTATATTCATTTACCTCGTCCGCCTAGTCCATTTACTCGCTCTATAACAATAGCTATACTGAATTACGATCAATACTTAGCAGACTTCCAAGTATGGTCTGACATCAGCCATAAATCACACATACCATTGTATTACTACCAAGGATGGGTCAATGGTCGCAACACGAGTATAGCTAGATTTAGGCAAGGATGACTCCAAGTTTTTGTTTGCGGATGCGTCCACCCAGCCCACAAAAACTTGTTGTCTTTAGAAAGATGAGCGTTGGCGCTCACTCGCACCCCACTAGCGTAGGCGTAGCCGAAACTAGGCATTGCTGACCCTTAAATAATAATTGTCTCCCATTTAACTATTCTCCCCATAAAATTTTGCACAATGACATTTTTTACTAAATCTTTGTAAATCAAGCAAATAAAGTCTACTTGTCTGGTTGCTAAATAATGGCTCACAATGATAAGTAACAGATAAAAATTTAAATTTTTTCTTACATTTACCTCGCCTCTCAATGACTCTCCTGCCTCCCACTCAACACAGGAAGGTAACGGAACAACCTGCCTTTCCTACACCTTCCGTTCGTTTAGCTTACCTAATTAATCGTTTTCAACCATCCCCAGAAACCGTTGTCCTGTTTTTAGCCATGCTCATTGGCGGTGGTACTGGTATGGGTGTAGTCACGTTTCACTATTTAATCCAGCTGATTCACCAGTTGATGCTGGAAAATTTAATGAGTCAAATCGGTGTTTGGGGTGCTTGGACTCTAGCCTGCGTTCCCACCCTTGGCGGATTAATCATTGGCTTGATGCGCTGGCGCACTCAAGACTTTGGCCCTGGACTTTCATCTCTCATCGCTGCTTCTCAGGGAACAGAGATTAGGCGACCACTACGACCAGTTAGGAAAATGCTGGCTGCATCTGTTTCTTTGGGGAGTGGTGCTTCTTTGGGACCAGAGGGACCGAGTGTAGAAATTGGCGCAAATTTTGGGATGTTGTTCTCTGTAATCCTGAATGTATCTCAAGAACGACAACGTTTGCTTTTGGGTGCTGGCGCGGCGGCTGGGCTTGCGGCTGGATTTAATGCTCCCATCGCTGGAGTATTTTTTGCCCTAGAGGTGGTGATGGGAGCTACATCTTTCGCTACTTCTGCTGTGAGTGTAGTGCTTCTAGCGGCGGTGGTAGCAGCATTAGTTGCTCAAATTGGTTTAGGGGCACAACCTGCTTTTGATTTACCTGCTTACCAAGTCCGCAGCCCCTTGGAATTACCCCTTTATCTTGGGTTGGGTTTAGGGGCCAGCCTAGTTTCTCTGGCTTATACTCAATCAATTCGGGCAGCAAAAGCCTGCTTTGCGGGGAAGGTTCCAGGTTTTGCCTTTTTGGGACGAATCCCTGAACCGATTCATCCAATTATTGGTGGTGTGATGATTGGCGCAGTTGCCTTGCACTTCCCGCAAATTTTGGGCGTAGGTTATGAAACTGTAGAAGCAATGCTTCAAGATGTGGAATTTCCACTCTACCTGTTGGTAGCGTTGTTGGTGATGAAGCTACTGATGACTGCAATTAGCACAGGTAGTGGTTTCATTGGCGGTTTGTTTGCACCAGCAATGTTTTTAGGCGCTTCTTTTGGATCAGCTTACGCCAAAATTTTAGCTGTGGTATTCCCGGCAATTTCCAATCAAATGGCGGCTCCTCCAGCTTATGCAATGGTGGGAATGGCAGCAGTGCTGGCTGGTAGTGTCAGAGCGCCGTTAACGGCTATTTTAATGCTGTTTGAATTAACCCGCGACTATCGCATTGTTTTACCGTTGATGGCAGCAGTGGGTTTGAGTGTTTGGCTAGTGGAAATGATTAAACCAACTTTCAACTCTAACTCTAATCTACAACAGATTGGTCTTTCGGAATTGAAAGATGAAAAAGCGGAAATTGTGCAGCAAATTTTGGTAGAAGATGCCATGCATCCCTATCCAAAAAAGTTACCTGCAACTCTTGGAGTGTTAGATGCAGCTATGGAAATGATCCGCGATCGCGTCAGAACTGCTTTAGTAATTGATGAAGCAGAGCAATTAGTTGGTATACTTTCTCTAGAAGATATTAACCGTGCCCTTGCTCTTTGGCAAACTTATCCAGATTCACTAACTGAAATTCCAGATAATTTATCCAGCCAAACCCTCATAGACATTTGTACTACTGAAATTCTTTATGCATGGCAGGATGAACTATTATCTGAAGCTTTAGACCGCATGACTCTTAGAGGTTTGCATCAATTACCAGTGGTAGCACGAGATAAACCCGATCGCATTTTGGGTTTATTAGAAAGAGAGCAAATTGCATTAACCTGCAATTTAGCAGTTACGCGTAAGGCACTTCGCCACTATTTACCGATCTTACCTACCACAAATATAGTTATTAGTCATTAGTCATTAGTCATTGGTCATTGGTCATTGGTCACTTGTACTGAGTAGAGCCAAAGGAAGCCAAAGTATTGGTCATTGGTTTTCACAAAGGACAAAGGACAAATGACAATAGACTAATGACCATTTATTAAGCTGTGGCTTCTATGGTTTCATCATCTTCGCGATCTTCTGGATCTATCTGTCTTAGACGAATGTGCTTTTTACCTAAAGTGATCACAAACTCATCTCCTGGTTTCAGATTCATCTGTTTTGTATAAGCTGAACCTATAAGTAAGTTACCATTCGATTGCACACTAATTCTATAGCTAGCACTACGTCCACCACGCCCATTAGCACTGGGTGTACTGTCCAACTGAATGCCTTCGGCATCAATTAGGGCATTTAAGAACTTCATCATATTGACGCGCTCTATACCATTTTTGGTAACGGTATAGTAGCCGCACTTTTTGGCTTTGTCTTCTTTGCTCTCGTTCTCTAGCTCTTTGACTTTTTTGAGCAGTTCTTCACCGAGTAGGGGTTCAATTTTTTTCTGTTTAGGCATCAACTTATGTCGAAAATGAATGTTTGAAGTGTTGGAATCGATTTTATTTTAGCTGACGTTGAGCTAATAGGAACATAATCCTTTAGTTTTTATCTCAACCTAGCCAAGTATATTACACTCATAGCCACAATTGTTATGTGATTAACAATATTGTCAAGACAATCTATTTTAGAAAATGCTGGCAATGCTGATAACTATATATATAGTTAGTGAATCACTGTTAGACTATACTTGTTTTAAGTTTTCTAAACTGACGATCGAAAAGTTCTTTACTTGCTGAGGATGATAACTGAGTTACAGAACGATAAGTAAAACTGATCCTTAGTCATTGATAATTGGTTATTGGTCATTGGTTATTTACAAATGACAAAGGACAAACAACAAAGCTTGCCAAAATGAAACTAACTACCAGAGGACACTATAGTGTGAAGGCGTTGCTAGATTTGAGTTTACAGCCAAAATATGGCCCTGTATCTGCCAGAGCGATCGCTAAACGCCAAGATATCCCAGCTCCTTACCTCGAAAAACTACTAATAGAAATGCGTCGTGCGTCAATAGTTAAATCAATTCGTGGTAGCATCGGCGGATACCAATTGGCAAGAGAGCCTGCACAAATATCTATAGGACAAATTTTAGAAGCAGTTGGCGAGACTAGCCATTTACCTCATCACACCCCAGCACCTGCACAAGCTGAAGATTGGGTTACATTTAGCCTCTGGCAGAGACTCAACCAAAAGCTTAAAGAAGCGTTGTACAGTATTACTTTGGCAGACCTTTATTACGATGCTCGTAGCTGGCAAGCTTCCCTTGGAGAAGAAGCTAGTTTTGTGGTTTAGTCAATAGTCAATAGTCTAAATATTAACTACGAATTTTAGATTTTAGATTTTTTGGTTGATACCCCATCCGGTAATTCGTCCCACAACACTTTCGTTAGCGGAACAAATCGAAAATCCTCAATTTAAAATCCGACGTTCGTTCCTTTCTACGAGACGCTGCGCGTAGCAAGATCCCCGTAGGGGTACGTTAATACTGCACTATCAGAGCCAAGTACCCGGACTTCGTAACGCCACGCTAACGTAGTTGGGGTCAATCCAAATCCAAAATCCCAAATTGATTGACTCTTGACTCGTAACTATGACCAATAGCATCTATATCTTAATAATTGCTGCACTTTTAGATTACTTAATTGGCGATCCTTGGAATTGGCCTCATCCAGTGCAAGTTATGGGGTGGGTAATTTCTCGCCTGACAAAATTTTCTCTCCAATTGTGTAAAAATTCTCTCACACAACGCCTAGCTGGAATTGTACTAGGTATTATCCTAATAATTGGTAGCGGTCTTGTTGGCTTTTTGATTATTCAAAGTGCCAAATTGGTTCATCCGTTGTTGGGAATAGCAATAAATATCATTCTTTTGGCTAGTTGTTTTGCTGGCAGAAGTTTGCGAGCAGCAGCAGTGGCTGTTTTAGAACCTTTAACAGTGGGAGATTTGGAGAAGGCTCGGAAGATTTTAAGTAATTATGTTGGTCGAGATACCCAAAACCTTTCACAAGCAGAAATTTCACGAGCCGTTTTAGAAACGGTTGCAGAAAATGCCACCGATGGGGTGATGGCTCCGCTTTTCTATGCAATTGTTGGTGTCTTTGTGCCAGTTGTAGGGCCAACTCCTTTGGCTTTAGCATACAAAGCCAGCAGTACCCTTGATTCAATGGTGGGCTACCGGGAAGCACCTTATACTTATTTGGGATGGTTCTGTGCGCGGTTGGAAGATTGTTTGACTTGGCTACCTTGTCGGTTAACAGTCGTGACTCTGGCGCTCTTATCGGGTAAACCGATGGATGTTTGGCGAGTTTGTCGTCGGGATGCAATTAACGATCCTAGTCCTAATTCTGGCTGGAGTGAGTGCGCCTATGCTGCTTTTTTGGGCGTGCAGATGGGGGGTACAAATTGGTATCGCGGGGTAGCTAAGTACAAACCATTGCTAGGAGATGCTATTTATCCCATTACTACAACTTCTATTCAGAATGCTTTACAGTTGACTCGATATTGTTTTTTGCTATGGTTAGGGATAGCGATCGCAATATTCTTAATACTCGCAAATAGGTAATGATAAATGTAAAGTTAGGAGTTAAGAATAAAAACTCCTAATTCTTAACTGATCACTCCTAACTTATGACTCGCTATGTCTGCTAAAGTAGTTGAAATTCTCTCATCCGAAGAAATCCGTCGTACCTTGACTCGCCTTGCATCTCAAATTGTAGAAAGGACGCGTGACTTGTCTCAACTGGTGCTTCTTGGCATTTATACCAGAGGTGCGTTATTAGCCGAATTGTTGGCGCGTCAAATTGAAACGCTGGAAGATGTAGCCGTGTCAGTCGGCGCTTTGGACATTACATTTTATCGAGATGACCTTGACAAAATTGGATTGCGGACTCCAGCGAAAAGCCAAATTCCTTTTGACCTTACGGGGAAAACTGTTGTACTCGTGGATGATGTGATTTTCAAAGGACGGACGATTCGCGCTGCTTTAAATGCAGTCAACGACTACGGTAGACCAGAGGTGATTCGTTTAGCTGTGTTAGTAGATAGGGGTCATCGAGAATTACCAATCCACCCAGATTTTATTGGCAAAAAGTTGCCTACTGCTAAAGAAGAAGTTGTCAAAGTTTACTTACAAAATTGCGATGGACGAGATGCAGTAGAGTTGATTAGTCATTAGTCATTAGTCATTAGTCATTGGGCATTGGGCATTGGGCATTGGGCATGGGCATTGGCATTGGGCATTAGTTATTTTTCCCCTGCTCCCTCTGCTCTCCATTCTCCATTCTCGCATTCTGTTACCGTAAAACTGGGCTACCATGATGATGTAGTAAATACCACTTCCCGCCAAGGAACTGAAATATATTTGTAGCTGTTGATTGTGCTTCAAATCTTCTCCCACTTACCACTTGGAACACATTTTCTCTCAGTATAACATAGGCAATTTTTTCAGTTATTTCTGTAGCAATTATGTCTGTGTTTATTTCGATATAAGCGGTATTTTTAAATATCTGCTCCCAAGAGGTGCGAATCTCCTTCCAACCTCGCAGTATATTACTTCCAGGATGAATACAAAAACTACCAGTTCCTTGTGACCATACTGCACTCATTGCTTCAATATCTTTTCTTTCAAAAGCTCGATAAAAAGCTGCATTAGCCGCTAAGACTTCATCCTTAGTCATGGGGAGTTAAATAGTTAGGAGTTAGAAGTTAGGAGTTACTAAATTATAACTTTCAAATTTGGCAAATAAATTAGTAATTCTCAATCCCCAATTTTCAATTCTCCATTCCCTATTCCCTATTCCTAATTATTTTTGACTGTGCTAATAGTTTGCAATAATTGGCTAGCTGTATAAGGCTTGGATAAAAAGGCTTTGATACCCATCCCATAAACTTTATTAACTTTATCAGCCAAAGTCAGTCCACTGACAGCAATGATTTTGACATCTGGGTTAATTTTTTGGAGGGTGCGGATAGTAGTTATCCCATCCATAGATGGCATGAGCATATCAGTTAGTACAAGAGATATTTTATCTTGATGTTCTGCATATAAGGCTATTGCTTCAATACCATCACTAGCTGTGATTGCTTTGTAGTTATGGCTTTCTAAAGATGTTTTTGTCACATCTCGAATGGCAGCTTCGTCATCTACAACTAAAATTAATTCTCCTTGTCCTGAAGGTAATCCCTGTTCTTGTTCTTCTATAGTTTCTCTGGCATCTTGTGCGGGCAAATACACTTTAAATTGGCTGCCTTTTCCCTGAACGCTTACTACATCGATAAAACCGCCGTGGCTTTTAATAATGCCAAGTACAGTAGAAAGACCAAGACCAGTACCTTTACCGTGTTCTTTAGTAGTAAAAAATGGCTCAAATATCCGATCTAATATTTCTGGTTTAATACCAATTCCCGCATCAGTAACAGTAATAACAATGTGGTGACCAACTTTAGCATCAAGATGCATCTTGGCGTAATTTTCGTCAATTAAGAGATTTTCTGCCAATATTTTTAAAGTTCCACCATTTGGCATAGCGTCACGAGCATTGACACACAGATTCATCAGTACTTGGTGCAATTGGGTCGCATCACCAGATACAGTCCAAAGATTTTGCGGAATTTGAGTGGAAACTTCAATGGATTTGGGAAAAGTTTCTCTAATAATTTGCTTAATTTCTATTATTAAATGCTTTAATTGTAATATTGTGTGATCGCCCTCAACCCCACGAGTAAAAGATAATACTTGCTTAACTAAATTAGCCCCACGTTTAGCGTTTGTAATTAATATTTGCAATAGTCGTCGAGAACGCTCATCATGGACTTGTGCCTCAAACAGTTGAGCTGTCATTAGAATCGGGGCAAGAATATTATTCAGGTCGTGGGCGATACCACTAGCTAAGGTACCAATACTTTCCAATCGCTGGGCGCGGAGAAATTGTGCTTCCAGTTGTTTTTTTTGTGTGATGTTAGTGTTAACAATGAGAATAGATTGTGCTTTGTTACCGAATTCATGCACCAGTGTCCAACGACTTTCAACAATAATTTCTTTATCTGATTTTGTTTTTTGATGTAACTCGCCCTGCCAAGAGCCATGTTTCATCATAATACTGAGTGCTTTTTCAACTTGAGACAAATTTTTTTCATCCCAGAGAACTTGTGTCTTCTTATTGATAGCTTCTTCTTTTTTCCAACCGTATAGGCTCTCAGCACCTTTGTTCCAAAATAAAATTTTATTGTTTAAATCACACACAAAAATTGCATCGGTGGCAACATCTAGTAAAGCGGCTTGTTCGCGGATTTTCTGTTCTGTTTGTTTGCGCTCAATGGCATAGCGGATAGAACGTTCTAATAAAGGTGCGGTCAACTGGCTTTTTTCGAGGTAATCTGCGGCTCCGGCTTTCATCGCTTCGATGTCTATTTCCCAGTCGCCCTGACCAGTCAGCAAAATTATCGGAGAACAACAGCCGTTGGCAATTGCTTCGCGCAAAAGTTCCAGTCCAGTGTCTGGTCCCAAACGGTAGTCTACAAGATAAATGTCATGTTGGTTACGAGCGATCGCATTCTTCGCTGCTTCATAATTATCCACCCACTCCACTTCGCAGTTTGCTACCTGAAATTCACTCAACCAATAACGAGTCAAAATATAGTCATCTTCGTCATCATCAATGAACAGAACTTTGATAGGGCTGTTGTCCATGTTTATCTCCCACGGCTTCTAGTGGCAGTTTCACAATTTCAAACCAATATTTGAACAGCGTTTTCATGACCTCAACTAATGAAGCAAAAGTCACTGGCTTAATAATGAAGGAGTTCGCACCCAAATCGTAAGTATTATATATATCTTCTTCTCTTCGTGATGTTGACAGGATGACAACTGGAATTCGCCGCAATTGTGGGTCAGTTTTTATCTCTTTGAGCGCCTCCAGACCGCCAATTCTGGGCATATTCAAATCTAATAAAATCAAATCGGGATAAGGTATGCTGTTGTTAGCATATCCACCACGGTGGTAAAGATAATCCATCAACTGTTCACCATTACTCACGATGTATAGTTCAATTGGCAATTGACTTTCTGCCAACGCCTCACGAACCAAGATACCGTCGTCTTCATCATCATCAGCCATTAAGATTGTGACGTTTGTTTCTCGACCCTTCACTATGCATCGTCTCCTTTGTATTAGTATGAATCAAGTTATTAACTTGGTACAGATGGGAACTCTTACATTGACATAAATAATCAAATATGCAGTTTATATGTTTAGCTGTGAAAGCTCCATTATTTCGTTACCAACAAGCAACTAATACAATATGCATATTGTATTAGTTGCCAATAACCTGAAATGAATCTCATTAATAATTAACATGATGGTCAATTTGTACAACTACACTCTGTAATTTGTCGGGCATAGTTGTACAATTCAGTTAATTTTAGGGTCTAGCATTATCTCTCTCCAGGAATAAAAATCAAGTATGGAAATTAATTGACAATACAATCATAAATTTCGCTCCTTGCCCAGGTTTGCTTTGGGCTGTGATCTTTCCGTGATGACGCTCAATAATTTTCCGACAGATAGCTAAACCTATGCCAGTGCCTTCGTACTCAATGCTACTATGCAAACGTTGAAAAACATTGAAAATGCGATTAAGATATTTTTCTTCAAAACCAATCCCATTATCTTCTACGGTAATTTGACAAAGCTGAGAATTAGCAAAGATGTTATCTGCTTGATTGTTCAAAAACTCGCTATAAATTTTGACCACAGGTGGTATCTGTGGGCGGTGGAATTTGAGGGCGTTACCGATCAGGTTTTGCAGCAATTGACGCATTTGTAAAGGATCAGCTTCAATGGTGGGTAACTCTCCTATTTCCACACTTCCTCCAGTTTGCTGCACATAAATTTCTAAATCAAATAATACCTCTTGGGCAATCTTTGTGAGATTTACTGATACAAAAGGTTGCGTTCTGGTAGTAATTCGTGAAAGTGTCAACAAGTCTTCAATTAATGTCTGCATTCTGGATGCAGCACTCTGCATTCGTTCTAGGTAATCACGTCCTTGCTCGGTTAATGTATCGCCACAGTTCGTTTTGAGCAGATCGCCAAAGCTTTTAATCTTACGCAGTGGCTCTTGTAAATCGTGGGAGGCGAGAAATGCAAATTGTTTCAGTTCTTCGTTAGAACGGGCGAGTTCTTGCCGTTGCCAAGTTTCTTGTTCTAAAATTAGGCTCTGAGCTGAGGCGATACCTATTTGATCTGCCAGCTGTTGCAAAAGTTCAACTTCCCAGTTAGTCCAATGGCGGGGATGGGCGCACTGATGGGCAATTAGTAGCCCCCACAGTTGATTTTTCAAAAAAATTGGGACTACAAGGTTGGCTCTAACGGCGAAACGTTGCAGCAATTCGACATGACAAGGTTGGATATCAGCTTCCTTGATGTCGCTAATGGAACTAATTCGACCTTGACGGTACTGCTCGATGTAATCGTCGCGAAAGCAAGGGTCGATAATTTGCTGCCCCAGAACAACAGGTAAACCGGGAACTACTGCCTCTTGAACGGCCAGAAAAGAGCCAGTTGGCTGTAGACGCAAGATTAATACCCGGTCGGCAAGCAGTAGCTTTTGTACCTCTGTGACGCTGGTTTGAAGAATTTCATCAATTTGTAGAGACTGACGAATTTTCAGGGTGATATTAGCGAACAGTTGCGATCGCACATTTTGGCGTTCTAATTCTGCTTGTGCCCGATTGCGCTCGTGTAGCACGGCTCGCTGTTCGGTAATATCCATCATCGCACCCATCATCCGCACTGGTTTGCCTGCCTGGTCATGAACGACATAACCGCGATCAAAGACGTAGGCATAAGAACCATTGCTACGGCGAAAGCGGTATTCATTTAGCCAGAATTTTTCACCACTGTCTATAAGTGTCCGCGCTTGGGTGGCGATTCTCTGCCTATCGTCTGGATGTATGTGTTCACTCCACCAATCAGCAGTGAATGTTATTTGCTCTTGCGAGTAACCAAAGAGAGTTTGTAAAGCTTGATTCCACCAAACCTCATTAGTCAGCAAATCCCAGTCCCATAAAAGCTCATTGGTAGCACGGGCGACTATTTGGAAACGTTCTTCGCTCTGACGCAGTTGTTCTTCTGCCTGCTTGCGTTCAGTGATATCTGTATGGCAACTTGTCATCCGTACTACGTTACCATTTTCATCCCATAGTGCCTGACCGCGATCCAAAACCCATTTATAGGTGTTATCTTTACACCGGACTCGATGTTCGCTGGTAAAAAACGGGGTAATTTTAGCAAAGTGATCAGCGATCGCTTGTCTTACAAATCCAATATCATCTGGATGCACTCGTGTTGCCCATTCGTCTAAATGATTGGAAATCTCATGTTCTTCATAACCAAGCATTTCCTTCCAGCGAGTTGAGAAAAATACTTGATTATTTTTAACGTTCCAATCCCAAATGCCATCATTATTGCCCTGTACGGCTAACTGGTAGCGTTCTTCGCTTTCTTTGAGTGCGTCTTCTACCCGTTGGCGCTCAATGGCTGTAGCGAGAACATTGGCAACAGCTTGGAGAAAAGAAATGTCATCTTTGGTGAAAGTGTGGTGTTTGGTTGTGTGTGCCCCAAATACACCAAAAGGACGTTCTTTACCATGAATCACTACGCTAATACCGCTCACCACTTGATGCTCATGTAGCAGTGGTGGCCCATTGAATCGTGTTTCGGCGCTCAGATCATTAACAATCACTGGTTCTTTAGAAAGCAGGGTGTAGCCAGCTTGAGAATTGATCCCCCCGCTAACGGTCGCCTTTCCCACAAGTCCAGGTTGCCAACCTACCCCGGCGCGTAGCAGCAATTTATTATCATCTGGCAGTAGTTCCAAAATTTTGCAAGACTGGACTTTTAAACATTGGGCAACTATTGTTACACATGAGTTCATCAGCGCAGTCAAGTTTGTACTAGCTAAGGCCATTTGACTTAGTTCTGCCACCATTGCTTGCTGGTTAGCATGAACTTTTAGCGCCTCCTCGGCTTGCTTGCGCTTGGTGATATCCATGTATACCCCAGACATTTGCACAGCCACTCCAGATGCATCCCTACAAACAACACCTTTGCTTGCTAAAACACGAATTCTCCCATCGGCTAAAATAACTCGAAATTCGATGTCATATTTGACTTGTTCCTGAATAGCTTGCTGATGCGATCGCCTGACAAAATCGCGATCGTGAGGATGAATACAGTAGATAAAAGCTTCATAGGTGTAATTGAAAGTGCCTTTCTCTAAGCCAAAAAGTGCTTCTAGATTATCTGACCAAGTAATTTTGTTCGTCAGCAGATCCCAGTTCCAGATGACCATGCCACCCGCGTCTAATGCGATCCTGAATTGGGCTTTTTGCAATTGTGCCTGTGCAGTTTGCTGCCGTAATTCCTGTACAGTTCGACTAGCTCCCAGAAGACGGCGCAATCTTTGACGTAATATTGGCCATTGAATCGGCTTGCTAATAAAATCAGTTGCACCCGCAGCAAAAGCTTTCTCTACGGATGCCTGATCATAAAAATCCGTCATCATTAACACTGGTGTATCCTTGCCATCGGGGAGTGTTTGCAGTTGAGCGCAGCAACTAAACCCATCCATCACTGGCATCATGACATCCAACAGTACTATCTCTGGGTGGAGATGAGTATAGGTAGCGATCGCTTCTAAACCGTTACTCGCTTCTATCACCTGATACCCTGCTTCTGTCAATTGCTCACACAGATGCATTCGCATTAAATCGTCGTCGTCTACAACTAAAATCAGGTTAGTCATTTGTCCCTTGTTCTTTGTGATTAAGCAATGACTGTGCCAATTTTAAATATTTAATTTTGGATTGCCAAAAAATTTCAATCCTACAATCTAATGAATTGGGCTTACAGGCAGAGAATTAATTTGTAGAGAAACATCAAAAATATTATTGTTCCCAACCCCAGAAATACAGAGGCTATATTGAATAAATATGTAAAATATTATACCAATCTTTTAGTTGATATTGCAAACAATATCTCCGACAGGCTACCCCTATGCCTTTTTTAGTTTTGCTAAGTATCTCACGTTTCTATTGATGCACAAAGTTAAGCTATTATGCTTTTAAATTACACAATAACTCATCAGGTTTGTTGACTGCTGACAGTTAACAGTCAACGGTCAGCAGTCAACACAGAAAAATGTGCAACTTAGATGGGCGATAGCTTAGGGACTTCCAACTAAAAAAATATCCCACCGCGTTTAAGGCAGGGAAGCAGGGAGCAGGGGGAGAAACAGTCGTATTGAATCTAGAAATTGGGATAATTTATTTTTTGGAGTTCGCTTAGTTGTACATCAATAAAACCTCTTCACCTGTTCGGACAACCTGGCATATTATCTCCAAGCAGCAACCGTGCTAGGCTAGGTAATGCTTCACCATAAGTAGGATGGATATGAACCGATCGCTCTAACAACTGCCAAGTTGCTCCCGCTTCGATCAAATCCAGAAAAACATGCACTAGTTCAGCCGTTTCGTAGCCCACCAGGGTGGCTCCCAAGATTTTGTCTGTGTCGCTGTCGATTACCATGCGATAAAACCCTAAATCATGTCCCCACTCGATCGCACGAGCAATTTGGCTCATAGGTAATGTAACAGCACGCGCATTAATGCCATGCTTCTGAGCCTGTTCTAACGTCATCCCCACTCGCCCAACCTGAGGTTCTGTGTAGATAGCATAGCCAAGGACGCGATCGCTGCGCGTGCGCTTTTCTCCACACAAAATTGCCTTCAAGCGGCGATAGTCCTCCCAGGACACGTGCGTAAATGCAGGCTGTTTGGCAGCATCTCCGATCGCATATACTCCCGAACAGGTCGTTTGAAATTGGTCGTTAATTTTGATAAACCCCTGCTCATCTAGCTCAATTCCACTATTGGCTGCATTTAATGCACCTGTATTTGGTTTCCGTCCAATCACAACCAGCAACGCCTCTGCCTGGAGTTGCTCACCACTGCTCAATGTCAGTCTAAACAGATCATTATCGTGTGCAACCTGATTTACATTCACCCCAAAGTGGAGCTTAATCCCATCTTCCTTTAATGCTTCTGCTAAGACCTTGCTGACATCAGCCTCTTCTCGATTAAGGACGCGATCGCCCCGGACAATTAAGTGGGTCTGACTGCCCAAACGCGCCAGTCCCTGCCCTAGTTCCAATCCAATATAGCCAGCCCCAATTACCAGTAACCGAGGTGGTAATGTTTTTAAGTCAAAGAAATTACGGTTGGTCAGGTAAGGAGTTCCTGCAAGACCTGGAATATCAGGAATCAGCGATGACGTGCCCGTGTTAAGGATAACCATTGGAGCCTTAACCGTAACATCACCCCCTTTAACGGTACGTTCACCAACAAAGGAAGCTCCAGCACAAACGATTTTGACGCCAGCATCATCCAATCGCTTATGAATACCCTGGTTAAAGCTGTTACGGATTCCCCTTGTTCGCTCCATAACGGCGGGAAAATCAACCTGAACTTCCGTGTGGATGCCTAATTTCTTTGCTTGACGGGCACGCCCCGCTGCATGAGCTGCTGCCAAGAATGCTTTAGAAGGAGTGCAACCATAATTAATGCAACTGCCGCCCAAAGCATCCCGCTCAAACAAGACCACCTTGCGACCCGATGAAGCAAAATCAGCTGCCAGTGGAATGCCTCCTTGACCGCTCCCAATCACAATGACGTCTGCTGTTTCCATCACTGTTAAACTCCTTGAGAATAGTTTGCTTTCATAACATTCTCATACTCCAGGTTAAAGACTTTTCACGAATTATTGCTTTTGATTTTTTGGATAATTATTTCTTGGAACGTCTCTAAATAGTCTTTTTTTGGCGTTCGCGTAGCGTGTCCTTTAGGACAACGTATTGTTTGTAGATTAGGCTTTTTGACTAACTCACAGCTTAATGTCATGAAACTTTAACATTATTGCCATCCTAAAACATATAATGTTATGAAACTATGACATTCTGATCCCAGAAAAGCTTATAAATTCGTAATACAGGCAAAAAAGCTGTGGAAACCCCTTGATCCCTACATATGCTTAGTGGTTAATATTGACTTAACAAATAGGACTTCCTCGATCCCAAAGAAATGCTGATTTTGGCATAACTAAGGAATTGATTGGAAGTGACCCCAATTTAAAAACAGATTAAAAAACTTAAAACTGGGCAAAACCAGGAGTCAGGAATAAGAAATTCATCTGGAGTGGATGAGATTTTACATAGCATTCTTTAACCAGGGGAAATCATTTACCGCTTAAACTACTGGAGGCCAAAATAATGGCAAAAGAACGCCCGCCCCTAGAGGAGATGACCTTACGTCAACTACGCAAAGTTGCTAGCGAATATAGCATCTCTCGCTATAGCCGAATGCGTAAATCACAATTACTGGCATCAATTCAAGAAGTCCAGCGCAATAAAATTTCGCTCAGTCCATCTCGTTCATTGGAGGCACAGGAAACCGTGGAAGCTGCAAAGTTTGAATTAGGTCAGGAAGATCGCACTGGTGGATCTTTAGCTGATGTTGATGAAGGACTGGCAGATTTACCCTCTGGCTATGGTGAAAGCCGGATTGTTCTCTTACCACGCGACCCTCAGTGGGCTTACACTTACTGGGATATTCCCAATGATCACAAAGAGGAACTGCGTCGGCAAGGGGGACAACAACTTGCACTACGGATTTATGATGTCACCGACATAAATATCGAATTCCAAAGCCCCCACAGCATTCAAGAATATCCTGCTGATGAACTAGCTAGAGAATGGTATTTACCAGTTCCAGTTAGCGATCGCGATTATGTGATTGATATCGGCTATCGTGCTGCTGATGGCCGCTGGTTGGTACTAGCTCGTTCTGCGAGAGTACACATTCCTCCCGTTTATCCTTCTGACTGGATAGAAGATGTCTTCATCACTGTCAACTTTGAAGAAGATTTGCGTGGTAAGACTCAGTACGAACTAGTTCCACCTGCTAAGAAGGTTGCAGCAACCGCCAATGGCAATGCTGGTAATGCTGTGAATGGCAACCCCATCTACGACCAAATCTTTGGTTTAGCCGAATCTGCCGAATCACTACGGGTTGCTGGTTCTATTTTCGGTTCCCAGCATCAAGTACCAAGTTCAGCGCGTCCTGAACAAGCTATTAGCTCCTACGTTTTCCCATCTGGTGTTGGTATGTGGGCCGCTCCTACCGTGTCAGGCTTAACTGCTTCCGGTGCAGGAATGTCAGGTGTTGGCTTCTCGGCTTCCGCCGTACCAATGCGTCCGCGCCAGTTCTGGTTAATTGCCGATGCTGAGTTGATAGTCTACGGTGCAACCGAACCCGATGCTACCGTAACCATTGGCGGTCGTCCAATTCAGCTAAATCCAGATGGAACCTTCCGCTTCCAGATGTCCTTCCAGGATGGTTTAATTGACTATCCGATTTTGGCTGTAGCTGCTGATGGTGAGCAAACCCGGTCAATTCAGATGAAATTTAATCGTGAGACACCATCCCGAAATACCAACACCAAAGAAGAAGCTGTTTTAGAATGGTTCTCTTAAGTTTTGGTTATTAGATTAACCCCAGACTGAAATTTTAAATTATTCCCCGCTATAGTAATTCTGTAGCGGTTTTTTTTGCATTATATGTCTCTGAAAAAATTATTTATGTTATTTATCTTGATAATTGGTGCAGGCTTATTATCAGGTTGTCAAGAGATTGAAGCAAATTCAGCCCCAAAAGCATCTAAAACTTGCCCTGGTAAAGATCCTAAGTTCAGCATTGATTTTTTTAAAACCACTAATCAAGGTAAAAAGAATCAAAAAGGTATTAACAATGTGATTATTTTTAATCCCAAATCAGCAGAATTAGATTTCAAAGTTAATGTTGGTTTATCTCATAAACTCTACGCTAAAGATGCTAGGGGGAAACTGCGTAAAGAATATGTACCAAAACAGTTTCGTGAACTCATTGGCGATGAGAATGCCAAATTAAATGGACAGTTACCCATTGCGGCGATTAATGCCGACTATATAGGTACTGATGATAAACCACAAGGCTTAAATATTTCTCGTGGTGTCGAGTATTCAGGAGCGTTTAAAAATAAACGTTCTTCTTTTGGTATATCAGGAGGTACACCTAAGCAGCGACAGGCTACTATCCAGGCTGGTAGAAGAAAAAGCAATATTCTAAATTACAATTTAGTGGGTGGTAATGGCAGATTCTATCGTCAGGGTAAATTTAAAGATATCTGTAGAGATTTAGGAGAATTTGCTTGTAGAAATGCTACGAATCGTTCTCTGGCAGCCATCACTAATCAAGGCTATGTAATTTTATTGGTTAATGATTTGAAAGCTAATTCAGATATTGAATTATCGCAAATTAATCAAGAATTACTGCCAGATATGTTTGATAATGTCCTAGAAGGCATTGCTAGCAATAACTGTTTAGGTAAGATTCAAGAAGGAATTTTATTTGATGGAGGTATGTCTCCAGGATTATATTATAACCAGAAAACTTATGTAGAAAATTTTGGGCCAATAGGTTCAGTTTTTTTGATTTACAGAAAATAAAATAGGGCAAAATGCCTACTTGTAGCAAAGCAACCTAGTATTGGCAAACTAGTTCGTGCTTTGTCATAGTAAAGTTCACAAATTGGATAATTTATTTTTTGGAATTACCTTAGTAGCTTGGAATATTGATGAAGGTGACAATAAGCTGTTACGCATTTAACTTGAACATTTACATGAAGGCTGATGACTGATAACCGTTAACAGTTAACAGTTAACGACCGTAAAGAGTGTTTATACAATTTAGGCGCACATCAGCTTAGAAAATCGTCAAAACAGGAACTTGCGCCTAAAATAGGATCTTTAATACAATGCTTTGAAAAGTAACGGTAAAGTTGGTATTTCATGCTGTATATGCCCTTGAACATCTTCTAAAATGACTGTATAGGGCGTAAGTTTCAGATTTAGAAGGGATTTTGACCAACAGACAACCACAGTTGTAGGCTTTAACCGACGCATGACCAATCGAGAGGAATCATTGAAAAACGAGTTGACGTCAGCAAGCAACGCCGACGTAAATTTCCTTCTCGGTGGGGGTGAAATGGGGGCTAGGATGCGAGAACAGGACTGGTCAAAAACATCCCTTGGCCCAACACAGCAGTGGCCACAGAGTTTGAAGACTGCTGTGCGGATTATGCTGACTTGCCGTCAACCCATGTTTGTCTGGTGGGGCGAGGAACTGATTAACCTTTACAATGACGCTTACAAGGCTATTATTGGCGGCAAACATCCAGAAGCACTTGGGCAGCCAGCTTCCTATGTGTGGCGGGAAATATGGGATCAGGTTGGGCCTAGAGCAGAATCAGCGATGCTGAAGAACGAGGGCACTTACGACGAAGCGCTGCTGCTAATTATGGAGCGCTTTGGCTACCCGGAGGAAACCTATTACACTTTTTCATATAGCCCAGTTCCTAACGATCAGGGCGACACAGGTGGGATTATCTGCGCCAATACAGATGACACACAGCGCATCATTGGTGAACGTCAGTTGGCACTTTTGCGCGAACTAGCGGCTAGGACGGCAGACGCACGGACATTCGATCAAGCTTGTACAGTGAGTGCGAGTTGTCTGGAGAGCAACCCTTATGACCTGCCTTTCGCCATGATTTATCTGGTTGAGCCAGATCAGCAGCAAGTTTTTTTGGCTGGAACGTGCCGCATCGCGCAAAACCATCTAGCAGTTCCTCAAACAGTGGCTCTCGATTCTGATTGCGTTTGGCCTTTTGCAGAAGTGATCAGAACGCATCAGGCAAAACTAATTTCCGATTTGGGAGCGTCTTTTAGTAGCTTACCTTGTGGTGTTTGGCAGCGATCGCCCCATCAAGTGATCGCTGTGCCAATTGCACCATCCGGTCAGACGGGAAAATCTGGTATATTAATTGCTGGTTTAAATCCCTTTAGGCTATTCGACGATAATTATCGAGGATTCATCGATTTAGTTGCAGCTCAAATTGCAGCTAGCATCGCTAACGCCCAAGCTTACGAGGAAGAACGCAAACGCGCCCAAGCCTTGGCAGAAATTGATCGCGCTAAAACAGTCTTTTTCAGCAACGTCAGCCACGAGTTCCGTACCCCACTTACCCTAATGTTGGGGCCATTAGAGGAAACCATAGCCAATTGTGCCAACCTGCTTCCAGCCAACGAACGAGAGCAGTTAGAAATGGTGCAACGCAATGGACTTCGCCTGCTGAAACTGGTCAACAGCCTGCTAGACTTCTCGCGCATTGAAGCCGGACGGGTTCAAGCTTCATACGAACCCACAAACCTTGCCACCTTCACCGCAGAATTAGCTAGTGTATTTCGTTCAACGGTAGAACGGGCAGGGATGCAGTTATCAGTTAATTGCCCTTCTCTTCCAGCACCAGTGTATGTAGATCGAGAGATGTGGGAAAAAATTGTTCTTAACCTGCTCTCAAATGCATTCAAGTTTACAATGGCAGGAGAAATTACAGTCAGCTTGCAGTGGGCAAATGACCATATTGAGTTCGCAGTAAAAGATACGGGAATTGGTATCCCAGCAGAAGAGATTCCGCACCTTTTTGAACGATTCCACCGCGTCAAAGGGTCGCAAGGACGAACTTTTGAAGGGTCAGGAATTGGATTGTCGCTGGTGCAAGAATTGGTGCAAATGCATGGTGGAACAGTCCAAGTGACCAGTATTTTAGGAGCAGGCAGTTGCTTTACTGTATCAATTCCAACAGGATCTGCTCATTTGTCTCCAGACCGGATTAGCGCCCCTCGAACCTTAGCTTCAACCGCATTAGGTGCAACACCCTATTTAGAAGAAGCCCTGCGTTGGCTACCCGAAGAGAGCAGGGGAAGCAGGGGGAGAAGAGAAGCAGGGGGAGAAGAAATTGTTCAAGAAGACTACACACATAACATAAATTCTTCCCCTGCCTCCCCTGCCCCCTCTACTCCCCGGATTCTCCTGGCTGACGACAATGCAGATATGCGCGATTACGTCAAGCGGCTCTTAAGTCAACAGTATGAGGTGGAATCAGTGCCGGACGGTTTAGCTGCTTTGGATTCTGCTCGTGGGCGTGTCCCAGACTTGGTACTGACGGACGTAATGATGCCTGGATTAGATGGCTTTGGCTTGCTGCAAGAATTACGAGCTGATCCGCAGACGAGAAAAGTTCCAATCATCCTGTTGTCGGCACGGGCAGGGGAAGAGGCACGGGTGGAAGGGTTAGAAGCGGGAGCCGATGATTACTTAATTAAACCGTTCTCTGCCCGTGAATTATTGGCGCGGGTAGAGGCAGCTCTAAAAATGGCTCGTCTCCGCCAGGAGGCAATGCAACGGGAGCAAGGGTTACGGATTGAAGCTGAGGTCGCAAAAACCCATTTAGAGACTGTCTTAGCTGGCATCCAAGACCAGTTCTATGTGTTGGATCAAGAGTGGCGTTATACCTTTGTCAATGGCCAGGTAGCAGAAGTTGTTGGCATCCAAAAAGAAGAGTTGCTAGGTAAGATCATTTGGGAAGTGTTTCCAGATGTGTTCAAAAGCGAGTTTTATAATCAGGTTCAGCAGGCATTCGCACAACAAACCGTTGTTCAGTTTGAATTCTTTTATTCTGCTTGGCAGCGCTGGTTTGAGAATCGTGTCTACCCCAATGCTTTTGGAGTAAGCATTTTTGTTACAGACATCAGCGATCGCAAACAAGCAGAGAAAGCACTTCGTGAAAGCGAAGAGCAGTTCCGCAACATGGCTGACAATGCCCCCTTCATGGTTTGGGTAACTGATACAAATAGCTACTGCACCTATCTCAGCAAAAGCTGGTACGAGTTTACGGGCGAGAGCGAGGAAATGGGTGTGGGATTTGGCTGGTTGAACGCCGTGCATCCAGAGGATTACAATGAAGCTAAGAGTATTTTCCTGGAAGCTAACAGGCGTTACGAGGATTTCCGTATCGAGTACCGCTTGCGACGCAAAGATGGCGAATATCGCTGGGTGATCGATGCTGCTAATCCCTGGTTTGGGGTGGATGGTCAATTTAAAGGTTACATTGGCTCCGTGATTGACATTACCGAACGCAAAGTTGCAGAAGCCGAACGTGATCGGCTTCTGCAACTTGAGCAAGCTGCCAGAACTGAAGCCGAAACAGCCAACCGCATTAAGGATGAGTTTTTGGCGGTGCTATCTCATGAATTGCGATCGCCTCTCAATCCTATTCTTGGTTGGGCGAAACTCTTGCAAACCCGTGAGTTTGACGCACCAGCGTTGAAGAAAGCTATTGCAACCATTGAGCGGAATGCTAAATTACAAGCTCAACTAATTGAAGATTTGCTCGATGTCTCTCGCATCTTACAAGGCAAGCTCAACCTCAATATGTTTCCTGTCAACTTAGTGCTTGTAATTGAGGCAGCATTAGAAACAGTGCGTTTGGCAGCAGAAGCTAAAGATATTCAAATTCAGACGATGCTGGATGCTTCTTTGGGCCAAGTTTTGGGTGATTCCGGTCGTTTACAACAAGTGATCTGGAATCTTTTATCGAATGCTGTTAAATTTACTCCTGAAGGAGGAAAAATTGATATTCAACTGGAGCGCATTGATACTCAAGCTCAGATTACCGTCAGTGACACAGGTAAGGGGATCAGCCCTGAATTTCTCCCTCATGTGTTTGAATATTTCCGCCAGGCTGATAGCACGACAACCCGAAAGTTTGGTGGCTTGGGGTTAGGATTAGCAATTGTCCGTCATCTCATAGAATTACATGGTGGCACGATTTGGGCAGAAAGTTTAGGTGAAGGGCAAGGAGCTATTTTCACAGCTAGGCTACCGCTCATCAAAAAAGAGTTAACCTCAAAACCAGAGATAATTACTGCCTTAAATGCATCCCCTACAATTGAAATCCTTGCAGGTATTCAAATCTTAGTTGTGGACGATGACTATGATACCCGTGAGTTCCATACATTTGTGCTAGAGCAGGCTGGAGCAAGGGTAACTGCTGTGGCATCAGCAAAAGAAGCACTACAAGCATTGGTAGAATCAGAACCAGATATGATGCTCAGTGATATTGGGATGCCAGAGACAGATGGCTATATGCTGATGCGCCAAGTTAAAGCATTGCTGGCATTGCAAGCTAAACAGATTCCGGCGATCGCTTTAACTGCTTATGCTGGAGAGATCGATCAGCAACAAGCACTCGAATCAGGGTTTCAAAAGCATATGTCCAAACCCGTCGAACCAGAGGAGTTAGTCAAGGCAATTGCAACTCTGATTGGTATAAATGGGAATGCCTGAGTTACGCATTTAACTTGAATATTTACATGAAGGCTGATGACTGATGACCGTTAACCGTCACCAGTTAACAGCCGTAAACAGTGTTTATACAATTTAGGAGAGGGATTTCCTGATATGAATACTACTCTACTTCTACTAAATGACTAACACGATATTGCTTAATTTTTTCCAAGGGTTCATTCTCTCCCGAAGAAAAAGCGGTCATTACATAACCACTTACTTCTACCTTGGCTTCATAAGCACCGCTTTTACTTCCATTTGGTGTAGTAAAATCAATCCGAACATCTGCCCATTCTTGATTAATTTGATCATAAGCAATAACTTGACCTGATTTTTGGTATTCCAACCAATTCCAGCCCGCTTGCATCCATATTTCTCTTTCTACAATTTGTCCAAATTTGGATAAACCACCCCATCCCCGATAGTAAGGATAAAGTTCTTTGACGGAACCATGATTCCATACCAATAAATCCAAAATTTCTGGTTTTAAATGACCGTAGTAGCGTCCTTGAGGTAAATCAACTAGGGTAGGTGCAAACTGATGACCGCCAAAATGGCTACAACGCCAAACGCGCAAGTTGCTATTAGTTATAGCAGCATACTCAGAACGCAATTTTTTATAAAGAGGATAACCAAATTTGCTACAAGCAGCATCAACGTTACCGTGGTTGCAAACAAGTAATTCTTTAATATGATTGCTTTTTTGTCGATACTGTTCAAAATCTGGTAGGTTTCCTGGTTCTTTTATTAAAGCCAGTGCTAAAGCACCAATCTCAGCATCGGGTACGATAAATTCTTGTTTTTCATACTCAGCAAATAACCCTGCTGGTCGGCGATAGTGAAATACGTGCTTATAACCAGGTATAGAGTAATCTTGATCTGGAGCGATCGCTAGTTGCCGAATTGTTTTACCATGTTCCCAAACAAAACTCAATGCGTCCAACACTCCTTGTGGCATAGGTTCGGGTTCAATCCAAATCTCAACTGGCCAAGGTTGTGGAGCTTCAATAATTAAATATTGTTCAACGGCTATGGCAGAACCAATAGGATCTTCACCATTAGCTTGGGAAATTTCTGAACAGAAACGGCATTTGTCACGAGTTTGATTGATTACCATATTCCAATTGATCTATACACAACAAAACATTAAAAAGAATCGCCGATTACTCATTTTTTCAACAGTCGCTCGGATTTTTATAAATGAATTTTTGGTACTTTACTTCTTTGTACTGCTAAAGTCAGCAAATCATAATTTTATTGAAATCTATTAGCACTAAATCACTTATAGCCTTTCCTAATTAAATGAGCTACATTAGGCCCCGTCCTCGCTTGCGGAGGGTATTGGGAGTAGGATTCTTGTACCTCACTCAAAAGAAAATCACTATAAAAAGAAGTATTGCTAGGTTAGTAGCCATTTCTATAGTATACTGCTTTTGCATAACTTTCTCAATTACTTTTCATTGAATTATAACTTTCAGAACAATCCTGGCTAAGATTTGGCGACGTTATGAAAATTGGTCTAAAGCAGTTTGGGAATTTATTAATAGACTATCTCAAACCTCAAAAGGGACGCGTTGCCAAGTTTGCGATCGCTCTGTTAGCTAGTATCGGCTTGCAACTCCTCAACCCGCAAATTCTACGTAATTTCATTGATACATCTGTAGCAGGCGGTTCAGTGCGAAACTTATTCATTGCCGCATTTCTATTTATTGGTGTAGCTTTAGCGACGCAATTAATGTCAATTACGGCTACATACTACGGCGAAAACGTTGCTTGGACAGCTACTAATGCCTTACGTGCTGATTTAGTTGAGCATTGTCTGAAACTCGATTTATCTTTTCATAAGGCTTCGACACCTGGTGAATTAGTAGAACGAGTGGATGGTGATATTCAGAATCTTTCAAAATTTTTCTCAAAATTTAGTGTTTACATTTTAGGCAGTTTGCTGTTGATTTTGGGTGTGATTGTGGTAATGTTCGCCGAAGATTGGCGAGCTGGTATAACTATTTCATTTTTCGCCCTCACAGCATTATTTACACTAATTCGTCTGCGTTCCATCGCCGTTCCTCATTGGGGAAGCTATCGCCAAGTCAATGGAGAGTTTTTCGGATTTTTGGGTGAACAACTAACTGGCATTGAAGACATAAGGGCAAATGGTGCAAAAAATTATGTTATGCATCGCTTCTACAAAATTCTGCAACGTTGGTTGCCAACATATCACAAAGCACGCTTTGCTGATACTATCCTCTGGGGTACTACTAACGCTATATTTACACTCGGTAATATTATTGCTTTAAGTGTAGCTCTTTACCTTTGGAATCAAAAAGCGATCACTATTGGAACTGCATACATATTTTTTTACTACACTACGCTTTTGAGCGAACCAATTGAGCAAATTCGCACTCAGTTAGAAGACCTTCAACAGGCAGAAGCTAGTATTTATCGTATTCAAGACTTATTTCAAGTGCAATCACAACTTAATGTAGGAGGCAAAGAGCTACTTCCTAATGGCGCACTTTCTGTTACATTTGAAAATGTCTCATTTAGCTATAGCGATGTCCAAGGACAAGCCTCTACGAGTCTACGCATCAACAAGCAAGATACAAAACCAGAATTGATCCTGCAAGATATATCTTTCCATTTACCGCCTAGTCATGTATTGGGACTATTAGGACGTACAGGGAGCGGTAAAACGACTTTAGTACGTTTATTATTGAGGTTATATGACTCACAATCAGGCACAATTCGCTTAGGGAATGTTGGCATCAACCAGACTCCCTTAACAGATTTACCCAAGCACGTCGGGTTAGTAACTCAGAATGTACAGTTATTCCAAACCACAGTCCGCAACAATCTTACCTTTTTTAACCAAAATATCAGCGACGATCGCATCTATGAAACCTTGGAAATGCTGGGATTATCTGCATGGCTACATTCATTACCCAAAGACTTAGATACTGAACTGGGGCCTGATAGTAGCGGCTTATCAGCAGGACAGGCGCAATTGTTAGCATTTGCCCGTGTTTTTCTCAAAGACCCTGGTCTAGTAATTTTAGATGAAGCATCCTCACGCCTCGATCCTACAACAGAAAAATTCATTGAAAAAGCTATAGACCAGCTATTGATTGGGCGTACCGGCATCATTATCGCTCACCGATTAGCAACCGTGCAAAGAGCAAATCAAATTCTGATTTTAGACAAAGGTCGGGTAAGCGAATATGGGTTACGGGAAGAATTACTTGAAAATTCTCATTCACGCTTTGCTCAATTACTCAAGACTGGTTTGACAGATTTATTAGTTTAATTTTGGTCAACACTCTTCTTTTAATTAAAACTTACTAATTACATTAGCGAGTCTTGCCTACGGCACGCTGCGCGAACGAGCGTCATTACGAACTACTAATTACAAACTATTATGTTATCAGCAACCAAAAAAGCACAAGGTTGGAAATTATTATGGAACCTAATGTGCTATAAGCCAAAACTTTACATAATTGACACCTGCTTCTGGATTTTAATTATGGGCTTGCCTGCAATTCCTGGGTTAATTATCCGAGAATTCTTTGATAGCCTAACAGGGAAAGCACAATTTGGTTTAACACCTTTAGCTTGGATTGCATTATTATTGGCTTTGAATTTAGGACACATTGGGACAATATTTGCAGGGCGCTTAACCAAAACTCAGCATCGTTTCACCATGAGTTCGCTGCTGCGACGCAATCTGTTAGAACGCTTATTAAACAATCCTAATGCTCAACCTATGATTGTTAACAACGAGGCAGAAAAAACTGTATCCCAAGGTGAAGTTATTAGTTACTTTCGTGAGGATGCTCAACAAATAGAAGACAATGTGGCATGGGTATCAGAACTGCTTGGAGAAGGAATATTTGCTGTTCTTTGTCTGGCGATTTTATTAAGTGTTAATGTCCAAATGACCTTGTTTGTTTTTCTGCCTTTAGTTGGCATGATTGCAATTGTTCAAAAAGCCGAAACTTACATCAAACGATACCGCAAAGCTAGCCGCCAAGCAACAGAAAAGGTGACAGGAATTTTAGGCGAAATTTTTAGTTCAGTGCAAGCAATTAAAGTAGCTGGTGCAGAAAATGATGTGCTAAATCATTTTCGAATTCTCAACGAAAAACGCCGCCAAGTCATGGTAAGGGATAGTTTATTAAATGCCATATTAGATTCAGTATTTCAAAACATGGTGAATCTAGGAACAGGTTTTATTTTGCTACTAGCTTCTGTGCTAATTCAGAGTCAAAATAGTAAACTGACTGTAGGTGATTTTGCTCTGTTTATTTATAATCTCTCCTTTGTCACCGGCTTTTTCAACTCTTTAGGGAGATTCATGGCATTGTACAAGCAAACTGAAGTCTCCTTTGAACGGATGACAGCTTTGCTTTCTGGTGTGACAGCAGATGTTTTAGTAGCCAATAATTCACTTTATCTGAATAACCTGCGCGATCGCTTACGGCGAAACCCAGCCCATCGCAAACAATCACTTCCACCCCTAGAGCAACCACAGAAGCAAGAGAGCGATCGCTTACAATTATTAACCATATCAAACCTTACTTACCAATATCCCGGTACTAACCAAGGAATAACAGACATCAGCTTTCAACTACAGCGCGGTAGTTTGACTGTCATTACTGGTCGTATCGGTTCTGGTAAAACTACACTACTACGAGTTTTATTAGGATTATTACCCAAGCAATCAGGTGCTATTTATTGGAATGGCTGCCTAGTAGAAGACCCTGTTAATTTCTTTGTACCACCTCGTAGTGCCTATACTCCTCAAATTCCCCAGTTGTTTAGTTATACCCTCAGAGAAAATATTTTACTGGGTTTAGACAAAGATGATGCTGAAATCGAAAAGGCGTTAAAAATGTCTGTGTTTGAACAAGATTTAGCTGCCATGAACGAAAAAATGGAAACTTTAGTAGGAGCAAAAGGAGTTAGACTATCTGGTGGACAATTACAACGTTTAGCAGCTGCTCGAATGTTTGTTCGCAAACCAGAATTGCTGGTTTTTGATGACCTTTCTAGTGCTTTGGATGTAGAAACAGAATTAGCTTTATGGTCGCGGATATTTAATAATACAAGTGAAGAAGAAAATTGGATACCAACTTGTCTTGTGGTTTCCCATCGGCGTTCTGTTTTACGTCGCGCCGACCAAATCATTCTACTAAAGGCAGGTAAAATAGCAGCACAAGGAAAGTTAGATGAAATTATTAGCAAAGGTCAAGAGTTAAATTTTTGACTATATCAACTAAGCGATCGCCTCAGGTGTAGGAGGGATGCGTACTAAAAGATGCGATCGCAATGTTCCAGGTAGTTTCGGCGGTAAAACATACCCATCTTGGCTTTCTTGATAAAGCTGGCTGAATTGCAACAAGTCAGTTATGCTTTCCTGCGTTAGATCAACAAAATGGTATGTATATTTTTGTGTACAAACAAAGCTGACAGCACAAGAATATTTTTTAACGCAACTCCACAAACATCCCACAGGCTCTATATTGAGAGTGCTGTAAGCAGAATTATTTTTTTGAGTCTCTAGCAGCTTCAGTAAGAGTTGATTTCCTTCGGCGCGATCGTCTGCTTCTTCGTGATCGAGAACAGCACTACACGATTTACAAACAAATAAAGTATGAACTTTCATAATTGGGTACTTTATAAAAAGTATTTAAACAATTGTTAAAACACTAAATTGGCAACGTTCGGACTACTTCCGAATAAATCAAGGTGTGTTAATTAGATACTTAAATAAATCATCAATAATCGCGTTGGCAGCTAACATACCACTCCCAATCCAGTAGCTCGGAACTAAATAAACTTTATTCTCTTTTACAGCTTTTAAATTTTTCCACAGAGGACTTAATTTAAGCTGCTCTAATTTCTTTTGCGCTGTTTGATTGCCTTTGGCATCATTTTCACCCGTCCATATAAATATAACATCACCATCTGCTTTTTCAATTAATTCATTACCGATAGACATTTGAATCTGATTACCAAATAATTTTTTTGCCTCTGATGCCGTGAAATTTTGAGATTCTGGGCGAGATAATCCAGCATCTTGCAAAACTATCCCGCAGAAAGAATCAAGTAAATATAGGTTGATATTATTAGGATAAACTCGTACTACAGAAACTTTAATTTTTGACAGATTATTGCCCATTTTCTGTTTAAATTCTGCAAGACGACGGTAATAATCTGCCATTACTTTTTGACCAACTTCTTTCTTACCTAATACCATACTAATATTCTTAAATACTTCTTTCCATTGACCACTGTGTTCAAATTTCCATAAAACTGTTGGAGCAATTTTTGAAGTAAGAGGATAAATATCTTGTTGATAGTCAGAACCAGCTATTAAATCTGGTTTGAGTACGAGAATACTTTCTAGGTTAGGTTCGCCAATTGTCCCGATATTTTTTACTCCTGTTAGCTTATCCTGCCAATATGATGAAAAATCCGAGATCACAGCACCAACAGGTTTAATACCTAGTGCGATCGCATTTTCACCATCATCTAGAGTCACCAGTCTCTCAAATTTCTCTGGAATACAGGTGATTCCCGCAGCGTGTTCCATCTGACGACACGCCGCATTTGTGCTTTGATCATTAACAGGTAGAGAGCCATCACGATGACAAGCTACTGCAAGCAGTAAAGTACAAAATATGACAATCCCAAATCGCCACCGACGAGTCAGGCTTTTTATTTTGATATAACTGTCATTCATGATGTAATCTCATACCCCATATCTGATTTTCTTCAGAATTAAAATGTCACGGAAAAACTACCAATCACCGTTAATGGTGCGCCGGGTTCTACGGCAACTCTACCAAAGTTTGCTCCTTGAAAATATTTTTCATTAAAAAGATTTTGGATATTAATCCCAGCCCGCCAATTATCCCGTTGATAGTAGATTGCTGCGTCTGTTCTCAAATAGCTGGGGATGATATAGGTATTCTCAGTATCACCTTGGCGATCGCCTACATAAAATAAACCTACACCAAAACCTAAACCTTGCAAATCACCACGCTGCAATTCATAAGTTGTCCATAAGCTTGCTGTATTAAATGGGACATTCGGTGGTCGATTTCCAGCCAAACCATCATTATTTTCGGTAATCTCGGCATCAATATAAGAATAAGATGCAATCACATTCCAACCAGGACTAATTTCTCCTGTAACATTAAGTTCAATACCTTGGTTGCGTTGTTCTCCTATAGGAATGCTGGAGTCTGGATCATTTGGATCAGTTGTCGCAATGTTTGATTTTGTAATGTGATAAGCTGCCAAAGTAGCAGCTAATCTACCATCCAAAAATTCACCTTTTACACCAACTTCGTACTGAGTTCCCCGTTCAGGCTCTAGGAATGAATCATCAGTTCTTGTACCAGAATTCGGTTGAAATGATTGGCTGTAACTAGCATAAAGAGAAATAGGTTCAATAGGTTGATACACAATACCCAGCCTTGGGGTGAAAGCTGTATCGTATTGATTGGATTCAGAACCATCCAAGAAACTTCTGCGATTTTGATCTACAATATCCAATCGTCCACCCACAACTAATTTAAAATTATCTGTGAACGCGATTTGGTCTTGCAAGAAAACTCCTAGGCCATCGCTTGTATCCTGGTTATTACGTACAACTACCGTTAATTCTTCTAAACCAGGTCTGGGTATGAGATTATAAACTGGATTGAATACATTAATATCTGGTGTAAGTCCTGCTGGTAATCGCTTCTGAGTTCCCCCTGATGTGGCTCTAACTAAGTCAACCCCAAATAAGAGCGTATGATTAATTGAGCCTGTAGCAAACTTACCAACTAAATCAGTTTGTAAGGTATAAGTTTCTTGATAGTCATCATTGGATCTAAAGTTCCGTGACAGAATACCTGTTGTTTCATCGAAGTCTAGAGGCTCAGCACGATAATCAGAAGTATCAGAACTCGCATATCGAAAAGCATTACGGATTTTCCAATTCTCATTGAAATTATGCTCTAATCGATAGCTGAAGCCTATTTCTTCAACTCTTCTAACATCATCTGGTTCGCCTAAAAAACGCTCCAAAGGAATATCAAGAATACCATTACCAAAAGCTAAAAACCCTCGATCAAATGGACGTTCATCGTTAAGATAGTCGAATTGAAACGTTAAGTTAGTTGCTTTTCCCAGCTCCCATCTTAAACTAGGTGAAACAAAAAATCGTTGAACATTTTGATTAAAATCACGGAATCCATCTGAATTTTCATAAACAGCATTTAGCCTATATGACAGAGTTCTATCGGGGTTGAGTGGGCCAGAAAAATCAATACTAGGGCGAAAAGTGTAGAAACTACCTAGTGACAATTCAGCATTATAGTAGGGGTCTTTTAGAGGCTGTTTTGTAACTAAGTTAATCACTCCTCCAGGTTCAACGCCACCATATAAAACAGAAGCTGGCCCTTTCAGGACTTCTATGCGTTCAACGTTTGCAGTCTCTCTAATACCACCTCTTGCATCTTTAAAACCATCAACTAAAATATTTCCACCAAAAAGTCCTCCGCCTGAAAATCCCCGAATGCCAATTTGGTCTGATGTACCAGCAAACCCACCATCTTGAACTACACCACCAACATTAAGCAGCGCATCTCTTAAACGGGTGACTTTTTGATCCCTAATGACTTTTTCAGGAACTACTTGAATAGTCTGAGGAATATCTCGTAGTGGAGTGTCAGTTCTGGTTGCAGAGGAGGCATTAGGTACACGATATCCATCTTGTTCACCTGTAACCACTAGTTCGATTGGTTCTTCTTGCGCTGATGGTTGTTCTGGTTGAATTTCACTACTGGGTTGTTGTTCTGGTTGCGCTGGTGTTTGAGTAGTAGTCACAGTTGGTACAACCCCAAAAATTAAACCCTCGTCACCGTCAAAGAATTCAACTTGTGGCGCACCAATTTCACCCGTCAGCGTTACGCGAATTGTATTTGCATCTATGTTTGTAACAGTAATTTCCGTAATTCCCGCAATTGGTTTTTCTTGGCGAAAAGTATCACCAGTAGATAGACGCAATTGGCTGTTGGGTATATCTATAATGTAATTGTTGCCCTCACTTTTTACTACCGGTTGGAGCTTGTCACTTTGATTGGTTTCTAAAATTACATCAAGCCCTTTATCAGTAGATTGTAATTTGATATCTGGAATTACAATTAGTGATTGAGCTAGCAATGGTTTAACTTTACTTGTAGGGTTAAGATTATCTGCTTTGTTCTGTGTACTAGTGCTTGTTATCTCCTCACCAATTGCAGGTATAGCAACTAAAATCCAACTCAAACTCGCCATCCAAATCAGTTGTTGCAACTTTACCATTCTCCTCACCCACCAGTCAGAGCAATTTACCGAAAAAAATTAAGTAAAAATCTTTCTCAATAAATGTACCGCGATCGCCAAGCAGATTTGAAGACTAAAAATTGTTCCAAACGGATTTTTTTATTCTTCCAAACGGATTTTTTTGCTGAAACTGAGATCAGATAAATTTTAAAATTTATTCCTTGTATTTTTTAACTTGGTATGTTTTAGGGTTGACACCAAATTTTTTCTTAAATGCAGAATTGAACGAACTAGGGCTAGCATAGCCAACTGCTTGTGCTGCTTCTTTAACTTTCATTTTCTCTTTAGTTAACAGCATATATGCTTGCTGCATTCGATAATCGTGTAAATAACCAAATACTGTTGTTCCAAAAACTTGGCGAAAACCCTGCTTTAACTTATAATCGTTCAGTTTTACTTGTCTGGATAATTCTAATAGTGAAGGTGGATTCTTGAAGTTATGAATTATGAATTCTTTAGCTTGATGAATTCTGTCAATATCATCAATTTTTAAAGATGGTTTAGAATCAGAATATGATTTAGTCTCTATAAATTGACTAAACTGAAAGGTCATCAACTCAATTGCCTTAGCTTCTAAATATAGCCGTTTCATTAGTCCTTGGAAAGGACAATTTAAAATTTGTTGTAGAACCATCTGCATTTCTGGTGTTGTGATTCCCTGACGATAATAAGGTTGTATTTCACCATTAGCAGCCACTATTTGTAATTCAGGCGGAAGCTGTTGTAATTGATTAGCATCAAACTCGCTAAAAAATTTTGCAGGTTCAAGGCAAATTTGCACTCTTAAAACCTGCGTATTTGCTACATACTTATCCCTTTCTTTAATATTTGGTAAAGATTGTAAATAATTACTACCTACAATTTCATTTGCCGAATCATTTAGACCTTGTAAAATTGTTTGAGAGTTACCTTTTATAAAAAAACTTAAAGTTACGCTAGTATCATTTCCATGCTCTGCAATTTCAATTAAATTATCTATAGGTTTAAGTTCATAAGTTCTGAGATGTAAACCAGAGCGAAGCGGCATATAAAATTCCCGCCAATAAAAATATTTTGTATTTGCTTCTATATATTTTTGATAAATATCGGGATTTGAACCACACAGATGATTTTGTTGATATTCGTCTAATATTTCTTCCCAATCTTGGTCATATAAAACTATTGTCATAGTTATCAGCAATTAATATCTTACAGCTACAGTCAATATGTTTGAATTTTATTAAGATTATCTCTCATTTTGGGCACTATGTTTTTTAGAGGTTATTTATAAAGTAAATATTAAGTAGGGTGTGTTACGGCTGTTTAGGAATTTGAGGGTTTGAGAAAGTCTAATTTAGCCGTAACACACCATATTTTTAGGTGCGTTACGCGCTGCTTTAAGGCACCCTACAATTTTAGACAACAATTGCTGTGAACTCACCATAGCTATCCGTCTTGAACTGGATTCTGAGCGTTGAATATTTACAAAGATGATGACTGAACCAGATATTTAAACAAGTCATCAAGTAGCTTATTGACTCCAAAAAAGCCAAATGTCCACCATCTGTCTACTTGCACTCCATACACTTGATTATTTTTTGCTGCTTTGAGCGTAGTTAAAAGAGGATTTTGAAAAAAGGATTGGGTTAATTCTTGAGTATCATTCATGACAAATAGAATATCAGCATCGTAATTTTTTAATACCTCAATACTCGATACTAAAGTATCTTCCTTTTGGTTTACTAGTGTAGGTATGAGTCTGATACCAATGTCTTGGAAAACTTGATTATAAGTTTCATTATCTGAATATGTAGCGATGAGACTTTCTCCAAAAAGATTAATCACTGATACTTCTATCTCTTTTAGGCGCTCACCCATTAAATTTTGCAACTTCTTAACTCGTTCGTAGTATTGAGCGATGACTTGTTCTGCCTTTTCACTCTCACCTAATACTTGAGCAATAAAGCGGAGATTTTCTTTAAAAGAATAATTTAAACCTGGCAAATCTACGACAACTGTAGGTGCGATCGCTGATAATTGTTTATAGAAACTTTTCTGGTATTCACGCATCAAAATTAAATCGGGTTTGAGCAAAATAACTCTTTCCAAATTAGGCTGATTACCATCACCAACTATCTCAATACCAGCCGCTTCTTCATTAGTTACACCACGGAATAAAAAGTCGTACTGTGGAAAAAAACTTACTGTACCAATTGGTTTGACACCAAGAGATAGCACGGGATCTAAAAGACCAACATCATTTAATACAATAATTCGCTGTGGCTTGATAGGGATTCTTGTTTCACCCAAAGTGTGTTTGACTACGCGTGTAGCTACTGGTAATTGAGAACTAGCTGAGTTATTGTCACCTTGAACTTGTTGATTTGGGAAAAGATAGATATGGCTTACCCAAAGTAAAGCAATAGTAACAATTCCTAGTAAAACCAGTTTGATAGGGCGCTTGATTTTCATACTTTGGCCTCCTTCTATCTTCACACTGTGAATGAAGCAATAGAAAGCCTCTACGCGTCTATAAATATGGCGACAAACGTAGTGGCTCCCATAGTGTTAACTAAAGTTCAAACGAAATTGTCCCTATCACAGTAAACGGTGCGCCTGGAATCACTGTATTTCTGCCAAAGTTGAATGACTCAAAATACCTCGTGCCAAACAGGTTTTCGATATTGATGGCGGCTCTCCAGTTATCACGCTTGTAATAAACTGCGGCATCAGTTCGCAGATAGCTAGGTAATGTGAAAGTATCGTCAGCTAGATTAGTAGGAATATCACCACCTATTCTATCTGAAAGGTAAAATAGCCCTAAACCGAAACCTAAACCTTGCAAATTACCTTGGAGAAATTGATAAGTTGTCCATAAACTAGCTTTGTGTTCCGGTACTTTAGGAATTCTAGAACCAACTCTCAAAGCACCAGGTAAATCACTACTTTGTGTAACTTCAGCATCTGTATAACCGTAAGCAGCAATAATATTCCATCCAGGTAGTATTTCACCAGATATATCTAGTTCAATCCCTCGGCTTCTCTGTTCCCCAATTGGAATGCTAAAGATATCAGGGTTATTTGGATCTGGCGAAGCAATATTAGTTTTGGTAATTTCGTAAGCTGCTAAAGTTGCTGAAACTTTATCATTTAAATCTACTTTGACACCCACTTCATATTGAGTACCGCGTTCAGATTCCAAAAATGTGTTATCAGCACGTTGAGCAGAATTTGGTGCAAACGAGCGACTATAACTGGCATAGAGTGAAATTGGTTCAATTGGCTGATATACAATACCAATTCGCGGAGTGAAGGCTTCATCATACTGACTACTAGGGGTATTTGATAGTCTATCGAACTGGTTTTGATCTACAGTATCAAAACGCCCACCTATCAGCAGCTTAAAATTGTCTGAAAATGCTATCTGGTCTTGCAAATAAATGCCCAATGTCTCTGTTTTGGAGTTACCATCTCTAACTGCATTTGTGAGTTCTGAAAGACCTGGCCTTGAGATAAGGTTGTAAACTGGGTTAAAGATGTCTATAGATGGAGTTAATCCTTCAAATCGCCTCTGTGAACCATCACTCTTTTCTCTGGCGAGATCAAGTCCAACTAAAAGTGTGTGTTGGATTGAACCCGTCGTGAATTTACTAACAACATCTGTTTGTAAAGAGTACCTTTCAGTGTAGTCATCGTTGGATCGAAAGTTACGCGATAATTCACCAGTTCCCTCATCGAGGTTTAAAGGTTGAGCGCGGTAATCAAAGCTATCATTTGAAGTGTATCGAAATGCATTTCGGAGTGTTAAATTTTCATTGAAACGATGCTCCAGACGATAGCCAACATTTACCTCTTCTACTTCGCGCCTATCTCCTGGTTCACCTAAAAATCTGCTAGTGGGAATATCAGCAATTCCTCGACCAAAAGCAACCAAGCCCTGATCAAATGTCCGCTCATCGTTAACATAGCTTACATCAAATAGTAAGTTAGTGCGATCGCTAATTTTCCAATCAAATGTGGGGCCAAAGAAAAATCGCTCACTATTGCCAAAATCTCGAAAACTACCAGCATTTTCATAAGCAATATTCAGTCGATACAATAATGTTTTGTCTGGATCGAGAGGGCCAGATAAATCAATAGTGGGACGATAGTAGTTAAAGCTACCTACAGAGAAATCAGCTGAATAATAGGGCGTACTTAAAGGTCTTTTCGTGACTAAATTAATGATTCCTCCTGGTTCAGCATTTCCATATAACACAGAAGCTGGCCCTTTGATGACTTCTATTTGTTCGATATTGGCAAGTTCTCGCAATGTACCGCCAGCTTCTCTAAAACCATCTCGGAAAGTAGAAGTAAAATTAAAACCCCTAATATTAAAATTGTCAATTGTCCCTGCAAAACTGTCGCCTTCTACAGCACCACTAACGTTACGAATTGCGTCTGTCAGCCTAATAACTTGTTGGTCTTTTAGAACTTGTCTAGGAATTACCTGAATCGACTGGGGAATATCACGAATTGGGGTATCGGTTCTAGTGGCCCCTGATGCTTCTGGTGCCCGATATGCATCTTGTTCACCTGTCACAACCAATTCAATTGGTTCTTCATTCTCAGGTGTCTGATCTGTGGCTTGTTCTGAAGGCGTTTCAGTTGTTGGTGTCTGTGGTGTTTGTGGTGTCTCAGTAGGAGGTTGTTGTGCTGGCGGAGCCTGGCTAGTAGTGGATGCTGTTGTTGTCACCCCAAAAATTAAGCCCTCATCACCATCAAACAACTCGACTGTTGGCGCACCAGTTTCACCGATCACTGTCACCCGGATCGTATTCGCATCCAGGTTCGTCACAGTGATTGCTGTAATTCCTGTAAACGGTTTTTCTTGACTAAATGCACCACCAGTAGATAGACGCAATTGAGCATTGGGAATATCTGCAATAAAATTATTTCCCTCGCTTTTACTCAAAGGTTGCAGCTGATTTCCTTGAGCGGTTTCTAAAATTATCTCCAGTTGTTTAGCGACTGAGTTAACTTTGACCCCGGTAACTTGGATAATTTCTGGTGCTTGAACTAGCTTTTGAGTACTTTTGATTCTGTGGTGTAATGTCTTTTTTACAAGGCTATAGCGTTGAGTTGTAGTTTTTTTAGAAATCGCCTCTTGATCATTAGAAGTTGTTTCTTGCTGTTTTTTAGGAAGTTGTACTTCTTCACTCCAAGCGGGAGTTGCTAACAATAAAGCAAATGAGCCTGTAAGTAACAAGCTTTTAAATAACAGCACTGGTTTCATCTATTTCCTCACACACGGTTAATAAGCTGTTAATACCTTGATATAATTGATTTTCTAGATGCTTACTAAAATTTATTAGCACTAGTCTTATCAAGATTAGACTATTACATTATCAAAAATCAGTTAAAAGATACATATTTTTTGCATACTTATGTCAATAAATCTCGACAAGTTATCCTAGTTATATGGACTTCTAGTTTATGTAGTTTACTATACCAGTATTTAGCAAGTAATTAAGACAAGATGCTTCCCTTAATAATTTTAGGGAAAATTTAGAGTTTTCATGGATCTTGTAGTGCCATGTCTATGGCTGGAAAGCAATTTACTGATCAACAGCAAGTATAAGACATCTATCTTAAGAATTATCTTTTTCTAAAAAGAAGGGGTGACTAGCGTAAAAATTTAATAGGATTCAGCAAAAATAAAAATTAAAAGAGAATCATTTGCGTTAATGTGATATGAATAATATTGAGAATAAATTGCAAGACTGTGTGTAAGATTCTTATTTATGAACTCTAACGATCGCTAAACTACCCATTACCCAAGACTGTACGCGAATCTGATTTGCTCAAGAAGCCTAGAAGTTAGCCGCTAGTACAGTTTTCAGCTAAACCACGTATGACAGTTACATTCCAGAATTAGGTGTGCATCTAAATGCCTGAACATCAGAATACTCAGAGCAGTAATGCCTTTGAAGGCATTTGCGAATTTTCTACTCTTGTTGAACTTTTACGTTATAGGAGTAGCCAACAGGCTAAACAACTGAGTTACACATTCTTAGCCGATGGGGAAACAGAAAGCGATCGCCTCACTTATCAAGAGCTAGATAGAAGTAGCCGAGCGATCGCATCTCAACTGCAAAGCTTAGGTTTAAGTGGAGAGCGTGCGTTACTACTTTATCCCCCAGGTTTAGAATATCTTGCCGCCTTTTTCGGGTGTCTGTATGCAGGCGTTGTAGCGGTTCCGGCCTATCCACCACGCAACCAACGCAACACCCCCAGAATTTTAGCGATTCTAGAAGATTCACAAGCGGCAATAATCTTGACGACAGCCGCCATTGTGTCTCAGGTGCAATCTTTGTTTGCCGATAAATTTGATATAGATAATATTCATTGGCTAGCCACTAATAACCTCGCTCCTGATATAGAAGAGGGTTGGCAAGAGCCTCCGATCAATACAGACACACTGGCGTTTCTGCAATATACTTCTGGTTCTACCGGCACACCCAAAGGTGTAATGCTCAGTCATGGCAACCTGCTACATAATGCTGTCGTGACTCGTCAATATATGGAACATTCTTCCAGTAGTAAATTTGTCACCTGGCTGCCTATTTATCATGATATGGGTCTGATTGGCGGTGTACTACAACCTTTATATGGCGGATTTCCTTGTATCATGATGCCGCCAGCTGTTTTCCTTCAACGTCCCTATCGATGGTTAGAAGCAATTTCTCGTTATAGAGGGACTACTAGTGGCGCTCCCAACTTTGCTTACGAACTTTGTATTGAAAAAATTACCTCCGAACAACGCTCAACCCTAGATTTAAGCAGTTGGAGCGTTGCTTTTAATGGCGCTGAACCAATTCGTCAGGAGACTCTAGAGAGGTTTGCAGCTACCTTCGCTGAGTGTGGTTTTCGTCCAGAAGCCTTTTACCCATGCTATGGCATGGCAGAAGCTACATTGATGGTATCTGGTAGTGGCAAAAATGCTTTAGTAACAACGAAAACTTTACAAAAAACTGCTTTAGAAAGCAATCATATAGTTGATGCAGCTACCAATGAAGAAAATTCAACAGCATTAGTTAGTTGTGGTCAAGTTGTACCACAACAGCATATTGTAATTGCTAATCCAGAAACCTTAACTCGCTGTGATCCCGATGAAGTTGGGGAAATCTGGGTGTCAGGCCCGAGTATTGGTCATGGTTACTGGAACCGACCAGAAGAAACAGAGCAAACTTTCCACGCTTACCTCCAAGATACGGGAGTTAACCGAGCGTCAGGGCCATTTTTACGGACTGGAGATTTAGGCTTTCTGCACAATGGCGAACTCTTTATTACCGGACGAGTTAAAGATTTAATTATCATCAGGGGACGTAATCTCTACCCACAAGACATTGAACTAACCGCAGAACGCAGCCATAACGCATTACGTTCAGGAAGTGTTGCAGCCTTTGCTGTAGAGGTAGAAAAAGAAGAACGTCTCGTAGTTGTACAAGAATTAGAGTTTCGTGCCAAACCTAATATAGATGAAGTTACTGCCGCTATTCGCCAAGCAATTACAGAAGAACATGAAGTACAAGTTTATGCAGTTGTTTTAATCAAAGCCGGCACGATTCCCAAAACTTCTAGTGGTAAAATTCAGCGTCGAGCTAGCAAAGCCGGATTTTTGGCAGGTACATTAGAGGTTGTTGGTAGTAGTATCTTAGAAATTACCCAGACAACGCAAGCAGAAGATTGTCTGACACGCACAGAATTACTTGCAGTAGAAGCAGAACAACGACAGCAGTTATTAAACTCTTATTTACAAAAGCTAGTAGCACGAGTTCTAAAGGTAACACCTTCTCAGATAGCGCTAGAGCAACCTTTGAGTAGTTTGGGTCTAGACTCCCTGAAAGTTTTTGAATTAAAAAACCTGATTGAGGTTGATTTTGGGGTAACTATATCTGTAGCCGACTTCTTTGATGGTGCTGGTATTGCTGAGTTAACAACCCAAATATTAGACCAAGTTAATAGGAATTTGACTAGTGTGTATCTGCCCATCTCTAAAGTAGAGACAGCCACTAGCCAACATCCACTGACCTTTACTCAACAGCAGTTGTGGTTTATCAATCAACTGCAACCTGGGACAGCTACATATAATATTCCTGTAGCTATTCATCTGACAGGAAAGTTGAATGTGCCTGCGTTGGTTCGCAGCCTCAGCGAAATTATTCAAAGACACGACATCTTACGAACCAGCTTTGAGGTGGTGAATGGTGAACCGATTCAAAAAGTTGCAGATGCGATCGCGCTTAACGCACGCTCCGCGATCGCATTCAGTTTACCAGAAATTGATTTGCGTCATTTAACTGACGAACAACAACAGACTGAACTACAAAAGTTATCCTTGCAAGATGCTCAGTCATCTTTTGACTTAGGACAAGCACCTTTATTGCGGGCAAAACTGCTGCACTTGCAAGCAGAACAATCAATATTAATTTTGACATTGCATCATTTGGTTGGCGATGGTTGGTCAATCAAGATACTAGTTCAAGAATTATCTGCAATTTATCAAGCTCTTTCTGCTGGTAGACTCTCTCAACTACCTCAGCTTCCTTTACAGTACACAGATTTTGTGTATTGGCAACGAAATTGGTTGCAAGGTGAAGTTATAGACAAGCATTTAGCTTATTGGAAGCAGCAGTTAGGCGGAAATCTGCCTGTACTGCAACTACCTACTGCTCGTCCCAGACCGCCAATACAGACTTTTAGGGGAAAGCAGCAAAAGTTTGTATTTTCCAAAGCTTTAACTGAGTCCATCAAACAGTTAAGTCAACGGGAAGGTGTTACTTTATTTATGACCTTGTTAGCAGCGTTTCAGACTTTGCTTTACCGCTACACAGGTCAAGAAGACATTCTTGTTGGTTCACCCATAGCTAACCGCAACCGTGCTGAACTAGATCAGTTAATTGGTTGTTTTGTCAATACTTTAGTGTTGCGTACTAATTTAGAAGGAAATCCCACATTTACAGAATTGTTGGGACGAGTGCGAAAGGTAGGAATTGATGCTTATACTCATCAAGATTTACCCTTTGAGAAGCTAGTAGAAGCATTACAACCAAATCGAGATTTAAGCTATAACCCATTGTTCCAGGTGATGTTTGTGCTTCATAATCCTGCGGCAAACAGCATCTGGAAAACTGAGGAACTTGAGACAGGAACAGCCAAGTTTGATATTTGCTTATCGATGATCGATAGCGAAGAAGGATTAACAGGATTTATAGAGTACAGTACTGACATATTCAATCCAGACACAATTAACCGCCTATTGGCGCATTTCCAAACTTTGCTGGAGAGTATAGTTGCAAAACCACAGCAAAAAATTTCTCAGTTGCACCTACTGACAGAGCAAGAGCAACACCAGTTGCTAATAGAGTGGAACAATACTAAAACTGAATATCCTCAAGACAAGTGTATCCATCAACTTTTTGAAGAGCAAGTAAAGCGAAACCCTGATGCTGTAGCAGTAGTCTTTGGAAATCAGCAGCTAACCTATAGAGAGTTAAATACCCGTGCCAATCAATTAGCACACTACTTACAAAAATTAGGTGTAGAACCAGAAAAGTTGGTGGGTTTATGTTTAGAGCGTTCTATAGATATGATAGTTGGGCTGCTAGGAATTCTGAAAGCAGGCGGAGCTTACGTACCAATAGATCCGACATATCCACAAGAGCGATTGGCATTTATGTTGTCAGATTCGCAAGTGTCCGTACTACTTACTCAAAAACGATTAATAGAAAGGCTTCCTCAGCATCATGGAAGTGTTGTATGCTTGGATGTTGATTGGGGGGCGATCGCTCATGAGAGTCAAGATAATTGTGTGAGTAAAGTTCAGCCAGAAAACCTAGTGTATGTAATATATACTTCTGGCTCTACTGGTAAACCCAAGGGAACACTCATTATCCATCAAGGGCTAGTCAATTATTTGAGTTGGTGTACCAAAACTTACGCAGTAGCAGAGGGATCTGGCGCTCCGGTTAACTCTTCAATTGGATTTGATGCAACTATTACCAGCTTATTTTCTCCCTTATTAGTAGGGAAACAAGTATTACTCTTGCCAGAACAAGCAGAAATAGATGCTCTCAAAAGCGTATTATGTTCTCAGAAGAATTTTAGTCTTGTCAAGATAACTCCAGCGCATTTGGATATTCTCAGTCAATTATTACCGACTGAGCAATTAGAGAATCAAACGAGAGCCTTAATTATCGGAGGAGAAGCTTTATCAGCCAATCACATTGATTTCTGGCGGAATCATGCACCTAGTACCAGACTGATAAATGAATATGGCCCTACAGAAACCGTGGTGGGATGTTGTGTTTACGAAGTAGACAATCAAACCTCCTTATCAGGCAAAATTCTGATTGGCCGTCCCATAGCCAATACTCAACTTTATATTTTAGATAAGCATTTGCAACCAGTTCCTATTGGCGTAATAGGAGAACTTTATATAGGTGGTGCAGGTGTAGCAAGAGGCTACTTAAATAGACCTGAATTGACTCGTGAAAAGTTTATTATCAGTCCTTTTGACCCAGAAAAAAGCCTTTACAAAACAGGAGATTTAGCACGTTATCACTGTGATGGTAATATTGAATATCTGGGCAGAATTGACCACCAAGTTAAAATTCGTGGTTTCCGGATTGAACTAGGAGAAATAGAAGCAGCCTTAGCACAACATCCAAAACTAAGAGAAACAGTAGTTATTCTTAGAGAAGATATTGTAAATGAACGTCGTCTAGCTGCTTACGTAGTTCCTGAGCAAAAAGCGGAAATTTCAGTAAATGAATTACGGCATTTTCTCAAGGGAAAACTACCTGAATATATGGTTCCTGCCGCTTTTGTAATGTTAGAAGTGTTACCTTTAACTCCTAACGGCAAAGTTGATCGTCATGCTTTACCTGTACCGGAGAATCCAGATTTATCAGTTAATTATCAGGCTCCTAAATCTGAAATAGAAAAATCAATAGCTAAGGTTTGGAAGCAGGTACTACAGCTAGAAAAAGTAGGTATTCATGATAATTTTTTTGACCTTGGTGGGCATTCTTTACTGATTGTGCAGGTAAACAACAAATTACGAGAGATTTTGCATCGAGATTTATCAGTTGTAGAAATTTTTCAGAATCCAACTATTAAGTCACTGGCAGAACATTTAAGCCAAAAATCCTTATTGGCAACAACAAATTTAGAGAAAATGCGCGAAAGAGTGGGTAAACAAAGAGAAGCTCTGAATCAACGCAATCAAGTATTAATGAAACAACGGAAGAATCTAAATTAATTTAAAAGGTAATTGCAGTTAGTTATGGAAAGTATTGCCATTATCGGCTTGGCTGGGCGTTTCCCTGGAACCAAAAATATTACGGAGTTTTGGGAAAATTTATGTGATGGAGTTGAGGCAATTTCTCAATTCAGTGATAAAGAATTAATTGCTGCTGGAGTAGATCCATCATTACTCAAGAATCCTAACTATATAAAAGCGGGTGCTGTCTTAAAAGATATAGATTTATTTGATGCTGGTTTCTTTGGCTTGAATCCTAAAGAAGCAGAGATGACTGATCCGCAACATCGTTTATTTTTAGAATGTGCTTGGGAAGCGTTGGAAAATGCTGGTTATGACGCTCAAAGATGTGACAGTCGAATTGGGGTTTATGCAGGCGCTAGTTTAAATAATTATTTAACTTTTAACTTAAATCATGACCAAATTGGTTCAGCACATAGTTTTCAAAAGCTAATTGGTATTGATAAAGATTTTTTATCTACTCGCGTTTCCTACAAGTTAAATCTGACTGGGCCGAGTCTCACAATACAAACGGCTTGTTCTACTTCTTTAGTAGCAACTGCTTTAGCTTGCCAAAGCTTACTAAATTATCAATGCGATATGGCTTTGGCTGGTGGGGCTTCGATTCGTGTACCGCAAAAAACAGGGTATTTACATCAAGAAGGGGGAATTCTATCACCTGATGGTCATTGTCGCGCCTTTGATGCCAAAGCAAAAGGGACAATTATTGGTAACGGTGTAGGAGTGGTGTTGTTAAAGCGGTTATCAGATGCGATTGCAGATGGTGATCATATCTATGCTGTAATTAAAGGTAGTGCCATCAATAACGATGGTTCCGGTAAAGTGGGCTATACAGCGCCTAGTGTTAACGGACAAGCAGAAGCGATCGCAGAAGCAATAGCCCTGGCTGATATTGAACCTGAAACAATCACCTATATCGAAACTCATGGAACAGGAACAGCTTTAGGGGATCCTATAGAAATCGCTGCGTTGACAAATGTTTTTCGGGCTGAAACTGAGAAAAAAGGTTTCTGTGCGATTGGTTCTGTTAAAACAAATATTGGACATCTAGACGCTGCTGCTGGTGTGACAGGTTTAATTAAAACCGCTTTGGCTTTGCAACATAAGTTGATTCCTCCCAGCCTAAATTTTGAACAACCCAATCCAGAAATTGATTTTGCTAATAGTCCTTTCTACGTCAATACGAAGCTGACTGAATGGAGTGCAACTTCTACACCACGTCGTGCTGGAGTTAGTTCTCTAGGTATTGGTGGGACTAATGCTCATGTCATTCTAGAAGAAGCTCCTTCTGTGACGAGAGTGGAGAAGCAAAAGAGAGATTATCAGTTGTTAGTACTTTCAGCGAAAACTGATTCGGCTTTAGAAACTGCGACTAAGAATTTTGCTCAACACCTCAGACAGCATCCTGAGTTGAATTTGGCAGATGTAGCTTACACATTGCAAGTAGGGCGTGGGGTATTTGATTATCGCCGTGTTGTGGTTTGTCAAAGTACTCAAGAAGCAATAAACGCCTTAGAAACTGTAGATCCCCAACAAGTATTAACTCACTTTCAGGAACCAACTCAACGCTCTATTACCTTCATGTTTCCTGGGCAAGGCGCTCAGTATGTGGGAATGGGTAAAGAACTTTACCAGACTGAGCCTAGATTCCGGGAACAGGTGGATCGTTGTTGTTTGCTACTCAAACCGCATTTAGGGTTAGATTTACGTTCAGTTATTTATCCACACGAGTCTGAAAAAGAAGTAACAGAACAACTCAAGCAGACATCCTTAGCACAACCAGCATTATTTGTAATTGAGTATGCTTTGGCTCAACTGTGGATGTCTTGGGGTATCTCACCGCAAGCGATGATTGGCCACAGTATAGGGGAATATGTAGCCGCTTGTCTTGCTGGTGTAATGTCGTTGGAAGATGCGTTAACTTTGGTTGCTGTACGTGGGCGACTGATGCACCAGATGCCCACCGGTGCAATGCTTTCTGTTTCTGCATCAGCAGCAGAGGTTAAAACTTTCCTTAATGAAGATTTAGCTTTAGCCGCTAGTAATGCACCTTCTTTGTGTGTGGTTTCTGGAAGCTATGATGCAGTAGAAAAGATTGCTGAAAAGCTGACAGCCAAGGGCATAGAGTGTCGCAGTTTGCATACTTCTCATGCTTTTCACTCCCAAATGATGGAACCGATGTTAGAACCATTCATAGCGGAACTGAAAAAAGTCAAACTTAATCCTCCTCAAATTCCCTTTATTTCTAATTTGACGGGTACTTGGATTTCAGCACATGAAGCAACATCTCTAGATTATTGGGCGCAGCATTTACGTCAAACAGTACAGTTTTCAGATGGTTTATCAGTTTTGCTGCAAGAAAGCGAACAGCTACGCTGCGCCCCAGGCGATCGCATACTCTTAGAAGTAGGGCCAGGAAGAACTTTATGTACTCTTGTCAAACAACACACCCAACAAGCAGCCGGACAAGTTGTATTACCTTCCTTACGTCATCCCCAAGATGAAAAATCAGATGTTAATTTCTTACTTAACATTTTAGGACGGCTTTGGCTAGCAGGAGTTGAGATAAATTGGTCTGGTTTTTATACCCATGAACAGCGTTACCGCGTACCTTTACCGACTTATCCGTTTGAACGTCAGCGTTATTGGATTGAGCCAGAAATACAAACTCAAGTATCTGATATTGAAAGCAAGCAGGGTAAAAAACCTAACATTAGTAACTGGTTTTATATTCCTTCTTGGAAACGAGTTCCCCTCGTCAAAACAAAAGATATTACCTCTGATTATTCTCTAATTTTTGTAGATGAATATGGCGTAGGTTTACAACTTGCTCAACGATTACAACAACTTGGGCAAGATGTAATTACTGTCAAAGTAGGAGAAAAATTTGCTCAACTTGATACCAATACATACGCTATCAATCCGGCTGAAGCGGATGATTATCAAAACTTACTACAACAGTTACGGAAACAAGAAAAAACTCCCAATACAATTACCCACTTATGGAGTCTTACCCCACAAACTTTATCTTGGGAAACAACCCAAAATTTAGGTTTCTACAGTCTTGTTTACCTAGCACAAGCGATTGGACAACAACAGATAAGTGATGCGCTTCAACTTTGTGTTATTGCTAATCATCTGTATGACATAGGAGGAAATGAAGAATTATATCCTGAAAAAACAACTATAATAGGTGCGTGTAAAGTAATTCCTCAAGAATATCAGAACATCAGTTGTCGTCTGGTTGATGTTTTACTACCTACATCAACAAGCGAAGATATTCTAGAGCAGCTATTGGCAGAATTAACATCAGAATCAGAAGATTCAATAATTGCCTATCGGAATAATTACCGGTGGGTACAAACATTTGAGCCTGTTGCATTAGAAGCGGCTACCGAAGATAAAATTCGGTTGCAAAAAGCTGGAGTATACCTAATTACAGGCGGTATGGGAGGTATTGGCTTAGTTTTGGCTGAATATCTGGCTAAAACTGTACAAGCCAAACTCGTTTTATTAGGACGTTCTTTCCCATCTGATAACGACAAAATCAAACAATTAGAAGCATTCGGTGCAGAAGTATTGGTACTGGCTGCTGATGTGACTAATGAGGAACAAATGCAGAGTGCGATCGCGCAATCTTTAAAACGTTTTGGTACAATTAATGGTGTCATCCATACTGCTGGTATTGCTGGTGCAGGGATGATTCAACTAAAAATACCAGAGACTGCTGAAAAAGTTTTTGCACCTAAAATTCAAGGAACAATAATTCTAAATAATGTTCTCAAACACATCAATTTAGACTTCTTAGTTCTTTGTTCATCATTAAGTTCAATCCAAGGAGGATTTGGGCAGGTAGACTATTGTGCTGCAAATAGCTTTTTAGATGCCTTTGCTCATTGGAATACAGCAACAAATAACAGATTTACAGTTGCTATTAACTGGGACGCTTGGCGACAAGTTGGGATGGCAGTTAATACTAGTGTTCCTGATGAAATCAAAAACTGGCGTGAAGAAAGTTTAAAAAATGCTATTCTGCCAGCAGAAGGAGCAGATTGCTTTAACCGAATTTTGGCAACCTCTTTACCTCAAGTTATAGTTTCTACGCAAGATTTACAGGTAGGAATTGAGCAACTCAATCAATTAGCTTTATCTTTATCATTAGCTCAAAAGCCAGTAAATTCTTATCAAGTATCTGCCAGCAGACATTCACGAACTCTGCAAGAAAATACTTATGTAGCTCCTAGCAATGAAATTGAACAAACTATTGCCAATATCTGGCAAGAACTCATTGGAATTGAAAAAGTAGGGATTCATGATAACTTCTTTGAATTAGGTGGACATTCTTTACTGGCAGTCCAAACTATTTCTCGTCTCCGAGAAGCTTTTCAAGTCGAATTACCACTACGTACCCTTCTCTTTGATGCGCCAACTGTTAGTGAATTAGCTAATGTTATTGCCGAGAAACAACCACAATCAGAAGAACTTGATGAAATCACAAAACTATTAGCAGAAGTGGAAAATCTATCCATTGAAGAACTCCAAAGACAAATAGTCCAAAAATCGCCAGTTAGTTAAATCAATTTTAATTTTGTATCTCCTTCTTTGCGTCTCTGCTCCTACCCTGCGGGAAGCCGCTCCGCATCTATGCACGAAACTTTCATAAAAATATGGAATTCAGTATCCTCTACTTTTCTGGCGATGGCTCAACAACCGAATCAGAAAAATATAAACTCTTGATAGAAACAGCTAAACTAGCCGATAAACATGGGTTTTCAGCAGTATGGACTCCCGAACGCCATTTTCATCCTTTCGGGGGTTTGTATCCCAATCCATCGGTAATTAGTGCAGCTTTAGCAATGGTGACAGATAAAATTCAACTCAGATCAGGCAGTATTGTGATGCCATTACAGCATCCTGTCAGAGTAGCTGAAGAATGGGCAGTAGTTGATAACTTATCCGGTGGTAGAGTTGGACTTTGTTTTGCACCTGGTTGGCACGCCGATGATTTTCTATTACGTCCAGAAAATTATGCTGAACGTAAAGAAGTTATGTGGCGTGACATTGAAATTATGCAGAAACTTTGGCAGGGTGAAGCAATTGAGTTTGTTAACGGTTCAGGCAATAAAGTTGAGATAAAAACATTTCCTCGACCGATACAATCTCAAGTACCAATTTGGATTACTTGTCAAGCAGACGCTACATTTATTGGTGCAGGTAAAATAGGCACTAATGTTTTAACCTCTTTGTTGTATGCCACTATTGATGATTTAGCTCAACAAATATCTCTTTATCGTCGTACTTTGGCTCAACATGGACATGATCCAAAAAGTTGCAAAGTGTCTTTGATGATGCATACTTATATAGGAGATAATGAACAATTAGTTAAGCAACAAGTAAAACAGCCTTTTTGCAATTATCTCAAAACTCATTTTGGCTTAGTTGAAAACTTAGCTAAACGTATCAACTTTCAATTTAATCCTGAAAATTTTACCGAAGAAGACCGACAACAGCTTTTAGAGTTTGCTTTTGAGCGATATTTTCAACAAGGTAGAGTTTTAATCGGTACGCCAGAAAGCTGTCGTCAAACAATTGCAAAGCTTAAAGAAATTGGTGTAGATGAAATAGCTTGTCTGGTTGATTTTGGTCTATATTTTGATACAGTTATGACAAGCTTAAAGAAGCTAACAGACTTTCAGCAAAACTATCAAATAAAAAAAGATACAAGTAAATATTCAACTTTAAGTTTATTTGGATGATTAGCTGTGAAAGATATTAATGAAAGAATTGCCGCCTTATCTCCCGAACAAAGAGCATTGTTTGAAATGCGGCTAAAAGAAAAAAACTTACAATTTAAAAAATCAACATCAATTACTAAAAGAACAGCATCAGATATTTTATATTTATCATTAACTCAAGAGAGGTTGTGGCTGCTTCATCAGCTACAACCAGATACACCTTTATATAATGAATCTAGTTTATTGCGTCTTACGGGTGTTCTCAACACTCTAGCTTTAGAAAAAAGTATTAATGAAATTATTAAAAGACATGAAATTCTCCGCACTAGTTTTCAGATTGTAGATGAGCAAACCTTACAAGTTATTGCTCCCAACCTCGCATTTCCTCTAACAACTATAGAATTACCAATATACTCAGAAGCTAAAGTAAACCAAATTGTCACAGAAAAAGCTCGTCAACCTTTTGATTTGAGCCAAGTGCCACTGTTTCGAGGTACGCTAATTCATCTGAGTAAGCAAGAACATATTCTGCTACTTACTAAGCATCACATTATTTCTGATGGTTGGTCATGGCAAATCTTTTTTCGAGAGTTAGCAGCACTATATCAAGGCTTCTGCCAAGATATTCCAGCAACATTGCTAGAATTACCAATTCAGTATGCAGACTTTGCACTGTGGCAAAGACAATATTTAAATGATAAATTGCATCAGTTGACATACTGGAAGCAGCAACTCAAAGATGCGCCGCCAATTCTCAACTTACCAACAGATTATCCCCGCCCTGCACAACAAAGCTTCCAAGGTGCGCGTGCAACTATTGTAATACCGCAGGCGATCGCAGATGCACTTAAGTCTTTCAGTCAACAGGAAGGCGTTACCCTGTTCATGGTATTGCTAGCAGCGTTTAAAACCTTGCTTTACCGTTATACAGGACAGACAGATTTATTAGTTGGAACTCCCGTTGCAAACCGTACTCACAGCGAAATTGAAAATTTGCTCGGATGCTTTGTTAACACTTTAGTTCTCCGAAGTGATTTATCTGGAGAACCAAGTTTTAGAGAGTTGGTGAAACGTTTACGTGACACAGCCTTAGCTGCTTACACTCATCAAGATTTTCCCTTTGAGGAGCTAGTTAAAGAACTACAACCGGAACGGACATTAAGCCATACTCCCCTGTTTCAGGTGATGTTCGTCTTCCAAGATGCGCCAATGTTAGCCCTACAACTGCCGAATTTAACCTTGGCTCCTTTAATGGTAGACAACGGGACTGCTAAGTTTGATTTGACTTTGTATGTGGAAGATACCAAGCAAGGGCTAATCGGATTTTTGGAATATAACAGCGAGTTGTTCCATGCTGACACCATTAACAGGATGGTGGGACATTTTCATACTTTATTAGAGAGTATAGTTGCTAATTGCGATAGCTTCCAGCGGGGCGAAGCACATCGCTCTATTTCTAAATTGCCATTATTAACACCCACTGAGCAACATCAATTATTAGTAGAATTTAATCAAAATACTTTAGAAATTTCTCATAGCCAGCTTGAACTATGCCTACATCATTTAATTGAGGCACAAGTTGAAAAGACACCTGATGCTATAGCAGTAGTCTTTACAGATGAAAAAGTTACATATAAAGAATTGAATAATCGCGCCAATCAATTAGCGCATTATTTACAGCTATTAGGAGTTAAAGCAGAGGAACGCGTTTGCATTTGTCTAGAACGCTCCATAGAAATGATAGTGGGACTGTTGGGGATATTAAAAGCTGGTGGAACTTATGTTCCAGTAGATCCTAATTATCCTCTAGAGCGTTTAGCTTTCCTTTTAGAAGATTCTCAAGCACCACTATTATTAACACAGCAAAAAATATTAACCAAACTGCCAACATATCAAGGTCAAGTTGTCTGTTTAGATACTGATTGGAAAAACATAGCTCAACACAGCAAAGATAACCCGAATACCAAAATTACACCTGATAATTTGGCTTACATCATTTACACCTCTGGTTCTACAGGAAAACCAAAAGGAGTACAAATTTTCCATCGAGGAGTTGTTAACTTCCTCACCTCCATGAGCCAAATTCCTGGCATTAAGCAAGAAGATGTTTTACTGGCAGTTACCACTATTTCCTTCGATATTGCAGGGCTGGAATTATATTTACCACTAATAGTAGGAGCTAGGGTTGTGTTGGTAAGCCGTGAATTTGCCTCGGATGCAACCCAATTATTAAAAATACTAGAGCAAAGTGATGTGACTGTCATGCAAGCAACACCTGCGACTTGGCAAATGCTATTAGCAGTAGGCTGGCAAGGCAATCAACAACTCAAAATTTTCTGTGGTGGAGAGGCAATGTCTAGCGACTTAGCGAATCAACTACTCAGAAGCAATCGCTCTATTTGGAATATGTATGGGCCTACAGAGACAACCATCTGGTCTATGGTGTATCAGGTAGAGTCCGGCAGTACTTCTATACCCATTGGTCGCCCCATTGCCAACACCCAAATTTATTTGTTAGATTCCCATTTACAACCAGTACCTATTGGCATTTCTGGAGAATTGCATATTGGTGGGGTTGGAGTAGCTAGAGGATATTTAAATCGCCCAGATTTGACAGATGAAAAATTCATTCCTAATCCTTTTAGTGAAGAACAAGAAAGTCGCCTTTATAAAACAGGAGATTTAGCTCGATATTTATTCGATGGCAATATTGAGTATTTAGGGCGAATAGACCATCAAGTAAAAATTCGAGGTTTTCGGATTGAATTAGGAGAGATTGAAACAGTATTTTGTCAACATCCTGCTGTACGGGAAACCGTTATTCTTGTGCATGAAAATCAATCTCTTGTAGCTTATATAGTTTTTCATCAAAAAGCTAAAACTTCTATTAACGAACTACGAAGTTATTTACAGCAACACTTGCCAGAATACATGATTCCTTCTGCCTTTGTGCTGCTAGATAGTTTACCGTTAACACCTAATGGCAAAGTAGACCGTAGGGCATTACCAGCACCAGAACAAAGCCGCCCTGAACTAGAACAAACTTTTGTTGCTTCACGCAACCCAATTGAGGAAATGCTGACAGGAATTTGGGTAAAAATCCTGGGAATAGAACAAGTAGGCATTCACGACAACTTTTTTGAATTAGGTGGGCATTCTTTATTAGCTACTCAGGTAATTTCCCAAGTACGAAAAGCTTTTGGGGTAGAAATACCGCTACGTTACTTATTTGCATCACCTACAGTAGCTGAACTTGCCAAAAATATAGAGATGGCAATGAAGGCTAAACCTGAATTAAATTTAGTCCCTTCTGTAGAACCTGCTGACCGAAATCAAGAATTGCCACTGTCTTTTTCTCAACAAAGATTGTGGTTCCTCCATCAATTAGACCCAGACTCAACAGCCTACAATGGCTTTGACTTAGTGCAACTACAAGGGGCACTGAATGTAACAGCACTGGAAGAAAGCATTAACGAAATTGTCCGGCGACATGAAGTTTTACGGACGTGCTTTGCAACTGTTGAGGGACGACCAATTCAGAAGATTATTTCCGAATTAAGAATACCTCTATTAGTCGTAGATTTACAGCATTTAGAAACAATTGAAAGAGAACAAGAATTGCAAAGGTTAGAGGCAAAAAATGCCCAGCAGCCATTTGATTTGACACAAGCACCGTTATTACGGTTGGTGCTTTTGCGCCTCACTCCAGAAGAACACATCTTGTTCGTGACAATACACCATATTATCTCTGATGCTTGGTCAGGAGGAGTGTTTATCCGTGAGGTTTCAGCACTTTATGAAGCATTTTCAAATAACAAACCTTCTCTGCTACCAGAGTTACCAATTCAATATGCTGATTATGCAGTATGGCAACAGCAATGGTTACAAGGAGAAAGGCTTGATATCCAATTAACTTATTGGAAGCAACAGTTAGAAAATGCGAAGACAATCTTAGAATTACCCACAGATAAACCGCGTACTCAACTGCAAACTTCTTTAGGACAAAAACATTACTTCACCCTTTCTTCTACATTATCCAATAATCTCAAATCTCTTAGCCGACAAGAAGGTGTCACTTTATTTATGACACTGCTGGCAGCTTTCAACATCTTGCTTTACCATTATACAGAGCAAAAAGATATCCTTGTAGGTTCTCCAATTGCTAACCGTAACCGCAGCGAATTAGAAGGATTAATTGGCTTTTTTGTCAACACTTTGGTATTACGTACTAATCTTTCTCATAACCCCAGCTTTAAAGAGTTATTGCAACAGGTAAGAGAAACAGCTTTGGGAGCTTATGCACACCAAGATTTACCATTTGAGAAGTTAGTAGCAGAACTACAACTAGAACGCACTTTAAATCATTCACCGTTATTTCAAGTATGGTTTGTTCTCCAAAATGCTCCTAAATCAAATCTAGAAATAGAAGGGCTAAATCTCAGCATTTTAGAAGGTGATAGTGGCACAGTTCGTCATGATTTGAAGCTACAATTAACAGAAACACCAGAAGGAATGCAAGGTTTCTTTGAGTATAAAAGCGATTTATTTCATGCTACTACGATTGCACGCATGGCAGTTATTTTAGAAACATTACTAACAACTGTTGTGGAACAACCTGATATTCTACTTGACCAACTAGTAGAACTATTGCATGAAACAGAAAAACAACAACAAGTTCGCCAACATCAAGAATTACAACAAGCCCGGATTCAGAAGTTAGGCAAAGTAGAACGCAAGGCGATTACTGGGAAAAATCAACCATAATTAGATATAGAAAAATGAATCTAAGAACATTCAAAAGAAAATCAATTACAGTCTCTTCAGAAAACTTAGTCAAAACTAATTTTTTAGAACCTGAACAACAGCTACCTCTCGTTATTCAACCTGCTGTGGATGGCGTTAATTTAGTCAATTGGGCAAGTAACAACCGTGACTGGATAGAGAGACAATTAATTCAATATGGAGGTTTACTTTTTCGCAATTTTCCAGTTAATACTCATAGCGAATTTGCTAATTTCATGCAGGCTGTAGCCGGAGAATTAATCGAATATTCTTATCGTTCTACTCCGCGTAGCCAAGTTGATGGTAAGATATACACATCAACAGAATATCCGCCTGATCAAGCAATCCCTCTACATAACGAAATGGCCTATTCTCTTAATTGGCCAATGAAAATTGCCTTCTTTTGTGTAAAGGCAGCAGAGCAAGGTGGAGAAACACCAATTGCTGATAGCCGTAAAATATTTCAACGAATAGATCCAAAAATCAAAGAGCAATTTATTCAAAAAAAGATTATGTATGTCCGTAATTACGGACAAGGGATTGATTTATCTTGGGAAACTGTATTTCAAACTAACGATAAAGCAGAAGTCGAAGCATATTGTCAATCTGTCGGTATTGATTTTACATGGTTAGACGGAAATAAACTGAGAACCAGCCAAGTTTGTCAAGCCGTTGCTACCCATCCTCAAACTGGTGATTCAATTTGGTTTAATCAAGCGCATTTATTTCATATCTCAAGCTTAAAAGCAGAAGTCCGTCAATCTTTGCTTGCTATACTAAATGCTGAGGAATTACCACGTAACGCTTATTATGGAGATGGTTCAGAAATCGAATCTTCAGTATTAGAAGAAATTCAAAAAATTTATGAGCAAGAAATAGTAACATTCTCTTGGCAAGAAGGGGATATTTTACTGCTAGATAATATGCTAGCTGCTCATGGACGTAAGCCATTTATAGGCGCGAGAAAAGTTTTGGTAGGTATGGCGGAACCTTATATAGGTCAATAATTAAAATATATTTAAGTACATCGAATAATTATGCAAGCTCTATCAATAGAAGGCTTTCAAATTTCACCTCAGCAAAAACGCTTATGGTTATTACAGCAAGAAACGAACCATCAGCCATATCGAGTTCAGTGTGCAGTTTTAGTAGAGGGAAATATTGAACATTCAATTTTAGAAAAAGCCATACATAATGTTTGGGCTAAATATGAAATTTTACGTACTAGCTTTCCTACATTGGCGGGAATGGCAGTTCCTTTACAAGTGATTGGAGAGGAAATATCTATAAAATTTAACTATTATGATTGGCAGAATTTAGATACAGAAACACAACAAACAAATATAGATGCATTATTTCAAGACTATAATAAATTAGATTTTGATTTAAAAGAAGGTTTTACTAGCCAGATTGATGTAATTAACAAATCTGAAAATCAATACCTTTTACTTGTAGTAATCTCAACAATTTGTGCAGATAGAATATCCCTGCATCATCTTTTGCATGATATTAGCGTCACTTATGATACTTATTTGCAGGAATATAAGCTAGAAGATACACCTTTACAATATGCAGATATTGCTGCTTGGCAAAATGAATTATTAAGTGGAGAAGAACTGGAAATAGCAAAAGAGTATTGGCTCAATCAAAAAGTGTCTAATTCTCTTATCAATAAATTACCAAACGAAAAAAAAATTAATCAAAAGCCAGGATTTGAACCTAAAGTTATCAAGATTAACTTTGATTCTGCTATCACAAATAATATTGCAGCGATCGCACAAAAACAAACTGTAGATATCTCGACAGTTTTAATGGCTTGCTGGCAAATTCTCCTATGGCGTTTGAATAACAAATCTGAAGCTGTTTTAGCTTGGTGTTGTGATGGGAGAAATTACCAAGAATTACAGCCAGCAGTTGGTTTGTTAGCTAAATATTTACCAATCCATATTCAACTACAAGAAGGTTATATACTTTCTGATATATTAAAGCAGTTAGATGAACACTTAAATAAAGTTGTTCAATGGCAAGACCTTTTTAATGCGGAAGATTTTTTCACTGAGACTAAAGATAGCCAAGAATCATCTTTTTTACCTTTCGCTTTTGAATTTGTATCCCAACCTAATAAATATTTTGCTACTGGCGTATCTTTCGCTATTCAAGAAATCTATAGCTGTATTGAACGCTTCAAGGTGAAATTATTATGCTGGCAACAAGCTGATTCACTAACAGCAGAATTATATTATGATGCTAACTTATTTGAGCAAGAAGATATTGAACGTTTAGCGGCACAATTTCAAACTTTGTTAAGCAGTGCAATTAATAATCCAGAAATTGCAATCGCACAACTAGAAATCCTCTCCCCACAAGAACGCCAGCAACTCGTAGACGAATTTAACAATACTAAAACTGCTCCTTCTCCATACCAGTGCATTCATCACTGGATTGAAGCACAGGCTAACAGCACACCAAATAATATTGCAGTTGTTTTTGGCAATCAACATTTGACTTATAAAGAACTAAATGCCAAGGCTAACAACTTAGCTAATCATTTAGCATCATTAGGAGTCAAACCAGAAACTGTTGTCGCACTTTGCGTTGAACGTTCCTTGGATATGATAGTTGGTATCCTTGGCATTCTCAAAGCAGGTGCAGCCTACTTACCTCTGGAACCTTCTTTACCCGAAGCAGCATTAGCCTTCAGATTGCAAGATGCTCAAGTATCTGTGTTGTTAACTCAAAAGCACCTTGGGGAAACAATGAATTTTCAGGCGCAGGTAGTTTGTATTGATGCAGATATCAATGATGCGCCTCAAAACAACATTCTCAAGCCTGCTACGCCAGAAAACCTGGCTTATGTAATCTACACCTCTGGTTCAACAGGTAAACCTAAAGGAGTTGCAGTTGAACATCGACAAATAGTCAATTATGTTAACGGTATATTAGAAAAACTCGAATTACCAGTTGCTTCCAGTTTTGCCACTGTTTCTACCTTCACCGCAGACTTAGGTAACACAGCAATTTTCTCAGCGTTGTGTACAGGTGGATGCTTGCATATTATTGCAGAGGAATGTGCTACTGATCCAGTTGCATTTGCCGAATATTGCGATCGCAATACCATAGACTCTTTAAAGATAGTTCCTTCACACCTATCTGCTTTATTATCAAGTTCTCACGCCGAAAAACTTCTACCACGTCAGCGCCTCATTCTTGGTGGTGAAGCCGCAACCTGGGATTTGATTAAGCGGGTACGTGAATTAGCACCAGAATGCAAAATTCTTAACCACTACGGCCCAACAGAAACTACCGTTGGTGTACTCACCTATCCGGTAGAAGAAATTTGTACTGATACGCCATCAACTACAATTCCTCTCGGTCGTCCTTTAGCCAATACCCAAATCTATTTACTAGATAACTATTGCCAACCTGTACCCTTGGGTGTCACAGGAGAAATCTATATAGGTGGTGATAATGTAGCTAGAGGTTATATAAATCAACCAGAACTAACTAACGAGCGATTTATTCCTAATCCATTCAGTAGTGAACCTGACGCAAGACTCTATAAAACTGGGGATTTAGGACGCTATCAATCTGATGGTAACTTAGAATTTTTGGGTCGAATTGATGACCAAGTAAAATTACATGGCTATCGAATCGAACTAGGAGAAATTGAAGCCGTACTTCGTCAATATTCGCAAGTACGAGAAGTAGTTGTAGTTGCAAAAGAAGCTTATCCAGGAAAAAAGCAGCTTGTAGCTTATATCGTTGGTCAAGAACATTTAAAATCTGCCCAATTGCGCGATTTTATCCAGCAAAAGCTGCCTGATTATATGATGCCTTCACAATTTGTATTTTTGAAAGCTTTACCGCTAACAGCGAATGGAAAAATCGACAAAAAATCTCTACCAGCACCAGATTCAGTTAAATCAGAATTGCAAGCTGCTTTTGTTGCACCGCGTACTCCAGTAGAAATTGCTTTAGCCAAAATTTGGGCAGAACTACTCAACTTAGAGCAAGTTAGTATTCACGATAACTTCTTTGAACTGGGTGGAGATTCGATTATCAGTATTCAGGCGATCGCCAAAGCAAATCAAGTCGGTTTACGCCTCACTCCCAAGCAAATTTTTGAACACCAAACAATTGCGAAGCTAGCATTAGTTGCAGATACTACTTCAAAGGCAGAATCAGAACAAGGGTTGGTAATTGGTACTGTACCTCTCACACCAATTCAACACAGCTTCTTTGCTCAAAACTTACCAAAACCAGATCATTGGAATCAATCGTTATTGCTAGAATTACAGCAAAATATCGAGCCTAATATCTTACAGCAAGCAATACAGCATTTACTGGCGCAGCATGACGCACTTCGCTTATGTTTTTGCCCCACAGCTAATGGTTGGGAATCGTTTAATGCTGGTGTTGAACCTGAAATTCCATTTACCAAATTCGATTTTTCTCATCTACCCCAAGAGCAACAAAAAGCGGCGATTGAAACCAAAGCGACAGAATTGCAAGCAAGTTTAGATTTATCACATGGTTTACTGGTTCGGTTAGCGTTATTCGATTTGGGTTCTCAGCAAAAGAACCGCTTACTAATCATCATTCATCATTTGGCTATTGATGGCGTTTCCTGGCGAATTTTATTGTCAGATTTGCAAACAGCTATAGAACAACTTCAGCAACATCAAGCAATTCGATTACCAGCCAAAACAACTTCTTTTAAACAATGGAGTGAACGTTTGCAGGAATATGCAAACACAAACACGTTACACTCACAGTTAGATTTCTGGTGTTCTGAGTTAAGAAAACGAGTTTCTCCTTTACCAGTAGATTATGTAAGGGGATTAAATACCGTAGCTACAAGTAAAACTCTTTCAGTATTTGTCAATGAAACTGAGACACAAGCACTGCTGCAAGAAGTACCAGCCAAGTACCATACACAAATAAACGATGTTTTGTTAACAGCATTAGCAAAAACGTTTGCAGAGTGGACAGGAGAAAAAACACTGTTAGTTAACTTAGAAGGACATGGACGAGAAGACATTTTTACTGACGTTGATTTATCTCGTACAGTCGGTTGGTTTACTACTGTGTTTCCAGTCCTATTGAATTTAGAAAATGGTACAATTGGGGATACTTTAAAAGCAATTAAAGAACAGCTTCGTAGTATCCCAAATCGAGGTTTTGATTATGGTGTGTTGCAGTATTTGAGCAACCATACTGCTAAAAATTTAGCTGCTATGCCCCAAGCAGAAGTTTGTTTCAACTATTTAGGACAATTTGACCAAGTTTTACAAGAATCTTCTTTATTCAAATTAGCATCAGAATCGAGTGGTGTAACACGTAGTCTTTTAGGAAGCCGCCGTCATTTATTTGATATTAATGGGTTTGTGACAGGTGGCTGTCTACAACTAAATTGGACTTATAGCACAGCAATTTACAAAGAGGAAACAGTATCAAGTATTGCTCAAAATTTTGTCCAAGCACTGCGGGAAATTATTAGCCATTGTCAATCGACTGATGCAGCAGGTTATACCCCTTCTGATTTCTCTAAAGCAAAAGTAAGCCAAAAAGACCTCGAATTTTTACTGGCAAAAATTAACCGTGGGAGTGAGAAATAACAACATGAAAGCTGACAGTATCCAAGATATTTATGAACTATCACCGCTACAACAGGGCATTCTCTTTCATAGTTTATATGCTTCCGAATCGGCTGTTTATTTTGTCCAGTTATGTTACTCGCTAAAGGGCAGTTTTAATGTTGTAGCCTTTGAACAAGCTTGGCAAGAAGTAGTCAACCGCCATACTGTTTTACGCACAGCTTTTTATTGGGAAAATATCGAAAAACCTTTACAGGTTGTGCATCGAGAAGTCAAAATATCATTAATACAGCGCGATTGGCGAGATATTAACCCAAATGAGCAGTCGCAGAAATTGCAGGAATTTTTGGAGAGCGATCGCACCTCCAATTTTGACCTTACACAACCATGCTTAATGCGGCTGCATTTAATTCGCTGTAATGATGATTGCTATTACTTTATTTGGAGTAAGCATCATCTCATTTTAGATGGTTGGTCAACAGCTTTAGTCTTAAAAGAAGTAGTAGAAATTTACCAATCACTTTGCCAAGGTAAAAATTTACCTTTAATATTAGATACTTCCTTTGGCGATTATATTGGTTGGTTGCAACAACAAGATTTAAACAAAGCAAAGGAATTTTGGCAACAGTCATTACAGGGAGTTACAGCACCCACACCCTTAATTAATTTAAATACTCAAGACTCATTCAGGCAACCAGAGAAATACAATCAGCAAGTAATCAAGCTTTCGCAAACAACCACCGCAGCACTACAATCTTTAGCAAGACAAAATCAACTCACACTTAACACCTTTGTCCAAGGAGCTTACGCTTTACTTTTAAGCCGCTACAGTAGAGAAACAGATGTAGTTTATGGTGTAACAGTCTCCGGTCGTCCAGCAGATTTAGTCAACGCTGAGTCTATGGTGGGGATGTTTATCAATACCCTGCCTGTACGAGTGAAAATTAATGCTGAAGAATCTTTGTTGTCTTGGTTGAGAAAATTACAATCACAACTGGCAGAAATTCGGCAATATGAATATAGCCCACTGGTAGAGGTGCAAGGCTGGAGCGAAGTCCCGCGAGGTTTACCTTTATTTGAAAGCATATTAGTATTTGAAAATTATCCCATTGACACTGCATTAAAAAATGGGATGCAAGATTTAGAAATTCAGTCTATTAGTTCTGTTGACAATACTAATTATCCTTTAACAGTAACAGCTATCCCTAGTTCTGAGTTGGAACTGAGAATATCTTACGATTGCGATGCCTGCGGCGGGCTACGCCAAGGTTTTCATTCAGATACTATCAGCCGGATGCTGGCGCATCTAGCCGCTTTACTAGAAAATATGATTGCAGATATTAATCAGCCTCTGGCTTCATTGTCGATGTTGACAGAAGTTGAGAAACATCAACTGCTAGTGGAGTGGAATAATACTCAAGCTGACTATCCCCAGGATAAGTGCATCCATCAATTATTTGAAGAACAGGTAGAAAAAACACCAGATGCAGTGGCGGTAGTTTTTGAAGGTCTGCAATTAACCTACAGACAATTAAACCAAAAAGCCAATCAACTAGCGCACTACTTAGCAAGTTTAGGTGTTAGCACTGGGGTAAATGTTGGTATTTTTCTAGAACGCGGTTTAGAAATGCTAGTGGGATTATTAGCTATCCTCAAAGCAGGCGGTACTTACTTACCATTAGACCCAGCATATCCCCAAGAACGCTTAACTTATATATTGGCAGATGCTCAGGTATCAATTTTATTAACACAACAAAATTTATTAACAGCTTTACCAGTAAACCAAACTCAAATTCTCTGCTTAGACAAGGAATGGGAAAATATTTATCATCAGTCTCAAGAAAACTTAGTTAATGGAAATATAACTCAAAGCCTAGCTTATATAATTTACACTTCTGGCTCTACAGGAAAACCCAAAGGTGTAGAAATACCTCATCGATCTGTGGTTAATTTTCTGATTTCTATGCTGGGAAAACCAGGGCTAACAGACCAAGATACAATATTATCTGTCACAACAATTACTTTTGATATAGCAGTTTTAGAACTTTTTCTTCCCCTAATTATTGGTGCGCGGTTAGTCATAGCTAGCCGTGAAATTGCCACAGATGGTAGTCAATTATTAAAGTGTTTGGTAAACTCTAATGCTACTGTTATGCAAGCAACACCAGCAACATGGCGGATACTTTTAGAATCTGGGTGGCAGGGTAGTCCAAACTTGAAAATCCTCTGTGGTGGAGAAAGTTTACCCAAACAACTAGCGCAACATTTAGTAGAAAAATGTGCTGCTGTGTGGAATATGTATGGGCCAACAGAAACTACTATTTGGTCTACTCTCTACAAAATTATTGATATTAACAAACAGCAAGTATTGATTGGTCGTCCCATTGACAACACACAAATTTATGTTTTAAATGACAATTTACAACCAGTACCCATAGGAGTGATGGGTGAACTTTATATTGGTGGTGATGGTTTAGCAAGAGGCTATCATAACCGTCCAGATTTAACAGATGAAAAATTTATTGCCAATATTTTTAGCCCAGAATCAAAAGCACGACTTTACAAAACAGGTGACTTAGTTCGTTATCTTCCAGATGGAAATCTTGAGTTTTTAGACCGCATTGATAACCAGGTTAAAATTCGTGGTTTTCGCATTGAAATGGGAGAAATTGAAGCCATATTGAGCCAATATCCAACAGTTCAAAAAACTGTAGTTATCATCAGAGAAGATAACCCAGGTGATAAAAGATTAGTGGCTTACATTGTTTCTAACGACATTCTGCAAATCTCGGAAATTCGCAACTTCTTAAAAGACAAGCTGCCAGTTTACATGATCCCCTCAGCTTTTGTGCAGCTTGACACTCTACCACTTACACCAAATGGCAAAATCGACCGTAAAGCACTACCAGCAGCAGTTAAGAGCAACTTAGAGCTAGAAGATTCTTTTGTCGCACCTCGTACCGCAGTTGAGGAAATCTTAGCAAGAATCTGGGCAAAAATACTGCGTGTTGAAAAAGTCGGTATACATGATAATTTCTTTGAAATTGGTGGACATTCCCTATTAGTAACTCAAGTTATCTCCCGTATTCGTGAAACCTTCCGCATGGAATTACCTTTGCGTTCTTTATTTGAGTCGCCAACAGTAGAGAAATTAGCACAAACAATTATTGCCAAAGAAGCCAAACCAGGAATCACAGAAAAAATGGCTCAAGTCCTCAAAAAGCTTGAGGGTATGTCAGAGGAAGAAGCAAAACAAGCACTACAAAACCGCAATGCAGTAACAGAGGTGAAAGCATAATGGATTTATCTGCTGAAAAACTAGATCTTTTGGCGTTATTACTGGAAGAAGAAGATATCGAATATACACCATTACAAACAATTTCACCAAGAAAAAATACTGATAAGTTAGAGCTTTCTTTTGCTCAGAAACGCCTATGGATTTTAAATCAATTAGAGCCAAATAATCCCTTTTATAATATTACTGCCACCCTAAAACTTAAAGGTAAGCTAGATATAAACGCTTTGGAACATAGTTTTAATGAAGTTATCCAGCGTCATGAAGTTTTACGTACTAATTTTAACGTTGTAGATGGGCAACCTGTTTTAGAAATTGTCCCACAGCATTCTATAATTTTACCAATAGTAGATTTAAGAGAAATTGCTTTAGTAGAACGTGAAGCAGAAGTACAAAGGGTAGCAAATGCAGAATTTCAGCGACCCTTTAATCTTGCATCTGAACCACTTTTATGCTGTACTTTGTTGCAATTAAATGAAGCTGAATACATTTTACTGTTGACAATGCACCATATTGTTAGTGATGGTTGGTCAACGGATATATTAGTGCGGGAAGTAGCAGCACTTTATGAATGTTTCACTCAAGGTAAACCTTCCGCATTACCAAAATTAGCTATTCAATATACAGACTATGCAATTTGGCAACGAAAATGGTTACAGGGCGAAGTTTTAGAAACTCAACTCAATTACTGGAAGCAACAACTTGCAGGGAATTTACCTATTTTAGAATTACCTATAGATAGACCACGCCCAAAGATTAAAACTTACCAAGGAGCAAAACAATATTTTCAACTATCTCCAGAACTTTCTCATGCTTTAAAAACCTTGAGCCAAAAGCAGGATTGCACTTTATTTATGATCTTGCTGGCAGCTTTTAAGGTACTACTATACCGCTACACAGGTCTGGAAGATATTATAGTTGGCTCACCTATTGCTAATCGTAATCGGCCAGAGAATGAAGGCTTAATTGGCTTTTTTGTTAATACTTTGGTACTGCGAACTGATTTATCAGATCATCCTAAGTTTGCAGAATTACTAAATAGAGTTAGGGAATCTGCATTATCAGCTTATGCTTATCAAGATTTACCTTTTGATTTATTAGTAGAAGAATTACAACCCCAACGTGACTTGAGTCATACCCCCCTGTTTCAAGTGATGTTTGTTCTACAAAATTCGCCAATTTCGGCAGTAGAGTTATCAGGCTTAACTGTAGAACCTTTAACAAGCGAGGGTGGAAATGCTAAGTTTGATTTAACTCTTGTCACAGCAGAAACTGATTCAGGAATTAGGGTAGGTTGGGAATACAACACTGATTTATTTAATGCTGAAACTATCACCCGCATAGGGGAAAATTTTCAAACTTTGCTTGAAAGTATTGTTGCTAATCCCCAACAGCGAGTTACAGAACTACCTTTATTAACACAAAAAGAGCAGCAGCAATTATTAGTAGAATGGAATAATACTGAAATTGATTATCCTCAAGCCCAGTGTATTCATCAATTATTTGAAGAACAGGTAGAACGAACACCAGACACTGTAGCCGTAGTATTTGAAAATCAGCAATTAACCTATCGAGAACTAAATCAGCGAGCTAACCAACTGGCACATTACTTGCAAAAGTCCGGAGTCCGGACAGAAATGCTAGTGGGGATTTGTGTCGAGCGTTCCCTAGAAATGGTAATTGGCATTTTAGGGATTCTCAAAGCAGGTGGTGCTTATGTACCCCTTGACCCCAGCTATCCCCAAGAGCGTCTAGCTTTCATGTTGGAAAACTCCCAAACCCCAGTTTTATTATCTCAGCAGAACTTAGTTGCCCAACTAGGGGATTGTGCAGCCAAAATCATCTGTTTAGATAGGGACTGGGAAAAAATTGCTCAAGAAAGCCAAGAAAACCCATTAACTGATGTCAGCAGCCATAACCTAGCTTATGTAATTTACACATCTGGCTCCACTGGTACACCTAAAGGCGTTTTAATTCAACATTCCAATATAGTACGACTGTTAGGAGCTACCCAAGCATGGTTTGAATTTAATAGCAATGATGTCTGGACTTTATTCCACTCCTACGCATTTGATTTCTCAGTTTGGGAAATTTGGGGGGCGCTGGTTTATGGTGGACGGTTAGTGGTTGTGCCTTATTGGATCAGCCGTGCGCCAGAGGAATTTTACAAATTATTATCCCACCAGGGAGTGACGGTTCTCAACCAAACGCCTTCCGCTTTTTATCAACTCATCCAAGCCGATGCAGTTTTAGGTGACAAGCACTCATTACATCTACGGTTGGTAATTTTTGGTGGCGAAGCTTTAGAACTGCAAAGCTTAAAACCCTGGTTTGAGCGACACAGCGATCGCTCACCGCAATTAGTAAATATGTACGGCATTACTGAAACTACTGTTCACGTCAGTTATCGCTGCCTCACCCAAGAAGATGTGATACAGTCTTTAAAAAGCGTGATTGGTCGTCCGATACCAGATTTACAGGTGTACCTACTCGACCAAAGCCAGCAACTTGTACCTGTTGGCGTTGTCGGTGAAATGTATGTTGGTGGTGCTGGACTAGCGCGGGGTTATCTGAACCGACCAGAACTAACTACACAAAGATTTATTTCCAACCCCTTGAGCCGCAAACCAGATGCACGTCTTTACAAAACAGGTGATTTAGCTCGTTATTTACCTAGTGGGGAACTAGAGTACATCGGTCGGATTGATAACCAAGTTAAACTCCGGGGTTTCCGCATTGAACTGGGAGAAATTGAAGCTGCTATTAACCAATACCCATCTGTATCCACTAGTGTGGTTGTTGTGCGCCAAGACGAATCCGCAAATCAAAGTTTAGTAGCTTATTTGATACTCCAACCACAGCAGATAGTAACAATTCCCGAACTGCGCCGCTTTTTAGAGTCAAAACTGCCAAATTATATGGTGCCAACGGCTATTGTGGTGTTAGAGGCGTTACCCTTGACACCCAATGGCAAGGTAGACAGACGAGTATTGCCAGCACCTAACCTAACACAGCTAATATCTGAATCCAATTTTGTGGCTCCTTCCACACCAGTGGAAGAAATGCTAGCTGGAGTTTGGGCGCAGGTAGTAGGTTTAGAAAAGGTAGGTGTAAACGATAACTTCTTTGAGTTGGGTGGACATTCCCTTCTAGCAACTCGTGTTATATCCCAGATACGGCAAGTATTTGAGGCAGAGATACCTTTACGTCGCTTGTTTGAATTGCCAACAGTAAGCGAGTTAGCGAAAGAGATTCAAATAGCGATTAACGCCGACAAAGGATTAGAAATACCACCCATCAAACGCATTTCGCGATCGTCGGAGACGGGGCTTTGCCCATCGCAAGAATTACCCCTATCCTTTGCCCAACAGCGCTTATGGTTTCTTAGCCATTTAGGGCCGGATAGCCCTTTTTACAATATTCCTGCTGCTGTGCGCTTAGAGGGGCAGTTGAATCTAGCAGCACTAGAACAGAGTTTCAATGAAATTCTCCGCCGTCACGAAGTCTTGCGAACTAATTTTCGGACAGTCGAAGGGCAAGCCATAGCAGTTATTTCACCAACAACACCGCAGTTATTATCAGTAATTGACCTGAGCGAATTACCTCCCGCTCAACGAGAAACCAAGGTTAGACAACTAGCCCTAGCAGAGGCGCAACAACCATTTGACCTAGAGGCTGACACTCTGGTAAGAGTGAAATTACTACGCCTGAGTGAACAAGAATACGTCACACTATTGACCATGCATCACATTGTTTCTGATGGTTGGTCAATAGAGGTGCTAGTGCGTGAAGTAGCAACGCTTTATCAAGCTTTTTGTGAGAGGCAACCTTCTCCTTTACCTGAACTTGAAATTCAGTATGCAGACTTCGCAGCTTGGCAAGGGCAATGGCTGAAGGGAGAAGTACTAGAATCCCAGCTTGCTTACTGGCTAAAACAGCTAGATGGTGCGCCAGCAGTACTAGAGTTACCAACTGACTATCCGCGACCAGCTATTCAATCCTCCCGTGGTGCAAAACATTCTTTCTGTTTGTCAAAAGACCAATCTCTGGCGCTAAAATCTTTGAGTCAGCAGCAGGGAAGCACCTTATTCATGACCTTGCTGGCAGCTTTTAAGACACTACTATACCGCTACACCGGAAGCAATGATATTGTCATAGGTTCTCCCATCGCTAATCGTAACCACAGCCAGATAGAAGGGTTAATTGGTTTCTTTGCCAATACCCTAGTCTTGCGAACTAATCTTGCAGACAATCCCAGTTTTCGAGAGTTGCTGCATCGTGTCAAAGAAGTAGCTTTAGGAGCTTATACCCACCAAGATACGCCTTTTGAACTACTAGTGGAAAAAATACAGCCACAGCGAGACTTAAGCCATACAACTCTATTTCAGGTGATGTTTGTGCTTCAAAATGCACAAAACTCAGAGATTGAGTTACCGGGTTTGACTTTGAGTACTCTCGAAAGTGACAGTGGCACTGCAAAGTTCGATTTGACTCTAGACATGAGAGAGACAGAGAAGGGATTAGTAGGAACTCTAGAGTACAGTACTGAATTATTTAATACCCAAACTATACAAAGAATGGCAGGGCATTTACAGACATTAATCTGTGGTGTCATTGCTAATCCAGAGCAACGGCTTTCTGAATTACCCCTGTTAACAGAAGATGAACAAAACCAATTATTAGTAGGTTGGAATCAAACTCAAGCTGACTATCCCGAGGATAAGTGCATCCATCAACTGTTTGAAAAACAGGTAGAAAAAACACCAGATGCAGTTGCAGTAGTATTTGAAAATGAGGAACTTACCTATCGCCAACTAAATCAGCGAGCCAACCAACTAGCGCATTATTTGGAAAAATTGGGTGTTGGCCCAGAGGTATTAGTGGGGATTTGTGTCGAGCGATCGCTCTTAATGGTAATTGGACTCTTGGGTATTCTCAAAGCCGGTGGTGCTTATGTCCCTCTCGATCCAAATTATCCCCAACAGCGCCTAGCTTTCATGTTGGATAACTCTCAAACCCCTATTTTACTGTGCCAACACCACTTAGCTGAAAACCTGCCCACAGACAAAACACAGTTACTCTGCTTAGACATCAACTGGGAACAAATTGTCCAGGAAAGCAAAGAAAATCCTGTCTGCAATATCCAACCGGAAAACCTAGCCTATGTAATTTACACCTCTGGCTCTACAGGTAGGCCAAAGGGGGCAATGAATAGCCATCGAGGTATCTGCAATCGCTTACTGTGGATGCAAGACACTTATCAATTAACAGCAGCAGATTCTGTATTGCAAAAGACACCTTTTAGCTTTGATGTATCGGTTTGGGAATTTTTCTGGCCTTTGCTGACAGGTGCGCGTTTAGTAGTAGCTCGACCAGATGGGCATCGAGATCCTACATACTTAGTTAATGTAATTAAACAAGAGCAAGTCACCACCCTGCATTTTGTACCTTCCATGCTGCAAGCATTTTTAGAAGCAGAAGGTATAGAAAGTTGTAAATCTCTCAAACGTGTGATTTGCAGTGGTGAGGCACTATCAGTCGAACTACAGAAACGCTTCTTTGCTCGTTTGCAAGCTGAACTACACAATCTGTATGGGCCAACAGAAGCTGCAATTGATGTTACCTATTGGAAGTGTACGCCTGACAGTACACATCACCAGACAGTTCCCATTGGTTGGCCTATCGCCAATACTCAGATTTATTTACTAGATAAATATTTTCACCCCGTACCTGTGGGAGTCATAGGCGAACTTTATATTGGTGGTGTGGGGGTTGCTAGGGGTTACTTGCGTAATCCCGAACTTACAGCTGAGAAATTCATTCCTAACCCCTTCTCTATAGAACCGGGAGAACGTCTTTATAAAACTGGTGATTTAGCCCGTTATTTACCAGATGGCAGCATTGAATTTTTAGGGCGAATTGATCACCAAGTAAAAGTACGCGGTTTCCGCATTGAATTGGGAGAAATTGAAGCTGCTATCAATCAACACCCAGCCGTACAAGCATCTGTGGTTATTGCTGAAGAACAGCGAATAATTGCCTATTGGGTAGCGAAACAACAACCTGTACCTGCAATTAGTGAATTGCGCCACTTTATCGGCCAGAATCTACCCCAGTATATGATTCCGGCTACATTTGTACAGTTAGCAGCCCTAGCGCTAACACCAAATGGCAAAGTAGACAGAAAAGCATTGCCAGCACCAGATTACATTAGGCCAGAATTAGATAAACAGTTTATAGCTCCCCGTACCCCGATAGAAGCCAAATTAGCCCAAATATGGGCAGAAGTTCTCCGTCTAGAACAAGTGGGGGTTGAAGACAACTTCTTTGAGTTGGGTGGAGATTCAATTTTAACTATTCAGATTGTTGCCAAAGCTAACGAAGCAGGTTTACGGCTGACTGCAAAACAATTATTTCAGTACCAAAATATTGCTGAATTAGCTACCGTCTGTCTTACTACTGAGGAGACTACTCAAGCCGAGCAAGGGATTATTACAGGCTTAGTACCTCTGACACCTATTCAGCATTGGTTTTTCCGTCAAAATTTACCAGAGTTACACCATTACAACCAAGCTGTTTTATTGGAAGCCCAACAAGCGATCGCTCCAGATATCTTAAGGCAGAGTATACAGCATTTATACATCCACCACGATGCGCTGCGGCTAAGGTTTGAGCAAACCGAGTCTGGCTGGCAGCAGGTAATAGCACCACCGGAAAGTGAAGTACAGTTAACACGATGCGATTTTTCCACACTACTAGCAGCAGAACAACAGCCAGCTATCGAAGCAGCCGCTACCAAATTACAAGCAAGTTTCGATTTGTCCAGTGGACTTTTAATTCAAGTAGCATTGTTTGATTTAGGTATTCATCAAGCAAGCCGTTTATTGATTATCATTCATCACTTAGCTGTAGATGGGGTGTCTTGGCGAATTTTGCTAGAGGATTTACAAACAGTTTATCAGCAGCTTAGTCAAGGCAAAACTGTTAAGTTACCAGCGAAAACTACTTCTTTTAAACAATGGTCACATTATTTACAGGAGTATGCAAACTCAGAAGCCTTAGCGAAAGAACAGCATTACTGGTTAGCCTTGGCTCAAAAGGAAATTTTTGCTCTGCCAGTAGATTATCTCAATGGAGAAAACATAGAAGCTTCTAAAGATATCGTATCAATAGAGTTAAATGTCGAAGAAACTCACGCACTTTTAAAAGAAGTGCCACAAGCTTATAACACTCAAATTAATGATGTGTTGCTCACGGCACTGGAACAAACTTTTGCTAGTTGGACTGGAAATCAATCTCTATTATTAGAATTAGAAGGTCACGGGCGCGAAGAAATTTTCGAGAATGTAGATTTATCTCGTACAGTCGGCTGGTTTACAAGTATCTTTCCAGTCCACATCGATTTAGAAGCAGCTTTAGACCCAGGGACAGCTTTAAAGATAGTTAAAGAAGAACTGCGAAGGATTCCCAATCGAGGTATTGGTTATGGGATACTGCGCTATTTAAATCATGATCAACAAGTAACAGAAATGCTGAATAGTATCCCCAAAGCTGAAGTGCTTTTTAATTACTTAGGCCAGTTTGACCAGACATTTTCTCAGTCTTCTTCGTTTAAGTTTGCTCAAGAATCTAGCGGATTAGCTCTGAGCCAACGAGGTCAAAGGAGTTATCTTTTAGAAATCAACGCTTTGATAACTAACAGCAAGCTACGAGTGGATTGGGCTTATAGCAAAAATATTCATCGTCAAAGTACAGTCAAATTTATAGCCGAAAAATTTAAGGAAGTGCTGTGTGAACTCATTGCTCATTGTCTATCTCCAGATACTGGGGGTTATACTCCTTCAGACTTTCCTGATGTAATGCTTGATGAAAATCAATTGGAAAAAGTTCTTGCTGAAATGGGTTTGGGTTAGGAGGAAAATGCAATGAATAAGAAAAATATTGAAGCTATTTATCCATTGTCTCCAACCCAGCAAGGGATGTTATTTGAGACATTATTTGCTCCCAATTCAGGTATTCATCTTGAGCAATCTATTTGCACTTTACAAGGAAATGTGAGTGTGTCGGCTTGTGAGCAAGCTTGGCAGAGCATTATTGCGCGGCACTCAGTTTTAAGAACAGGCTTTGTCTGGAAGGAGCAGGAACAGCCACTTCAGGTAGTTTTGCGACAAGCAGCAGTACCATTGGAGCAGCAAGACTGGCGAGAATATTCTTTACTACAACAACAAGCACAACTACAAGCTTATCTTCAGAGCGATCGCGATCGCGGTTTCAATTTATCTCAACCACCTCTGATGCGTTTGGCACTTTTTCAAACTGATGAAAATACTTATCAATTAGTTTGGACTTCTCATCATATTCTCATGGATGGTTGGTGCGGTCCGTTATTATTTCAAGAATTCTTATCTTATTACCAAGCTTTAATTCAAAGTCAAGATTTATACCTTAAACCAGTTCGCCCCTACAAAGATTATATTGCCTGGCTCAAACAACAAGATGAATTACAAGTTAAAGAATTTTGGCAAAAAAACTTAAAAGATTTTACCAAACCTACCCCGTTAGGAATAAGAGCAGAACCCCTAAGTGATAGTACTAATCAACCAAAATATGGTGAGCAAGAAATATATTTAAATGCCACAAACACAGCAATCCTCAAATCGTTAGCAAAATCTCATCGCCTAACATTGAACACTATAGTTCAAGGAATTTGGGCGCTACTTATTTGCCGCTATAGTACTGAAGATGATGTAGTTTTTGGGATTACAGTCTCCGGTCGTCCAGCAAATTTGCCAGGAATCGAATCAACTATTGGGCTGTTTATTAATACCTTACCTTTAAGAGTAAAAATTGATCAGGAAGAAAAGTTATGGTACTGGCTCAACAATATCCAAAATTATAATCTGGAGTTACGCCAATACGAACACAGCAATGCAGGAATCGTTCATGAATGCAGTGAACTACCAGGGCATTTACCTCTCTATGAAAGTCTTTTAGTTTTTGAGAACTATCCTGTAGATATAAATACATTACAGTCTGCTGACCTGAAAATTAACATATCTGATTCGCGTTCCATTGGCGCACAGACTAAATATGCTCTCACGTTCTTAGCAACTGTTAACTCAGAACTCCATTTAAAATGCGTTTATGATCAACGCCGTTTTGATAGTGCTGATGTAGAGCAGATTTTAGAGCATTTTTTAACATTGTTAAACAGGGTTATTTCTGATCCAGAAGCAACACTGCAAACACTTTTAGCGCAAATTCCTCTGGAGCAAATTCCAAAAGTTAGACCTGTACAAAAATCTGCACCTGTTACAGAAAACCAAGTTATACAAACTCAACGCACTCCTGTGGAAGAGGTATTGGCAGGGATATGGATAGAAATTATTGGCAGAGAATATATAGGCAATAATGATAACTTTTTTGATTTAGGCGGACATTCCCTGTTAGCAACTCAGGTAATATCTCGCCTTCGAGATGCTTTTAAGATAGAGATACCGCTAAGTTATTTGTTTGAGTCGCCAACCATAGCAGAATGTGCCCAGAGAATAGAAGCTAAAATCAGAACTGGGGAAAAATTGGAGACTCCGCCAATAAAACCTGTTAATAGGAGTAAAAACTTACCTTTATCTTTTGCTCAACAAAGGCTATGGTTACTCGATCAATTAGACCCAGGCAATCATACTTATAATGAGCCTACAGGTGTGCGCTTAACTGGTTTATTAAACATCACAGCCTTAGAGCAAAGTCTAAAGGCAGTTGTCAGTCGTCACGAAACCTTACGCACAGTTTTTACTACAGTCGAAGGGCAACCAGTTCAGAAAATTCAACCGATTACGGATATTACTATACCGATAGTAGACCTAAGAGTAAAAGAGCGATCGCCCCAACAACGAGAAGCTGAAGCAAAGCGCATTGCACTCGAAGAAGCACAACGCCCATTCAACCTAGCTCAAGGGCCACTACTACGAGTCATACTACTACAGCTAGACGAAGCAGAGTATGTATTACTGCTGACAATGCACCACATTATCTCCGACCTGTGGTCAATGGCGATATTCATTCGGGAACTAGCAGACTTTTACGCAGCCTTTTGCCAAAGCAAATCGCTAATACTCCCAGACTTGCCAATTCAGTATGCAGATTTTGCTATTTGGCAGAGAGAATGGATGCAAGGAAAGGTGCTAGAAACTCAATTAGCTTATTGGAAACAACAACTCCAAAACGCTCCGACAAAGCTAGAGTTACCTACAGACAAACCTCGACCTTTGCAGCCAACTTACACTGGCACAACCCAATCATTCCAACTACCCAAAGACCTCAGCGATGCAGTTAAATTACTCAGCCAGCGAGAAGATGTCACTCTCTCTATGAACCTACTAACTGCATACAACACCTTGCTCTACTATTACACCAAGCAAGAAGACATCCTTGTAGGTTCAGCTATTGCCAATCGCAACCGCAGTGAAATTGAAGGATTAATTGGCTTTTTTGTCAATAGTTTAGTTCTGCGGACAGACCTTTCAGGAAACCCTAGTTTTAGTGAATTGCTGCGTCGGATACGCGAAGTAACTTTAGGAGCTTATGCACATCAAGATTTGCCCTTTGAAAAGTTAGTTGGAGAATTGCAGCTAGAACGAGACTTAAATTATAATCCACTGTTTCAAGTGTGGTTTGCTTTCCAGAATATAGGCACACCAGATATTCAAAAACTCACTTTGTCTTTACCCGATCTCACCCTTAGCCCATTTGAAACTAACAAGCAGAGGTCTCCCTTTGATTTAGGACTCCTACTTTCAGAACAGCCGGAAGGTATTAGTGGTTGCTTTGAATATAAAACGGATTTATTTGAACCCAGCACTATAGTTCGTATGACAGAACATTTAGAAACGCTTTTGCGGTGTGTGGTTACACAACCAGATATCCAACTTAACCAGCTAGTAGAAAAACTGAAAGAATCTGACTATCAACAACAACTGACTCAAGAAAAAGAGTATAAAAATACAGTTCGGCAGAAGTTAATGAAGATTAAACAAAAATCAAATATCAACAGCAATTCATAATGCTATCTCCTTTGCCTCAATAAAATCCTGATTTTCAAATATTATGCAAACCCAAATTCTTGAAGGTGTTCGAATTTCTCCACTCCAGAAACATCTGTGGTTGTTACAACACACAGATAAGCAAACGCCGTTTCGCGCCCAAGTAGCAGTTTTGATTCAAGGGAAGCTAGACATAGCTAACCTTAAAGAAGCGTTAAAAAATGTTGTTAATAAGTATGAAATACTTAGGACTAAATTTCAGCGCTTAACGGGGATGGAAATTCCAGTTCAAGTAATCAATGATGGTAGCATCTGCTGGCAAGACGACTATGATTTAAGTGGCTGGCAACTTCAGCAACAAGAAGCTAAGATTAACGTAATTTTTCAAAAGATGCTTAATTTGCCTTTTGATTACGAAAAAGGTAAGATTTTGCGTATCTCCCTAATAACTTTATCACCGCAAAAATATATATTACTTTTGAGCTTACCCGCATTGTGTGCAGATTCTGCAACTCTGAAGAATTTGGTGAGTGAAATCAGTCGTTCTTACGCAGCTTGTTTACAAGATAAAGAATTATCTGATGAAATCCTCCAGTATGCTGATATTGCTGAATGGCAAAATGAATTACTGGAATCAGAAGATACAGCAATAGGTAGAGAGTATTGGCGTAAAAAGGATATTGCTCACCTTTTGGATTTACATTTGCCTTTAGAAAATCAACTGCAAGTCAATCAAGAGTTTCAGCCTCAAGTTGTGAGCTTGCAAATAAATCCTAATTTTACTAACGAAATTAAAATTTTAGCCCAGAAACATAATACTTCTGTTTCCGTATTATTATTGGCTTGTTGGCAAGTGCTACTGATGCGCTTGACTGGACAATCGGAAATAGTTATTGGTACGGCTAGCGATGGTCGTAATTACGAAGAACTAGAATCAGCGCTAGGATTATTTGCTAAATATTTACCTTTACATAGTCATTTAAATCCAACTAGCTCTTTTAAAGAAGTTTTACAAAAAACTCAAGATCGCCTTCAAGAAAATCATGAATGGCAAGATAGTTTTAATTGGGAAATTATTAAAGCTAATAAGGATACAACTACATCATATTTTCCATTTTGTTTTGATTTTGAATCACAAAATCATAAATATACTGCTGCTAATATTAACTTTTTAATTTACAAGAAATATGCCTGTATAGACAAGTTTAAAGTAAAATGTTCCTGTTTAGAACACAACGATTATTTGACTGTAGAATTTCACTATGACGCTAACTTATTTAGTCCTGAAAATATAAGTCGTTTAACAGAAGAATTTGAGACTTTATTGCACAGCATCTTAAAAAATCCGTTATCGGCAATTAGTGAATTAGAGATATTACCGCCAAACGAGCTACAAAAACTGCTAGCTGATTTTAATCAAACTCAAGCTGATTATCCCAAAGATAAAAGCATACACCAATTATTTGAGCAACAGGTAAAACGCACACCAGACAAAATTGCTGTTGTGTATGAAAATCAGCAGTTGACATACACCCAACTCAACACCCGTGCTAACCAACTGGCACATTACCTACAACAATTAGGAGTTAAGCCAGAAGTACCAGTGGGGATTTGTGTTGAACGCTCCTTAGAAATGGTCATCGGCTTATTAGGTATCTTCAAAGCAGGTGGAGCATATCTACCAATTGAGCCAACCTATCCCAAAGAACGTCTTGCATTTATCATCAAAGATGCTCAAACACCTGTACTACTAACTCAACAACATTTAGCAGCAACCTTATCATTTACAGATACAACCCAAGTAATTTGCTTAGATACTGATTGGCAAACTATTACCCAACAGCCAACAGATAACCCAGCCAGTGATATTACAACTCTAAATCTGGCATACATCATTTACACTTCTGGTTCCACCGGGAAACCCAAAGGTACATTAATTCACCATCAAGGGTTAGTTAACTACCTGAGTTGGTGTAGCCAAGCTTATAATCTTGACCAAGGTACAGGAACAATTGTTCATTCTCCCTTAGGATTTGACCTGACGATTACCAGCCTTTTCTCTCCATTACTGGTGGGGAATCGGGTAGAAATTCTTTCAGAAGACCAAGGTATTGAAACTCTGGCTAATGCTTTACGCACACGTTCTAACTTAAGCTTGGTGAAAATTACACCAGCTCACCTAAAGTTACTGTCTCAGATGTTATCACCACAAGAAGCCGCAGGTCGCACCAGAGCCTTTATCATTGGTGGTGAAAATTTGTTGACTGAAGATATTGCTTTCTGGCGAGAGTTTGCACCAGATACGATGTTGGTCAATGAATACGGGCCGACAGAAACAGTTGTCGGTTGTTGCATTTACCAAGTACCCATAGGAGAAAATCTTTCCACTTCAGTCGCAATTGGTAATTCTATAGCTAATACTCAGTTATATGTTCTTGACCAACACTGTCAACCTGTACCTATTGGTGTAGCGGGTGAGTTGCATATTGGTGGTTTGGGATTAGCTAGAGGTTATCTCAATCAGCCGGAATTGACAGCACAAAAGTTTATTCCTAACCCATTTTCTGATAAACCAGGGGAACGACTGTATAAAACAGGTGATTTAGCGCGTTACCGACCAGATGGGGTTCTGGAATTTCTGGGACGAATCGATGACCAGGTAAAAATTCGCGGTTTCCGCATCGAATTGGCAGAGATTCAGTCTGTAGTTTTAGAGCATTCAGGGGTAAAAGAAGCTGTAGTCATAGCACGGGAGGATGTTCCAGGTAACAAACGTTTAGCTGCATACATTGTTTGGAATGCAGAATCGCCCAGTTCTATCAACGTTCTACAAAGCTTTTTGCAAGAGAAACTGCCTGATTATATGGTTCCCTCGGTTGTTGTACCATTAAAGGCTCTGCCTTTGACAACTAATGGCAAGGTAGATACAAAAGCATTACCAGCACCAGAACAAGTTAGAGCCGAATCAGGTACTTTTGTAGCTCCGAGTACACCGACTGAAAAATTATTAGCAGACATTTGGACTCAAGTTTTGCGTGTGGAAAAAGTAGGTATCCACGACAATTTCTTTGAGCTGGGCGGCGATTCTATTTTGAGTATCCAAATTATTGCTAAAGCTAATCAAGCTGGTTTGCAATTGATGCCTAAACAGATGTTTGATAACCAAACAATTGCAAAATTAGCAACAGTGGCGGGTACAGTTCGCACTATCCAAGCAGAACAAGGATTAGTCACAGGCGAGGTATTGCTCACCCCGATTCAACACTGGTTTTTTGAGCAAAGTCAACCTGAGCCACACCATTACAATCAGGCAATTTTGCTGGAGATGCGACAAAATCTCGACACGGAAATTTTACAACAGGTGATGCAGCATTTAATATTGCATCATGATGCACTGCGGCTGCGTTTTGTCAAGGAAGTTTCTGGATGGCAGCAAGCGATGTCTAGCGACAAGCCGCTTGGCGTCTACGCTATTCCCACAGATATCACAGTGACACGCTACGATTTTTCTACATTGTCACAGCAGAAACAAGAATTAGCGATCGCCTCTACAGCCACAAAATTACAAGCTAGTTTCAACCTCTCAAAAAGTCCGTTAGTACAAGCGGCTATTTTTGACCGTGGCGCAAATCAGCCCAGCTACTTACTACTAATCATTCACCATTTAGCTGTTGATGGTGTTTCTTGGCGCATTCTCCTAGAGGATTTTCAAACTGTTTACGCCCAACTACAAGCGGGTGAAGCAATTAAATTACCAGCTAAAACAACTTCCTTCCAGCAGTGGGCGCAAAAGTTAAAAAACTACGCCCAGTCAACCGAACTTCAGAAAGAACTAGAATACTGGTGTGCAGAATGCCGTCGTCACGTTTCCCGCATCCCAGCAGATTTTCCCAGAGGCGAGAACACAGCAGTCTCGGCTCGTACTATATCTGTTTCCTTGGGTGTGACAGATACCCAAGCTTTATTACAAAAAGTACCAGCCGCTTACCAAACCCAAATTAACGATGTATTACTCACAGCACTGGTACAAACTTTTGCTGAGTGGGTGGGAGAGCCGACACTACTTTTAGATTTAGAAGGACATGGGCGGGAAGAAATTTTTGATGATGTGGATTTGTCGCGGACTGTAGGCTGGTTTACGACCATTTTCCCAGTATTATTAAACTTGCCAGCAACTTCTGACTCAGCCACGACGGTAAAAACTATCAAGGAACAGTTACGCGAGATTCCCAATCGCGGCATCGGCTATGGTGTACTGCGTTATCTTAGCGATGATGAATCAATCGCAGAAAAACTGCAAACCCTACCTCAAGCTGAGGTGCTGTTCAATTATTTGGGACAATCCGATCAAGTCCTTTCAGAATCATCAACCTTTAGCCTAGCTGACGCAGATATTGGTTCTGCAAGCAGTCCAAAGGGAAGCCGTCGCCATTTATTAGATATCAACGCGATTGTAGTTGCAGACCGATTACAAATCAGTTGGACTTACAGCAATGCAATTCATCACCAAACCACGATTGATAATCTTGCTGAGAATTTTATCAAGGCGTTGAGATCACTAATTCACCAAGTTTCTGAAAATAACTCGCTCCCAGCAGATTTATCAGATTTCCAGTGGAGTGAAACTGACCTAGAAAACATTATTGCAGCAATTGGAGACGTTTAACATGGGTATGCAAAATGTAGAGGATTTCTATCCTCTTTCACCAATGCAGCAGGGATTACTTTTTCATACCCTATCTGCACCAGATACAGGAGTTTATTTTAATCAGTTAGCATGTACCCTTTCTGGTCAACTGAATATTCCTGTATTTGAACGGGTTTGGCAGCAGGTAATTCAGCGTCATACAATTTTGCGGACTTGTTTTCGTTGGCAAAATTTAAAAGAACCTGTACAAGTAGTGCTGCGTCAGGTGCAACTACCTTTAAAACATTACGATTGGCAAGGTATTTCACCTACTGAGCAGCAAGAAAAGTTAGCAGTTTTTTTAGAGAGCGATCGCACTTTAGGTATTGATCTCATCCAAGCGCCGTTAATGCGTTTGGCGTTAATTCAACTGAGCGAAAACACTTACCAATTCGTCTGGAACACCCATCATCTAATTACCGATGGTTGGTCTACATCATTGTTGCTGGAGGAAGTTTTTAAACTTTATACTGCTTTCTGCCAAGGTGAAGAATTACAGTTAGAGCCTCTCCGTCCTTACCGCGATTACATCAAATGGCTACATCAACAGGATTTGTCAAAGGCTGAGATTTTTTGGCGACAGAAGTTGAGTGGTTTTTCTGCTCCTACTAACCTACGTATTCAAAAAACACTGAGTAGCACTCATAGCCAAATCAAAAATCATGCAAGCCAACAAATAAAACTGTCAGCTAGTCAAACCGCAGCAATACGATCGCTTGTTCGTCAGCAGCAAATCACCCTCAGTACTTTAGTGCAAGGTGCGTGGGCTTGGCTTCTGAGCTATTACAGTGGCGAGACAGACGTAATTTTTGGTGTCACCGTCTCTGGTCGTCCGGTAACGCTGGCGGGTGCAGAATCTATGGTGGGATTGTTCATTAATACCTTACCTCTGAGAGTACAGGTATTATCAGATACTTATATTCTGGCTTTACTAAAACAAATTCAAGCTCAACAAGCAGAAATTTCTCAATATGAATATAGCCCCTTAGTACAGGTGCAAGGGTGGAGTGAAGTACCACGGGGAATGTCTTTATTTGACAGCATCTTGGTATTTGAAAACTACCCGGTGGATACTACAAAACGGCAAATTAGCAATTTAGAAATATCAAATGTTGTTGCGGATGAAAGGACAAACTATCCTTTAACTTTGACAGCCGTACCTGGCCAAGAGTTGTCATTAGAAATTGCTTACGATCGCGATGCCTACGGCGGGCTACGCCAACGCTTTGATGATGATGCCATAACTCGGATGTTAGGGCATTTAGGTAATTTGTTAACAGGTATAGTTGCAAATCCTGAGCAGCGCCTGTCAGATTTGCCTTTGTTGACAGAAGCAGAAAAGCAGACTTTATTAGTTGAGTGGAATAATACTGGAATTAATTACCCTCAAGACCAATGCATTCATCAATTATTTGAAGCACAAGTAGAGAAAACACCCGATGCTATAGCTGTAGTATTTCAAGAGCAATCTTTAACCTATCGAGAACTAAATCAAAGAGCAAATCAACTCGCCCACTATCTGCAAAAACTGGGAGTAGGGCCAGAGGTACTGGTGGGGATTTGTGTTGAGCGATCGCTCAAAATGATAGTTGGATTGTTAGGAATTCTCAAGGCTGGTGGGGCATATCTGCCACTAGACCCAGTGTACCCGCAAGAACGGTTAGCGTATATGTTAGCGGATGCTCAAGTGTCAGTGTTGCTCACCCAAGAATGTCTCTTGGCAAATTTTCCAGATACCCCAGCCAAAGTTATATGTATAGATAATGCAGAGTTAATAGCACAACAACCGCAAACTAATCCCATTAATCACAGCAAACTTGACAATTTAGTATATGTAATCTATACATCCGGGTCAACAGGCAAACCCAAAGGGGTGATGATTGAACAAGGGTCTTTAGTTAACTACACACAAGCAGCAATAACAGAATATGGCATAAATTCTAGCGATCGCATTCTTCAATTTGCCTCCATTAGCTTTGATGCCGCCGCCGAAGAAATTTTTCCTTGTTTAGTACAGGGAGCAACTTTGGTACTGCGAACTGATGAAATGTTAAGTTCAATACCTCATTTTCTAAAAGAATGTCAACAGCAATTGCTAACTGTCTTAGATTTACCAACGGCTTTTTGGCAGCAATTAACTATTGAGTTAGCTGCACTTAAATTAACTTTACCGTCATTTCTACGATTAGTGATTATCGGTGGTGAGAAAGCATCAATTGATAAAGTATTAACTTGGCAAAAGTGCGTAGATAAAAAAATCAGGCTCGTCAATAGCTACGGCCCTACTGAAGCCACAGTGGTAGCTACAACTTGCGACTTATCAGAGCAAACTTTTACCCAAGAAATACCTATTGGTAAAGCTGTTTCTAATATTCAAACTTATATCTTAGATAGCCACTTGCAACCAGTTCCTATTGGTATTCCCGGCGAATTGTATATTGGCGGTAAAGGTGTAGCACGAGGTTATCTCAATCAACCTGAGTTAACGGCTGAAAAATTCATTCCCAACCCTTTTAACGAAGCAGCAGACAAAAAGCTATATAAAACAGGAGACTTAGTACGCTACCGGGATGATCGCAATATCGAAATCCTTGGTCGTGTAGACCACCAAGTGAAAATTCGTGGCTTTCGGATTGAACTAGAAGAAATTGAAGCCAAACTAATTCAGCATTCTTTTGTGCAAGAAAGTGTACTTGTGGTTAGAGAAGATAACCCTGATGACAAGCGACTAGTAGCATATATTGTTCCTAATACTCAAAATTATGAGTTAGAAAATAATATTAAACTGATACCAGAATTACGACACTTTCTCAAACAGAGTCTACCAGAGTACATGGTTCCTTCTGCTTTTGTACTACTGGAAAAACTACCACTTACACCGAATGGGAAAATAGATCGTCGGGCACTACCTATAGCTGAACATTACTTGTCAAATAAAGAAATAAAGTATATAGCACCACGTACACCAATTGAAGAACAACTGGCGAAAATTTGGGCAGAATTGCTCAAGATTAAACAAGTTGGCATTGAAGACAACTTTTTTGATTTGGGAGGGCATTCTTTACTACTAACACAGCTTGTTTTTAGAGTACGTCAAACATGGCAAATAGAATTACCTTTAAGAAGTTTGTGGGAGATGCCAACAATTGCTAGTTTAGCCCAGAGTATTGAAACGGCTCAAAACATGGGTTATTCTACTCTTGCTATTACTTCAAAAAATCAAATTAATTGGGAAGCCGAAGCTGTCCTTGATCCTACGATACGTCCTAAGACATCAATTAAATATCCAACTGAGCCTACTAACATTTTTTTAACTGGAGTTACAGGTTTTGTAGGGTCATTTTTACTTTATGAACTCCTGAAACAAACTCATGCAGATATTTATTGCTTGGTACGTGCGGCTAATCCAGAAGAGGGAAAAAAAAGAATTCAAAATAGCCTGAAATCATACTTAGTGTGGGATAATTCTTTCAGTTCTAGAATTATTGCAGTTGTAGGGAATTTATCTGAGCCACTTTTGGGACTTTCTCGGCAGAAATTTCAAGCACTAGCTGAGTTAATTGATGTGATTTATCACAATGGCGCATTGGTTCATCATGTTTCCCCATACGCCACACTCAAGCCTGCAAATGTATTAGGAACTCAGGAAGTTTTGAGACTAGCAACTCAAGCGAAAGTCAAACCCGTGCATTTTATGTCAACAGATGGGGTGTTCTCTCCCGAAGGTTATTCTGGCGTAAAAATAGTTCAAGAACAAGATAACTTCAATGATTATCAAGTGCCATCTGGCGGCTACACCCAGAGTAAATGGGTTGCCGAAAAGTTAGTCACAATTGCACGCGATCGCGGCCTCCCTGTAACTATACATAGAATAGGACGTGTTTCTGGACACAGCAAAACCGGAGTATTCAATCAAAATGACTTTTTATACAGATTAATCATCGGCTGTATAAAACTTGAAAAAGTGCCAGATGGCAATATGATTGAAGATATGGCTCCTGTAGATTATGTGAGCAAAGCCGTAGTCCATTTATCCAGACAAGAAAAATCTATAGGGAAAGCATTTCACTTTGTAAATTCCCAACCTTTTCATTCAATTAAGCTGATCAAATTACTCCGCTCCCTTGGCTATCCACTGCAACAAATTTCTAATGACCAATGGCAAGCAGATTTGATTAATATTGCTGAACACTATCCAGAACATCCACTATATCCACTTGTACCCTTGCTTAGTGAACAGAATCATAACTCAGCAGCACTAAAGTTTGATTATCAAAATACACTCGATGGGCTAGCAAATACCTCTATCATTTGCCCGCCAATCGATGATAGTTTGCTTAATACTTACTTGTCTTATCTTATGCAAAAAGGATTTTTGGAGGCTCCCAAACATAAATTGATCAACATCTAATGTTTTATAAAATTCGCCACACATTAATACTATGCAATTAACAAATTCAACAACTACAGCCAAGGTGAATCCTCAACAGCAGTATCTAGAAAACTTTATTTCCCGTTACACCAATCGCACACAAACATCCAAACAGCTAACTCAAGCGTATCGTTCTGTGCTTGCAGATAGAAGAAATTCTATGGGATTTAACAAAACCATTAAAGAAATAGTCTATCCCATTATTGGCAAACGTGCTTCTGGTTCTAAAATTTGGGATGTTGATGGAAATGAATATATAGACCTGTTGATGGGCTTTGGAGTAAGTTTTTTTGGTCATAATCCACCTTTTATTAAAGAAGCCATACAAGAGCGACTAGAACAAGGTATACATATAGGCCCACAATCAGATTTAGCTGGTGAAGTTGCAGAGTTATTCTGTGAACTCACAGGTATGGAACGGGTTACTTTTAGTAATACAGGTACAGAAGCCGTAATGACGGCAATACGTCTAGCACGCGCTACAACAGGCCGCCAAAAAATTGCTATGTTTGCAGGTTCTTATCATGGACATTTTGATGGCACTTTAGTTAAAAGACAGAAATTAGACGACAATTTAGTTGTAGTTCCACGTTTCCCCGGTGTATTGCCTAATGTAGCTCAAGATGTTTTAGTTTTGGATTATGGTGATTTTAAATCGTTAGAAGTAATCAAAGCTTATCAACATGAATTAGCTGCTGTTTTAGTTGAACCTATTCAAGATGAAAGACCAGATATACAGCCTCAAGAGTTTTTGTTACAGTTAAGAGAAATCACCCAAAAATCAGGCACAGCATTAATCTTTGATGAAATGCTCACAGGCTTTCGCCTTAATTTAGGTGGAGCGCAAGCATGGTTTGGAATCAAAGCAGATATAGCAACTTATGGAAAAATTGTCGGTGGTGGTTTGCCCATTGGAGTTATAGCTGGCAAAGCAAGCTACATGGATAGAATTGATGGTGGGGTATGGAGCTACGGGGATGTTTCTTTTCCTCAAGTAGAAACAACATTTTTTAGCGGAACTTACTGCAAACATCCCTTGGCGATGGCTGCTGCCAAAGCAGTACTTAACTATTTAAAAAATCAAGGGACTGCTCTTCAAGAGCAAGTAAATCAACGGACTTCTCAGTTTGTAGAAAAACTGAATACTTACTTTCAAGCAGATGGAGTACCAATTCTATTAGCAAATTGCGGTTCAATGTTTAATTCTATTTCTTTAGGAGATGCTTCTAATTCTGGGGATTCTACTTCACAGAGTATGGACTTGATATCTTATCATCTTCTCTATCAAGGAGTGTTCCTAATAGGAAATGGTGGCTTATTATCTACAGCCCATACTGATGAAGACCTAGAATATGTAATTCAAGCTGTTAAAAATAGCATCAAGGAACTGCGAGAAGGTAGTTTATTGCCATAGTTATGGCATTGACAAATCTACGTGAAAATTAATAATAAAACTAATAGGAGAATAGGCAAATGCTTACAATCAATCCTAATGCTACATACGATCCTTGGGCTAAAATTTACAATGATTATTGGGGGCTAAGATACTGCCAAACTATTTTGCCTGCTTTGGAAAAGCTACTACAACAATATAATATTCAGCCAGAGGCAGATATTCTTGATTTATGTTGTGGTACTGGACACATGGTAGAACATTTAATCGAGCAAGGCTATCAAGTCACAGGTCTTGATATTTCGGAAGGAATGTTGCAATATGCGCGTAACAATGCCCCCAATGCTAAATTCATTCTTGATGATGCCAGATTTTTTAATTTACTACCCACTTTCCATGCAGTGATTTCTGCCAACGCAGGACTTAATGAAATAATAAAACTTGAAGACTTACAACAAGTATTTAGAAAAGTATATGATTCACTACTGAATAATGGAATTTTTTTATTTGGCTTAAATTTGGAAGATTTTTATAAATCCTGGAATGGTGCAATTTCAGATGGTGATGTTAAAGATGATTTCGCTTGGGCTTGTTGTGATAGCTATAGTCCTGAAGAAAAAATAGGACAATTTAAGATTACCATTTTTCAAATGGTAGAAGACTCTTGGCAACGTTTAGATATTAATAATCTGGTTAGAGGCTATTCTAGAACAGAAGTCGTCACTGCTCTTAAAAATGTCGGCTTTACAGACATTAATATTTACGATGAGAAGGGAAATATAGCAGATTCTCAATATAGCCTACATACCATTTTTTCAGGACGGAAGCAACCTAAATAAATAGACAAATTTGGAGGTAAATAAATAATGAAAAACCTAGATACAGAAGACCAAACAATTTATAAAGTTGTAGTTAATCATGAAGAGCAGTATTCTATTTGGCCTGCTGATAGAGAAAATGTCCTTGGTTGGACAGATGCAGGTAAAACTGGGATCAAATCAGAATGTTTGGAATACATTAAAGGAATATGGACTGATATGAGACCCCTAAGTTTGCGAAAGAAGATGGAAGAGTTATCTAAATAATATTTGTATAAGTTTAATATTACTATTTGTAGAGAAGTTCAACCTCTCTACAAAATTTTTATTTTTGAAATCCCCGCCCCGATCGAGATAGACAGATAAAGTTACCACCATAAATAAGCTGAATGTCCAACCAACTAAGTAAAAGCTCTATCAACAATTCAGAATCATTTACTAACTCTCCAATTTTAACAGTACAAGGCTTAGGTAAAAAAATCCAAAATCAATGGTTGTGGCGAAATTTAAACCTTGAACTACTATCCGGAGAACGCGTTGCTGTAGTTGGCGCTTCCGGTTGCGGTAAAAGTCAGCTATTAAGAGCGATCGCTAATCTTGATCCAATACAAGAAGGATACATCTTTTTTCAAGGAAAATCTATTGATTCTTGTTACACACCACAATATCGCTCTCAAGTTGTCTATCTCCATCAGCGCCCTGCACTTTGGGAAGGAACTGTAGAAGATAACCTCAAACAAGTTTATCGTTTAGCAACCCATCGTCAACAAGTTTATAATCGCCAACTAATTCTTAATTATTTGCAGCTTTTACATAAACCTGCTGATTTTTTACAACGTTCTGTGAGTGCAATTTCTGGTGGTGAGGCTCAAATTCTGGCTTTTCTGCGTGCTTTGCAACTTTCGCCTTTGGTGTTACTACTTGATGAACCTACCGCTTCATTAGATATGGCAACAGCCAATAGTTTAGAAGCTTTGGTTGCAGCTTGGCAAAAAGAAGACCCCCAACGAGCATATCTTTGGACAAGTCACGATGCAGCACAATTGCAGCGTATTACTCATCGTCAAATTAACTTAAAACCCAACGAATAATGACAGCCAGTTATATTTCTATTAGTTACACTCAACTTGCATTAGCAGCTTTATTTATCCTCATTAATATAGGTCTTTCATTCGCTTTAAATTTAGGGCTAGGAAAAAGCCTTTTGATTGCTTCACTACGTATGGTAGTGCAATTGTTGTTGGTAGGATATTTATTACAGTGGGTATTTACTCTTCGTAATCCAATACTGATTTTAGCTTTAGCTCTAGCTATGACGATTATGGCGGGTATATCAAGTGTTAATCGGACTCGCCGACGGTTTACCAGTATTTACTGGAATAATTTTGTTTCACTTTTTTGTGGTTCATTTTTAGTTACAGGCTTTACTGTTAGCGGGATTATTCAAGTACATCCTTGGTATGATCCTCAGTATCTCATTCCTCTGTTAGGGATGATTTTAGGTAATTCCCTGACTGGTACTTCTTTAGCATTAGAACGCTTTATGGAGGACTTGACTAATCGTCGAGAACAAGTAGAAGCACTATTAACTTTAGGTGCAACTCGTTGGGAAGCTGCACATCAACCAATTAAAGAAGCATTAAGAATCGGGATGATTCCCACAATTAACTCAATGATGGTGATGGGGTTAGTTAGCCTACCAGGAATGATGACTGGTCAAATTTTGGCTGGAGCTAGTCCTGTAGATGCTATCCGCTATCAAATTGTGATTATTTTTGCACAAGCATCGGGAACTGCGATCGCCACTATAGGAGTTGTATTACTGGCGTTTTTATCGCTATTTAATCAAAAACATCAGCTGACAGATGCTTTGTACAAGCAAAGCTAAACACAATTTTTGTAACAAATCTGCACAAATGGAGTAAGATAAGAAATGAATTTGAAACTCAAAAGAATTGTGTCTACTTATACAACAAAATAGTAACAATTGTTATAGGCTTAAAAAGCCCTTTACTTTTATAGGTTTGGCGAAACTTCACCGCCAAAAAATCACCAGAGCGATAGGAAATTACCTGTGACCAAGTGCGATTGATAGTTATCAAACGTAAATTTGGTTAAGTTGAACATATTTCTGTCAGCAGCATAGGTGACTTCCTACGCCCTGTTATTTATTTTAATTATTTTAGATCAACGTTTTCATGCGATCGCTTGTGGATTAATAAGCTTGGGTTAAAACTCGATCCTCCGTAAACATCCTTAAAAATAAGGGTAATAGCATAATAGCTAATACTATTCAGAACCTTCACAAATTAGCCAAGAGTCATAAGTTCGTAGTTGGTGCTTTCGCCCTAAACTACCAACTACGAACAATACCTACTCCTTAATCTAACCAATTAATTTCTGCCAGCTAGCAGGCCCGAAAATGCCATCGGCATCTAAACCATTTTGCTTTTGAAAGTTCTTAATAGCAACCTCTGTTTGCGGCCCGTAGACGCCATCATTCTCAACACCTAAACGATATTGCAAGTATCTGACAACTGCACCACCAGCATGGTTTGCTCGAATAATTCGTTTTGCCAAAATTAGATTTATGGCATTCCATGTAGTTGAGTTAGCAATTCCAGTCGCTTGAACTCCAACAATTGTCTGAAATTTTTCTACAGCAGATTTGGTGTTAGCCCCAGTGAAGCCATCTTCTACTAATGCCTTACCATTTCTATCAGTTATTTTGAGTCGATTTAAGGCTTTTTGTAGTCTGAGAATAGTCTCATCTACATTATCTTCTTCATCTGGTACGGGATTAACAGGAACACTTGGTAATTTACCAGTTAGGCCTTTAACAATTGCATTAGCCATTGTTTCTGGATTAAAAAGATTCATATCTTTTTGTGAATCAATAAAGCAACATTCTACGAGAATCGCAGGCATATCTGTATTTTTCAGGACATACAAGTGAGAACCACTCTTCACACCGCGATTAAAAAATCCTAACTTGACGATTTCATCTAATACAGGTTTAGCGATTTTTCTGCCATTCTCACTAGTTGCAAATACTTCTGTGCCATTAGCTTGTCGGTTAAAAGCATTAAAATGAATTGAAACAAAAACATTTACTCTAGCCGCATTAGCTGTAGCACATCTTTTGGAAAGTGATTCAGTTACTGTACGAGCGCTACTTGGTTTACATACTACGACTTCATGTCCTAAAGCTCTTAACTTGGATATAACTCTATTACCTACATCTAGAGTTAAATTATCCTCAACTTTAATGCCTCTAGCTCCTGTGTCTGGTGGGCAATTGTGCCCGCTATCAATTCCAAATTTCATGATTTAACCCTCAAGTTAGTTATTTTCACACAAATTCAAAACTCTTCTACTTATAAAGACAAAGTTTTGTTAATAAATTTGTTTAAGTACTTGTTGGCAATATCCACATTATTTTCAGTATTAATACACTGGTAAATAAAATAAGTTTTTGACGAACTTTGTAAGCAGAGTTTATGGAAAAAACCCATTTTTTGCAAAGTTTTTTGAAAGAAAAAACACAACCCTTATAGTTTATCAAAATCAGGAAGATCCGGTAATTGTCACAATCAACTGAAATGCAGCAATTACCCACATCATTAAAATAATAACGCTTTGCAAAAGTAGAAAGCTATGACAAATGTACTTAGTGCAAGAAGGCAAAGGGGCACAGAAGCAGAGGCGTAGAAGGAAGAAAACTGATAACATAGGCTTTTCAGCCTTATTACAGCAGTTTTCCTTTGCATGAAATACAAAGTCACAGGTTTTGAGGCAGAAGCAGGAGGTAGAAACTCTTGATATCTGATACATGAGTCCTGAATTTTGTATCTCACTTAAAAAGCAACTTGCCGTAAATGGTATGTTTATTCTCGTCATTCTGTACTAGTAGGGCTGAATGACCGGAATCTGTAGGTAGATATTTAACAATCAGCCTGAAAGCGAGTTTAAAATTTAAGTAAAGAAATATTTCGTAGCTTACAGGCATGAAACGCATCGTCTTGGTTGCTGGGTTTGAATCGTTTAACGCTGACTTGTATAGAAAAGCAGCTTTTTTGGCTAACTCTCGCTGTCCTGAGTTGGATATTCGAGTATTTAGCGATCGCAATCTTACCAGTCAACGCACCGAGGTAGAAGCAGCACTTGACGGCGCTGATGTGTTTTTCGGTAGCCTACTATTTGATTATGACCAAGTTGTGTGGCTTGGCGATTGCATTTCCCAAATTCCCATTCGCCTAGTCTTTGAGTCAGCCTTGGAATTGATGAGTTTAACCAAGCTGGGTGACTTTGCGATTGGCGACAAACCCAAAGGAATACCCAAACCAGTTAAATTCATCCTCGACAAATTTAGCAACGGACGAGAAGAAGACAAACTCGCTGGTTACATCAGCTTCTTAAAAATTGGCCCCAAACTACTAAAATATGTCCCAGTGCAAAAAGTCCAAGACTTACGCAACTGGTTAATTATCTATGGTTACTGGAATGCAGGCGGTTCAGAAAACGTCGCCTCATTATTTTGGACACTGGCAGAAAAATACTTAGATTTAAAAGTCGGCGACATTCCCCCGCTAATCGAAACCCCCAATATAGGATTACTCCATCCCGACTATCAAGGGTTTTTTGAATCGCCCCGCGAGTATTTGGAATGGTATAAAACCCATTGTAGAGACGCGATGAATCGCGTCTCCCCAGTTGTAGGAATTCTCCTTTACCGTAAACACGTCATCACCAAACAACCCTACATTCCCCAACTGATTCGCAGTTTTGAAAAAGCTGGCTTAACTCCTTTACCCATTTTCATCAACGGTGTGGAAGGACATGTGGCGGTACGAGATTTGATGACAACCGACCATGAAATTCAGCAACGACAACAAGGCAATATAGAGACTCCCTCATTATCAAGTGAAGCAGTTAAAGTGGATGCGATCGTTTCAACAATTGGCTTTCCTCTGGTGGGTGGCCCAGCCGGTTCAATGGAAGCAGGGCGTCAGGTGGAAGTAGCAAAGCGCATCCTCACTGCCAAAAATGTCCCTTATATTGTTGCTGCACCATTATTAATTCAAGATATTTCCTCGTGGACGCGCCAAGGTGTCGGCGGATTACAAAGTGTGGTGTTGTACGCATTACCAGAATTGGATGGGGCTATTGATACCGTTCCCCTCGGTGGTTTGGTGGGCGAAAATATTTATCTGGTTCCCGAACGGGTGGAGCGATTAATTGGTAGGGTGAAAACTTGGGTGTCTTTGCGGCAAAAACCTGCATCGGAACGCAAGATTGCCATCATTTTATATGGCTTTCCTCCTGGTTATGGTGCTGTGGGTACAGCTGCATTATTAAATGTGCCGCGTAGTTTGCTGAAGTTTCTCCACGCACTTAAAGAACAAGGTTACACCGTGGGAGATTTACCAGAAGATGGGGAAGAATTGATTCGCTGGGTGAAAGAGGCGGATGAAATTGATGATACAAAAAATATTCCCGCGTCCGTTAGCGCCCGTACCTTAGAAAAATGGTTGGGATATCTGCAAACCTCCCGCATCGAAAAACAATGGAGATCTCTCACGGGAACTGGAATTAAAACTTATGGCGATGAATTCCAGATTGGTGGTGTGCAATTAGGAAATGTCTGGATAGGTGTACAACCACCTTTAGGGATACAAGGCGACCCGATGCGCTTAATGTTTGAACGGGATTTAACGCCACATCCGCAATATGCTGCTTATTATAAATGGTTACAAAATGAGTTTGAAGCTGATGCTGTAGTCCACTTTGGAATGCATGGGACAGTAGAATGGTTGCCTGGTTCTCCGTTGGGTAATACGGGTTATTCTTGGTCGGATATTCTGTTAGGAAATTTGCCTAATCTATATATATATGCGGCGAATAATCCTTCTGAATCGATGTTGGCAAAACGTCGCGGTTATGGTGTATTAATTTCCCATAATGTACCGCCTTATGGTCGCGCAGGTTTATATAAAGAATTGGTGGCGTTGCGTGATTTGATTGCGGAGTATCGTGAAGATCCACAAAAGAATTATGTTTTGAAGGAAGGGATTTGTAAAAAAATTGTGGACTCTGGGTTGGATGCAGATTGTCCGTTTGAGGATGCGAAGAAGTTGGGGATTGCGTTTACTCCAGAAAATGTGCGGATGTTTAGCGGTCATGCTTTTGATGATTATTTGGTGGAGTTGTATGAATATTTGCAGGTTTTAGAAAATCGGTTGTTTTCTTCGGGGTTGCATACTTTGGGGGAAGCACCGAATGAGGAGGAGTTGGGGTCGTATTTGGAGGCTTATTTTGGGGGGGAACCGCCAAGACGCCAAGAGCGCCAAGAAGAAGAAAGATTAATAAGGGATTTGTTGATGCAATCTACGGATGAGTTAACGAATTTGTTAAGGGGGTTGAATGGGGAGTATATTCCGCCTGCGCCTGGGGGGGATTTGTTGCGGGATGGCGCTGGAGTTTTGCCGACTGGGAGAAATATTCATGCTTTAGATCCTTATCGGATGCCTTCACCTGCTGCTTATGAACGGGGACGAGAAATTGCTCAAAAAATTATCGCCCAGCATTTGGATGAACATGGGAAATATCCAGAAACGGTGGCGGTGATGTTATGGGGATTGGATGCGATTAAAACTAAGGGTGAATCTTTGGGGATTCTGTTGGAGTTGGTGGGGGCTGAACCTGTTAAGGAAGGAACTGGTAGAATTGTTCGTTATGAGTTGAAGCCTTTGGCTGAGGTTGGACATCCCCGCATTGATGTGTTGGGTAATTTGTCTGGAATTTTCCGGGATAGTTTTGTAAATATCATCGAATTGTTGGATGATTTATTTCAACGGGCGGCTGATGCTGATGAACCGGATGATCAGAATTTTATTAGAAGACACGCTTTAGCTTTAAAAGCTCAAGGTGTAGAGAATGCATCGGCGAGATTGTTTTCTAATCCAGCGGGTGATTTTGGTTCTTTGGTGAACGATCGCGTAGTTGATAGTAACTGGGAATCTGGTGAAGAGTTAGGCAATACTTGGCAAAGTCGCAATGTATTCAGCTACGGGAGAGAAGATAAAGGTCAAGCTAGACCGGAAGTTTTGAATACGTTGTTAAAAACTAGCGATCGCATTGTTCAAGAAATCGATTCGGTAGAATATGGTTTAACTGATATTCAAGAATATTACGCCAATACTGGCGGTTTGAAAAAGGCAGCAGAAAAACAAGGCGGTAAGAAGGTTACAACCAGCTTTGTAGAAAGTTTCTCAAAAGATACTACACCGCGCAATTTAGATGATTTGCTGCGAATGGAGTACCGCACTAAGTTGGTAAATCCCAAATGGGCGCAAGCGATGGCGAATCAAGGTTCTGGTGGTGCGTTTGAAATTTCCCAACGGATGACGGCGTTGATTGGTTGGGGTGGTACTGCCGATTTTACCGATGATTGGGTTTACGACCAAGCCGCAGATACTTATGCTTTAGATGCAGAGATGGCGGATAAATTACGCAAGGCAAATCCTGAAGCTTTTCGCAATATTTTAGGCAGAATGTTAGAGGCACATGGGCGGGGTTTCTGGGAAGCTGATAGTGATAAGTTGGATAAATTGCGTCAATTATATGAGTTGACAGATGAGGAGTTGGAAGGGGTCGTGATTTAATTCAGTATTAATACCGGATTAATATGAAAATCATCCAAGTAAAATAAGTAAATAAATTTACATACAGAATATCTACCTCAAAAATGGGCTGTTTCTGTGTGTATTTTTATATGACATTTAATATTATTCATAATTATGATTATCCAAAACTCTCTGAACATATCTATACATCTTAAAGAAGTCTCACGTGAACTATGGCAATTTTTTGGTTCCTATGAATCTTGGATAAATGATCCAGCCAAGTGCAAGGATATACAGAGGAGGATTTCCCACTTTAACCAGACTCATTCAGACAACTCAGACCATATTTGTGATGTTATCCAAGCCTTATCAAAAGGATTTTATCTGATGAAATCTGGCTTAGAATGGGAGGAGCCTGCTGTTGGTCATAACTCAGATGACAAACCCAATGATACACATAAAGCACGTGGTATTCAGTGGCGACTTGTGATGACTTGGGGTGGATTTGAAACAATTATAAAAACATTGTTACTGACAACAGATAAAGGAGGTTTAAATACAAAAAGTATTAAAGATTTCACTGATCAATGCGATTTAGCAAACAACTATAATCCATTAAATCCACCGAATCCAACAAGGATAAATCTTGAAAGATGGCTTAATAAAGATCCATCAATTGAAGGGAAGAGCGCACTTGCAGATTTTCTCAGTCTTGGAAATGGGGATCAAAAAATCATCGAACATTGGATAGTTAAATCTCAACCTGTTTCTAACTGGGTTGAGGCTGTAAGACTCGCTAAAGCACTGCGGAATGCAACTGCTCATGGCGCTCTTTCAGCAACTAAAGTTAAGCAATGGGGACTCGAAAAGCCACTCCTAACTTTATCAGATAATCTGGCAGAAATTGTTGTGGCTGGAATGCAAAAGCTAATATAGCTATAGACTCGAAGTCAGGCATTTAGTGTTGGGTATGGAGAAGTCTTTTACTGCTGTATTTGAAAAGATAGATGATTGGTATATCCTCTACGTCCAGGAGTTTCCCACACTTATTGCACCCCACCTATTAATCCCCTCCTCGCTTGCGGGGAGGGGAGACAAAGCGTAGCTTTGGCGGGGTGGGGTTCTTCGGGTTTAATAAGCAATCAAGCGGACATGATATCACACGTTTCCCTTAGAGAATTTCCAACAAATAAATTATCCAAGATTGTAGTGTCCTGACATACTTAACGAATTCTCCCACCCACCTACTTAATTGTATCGACTGACGATAACTAATAACTATTTGACTAATAATCTTGTTCCACGCCACCTACGACTGGTCTAATTTCAGAAAATGGATCAGTGCCACCACCCCAGTTAAAATCACTAATTCGGATGCTGAAACCGCCTAACTCCAGCACCGGATTGTAACGCAAGGTGATCCCATAGGTGCGGCGGCTATATTCTAAAATGTAGTCCGTGCTAGTTTCTCTACCAGTATCCAAGTTAACAGATGTTTGAAAGCCTAAGCGAAAAGGGCCGTAGATTTGCTGTGATATCCCAGCACTCAACACTTTGTTATCAACGGAGCGATCAAACAAAAAGGGTGATAATCCGTTGTTTAAACCTTGAGAGTAACTAATATTAAAGGCAGTATAGTCGAAAAAAGGTCGAGAAAAATGACCAATTTGACCTTGTAAGCCAATTGTAGCAGTTAGGATACTTTGGTTATCACCATTGGTGTAATAACTGCTAGTGCCTGTAAGTCTAGCGATCGCCTGCAAGTAAGGAACTACAGGGGTAGCTGTGTATCTTAACCCCTCACTGGCAGTGGGTGGTAATGGTGTTCCCTGCCAGAGTAATATCCCTTTACTGAGTTCAGCACTGCCTTGTAAACGACCTAGTGAAATGCGATCGTTTTCCCGCACCGGCTCTAGTAAGTCTTGGCGATCGGTGTTGGCATTGATATATCGAGCGCTTGCTTGATAGGTGAGGTTGATGCCACTCTTGCCTAAAGGAATCACGGGAGAGGTAACAATACCGCCAAGACTGCTCTGGACAGTTTGAAAGCCAAGGGTACCATTGTAAAAGCGAGTGCGGTAGCTATATTCCAGATCCAAAATGTGAGGAAGGGAAGTCCCTAATATCTGGCGCAATCCTAACCTCGCTCGCAAATTCTCTTCTACCTTGTTCAAGTCAAAACTAGTTAACTCTCCAGTCCCCTCAACTACTGCTCGTGGACTCAAAACAGAATTTATCTTTGTTTTCACACCAAACAGTGCGCCTAAGTCACCCGTGCCTTCTTGCACAGCTCTCTGTATTAGCAACTGGGGCGTGATTGTCCAGCGTGTTTGCTCTGTATCGATCACTGGAAAGCCACGCTCAATATACAAACCACCCCGATCTTCTCCATCATAGCCGGGGGAAACTATTGCAGGTGTAACGTCCCGTTCCCGGCGGTCAATAGTCCGTTCATTCACCGGAATTGGCAAGGAGACTCTTTGATCCAATACCAAACGCTGCCCCTGTGTCCTGATGCGGTCTACCAAGGGTGTCTCTCGCGTCAGAGTTACTGTATCGGCGCGTAACTCTAATTCTGGCGGCGAAAAAGGATCATTGGTGATGCGGACATCTCTTGCTTGCCAGCCTTGCGGATAAAAGTCAATGTTTTCAGCTTCAAACCTGAGCCGATTGACTACACCCCCTGTTTTTGGTGACGGGATGTTGGTAGCATTTGCCTGACCACCAATTGTCACATCAATTCCTCCAGGGCTGCTCACACCGGAAACGGGCTGATTGGCTCTAATGCGATCGCTGGGCGGACGTTTCGGAACTCCACCAGCAGTTATACCCGTGGGTGAGAAAGCAAAATCTGTTTGGGCTGAGGGTACGTAAATTTCTCCTCTACCATTTAGCAGTTCCCCATTATCTTGAACAAAGTTATAAGTAAAGCGTTGTCCGCGCAGTACCTGATCGCCCCGTGTTAAAGTTACGTTGCCTTCTCCGGCAGCAATCAAATTGTCTAAATTGACTTGCAAGCGATCGGCATCCACCACCGCCCCATCAAACCGCACAATTACATTGCCAACAGCTGTAATAATTCGCCGTTGCTCGTCATACTCTTGCCGGTCTGAAGTGACTTCTACAATTCTCGGCTGGACTGGTGGTGTGGTAGTGGGCGCTTGCGGTTGATTAGTGGTGTCTACCTCTGGTGTAGGCGTTGGTGCTTGAGTTGGTTGTTGAACTTGGGATTGGAATTCTACAGTGATGGGTGCTGAGAGTTGGTTTGTTGGGTTACGAGACTTGAATTTTATAAAATTTTGTACTGATTGAGAATTCGATGCAAGATCAGCAGCAGATACAGAGATATTATCTGTTCCTGAAGATTGTGGTGCAGTAATACCACTTTGCTGTTTTTGCTGGGTTAATTTCTCAGCTAAAATTCCCGCCTTTGATTCGACTAACTTGTTGCTATTTCCGACACTTGGGACAATTTGAAGAGGACGTAAAGATTGAGCGAATTGGGGACTTGGGGAAACTCTATAGCTAAAGCTACCATCCAAAAAGGTTGGTTTTTCTCTACTAGAGTTTGAATTTGGCGATCGCTCTTTGAGTTTTTGAGAAGGTTCACCTTTTGCGGCTACAGAGGAAGCCTCTGCTCCAACTTTTCTTAGCAACGCAGTAGCTTCTCGTTCCGTCTTCCGTTTGCGTAACGCTGCTCTTAGAAGAATTTCTGAGCGCTCAACGCCGATGCTCGCACTTGTCTTTGTCTCTTCTTTATCTTGGCGGTTAGAGGTTTTAACCTCCTGCGTAGGATAGCCAACAATCAGCGATTTTCCCAAAATTGCAGCATTTCCAGAGCTAATTATGGGCGAAACTTCTGGCGGATGGGGTACAGAGGGGATTTTGGCAACTACCAAGTCATCCTGAGTTGAGTTTTTCAAACTTGGCAATGGCGGATCACTCTTGGTGTCACCCGCAATTACCGATTGAGGCAAATCCTTGGGCTGCTTGGATTTGTCTATCTTTTCCTGTATTCCAGTCTCTACAACTGAAAGAAACTTTGGATAACTAGCAGATGAGGCGTGATTTACAGGTTGTAAAGATTCGAGGATAGGAGGCGGATCGGGCGGCAGAACTGGATGAAGCATATTTGAGCATAATCGGGCTAACAAACAGCCAAATGACGGACGGAAGGATGAATATACATTTTGCCTTCCGACTGTCGCCTTCTGCTACCGGTAGCAAGCCACTTGGAGGAGGAAACTTACTAGGCGAAAGTTTAGTAAGTTTCCGTGGCATTTAGTATCTTCCGCCTTCTAATGTCGCGGATGATTTATCGCTCTTTTACTCTAAGTCCCGACGGCCGGGGTTACGAGCTGGATCGTTTGACAAAAATCCGAAGACAAAGATAGTTACGAAGAAGGCAACAACAATATAAACAGCGATTTTTAAAGTCACCATAGAAATATCTCCAAGGGGTAAGACAAAGAAAGCTTTTCTTTCAGGATCTGCCATGCAGAAAAGATAGCTCCTTTATATTACCCAAATCTCGTCCCTTTTTGAGAGGACTCTGGAGACTGGGGTTACTCTTGTGACGCTAACTGACGGCAAAGGTTTCCCAAAAAGGTAACAGGGGAGATATTTACTATGCTCTATGCCCCATGCCCTATTTCTCAGTTTGAACTTTTACTAGGTCTTTACCAATTCGGTTTTTGATTACTCGTGCAGGTATGCCTACAGCAACGGAGAAAGGGGGAATATCTCTATTGACAACTGCTCCCGCACCAATAACACTGCCTTTGCCGATAGTAACGCCATCTAATACTGTTACTCCATGCCCTAGCCAACAGTCATCTTCAATCACAATTCCCTCACGAGTAACACCTTGGTATTTAATCGGCTTCATCGGATCGGCAAAATTATGATTATTAGCATATATCCCTGAATGGGCGGCTATTAAGCAGTGTTTACCAATTTTAATGTCTCCTGGTCCCTCAATACACACATTTGGAGCAATAAAGGTGTCTTCATCAATATGTATACACGTATTGTCCAAAGATCCTATATCAACGTTACGCTCAATAGCAACTCTATTTCCTAGATGAATTCTATTATTTTTGTGTCCTCTAGCATCCATCCGCACACCCTTGAAAATATATACTCCGCTGCCTATCTCAATACAGCAACTACCGTTAAATTCAACACCATTTTGAATATAGACTGGGCTGCCTATCTGGGCAAAAATACTACGATATCCCAAATTACGCAACTTTGGCCCCAGAAGAAGGGCAGGAATATCACCTAACATAGTGGTTACTAAAAGTTCTTGCACGCGCTGCAATTTTGAAAAATATTGCTTGTTATGCATAGCTACATATCTCTTCAATTAATTGTTGTTGACAGGATTGATGTGTTGTGGTTTTATCCTAAGCTTCAGTAAATACCAACAAATTTTGTATTTATTGACACATAAATTAAGAGGGTAGTGTTACCGAAATTTACCCATATTTTTTAGATGGTTTTCCAAATGTTGAAAAACCAGAGCCTAGCTTTAGCTATGTGAGCAATTCTTTAATTTAGGTGCGATAGAACTGCTCAATTGATATGCACAATTGCGTTAGGTTTCTGGAAGCTTTTGTACCAGTCACAGCACGTAAAAGTTTTGCTTCTGTTCACCAGATTAATTAACACAATCTCAATGCATTGCGTGGTTAAACCCCAGACTATTAAATTGTCTGATGGTAAAATTTGCTGGGTTAGATAGGCTACTGTTTTGGTTATCGGGCAAATTTGCAAAGTTTGTTACGTAAATATGGATAAAATTGTTTACTTTGAGGCTAATTTGTCTCAAACGGTTTTAGCCTTTTAAAACAATTCGGTTCCACAAGCTCTTTTGCAACAAAAAATACATTTAACTAGACTATATTCAAAGATCAGATAAAATTTTTGCCTAGCATAAAAATGTAATTATTGTTAAATTTTTATGGGTCTTATTGCCTAAATAAAATCTAATTAGGGTGGATTATCCCCCACATCAGCCATCACATTGAAGTTAACCATCGGTGCAAACAAGTAAGCGCTTCCCCGACTGCTATGACGGCTTTCTTGCAACGAATTTCTAGAGTATGCTGCTCCAATCATGTTGCACACGGATGATTTACAGACTAACAAATTCACGTTTATAATTACATAAATTGCTTTTAATAACAATTGTTTTTAACGATAACACATTTTATTTTAAGTGGAACACTATTATTAAATAAGTTGATTTTCAAGTTAATTGTTGATGATAATAATAAAAATCAGTTAACTTTTTTACTAAAGCGATGCCTACGGCGGGCAAAGTCTACGCTACTCTGAAATATTTTTATACACTTAGAGAAAATTATTGAAAAAGGTAAGTTTAAAAATGCTTTAAGCGGTTAATTGCTATTTATGTCTATATTTCTACGGTTGCTTGTTGAAGTAATGCTATCATTAGGTGTTCAAGTCAGAATGATATCTACTATACTTATGACGCTCTCTTCGTTAAAAAGCTAAAAATTTCCTTCTTATTTATTACTTGTATCTAAAAATTTGTAAATCACCCATTCGGGTGAGCCAAGCGGGTGATGCGTGCTTGGCACTACTCATTATAAATTTTATTGAAAGAAGACTAAAAATTAACTTAGTTTCCAGGAGAAGTCCAAAAAATAATATTAAATGCCTACATTGAGGTATCGGTTTTAACTCACATACTTGGTTCTAATTATGGCTTTAATTAAAGAAATTGTCCAAGAAGCTCTAACTACCGGCTATCTGAGTGTTGTAGCCGAAGATCAACTGCGATCGCAACTTCAAAGTAATTATGACTCAGAAGACCTAGATGCCTGGATCATTTTACAGCGATCTATTGTGGCGGGTGATGTCAAACAAGAATCACGCCGAAAAAAAGCTTCCCCCTCTCCTAAAGCCAAGGACACTTCATCTAGTATCAAACTTGCTTATCAAATGGCAGCGGAGATTGCTTATGCAGCAGCTGTAGCTTTGTCAATGACAAAAAATACCAAAGATCAGCCTTCACTAGGCGCGTAAAATAACACCGTTGCAAGTTATTTCCTTGCATTAGCACCAAAAAATTTATACCAAGTAGTTAGCGTAGGCGTAGCCTGCAGCAGGCATCGCTTTTCTTAGTTAACTGCTTGGTATTATTTTTACATGATCCTTCCTATTTAGGCGATGTCTACGACTACAAGACGCTGTGCGTAGCTTGCTTCCCCGTAGGGGTACGCTATCGGCTTCGCATCACCTTAAGCTAACCTTAACCGAAGAATTATAGCTAAGTCTTTTTTCTTATACTGCCTCTATGCTATGGCACTTTTATTAAAAAATAATTAAATTATTAACTTTTTATTGATGCAGTTATAAGGAATGTTCCCCCTCAGCCAAGACCTTATAATTGATCCCCGCAATGAATTCTAAAATAAATATAAATTATTCGTTCAGAGCTATAATTTTTTTAAGTGATACATGGCACTAAATGATTAAATTTTAATATACCAAGTATATGGCTAAGGCTAAGGCATAGAATTAGAAACACCTTGGTGTAAACTTTAGCAACGAGGTTAAAAATAATTCTCAATGCTTAACAAAGTCATCGCTTTGTCACAAATTACTGTATAAAGAATTGGCAACATTGGTAAAGAGAGTAAACAATAACCATAGTTAAACTTGGAGTTTTGCCAACTTATGCAGCCAATTCGCACATTTAATGTATCCCCTTCATTACCGCCGCGACTCGAACCACTACGGCGGCTGGCATATAACTTGCACTGGGATTGGAACGTTGAAACTAAAGATTTATTTCGTCGCTTAGACCCTGACCTCTGGGAGTCTAGCCATCATAACCCAGTGTTAATGTTAGGAACAATCTCTCAATCGCGGCTTCTAGAAGTTGTCGAAGATGAAGGCTTCTTAGCACAAATGGATCGATCTGACCGTCAATTAGACGATTATTTGCAAGAGCGGACTTGGTATCAGAAACAACGAGAGCAGAAACCAAAAGAATGCTACGCCTATTTTTCGGCGGAATTTGGACTAGTAGATTGTTTGCCCGTCTATTCTGGGGGCTTGGGTGTTCTGGCGGGGGATCATCTCAAATCTGCTAGTGACTTGGGGCTACCGCTTGTGGGTGTAGGTTTGCTGTATCAGCAAGGTTATTTTGCCCAGTATCTTAATGCTGATGGCTGGCAGCAAGAACGCTACCTGCTCAACGATTTCTACAATATGCCCTTGCATCTAGAGCGCAATCCCGATGGTTCAGAACTGCGGATTGCGGTAGATTATCCAGGGCGCAAGGTATATGCCAGAGTTTGGCGTGTACAGGTAGGAATGGTTCCCCTGTATCTGATGGATACCAATATTGAACCCAACAACACTTACGACCAGGACATCACAGATCAGCTCTACGGTGGCGACATCGATATGCGTATCCACCAGGAAATCATGCTGGGGATCGGTGGTGTGCAAATGCTTAAAGCCTTGGGGCTGAAAGTCACAGCTTATCACATGAATGAAGGTCACGCCGCCTTCTCTGCTCTAGAACGCATCCGTTTGCTGATTCAGGAGGAAGGACTGAATTATCCCCAAGCTAAACAGGTAGTGGCTTCCAGTAATATCTTTACTACCCACACACCAGTACCGGCAGGGATTGACTTGTTCGCTCCCGAAAAAATGCTGTATTACCTGGGGTACTATGCAGAGATATTTGGGTTGCCCAAAGAGCAATTTTTAGGACTTGGGCGCGAGAATACAGGCGATTTATCAGGGCCTTTCAGTATGGCGGTGCTGGCGCTGAAAATGGCAACGTTTTCTAACGGTGTAGCACAGCTGCATGGTGTGGTGTCGCGGCAAATGTTCCAGGGCTTGTGGCAGAAAGTACCAGTAGAGGAAGTACCAATTGCCGCAATTACCAACGGTGTCCATGCTCGGAGTTGTGTTGCGAAATCAACTCAAGAGTTGTATGATCGCTACCTCGGGCCAAATTGGTCATCAGCACCACCAGATAGCCCATTGTGGGAACGGATGGACGCTATACCCGATGAAGAGTTATGGCGTAATCACGAACGTTGCCGTTTAGACATGATTTTGTATGTGCGGGAGCATTTGGTCAAGCATTTAACTGATCGCGGCGCTTCTGTCTCCGAAATTGTCCAAGCCCAAGAAGTTTTAGATCCCTACGCTTTCACTATTGGTTTTGCCCGTCGGTTTGCCACCTACAAACGCGCCACCCTCTGGATGCGTGATTTGGAAAGGATTAAGCGGCTTTTGCTGGCTAACAAAGACCGGAAAGTGCAATTCGTGATTGCTGGTAAGGCACATCCCAAGGATATCCCTGGTAAAGAACTCATCCGCGAGATCAATCATTTTATCCGCGAACAAAATTTAGAAAAACAGGTAGTATTTGTTCCCAATTACGACATTCACATATCTCGGTTGATGGTTGCGGGTTGCGATATCTGGTTAAACACACCGCGTCGCCCACGGGAAGCCTCTGGTACCAGTGGCATGAAAGCAGCCATGAATGGATTGCCAAATTTAAGCGTACTAGATGGCTGGTGGGATGAAGCTGATTATGTCCGCACAGGTTGGGCGATTGGACATGGAGAGAATTACGACGATCCTAACTACCAAGATGAAGTAGAAGCAAATGCTCTCTATGAATTGTTAGAGAAGGAAGTTGTACCTTTATTTTATGAACATCGTGATAGTGATGGTTTACCCCGTCCGTGGGTTGCCAAAATGAAGGATGCAATTCGGTTGAATTGTCCATTCTTTAATACAGCGCGAATGGTGGGAGAATATGCACAAAGGGCTTATTTCCCAGCCAGCGATCGCTATCATACCCTGACTGTTGATAACTATGCCCCAGCTAAAGAATTAGCTGCTTGGAAAGAAAAACTAAGCGAACACTGGTTCAACATCAGAATCAAAGATGTTGATGTATCGGCAGCTTCAGACATTGAGGTTAACCAAACCGTTGCCGTCAAAGCCAAGGTTGACTTGGCAACTTTGACCAATGATGATGTGCAGGTGGAGTTATATCAAGGTGCGATCGATGCCAATGGTGATATTGTCAACGCTGTGCCAGTGGTGATGGATTATCAAGGTGAAGATGGACAGCAATTGAGCATTTACACGGGTAATATCACTTATACTGCTTCTGGTTTGCAAGGCTTGTCTTTGCGTGTATTGCCAAAAAATCCACACCTGGCTAATCCCTATGAACCAAGGTTGATTGCTTGGGCAGAGTAAGAGTGCTGAGTAGTTATTAAATACTCAAGATTAGGCGTTGCTGATTTAAGTTTAGCAACGCCTTTTATTGTTCAATGCAGTTACGCCCCGAAAATAATTACATTCTTTGGGGGATGATAATGTAGCCAGTGGTGCGATCGCCTAATACTAAATTACGTTGTTCTCCCCAATACCACCAGTATGCAGCAACGTAAGCGCAAATTAAGCTATCTAGTTTATCTTCAGTTGCTTTGAGGGCTGCGCCTGTGGTGGGGATTTCAGAAGGAAACGTAGACGCACCAGTGGCTTGCCGTAGGCTACCGCAGAGGCGCAGAGGGCGCAGAGGAGGAGAAAGAGAGGGGAGGATATTGAGAAGATAATTTTGGAGTTTGATTAGTTCTAGGCGGCGCTGACTGAGTGTTCCTTTTTTGTATTTGAGGATGCGTTCTAAGTTGAATAGGTTAACGATTGCTGGGTGGGGAAAGACTTCTATTTGATATCGGCTGAGTTTTTGCGGTTCAATGGTGGGGGCGTGGGCAAAGCCGCGTGATTCTAATTCTAAGCCAAAGTTGATGGTGCGATCAGCGAAGGGTAGGTTTTGATTAGCTGGATAGCATCCTGCATGATATTTACCGAAGTATTTGTGACTGAGTTTATCGGGGAGGCGGCTTCCGGTAGCGTTGGGTATGAGGGTAGGCGCATCTACGGCGATGATGGCTGGTTCGTCTTGTTGTACAATTTGATCAATCCAGGTGAGGATGTCTGCAATGGCTTCTTTACGGTCTAGATCAAGTAGTTGAAGTTGTTCATCTATCCATTCTAAACAGCATAGTCCACTTGGTTGAGATTTCCAGCCTAAATCAATGCCAATAAATTTCATGGTTATAACACGAATTTGCGATTATTTTCGCATTTTGCAGCAACGATTTACCTAAATTTACTTGCTAAAAATCGTGAAAAATAATCTTATAATCTTAAACAGCTTGTCTTAATTTATTTGACTTGGCAATAAATTAATCAAGATTATTCTAATGAAAATCTTATTTTTACATCCCAATTTTCCCTCGCAATTTCGCAACCTAGCAATAGTTTTAGGTAAAGATCCTAATCATAAAGTCGTCTTTGGAACAAATCGTCCTGAAGGGGAAATACCTGGCGTTTACAAAGCTATTTACGCTCCTTCTCGTGAAGCGGCTCCCCAAACTCACCATTACGTTCGCAGCCTAGAAAATGCTGTTCTCACCGCGCAAGCTGTCTATCGCGTGGCAGAAAAATTGAAAGCTGAGGGTTTCGTTCCAGATATAGTTTATGGTCATTCTGGTTGGGGGCCGACTTTATTTATGAAAGATATTTTCCCCAAAGCAGAATTATTATGTTACTTTGAGTGGTTTTACCATGCTCACGGTTCGGATGCGGATTTTGATCCCAATGAACCATTGAATGCTGATGATGAATGCCGCATCCGCGTGAAAAATGCGCCAATTTTGACTGATTTATATAGCTGCGATCGCGGTCTTTCTCCGACGAATTGGCAACGTCAACAATTTCCCAAAGAATATCATAGCAAACTCACTGTAATTCATGATGGTGTTGATACCAAATATTTTGTTCCCAAACCAGGTGCAAAGTTAGTTTTACCAAGAATAAATCTTGATCTTTCCCATGTAGAAGAGTTAGTAACTTATGTGGGACGGGGGATGGAACCTTATAGAGGTTTTCCGCAGTTTATGGAAGCAGTGGCACTAATTCAGCAGCGAAGACCCAAGTGCCATGTGGTAGTTGTGGGAGAAGATCGGGTGGCTTATGGCAAGAATCTCCCTGATGGTCAGACTTATAAAAAATTAATGCTAGAAAAACTAAAATCATCTTTAGATTTATCGAGGCTGCACTTTACAGATAGGCTTCCTTACAATGAGTATCTTCAAGTTTTACAAGCTTCTTCTGCTCATATTTATTTAACTCGTCCTTTTGTTTTATCTTGGTCAATGTTAGAAGTCATGGCAGCAGGATGTTTACTAATAGCTTCTAAGACTCCGCCAGTATTAGAAGTTATACAGGATGGAGTAAATGGACTGTTGGTAGATTTCTTTTCTCCTCAAAATGTTGCTAATCGGGTTGAAGAGGCGCTAAATAATCCTCAAGAGATGCAAGCAATTCGTGCAAATGCGCGAGAGACAATTTTGAAGCGTTATGATTTAGCGAAACTGTTACCACAGCATTTGCAATGGATGTTCGCTGGTAAAAGTTCTGAAAGTTTGAAAAAGCGCTCAGTTTCTAAAGGATTTGGCAAAAATTAGATGAGATTAGTCATTAGTCATTAGTCATTAGTTACAACTAACAAAGGGTAAATCACAGAAAAATATAAAAGCGATATTTAAAATGCGGATTCTTTTTACTATTGCCCATTTTTTCAAACCTAACAGTGAGGGTCGTCATGCTTCTCAACGCAAAGACCCACAACCCCGTTTGCAGGCGTTAACTAAAAGCATTACCGCTTTACACCAATTATTTGGTAAATCTCAAAGTATCATCAACATTGCTCAACGGCTAGCTTTCCCTGCTAACCAGCCTCAGTCACACGAACTAGATATTGTTATTTGTACAACCAAAGATAATCATCTTCTGAATCAACTTCTTTTGCCATCTCATTTATATAAGCATCATTCTACTAATGTAGAACCTCTGCTTTTGGGATTTGAGTGCCAAGTTGTTCTGCAAAGCTGTCTCGATAAGTATGATTATTATTGCTTTCTTGAAGATGACCTAATTATTTATGATCCTTGGTTTTTTATCAAATTAAACTGGTTTACTCAACAAGCGGGTGACTTAAACTTGCTCCAGCCAAATCGTTATGAAGTTTCCCCCCACGGTTTGGTTCACAAAGCTTACATTGATGGGGATTTGGCTTTGCGAGTAACTGCTCCCTTTCAAAATGTGCAGGAGCAACCGGAACTCAAGGGTACAATTATGAATGCACCAATTACCTTTCGTCGTGCCCTCAATCCTCACGCAGGTTGCTATTTTTTAAATGCAAATCAGATGGCTCATTGGGCTAATCAACCTTATTTTCTTGATCGAGATATTAGCTTTGTTGGGCCTTTAGAAAGTGCTGCCACTTTGGGAATTATGAAGACATTTAAAATTTACAAAACCTCACCGGAACAAGCAAGCTTTTTGGAGATTCAGCACTCTGGAACAGGGTTTCTGGGGCTAATTGGAGGACAAGTTGGTTTGGCAGAAAAGGGAAATTGAATTTTAGGATTTGCTGAGAAAGATTACTGCGATCGCTATCTTGAAAAAACAAAAGGTAGGGAATTAAAATGTTCTCTATAGAGTGAGCAATTCCTATCCAATCCTGTTAATTTCTAAATCTATAAATAAAATTTTTGTCTAAAATTTGAATCTAAGTATTTGGATATAAATAATATGGCAGTCGAAAACAATTGAATGATTCCAACAGTAATTTTGAATATTTTGATAAAATAACACATATCTGGAGGTAAGATTATGACCCAAGCCTTGCCGAAATTACTCACCTTCAATGAATTTATCGAATGGTATCCCAACGATGGTAAACGCTATGAATTGCACAGGGGAGTAATTGTTGAAATGCCACCCCCAACCGGATCACATGAAAAAGTTGTAGGATTTATAGCCCGTAAGTTAACTGTCGAGTTTGATCGGCTGAACCTTCCCTACACTATACCCAAAACCGCATTAGTCAAAACTCCTTCTGCTGAATCTACTTATTCGCCTGATGTGTTGCTGCTAAATCTTGATAATCTCGACAATGAGCCGCTTTTTCAAAAAGAGTCAACAGTAAGCCAAGCAGCATCGGTTCCAATAGTTATTGAAGTTGTTTCCACTAACTGGCGAGATGATTACTACAATAAACTTAGGGATTATGAAGAAATGGGCATTCCTGAATATTGGATTGCTGATTATGCTGCATTGGGTGCAAGAAAGTTCATAGGCAATCCCAAACAACCCACTATTTTTATATGCGAATTAGTTGATGGTGAATATCAAATGACACCGTTTCAAGGCAACACCGCAATTTCATCACCTACCTTTCCTCAATTAAATTTAACTGCACAACAGATTTTTGATGCAGCTAACTAACCCACATCCTGCTATAATTCATTATTAATCTGCACCAAAATCCCTTCTAACCGCCCATTAAAAGCTTTATTTAATTGATACTATATTTGACAATTGCTGACAATGTGACACATCGTCCGTAGACTGATAGTCCGTAAACACTCACAATCGGCACTATGAATGAATCGAAACCAAAGATTCTTAGTGCTTTAGGTTATCTTATAAGGCAACATAGAACAGAACTGGGAATTTCTCAAGAAGAACTAGGATCACGCGCTAACTTAGACCGCACGTATATATCTGGTGTGGAACGCGGAGTTAGAAATCCTTCACTCACTGCTCTTGTAGGCCTTGCAGGTGGTTTGGGCATAAGTATTTCCCTTCTTCTTGAAAATCTGGAAATCGAAGCTGATAGAATACAATGAGCAACACAAAAAATCTAGTAGAGGCAATTCAGTCTCAGTTTAAAAAAGGCTCTACTAAACTACAAGTCTTTAAACTTTTATCAGATCAAAAATGGCATTGTAGGGAGTGTGAAGGAAAAAATATAGGTTCAAATCAGTATGCTGGTGGTGGAGGTATACAAGGATTAGAACGCGGAACTAGGAGCCGTCCTGGTCTAGTAATTGAAACAAAAAGAGATTACTGTCCTAATTGCCAACAGATGCGATTAGGAGATCGATGGATAGGAGAAATAAAATCAGCTAATTCTGCATCTAATATACCAGCTTCTTTAGTTCTAAGAATTCTCCAAGTTTATTCATATACAGATGTAATAGAACAGAGACAAAGAGAGAGGCATGAGTTAGTAATTGATCATAGATTTCCAATGGAGCGTTGGGGTGAAAGTGAGCCACCACATCTTACCTCTATGAGCGAAACAGAAATTAAGAAAAAGTTTCAATTACTCAAGAAAGATTCATCTGGTAATCACAATCTTTTAAAATCAAGAAGTTGTGAACGCTGTATAAAAAATGGCAACCGAGGTACACCTTTTGGAATTCGGTTTTGGTATCAAGGAGGTGAAGATTGGCCTTCCATACATCAACGAGGTGCTGAAGCTGAGGAAGGCTGCATAGGATGTGGCTGGTATAACTTTGATATCTGGCGTAATGCTCTTAATCAAAAACTAGCCCAGCCTGCTCAGGATAATTAGCATGAACTTTATTTTTAGCATTTAGAGCAATATCAGTTAGATAAGGAATAAGTGCGTAGCCAATACACTCTGCTAGACGTGGTGGTACAGCATTTCCAATTTGCCACATAGCTTTTTTCATAGAACCTTCAAAAAGAAATGAATCTGGAAATGTCTGTAATCTTGCCATTTCACGAGCGGAAATAACACGGTTGAGATAAGGATGAATATGAGTACCACCGTGGTTCTCTTTAACAGTCATACTTGGTTTACCAGAATATTGCCGTTTGAAAGCATCAACGTATTTTGTATATAATGAACCACCTGGAGGTACTTTAGCAATTCGCTCCATATACTCAGGTGAATGTTTAGTCCACTGATGGTTTATCTCTGGTATTGGGGTATATGCTGGTAAATCAGAAATAGCCGATTCAATAGGTTTGTATTCTTCGGGTAATAACTGAGGCTTGGGATAGGGATTTGGCATTCCAAATCTATTAGCTATAAAGATAGCTCTTGGTCGAATTTGTGGCACTCCATAGGCAGCAGATTCAAGAATTGCAATGGATATATTAGGATAACCAATAGATTCAAAAGCTTCAATAATTGCTTTTTTTACATCTCCGTTTTGTATAGTCAGAATGCCTGGAACGTTTTCCATAACAACATACCAAGGACGTATTTCTGAGACAACACGCACAAATTCATAAAATAAACGATTGCGGGGATCTTTATGATCACGTTTTCCTGCTACCGAGAAACCCTGACATGGCGGCCCGCCTATCACAAGATTTACTTCAGGTAAGCCGATTTGTTGTAGCCAATTACGGGAATCAAACTGTTCGATATCTCCGCAAAAGTGATGACATTGTGGAAAGTTTTTTTTATGGGTAGCAGAAGCGATGGGGTTAATTTCAACGCTAGCTAAGGGTTTAAATCCAGCTTGAACTAGTCCTTGTGTTATGCCTCCTGCTCCACAAAACAGATCCATAAAGGTGTAATTAGATGGTGGATTTGTTACAGAATCAACATCAATGAATATTTTGTATGGATCGGAGTCATTTTGATCTAGTTCTCGTTTAATACGTTCATAACGTCCTAATTTAGGTTTTTTTTGCTTTATAGTAGAGTGATTTTCCTCGTTAGGAAAAAAAGAAAGTTGGGTTCCTTGCATTTTTCGTTTGATATTGATGTCTGCTTCTGTGTGACATATGGCCTACGATATATCAAACATGGCACAGTTTTTGCAGAAACCCACATAAGCTCAACGTCAAACAAGTTTTAAGATTTAGGTTGTGTACTCCACGAAGTTTAAATCCGCTATATTGCTGCTAAACTTCTTTTAAATTATGACTAATGGTTTTTCAACAGAGGTAGGCGCGGTTAGCGGATCAAAGCCTAACTGCTCAGTAATGCGTTCTCTGGCTAAAAGGCGGTACTCCCAAAAATGCTCGCCAGCAGCACATAAACCTAAATACATATTCAGGAATTGGGGCTTCGTGCGGAGAATAGCCCAAAGCTGTTGCCAAAATTGACCCCGAATTTCTTGCCGTTGCCAACCTTGTCGCCAGAGCAAGTGTGCCAGTAGCCGCAGTCCTTTGCCAGGAGGAAAATACATTGTCTGTTGTAGTTGGGGATTAGGTGTAATCTTGAGGCACTGTTCAAAACAACGTTGGAGATAGTTTTTGGGTTCGTACATTCTCCAAATTGCCTCTAAATATTCTTTAGCAACTTCAGTCATCGACCGGGTAGGAACAAAATTCATTAAGGAATTCTGATCCCCCACCTCCAAAATTCCAAATTCTTCTAATAATCGCTCCTCTTTTTTTAGTCTTTCCCAGAGGGCAGTATTGGGAAGGGCTTGCAGTATACCTAGCATTGGTTGAGGAATGCTGGTTTCTTCAATAAAAGCTTGAATTCGCTCCCCAGCGCCAGTTTTTTCTCCATCAAAACCAATGATAAATCCTGCATAGATTAACAATCCAGCTTGATTGATGGTACGACAGGCTTCTAATAGGGGATTGCGGGTATTCTGAAACTTGCGAGTGACTTGCAGACTGTCTTGATCTGGTGTTTCAATACCCAAAAAGACTGCGTAGAACCCAGCTTTAACCATTAGTTCTAATAGCTCAGTATCTTCTGCAAGATTGACGGAAGCTTCAGTCATGAAAGTAAAGGGATAATTGCGTTCCTGCATCCAGGGAATTAATTCTTGTAAGAGGCGTTTCACATTGCGTTTATTGCCAATGAAGTTATCATCCACTACGAATAAAGATCCGCGCCAGCCTAAGTCATAGAGAGTTTGGAGTTCTGCTAGGGTTTGACTTGGTTCTTTGGTACGTGGTTTGCGACCGTATAGATTGATGATGTCACAGAATTCGCATTCAAAAGGACAACCGCGAGAAAACTGGATTGCCATCATTAAGTAATCATCTCGTTTGAGTAAATCAAAGCGAGGGATGGGGCTTTGGGTTACGTCTGGTTTTTCAAGGGCGCGGAAAATTCCTTGTTTTTCACCTTTAGCGATCGCTTCTAAAAATTGCGGAACTGTAATCTCCCCTTCATCTAAAATCAAATAGTTAGCTCCTGCTTTTTGTGCAGGTTCTGGTACTGAGGTTGGATAAGGGCCACCTACAGCAACTTTTTTCCCCAGCTGCGCTGCTTTGTGAATTTGGGCGAGAAAGTCTTCTTTCTGTGCAAGCATGGCAGAAAGAATTACGATGTCGCACCATTGCCAATCTGCATCGGTTTCTTGATTAACATTGCGGTCATAAAACCGAACTTCCCAGTCTGTTGGTAGCATAGCAGCAACAGTCAGAATTCCTAGCGGTGGAATAGATGCTTTAAGTCCCGCTATCTTCATGAATTCGTCGTAAGACCAAAACGTTTTAGGAAAGCGGGGGTAAAGTAAGAGTACCTTCATTGCTGTAGTCCTCTAATTAAATTTTGGTTGGAAGATTTTTTACTTTTGTTAAATCTGTCTGTTGGAGGCTTATTGCAGAGATGATGCTAATAGCCCACTAGTCTGAGCCAAAGAATTAACTCATAATTCCGAGGTTACTGCTACTTACTCTGAAAAAAATTTAAATTTTGTCTATTTTTGTAATCAAAAGTACATAAACTGCTTTAATGAAGAGAAAAAGCTTTAGTTATAGCGTTTTGCAGTTTAGTCTTTCTATTATTGTGTTATGTAAACGCAACCTTTCACAATGCCATTGCATCGGCTAACAATGCGATTGCATTGACTAACAATGCCATTGCATCAACTAACAATGCCATTGCATCGACTAACAATGCCATTGCATCGACTAACAATGCCATTGCATCAATTAACAATGCCATTGCATCAATTAACAATGCCATTGCAGCGACTTTTTATTTTACAACGTACTACAGTCAAGCTTTAGAGGATGTTTGAAAAGTTTTCTTCTCGGTAACAAAACATTCTAGATTCCCCTAAATCCCCCGATAAATTAGGGGACTTTGATTCCGCTTCCCCCCTTTTTAAGGCTTGATTGGGCGGATCAGTTAGTGCCTAAAATCACAGTCAACCACTTTTCAAACAACCTCTTACAATATCCACCCTAAAACCTGGATTTCTCACAAGTAATAAATCCAAGAAGTGTGGGCGTATGGGAGGAAACAGAATTATGCTTTCGTAGCTTCTCACACTTCCCACCCTATGCGTGATAAATTCGGGTAAAAGCTGTCTTACCACACAAACTTGTCGTTTTCCTTTCTGAAGAATCGGAGTTAAGTTAAAATCTCTCATTCCACAACGGCGAGTTGACCTGGAAAATGTCAAAATTAAATGAGTTTTGCGTAGGTGCAAGCGACTTGTCGCCAGACATCGCCACTTTACTAGCGCGGATTTGAGATAACTAAGTTGAAATTTATGGGCAAGCAACGTGTTCTTTCTGGAGTTCAACCAACCGGCAATTACCATCTAGGTAACTATTTGGGAGCCATTCGCAACTGGGTAGAAGGTCAGAGCGAATACGAAAATTACCTCTTTGTAGCTGATTTGCACGCGATTACAGTGCCACACGACCCAAAACAGTTGGCAGCTGATACCTACACTCTTGCTGCTCTCTATCTAGCTTGTGGTCTTGATTTAAATCACTCCACTATCTTTGTACAATCACACGTTTCGGCCCACAGTGAACTCACCTGGTTGCTCAACTGCATTACACCTCTTAACTGGCTGCAAGATATGATCCAGTTCAAGGAAAAGGCTGTTAAACAGGCAGAAAATGTGAGTGCAGGCTTATTAGATTACCCTGTGCTGATGGCAGCTGATATTTTGCTTTACCAAGCGGATAAAGTGCCAGTGGGTGAAGACCAAAAGCAACACTTGGAATTGACACGGGATATTGCAGCTCGGTTAAACCACCAATTTGGTAAACCAGATCAGCCAGTTCTGAAGTTACCAGACCCTTTGATTCGTAAAGAAGGAGCAAGGGTGATGAGTTTAGCGGACGGTACACGCAAAATGTCGAAATCCGATCCTTCGGAGTTAAGCCGAATCAGTTTGCTAGATTCACCAGAACAAATTCAATACAAGATTAAGCGTTGCAAAACTGATCCCATTCGTGGGCTGACTTTCGACGATCCAACGCGTCCAGAGTGTAATAATTTGTTAACCTTGTATACATTGCTGTCTGGAAAGAAAAAGGAAGATGTAGCCGTTGAATGTCAGGATATGGGTTGGGGGCAATTCAAGCCATTGTTGACGGACACGATAATTGAATCCCTGAAACCAATTCAAGAAAAATATCAGACAATAACTGAAGACAAAGGCTATTTGGAGTCTGTGTTGCGGGATGGAGGAGAAAAAGCTAGGGCGATCGCAAATCAAACTTTATCACAAGTAAAAACCGCTTTAGGTTACTCGCTTCCTCTATAGGTTTTCACTTTTCGGTGTGATTTGCTATACCATTTAATAAATGGAAATTCTTAATTTTATGCATCACACCCATAGCCCCACAGCCTTCCAGAGAGCTGTACAAGCAGGTGAATTTCTAGTTACTGCCGAGGTAGCACCCCCAAAAGGGGGAGATCCAGCGCACATGATTCAAATGGCGGCGACTCTTAAGGGAAGGGTTCATGCTGTCAATGTTACCGATGGTAGCCGCGCAGTATTACGGATGTCTTCGTTAATGGCCTCGGTTATTTTGTCACAAAACGGTATAGAGCCGATTTGTCAAATTGCTTGCCGCGATCGCAACCGCATTGGTTTACAAGCTGATTTAATGGGCGCTCATGCCTTGGGCATAAATAATATTTTAGCTTTGACTGGCGATCCCGTAAAAGCAGGTGATCATCCAGATGCCAAAGCAGTGTTTGACTTGGAAGCTGTGCGACTGCTGCAACTGATCCGGAAAATGAATCAAGGCGTTGATTGCAACGAAAAACCTTTGACCGATGGAGCGTTAGATTTATTTGTTGGTGCAGCAGTAGATCCGCAATGTAAAAGTTGGTCGGGTTTGCAAAGTCGATTTGAACGCAAAATCGAAGCAGGAGCGCAGTTTTTTCAAAGTCAGTTGATTACCGATTTTGAGCGGCTAGAAAAGTTTATGGATACCATTGCTTCTGGCTATAAAAAACCGGTTTTGGCAGGGATTTTTCTATTGAAATCGGCAAAAAATGCCCAGTTTATTAATAGATGTGTTCCGGGTGTAAATATTCCCCAACATATTATTGATAGATTGGCAAAAGCCAAAGATCCTTTTGAGGAAGGGATGAAAATTGCAGCCGAACAAGTGCAAATAGCACGGCAATTATGTCAAGGTGTCCATATGATGGCCGTGAAGCGAGAAGATGCGATCGCGCCAATTTTAGATTTAGCTGGGGTTGCTCCAGTTAATCAGTTGGTATCCAAGTAAATAAGATAACAAATCTTTTCTTACAGCAGATGGGAACAAACATCTGCTTTTTTAATGCTGCAATCAGCCATTAAGCTGTCATTAAGCTGTTACACACTTAACTTGAACATTTACATGAAGGCTAATGATCGATGACTGATAACAGTTAACAGTTAACAACCGTAAACAGTTTTTATACAATTTAGGCGCGCATCAGCTTAACTATTGGCTTCCAAGGGGCGTTGAAGGCAAAGCTCGAAACATTAATTTTCTAATTTTATTTAAATATTAGAAGCGCGATCGCCTCTTGTATGTCTAGCTTTACTAAACCAGAAGCGATCGCAGTTAAAAACCTGGGTTACATCTTACCGTGTTGCAACACTTGTTGTAGATGTTGGCGAATCTCTTGCGCGTGTTCAATATCAGACTGCCGCAATTTTTGGAACAATTCTACACAAGGCTGAGAACCTACTTGTTCTGCATCTTTGATGTAGGTATCGTAAGCTTTAATGGCTTCAGCCTTGTTGTGCAAAACGGTGACAAAATCGTATTCCAAGTTGCTAATGGGTTCTTGAGATTGTCCGTTACCTGTATTTGTAGCCATTGCTTGACCTCTTTTAGGATTTCTAATTAACTTTATACTCATCCTTAAAGAGCGATTCATCTTCCAAAAAGAGTATATTTCAATACGTCGGAAGTACCTTGCGAGTGGCGTAGCCCGTCGTAGAAATCGCCTCACAATTACCTCAGCATTATTCAATCTCATTTTTTCGTTATTACTACAGAATTTATTAAACGGTTAGTTTTAACGTAATTACAACAAAAAAGCGCCCCCCATTTCTGGAGGGCGCTTTTTATTTAGTTAATCTTCAGAATTAACCGTTGATAGCAGGAGCAGTAAGAGCTACAGGAGTAATTTCACCAGCAGCTAAGTCTAGGGGGAAGTTGTGAGCGTTACGCTCGTGCATTACTTCCATACCCAAGTTAGCGCGGTTGATTACGTCTGCCCAGGTGCTGATAACGCGACCTTGGGAGTCAATTACTGATTGGTTGAAGTTGAAACCGTTCAGGTTGAATGCCATCGTGCTGATACCCAAAGCGGTGAACCAGATACCGACGACGGGCCAAGCTGCGAGGAAGAAGTGCAGTGAACGGCTGTTGTTGAAAGAAGCGTATTGGAAGATTAGACGACCGAAGTAGCCGTGGGCTGCAACGATGTTGTAGGTTTCTTCTTCTTGACCGAACTTGTAACCGTAGTTTTGTGATTCGGTTTCGGTGGTTTCACGAACCAAGGAAGAAGTTACTAGAGAACCGTGCATTGCAGAGAACAATGAACCGCCGAACACACCAGCCACACCTAACATGTGGAAGGGGTGCATCAAGATGTTATGTTCTGCTTGGAACACGATCATGAAGTTGAAGGTTCCAGAGATACCCAAAGGCATACCATCAGAGAAAGAACCTTGACCGATGGGGTAGATCAAGAATACTGCGGTAGCGGAAGCCAAAGGCGCGCTGTAAGCTACGCAGATCCAAGGACGCATACCTAAACGGTAAGAAAGTTCCCACTGACGACCCAGGTAGCAAGCGCAACCGATCAAGAAGTGGAAAACTACCAATTGGTAAGGGCCACCGTTGTACAACCACTCATCTAAGGAAGCAGCTTCCCAAATGGGGTAAAAGTGCAAGCCAATAGCGTTGGAGGAAGGAACAACTGCACCAGAGATGATGTTGTTTCCGTAGATCAATGAACCTGCAACAGGTTCACGGATACCGTCGATGTCTACTGGAGGTGCTGCGATAAAAGCGATTACGAAACAAGCAGTAGCAGCTAGCAGGGTTGGGATCATCAGTACACCAAACCAACCGATATATATACGGTTGTCAGTGCTAGTAATCCACTCGCAAAAGCGATCCCATACGTTAGCGTCAGAGCGCCGTTGTAAGGTTGTGGTCATTGTTTTATAAGTGCTATTTTTTGTTAAATATGGAACAAGCAGATTTGATTTTGCCTGTTGAAATACAGTCTACATTAAATTTACTTTGACGCGATCTTTGACTTAATATTCTGTAACAGAATTCTTTAACAAGATAATCGAAATATAAAGTTTTCCTACTATATCCAATAGTGATAAAAGTAATGAATTTAGGGTTTGTAAGCCATTTCAAGACTAAACTAGCTATAACTTTCAATGACGCGATCGCCTCCTTTATTGTCTTTACATTCCTTTACAAAGAAGCTGTTAGAGAAATTTTTAACTATATCGATTTGTAACGAAATAATAAGTTGTACATTGTCTTATCTTTTGTGTTGATTTTTTGGAGAAACTTAAAAATCAAAGTATATGTAGGGCAAACTACCTTCAGGAGCAAATAACCAAACAGCGTAGAAACAGATGGGGACAAAGACAAGCTTAAGAGGCCAGTTAAACTCTAACTTCAGCATTCGGTTAAAAGCATAGACTACAGCCATAAGGGCAGCTAAAGCTAGAAGTAACCAAGTGAGTTGAGATTGGCTTATATTTAAGGCATCCACATATACCTTTTGAGCAAACTGGTCGTCAGCAGGGTAGTTCCAAAGATGCCGAATTACCAAAGAAGAGTCTTGAAGATTAGGTAAGCGGAACCAAATCCAAGAGGTAAAAACCATTAATTGGGTCAATAACCAAGCTACAAAGATACCCAGAGGATTTTGCCAGAATTGTTCTAGCTTTTCAAAGCGATCGCTCATAGTATCTGTAAGTCGATGAACCACCAAGGCTAACCCGTGGAATATGCCCCAAACTACATAACCCAAGGCAGCACCGTGCCAGATACCAGCGATTAGCATCACAATAAATAAATTCCAGCAGGTACGGACTAAACCCTGACGGGAACCACCCAAAGGAAAGTAGACATAGTTACGTAGCCAATCTCCTAGAGTCATGTGCCAACGCCGCCAAAATTCTGAAATATTGGTGCTGAAATAAGGAAAGTCGAAATTTTCAGGTAGAACCAAGCCAAAAAGCATAGCACTACCACGGGCAATGTCTACATAACCGTTGAAATCTAGATATAACTGCAAGCCGTATGCGAATGTAGCTAACCACAGATCCGTACTACCCGCCCGTTGTAAGTTCCCAAAACATAAATCGACGAAAATCCCCAGGTGGTCTGCAAAAATACCTTTTTTGACTGCGCCTCTAGCAATCAACCACAGCGCCTGGGCTACTCTATCGCTACTGGGGAACTTTAGTGTATTGAATTGATTTGCTAAATTGTGGTAGCGCGTAATCGGGCCTGAAATCAGTTTGACGAAGAATAATTTGTAAGTGGCAAATTTGAGAAATTGATCAGTAGCAGGGGCACCGCGATAAACATCTACTAAATAGGCAATGCATTCAAAGGTAAAAAATGAAATTCCCAAGGGTGCAATCAATTTAAAAGAGCTATCTGGTGAGTTTGTTTGTATATTAAAAACAAACTTTAATAAAGGAGTAAAATACTTAAAGCCTAATAATAATAAAACATTTAAACTTATCCCTAGCCACAAAAGTTTTAGACGACGGCGATTCCAGTCACCTTGGGCAAATTGCCACTCTTCATTAGAAATTTGCCAATCAAGAGAATGTTTTCCTGGTGATGTATTTTTACCAATCTCTAGCCCCACACGGAAATTAATAAAGGTTAATGCTAATAGTAGTGGTATGTACTGGATGTGCAAAGATGCGTAGAAAACCAAACTGGCGATTAGCAGCGTCCATAATCGCAATTTATGTTGTGCTAAAGACCAATAAATTCCTAACACACTCAATAAGAACAGCCCATAGAAAATTGATATAAAGTTCATTTTTTAGTCATTTGTCATTTGTCATTTGTCATTAGGGATTGGGCATGGGGCATAGGGCATTGGGCATAATTATTCTCTCTGTCCCCCTTGCCTCCCCTGCCTCCTCTGCCTCCTCTGCCTCCTCTGCCTCCCCTGCTCCCTGCCCCCTGCCTCTTACTTCACGGGCCAAGGAATCATCGGGTCATTAGCCAACTTTTTAGAGACTTCGTATGCTCCAAAGCGGTTGAGGTGGCTGGGGTCAGAAAAGTAGTCATTTGCTTTTGGCCACTGTTGGCTCAAATCTCGATAAATAAAGTTGGGACTAGTAGCTAGACGCAACATATATTCCTGAAATTCTTGCTCATATTGTTTACGCACTGGATCTAAATAATCTGCCGTCAGAGGCATATTGACAAAAACTAAGGAAATTTTCTGAGACTGGGCAAACTGAAGCACTTCTTGAAAGGCAGCATCTTGCTGTCCTTCTATTTGGAAAGATTTATAGTCGTTGTCGTAATTTCCGGTAACTCTAGAATGTTTTTGATAGTATCTAGCAGGATTGAAGCGAATAGACAAAGGTAGAAAACCATCAAAATCAACTGATTGTCGAGAAGTAATCTCATCTGAAGTACCGTCTGTTGGTTGCCTTTGTGATGCAACTGTCTGATTGCGACCAAATATAAGCAGTTGTTTTTGCAGTAAATTTTTAATTTGGTCGCGGTTTGGGTAGCTAGCAGAAAGAGATGCTAAAGCCTGATTTAACGACTGATTAACAGCTTCATAGGTGCTAATTTCCGGTTTTTCTTCTTTTACCTTTTCTTCTCCTGAACTTACCGTATTTTCGAGCAAATCACTGCTATTGGCTGTTGTTGGGGTTTTTTGGAATGCTTGTTTATAACCAGCTGATGCAGCTATGGATTTAAAAGTAATATCCTCGCGTCCACCGTTGAAAGCACGGGCCCCATCTGCCCAGAGAATTATTTTAGGCAGTTCTGATGGTTCTAGTACATGGCGAATTACAAAGTCTACAACTTGTGCGGTAGCACCGTTGATCCCAAAGTTAAACACGTCAATATTTGGATAGCCCTGAGTCACTAAAGCTTTAGAAAGTGCTGCTGGATCTATTCCCCTAAGAGCGCGGGAGGAGCCAATAATCAACACATCTGGCGGAGTACCATTTATAGCCAAACGCTGTTTATACAGTGCTAGTTGCTCGTCTAACTGCCTAACATTGAAACTTGGCATCTGCGATCGCGCTGCTAAAAGAATAGCGGTAGCGGTTGCTTTTTCTTTCAGTGGTGCGGCTGCTAAATTATTTGTTGGAGTTTCATCACTTTGAGTAAACTCAGAAGCATTAAATACAGAACTCTGGTTTGGAGGAGATTTTGTTTTAGAAGTGCTGGTAAAAAATGCCGTTTTCTCACCCTGAGTTTTCTCAGATGTCAAAGATGCCTTTTGCTTAGAAGAAGATGAAGGCAAGACATTAGCCACTTTTGGCGTAGTCGTACCCCGTGCAATAATTTGACCCAACACCCAATCGGTTTGGAGGGTAAGTAATAATCCCAGTGTCCCCCAAACTAAAGCAATCTTAAGTCCTTGAACATCAGGGGTTTGTTCTTCCGACTCGTGGCTTTCGGTAAATAGCTGGCTTTTCAACAGGAATTTTTTCGCTGTTGCACTCGCCGTTACCATCCAATCTCGCGCTACTTCTGTCACAAAACTTTGAACATCTTCTGTCGTTAAGTCGGGGCGCAAAATTGGCTCATTAGTCTCAGAGTTTACCAGATCATTAACGTATTTAGAAGTAGCAGCAAATTCTGGGGTTGCTTCTGGTACTAAACGTTGGCGATGCTCAAGATCAACACCATAGTGCCAAAAAGGTTCTTTATTCCCAGCCCGGCGACCGTAGACACGTATCCCCATAATACCGGGAATCTTTAACTGGCGGATAAACTGCGTAACTTTGTTTGCTACTTGTTGCCGTCCTGGGCAAACAGGTGCATCACACATGATGTGCAATAAATCATTTTTGTTCAGCAGGAGGACGCGAACTCCACCTGTCAATAGACGCCAATCCAGGTCAGGATTGAGTAAACGCTCCAGTAAAAATATGATGGCTGGTTCATCGCCAGTATTCGCCAAATCTAGCGGTGATGCGGCAAAGGCGGGATATTTTGCAGCAGGTAAAGCCAGCCAATCAACCCAAGTGGGTTGCTGATCGCCTGCTTTTTGTCCATATACAGTGGCGGCGAGAATGCCTTGAGGTGCGATCGCTTCTAACTGGGGTAAAATCGCATCTAAGCACACTACCTTGTCGGGGATTGGAGCGGTTCCTAAGGGATCAAAAGCTGGGATACAAAAAATATGTAGTGTTGATTCTTTTAGAGAAACTTGTACACCAACTTTTAACCCTGACAATACCTCAGTTAATAATCGAGCGATCGCTTGTACATCCCCCCAACGCGCCCATTCCTTCAGCATTACCTCTGGTGGTGTCAAATCCACCCGCAGCAGCCAATCAGGGGCAGTTTCGCCGCTTACTTGGGAAACAATTATGGCATCTTGGTAGCCGGAAAGCTTGAGATAACGCAACTTCTGGGCTATCGGTTCAGCAAGCAACGATGCATCAGGGCTATAGCTCGACTGGCAAAATATCCACAAGCGCTCTTCTTCTGGCTGAGAGTTCTTTGGCTTATATGGCTTAATCTTTACTTGTACTGATACACCTAATATACTTAGGGTTTCACTGAGATATCGAGCAATAGCCTCTGGGTTTCCTTGGCGTGCCAAACTTTCGTTAGAGACAATCAGCGCCCCACCCAATTGTTTTGATTTTTCCGAGTCTGCTAGCAAGGCTTGCTCCACCTGCTCCAGATGCTTATCTATTTGATTCAAGTAAACCCGGTGGCACCATTTGGGGCGTTGTTCCCCTTTTCTTCGGCCATAGACAAATACTTGATATATTGAGGGTTGTTCGTTACTTGTGAGGATATCTAAGTTTGTTTGCTGTAGTGCTTGCAGCAGGTCAGACAAAGTGCGCCAACGCTGCGGACATTCTGTACCTTCACAAAGAATATGAAGGTCATTTCCCCGTAACCGAACTTTCACTCCGAAAGTGTTGATCCCTGTTGCTTGGCTTACCCATTGCACTAAGGATTGCTGGCGATCTGGTAATACTGTTTTCATGGGAAGTTAACTTTACAGGAAGCGATTGTTGGGGGATAGTGCCTGCACTTGTAAACTAGAACCATAGGTCTATCATACTCTGACGGTTTTTTTTAACAATTTTGTTACCTTCGTAGCTTACAAAATCGGCCAAGATAGTCTTGTACAGGTTGCAAGTCTGACTAATGTTGAGTTTTGCGTTTATTTTACTAATAGGGAGTCATAAATCGGAAGTTAAGAGTTAGGAGTTAGAAGTTAGAAGTTAAGAGCCAGGAGTCAGAATAATTCTATATGACTGATTGATGGCTTGTCCTTTAAAGCTGGACTTGCTTCCCACTGCGCTAACGCCCTTAATCGATGAAACAACCAACAAGCTTATCTCATTTCATATCCATCCCTTGATCGTTGGAGCCATCTTAACTCCTAACTCGTAACTTTCAACTCCCGACTCCTTTTGACTCATATTCCCATAACCAAGAATTAGCAATGCCTCCTGCCAACCAACAACCTTCAACTAACCCCACATCCAATCTGGATTTGTTTAGCATTCCCCAATCTTTCCTTTTACAAATAGGTACAGCGTCTATATTACTGCTGCTCATTACTGGAAAAACCGCAGTAAGAGCGCTAGAAGGCATAGGGGAAGCCAGTGAAGAATTGTTTCGAGGCGATCGCCTACCGATTCTCGACTTCCCAGAGGATCACGAAACTAATCAAACTTAGAAAATATACACCAAATAATTATTTGCTCAGGAACAACCTGGTAAGCACTAAGTGCAAAACCTAGAAGCGTAAACAGTAATTAGCTTTACAACATAGAGAATATGGGTTCCCTTTTATACTCTTCGTCTCAAACTGCGGATATATACCCGGTGTCGGAATTATTTTTGCGTCATCGTCTCCAGGTAGTGGAAGAATTGTGGGAGTCTGTTCTCCGGCAAGAATGCGGTCAAAACATGGTAGATTTGTTGCGGCAGTTGCGTGATTTGTGTTCGCCGGAAGGACAAGCAACAAATGACCAAGCATCCTCAGCCGTCAAATTAATTGAACAACTAAATATCAACGAAGCAATTCGTGCAGCTCGTGCTTTCGCTCTATATTTTCAGTTGATTAACATCATAGAGCAGGAATACGAACAACGGCAGCAACTGAGTCGCTATGAGGCAGAAACAGAGGCTATAGCGCCAGAAACAGCATCCAATGTCAACTATTCGTCCAATCAAGGAGAAGATGACGCGCCTGTTAGTAGGGGAATAGCAGCAGAATTGCTGAGAAAGAATTATCTAGAAAAAGCGCAAGTCAAACCAAAAGGTACTTTCGCTGCTTTGTTTCCCTATTTATTGAAACTGAATGTACCACCCCAGCAAATTCAACGTTTAATTGCACATCTGGATGTACGTTTAGTTTTCACAGCGCACCCAACGGAAATTGTTCGTCATACCATCCGGGATAAGCAGCGCCAAGTGGTACAACTTCTGCAAAAACTGGATACCCTGGAAAACCATTTTGGTACTACGGCCGGGGGATATGCTTGGGAAGCAGCAGATGTCCGCGAACAACTGCTTGAAGAAATTCGCCTCTGGTGGCGTACAGACGAACTTCACCAGTTCAAACCCACAGTTCTAGATGAAGTAGATTATGCGCTGCACTACTTCCAAGAAGTTTTATTTGATGGTATTCCTCAACTTTATAAACGTTTCAAACACACGCTATCCAACACCTTTCCTTGGCTAGAACCACCGAGTAAAAACTTTTGCTCTTTTGGTTCTTGGGTAGGCTCAGATAGAGATGGAAACCCATCAGTCACACCAGAAATCACCTGGCAGACAGCTTGCTATCAGCGCAAAATGGTGCTAGGGAGATATATTCAGTCAGTGAAAAATCTGATTGAATTGTTGAGTGTGTCAATGCACTGGAGTGATGTCTTACCAGACTTACTGGAATCTCTAGAGTTGGATCAGTCCCAGTTGAGTGAGGTATACGACGCATTGGCGCTGCGTTATCGACAAGAACCTTATCGGCTCAAACTGGCTTATGTGCTGAAACGGCTAGAAAATACTCGCGATCGCAATCTAGCTTTGTACAATCGGGAAACGCCAAAAAATCAAGATAGCCCCCTATATCGTTCGGGAGCCGACTTTTTAGCAGAACTGCGGATGATTCAGCGCAACTTAACAGAAACAGGTTTAAGCTGTCGAGAATTAGAAAATCTGATCTGTCAGGTAGAAATTTTTGGTTTTAACTTGACACAGCTAGATATCCGCCAAGAATCATCCCGCCACGCCGATGCGCTGAATGAGATACTACAATACCTGCAAATATTACCTCAACCTTACAACGAACTATCTGAGGAGCAAAGAGTCGCTTGGCTTACAGGAGAACTGCAAACCCGGAGGCCGTTAATTCCGGCAGAATTGCCATTTTCCGAAAAAACCAACGATGTAATTGAAACCTTTCGCATCGTGCGATCGCTGCAACAAGAATTTGGTCTAAATATCTGCCAAACTTACATTATCAGTATGTGTCGCGACGTGAGCGATGTGCTGGAAGTATTGCTTTTGGCTAAAGAAGCCGGACTTTTTGACCCCGCCATAGCCGTAGGAACCATTCAAGTTGTCCCCCTATTTGAGACAGTAGAAGACTTACAACGCTCCAGAAGCGTCATGCGGAAACTGTTTGAACTCCCGTTATATCGAGCTTTGTTAGCCGGCGGCTACGAACATACCAAGGCAGAGGATATCGATCAAAATTCATCCTCCTCTGCCTCCCCTGCCTCTTGTCCCCCCTCACCCCTTCCCGTGAACTTGCAAGAAGTAATGCTGGGGTATTCTGATAGCAACAAAGACTCTGGTTTTTTAAGCAGCAACTGGGAAATTCATAAAGCCCAAAAATCACTGCAAAAAATAGCAGAAAACTATGATTTAAGTTTGCGGATTTTCCACGGACGCGGCGGTTCTGTGGGGCGGGGTGGCGGCCCTGCTTACGAGGCGATTTTGGCTCAACCTGGTCATAGTATCAATGGGCGAATCAAGATTACCGAACAAGGAGAAGTTTTGGCTTCTAAATACTCCTTGTTGGACTTGGCTTTGTACCACATGGAAACCATCACCACTGCTGTGATTCAAGCTAGTTTACTGCGGACAGGGTTTGATGATATTGAACCCTGGAATGAAATTATGGAAGAATTAGCAGTGCGATCGCGTCAACATTATCGTGCTTTAATCTATGAACAACCTGATTTTGTTGACTTCTTCCATCAAGTAACTCCCATTGAAGAAATTAGCCAACTGCAAATTAGTTCCCGTCCAGCCCGCCGTCCATCTGGTAAGAAAGATTTAAGTAGTCTGCGAGCTATTCCTTGGGTATTTAGCTGGACACAAACCCGCTTTTTGCTGCCTTCATGGTACGGTATTGGCACAGCGTTACAAGAATTCTTGAACGAAGAACCAGAAGAACACTTGAAATTGCTACGCTACTTTTACGTTAAGTGGCCGTTCTTCAAGATGGTGATTTCTAAAGCTGAGATGACGTTGGCAAAAGTAGATATGCAAATGGCGCATCACTATGTCCAGGAATTATCAAAACCAGAAGATCAACCCCGCTTTGCCAAGGTTTTTGACCAAATTGCCAGCGAGTTCTATCTCACAAGGGATTTGGTGTTAAAAATCACCGACCACAGTCGACTGTTAGATGGTGATCCTGTCTTGCAACGATCTGTGCAGTTACGCAATGGCACAATTGTCCCCTTGGGATTTATCCAAGTTTCCCTACTCAAGCGTCTACGCCAGTCGATGAATTCTAATGCTACTTCTGGAGTCATCCACTCTCGTTATAGCAAAGGCGAGTTACTGCGAGGAGCATTGTTAACTATTAATGGGATTGCAGCCGGGATGAGAAATACAGGTTGATGGGGAGTGGGGAGTAGGGAGTGCGGGATGAGGGAGCAGGGGAGGCAGGGGAAGAAGAACTTTAATTATTGTCCAATGCCCAATGCTCAATACCCAATGCCCAATGCCCTATGCCCTATGACAAATAACAAATGACTAAAAACAGAATTTTAATTTGCACTTTTTTGGCGCTATCATCCGGTTTTTTTGGTGCTTACACTAGTGGGCAAATGACCATAATGCTGCATAGCCAAAAGTGCCAAAACCAACCTTGGGGTTTAAAGGAGATGTGCAATGCCTGGATGACACCAGGAGCAATATGGCAAGGTAGCACAACAGGATTATGGACAGGCACTATTTTAGGGGCGTTTGTTGGGGGTTTGGTCACACGACAAGCTCGTGATTAACTCGGCAGCAAAAAAGTCAGTAGTAGGTTTGGTGTCAGCAAGACTGGTAAAATCTACCCATAGCGAAGAAGAGTAAATCACCATGCCTACCGAAACTAACCCAGGAAATCAAACCACCACAGGGGCTGATGCTATTGATGAAGCGATCGCCCAGGGAATTGATTTTGATGGTTCTCCCATTCCACCTGCCAAGCTAGAACTTTATGGTAAAGTTATGGCGCTAGAAGCCAATAGACAGCGCAGTGGCGTATCTAATACTATGCGATCGCGTATTGTGCGAATTGGCGCAAAACACATTCCCCAAGCAGAACTCGACCAATTACTTGTAGATGCTGGTTTCGCACCCTTAAAAGAAAAAGAAATTGCCTTTTTTTATAGCGGAAAATAAATATTAATGTTTTACAACAGTTTTCATTTATTTGAACCACATCTGTTGTAGGGGCACAGCAATGCTGTGCCCTCAATTCTCTACCTCAAATATCGCAAATTGCCATCGGGATTTTGGCTTCTTGAATTCTTTCCTGATCGGGTTGAAAAGTGTATCTTCAGCAAGATATTGTCAACTTTCTCTTGTGTTTGAATTAGCAGATGGCTATATGTACTTAAGTTATAGCTGAAAGACTTGGAAAACACATGTCAGGAACTACGTCAAATTCAGAAATGCAATACCGAGTTATCGGCAGTACAGGAGAGAAAGTTTCCGCAATTGGACTAGGTGGTTGGCACATCGGCTTAAAACACGTTGATGAGCAACTGGGTATCCGAATTGTTAAAACAGCCATTGATCGTGGCATCACCTTTATGGATAACAGTTGGGATTACAACGGTGGAGTCAGTGAGATTCGCATGGGAAAAGCGCTGCGCGATGGCTATCGAGACAAAGTGTTCCTGATGACGAAAATCGATGGTCGTTCTAAGAAAGCAGCAGCAAGGCAGCTAGACGAATCACTTCAACGCCTGCAAGTTGATTACATCGATCTTGTTCAACACCACGAAATCCTTCGGCACGAAGACCCACATCGAGTTTTTCATGAAGAAGGGGCGAATGCTGCCTTGATTGAGGCACGGGAAGCTGGCAAACTCCGATATATAGGTTTCACTGGGCATAAAGACCCTTATGTTCATCTGCATATGCTGGAAGTTGCAGCCACTAACGGGTTTAAATTTGATGCAGTGCAGATGCCGCTCAATGTAATGGATGCTCACTACCGGAGCTTTGCAAAGTTGGTTCTACCAGAACTGGTCAAAGAAAACATTGGCGTTCTGGGAATGAAAAGCTTGGCAAACGGTATTCTTTTACGCTCAAATACTGTAACGCCAATTGAGTGTTTACATTATGCTTTGAATCTGCCTACATCAGTTGTGATTACTGGAATTGATAGTATGGAGATTCTAGAGCAAGCCTTTGAAGCAGTACAGACATTTCAGCCAATGAACGACGAGCAAGTGCGATCGCTCTTAGCAAAAACGGCAGAAGCAGCATCACGCGGCGAGTTTGAGCCTTTCAAAACCTCATCAATTTTCGATAGCACTGCCCAAAATCCAGATTGGTTGGGAGAGGAGCCACAGCACCTCCAACAATTAATGTCAGCATAATCGCACATTATATTGCATTAATTGATACGTTACGCAAGAACTAATTGAGTTTACAAGATTAGCGATCGCACCTTTGTCTAGCAGAAAGTATGTTAGCTTGCGTTGATCTTTTTTGAATTAAGGATTAAAAATTCTTGATGACTCTTTCATTTTTAATTTTCCACAGGCTTTGCACTCACTGATAGCGCAGCGTAAAGCTTGCGGCATAGCTTCTCAGAAACTACGCCTTGCATATATTTGAGGCTTATTTCTTCCTCGAAAACCTTTAAGTTTGTTTAATTCGATCCTTAATTACCAGCAAAAAAAATCTTTGCTCAAAATTCAATCTATCAAAATAGTGAATTCGTTTAGTAACTAATGACGCAACAACTTCTATCTAGGGATTGATATGGGTTATGAGCTAAATGAAGTAAAAATAGTATACTAAATCACATGAAGATGTTCTCTATGAAACTGAATTATTTTACAAAACAGCTTTCCACGGTAAAACGCTGGATGGCTACAACACTGTTTTGTATGTTAGCGATCGCTTTTGTTTGGCAAGGTGCATTTTTCTCGAACACCTCAGCAATGGCTGATCCTGCTGCAACCTTAATTGCATCCTCAGACTCAGGCGATCGCGCTCAAGTAAAAGCCAATAGAGATGCTGGACGAACCAAAAATTTCATTGATGATACGGCAGATAAAGTTAAGGATGCTGCCAAGAGTAACGCCAGTAAAGTTGACCAAGCAACAGACGATGGTAGTTTTATTGAGCGCAAAGCAAAGAAAGATGCGGCTACAATTCAGAAAAGAGCAAATGAAGATGCATCTCGAACTAAAGAAGCAGTAGACAACACAAAGAATGTTGTTGAACGTACTGTTGATAACATCAAGGATGCTTTTGGTAAATAGCAATCCTGTTTGATTTGTAAAAATCGAAAGACTTAAATTCCCGACTTTTTAGAAAAGTCGGGAATTTTGCTATTGCTATTTACCAATAATTTAGGAAAATCTAAATTTATTACACAGATTAATTTATCTGACTTTTCACGGCATCTGAAAAAACTCTCTCTAAATCTCTCTCCTAAAAGGAGAGAGACTTTGAATTTCCCCCTTCCCGATGCGGGAAGGGGGTTAGGGGGTTAGGTTTTTCGTGGACTTTTCCACATAACGTGAAAAGCCAGATTAATTTATAACTCTATGCTGTGATACTTGCCGCCATGTTATTTGCTTGTTATGCGAGAAATAAAACAAAATTTTATAATTAATTTATAAAGATTATTTTACTAAAAAAATACTGAGCTAAACTAAAATGAATTAGTATTTTTACACACATATTCTTCAAGTCTATATAATCTGCGATCGCTAAGAAAATTAGCTGCTGTTAACTAAGAAAAGAACAAATACTTGCTAAATATTTGCCGGAAATTATGCTGACTATATAGTTAAAAATGAGATATTTAACTTCCTTTTGTATTAGCTTAAAATAGTAAAAGCGAGTGTTTTAGTTAAGGAATTTCCGCAAACTGCTTCTAAAATATTTGCTTTTTTATACGTAATCGATAAACTTTTAAGTAGCATTGCTGATTGACAAATAGGCTACAGCTTTATCTAATTGTGGCCTCATTTGGACAAATTGTTAATGGTTAACAAATTTTTCACCATTATCAATTACGAAGTTATACTTTCCACTACAACTTAGTAACAATGTAAGAGTCTGATTATGTGAACAACCCGACCGTGGGAAAATCAAAATACCGAAACTAGAAATTAGAGAGGATAACCCTATAATATGCATCTGAGCGAAATCACCCATCCTAATCAGTTGCACGGTTTATCTGTTCGCCAACTGCAACAGATTGCCCGTCAGATTCGAGATAAGCATCTCCAAACCGTAGCAGTTAATGGTGGCCACTTAGGGCCAGGATTGGGTGTTGTAGAATTAACACTAGGACTTTACCAGACGCTGGACTTAGATCGGGATAAAGTGATTTGGGATGTAGGACACCAGGCTTATCCCCACAAACTGCTAACAGGACGGTATGATCGCTTCCACACCCTCAGACAAAAAGACGGGGTTGCAGGTTATCTTAAACTCTGTGAAAACAAGTTTGACCACTTTGGGGCTGGACATGCTTCTACAAGTATTTCAGCAGCATTGGGCATGGCTTTAGCGCGAGACTTAAAAGGCGAAAAATTTAAAGCCGTTGCTGTGATTGGGGATGGGGCGCTGACTGGGGGTATGGCCTTAGAAGCCATCAACCATGCCGGACATATGCCGAAAACTAACCTGTTGGTTGTTCTCAACGACAACGATATGTCTATATCTCGCAACGTCGGCGCGATTCCCCGCTATCTTAACAAAATGCGCCTCAGCCAACCGGTGCAATTTATTAAAGATAATCTTGAGGAACAATTTAAGCAAATTCCCTTCGTAGGTGAATCTTTATCTCCCGAACTCGGACGTATCAAAGAAGGTATGAAACGCTTGGCTGTTCCCAAGGTAGGTGCAGTTTTTGAAGAACTCGGCTTTACCTATATTGGGCCAGTGGATGGGCATAATCTCGAAGAATTGATTGCCACCTTCCAACAGGCACATCAGATACCAGGCCCAGTTTTGGTACATGTAGCAACAGTCAAGGGCAAAGGCTATGAAATTGCCGAATTAGATCAAGTTGGCTACCACGCCCAAAGTCCCTTCAACGTAGCAACAGGCAAAGCCATTCCTTCCAATAAACCCAAACCCCCGGCTTATGCCAAAGTCTTTTCTCACACTCTGGTGAAACTTGCCGAACAAAACCCCAAAATCGTTGGGATTACTGCGGCTATGGCAACGGGGACAGGCTTAGATAAACTTCAAGCTAAACTGCCCAATCAATATATTGATGTCGGTATTGCTGAACAACACGCAATTACCCTAGCAGCAGGACTTGCAACTCAAGGGATGCGTCCTGTAGCCGCCATTTATTCTACCTTCCTGCAACGCGCTTATGACCAGATAATTCACGATGTCTGCATCCAAAATCTTCCAGTATTCTTCTGCTTGGATAGGGCAGGAATTGTCGGAGCTGATGGCCCCACCCACCAGGGTATGTATGACATCGCTTACCTGCGTTGCATTCCTAACATGGTAATGATGGCACCAAAGGATGAAGCAGAACTGCAACGCATGGTAGTAACTGGTGTTAACCATACCAGTGGCCCGATCGCTATGCGTTACCCTCGTGGCAATGGCCACGGTGTTCCTTTGATGGAAGAAGGTTGGGAACCTTTGGAAATCGGCAAAGGCGAAATTTTGCGAACAGGCGATGACGTGTTAATTGTCGCTTATGGCACAATGGTCTATCCAGGGATGCAAGCTGCTGAAATTCTCAGCGAACACGGCATTGAAGCAACTGTAATCAATGCCCGTTTCGTTAAGCCTTTGGATACCGAGTTGATTTTGCCTTTAGCTAAGAAAATCGGCCGCGTCATCACCTTAGAAGAAGGCTGTATCATAGGTGGCTTTGGTTCTGCGATCGCTGAAGCTTTAATGGATGCTGATATTCTAGTTCCTGTCAAGCGGTTTGGCGTACCAGATGTGTTAGTAGATCATGCTGAACCTAATGAATCTAAGGCAGAATTAGGTTTAACTAGTCATCAAATAGCAGAGAGAGTCTTGCAAGCTTTCTTTCAACAGCAACTATCTGCTGTCATCTAGTTAGTTTAATTCACAGTAGTTTTATGAAAATAACCCCGAAGCTTGGGGTTATTTTCATGAAGATACAAGGAAGTTGCGATCGCTATTATCTCAGAGCGCCTCTAGCTTGTAAGCCTCGCACTACATGAAAAAAGCCTGCGTTGTCAGGCTTTTTTAGAAAATTTTGGGAGAGCGATCGCGCTGTTATAAAATCAAAATGTCCATTCGTGGTCTGGATCATCTAGGGCGGCACGAACAGAAGCTAAGTTAACAAGGTCTTTGAAAGGGCTTGATTTAGCAATTTCTGTGATTGAATTTAAGGTAAGGGCTAATTGGTCATTATTGCCGGATGCGATCGCATTATCAACGACAGCAAACAAAGCGCGAAAGTTTTCTGCACGTTCATCAAAAGAGCGATCTAGATACGCCATCAGCAACTCTCGCTGGGCGTTAATCTTGGTGCTTGTTTCTTTTTCCCAAGCATCAATCTCTCGTCTCTTTGTCTTTTCTTGTTCGGCAATTATTTTGTATTCAGTATAAGCTGAAACCATTTGCTGTAAGCATTCAGCAGGATTTAGGTTTGCGAGTGCAAAAGCAGCTATTTTGTGTACTGACATACTTAATTTCCTCCCAGAGTACGATACTTTGCTTGAATAGTTATGGTGGCAGGATTCAGATACCCTTTATTGTCTAAAACAGGAGTTTTCATGATTTCTGCAAGCGCTTTCACCAGAAGTGCTACTTCTTGAAACTTCCTAGCATCGCGATCGCGATTAAAAGGTTGGGCTTCAAGCTCTTGAAGTGCAGATTTAGCACGATTGTTTAAATTACACACTAAATTAGCCAGTTCGACTATTCGCCGTTTAACCTGTAATAGAAAATCTTGAGCTGCTTCAATATTGGCAATTTCTATGTTTACCCTAGCTTCATATTCTCGTGCTTTAGTCAAAGCTTCCTCACCCTTACCAGCAAGTTGAAAACCCCCAACCATCAACGCAGGACCGAGTGTAATACCTCCCAATACAGCACCGCCAACTGCCATACTAGTACCGCCACCTAACCAAGTTATGGCTCCAGTCCAAGCCGCAGCACCACCAAGTTGTGAAATTGCGACTTCACCAGCCCACAACCCAAAAAACTTAGAAACAGTAACAGTACCTACACTCTTTGCTAAGGTAACTGCACCAGAACCTGCTAATGAGGCTGTAACGGCTGCTGACATACCACCTTTTAGCAACTCTTCAGCTTTGATAACTTCTGTTTTGTACTCCTGAATTTGCTGAGTGGAGATGTCTAATCCAGTCAGAATGTCCAGATTGTTTTGGGAAGCTCGCTGACCAATTCTTTCAATAAAAGCTATAAAGTTTGAAATTGTACTCTGCTTGATACGAAGTTGCATTTGACCATAGGTTTCTGCTGACTGGTTGGTAATTTCCCAGGTTGCTTTTAAGTTTTGCAAGCTACTTTCGTATTTTTGTTGAGCTTGTTCACCAATTTCTTTTGCCTGATTCATATTGCCAATGCCTTCAGCACCTTTTAGCGCTCCGAAGGCTCCAGTAGCCAAAGCAGCAGCGCCCAAAATCAATGGAATCATGAAATACTCCTGATTGTGATTAGTATTTAGTTACTACTTGTCTAGGGGTTAAACATAAAAGCGAGGCATCACCTTATACTTATTTTTCCCCAGATACTAACTAATGAACATTCAGAAGGTATAAATTTGATACTGCGATGAATGCAGTTGTCAATCCTTTTGGTGTTGAATGCGATCGCGCAGGGGCTAAAATCTCAATGCAATGGACAAGCGATGTCTACGACGGGCTACGCCTACGCACTCCACTTGACGCTAAAATATTAGTCGCAATCTTGTAGAGATGATTGGCGATGAAAATTAAAGCAGTTGATTTTCTGGGTATCACTGATATATTGAGTCCATGAAGTTTGAGTGGGATGAGCGTAAAAATCAAAGCAACATTACAAAGCATGGTTTAGACTTTGCTGATGCTTTCCGCGTGTTTAATCTACCCATGCTTGTCTACCTAGATGAACTAGAAGACTATGGAGAGAAACAATATCTCAGTATTTGACTACTTAATGGACGAATTGTAGTAGTTATTTACACCGACCCAAGTGAAGAAATGGTTCGGATCATCTCATTAAGAAAGGCACTGTCTCACGAACGAAAAAGCTATGAACAATACCTCAAGAACCGATTGGGTTAGAGTCGATGCAATGAGTAACGAAGACATCGACACCTCAGATATTCCACCCTTGTCAGAAGAATTTTTTGCTAAAGCACAATTGCGAATGCCCAAGTCACCTGTAACAATAACAGTTAAGGTAGATCCTGAAACTTTTGCTTGGTTCAAAGAGCAGGGAGAGACTGCCGAACAGCAGATGGCTGTAGCATTAAAGATTTATGCAGAAGCACACAAAGCTTATCCAGCGTCTGAGGCGAAGTCAACCTAATACAATACTAAATTGGATGTTTTTAACAGTAGCCTCTACGTCAAAAGTCTCAGTCAGGCAAAGTGTTAATGTAGGAGGCAACTGAGCATCAATCCAAATTTTCATGCAGTCAAGCGAGGAAAGTCAGTTCGCCGTGCTGCAAACAATAGACAGGCTTGGATATCTTCGAGTTCAAGATCGGGAAAATCCTCTAAAATCTCAGAAACACTGACATTCTCAGCCAACATTTCTAAAATGTCACTCACACGAATCCTCATGCCTCGAATACAAGGACGACCACCACACTGACCAAGAGTTTGAGTAATGCGAGTCAACAAATCAACCCTTGAGTTCATGCAAGTATTTTAATATCACGTACTTTTATTTAACTCTAGTTCTGCGATCGCAATTATCCCTGTTCTGTCACTTTGGGAGAAGCCAATGCCTGAAAGCCTTTGAGAGCTTTGTTTTTCAGCTTTTGGCTATAAATATTAGTTTCTGTTAGAAAAGAAAAGCTCAAAACTTTATCAAATCAAAGTTTTAGAGTCTCGCTCCGATTATTGTTTTCCGCAAGTGACACAAGAGGGTTATTCCAGCGTAGCAAAAGGGCAATCGCAGTTATCGTATACTAACCCACGAGCAGCTAAGTTGGGCAATTTTAGGTTACTTGTAGGTTTAGGTAATCAATAAAGTTCAGAATTTCTGTATCAGTGAGTTGTAGACGCGTAGGCGTAGCCCGTTCGTAGACATCGTTAACCATTATAAAATCTGGTGAATCTATAACAAAGTTTCTGGATCAACGCCTAGGGCATTCAACCTTTCAATTAACATTTTCACTTTTTGTTCTGCTTCCACACGTCGCTGTTCTTCAAAAGCTGTGCGTTCTTCGGCTTCCCTGATGCGTTCTTCTGGTGTCAGCAATTTTTGCCCTTCTTCGTCATACCAGTACAACCACTCCCGCACTATACCTTGATAAATTCCCCGTTCTCGCCCAATTCCTAAACCAATTTCTGGTAGCCAAACAGGATTTCCTGATATTAAGATATATTCTCCATCAACTAAGTGATACACCTCCAAAGGTGTTTTTTTACGCCGAAGGGGACTATATACAACGTAGTATAAAATTCCTAATTCTTTGGCATATAATTCTTTTTTAGTGCTATATTCTTCCCGATAAATTTGAGAAACAACTTCTAGCGCTAAAATTGGCTGCTTCTTTTCTTCCCACAGCACATAACTTAGGCGTAAGTCCTCATCAACGACACGTTTAACTCCTAAGCTGAGAAACCCATCAGGGACAACGGCTGGTTTGTCTGGGTGATAATAAATACCCATATCAACCCCAAAGTACCAATCCCAACGATCGCACCAAACCAAAGCCAGTGTCGTTTTCAGTAAGCCGGGAATTAAATTTTGGACTTCATTATCCACAGGGGTGTCATTAGAGTCGGGTAATTCTTCGGAAGATGGCAAACAATGCAGTGGATTGTAGTTTAACATGAGCGGTTTTGCCAAATCTGATTCTAGATAGATTGTACGTAATCTATTAATGTGCGATCGCAGGGCAAGAAGAAGGAACCATTTTTAGTGTAAACGTAGCCCGTCCTAGACATAGCCTGTGGATCTTTCTCAGTATTCACAGACTTGTGATTGCAAGATTTTACATTAAATTCATGATTTTTCTATACTGATTACCACAGTCTTTAACTGAAAATAGCAAAAAAGCGCGGAATATTTTTCTTCTGGTATGTACTGCTCCAAAAGCGTACCAAAAAGGGCAGGTTTTGTACCTGCCCTCAGAGCAATAAATATTTCAACTCAAATAGCGATCACTATCTAATTAGCAATTTGGGGTGCATTCAAAAAAACCTTTGGCGCTTATTTTTTTTGCTAATAAAAAGTTACGAGTGAGTAATAAAAAGGGCAAGTAGAAAACCCGCCCTCAAAGCAATAAATATTTCAACTAAACTACCGACCGCAACTTAATTAGCAATTTTCGGCGCATTCAAAGAAACCCTTAGTGCGTCGTCTTTTTGCTGTGCTAATGTTGGCACGGAATTACGCAATCTTGCAGTCAATTGTACAGTTGTCGCGTCATACATCTGAGTCAGCAATTTTGGATAGAAACCGATACCAATAATTGGAATTAGCAAACAGGCAATGATAAATACTTCACGAGGTTCGGCATCTATCAAAGCTTGGTGAGAAACTAATTCCTCGTTCTCTTTACCGTAGAAAATTTCTCGCAACATCGACAGCAGATAAATCGGAGTTAAAATTAATCCAACTGCCATCAAGAACACCACAATGACTTTAAAGGTAGAGCTATAAGCATCGCTAGTAGCAAAGCCGACAAAAACCATTAATTCTGCCACAAAACCGCTCATTCCTGGCAATGCCAAAGAAGCCATTGAACAGGTGGTGAACATGGCGAAAATCTTCGGCATTCTCTGACCGACACCACCCATTTCATCCAACATCAGAGTGTGGGTGCGATCATAAGTTGCGCCAACCAGGAAGAACAAACTCGCCCCAATTAACCCGTGGGAAACCATTTGCAACACTGCCCCACTCAATCCCAAATCGGTGAAGGAGGCAATACCAATCATTACAAAGCCCATGTGGGAAATTGAGGAGTAGGCAATTTTTCGCTTCAGGTTTCGCTGGGCAAAGGATGTCAAAGCAGCGTAAATGATATTGACTACCCCCAAAACTACCAACACTGGTGCAAAATAAGCGTGGGCATCAGGGAGCATTTGGGCATTCATCCGAATTAAGGCGTAACCGCCCATTTTCAAGAGAATACCTGCTAATAACATATGTACCGGGGCTGTTGCTTCTCCGTGGGCATCAGGTAGCCAGGTGTGCAAAGGAATAATCGGCAACTTGACGGCGTAGGCAATCAGGAAGCCAGCATAGAGGGCAAGTTGAAAATTAAGGGCAAAGTCTTTTAAGGCGAGCGATCGCATATCAAACGTCACCGTATCGCCGTAAAATCCCATTGTCAGGCCAGACAGCAAAATAAACAGCGAACCGCCTGCGGTGTATAAAATGAATTTGGTTGCTGCATATTGCCGCCTTTTACCTCCCCAAATCGACAGCAGGAAATATATCGGCACCAGTTCCAGTTCCCACACCAGGAAAAATAACAGCATATCCTGGACGGCGAACACGGCAATCTGACCGCCATACATCGCCAAAATCAAGAAGTAGAATAGCTTGGGCTTGAAGGTGACAGGCCAAGCCGCTAAAATCGCCAGCGTGGTAATGAATCCAGTCAAAATAATTAGGGGCATAGATAAGCCATCTGCCCCTACTGACCAATTCAAACCCATTTGTGGTACCCAGGGGTAACTTTCCACCAACTGCAAATCTGGATTGGAGAAATCATACCCAGTATAAAAAGCATAAACAATTAGTGCAAAATCTATCAGCCCCACAATAAGGGAGTACCAGCGCACTGTTTTGCCTTCTTTATCAGGAATGACGGGAAGAAGTAGCGACGCGGCTATCGGAAACAGAATAATCGTCGTCAGCCACGGAAAATTAGCTATATTCATCACAATTCGTCTGCTATCAAAATCATGTTTGGCAAAAAGTCACTAGTTATTAAGTAACAGCTTTTTGGGGATTTCGTCTTCGTCGTTAGGTTGATTTAATTAAATTGGTAATCCCCTATTTTTCCTCTTGGGAGTCTTTTTTGACAGTTGCGGGTGCGGGATGTGCGTTGTGATACTCCCAGTTAAGTCAAAAATTTGCCTTAAAAAAGTTGGATGAACAAGAGCCAAAAGCACAAATATTAGCCGATTTGCAAGAGTCTGTGCGACAAGCAGCAGTAGGACAAACTTTCCCCGCTTCAGAGCTTTGGGACTACAGTAAGCGATTTGATTGAGTTTTTTTTAGTAAAATAGACGGGGAAAGTTGATAAGGGAAATTTGATTATGTCATCTCCAGCGATCGCTACTGTAATTAAGATGATGGAATCTTTATCTGAAGATATACAAGAAAGAGTTGCAGAACATCTCCGAGAGTACCTGGAAGATTTGCAAGATGAATTTAAATGGAATAAATCATTGAATAAAACTCAACAACAACTGATTGCATCTGCCCAATCTGCTAAAATAGAAATTGCAGAAGGACTTGCAAAACCAATGAACTATGAAAATTTATGAAGTCTGCAACTCTTCCTTCTTTTTGGGATAAATATCAGTCTCTTGAAAAGCAAGTTAGACAGAGTGCGAGAAAAGCTTATCAGTTATGGCGATAAAATCCTTTTCATCCGTCTTTGCATTTCAAATGTATAAATAACGAGGAGAATATTTGGTCTGTCAGAATAACTCGCAATTATCGAGCGATTGGGGTTTTGGAGGGTGACACAGTTACATGGTTCTGGATAGGTAGCCATGACGATTATGAAAGCTTTTTTTCATAACGCGATTCCTATTTGATTTACCACTTATAATAAAATTCCATATTTTGAATATTAGTAGTTTTTCTTGATTCTGAAAAGCCTTTCCCTTCAAACGCCGTCTCAAAACTCTGACTAAAGAATATCTCTTTTTCTAGGAGTCTTTTATAACTTTTTGTCTAATATTCCAGAAGAAATTCGCAACCAACTTAAGCAGAAATTAGCTCCACGCAAGTCAGCGTTAGGCAGGGAAGCCTCGAGCAAATCGATGCCGCTCAAATTAGCTCCACACAAGTCGGCGTTATCCAAGTGAGCTTCAGCCAAGTCGGCATCACTCAAGTCGGAATTTCTGAAAGTAGCTCCTTCCAGGTGAGCTTGATGCAAAAAGACCCCACTAGGGTTGACTCCACTCAAATCAGCACCTTTCAAATCAATCCGGCGAAAGTCCCTCTCTCCAGCTGCATAGCGTTGCAACAACTCCTCAGCAGTTATTCTCATCTGTTTGCCTCCGCAATAACCAACACATACAAATATTTTTGAAGGTGCAGTTGCCAACTTTAGTAGTTATTACCCAATCTCACACCGTCGCCCGTTTTGCTAACCGCCAAGATGCAGACGACCATTTAAGATTTTTGCGTCGAACTATTCCCAATGGAGGTTTTGAGATTATGTTTGAACCACCAGATGATGTAAAAGAAGACTTTAATATTTAATGTGATGTGTGACCTATTCTTGAAACCCCTCTCCAAACCTCTCCCCGAAACGGAGAGAGGCTTTGATTCTTGCTCCCCTTCCCTTGTAGGGAAGGGGTTGGGGGTTAGGTTTGAGATAAAGTTGCACAGGGCGTTATTTAATTGCTGACTATCCGCCAAAAAAAGAGCCTAAATTAGACTCTTAAAAAAACTTAGGGGCGGACGATCGCCCACCCCTATGAAAATTAGGTAACACCAAAAACAATCACTAAGCCCAAAACCGCCCCAAACACAATCAAGGCATAGAATTGAGCGCGACCGTTTTCTAGGTACTTCAGACCTTCACCACTGACAAGGGTGAAAAAGCCTGTGAGGTTAACAGCACCATCAACAACGCGGAAGTCAACTTCCATAACTTGTCTAGCTAGGCGACGCAAGCCGAGGACAAAAACCCGATGGTAAATGTCATCAAAGTACCACTTGTTGAGGGATAACTCGTAAAGTGGTTGGATTTTAGCAGCGATCGCAGCCGGGTCAATTTTATGGCGCAAATACATCAGCGAAGCCAGGGTAATCGCAATCAAAGAAATTCCGACTGAGGCACCCGCCATGATGTAGAATTCCGTCGGATTGAACTCGGAAGTCTTTTCTATAACTTCGGAGAGGGTTTCACTAGGAGGAAAGATAAACTCTTCAAAATAATTGGCGTAGGGAGTTCCCACCAAACCAATCAAAATCGAAGGCACAGCCAACAGTGCCAACGGCAGCGTCATTGTCCACGGCGATTCGTGGGGGGAGTCGCTGTGATGCCCGTGGGAGTCATGGGAATCATGCTGCTGACTAGTTGCCGCCAATTCTCCTTTCTTCATCGCCCCAGGCCCAAAATTCGGGACTGGTTCTTCTGACTCTAATTCCAGGACAATTGTCGCCGCAGCCTTCTTGAGTTTTTCTTTGATTTTCTCGTCAGTACCCCGGAATTTGCCTTCAAATGTCATGAAATACATTCTAAACATATAGAAAGCTGTAATCCCGGCAGTTAGCCAACCAATCATCCAGAGAAATGGGTTAGCCTCAAAAGCCTTCCCAAGAATTTCATCTTTTGACCAGAAACCAGCAAAGGGCGGAATACCAGAAATTGCCAAGCAACCAATTAAGAAAGTAGTTGCAGTGACAGGCATATACTTTCGCAGTCCACCCATCAAGCGCATATCTTGCGCTAAGGCGGGGTCGTGTCCAACGACACCTTCCATACCATGAATTACTGAACCTGAACCCAAGAACAGCATTGCTTTGAAATAAGCGTGGGTCATCAGATGGAATAGTCCAGCACTGTAGGAACCTATTCCCATTGCCATCACCATGTAACCAAGTTGGGAAATGGTGGAATAAGCCAAGCCCTTTTTGATGTCGTTTTGGGTAATAGCAATGCTAGCCCCCAAAAACGCCGTAAACGCCCCAGTAAAGGCAATGACATTCATTGCAACTGGAACGTCTTCAAATACTGGGTACATCCGGGCAATCAGGAAAACACCCGCAGCCACCATTGTTGCCGCGTGAATCAAGGCAGAAATGGGGGTGGGGCCTTCCATCGCATCTGGTAACCAGACATGGAGAGGGAATTGGGCTGATTTAGCAACTGGGCCTAAGAAAACTAAAATCGCAAACAGGACAGCGAGAAAATTGCTGATACTACCTGATTCGACGAGTTGGGCGAGGCGATCGCCCATAATATTAAAATCAAAGCTTCCTGTTGCCCAGAACAGCCCCAAAATGCCGAGTAATAAACCAAAGTCGCCCACGCGGTTGGTCACAAACGCTTTTTGAGCGGCATCTGCTGCTGGCTTGCGATCGTACCAAAAACCGACCAGCAAGTAGGAACACATCCCGACCAGTTCCCAGAATATATAAATCTGTATTAGGTTGGGGCTGACCACCAGACCTAACATTGAAGAGCCAAACAAACTGAGATAGGCGTAAAACCGCACGTAACCGGGATCGTGAGCCATGTAGCCATCGGTGTAAACCATGACTAACAACGCTACCGTTGTTACAATCACCAGCATTAGGGCTGTCAGGTGGTCAATAGTGTAGCCCATGCTCAGGTGAAAATTACCTGCCGCCGCCCACTCAAAGGTGCGAATATAAGGCGCGTGTCCTTGAATTTGACTCCATAGCAAGGCAAGCGACAGCCCCATAGCTGCTCCCATCATGGAGATAATCAGCACAGCGTTAAGCTGGCGGAGGCGGTTTGTCACCTGATTCAACGAGATTAACCCTAGACCGACCAGCATTGCCCCAAGAAGAGGGAACACCGGAATCAGCCAGGCATACTGATAGATTACTTCCATCACTGACGCCTACTTTTAGAATTCTTAATTTAGCGTGTCGAAACTGTTAATAATTGTGACACACACCCTTTAGGATAAAATAACCCACCCAAGACTGATTGGGTGGGGTGTTAAGCATGGTTTTAGATTTGGTCATTTGTCATTGGTCATTGGTCATTAGCTCTATACCCCATGCCCTATGCCCAATATCCATCAAGCAGACCGATACTCTAAGTCCATTGTTTTTGAATTTTTGTAAATTTTCGGGCAACTGGTGTACTTAGCTTGAATCTCTTCTAAAGCTAGACGTAAATCTTCTCTACCGCGAAAGCATTCCAAGCGATGGCGAATAGTGCCATTTTCAATCAATAGTAAAGTGGGTAGTGATTTGAGTTTATAAGTAGTAGACAATTTAAAATTTTGATCGGCGTTAACCCCAACTAATTTAATTTCTTCCCCGCATTGGGCTTGAAATTGCAATAACAGTGGGTGGATAATCCGACACAAGCCACACCAAGGTGCTTCAAAGTTAACTAAAACAGGAATAGGAGATTCTAAAACTTCTTGAGTAAATGTCCGCTCACTAACCGACAACACCATGACACCTCTTGGATTATAAGGTTTTTATATCAAACTACCTATCAGCATTGAAGTGAAGGATTGGCAAGTCAGTAACTGCCAATAAATGCTTTCAGGAACCGAATCTCAGCACACAAAATAATTAAGCAAAAATTAAGCGCGTTGATATGTCTCTGACAAAAAAGCCACCGTGGAATTCGCGCTGGCTTTTTGGACGTTAAGCTCCTGATTGCCTTGGCCACCTGGGGATCTGACTGAATCTGCCATTTTTTCCTAAGGAAAAGTAACTGACCAACAACTACCAATTTAAAGTTTTAACTCGAATCAGACCACCCCCATCTGTAGATGTTTGAACTTATCGTACATTGATTTGGGGCAATTGATAAGCTGAAATCCTCATCTATTTTAGATTTTATGCTGACACTGGGGATCGCTTAGATTTCCCATCTTATCTTACTAGTTGCTTCCAGCAACAGAGGGTGCGATAACCAAAGCAGAGCTATGAAAATGGCAACTCCCAAATAGGAAGGACGAAGAAATTCCTGCCATTTGATAGATTGACGGCCATCAATTATTGCTTTAAAGGGAATAATTGAAGTCCGCTGTTTGGCAATTTCAAAGGCTTCCCCATAACGATCGCTTAAACGGCGATCACCATGCCAAACTCCAAACAAGTGATGTAGCACCAATCCAATGGAAGTCACAAGGGTAAAGGTAGTACCCAGCCACAGAGTATGAGCAACACACCAAATTATTTGTCCTACCATCTGAGGATGACGGGTAATCCGAATAATTCCTGTTTCGTAGAGATGAACTTGGGGCTTTTGAATGGCAGCAATTTCTAGTAGATTGAAAGTAGCTGGATATAAAAATAAAAACGAGATCGCTGACAGTAGCCAAACAAATTCTCGCACTCCTGGCACTCCTTGTAACTGCCAAAGTTGCAAACCATCATAGCGATGCCCAAAAAAGTAAATAATTAATATCACAGCCAAAGGTAGGCTAACTAATGCAAAAATAACCCGATAAAGCCTTGGGCCAATATATTTTTCGGCCCTTGGACGCAAAGCAGCGCCTCCACTGTGAGCGATCGCAAAAACTATTTGTAACCCCAGTATGACAAAATGACTGGGTGTCAACCAAGAAATCAGCATCATATACACATACACAGGTGAAGTAATTTAAAGAAAATTGAATTCAGTACAACCAATACCACAAAGTATTCAAAAGGGGACTTTAGTGAAGATGTTGTGCTATTGTCTTTTTCGAGTCAAGCCTTCAAGTTTAATATGCAACAAATCATGCCCAGCTGATTGCTGCCAAACCTGATTTTTTTCTGCATCCGCTCCTTTTAAAGTTTGTGGATTGAGCCTTATGTCTGACCTTCCTTTCACTTTAGATCAGTTACGTATTTTAAAAGCGATCGCGCAAGAAGGAAGCTTCAAGCGTGCCGCTGATAGTCTTTACGTCTCCCAACCTGCCGTCAGCTTGCAAGTGCAAAATCTCGAACGGCAGCTAGATGTCCCTCTATTCGATCGTGGAGGACGACGCGCCCAATTAACCGAAGCAGGGCATCTATTACTAAGTTACGGTGAAAAAATCCTCAGTCTGTGTCAGGAAACCTGCCGCGCGATCGAGGATTTACAAAATCTCCAAGGCGGTACTTTAATTGTCGGTGCTTCTCAAACCACCGGCACTTATCTTTTACCCAAAATGATCGGGATGTTCCGACAAAAATATCCAGATGTGGCAGTGCAATTACACGTCCACTCTACCCGACGGACTGCTTGGAGTGTCGCTAACGGACAAGTTGATCTGGCAATTATCGGTGGTGAAATTCCCAGTGAATTATCAGAATCCTTGGAAGTTCTTTCTTACGCTGAAGACGAACTAGCGCTAATTCTACCTATCTTTCATCCCTTTACCAAACTTGAAAGAATCCAAAAAGAAGACCTATACAAATTACAATTCATTGCCCTAGATTCCCAATCGACTATCCGCAAAGTAATTGACCAAGTGCTAGCACGCTGTGAAATTGATACCAGACGTTTTAAGATTGAAATGGAATTAAACTCTATTGAAGCAATTAAAAATGCTGTGCAATCTGGTTTGGGGGCTGCCTTTGTTTCAACTAGTGCGATCGCTAAAGAGTTACAAATGGGGGTTCTACACCGTACCCCCATTGAAGGTGTCGTTGTTAAACGGACACTATGGCTGATTTTTAATCCTAATCGCTATAGATCCAAGGCGGCAGAAGCTTTTAGCCGGGAAATTTTGCCCCAGTTTGCTAATCCTGGATGGAGTCAAGATGTGTTAACATTGGCACAAAAAAACATAGTGTTAGCTACATTAGATGGAGCAATGCCCAACTCCTCCGGCGAAGACTAACAATCTGGTCATTAGTCTTAGGCTTAGGGTGTCTAGGTCATTTCGTAATTCGTAATTCGTAATTCGTAATTCGTAATTATTATCTCATAGCTTTTCGCGTAACCTGTCGTAGGCAAGCTAAAAATTTGACATCAGTAAAAAGTTTTCTGTTCTTGATAAAGAAATTTAGTTTCTATGTAACCTGAATCAATTACGAATTACGCTATATCAATTACGAATTATTTTGACTAATGACTAATCACGAAAATGGAAGTTTACTGCACTCGTCCACGTTGCCCACGCCCACAAAACTATTTTGCCGATTTAGATGATATTACGACGCTGAAAACAACGCAGCAAAAGTATTGTACTACCTGTGGTATGCCATTGCTGCTAGATGGTCGATATGTCCCTATGAAGCTACTGGGAAGGGGCGGATTTGGAGCAGCCTTTTTGGCACGCGATCGCCGAATACCGGGAATGCGTCAATGCGTAGTTAAGCAATTTCAACCTGCGGGAAATTTAACCTTAAATCAACTGCAACAAGCACAGTTGATGTTTGAAAGAGAAGCAGAAGTTTTAGCACAGCTTGGTAACGATCACGAACAAATACCTGACTTGTTTGCTTTCTTTCCGGTGATAATTAATGGTTTGCAACCAGGACAGCAAGACCAGTTTTTTTACTTGGTACAAGAATATATTAATGGGGAAAACTTAGAGGAAGAATTAGTTCAACATGGCAGATTTTCTGAGCAGCAAATCTTGGAGGTGCTGCAAGAAATCTTGAAAGTGCTAAAGTTTGTACATGATAGAGGCATTATCCACAGAGATATTAAACCATCTAATATCATGCGTCGTCGTGATGGTAGACTTTTTTTACTAGATTTTGGCGCAGTTAAGCAAGTAACAAATGCTGCGCTAGGTGCTGCTTCTTCCACAGGAATTTATTCTATGGGATTTGCGCCGCCTGAGCAGATGGCTGGGGGTCAAGTATTTCCATCTACAGATTTATACGCCTTAGCTGTAACTCTTATTACTTTGTTGACAAATCAGGAAGCAGTTAAACTGTTTGATGCTTATACCAACCAGTGGAAATGGCGAATGCAAGTCACTATTAGCCCTCGCCTTGCTGACATATTAGACAGGATGCTGCTACCTGCTGCTAATCAGCGTTTCCAGTCAGCTCAAGAGGTTTTAGATGCACTTAACTTACAGGCGGCTCAAGCCTCTACACAATTTAATTCACCTTCTGTAACCCTTCCGCCACAACCATCCAAAGGAGGTTCTAATCCCGTCGTTCCTCGCCGTTTACCAACTCAACCAGCGTTTTCTACAGTGGAATTATTGGGTGGGGCAGCATTTAGTGGGTTTGAGGGGGCATTGATAGCGATCGCTCTCTTGAGTCTAGTAAAATCACCTATAGTTACTTTAGGTATTGCATTTGTAATTTTGGGGATACTGATATTTGCCCAAACTAGACGGTGGATTGAAAAGTTCGATTTACTAATTATTCCAACAATTACTGTCGCAATTATTTTTTTTCTCCCTTTTTTACAAGGGGGGCTTGGCATTAAAGTAGTAGTTTTTTTAGCAGTTGGAGCAGGGTTAGTAGCGATTTCCTTAACAGCCGTATTTAGACTTATTTATAAATTATTATCTCTCTTACTTTAAAAAACTTTTGGTGCTAACAGCTAAATATGTCTCAGAAAAACGAAACACTTAGTCTTTTCTTAGCTGCTATCATCACCATTGGCTTAATATTTAGTGGCTTATGGTTTTTTATGGAACGGTGGGCGCAACTAAATGGAACTGTTGCTAAACCTTCGGGGACTGGTAACACAGATAATCCCATGAACCAATTGCTTAGTAAATGTAACGTGCCCAACCTCCCAGAGGGGACATTCAACTATGGTGGTAGCACAACCTGGGCACCCATCCGTAAGGACGTAGATAGCGTACTGCAAAGCCTGTGCCCTCGGTTTGTTTTACGCTATACTCAACCCCCCTCAGGTCAACCCGGATCTGGAACTGGTATTCGGATGTTGATAGATAATCAACTAGCTTTTTCTCAATCTTCTCGTTCAGTCAAAGCTGAAGAAAATGCCGAAGCTAGACAAAAAGGATTTAGTTTGAAAGAAATTCCAGTGGGGATTGATGGCATTGCGATCGCAGTTAACCACAATCTCAATGTCCCTGGTTTAACTGTCGCCCAAGTCAAAGACATCTACACGAGCAAAATTACTAATTGGCAACAAGTAGGTGGTCCGAATTTACCAATTACAGTCTACTCTCGCAGCAAAGAAGCTGGGGGTACAGTGGAGTTCTTTGTCGAAAATGTTTTAAATAAAGAGAATTTTGGTGCCAACGTTAGTTATATTGGCACGACCACGGAAGCAGTACGAAAAGTAGCGGTGAATACTGGTGCAATTTACTATGCTTCTGCCCCAGAGGTTGTACCCCAGTGTACGATTAAGTCACTACCATTAGGGCGAGCAAGCGGGCAATTTGTAACTCCCTACCAAGAACCCTTTGTACCTCAATCTGAGTGTCCCAGTAAGCGTAATCAGTTGAATAGTCAGGCGTTTCGTAGTGGAGACTATGCAATTACCCGCAATTTATTTGTAATTGTTAAACAGAATGGTCAAACAGATCAGCAAGCTGGAGAAGCTTATGCAAATTGGTTGCTAACACCTCAGAGTCAAGAACTGATTGAAAAATCTGGATTTATCAGAATTAAATGATCCAAATTGTTAAAATTAGCGAAATAATCAAGTTAGGGCTTATACAAAAACTTTTTTAAATTCTTATTTATCGTGCATTTTGAATAGTTCGTTTTTTACCTCCAGACATAACTTATACAAATAATAAACATTTTTATTTTATTTAAATTTGTTCATGTCACAAAAGAATGAAACTAAAATTTTAGCTTTGACCCTGCTGTTTACCGTTGGAATAGTTAGCGGTAGTGTTTGGTGGTTTACTAACAATGGGGTCAAAATTAGTAATAGTATCACTCAAAATCCAGAAACAGCTAGCAATCGATCCTTACAAGACCGCATTAGTTTTGGGGAAAAATCCTTGAATCCGGGTGATATTTCTCCAGTTAAAAAAGAAGGAGTACAGGCGATCGCAGCTAAAAGTTATGATAAAGCGATCGCTAATTTCACAGATGCCCTAAAACTCAACCGTAACGATCCAGAAACGCTAATTTTTCTGAACAATGCCCGCATTGGTTCTTCCAAGAGCTACACTATTATGGCTTCTGTACCGTTCGGCACCGACCCCAATGCTTCGTTAGAGATTTTGCGTGGCATTGCCCAAGCCCAAAATGAAATTAATACCTCTGGAAGAGTCAAGGGAGTACCGTTAAGGGTAGGGATAGCTAACGACGATGACAATCCAGAAATATCCAAGCAAATCGCTTCCAACCTAGTCAGTAATTCAGAAGTATTAGCTGTAGTTGGGCCTAATACTAGCGATTCCACTTTAGCCGCCGGTACTATTTATACTTCAGGAGAACTTGTAGCAATTTCCCCTACCAGTACATCTGTAAAAATTTCTAACTTTAGCCGCTATGTTTTTCGCACGGTTCCCAGTGATTTTATGGCTGCTAGAAGTTTAGCCAACTATATGGTGAAAACTTTACAGAAAAAAAATGCAGTGGTTTTCTTTAATTCTCAGAGTAACTATAGCCAGTCTTTAAAGTCGGAGTTTGTCTCATCTGTTTCCCTAGAGGGTGGACAAGTATCCAGCGAATTTGATTTGTCTCAGGTGGGTTTTAGTGCGGTTAAAAGTGTAGAACAAGCAACTAAGCAAGGTGCAGAAGTGTTGATGTTAGCAGCTAACACTGAAACTCTCGATAAAGCACTGCAAGTAATTCAGATTAACCAGAAAAAGTTAACTCTGCTGGCGGGAGATGATGTTTACACCGCTAAAACTTTAGAAATTGGCAGAGAACAAGCTGTGGGGATGGTATTGGCGGTTCCCTGGCATATTGATGGCGCTCCCAAGTCAAATTTTCCTCAGAAATCCCGGCAGTTATGGGGCGGTGATGTGAGTTGGCGAAGTGCCCTTAGCTATGATGCCACTGTAGCTCTGATTGAGGCATTAAAACGCAACCCCACACGTTCTGGAGTTCAACAAGCACTCTTATCCTCTGAATTTTCTACCACCGGTGCTTCTGGTACAATTCGGTTTTTAGCATCAGGCGATCGCAATGCGCCAGTCCAACTTGTAAAAATTGTTCCTGGTTCTCGTTCCCGCACAGGTTATGACTTTGAACCAGTGCGTTAATCAGCAATAAAAAATTAAAAATTAACCAATACTTAACTTGGAAAAACCTTCAAAATGAGAAATTGAACTTTATGGGGAAAATTTTTACTGTCAATTTATTCTTACCAGCACTCAAATTTTGAGAAAACAGACGAGTAATCCAAGGGAAATTTATTATACCTTGGCATCTATCGTAGTAAAAAGTGAGGATTTGTCATAATTCGCTAACAAAACACCCGTCCTCTCAATACAATCTCAAGTAGCAAGCACTTATCAAGTCAAGCACTTATATTGAATGGACGCACGGGTAATTCTACTATGTCCCAAAAAAATGAAACAACTATTCTTGTCTTATCCATCCTAATCACGACCGGGCTAATAGCTGGCGGTTTTTGGTGGTTTACTAGAAAGTCTGGTGTTGATCTAAATACAATTAATTCTGGTAACACCAAAATGCCCGAAGCCGCGTCAAAACAGCCTAGTAGCAATACTTTCACTTCAGTACAGAATGTTCCTACAGGATTATTCAATTACGGAGGCAGTACATCTTGGGCACCGATTCGGCTGGTAGTTGATTCAGCAATTCAAGCGGCGCGACCAGAACTGCGGCTGCGCTATGTAGAACCCAGCAATGCATCTCCTGGTTCTGGTACTGGCATCCAATCACTCATAGACGGTCAACTAGCCTTTGCCCAGTCCTCCCGACCAGTTTTAGATACAGAGTTAAGTCGTGCCCAGCAGCGTGGGTTCAGTTTGAAACAAATTCCTGTGGCAATTGATGGTTTGGCAGTCGCAGTTAACCCCAGCCTTAATATCCAAGGGCTAACAGTAGAGCAGTTAAAGTCAATTTATACAGGCAAAATTAATAATTGGAGCCAGGTGGGTGGCCCCAATATCCCGATTAAGCCATATTCTCGCAGCATTGCTGATGGCGGTACGGTGGAACTTTTTGTCCAAGATATCTTGGGTGGTCAACCTTTCAGTTCCGATGTGGAATTTATCTCCACAACCACCCAAGCCTTGCAAAAATTGGCTATTAGTCCTGGTAGCATCTACTACGCTTCTGCCCCAGAGGTGATTCCTCAATGCTCAATCAAAGCCTTGCCGTTGGGGCGGACGCAAGGGCAATATATTGCTCCATACCAGGAACCATCTGTCCTCCCGTCCGAATGTCCTGGTAAACGGAACAAATTGAACATTGAGGCTTTCCAATCAGGAAAATACCCGATTACCCGCAATCTGTTTGTGGTGGTCAAACAGAATGGTCAGACTGAGCAGCAAGCAGGTGTCGCTTACGCCGACTTACTGCTGACCGAGCAGGGACAGGAACTGATTACCCAAGCTGGGTTTGTCAAAATTCGCTGACAAGAGCGATCGCCTTCGGTGGGGCATAGTCCATCACACTCAGGCAGAGTGGCGGAAATCGCCGCTCTGAATTGTGCTTTAACCAGCTCTATTAATCGACTCTGCTGGCAAGCAAATGAGATTATCCCCTTGAGTGAGGATTAAGCCACGTTGACGTAGCTTACCCATCAAGCGGGTGACGGTGACACGAGTCGAACCAATCGCGCTCCCAATTTGGGCATGGGTGAGGGGAAAGGGCAGACAATAGCCGCGAATCACATCAGGATCTGTTTCGCTCATTGCTGGCTCTCCATATTCCTCAATTAACAATGTGAGAAATCCTAAGAGTCGGTCAATTGTGCGGCGTTGTCCCAAGGCACTCAGCCACAGTAGCTTACGCTGGTGCTGATACCTAAAGGCATCCATAACTTCACGACGGAAGTGAGGCCAGTTGTCTAAGTCGTGCCAGTACATCCACAACACCGCAGTTTGGTCAACATGGGCGTAAGACTGGAGTGTGAATGGTGACTGAGCAACAATTTCAAATGGCTGTCCCGCTCCCACAAAACCCAAAAACGCTTCTTCTGGGGTTCTGTTAATTCGTCGAGACGTTAGCTGGCTAGCAGTCGCACTAACTTGGGCGGTTCCTACCATGCGGATCGCACCCCTTTGCACCAAATATAGCAAGCCAGGCCGGGCTGGAATGCGCTCATCTTTGCTAAAGGTACGGCAGCGATAGTGTTCTTGAGCCCAGTCAAGAATGCGTTGCCAAGTCAAAAAAGGCCGTGATGCCTCAGAAAAGGAGGATGGAGATTGCATAGGTAACAAAGAGCGTTCGGCTGAAGACAAAGACGTGATCAAAAGGTGCAAGGAGTGTCTTTGTGTTGGCGAGGCAGGCTTAACGCCTAACAGCGTCAGCCAATCCAATCCAAAGAATAGAAAGCAAATTACTCTCTACTCTTTTGTTATACTTCCTACTGTACAATGATGGTAGTAAAGTTTACTTTCTATTTATCGATTATTCATCAAATTTTATCCTCTTCTCATTTTTCTTTATCTGAATTAAATTTATCTCGCAAGATAGATGACAGAAAATCAACAAATATATTTTACATGATTATTTCAATAAAATTACGTGCATTATAAATTACTAGTTAGCAAATATACGTCAGTTAAACAGCTAATATATAGTTATTTTGTAAAAACACTAAGCATTAATACTTATAAAGAAAAAATTATATTCACAAAAAATGAAATAAATCATCTATATAAAGATAGAGATGATAGTAGGGTTTTATATATCTCAAGTGTGGTTCTGCGACTATCAAAATCTCAGAATCGAAAAACTATGGAGCTTGCCGATGCGATCGCCTCTGATTTATTGAAGATTTGTGACGACGTTTTTAGCGTCCAAATTGTTCCTCCTGGGTGGATACATTTTGAATTAACTGACTCGACGTTAGCGACTTGGTTACAAAGTCTTATAGAGAGGAGTTTAGGGGGAGCAGGGGAGGCAGGGGAGCCAGGGGAGGATGAGAGAGATGAGGAAGACAAGGCGAATAACCAATGCGCAATGTCCGATTCATTGTTTGCTGTTCAGTACGCCCATGCACGTTGCTGTTCGCTAGTGCTGCTGGCTCACCGAGAGGGATTGATTAAACTTAGAGAACCAGTTCCAAATACTAGTCCAGCTTTTTGGGATGTTATCTCCCCTAATCCCTTACCTTGGCTCAATGGTGACGGAAGACTGCGGCTAAATCACCCAAATGAGCGTCGTCTAATTGCCGAGTTAGTAAAAGTGGTAGACAACATAGAGTGCGCTGATATTAAGGGTTCTGTGAAATGGGAAAAAGTAGCGCTGAGTTTGAGCCAAGCTTTTGAAAATTTTTGGTCTAATTGCCGGATTTGGGGTGAGGTGAAAATTACCTCACCAGAACTAACCCAAGCCAGACTTGGATTGCTTATGGCTACCCAATCAGTATTAAGGTTTGTCCTAGAGGAAAGCTTGGGTATTATTGCGCCCTTGGAGTTATAAATCGGTAATGTCGCTTAGGTATAAAATAAAAAATCTTATAATAGCTATTGACTCAATGCATCACCTCAGCTACATTATCAGGTGTGTGAGGAGCGAACCAGCTAGGGCACCGAGACGAAACACGGCCAGTCGTCGGTGTCCTTTCTGATTTATAGATTTATATGGGTTAGGTTTGAAAAAGTGCCCTCATTACAGTAAAAACTTTTCAATTGCTACTGCTGCTCCATCTTCCTCTACGCTAGGAGCTACCCACTGCGCGATCGCTTGCACTCCTGCTGGTGCATTGCCCATAGCTACACCGAGGCCAACAGACTCCAGCATTTCGAGATCATTGAAGTTATCACCAATCGCCATAACGTTGGCTATCTCTAATCCCAGCAATTCTTCGGCTAGGTAACGCACAGCAGTTCCTTTATTCACAGAGGCGTTAGTTGCTTCAAAGAAGGTAGCAACAGATGTTGTGAGATAAAGTTCAGCAGGTGTGTATTGGCGGCGCAAATTCCCCAATAGCTTGTCGATCACATCAATGTCATCAGACAAAGCGAGAATTTTTGTCGGTTCATTGGTTAAGGTTTGGCGCAAATCACCCACAGAAATCGGGATAATACCAGAACGTTCTGCATAAATTTGGGTTTCTCTGGTTAACTCACGGACGTATAGCTGATCATTGATGTAGAAGTGGATAGATAGGAGCGATCGCAACTCAGGTCGTTCAAAATAGTCTATTAGCTGGGAGGCAATTTCCCTAGAAATAGCCCAATGGCGATGAATTTTTTCGGTAATTGGGTCTTGAATCCAGGCTCCCTGATAGGCCATTAATGGTAGGGTAGAGCCAATTTCTTGGTGAAAGCGCAAGGCTGAACGATACATTCGACCTGTAGCGATCGCCACTTGAATTCCTTTTGCTTGCGCTGCTACAATAGCTTGCTTTACACCTGCGCTGATGGTGTTAGAGTGTCCTGCGATCGTGCCATCTATATCCAAAACTAGTAGTTTTATGTCTTTTGCAGCAGCCTGATTATCATTAGATGCCAAATGTGTGGCAGATGCTTTCGGCATAATTTCCTAAATTATAAGTTCCAGTAAGAGGTTAACAGGCTCTAGCAACCAGTGGGTAGTATTAGCAAAAATTGGTCTTCTAGCCAACCCAAATTTTCTAACATGAGGATACTGAATCATACAATTTTAGATTGCTATAGTATTTTTTCAATATTGTCAAAATTCTGGTTTAATAATCACAAAGCAAAACCCCGATTTTTTCAAGAATCGAGGTTTTTAGTTTAAATTAGAAAGCCTAACCAATAGATAGGATGGGAAAAATCTACCTATTCAAAAAAGTTTATGAATTTGATACCTTGAACCAGCTTTTTCTGCCTTGTGACAACAGACAAAGCCCAGCAATTAAACTAACTCCAAGTGTGGCAGAGGGTTCAGGTACTGATTTTACTTCATCATAGTTATAAGTTACTTTGATACCTGCTTTAGCATAAGTATCAATATAGGATCTCATGTTGCCAGATCCTGTAACTAGTGAGTCGGCTATTGCTGAGAACAAAAATTCTACGTTGCCATTACCAATGAAAGACTGCAAGAATTGCGTATCAGTGAAAGACTGGATACCAGATTGTGTGGCAGTTAAGTTAGAAAGAGTCTTTCCAGATGTGCCAACATAATCAGTGATTGTATCGTATTGGGTAACTTGGTAACTGGAAATATATTGTGGATTCAGTGCCAACAAAGATTGATTATTTAGTTGTAAGCTCAATTGACTGCCAAGATTTACTCTAACTAAACTTGGGGTTGGACTTCTATTTTCAAAACCTGCATTTCCAAGTATGTCTCCACTAAATTCTATTGTTACGCCCTGAAGCTTGCCTAGAGATGAGTCAAATTTTTGGATGCTCAGAGGTGCATTAATGATATTTGTCAAATCGTAGTTACTAGAACTAGTGTATGAGAGAGAAGCTGCATTAGCTGCTCCAGATGTTGCAACAATTCCTGCCAAGGTTGTAGCAGCAGCTAGAGCGTTCAATAGTTTTGTTGTCATGAATAAAAGATGGTTTTCTAAAACAAATAATTACGGGATTACTAACTTATTTTTAACTCTCGAATTTTGGTTATTAGCCTGATAAATCCACGTAACCTTATATAAAGTTTTCATGTTCAAATTTCTTCGACAAAATACCTTTTTAGAGGTATATATAAAGTTTTGTTAAGGCAAAGAGGCTTTGACAGTGGTAGTTATGTGTTGAAATATTAAGCTAGTTTTCGTTGGTTCCTGAGAATTGAATTCTAGGTAAGCTAGGTCAAGGAAATTAAACATAAAACCCTCAGGAGATAGATCCCTGACTTCTTAACAGAAATCGAGGCTCTAGTTATGTAGCTACTGTGTTTATTTAGACTACTGTACTTAATTGGGACAGTATCCCTGCAAAAAGCTGGTTCTACTTGGCTTCCGTAGTAAAGCTGCAAATGCGTAGACATCGCTTTGTCTAAAATCATGTGCAGAAGCAATTTGTACGCCAAAACTGCGCTATTGTTGGCAAAGCCAAGCTGAAAAAGCATCTAAAATTACTAACTATGTGACAAAGCTTCTGGCTAAAATAGGGCTATGTCTGAAAATTTCACTTCTGTAACTGCAACACGCCCCACGTTCATCCTTGTAGATGGACACTCCCTCGCTTATCGTTCATACTTTGCTTTTGCCAAAGGGCGAGATGGTGGACTGCGTACCAAAACAGGGATTCCTACCAGTATATGTTTTGGTTTTGTTAAGTGCCTGCTGGAAGTAATGGCAACACAGCAGCCTCAAGCAATGGCGATCGCTTTTGATTTGGGTGAGGCCACTTTTCGCCACGAAGCTGACGAGACTTATAAAGCCGATCGCAAAGAAACGCCAGAAGACTTCATTCCCGACTTAGCAAACCTGCATGATTTGCTCAAAGGTTTCAATCTGCCAATTTTCACTGCCCCTGGTTACGAGGCAGATGATGTTTTAGGAACCTTATCACAACGAGTCACTGCTGCTGGGTATAAGGTGAAGATTCTCACTGGCGATCGCGATTTATTTCAACTGATCGACTCTGAAAAAGAAATTACTGTTCTGAATTTTAGTCCAGATGCCCTAAAGCGCTCCACAAATAGCATCACGGAATTTGAAGCAGAACAAGTCAAAGAAAAAATGGGGGTTTTGCCTTCACAAATTGTTGATTTCAAAGCTCTTTGTGGTGATAAATCAGATAATATTCCTGGGGTGAAAGGAATTGGGGAAAAGACAGCAGTGCAGTTGCTAAATACCTATGGTTCCCTTGACAATATTTATGCTGCGTTAGATGAAATTAAAGGCGCAACTCAGAAAAAACTATCAACGGGTAGAGAAGACGCTGATAAGTCTCGCTATTTAGCAACTATAATTCTGGATGTTCCTTTAGAAATTAATTTAGAAGATTGTAAATTAAAAGGCTTTGATACAAACGTCCTGACACCAATTTTAGAAAAGTTAGAATTCAAGTCTTTTTTAGGCAAAATCAACGACCTTCAACAACGTTTTGGTGGTAAAGTCGGAGAAATCCAAGAAACTAAAGCAGACACAATTAATTCCAATATTAACTCAGAATTCAGCGCTGATGAAGATAATGATTTGTGGTTTTTCAGTGCTAGTGATACAGCAGCAGTTCCACAACAATCTACTTCCCCAATTACACCACGCATTATAAATACCGAAGCCAAATTAACTGAGTTAGTGAAACTTCTGCAAAAATTCACCAACCCAGAGACTCCTGTTGCTTGGGACACTGAAACTACCGCTTTAGAACCAAGAGATGCTGAGTTAGTAGGAATTGGTTGCTGTTGGGGAACGCAACCAGATGAGGTAGCCTATATTCCTTTGGGGCACAAAACCGGGGAAAATTTGCATAAGGATTTGGCGCTAGAAGCATTACGCCCAATTCTTGAAAGTGCTGATTATCCTAAAGCTCTACAAAATGCCAAATTTGACCGCTTAGTTTTAAAGTGTCAAGGAATTAATTTGGCAGGAGTAGTGTTTGATCCCATGCTGGCAAGTTACATTCTAAATCCCGATTCAAGTCATAATTTGATGGATTTAGGGCAGCGATATTTGGGATTGATCGCAAAAAGTTATTTGGATTTAGTTCCTAAAGGCAAAACCATCGCTGATATAGACATTACTGCTGTAGCCGATTACTGCGGTATGGATGCTTATTCTACTTTTGGCTTAGTATCGAAATTGCGTGAAGAACTGGATAAACTTCCAACTCTATCTAAGCTATTAGTGGAAGTGGAACAGCCATTAGAAGCAGTTTTAGCCCAAATGGAATACACTGGTGTTCGCATTAATTCAACTTATTTACAAGAACTTTCACAGCATTTAGAGACAGAATTAGCCAGGTTAAAAGAGAAAGCAACTGTTATAGCTGGGGAAGATTTTAACTTGGGTTCTCCTAAACAATTGAGCCAAATTTTGTTTGAAAAGTTGGGCTTAAGCACTAAACATTCTCGTAGAATTCAAACCGGCTTCTCTACAGATGCAGCAACACTAGAAAAGCTCCAAGAAGATGATAAAACTGGATTTGTTGAAGCGATCATTGAGTATCGTACTCTATCTAAATTAAAGTCTACTTATGTTGATGCATTGCCTGCATTGGTGCGTCCAGATACCCAGCGCGTGCATACTGATTTTAACCAAGCAGCAACATCAACTGGTAGGTTATCTTCTTCTAATCCGAATTTGCAAAATATCCCCATTCGTACAGCTTTTAGTCGTCAAATTCGGAAGGCGTTTTTGCCAGAATCTGGTTGGTTAATGGTGGCTGCTGATTACTCACAAATTGAATTGCGGATTTTAGCTCATTTGAGTCAAGAGCCGATATTAGTGCAAGCATATCAGCAAAATGAAGATGTTCATACCGTTACGGCGCGGTTAGTGTTTGAAAAAGAAAATATAACCTCAGAAGAACGAGGAATAGCAAAAACTATCAATTTTGGTGTGATTTATGGAATGGGTTCTCTAAGGTTTTCGCGCTCAACTGGGATAGATAAAACTATTGCCAACGAGTTCATTAAGCGGTTTAATGAACGATATCCTAAAGTATTTGCATATTTGGAGCGAGTCAAGAAAGAAGCGATCGCTCTTGGTTATGTAGAAACTATTTTTGGTCGCCGTCGTTATTTTGACTTTACTAATAACAGTTTACGCAGATTAAAAGGTAGTAACCCAGAAGATATTGATCTGAGTAAATTGAAAAATTTGGGAGCTTATGATGCGGGTTTATTACGCTCTGCTGCTAATGCACCAATTCAAGGTTCCAATGCTGATATTATCAAAATTGCAATGGTAAGACTGCATGAGGTTCTGAAGAATTATCAGGCGCGTTTATTGTTGCAAGTTCACGATGAATTAGTATTTGAAATCCCCCCTCAGGAGTGGGAAGAATTACAACCACAAATTAAATCTTTGATGGAAAATGCAGTCCAGTTGAGTGTGCCGTTGCTGGTGGAGGCGCGTGTTGGTGAAAATTGGATGGAAACGAAGTAAGTTGAACTATGACAAGGCTTTTAGCTAGAAAAGTATCAATCAGTTTATTTTAAAATTTAAAATTCTGATTTATATAAAGTTGACAACATAATCAAGAGCCAAAAGTATTGACTCTTGATAATAGAGTAAGCAATTGTTAAGAATTAACCACCACGCTTTAGCGCTGCTTCTACCTGCTGTAACTCCTTCTCTAAACGATTTTTGAGTTTTTCGGGTACAGAACGATTTGGGTAAGAACTGTAGTGTCCAGCTAGGGAGTTGAGGGCTGTTCGCATGGTTGTAAAAGAGCCAAGACCAGAAACAGAGTTAACCCGCTGATAGCGAGCTGAAAAGTCATTAATTTTTTGACGCGCTTCTGCTTGAACTGCTGCTTTGTCTGGTGAATCTTGTGATACATCCAGAGCTTGTCTCATAATATTGACCACAGCTAAGGTATCTTGGCGATAATCCCCAGTCAAACTATCAGGACTGCCAGAACAGCCCATTAAGCCGATAGATACGACCAAAACCAGCGCAAGCAAACGCGACCAATAGCGCTTCATATGCATTAAGTAAAAGAATACGTAAATCAACGTCCATCCTATCTTGGATTGGTAACCTGGGGATCAATTTATTGCTGAGTCAAGACTAAAGAGTGAGGAGTTAGAAAACTCTATTCATCCAACTCAGAACTCCGTTCATCCAACTCAGATACTCGTTACCATTAAAAAAGGTGGGAAATTATGCGGCAATCGCGAGGTGACATTATTCTTGAGGTTTAAGCTTATAACTCAGTCCCTAGGCTTGGGCAGTGTGAGTATCAAATGAATGTTGCAAATAACTGCCTCTTTACATTTCTATTCATGCTCAAACCTTACAGGTAAATCTATCTTTCGCCAAAGGACACAAACAAAGAAATGAGAAGTCAAGAAAATTTGGCGCAGCCTCATAAAAAAATGTTATTAGTAGCTGCAACTATTTTCTGATTAAAAATTCCGGTATAAAATGCAGGTGAGTAAAATATGTTGAAAATCAAGCATTCGCAACTTAATTGGCTTTTAGCAGGAATGACTTTAGCAGTTATGGGTGTAAGTATTGCTCCAGCTTCTGCCCAAAGTGTCATAGTAATTGATGGCGCTTATGGAGGCAGGCGTGGCTGTGGAGCAGCTTGTGGTCAAACATCGCCTCCTGTTGGTTCTTTTATTTATGGTAGTCCGATTCCTACACCAATGCCTGTAGACCCAGCAACGGGACTGATGCCACAACGCAATCATTACAATTACCCTGATTATTCCTATCCCCTGTTAAGGCAAAACGTAAGAAATTCCACGCTAATTAATCCAACTTTGATTAATCCGGCAATTCGAGACTCAACCATAGTTAATCCGGTGATTATCAATAATTCATGGCGTCGTACACCATTTAGCCGTGGGCGATCGCGTGTTTTCATCTATCCTCGGTAGAGCAAAGAATAGGGAGTAAAGGAGGAAAACTCCTAACTCCTAACTCCGATTAAGTAAACTGCGAACCGAGAATCATCGTCCCAATACCAACATCAGTAAAGATTTCTAGTAACAGGGCATGGGGAATGCGACCATCGATGATGTGTGCTGCACGGACTCCTTGAGCAAGCGATCGCACACAACAACTGACTTTGGGAATCATCCCACCGCTAACGATACCATCAGCAATCAACTGCCGGGCTTCACGAATATCTACTTTTGGAATCAAAGTAGATTGGTCTTTGTAATCTTTTAAAATTCCACTGGTGTCGGTTAGTAAAATTAACTTTTCTGCTCCTAGTGCAGCAGCGATTTCTCCGGCTACAGTATCGGCGTTAATGTTATAAGCTTGCCCTGTCTCGTCTGCGGCGACGCTAGACACTACCGGAATATAGCCATTGCTAGCGAGGGTTTCCAAAATCTTGATATTAACATTGCTGACTTCTCCTACAAAACCGATGCCTTCTTGACCTTGGGGACGGGCTGTAAATAGATTCCCGTCTTTACCACAAAGTCCTACAGCCAATCCACCGGCTTGGTTAATTAGCGCGACAATTTCTTTGTTAACTCGACCAACTAAAACCATTTCCACCACATCCATTGTGGCGGCATCAGTGACTCGCAAACCATTCTTAAATTGTGGTTCGATTCCCAGCTTATCTAACCAACTGTTAATTTCTGGACCACCGCCGTGTACTACTATTGGACGCAAACCAACGCAGGATAAGAATACAATGTCGCGGATAACTTTATCTTTGAGTGTGCTATCTTTCATCGCTGCGCCACCATATTTGACAACAACAGTGCGACCGGCAAATTGTTGAATATAAGGTAGTGCTTCGCTTAGTACACGTACACGAGTGGCTTCAGCTTGCCTGATGTAGTCAGAATCGTTGTCCGTCATGAGGAGCCTAACAGAGAGAGTTAAAACCTATTTCAGTCAGTGTAGAAGACTTTGTAACTCGTCACAATCTCTGATGCCAAAATTGAGTATGTTTGTACTGATAAACTATAGCTGTTTAGTTCGTCTCAGAAATGTAAAAATCTATAAAAGAAGGACTAGCAACCAAAATCGAAAATTATCAGGAAAAATATGGATACACCGATTCTCGATCGGCTAATTGAAGAATTAAAAGTGATGCCTGAAGACTTGCAATATCGAGTGCTGGAGTTTGCCCGAACTTTAATAGGTTCGCAAATTCATGGTATTCCAGGTAAAGAATTATTAAATTTTGCAGGTACAATATCACCAAATGATATTCAGTTGATGCGCGAAGCAATTGAACAAGGTTGCGAACAGGTAGATATAGATTTGTACTAATCATTCATAGGTGTTTGGTTCAGTTACGAGTTCACCATCTGGCATAACGGTATTGTAGAAATAAGCCCCATACATTTCCGCGCAGTGCCAGTTAACTTCCAATAAATTAGCATTTTCAAGATTAACGCCCTCCATACGAGTAACTCTCAAATCAGCACCACGTAAATCAGCACCGCTCAGATTAGCGTCTCTTAAATCAGCACCCCCTAACTTAGTTTTACAGAGCATCGCCCCACTCAAATCAGCACCACTGAGATTAATGCCAGACAAGTCAACTTCGCTTAGGACTGCACCACTGAGATCAACTCCTGAAAAATCATTTTCCCCAGCATCTAAACGACTAAAAAACTCTTCAATATCCATTGAATTCTTTCGTGAGACAGCAGTAAAACTTCAAGCTCTAGAGTCAATCCTATACGAAGGATGAGACAGATCAAGATGGTGCGTTAACGAAGTAACGCACCTTACAAATTAACTATTCCCACACTACCGGACACAACATAACAGCGATCGCTCCTTCAAACCTCTAGAATTGAAATCATTAGGCTGAAGCTAGGGAACGAAAATGACCACGCTGCTAATTCAAACTGAAAGCACACCTCTAACGGTAAATGTTCCCTTACTTGGGCAGATGACAAATGAGCAGTTCTACGAATTTTGTCAAGCCAACGGAGATTTACGAATCGAGCGTACTGCCAATGGGGAAGTCATCATCATGCCACCAGCTTTTTCAGATACGGGCAATCGTAACTTTAACATTGCTGCACAGCTTGGGAATTGGACTGAACAAGATGGCACTGGCATAGGCTTTGACTCCAGTGCAGGTTTTACACTACCCAATGGAGCAATGCGTTCCCCTGATGCTTCTTGGATTGAACTGGAGCGCTGGAATGCTTTAACAGATGCACAAAAAGCTTCATTTGCACCAATTTGTCCCAGCTTTGTGATTGAGTTACGCTCCTTGAGCGATCGCCTAAACAAATTACAAGAGAAAATGCAGGAGTACATCGATAACGGTACATCACTAGGCTGGTTAATTGATCGGCAGAATCGAAAAGTCTACATTTACCGTCCGAATCGAGAAGTTGAAATTTTGGATAATCCCGAAGCAGTTAGTGGCAATCCAGAATTACCAGGGTTTATCCTACGGATGGGCAAAATTTGGTAATTTGAGTCTTCCTAATGAGAAACTTGTGTTTTGAGAACGTTAGGAATTGTCTCAAGTATTCGTACAAGACAAAATGCCGGAGTAATAGTTTGATAACGCTATGCCGCTTTCACTTGATACGCAACCTGTTCAACTGGAATTTCAATAATGAACTCTGTGCCATTGCCTGGACTAGAAACACAATTCAGAGTGCCATGATGTTTATCAACAATTACTTGACGAGCGATCGCCAAGCCTAATCCAGTTCCTTTGCCAACTCCTTTGGTGGTAAACAAATGCTCAAATATCTTTTGCTTGACATCATCTGTCATACCAATTCCATTGTCTTTAATTCGGACAGTAACTGATTGCTGATCCTCTGCTAGCCCTATTTTGATCGTAATTCGATTTGGATGTTGTTTGAGATATTCATAACTTTGCCTTTGATTCGATTCTTCCAGAGCATCGATCGCATTTGCCAGAATATTCATGAACACTTGATTGAGCTGTCCAGAAAAACAAGTGATCGCAGGAATCTTATCGTATAATCGCACGACCTCAATTGCTGGACGTAGCTCATTGGCTTTCAGGCGATATTTGAGGATCAGCAGGGTACTATCCAGTCCTTGATACAAATTAAATTGCACCGGATGCTCTGTGTCCGATCGGGAAAACGTCCGCAAGCTGGTGCTGATATCTCCAACTCGATCTGTTGCCCCTTTCATAGACAAGATCAGTTTCGGCAAATCTTCAGCTAAAAACTCCAGGTCAATCTCCTCTGCATGGTCTTGAATATTGGGTGACGGATTAGGATAGGCTTGTTGATAGTGGTGCAAATGGTTCAGCAAATCTTGGACATATTCAGTTGCGTTACTGAGGCTACCTTTAAGAAAACCGACTGGATTGTTGATTTCGTGGGCAACGCCAGCCACCAGATTGCCCAAAGCAGACATTTTCTCACTTTGAATGATTTGCATTTGAACTTGTTGCAAGTCTTGGATTGCTTTCTCTAAATCTTGGGCTTGCTGCCGTAATTGCGCTTCTGATGCCAATAAAGCGGCTTCTGCTTGTTTGCGCTGTGCAACTTCTTGTTCAAGTTGCTGGTATGCCTCTACTCGTGTAGCGGCTGCTTGAATCGTATGGGCAAGGAATTGGATTTCGTTATCTGGCAATCCACTGGGCATAACAAAATGGTCAATGCTTTGACTGTCGGTGACGGCTTTATTCAAACGTTGCAGAGGATGTAAAACCGATCGCTGAATCATCACTGTCATCAGTGCTAGAATCGCTGACATCCCAACAAGTAGGGTAAAGGTAGAGGTAGAGAACGTTTTCCACGCTTGCTGTTGTAGTTCTTCGACATCAAGAATGGCGATCGTCATTCCGCGTCGGTTTGCCTGACCAAACATGGTGCTGCTAAAGGGCAAAATTTCTACTAATACGGGCTTACCATCGATTATGGTTCTCAAACTCGTTTCTGAACCTGTTTGAGAAACCTGTTCTAATACTTGAGCCAATTCTGGATGAATCGAAGCATAAGGCGGATTTTGTAATGCCTCTCCACTTCGAGCCAGGGTTTGTCCATTGGGACTAACGATCGCCACCTCTACGACCGTTGGCAGTGTAGCGTAGTTTTGTACCACTCGCTTGATAATGCTTCTATTCCCTAGTTCGATTAATCCTTCCGTAGAAAACCCAACCCCCTGGGTAATCGATTGGGCACGTTGTTCTAGTTCTTGCTCTAGCTTTGATTGAATCAAGAAGTAGTTCAATCCCAATGTGGTTAAGCCGACTGTTGCTAGAGAAATGCCAAAACCCATCAGTAGTTGATGGGATAAATTACTTTTAGATAACTTCTGGCTCATGACTTCCATCCTGCCATTGCTTCATTGACAAGTGTTGGATCAATCTCTACGTCTTGCCGAATCACCCGACCATGACGCGGATCTGCTTGAAGAAGTTGGACAATTTCTGCTTTTGCGGAATTGAGACGACCATCTGCTGCAAACATCCGCTTGTTCGAAGTAATATCTCCTTTTTTTAGCCCAGCATAATCACTGGCAAAAGACTTACTACTTTGTCCTAGTTTTTTTCCAACTGCGTTAAATACTTCTGTTGGCTGGGTTTCAACTGCGTGCATTACATCAAACCATGCCAGCATGAATTGCTTTAGTTCCGCTTTTTTAGCTTTCATCATGTTGTCGCTGGACATTAAGATATCAATCACCAGACTGTCTACTTGTTTTGTGGTGTGAATCACATTGCCCTTGATGCTCTTCGCTGTTTCTCCTAGCATCGGTTCCCATAGCACAGCAGCATCGATCTCACCTGTGCCAATTTTCTGGGCTGCTACTTCATTGGAGTAATCCAGAATCTGAACTTCAGAGGGTTTAATTTGCTGGGATTTTAGAGCTTCCAGCAAAATTAAATGGTTGACGGTTCCTAACTTTGCTCCTACTCGTTTAGCGCGTAAGTCTTGCAGCGATTTAATTCCTGTCTTGGCAACAATCCCATCAGCTCCAGCAGAAATATTTGTTGTGATTAACACCACGGGTTTACCATTGCCCGGATCAACCTGCATCACATCCCAGAGGGAAACAAATGCTGCATCTAATCTTCCTTGCATAACAGCCCGACTGGAATCTTGCTGGTTATCAAATCGCACAAATTCAACTTCTAGCCCGCGCTGCTTGAAGATATCTGAGGTTTGAGCATACAGTGCAATGTCAAATCCTACCCAGCTTGTAATTCCCACCCGAAGCGGTTTGAGAGATTGGTTTTGCCCAAGACTACAGGCATTGATCACAAAAGTCAGGGAAAGGGCGATCGCAAACAAACAGAAAAAACCAGGCTTGATACCTAACCTCAAATTTTGCTTCCACCAGATACTTAATGTGTCAATAATCTGGGCAACTTTCATGACTTACCAATCTAAACTTTGGGAAAACTGTATTTAATGTTAAGAGTTCCCAAAAATACAGTGGGTATAACATTCTATGGAAAAATGTTCAAAAAAACTGCTGGAATAAGTGCAAGATGTTATCCAGATCAAGTATTCTCTAAGAAAACTCTATGAACAAGCCTAAAGAATAAATCTCAAATATTTTACTTACAACAAATTTGCTCTCAAACAAGTTGTGAGTTAATTGATATTACCGCGACTGAAAAATTTAGTTTGATAATAAATTCGTGTCAAGCCATCACATATTTCTGCCAGCTAATGAGATTGTGTTTTGAGAACGCCAGGAATTGGCTCTATTTGTTTGGCAACATTTTCAGGTGTATCTGCCTCTTGCACAGTGATGTGCAAATCAACTTGAGAGTAAAGTGGTGTTCGTTGTTCGAGGAGCGATCGCATTACGCTACGCCATAATCTGTATACTGACGCTTGTATGGAGCTTGCAAACCCAAGACAATATCCTCTCGTGGCACTCCCATCATCACTAATTCCTCTGCTGGATTGCGATCGGTTAAGTTCTGTTGTAGCCAGATTTTGCCATCTTTAATATCAAAATGGATCACGCATCGATAAATACGATTAAATCCTTGCCAACCACCATTCATCCATTGATAATGATTGCGTTCTGTGTCTAAAATCAGTTGGACTTCGACATTGTTATCCGAGACATCATCACTGGCATAGTTCGTCAACAATGTTTTAACATATTCTTGATATTTTGTTAGTTTATCCACTCTACAATCACCTCATCTACTGGATTGTAAACAATTAATAGCACCTGATACTGTTTGATCGCAGTTTGAGTAAACTCCAGTTGAAAAAATGTTTTGTACGTATCCAATGGAACTGCTAAGTATAAGACTCGCTCTGGTTCATATCCTGCTAACGCTAGACGGTAACTAAGAAATTGTCCCAAAGCGGAGTAAAAATCTGTAATTGCCGAGGGGTTTAAAAAGCTTTTGATTTCAATTGCTATTTTTTCATTTCCTTTTTCTGTGGCAATTATTTTCTCTACGCCTACATCAATTTGGAAATTGACTTCCCCAAATTTAAATTTTAATGGATCGCTCGTAATCCTCCATTGTTCTTATTGCAAAGCTTTTTTAACTGATTTATGAAAAATATCTTTTGCAGACAGAGTTAGATTAATATTCCCTATTAATGAGAAACAGTTTTTTTTAGTACGCCAGGAATTGCCTCAAGTATTCGCTTGGCAATGTCTTCAGGTGTATCTGCCTCTTGCACGGTAATGTGCAAATCAGCTTGAGAGTAAAGTGGTGTTCGTTGTTCGAGGAGCGATCGCAATTTGCCTTTAGGATCAGCATCTTGCAAGAGTGGTCTTGTGGTATCCTCAGCTAAACGGCTGTAAATTAGCTCCACTGGCGCATCTAGCCACACTATTAAACCGTGGTGCAAGTAACCCCAATTTTCTCGCCGCAGTACAATGCCCCCACCTGTTGATATAGTCAAATTTGTAAAAGCACAGACTTGTGAAAGCACGTCACTTTCTATCTGGCGAAATCCTGCTTCCCCAACTTGGGCAAATAACTGATTGATAGATTTACCTGTTGCTTGGGCAATGACATCATCGGTATCCACAAACCCATAACCCAGTTCCTTTGCCAGTAAGCGCCCTACTGTCGTCTTACCAACACCCATCATGCCAATTAAATATAGGTTGACTCCTTGTAATAAGCTGCTCACTAGTTGCTTTGCTCCAATTATAAATTGTGAGTACTGAGTCACAGTTTCCAATTATAAACTGCCTTAACGCACTTCATTATGTATAAGAATAAGAAAGCGATTGCAGTGTCTAAATCCCCAACTTCGTAAAGTTTTTCGCTTATCTAACTTTTCACGAATTATTTAGGACTGCTATATAAATTTTCTAACTCGTAATTATTTTTAAATTGTACAAATTCATCTTCTATTTGAGTTAAATCAACCGTCGTTATTACTATTGTTAATGTATTTAAAGTAACCAAGGCAATAAGTTAACGATTTTTCTGTGAAATTACCATAATATAAACGAAGAATTTCTCAGGAATGTAGTAACTCGCCTCAATTAACTTTGTATTTGCTGCATAGCGATCGCTATGCTTAATAAAAAAAATAATATAGCTTCTTTGAAACTTTATTCAAACAATTACTGTCTATCTAAATAATCCGAATTTTCACTTTAGTGGGTAATTTTAAGTATACAAGACACTGTGTTTCTACCAGCACCGTGTAGTTATTCTAAAAATCTAGTCATAACAAGCTCTGAGCAATTAAATGTTTCTGATGAAGGTGTAAATAATGACTTATATACTGCGATCGCCCAAAAAACTTTGCAAATTTGAAGTTTTGGCATAAAGACTACTGCATATTTCACCCCAATAAGCCTGAATGAATAAATATAGGATGAATGAGGCGTCAACTATGACTCGAATTCGTGACGTTGTACAAAAAGCTTTAGCAACTGGCTATTTGACAGTAGAAGCTGAAAATCAACTACGACAATTGTTGACTACCCGGTATGAATTGGAAGATTTTAATGCTTTCATGACTTTGCAGGAAGCTGCTATGACTGGTAAGGTCAAGCAGGAGTCTAGAGAACGATGTGGCATCAAGTAGAGAGCCTGCTGCATCTCACCGACGGGAGCGTTTATCATCATCCTCAAAATCATCATCATCATCAAAAAATTCCCAATCATCATCATCACTTTGATTGGTAGTTGGCGGCTGATAAGGGGGGATGATCACCCGGTAGTCAGCATCATAAACGGATTCAGTTTTTCCCACAGCCGTATTTTTGGGTTCGTGGTAGCTGTAAGAATAAACTGAACCGGACTGAGAACTGCTTTTGACTTCTGATTGACGTTCGTAAGTTTTAGAATCTTTAGGCTGTTGAGCTTGAGGATTAGGGGTAGGTGCTTCGTCTGAGCTTTCATCAAAGTTCCAATCATCATTACTGGCATTTGTCTCCCAATCATCAAATACATCACTGCTAGGCTCTTCTTTTTTACTAGCTGGTGGTGGAGAACTGGCAGGACGAGATGTAGGTTCTTCTCTCCGGTTTGCCTTGGCACGAGCCGAAGTTGTGCTTCGGCGGTCAGGAGTTTGGCGTTGTCCTCCCCCAAAATAGTTGGATAAGTTAAACAAGGTAGCAATCAATATAGATGTGAAAGCACCAGTGGCAGTACTGAATAAAATCCATATCGCTAGTGGTAATGGTTGAGTTTGCACGCCCAAAAATACTAGCGATATCGCAGGTGACCAATTTTGGACTAACAACAGCGTTAGTCCTCCCAGTACCGCCACCAATAAAATTAAGCGAATTACAGCCATAGCAATTTTGTCAGTTGTCAGTTATCAGTGGTCAGTTGTCAGTGGTCAGTTATCAGTCTGATTACTCTTCACTAATTACTGTTCACTGACTACTGACACTATCAGCCATCTCTATCATTACCCTTTTAGGACTATTGTGAAATTTCCGATGAGTCCACTGAGGGCATTAGCGACGACCTTCCCACCTCTGAATTGGGATGCAGTCAATATCTAGTTGATCTAAAGCACGGGCGACTACAAAATCAACTAAATCTTCAATGGTTTGGGGATTATGATACCAAGCAGGAATAGCGGGGACAATTCTCACTCCAACTTCTGCTAGAGAGGTTAAGTTACGCAGGTGGATGAGGCTAAAAGGCGTTTCACGAGGAACAATGACCAGCTTTCGTCCTTCTTTGAGTTGGACATCCGCCGCCCGTTCTAGTAAATCGGAACTCAAGCCAACCGCTAACTTTGCTACTGTACTCATGCTGCATGGAATAATTATCATCCCCAGAGTGGCAAAGGAACCACTGGCAATCCCAGCTCCAACGTCACCCCAAGGATGGCAGCGGAGTTTACCCGAAAGTTCAACTCCAGCTTGCTCTCGCCAGAATTGTTCTTGCCCGCTTGGTTCTGATGGCATCCGAATTTCCTGTTCTGACTGCCAAACCATGTAAGTAGATTTAGAAGCAACCAATTCAATACTATAATCTGCTTCTAGCAAAAATTTGATCGCGCGAACAGCGTAAATCAGACCAGATGCGCCCGATACGCCTAAAATTAGAGGTTTAGTTTTATTTGACACTAACGTTGTAGTTGATTTTACTCATCCTCAGAGTAAGGGTCTATATCATCAGACTCCATATCATTTGGTAAGTAGAGGTCTGAAAGATCGTCATTGGAGCCATTACCAGTTAAACCTTTGGGTACACCATCGCTGCCGACTGTTACCAAATCAATTTGCTGACGGTAATAATCGACACTCTTAACTTGTACGGCGACGCGATCGCCTAATCTGTAAGAAGCGCGATTTTTGCGCCCAAACAGTGCCTGTTGTCTAGCGCGATATTCATACCAATCGTCTTTGAGAGAACTAACGTGTACTAATCCTTCTACCCTCAAAGGCACACCAGGATTACTGCTAGATTCCACTTCATCTGCTGGGACTTCAATTTCCACAAAGAAACCGTAGGATTGAACGCCAGTAATCACACCTTGAAATACCTGTCCGATGCGTTGCTTCATCAGTTGGGCTTTTTGCAGCCCGGCTAAATCGGCTTCAGCCTCTTGGACTTCTTTTTCTCGGTCGTTGATTTGGACAATTACCCTAGTTAAATCGCTTTGCAATTCTTGTTGCAACTCTGGGGGTAAAACGTTCCAGTTAATTTCCTCGTGGCTGGAGGAGTGACGCAGGTTAACGCGCTCTCTAACACGAGTGTTGCGGCGATCGCGTCCGTTTTCGAGTAGCGCGTAATACACTCTCTGCATCAGCAAATCTGGGTAACGCCGCAGAGGAGCGCTAAAGTGGACATATTGCGGTAGTGCCAGACCAAAGTGAGAACCTTTGGTAGTGCTGTACGCAGACGGCTTAAGGGTATCTTGTAACAAGTAAGTCAGAACTTGCTCAGAGGGAGATTCCGCAAAAGCTGTAGTCAGATGTTGATAATCTAAGGGTTGGATATCGACTTCTGGATCTAGTGTGAGGTCAACGCCTAAATTGACTGCCAATTTCAGCATTTCCTGAACATCTTCGACATCGGGCGTACCTTGAACTCGCCAGATGGCGGGAACACCAAGAGCATTTAAGTGAGTTGCAACCAGTTGATTAACTAACAGTACCAACTCTGTGAGTAGCGATCGCACTGGTAAATCATTCACCACCACAGCGCCTAAAATCCCTTCATCATAGTAGGCGTTTTGGCTAGGCGGCAGATTTAACTGGAGGCTACCACGAGTCAACCGTACCTGTTTGATGGCTGTTTGCAAGGCTTGGAGGTCTTGCAGGATTTGGGAAACCTGTGATGATTCTTGGGCTTCACCTGTAAGAATTGCTTGGGCTTGTTCAGTAGTTAGTGCAGTTTCGACATTAATTACACTAGGTTGAATTTCCCACTCCAGGACTTGTCCAGATTGGGGATCAATGGTAATTAAAAAAGAGATAGTTAAGCGATCGCTCCCAGGTACTAAAGAACAGCGTTCTGCCACACCTGGGGGCAAAATTGGCAACACTAACTCTCCCAGATATACTGATTTGCCCCGTTTGAGTGCTTCTCTATCCAAGGCTTCATCAGGTTGGACATAGTGAGAAACATCGGTAATATGAACGCCTAAAAGCCAATTTCCGGCTAAGTTCTTTTCTAAACTAAAAGCGTTTTCTATAACTTTGGTATCGCCATTTACCCCTTCAATGGTGAAGGTAAATAAATTACGCAAATCCAGCCGATTTTTCAGGTCTGCTTTAAGTAGCTTTTTGGGCAACTTGGCGGCTGCATCTAGTACATTATCTGGAAAAGTCCGGGAAAGGTCATGTTTACACGTAACTAAATCTATATCAGCAGCAGCTTCAGCATCGCTACCGAGGACTTGTACCACTCGACCAAGGGGAGGATATTGTGCTAACGGGTAACGCAAAACTTCCACATGAACCAAGTGATCGATCGCTTCTTCCAACTTTGCCTCGTTAGGTTGAATCTTCAGTTCAAACAGCAATCGATCATCTAAAGGCACAGCCCGGAAACCAGCTTCCACCTGCTTAATTCGTGCCAGTAAAGTGTGGTTAGAACGTTCTAGAATTAGCTTCACCTCCCCTTCAGGAGAGCGACGACGGCTGCCTTCTTTGAGAACTCTTACCAAAACGCGATCGCCATTCCAAGCATTACTCAAATGACTTTCGCGGATGTAAATATCCTCGGCTCCTTCGACATCTTGAATAGCAAAGCAAAAGCCTTTACTAGAACAACGGAGCTTTGCCTCGATTACTCCCTCTTCGGAGACACGGCGGTACTTGCCCCGTTCTTTCACTAAAATACCGATTTTTTCGAGAACATCTAAGGCAATGTGAAGTTTCTGTAAGCTTTTTTCATCTTCACAGCCAAGTTTCTTTTCTAAAACCTTCCGAGCTACCAATTTATCATCGGTGAAATTGGCAAGGAGTGTAGCGATTGAAAATTCCATGCAGTGAACCGACCTTTGGTCAAAACATCATTGGTTGTTTAATCTGGTTCTTTTCTGTATACCCTCACGGCTTACAGAAACAAGCTGGAAGCGAATTGCCCAGAGGCAAGGCTTCCTAAGTTCTAAGGAAAGGAAGCCCAACCCAGCAAGAGTGGGAAACTACTCCGGCAGTTCCAAGCAAAGGAAGCCTACCCACGGACAACTCTGGGCATCTACGAACTTCTCACTGCACGATGCTCTCAGAATTCGCCTGCGTTCAACTCTCTTCATCTAACCAAACTGAGAAAGTACGCCTGATTTAAATCTAGCCCCGCTAGGTAATTACGCGACGGGTTTTTGAGAAGCTGGGTTTAGAGAATCCATACTGCTCAAAAGCGCTATGCAGGGAAGCCACTGCGGTCTTGAGGTCTCCCGAAGTGGAGGAGGCAGTGCGGTCTTCTCCCAAAGGGAGAGGCTAGCGCCAAGGGGTCTCCCCAAGTGGAGCAACTGCCGTCAAGTGGCGTGGAAATTACAGGTGTTTGATTGTCTAGAGTGAAGGTAATTTTACGCCATTAGAATCTGATTTTTGACTCGGAGGAACTGCCGGTGAACCCAATTTACCCACATGTAGAATCGGTAACAATTAGGTGAGCAGCTTAATAAGCAGTGAGGGCGAACCGTATCTCCATTATTGTAGATTTAGAGCGCATTTCCAGAAAATAGTTCTAGATATTAAGTTGGGTAATCAGTATAGCATTGCAGGCAAGACTACCCAGATAAGTTAGCACTAGCTAAAAATTTCGTCAAAAAAGTGCTGCTGCTACAATTGGGACACAGGATAAAGTAAGAATATCACTTTGATGGCTCAGAGCAGAGAATTATACCTACTCATCGCCTCTCAAGAAACCAATAACACATGGTAAGCAATATTGGCAGGCATTCTGGGTATCGAGTGGATGTAAATTAAAGTAAGGGCAGATGATCTCGCTTGAGCATACAGGCAGTATCAACCCCGTTATTAAAAATATTTAGATTGGTAGCAATATTATGTTGGCTCAATTCCAGAGCTTGTATCCCAAGGGCAGTCTGATTTCTGAATTAGTGCAAATTTTTCAAGGAAAATATATTGTCCGGGCAAGCGTGCAAATAGAAGGTGTAACCCGTGCTACGGGTATGGCAGCAGCAGAAACAGTAGAAGCAGCAGAAGACCAAGCCCGAACCAGGGCGCTGATAGTTTTGGGTATTACAAATGCGCCACAGCAATCAGTCGCATTTAACTCAAATCCAATTCCCCCAGCGCAGCTAAACCCTTCCTTGAATACCAAAAGTGGATTAGATGAGTCTGCTGCCTATTCCTCTGCCAAAGATCAAGATTTTGTTAGTAGTCAGTGGCCAGTAGTCAGTGACAAAGAAATATCTATACCGCCTTCCAAGGTACGGAACATCAAACCAGAGGTAGTAACAAACAATAATGAACAGTACGGGTACAGCAGTGGTGCGTCCCTACCAAGCGATAGCTATAGCCAGGATTTAGGTCAAAACTTTCCTGTGACAGCCAACAAGGAGCTAGAATTTGATCCTCCAGTGGAAAACTTGGAAATAACCTTTGATAAACAGGTGGAAAATCAAACATTTCCAGAGATTTCTGCTAATAATGTCACACCATTTACACCTCGGAGTTACAGCCCTCAAGAGAATATCGCTACCCCGCCAGTGGCAGGAAAGAGAAAGAAGAAAGCTGAACCTGTTGATTTATCGGATGTAATTGCTAAAACAGATGTCGAACTTCAGCGTTTAGGCTGGACACCAGAACAAGGACGGGAACATCTGATTGAAACATACGGTAAGCGGGGGCGTACTTTGCTAACTGAAGAAGAATTACACGGATTCCTCAAATACTTACAATCTCAGCCAGACCCAATAGCAGGATTTTGATTTGTCATTAGTCATTAATTATTTGTAAGGACTAATGACTAATAACGTAGTCTGTTGAATCTAAATCGAGTTTTGAAGTCAAATAACCCCTTTTCATCAGTGAAAAGGGGTTATTTTTAGGGTTTAAGCGAATTAAAAGTGGTAAATCACCATTTACGGCTAGCTACTATTAATTAAGAACAGCAACTGCGGGGCGACTACCAGCAGCGTGACGGTCAATCACTTCGTCAATTAAGCCGTATTCTCTGGCTTCCTCTGGTGACATGAAGAAGTCACGTTCAGTATCTTCAGCAATTCGCTCAATTGGTTGACCTGTATGTTCAGCTAAATAGTCATTTAGCCGCTTCTTGTGGTACAAAATTTCCCGCGCCTGAATTTCGATATCAGTCGCTTGTCCTTGAGCGCCACCTAGAGGTTGATGAATCATAATCCGAGAATGGGGTAAACTCATCCGCTTACCCTTAGCACCAGCGCTGAGGAGGAAAGCGCCCATACTCGCCGCCAATCCGGTACAAATTGTACAGACATCAGGGCGAATGTGTTTCATAGTGTCAAAAATGCCCATACCAGCCGTCACCGAACCACCGGGAGAATTGATGTACATATAAATGTCTTTCTCCGAGTCTTCGGCATCCAAATACAGCAGTTGGGCAACAATCAAGTTAGCAATGTTGTTGTCAACTTGTTGTCCCAAAAAGATGATGCGCTCACGCAACAGCCGTGAGTAGATGTCAAAGGCGCGTTCGCCTCGACCCGATTGTTCAATAACGATAGGAATCATGGAAGCGTGTTTGTGGCTACTTTAAATACATTTTATCGGTGACAGCACGAAACTGGGGTTTATCTCTACTGTTCCTAAGCAGATAAATCAATCCTTTCTCGTTTTCCCTTGTCTAATACAGCGATTTTCAGTTGAGCAAACTATAAAATTTAACCCTTCAGGGCACTTTTTAGGAACAGAAGGTGTCTAAAAAAAAGGAAAAACAAATTAAAAACTCTAATTATCGCCAACCTCATATCTCGGCATTTGCTGGACAACTTTGGCGATGTAGTAATTAAGCCGATAACCGAAATCCAACTTGCTTAGGGAATTGTGTTAAATCAGTAACATTTTAAACATTTTTTTAGCATTTTCCTCAGCAATTCTCAAGTTATTTTTGTTAGATTCGGTAAATCGATAGTACGAGGTGTATTTAGAATAACCAGTCCTACTTTAATGCTATCCACCCAGAGAGAGACGTGCCATGCTGGAAAAACTTGTACACGCCGCCATCATCACCTTCTTGCTCCACTTGATAGCAGGACTTAGCCCAAATACTATGATTCAGACAAGGACAGCATCACCTGTGCCAGAAACGCCACCAAATATCGTTAGCTTACTATTGCGATCGTTTCAGTAAAAATATTTCACAAATTGTACAGGTGTCGGCGATATCAAAGACATGGGCTACTGTCTCTTACCCAAGGGATAATTCGCTCGTAGGATTTCTTGCTTATATACATAGCCGTTTAGGCTAACACTTCTGGGAACAGGATAGACTGAGCAAAGAAGGCAACTACTTGCGTTTAATCATGACTAATCGCCTTGCTGAAGCTAAGAGCCTCTATCTCCGCAAACACGCCGAAAACCCGATTGATTGGTGGTCTTGGTGTGATGAAGCACTTGCAACTGCAAGGGCGCAAAATAAACCGATTTTTCTCTCCATTGGCTATTCTAGTTGCCACTGGTGTACTGTCATGGAAGGCGAGGCTTTTTCTGATATTGCGATCGCTGACTACATGAATGCTAATTATCTTCCCATCAAAGTAGACAGGGAAGAAAGACCTGACCTCGATAGCATTTATATGCAAGCTTTGCAAATCATGAGTGGTCAAGGGGGTTGGCCTTTAAACGTATTTCTTTCCCCAGAAGATTTAGTGCCGTTTTATGCCGGTACTTATTTCCCTGTAGACCCGCGCTATGGTCGTCCTGGATTTTTACAGGTGTTGCAAGCGCTTCGCCGTTACTACGATACAGAAAAAGCAGAATTACAGCAACGCAAAGCCTTAATTATTGAGTCGCTGCTCACGTCTGCGGTGTTGCAAGATGGTACAACAGATGAGCTTGAAGACCGGGAATTACTCCACCAAGGTTGGGAAACCAGCACAAGTGTAATTACTCCTAGTCAATCAGGTAATAGCTTTCCGATGATTCCCTATGCAGAATTAGCACTGCGGGGAACTCGATTTAATTTTGAATCTCGCTATGATGGCAAGCAAGTTTGTACCCAACGCGGACTAGACTTAGCGCTGGGAGGCATTTACGACCATGTGGGCGGTGGTTTTCATCGCTATACTGTTGACGCTACTTGGACAGTACCCCACTTTGAAAAAATGCTCTACGACAATGGACAGATTGTGGAGTATATAGCTTCTTTATGGAGTGCAGGAGTACAAGAAGCAGCCTTTGAGAGAGCAGTTGCTGGTACTGTACAATGGCTGAAGCGAGAAATGACCGCGCCTGAAGGTTACTTCTATGCTGCTCAAGATGCCGACAGCTTCATTGAACCCACGGCAGCAGAACCAGAAGAAGGAGCCTTTTACGTCTGGAGTTACAGCGAACTTCAACAACTGTTAACGCCTGAAGAATTAAGGGAATTAGAACAGTTTACTGTGACACCTAACGGCAACTTTGAAGGGCGCAATGTCTTGCAAAGGCGCTATTCTGGCCAACTGAGTGCAACTGTGGAAACGGCTCTGGGTAAGCTGTTTACCGCTCGCTATGGCGTTAGTTCTGAGTCTTTAGAAACTTTTCCCCCGGCTCGTAACAACCAGGAAGCAAAAACCACTAACTGGCCAGGCCGCATTCCCTCTGTGACAGATACGAAGATGATTGTCGCTTGGAATAGCTTGATGATTTCTGGTCTGGCTAAAGCTGCTGGGGTTTTCCAAGAACCGTTATATCTGGAATTAGCAGCACGAGCAGCAAATTTTATCTTGGAAAATCAGTTTGTCGATGGGCGTTTTCAGCGACTCAACTATCAAGGAGAACCGACTGTGTTAGCGCAGTCTGAAGATTACGCCTTTTTTATTAAAGCTCTCCTAGATTTACAAGCTTCCAACCCTGAGCATAAGCAATGGTTAGAAAAAGCGATCGCTATCCAAGATGAATTCAACGAATTTCTCTGGAGTGTTGAATTAGGTGGTTATTATAATACATCAACTGGTTCTAGTCAAGACTTAATTGTGCGGGAGCGCAGTTACGTTGATAATGCTACACCATCAGCTAATGGAATTGCGATCGCTAACCTTGTGCGTCTCGCCCTACTCACCGATAATCTAGATTATTTGGATTTAGCAGAACTTGGCTTAAAAGCTTTTAGAAGTGTAATGAATCGCGCTCCTCAAGCTTGTCCTAGCTTGTTTACAGCTTTGGATTGGTATCGTAATTCTACCTTGATTCGTAGTACCACTGAGCAAATAAACTCTCTGATCCCCAAGTTTTTACCAACAGCTGTGTTTACCGTAACATCTGATTTACCAGAGGGAAGCGTTGGGTTAGTTTGCCAAGGTTTGAAGTGCCTTGCACCAGCAGCAAATGTAGAGCATTTATTGCAGCAAGTGCAGCAAAGTCAAAATCGAGGATAGTTTTGGTAACATCGGACGCATAACCATGAATAAACCGCCTGTACTTGGAAACATCAGTCCTATTATTCCTGCTGGTGGCGATATGGAAAAAGCGATCGCTTTCTATGAACAACTTGGTTTTACAACAATTCATAAAGAAGGCGATCCGGTGATTATGGCAATTATCAAACGCGACTGTGCAGAAATTTTTCTGCAAAAAAATGACGATCAACACCTTGCAGAATGGACAACTTTTCGAATCAAAGTTGATGGTATTGAGCAGCTTTATCAGGAATTTCAAGCACAAGGTGGACAAATGATTCATCCCAACGCTCAGTTGCAAACACAACCCTGGGGAATGAAGGAGTTTGCAATTATTGATGTAGCTGGTGTGTGCATTACGTTTTTTGAGCCAGAAAACTAACATGACTATCCGCAGCAAATTAACTGCCATAGTCTTAGCAGGTGGCAAAAGTTCTCGTATGGGTCAAGATAAAGCCCTGATTCCCATTCAAGGAGTTCCATTGTTACAGCGAGTTTGTAGCATTGCTCAAAGCTGCGCTGATGTTGTTTATATAGTCACTCCCTGGCCAGAACGCTACCAAGACTTGCTTTTGCCCAATTGCCAATTTATCCGAGAAGTGCCTTTATCTGAAGAATCTCTAGCCCACGGGCCTTTAGTTGGATTTGCCCAAGGGCTAGCCGAAGTCAAAACAGAATGGGTGCTGCTGCTAGCTTGCGATTTGCCGAGGTTGCGGGTTGAGGTGTTGCAAGATTGGGTAACTAGACTTGATAGCGTGGGGGATAATGCGATCGCAGCTTTAGCTCATCATCCGAAAGGTTGGGAACCTCTATGTGGTTTCTACCGCCGTTGCTGTTTGCCACAACTTTTAGAGTTTATCAACCAAGGGGGGCGATCGTTTCAGCAATGGCTTCGGCAATATCCTGTAGAAGTTTTGCCTTTACCAGAACCCGAAATGCTGTTTAACTGTAATACACCAGAGGATTTGGCTTTAAGTTAATTGAAAAAGAGTTCAGAATTCAGAATTAATTAGTGGGGGATGAGAAAGATGAGGAAAATTTTCATTCTGAATTCTGACCAAAGACGCTCCGGCTCCGCTCGTGAATTATACTGTTTAGCGAGTGCGACAAAATTTGCGATCGTTATCATTCTGAGGATATTGCCAAGAATAGGCAAAATGGCTAACTCCCTTCAGTTGAGGGGCGTATTGGCGAAGTGCTTGCATTTGCGCTTCTAGGGATGGACGATTACTAATAGATCCTCCCCATTTGCCGGCTAAAGCTGGAATCACTTGAGTACCAGGTTTTGTCATACTCAAAACCCGTTGCACTTGTGCCACAATACAACTAGCATTACCGCAATTCCCATAAGCCATAGGATGCCACTGCAATGTGGTGGGGAAACGATCCCAAGGTTGTAACCGGGAATCATACCCTTGTCCTACAGTTTGGTTGCCATCAGGGAAAAACACTACTCCTGTGGGAATATTTTGCTTCTTTGCTGGGTAACTAGCTATGGTGACAAAATCTAGAATTCCTTGCATGGCGTGGGCAACGGCGAGTTGCCACAATTCCCACTGTAAAAGTGGCTGTCTATCAGTTGCAGGCAGAATTGATTTTTGCCCTGGCGGGGGGATGCGTCCTTGCCAGAGGGGTTCGCCTTCCTGAGGATAAAGTTTATCGAGTTCAGCGATATCTCCGGCAGTAACATATCCCTTACGCAAAAAGCGGCGAATCAAGTCTAGCCCTTTGTAATTCTGTGCCCGTTTAAATAAAGCTTCTTGAATTGCGGGACTAAATAGCCATAAATCTGAAACTTTGGTGGCGATGGAATCACTTCCTGCTTGGCGCGGATAGCGCACGTAGTCTAATAGCAAACCATCTGGGCGACGGCGTAAAACTTCTTGTACTAATTGGTAGTAGTCGCGTTTTGCTTGTGGGTTGTAGGGGTCGATGAATAGTTGAGAGCCGTTATCTACGACATATAAGCTTGTTTGACCTTTGCCATTACGAGCGATCGCATCTTCTCTATCTCGGCGCTGGGCGTAAGTATAGCCGAAATTGGTAGTAAACATCCAGGCGTAGACCTTTAAACCGCGTTGCCGACCTTTTTGAATTGCTGTGGCGAGTAAATCGGCGTTTTCTGCTCCTGGGGTGCGAATTACAGAAGGCCAAGCCGTCGGGTTGGCTGTTGCTGGCAATAATACTTGCCCGTCGTAAAATACTTCTATATAAACTTGATTATAACCACGGTTGACAATCCGATCCATAATCTGGTCAATTGTTCCTGGTTGAATATCACAGGGATACAAGCGCAACCAGAGGGCTTGGATTTGCGGCCAAGTCTGAGCGCGACACTTTTGTAATTCCTGTGCCTGCTTTTTTACTAAGTTTTGATAGCGGGTTTGGGCATCTTGCTTGCCTTTGAGAGCTGATAAACGTAAGGTTTCTTTTTCTTGTGCTGCTGCTGCTGATAAGTGACAATACTGGGTTACTTGCGCCCTTGCTGGTTCGCTTCCCAAGTTGGGGAGCAACGAACTACTAGTGAAAACAACAGCGAATAGGCGCTGCCAAAATAATCTTGATCTTGCAACGTTCAAGGGGTGGTTAGACATACCTAGCAGTAGATGGACACAATAATCATCGACCCCAATTCAGATAATTGTGGGCAACGTGTATCGAATTATATCGTTAAGGAGTAAAGGTTCTAAAACCTCTTTTTTCAAGACTGCTAAAGGACTATTTGTGTTGCCGATTTTTTTTATAAATACATAAATACATACATTGCAGTATAAAATATCTAAATTCTTACGCAATTTTAGTCTACTATTGGGTAGATTTCGCCTCTACCTTAGTTAGTGAAAATCTGCCAAAACCAGTAGTATTTTTGAACTAAGAATAGCCTGACTTTTAGCTCTTGCCATTACTCCATCTTTTCAATTTCTGGCTTCGTTGCTATTCCGTTTGGGAATTAATAGCTATTATGTAGCAGTTCTAAAAATCATTTGTAAAATAAATTAACCGCAGAGGCACAGAGAACGCAGAGAGAGGAATCGGGGATTTTCACGGTTTATTTAGGATTGCTATAGCTAAAGCCAATTAAAACTTTCAATATTTCAATAAACAAGGTGGGAGGTGAAGCAAAGCGTCTACGCAAAGATCGCAAAGTCAAGTCAAGTGAACTAAAAGCTAAATTTGCTATTTTTGAATGTGGTGCTGAGTATGTTTATGATGCCATTCTTACCCCAAAAGGAATTTTAATATGTATCGTCGTTGGTTCTTATCTGCTTTAGCACTTTTGATGAGTCTAGTTTTGGCTGCTTGCACTACAGCAACCACTCAACAGCCACAAACAAAAATCACAAACCTCACTGAAACGGCAAATACAAATTCTCAGCAATTATCAAAAGGATCAGCAAAAAGGATTGTTGCTCTTTCTTCTCTTTCTGCTGACATTGTTTCTCAGCTCGATCAAACAAAAATTGTTGGAATCACTGGAAGTAAATTATTTAATAATGACTCAAGATTCAAGGATATCCCCCGCGTTAGCGAAGGGCAAAGTCCGCCCAACTTAGAAAAAGTTGTATCACTCAAACCAGATTTAGTTATTGGTGCAGAAGGCTTTTCTAACATCCCAATTCAAAAACTTCACCAGCTAGGAATTCCAACCTTTATGACTAAGGTAAATAACTGGGAATCTCTAGAAAAACTTACTAAAAGACTTGCTAAATCAATTGATGCTGATCCTCAACCTTTGTTAAACCGTTACAAAACTTTCTTGCCAGAAAAGCCAACTCAGGGTTTTTCTACTCTAGCGCTGGTTAGTCGTCAACCAATTTTAGCGCCAAATAAAAATAGTTGGGCTGGGGATCTGCTGGCGAAATTTCAAGCGAAAAATATAGCAGCAGATTTACAAGGAAAAAGCCCAATTGGTGGCTATGTGACGCTTTCGGCTGAGAAAGTTTTAGAAGCAAATCCAGAGGTGATAATTTTGGTTAATCCCCCACAAGGGAATTCGGAAGCTGGGCTTTTAGATTCACTGAAGAAGGAAGCTTTTTGGCAGCAACTGCAAGCAACCAAAAATAACCGAGTCTATGTGTTTGATTATTATGGTCTGGTGAATCCAGGTAGTATAGATGCAATTGAAAAGGCTTGTCAGCAGCTTAAGCAAGCGTTGTTTGCGCCACGGTCTACTTAGCTCAATAAACATAATTTAAAATCTTGTTTTCAGATTCTACCTTGATGAATATAACGGTTCCTATTCAGCTTACAAGATTATATTGCGAGGTGTAGGGGCACGGCATTCCGTGCCCTTACGCGTGTACTTTCAATCTTTTGTAGAACTAATTGGTTTTTGAGCAAAGGGGATATTTTTTTTACCTTCAGGAGAAGCACCTCCAAGGCTGCGGAAATATAGTCCTCCAATAGTAAGTAAAAATGTTACATATCCCACTGCTTGTACAAGATAGAGATTGTCTCTGTAACCAAATAAAGATTTGAGGATAATACCAGGAAACTGTTCGTCAGGCAAAATTCTGGAAGTATTTGAAACCATTGGCCCCAAAATACAAGAGTGGACTTTAGTAAAACGTTCGTAATAGAAACAAAGGCTTTCTGTAGCACGACTGCTAAGGGCAAAGTTAGCCACAGCGTCGTCAAAATGTTTCAAGGCTGAAACTACCAACCCAGCGACAATCAATACTAATAAAATGCCCATTACCTGGAAAAACTGGCGGATGTTAATTTTGACACCCCATTTAAATAGCAGCACCCCAATGGCAGATGCCGTTACCAAACCACCAATAGCACCCAAGGCTGGCATTAATCCCTGTTGAAAATTAGCAGCAACGAATAGAACAGTTTCAAAGCCTTCGCGGACAACGGCAACTAAAATTAAAGTAAAAACACCCCAACCAGCATTTGAGTTTTGTGTCAGTGCTTGTGTAACTGCTCCCTCAACTGTAGCTTTCATGAATCTGGCTTGTTTAGTCATCCAGATTAGCATCCAACTGAGCATTGCGATCGCTAATACGCTAAACACACCTTCCAATGCTGGCTCAACTACCGAGGTGTATTGAGGATTCGCTGCTCCCAGTACTTGAATAACCCAACTAAATAGCACGCCTATTAAGGCACTGACGACAATACCAACGCCGACACCAGCATATACCCAAGAGTTGAGTTGGGATTGTTTAGCTTTTTTCAGTAAAGCTAGCACAATGCCAACAACAAGGGCGGCTTCAACTCCTTCTCGGAGCGTTATTACAAAAGTAGGTATAGCAGTACTAAAATTCATCTTTTGTCCTTTGTCTTTTTTCATTTGCCATTAGTCATTTGCCCTTTGTCAGTTGTCCTTTAAATTATTTTTTGACTAATGACTTAATGACCAATGACTAATGACTAATGACTATTAACTAAAATCGCGTAGCATCTTTTTCAGTTCGAGATTATGCATCTCTTCTTGCCCAATCATGCCGCGAGCAAATTCTTCAAGATAAATGCTGGCATTAGTAACAGTTTCGAGCAGATTCTTATACAGATCCAATGCCTTTTTTTCATGAGATAAGCTTTCTTCCAAGATATCCTTGACTTTATGCTGGTAGGTTTCTTCCATTGGGGCAATTTTCAGGGAGGGATGCCCATCTAAACCGGTGAGAATTTCTCCCACTTGTTCGGCATGAAGTAAAGATTCACTTGCCTGTGCTTTGAAAAAGGCCACAATTGGAATACGGTTAGGGCCAGTCACCATCAAAGAATAATGTGTATAGCGCACTACCCCTGCTAGCTCAAATTCCATAATGGCGTTAAGCAAGTCAATGGTCTTTTTATAGTCAAGTTCTTGCATCAGTTCTTAGTTCAAGTAATGAATGGAGTGTAATTAGTTAGGAGTGACGAGTTAGAAGTTAAGAGTTAGTATTTTGGGATTCATAACTCATAATTCATAATTCATAACTCCTAACTCCTAACTATTTTAAACTCCTTACCCTATACTTCCCATTAAATTAAAGTGTTAGCGCTGTGCTTGGGCATTGGATTTACCAACCACTTTTTGAGAGTTTTCCTCGATGGTTTTTACTAGTTTGGTAACATCATTAGCAGTTTTGACTGCTTTGGCTGGTGGGATGGCAGAAGGCCAAACTTTTATTAGTTCAGCAAAACTAGCATCGATCGCTTTGTGAGCTTCGGGATCTGCTTGAGCTACTTGACTAGAAATTCCTTTGTATAAATCATTGGCGTAAACGACAAAACCGCGAGAGTCTTGATACTCAATTGGCGCGGTTATTTTACCATCTGCGATCGCAGCGCCATATTCGGAGTTAGCTGAATCTAGCAATTCGTTAACAACCTGTAGCACAAATCCTGGTTTTGAGCGTTGATCTGCTGGCAAAGCTGCGATCGCGCCATCAACTGCTTGCACTGAAGAACTAAAATTAGTTTTAACTTTGCTATCCTTCGGACTAGATTTCACTAAATCTTGCAAACTTACCAATGTTGTCTTAAATTCTTTGACTTTGCGCTCATTTAATTGTTCTTCTACATCAACATAAATTTCCTCAACTGGATGTCCAATATGAGGTTCTGCTTGTTTCGGCTGATTCTGATCCAGAAGCTCTTGTGCTACTAAAAGATGCCCTTTCATTAAGCTCAATTTACTCATGTAGTCAACATCTTTTGCCTCACCTGTGAGTACTACTTCCTGAACACCAACTTGGTCTTTAATTTGGTCGAACTGCTCTTGAGTAATTACTTTTTTAGTAACTAAATCTTCTGGGCTACCATATGGGCGATTTGCCTGGATTTTGTTTGATAAAGCTGGAATACCTAGTTTGGCTTCAAACTTATCCAATTCTGACAATATAGCGCTGTTAATGTTAATTTTTTCTTTGCCACCGTGACCACTATGACCGTTATTACTTACTGCCTCTGTAGCTTGAGGGCTAGCAACTGGTGCTGATGGATTTTCTGCGGTTGGTGTACTACTACAGGAACTCAAGGTAACTATTACCGCAGCAGCAGCAGTTAAACAGATATAACGAAGTTTTATCATCTTTTCTTCTTGCATAACTAAAAAGGTATTAATTGAAACATTTCAAACTATTACTATCAAATAGTTTGTTTGACACATTGCCATAGATTTTACTGTCGCATATAATGACATTTTTTATCAATTATTATCTAAAATTTTAAGGAATTAATACGAATAATATTGTCATAAATTTTTAATAGGGTTTTTAGAGTTGCTATCAGCAACTACTTCAAATTGACCCATACAACCGTTTTCTGCGATCGCATCCTGATGGGGATGGAACATATACTTACCTGGGTAGCGAAAAGCAAATTCCAAGATGTGCCTTTCTGCTACACCCATTGTAATCACATCAGTTTTCTCGCTAGGAGTCATACTCATGCCAGAGCGATAGACATCAAAGAAGTTGGCGTGGAGATGAAACGTCACTGCTGGATCGTATTCAATGATGTTAAGGACATACAGCCGAATCAACTGATTTTGATAAATAGGGATGGGATGATGCATATAGTGATGGGGCAAACCGTTGAAAGCGTAATAGTCATTATGGCTATCATCATTCACGTCATACCCAGCCATTACTAGTACGATCTCATCAGCTGGGGGACGGGGAGTAGGTGGATCGATGATGAACATCCCGTAAAGTCCCTTAGCGATGTGCCGGGTGACTGGTTCAATATGGCAGTGATACAGGTGTACACCATAGGGTTCAGCATCAAATTCATAAATTGTGGCTTTGCCGTTGCTGATTGGGCGAACACCATCCATTTCTGCTGGATGAACACCATGAAAATGCAAAGAGTGAGAATGTCCCGCATTATTGAGAAATAGTACCCGGATGCGATCGCCCTGTTTTGCCCGTAGCGTTGGCCCTGGTATGCGACCGTTTAAGTCCCAGATGTTGTAAGAGACAGCACTATTGAGTTTAATAATCGAAGTACCCGCAGTTAACTGAAATTCCCGGATAGTCCGCCCATTTTCTTGCTTTACTGTCCCATAATCAAAATCCCTTAACATTTTCATCGGGTTAATCGGGTTAGTCGTGTCGTCGGATGCTTCCATATCGAATGGTGGCACTTTGACAATTGACTTACTTTGTAGATTTAGCATCTGCCAAAGTCCAGCTGCACCAGTTACTCCAGCCCCTGCTAGTCCCACCTTCAGTAATTGACGACGGTTCCAAAGTTTTTCGTTACCCAGAGTGAAGTTGTTGGGCATGACATTTAGTTACGATTAGCGCCAAAAAAGAATTGCAAATATTTTGCAATTGCTTTTAAATTCTAGAATAATTAATAATTATTGTCAATAATTATTAATTATTCAAAATTGCTGCTTTAAGTTATTAAATTTAGATCAAGCCAGAACCAGTCCGTGAAAATTCCAATCAATATATTCGGATTTTAATCAGTATTTGTTTTTGAAATTTTGTATAAAAAATATTCTGAACAAACTAGCTTTTCATGCCTATTTTCTATTTGATTGATATGCTTATTGCTTTAGCAGTACTTAGAATACAAACAATGCGTATAATAGCACCTGGGATATGGACGAAACTAGGAGACTGTTGCTATGCTGTGGTGCATTTTATTTGCTTAGAGATGAGATAAATAGCGTTTCTATAACATTGTGAGTACTTGCAATTTTGAATCGTTTATTTAGAGCGTCCGCCGATTTAAACTGAATCTTTAAAATGTATTTGCGAGGTATACAGCGTGCCAAGAATTCTTCTCAAGTCAAAAGGCGTATCACTAATTGTGATAGGTATTTTGAGCTTTTATTTAGTTATTGGAGCGTCTACACCAGCCTATGCCATGCATATTATGGAAGGTTACTTACCAGGAAATTGGGCAATTTTTTGGTGGGTAGTGGCGTTACCATTTTTTATTTTAGGATTGCGATCGCTAACTCGCATCACCCAAGCCAACCCTGAACTAAAATTACTCTTGGCATTGGCGGGAGCTTTTACCTTTGTCTTGTCAGCGTTGAAACTTCCTTCAGTTACAGGTAGTTCTTCGCATCCTACAGGTACAGGGTTAGGAGCGGTGCTATTCGGCCCTCTAGCTATGTCGGTGCTGGGGGGTTTAGTTCTGTTATTTCAAGCGCTGCTGTTGGCTCATGGAGGGTTGACGACATTGGGGGCAAATGCTTTTTCGATGGCGATCGCAGGCCCATTTGCTGCTTATTGGATATATCATTTGACGATGCAGCTAACTGGTAAGCAAAAAATAGCTATATTTTTAGCAGCCGCCTTGGGAGATTTACTCACCTACATTATTACTTCCGTGCAACTTGCTCTTGCTTTTCCCGCACCCGTAGGTGGATTTATAGCCTCATTTACCAAGTTTGCGGGAATTTTTGCGATTACTCAAGTTCCTCTGGCAATTAGTGAAGGTTTGCTCACTGTATTGGTATGGAATTGGTTACAATCTTATACGCCTCAAGAACTAGAATTTTTGAAATTAATCAAACGGGAACCTCAACACAATGAAACAGTCTAAAAAAGGATTAAGTAATTGGCTGTTGCTATTAGGAGTAGTGGTATTGGCAGTAGCACCACTAGTATTAATTAAAGCAGAATTTAGCGGCGCAGATGGCCAAGCTGAAGATGCAATCAAAGAAATTCAGCCCGAATATAAACCTTGGTTTAATCCATTAGTTGAGTTACCAAGTGGAGAAGTCGAAAGCTTATTATTTTCCGTGCAAGCGGCGGCGGGTGCTGGAGTCATTGGTTATGTAATTGGTTTGTATAAAGGGCGATCGCAACATCAAAGGAATAAGGAATGAGTCTGCAAATAGATACTCTTGCATACACTAATCGCTTGCGGTGGTTAGCACCAGAGCAGAAATTGCTGTTTGCGATCGCTCTGCTGATTATCGCTGCCTTTAGTCATTCCCTAGTTCAAGTTTTGATTGCAGTTTGGATGAGTACTTGGACAATTATATATGCAGGGATTCCTAGCAAAATTTATTTCAAACTAGTTTATGTTGCTACTTTATTCTGGTTAACAAGTTTACCAGCTTTAGTGATCAATGGCGTAAATATTTCTAACTTACATTTAGTGCAAACTGATTCAGTAGCAGGCTTGGATATTGGCTCTTATTATGTGTACATCAGTATTCACGGTATTGAACAGGGATTCATGATTTTAACACGAGCGATCGCTTCTGTTTCCTGCTTATATTTTATCATGTTAACTATCCCCTTCACCGAACTTTTGCAAGTTCTGCGCCGCGTGGGTTTTCCTGTGCTATTAACCGATTTATTATTACTAATGTACCGTTTTATTTTTATTTTATTAAACACATCTGCCGAATTATGGATTGCCCAACAAGCTCGTGGCGGCTATTGCAGTTTTAATATTGGCATGAAAAGTTTAGCTCTATTAATTGGACAATTGCTCAAACGAACCATAGAAAATTATCGCCAAGTATCCTTGAGTTTGGCATCACGGGGATTTAATGGAGAATTTAAAGTTTGGCATCCTCATCGCTATCATCTATCCAAGCGCTATGCTATCGAAGCTGTTATAGGATGTGCGTTATTAGTAGCATTGGATTGGTATAATTATGCAACAGTTTTTACTCGAATTTGAAAAGTTATATTACACTTATACAAACGCAGAACAATCAGCTTTAAATGGATTAACTCTCAAAATTCCTGCTCATCATAAATGTGCATTAATAGGTCAAAATGGTTGCGGTAAAACCACACTATTTTTATTAGCTAACGGGTTATATAAACCTCAAAAAGGCAGCGTGTATTGGCAAGGGAAGCGTCTACAATACGACCGAAAATCACTCATGAAATTACGGCAACAAGTAGGGCTAGTTTTTCAAGATCCAGAACAGCAACTAGTAGCTTCTACCGTTGAAGAAGATATTTCTTATGGCTTGTGCAATTTAGGATTGCCGACAGGAGAAATTAAACAGCGAGTTGAACAAGCTTTAGTCGAATTTGAACTTACTCAGCTAGCACAAAGACCTGTCCATCATCTCAGCTTAGGACAAAAAAAGCGAGTTTCCATAGCTGATGTCATGGTGCTAAAACCAGAGCTACTATTGTTAGATGAACCAACGGCATATCTTGATAAGTTGCATACTCGTAACTTAATGGCAACTCTGAAAAAGATTCATGCAGATGGTACAACTATAGTAATGGCAACCCACGATCTTGATTTAGTTTATCGTTGGGCAGACTGGATATTTGTCATGGATCGGGGACAACTCGTGATTGAAGGAAAACCCCAAGATGTTTTTAATCAACGCGAAATTCTTGAAGATTTACAGCTAGGAGTGCCACTGATATATGAGATGCTATTTGCTGAGGTATCACCCGAAGAAGAACCAGTTTTAGAGCGCTTACGGCAAAGAATATTGCATAAATTTTGTAATTTTTAATTAAAAATAGCCATATTTTTTAAGTAGAATTTAATTGTTTAGAAGATAAAAAATTAATATTTACCGAGAAATTAAGAAAGTAATGTTGACAAAAATTGCCGTTGAAAAAATTCTTGAACGTGCCTTAATGGGGTACGATTTATCTCCCGAAGAGGGAGTGGTATTGTTACAACAAACTGATCCAGAGGCGATCGCAGCAATACGTAGTACATCCGACACACTCCGGCACACTCAAGCAGGCGATACGGTTACATACGTAATTAATCGTAATATTAACTTTACTAATATTTGTGAGCAGCACTGTAGTTTTTGTGCTTTCCGTCGGGATGATGGTGATGCCAGTGCATACTGGTTAGATTCGGCGCAAATTTTGGAAAAAGCGACAGATGCGGTGCAACGGGGTGCAACGGAAATCTGTATGCAGGGGGGATTAAATCCACAAGCGCTGATAAATGGTAAATCTTTGTCCTATTACCTCAAGGTAGTGGAAACCATTAAACAGGAATTTCCGCAGATCCATCTCCACGCTTTTTCCCCGCAGGAAGTGGAATTTATCGCCAGACTTGACGGACTTGAGTATGCTGATGTGATTGCTGCTTTGCGCGATGCTGGTGTTAACTCAATGCCGGGAACAGCAGCCGAAGTATTAGACGATGAAGTAAGGCGGATACTGTGTCCAGAGAAGATTGACACAGCCACATGGCTAGAAATTGTCAGCACAGCTCATAAATTAGGCTTGCATACCACCAGCACCATGTTATCTGGGCATATTGAAACCCACGAGCAGCAAATCGGGCATTTAGAAAAATTGCGATCGCTCCAAAAAACTGCCATTAATCAGGGATATCCAGCAAGGATCACAGAGTTTATTTTGTTACCCTTCGTTGGGCAAGAAGCGCCCAAACCCTTACGTCGCCGTGTCGGACGCGATCAACCAGTTTTGAGTGATGCACTGCTGCTAGGGGCTGTAGCGCGGATTTACTTGGGTAATTGGATTCCCAACCATCAGCAGAGTTGGGTAAAACTGGGGCTTGCTGGTGCAACCGAAGCCTTAGTTTGGGGTTGCAACGATATTGGTGGCACATTGATGGAGGAGCATATTACTACAATGGCAGGTGCTTTGGGCGGTACGTGTATGGAAGTGGAAACCTTGGAAACTGCGATCGCTTCTTTAGGACGACCTTACCAACAACGCAGTACTCTTTATCAAAAAATTAGAAATTAGTTTCAGATTGCCAGCTTTTAAACAATATTCCAAAAAGATTGCTGGCATTGGCAAAATGAAAATAGTGCTGATTTTTGTAGAAGCCGTGAGTACAGAAAGTTTAGAAATTGCTAAAACCCGCTACCAAAGAGGGAAAATCGCCTTTGAAAATGGGCAATACCGCGAAGCCATCGAAAATTTAGAAAAGGCCAGCGCCCTATTAGTTCATAATTCTCGCCTTGCGGGCGAAGTAGAAATTTATCTGGTGACAGCTTATGAAGCTGCTGGACGCAGCGATGATGCGATCGCTCTTTGCGAAAGACTTAAACGCCATGCCCATTTTGAAATTAGCAAACAAGCGCGACGGATGCTTTATATCTTAAAAGCACCAAAGCTGAAAAGACCTAGCGAATGGATGACCGAAATCCCCGATTTGGGCACATTACCCGATAATGAACTCAAAATTTCTGTACCTGCTAAGTCTAATAAATCTTCTGTGCAGCAAAAGCCTAAACCTACTGAGCCAGAATTCGTTGACCTCAGTCAGGTTAATACCAGAGATAATCGCTTTATCTGGGTAGCGCTAATTGCTATTGGTTTAACCATCTCGTACTTGGTTTGGTTGAATTTTTCAGGAACCCCTGGCTGATACCAATTTTGGATTTTAGATTTTGGATGAAAATTCGTTACCAAAATGGTGTTCTAAAAATTTCAAACAATACTAAGAAGTCAAGATTGGTTAAAATATTTGACTTTTGGGGAGACTTATACTTATGAATTCTTCAAGTTTAGGAAAGATTTTCTTGTGGTTAATCAGACCATTTAGTTTTGTGTTGACACTGAATGGTCGAAATAGAATGAAGCGCTTCTTTCCCATGCGAAATCCTATTCTGTGGCTAGTGCTGTTAACATCCGTGCTACTGACTGGCTGTGTTAATTACGATGTAGGGTTTAACTTTGACAACTCAAATAGTGGCGAACTAGTACAACATATTAAATTAGGAGAGCGGTTAACCAGTTTTAGTGGCGATTCTGTGTACGAATGGTTGAACAGCATAGAGCGCCGCGCCCGTCAACTAGAGGGGAAAACGCAGCGAGTTTCCCAAGAAGAAATCATTGTCACAATTCCTTTTAGTAGTGGTACGGAATTGCAAGAAAAATTCAACGAGTTTTTTAACTCCCGTGCGAATCAATCCTCTGAGTCTGGACAGGGCAAATCTAACTCAGAATTACCGAAAATTGAATCAAACGTCCTCTTGGAGCAAAACAATTTTTTACTTTTAGTCCGAAATCGGTTAATTTATGATTTGGATTTGCGATCGCTGTCTCTAATTGCCAGTAAAGGTAACGTTCTAGCTAATGCTGGTTCAATTCTCGACTTAGAATTTAGTTTGAAGACTCCTTGGGGAGCCAAAAATATCCAACTAACTGAAACTGCTATTGCGCCGGAAAAAAATGGCAATCAACTAGTGTGGAAACTCCAACCTGGCGAGCTAAACCACATAGAAGCTGTTTTCTGGCTACCCAGTCCCCTTGGTATTGGTGGGTTGTTCATTATCCTGTTTATCTGGGGAGGATTGTACTTGAGATACAATTTCATGCCAGATCCCAGAATTCAATTCTCTCCCAAAGCAACAGCTATCCAGGAACAGTAGACTATTCAATTTTGTCAGTTAAGCCGATGCATTCTCCATCGGCTTTTTTAGTTCACCTTTAGACTGTTGTTCGCTACCATACCAACGTTCAGCAAGTGCATTGAGTTGATGAAGCACATCAATGAGTTCCTGTCCATGTTCCGTCAGACCGTAAGTTACTTGGGGGGGAACAGTCGGTTCATACTGCCGATAAATAATCTCTGCTGCCTCAAGCATCCTCAGTCTTTCCGTCAGAACTTTAGTTGAGATGCCCTCAACTAGATGTTTCAATGCACCAAAACGAGTAGGCCCACTATTACACAACACCCACAGTATATACATTGTCCAGGGGCCTGATAGTAAAGACATCAGAATACTTACGGGGCAAGCATCAGGATTTTTAGAGACAGACATCGATAAGTTAGCTAAAATTTTCCAACAGTTACTTTATAGTAACTACTTTACTTTAGTAACTAGTTACTTTTAGTATCTGATGTAATGCTTTACAAATTAGACTTAAAAACAGTAAAAGCAGAAATCTTAGCTAATCAGGAGATATTTGGTGGCAAACATTCTACATATTGATTCCAGCCCCCGTGGTGAACGATCGCACTCAAGAGAACTATCAAAAGAATTCGTCAGTGCCTGGAAAGCAGCGCATCCTGAAGATGCGATCGCCTATCGAGATTTAGGGCATTACCCAGTTCCTCACGTTGATGAAGCTTGGATTGCGGCGGCATTTTCACCAGCAGAAACCCATACTCCAGAATTAGCTGAGGCAATTAGAATTTCTGACGAACTAGTTGATGAGCTTTTGGCAGCCGATCGCTACGTCTTTGGAGTGCCAATGTATAACTTCAATATACCTTCCACTTTTAAGGCTTACATCGACCAAATCGTTCGCATTAACCGGACTGTTGCTTTAGATGCTCAAGGTTTTAAAGGCTTAGTCGAAGGTAAAAAGGCAGTTATCATCACAGCTCGCGGTGGTGACTTTAGCCCGACATCTCCTGCATCTGCATACGACTTCCAAGAACCCTACCTGCGGACGATTTTCGGCTTTATTGGGATTACAGACATTCAATTTATTAACGCCAATAGCCTGAATGAGGGAGATGCCCGTACCCAATCTCTATCAGAAGCACGGGCAACAATTCAAGATTTGATCAGCCAGTGGTAATGTGATGCGGGGCATTGGGCATGGGGCATGGGGCATGAGTTATTCTTCCCTTCTGCCTCCCCTGCCTCCCCACTCCCTCATCTCCTCAAGGCGACAACCGCTCAATTTTCCAAGTGTTATTATCTAAACGCCTATAGAGCAAGCGATCGTGTAAGCGGCTAGAGCGTCCTTGCCAAAACTCAATTTCTGTGGGGATCACTCGTAAGCCTCCCCAATGAGGCGGCCGGGGGATCTCTCGATTTTTATATTTGCTGTGGAACTCTTGCAAACGTCGCTCCAAGACTTCTCGGTTTTCTATCACCTCGCTTTGATTAGATACCCACGCACCCAAACGACTATTGGCAGGGCGAGTCTCAAAATACTGGTCAGACTCAGTTTCAGAAACCTTCTCCACATACCCCGAAATCCGCACTTGACGTTCCAGTTCTGCCCACCAGAAGACTAAAGCCGCCTGGGGATTTTCTGCCAATTCTTGTCCTTTGTGACTGTTGTAATTGGTAAAAAAGGCAAAGCCCCGTTCATCAAAATCCTTGAGTAACACCATTCTGGCTGAGGGCTTACCGTCTGGTGTGGTGGTGGCAATGGTCATGGCATTAGGTTCGGGGAGTTGTGCTGCTAGTGCTTGATCGAACCATTTTTTAAATTGGATAAAAGGATTGAGGTCTACTTCTAGTTCGCTCAAACTTTCCAAAGTGTAGTCTTTGCGGAGGTCGGCTACGGTTTTTTCCATTGTGATTTGTTTCCTTACTATTCAGATACGCCTATATACATATCTTTGTTAAAAATATCTAATAATAGGTTGCATAAGATGCGCCGTTCGGCCTCCCTTCAACGCCTGTTAATTTATGGTCTAAGCGGCCCGATTATCGCTCTTAATGTCTGGCTACTGTCCTTGCTTTTTCGCTATTTCCAACATCCTATTACCGTCTTGATTATTGCGGCAATTTTATTGGGCTGAATTCCATCTGGATTTTTGTAGCTATTTTGATGGGATTTGAGATTGCCGGGTTGTTGGGGACACTTGTTGCTGTTCCTATTGCTGGTACTATTAAAGGCACTTTCGATGCGATCAAGAGCGGTAAGCCCAGTGATTTTGTATCAACTGTCACCATTGCTCATGACCCACCCAATTAAGGGGCAGGGGGAGCAGGGGAGGCAGGGGAGGCAGAGGGGAAGAATAACTTATGCACCATGCCCAATGCCCAATACCTAAAATCAAAACTTGCACAATCTTATCTCACAATTCACAATGGTGATTGATTACAAATTTCAGGGGATACTGCCAGCAGCCAATTCCTGAAAAAAAGAAGCACAAAGGAATTCATAAAGTACACGCTTTGCCAATAGTCAATGAGTTTACTGTTGAATTTACGGTTTTTTGATTCTGATTAATTAATTTAGAACCCGTTAATGGAAGCTTCCGAGCTATTAGAAACAATCACACTCCTGATTTACCAAGCTGAACAGGGAGAAATTGACCCTTGGGATGTCCAAGTGATTGAGGTGATTGACCGTTACTTAGAACTGATGGCACCGGAGGCAATAGGAAGAGGTTATGAAGCGGACTTGTCTCAATCTGGACAGGCATTTTTATCAGCATCAATGCTGGTATTATTCAAAGCTAATACCTTGATGCAATTGTCAACAGTAGGAGATATCCAGGATGGTATACTAGATGATGCCCTATTGGAAGATGAAGACGGAATATCACATCAGGGTCATCGTCTACCATTAGAACGGCAATTGCGTCGTCGCCCATCGGCAATGCCACCACCAAAACGTCGGGTGACTCTGCAAGAGTTAATCAAGCAATTGCAGATTATGGCAAACCAGCTAAAACTGGTAGAAAAAGCCAGCAAACCTATCCGTCCCAGACGTTTGCCTAGTGTCCAAAGTATGCGCGAGGCGCTGGAGTTAGCTCACCAGGAAAATCTGACGGAAGTAGCTGGGGAACTGGAACAGGTGTTGAATGTGTCGGCAAGGGAGCTAAATTTAGAACAAAATTGGTTGAATCTAGAACAACTTGTAGAACTGTGGACTCAGACAAAGCATCTCAACCAAAATGGGTCTGGACATGATTCTAAACACAGTAATTTAGTTAGCGTTTTCTGGGCGCTACTATTGCTCTCGGCTCAATCGAAAGTAGAGCTATTTCAAGAGGAGTTCTACCATGAGATTAAAGTTCGGCTACTTACAGATTCAGCTAAGACTGGCAACCCTTTTGAGCAATCGATGAACTAAAAAATCGATAAGTAGCTTTACAGATAATTTACAGATTTTTGATTCAGTCCCAAAATCCGAGTAAATTGAAAAGATAAGCGATCGCTTGTCATCTAAGTATACCTATGGTTGTAATAACCACTAAATTCCTGTTATCCCTGTTGAAGGGATGACTTAGAGCAGAAATAAAAACTGATGATTAAGTCTCACTTGATAAAAGTAAACTGGCTTGTGGTTGAGGAATAAATTCTTATGAAAGCGATGATTCTCGCGGCTGGCAAGGGTACTCGCGTACGTCCGATTACCTATACAATTCCTAAACCAATGATTCCCATCCTGCAAAAGCCAGTGATGGAGTTCTTGCTGGAACTGTTACGCCAACATGGATTTGACCAGATTATGGTCAACGTTAGTCATTTGGCTGAGGAAATAGAAAACTATTTTCGTGACGGTCAGCGGTTTGGGGTGCAGATTGCCTATTCCTTTGAAGGGAAAATTGATGATGACGGTAAACTGGAAGGCGAAGCAATAGGATCAGCTGGAGGGATGCGTCGCATTCAAGACTTCTCACCGTTTTTTGATGATACCTTTGTAGTGTTGTGCGGTGATGCTTTAATTGATTTGGATTTAACTGCGGCGGTTAAATGGCATAGAGCTAAAGGCTCGATCGCTACTATTATCACGAAATCTGTCCCCAAGGAAGAAGTTTCTAGCTACGGTGTGGTGGTCACTGATGACGATGGCCGTGTTAAAGCTTTTCAAGAAAAACCTTCAACTGAAGAAGCCCTCAGCACCAACATCAACACAGGTATTTATATCTTTGAACCAGAGGTGTTTAACTATATACCTTCTAATATCGAGTACGACATTGGTGGCCAGTTATTCCCTAAATTGGTAGAAATCAAAGCTCCCTTTTACGCCATCCCTATGGACTTTGAATGGGTAGATATTGGTAAAGTACCAGATTATTGGCGGGCGATTCGCGGTGTACTGCTGGGTGAAATCAAGAATGTGCAAATTCCTGGTCATGAGGTCGCCCCTGGCATTTACACTGGCTTAAATGTTGCGGTGAATTGGGACAAAGTGGATATCACAGGCCCAGTTTACATTGGTGGGATGACGAGAATAGAAGACGGAGCTAAAATTGTCGGCCCAGCAATGATTGGCCCTAATTGTTGGATATGTAGTGGCGCAACAGTGGAAAACAGCGTGATTTTTGAATGGTCGCGCCTGGGGCCAGGAGTGCGTTTAGTCGATAAGCTGGTGTTTGGACGTTATTGTGTGGATAAAACTGGCGCTGCAATAGATGTTCAAGCGGCTGCTTTAGACTGGCTGATTACTGATGCTCGTCAGACCCCGCCATCACATACTCCTCTTGAGCTACAAGCGATAGAGGAATTGTTGGGGACAAACGCAAGTTAAAGTTAGGAGTTAGGAGTTAGGAGTTTCGAGTTAGGAGTTTGGAGTTTGGAGTTTGGAGTTAGGAGTTAGGAGTTTCGAGTTTGGAGTTTGGAGTTTAGAGTTTGGAGTTTGGAGTTTGTGTTTTTCTCTTCACTTCTAACTCTTAACTTTATTCCTAACTCTTCACTCCTAACTCTTAACTTTTTTCCTAACTCCTAACTATTTAGATACGTGTATCTTCTAAGACTCTGCTCGTAGGTTTGCAGCAGTCGCTGAGATTCTGCTAAGGTGATACGCTTTTCTTCTAACGCTTTCTCGCAACGCTGGCGAATGTTTTCCACCATATCTTCAGAGTCATACTGAACATAGCTCACTACTTCGCTCATGGTGTCACCTTTGACAACGTGTTCAATCTGGTAGCCTTTGGGCGTTAACTGGATGTGAACGGCGTTGGTGTCGCCAAATAAGTTGTGCAAATTGCCCATGATTTCTTGGTAAGCTCCATTTAAGAACATTCCCAAATAATAGGGTTCTCCGGGTTTGTAGGTGTGTAGTTCTAAAACCGATTTGACATCGCGCAGGTCAATAAAGCGATCAATTTTACCATCACTGTCGCAGGTGAGGTCTGCTAAAATTCCTCGCCGGATTGGTTCTTCATCCAATCGGTGGATTGGCATGATCGGGAATAGCTGGTCGATCGCCCAGCAATCTGGTGCCGATTGAAATACTGACATATTGACGTAGTAGATGGAAGCCATGATTTTTTCTAGGTCTTCGAGTTCATCTGGTACGTAGTCTTGCTGTCTAGTGATTTTCAAAATTTTCTGACAACAAGCCCAGTAAAGGCGTTCGGCTTTGGCTCGTTCTCTGAGGCGTAAAATTCCTAAGTTGAAGCGGCTGATAGCTTCTTCTTTGAATTGCGCCGCATCATGATAGAACTCTTGATAGTTCTCTTGGTTGATGGATTGGTAAGTTTCCCACAGGTAATTGATAATGGGGGATTCTCCCTCTTGTGGAGGTTCTGGTGCATCGAGGGGGACATCGCTAGTACTGAGAACATCAAAAATCAGCACCGACTGATGGGAAGCGATCGCTCGTCCACTTTCACTAATCAGTGTTGGTACGGGAATTTGGCGCTCTGCACAGGTATCTTTTAACTCTGCCACGATGTCGTTGGCATAGTTTTGCATATTGTAATTTTTCGATGCATAGAAGTTGGTTTGGGAGCCATCGTAATCTACGCCTAAGCCACCACCAACATCAAGGTATTTCATATCTGCCCCCAGCATGGCTAATTCCACATAAATGCGGCTGGCTTCTTGGATGGCATCTTTGATCACATTAATGGCAGAGATTTGTGAGCCGATGTGGAAGTGCATCAATTGCAAAGAATCGAGCAGATTAGCTTCTCGTAACTTATCAACAGCCTCGATTACTTCAGGCATTGTCAAACCAAATTTAGCGCGATCGCCACTAGAGGTTCCCCAACGTCCCATGCCTTGGGTACTGAGTTTAGCGCGAACCCCTAATATCGGCTTAATACCTAACTGGCGATTGGCATCAATTACCAAATCAACCTCTTCAATCTGTTCTAAGACGATGATTGGTGTTTGCCCTAGTCTCTGGGCTAACATTGCCGTTTCGATGTATTCTCGGTCTTTGTAGCCGTTGCAAACTAACAATGCTCCTGGTGTATCCAGGACAGCCAGAGCAATCATTAATTCTGGTTTGGAACCTGCTTCTAAGCCAAATTGATGGGGTTTGCCAAACTTGACTAAATCCTCAATCAAATGTCGCTCTTGGTTGCATTTGACGGGGAACACGCCACGGTATACGCCAGGGTAATTATAGCGGGCGATCGCTTTGGCAAAACAAGCGTTCAACCGTTCAATCCGGTCTTCTAAAATATCGGAAAAGCGAATCAACATGGGAAGTCCCAAGTTGCGCTGTTTCATGGCATTGACCAATTCAAACAAATCAAGAGATCCCCCGCGATCGCCCTTGGGTGACACGGTGACGTGACCAGCAGCGCTAATAGAAAAATAAGGTTGTCCCCAACCTTCTATCCGGTATAAGGCTTCACTATCCTCAATTTTCCAGGAGCGAGGTAAATCTCCTGTGGTAGTAGTACTACTAGGTGGTAACAGTTTTTTTTGCTTATGATTTTTCACTTCTTTGTGTCCATTGGACGGTAGCTGTACCACCTCGTCAGATGTAGCAGTTGGATCAACACCCATTTCTTCCTAACCTCTGTTTTTCACCCACGAATTAACAATTTAACGCATTCATTTGGGAACGTATATGCACCCAAAGATAATTTCTGAGATAAACTCTGATTGGTCAAGAGTCATGTGTCATTAGTCATTAGTCATTGGTCATTAGTGGAAAACCCTTGGACTTAAGACAGAGGATGACAAAGGACAAATGACAAAATAAAAAATTCATTAAGTTTTTGGAGATAGCTTTGGAACGTACATTCTTAGCAATTAAGCCAGATGGAGTACAACGGGGATTAGTGGGCGAAATTATCCGCCGCTTTGAAACTAAAGGTTTTACCCTAGTTGGTTTGAAGTTCTTGAAAGTCAGTCGGGAATTGGCTGAACAACACTATGATGTTCACCGGGAACGTCCCTTTTTTGGCGGTTTAGTAGAATTTATCACTTCTAGTCCAGTAGTGGCGATGGTATGGGAAGGTGATGGCGTTGTTGCATCTGCTAGAAAGATTATTGGTGCGACGAACCCCTTAACAGCAGAACCGGGAACGATTCGGGGCGATTTTGGACTGAATATTGGTCGCAACTTAATCCACGGTTCTGATGCTCAAGAAACCGCGCAACGGGAAATAGCCCTATGGTTTAAGGATGAAGAATTAGTGAATTGGCATCCACACTTAACGCCTTGGTTGCGCGAGTAATCAAAGTTAGGAGTTAAAAGTTAGGAGTTAGGAGTTGAAGATTCATAACTCCTAACTCCTCACTCCTCACTCATCACTCCTCACTCCTAACTTATTTAGAGACTTCGCTCTTCTGCGGTTCTACTTGGGTCAATTCAGTGCCAACACGCTTGGAAAAGCCCCAGCCCAAAATTAAGAAGATGGCAGTAATCATGATCCATTCTGGTGGAACTAAATTATCGTTCACCACTTTCAACAACAAGCGCAAGCCTACCAACGCTACAGTTACATAGCCTGCGTCTTCTAGGTTTTCATATTCGTCTAGCCAACGGATAAACAATCCCGCCATAAATCGCAGCGTAATAATACCAATTGTTGCACCCGTCAGCACTAGCCATTTTTCTTGAGAAACTGCGATCGCAGTTGTCACGCTATCCAAAGAAAATGCCAAATCTGTAAATGCAATCACAGGTATCGCTTGCAACAATGAATTAAAACGCGGCCCGTGATGGTGATCGTCTTTGGTTTCTTCCGAGGTAAAGTGTTGGAATACCAACCACAGTAGATAAGCAGCGCCCAATAATTCAAATTGCCAGAATTGTTGTACCCAAGTGGCAGTGAGAATCAGGCTGATTCGCAGCACATAGGCAACGACTAAACCAAAGTTCAAAGCTCTACGCTCAAGTTCTTCGTCTTCCAGCCCGCGCGCGATCGCAGCCAGAGCGATCGCATTGTCGGCAGATAACAGCGCCTCTAAAAGCACCAGGATCAGCAGAACTATAAGGGCTTCAAGGCTGAAATGAAAGTCGAGGTAATCAAAAATTCGGTCTAGCATTCCGGGTTTCTCAAGCAGAAAAAATTAAAATTTGACAAGAACAGAGATTTATATATTAAAAATCGCAATAAATTGCCACTCTAATCCAGCTTAACGTGCTTGTGGTGGATTTTGAAGAGGGTTGAATGGATGCTATCGTAATTCAAGTGGGGGAACTTGCGTATAAGTCAATACATCCAAAGTTCTAACATCTAGCTTAAGGCGATCGCAATGGATTGTTGTCAGTTCGCATCTAAAATTAGAAGATGAGAACAAAAATATGGCAAGAGTTTATGGATAACACACTTCTACAACGCATCACTCATAATCCAAATATCTGCCACGGTAAACCCTGCATTCGAGGACTTCGTTATCCAGTTGAGTTTATTTTGGAACTGCTCAGTTCTGGCATGACTACTGAAGAAATATTGGCAGATTATGACGATTTAGAATCTAAAGATATTTTGGCTGTTTTGTTATTTGCCGCTCGACTCAGCCAAGTCAAAAGCATTCATCGAATCGCCTCATGAAATTTATTGTCGATGCTCAGTTACCAGTTCGTCTTGCCCGTTTTCTCAAAACTTCAGGTTATGACACGATCCACACCAGAGACTTACCAAACTTCCAATCTGTAGTTGAATTGTTTAAGCAGCATTCCTATATTGAAATAAATCAAGACACCATTATTGTGCATCAGTAGTCTGTATGAAAATTTCTAATATCACACGTAGGCTCTAGCTTCCCGTTCTAGATACTCAATTTCTCTTTTCCACCGCTCAAGCTTGTTTTCTCGCTCTTGTAATTGATCTGCTGTAGGCTTTCTGGAAGGCTGGGTATTTGGATTAGGCAGAATTCCATGATTTTTAAGCCAAGTTGGGGAAAATTCCTGCACCTGCCAAAGATAAACATGATCGTGCTTATCGCCACCCATACAACGAATCCGCTTGACTGAAAGTCTGGATTCACCAAAAAAGATTTGCTCATTCCTGGAATTTTTTGGAAACAGGCGCGTCTCACTACCTCTTCCACGAAAGAATTCGATTACAAACCACTCACCAAAATCGAATATACAAACCTCTGTCGGGTCGCTACCATCATCCTCCAATAGATCAAGATTACCTTGGGTTTGAGAGGCTATAGCAATTTGTGATGCCATAGGTAACAAAATACGAAGCCGTTCAAAGCGGTTACTGTAATCAGCCCAAAAATCTCTGCGTCTACATAGCTGATTTGACTCGAATTTTTGTAAATTTAGATTGTTCAATATTAGATTTACTAACTTTTGGAAATCACCATAATTGATACCTCCAATTAACTCTCGAAGTCTTCGCCTTGCTGGCTCTGAAAGTTTATACCAATTATCCCCATTTATATAGTTATTTCGCAACCAATCAACCAGTAATGAATGATTGCTAGCTATATCATTGGAAACATTAGTTAGTAAATGATTCACAGCTTTTATTTGCTGACTCTCTGACATTTCATCCAAACAACTTAACAACCATCTTACTTGCTGCTGATTTGGAGAGCGAATCGTAGTAAAATAAGGAGTTATATCTTCTATGAAATTGCTGAATAATGGAATCCAATTAGGTAAATCTTCTTTGATTATGTTTAGTAATTCAGTTCGATTAATACGCTGTTCACAAGCAATTTTTGCTAATTCTATACCTGCTTGTATACTGCAAAACGCCCGGATAATTTGAACTGTTAGCAGGTGACTAACTAAATCAGAATTAGCAAAAATATCAAAAGATTCAGCTAAAGACTGTGCTAACACCTGTTCTTGCCAATCACCATAATAAATAGCTAAACGCCACAATAGCTGATGTTGTAGCCATGAGTTATAAATTGCTACCTTCCAAATCGCTGCTGATGTTTTCCTAGATCGGTCAAGATTTTGCTGATCCCACTGTGCTTTAGCATGGATGCAATAAACCCAATCCAACGGACTTACTTGATCATCTTTACCCTGTTCAATAGCTTCCAATATTTTATCAACGCTTGGTATTGATATTGTTGCATCTGGTAACTTACTTGCAAGCTGAATAAGTTGATTAGGACTACACTGGGGAGTTTCAGGTAGGGAAGGAATGGAAAACGGATAATTCAATGTTTTAGCTCCTTTAAAGAGAGGTTTTGACGATATCTTTTTTTAATTCATCACTACGGAACTGAAAGCGGAAAACTACTTTGCGATCGCCTGGATTATCACGTTTTTTGTCAGATTCAATTTCTCCCCGACCAGCAGCTAATATTTTCTGGCTTAAAGGTGCTTTGGTAGGGAAATTCATATCATAAAAAATGTAGTTGTAAACTGATGATGATCGCAACAAGCTTAGTTGTAGATTAGTCTTGTCGTCTCCATCTGAGCTAGTGTGACCTTCTATAACTACGCGGCTAATTTCCTGCTCAAATTCTGGTTTTGAGAAAATAACCCCACTGTAAACAGGAATAAAGCGGCGTAAGAAGGCTTTACCTTCTGGTTTAAGTTCTGTACTTCCTTTAGCAAAAAGAATTGATTCTTGTATACTGATATCCCCAGTTTCCGGGTTAACTTTGACATTAATATTGTTGCTTTTCATCTGTCCCACAACATTACCAATTACTACCCGTTTTGGTACATCCTTTTGTGCAAGCTGGAGTAGTGCAGTAATAAATAGCAAAGCAAAAAACATTAGTAAACCAGACATCAGATCGCCAATAGACAGATATATACTAGAATCATCATCATCGGCAATTTCTGTATCAACAAATTCGTCGCTGATAAAATCAGCCATTTTAATTACTCCATTAATAATTTAATATTTTTTATTTGCTTCTAACAGCACTTCTGCTGTTTTTAGTACATCTCCGCAAACTCTAGCCATAGACTTATCTGCTTGTTGAAAAAAGCTTACCTGTAAGTCCACAGTCCTTTGCATAGAACTTTCAAGGTGACTCTGCCAAGACTCAAGGCTACTGTTAAATGTTTTATTCAAATTTATATATGAATTATCTACTATTTGCACTTGCTGACCAATTCCGCTTGCAAGCTTTTCTAGTTGAATCAGTCGTTGTGCATCGTTTAATCCAGCCGCACTAACTAATTTGTTAATTTGTTCGACAGATGTCTGAATTTTAGTCATACTTTTGTCTACTTCTTGAGTCAATTCACTACGTCTTTGAGATTCCTTTTGGAAGACTTGATCTAGATTGTTCACAACCCCAGATAATCCATCTCTTTGTTTGCCTAGCGTCCCCTCAAGTAAGTTGTTTTGTTGTTGAAAGAATATCTGCAAATTTGTTTGATATTCTTCCCTAAATCTTATCAAATCATCTTCTACTGTATGGCGAGTTGCTGTGAGTGTCGCATCAATATTTACTAAAGTAGCCAGAAGATTATCCTTCGCATCATTCATCAATCCAGAAGCTTGATTACCCACTATTTGTAGAGTATTAGTTTGCTCATGAAAGGTTCTATTTGCTTGGGTGAGAATTTGGATAATTCCAGTCCGAGTAGCTTGAAGCATCTCCTGTTCTACTGCTGCGCGTTCTTGTAGTGCTTTTTGCAGTTCCTCTCGAATTCCCCGGAAGGTAGCAGCAGCTTGTACTGCACTGGCTTCAAAAGCACTTCGCTGGGCTATCATTCCTTCGATACTTTGAGCTACACCTCGATTAATTTCGTGAGATGTTTGTTGTATAACTCCTGTAGTTTCAGTTTGGAATTGACTCAAAGTTTGTCCCATATTGTTAGCAAATCGTTGAAGCATCTGCTGTTCTACTATTGCGCGTTCTTGTAGTGCTGTTTGCAGTTCCTCTCGAATTCCTCGGAAGGTAGCAGCAGTTTCTACTGCACTTTCTTTAAAAGCACTTCGCTGGGCTGTCATTCCCTGGATACTCTGATCTACAGCTCGATTAATTTCGTCGGCTGTTAGTTGTAAAACACCTCTTGTATCTGTCTGAAATTGATTGAGAGTGTATCCCAGGTGGTTAGCGAATACTTTAAGTTCTACCAAAGTTTCTTTTTGAAATTTCTCAATTGTCAGGATGGAATTTGCCAAACTTTGAGATATACCACCCAATTCTCTATGTAAACTCAGCACAGCTTCGGAAGCTTGTTGGGTTAACTCTGCACTTTTATCTAGTCGATCTGCAATGGGTTCGAGTACCTGAACTCGCATATCCTTAATGAGTTCTTCTAAAACTCTCTGCCCCTGATTTTCTTGGAGTTCTCGAAGTTGTTTCTGTTCTTTGAAAATTGCTTCTAAAGCTGGAAATATCTGCTGACGCACGGCTAAACCAATAGCTTGGGCTGATAATTGATTTAACCCGTCGAACTGTTCTGCTATGCTCTTACCTACAGATTTACCAATGGCTTCAGCACTCAGTTGGTTTAACCCAGCGAACTGTTCTGCTATGCTCTTACCCACAGATTTACCAATGGCTTCAGCACTCAGTTGATTTAACCCTGACAAATTATTTCCAACACGGATAAATGCTTCAACTAGATCACCATTGTTATTGTCTGTTGTTTTTAAGGTTGCGATCGCTTTCAATTTCTGACGCAAACTATCACGCCGTTTTTGCCTTAGCGAATCGCACCCAAACAAAACTAGAGTAAACAAGCTACCAGAACCAAGCCCCATCAAGGAAGTAGAAAAAGCTGTTTTCATTCCTACCAGTAGCCCTTTACTAGCAGTCATCAATTCTTTAGGATTTTCTGTAGATAAATTAATTCCTTGTAGTCCCTGTTGTATACCATAAAAGGTTCCTAGAACGCCAATTGCAGTACACAAGGTTGTCACAAAGCGCAGAGAACTACGAGGTATGGGATGGACTAAGACAGATGGATATTTTATCAGTATGAAATTACCATCTTGTTGTTTGAATCTACTAAAGTCATCGGTTCCTAGATGCTCTTTTAACCAGGGGCGGACTTTGTCTAAAAGCTTTACATTTTTACCCTTTTTCAAATTACTCAAAAATTTAATCGAGGTTCCAGTTATGCCACACTCTGAGTGCCAATACTGCCATAATGTGTAAAACTCAACAATAATTGCGGCTACTAATACAAAAGCAGTTGCCCAATGAAAAGGTTCGCTATCCCAAATAATATCCCAAACTTTTGCTATTTCCACACTTAATCCCTCTTGTTTCTCTTGGTTATATCTTTGTGAATTTATCTAATTCTTTATTCGTAAGAACTTCTTCAGCTATCCGTATTGGGAGATGCTCTGCATACAAGCGTTCTCTCATAGGTTCCCGAAGGCATAAGCTATAAAGTCGCTCCCCCTCTGCCTTTTTATCCTCAATTAAATAAACCTGTTCTGGTGCATAGCTTCGCAACAAACGCACCTGCAAACAGGTTTTTAAATCCCGCGAAGAAATAGATAGAGGTGAATCTTGTCCAAATAATTCACAAGCCACTTTCCAAGCGTGGTTAACCGCCACAATTTCGTTAACCAATTTTTCCACCGAGGGGTACAATATTTTTGCAGTTTCATTAATCAATACTTTTGACCTACTTGCGTGAGCTTCAATAGGTCTATAGTTCCCAAAATGGGAACTTTTATTTAACTTTTATTGGTAAATCTATTTTGATAAAAGTAGTTTTTGATGCCAAACCACTCTTTGGGCGTTGAAAAAATATAGAGTGTGTTATTGCTTTTACTGTGTTAGCGGATGCTGTTGGCGAAAGTTCTCTGCTTAAAATCAGATGTACTCTTTAAGGAAACAGTTTCAACCTGAATAACAATTACTTCAGCATTGATAAGAAAATATTTAATCTTTGTAAGAAATGCTTAAACCTTTCTTATAAATGCTTTAACGCGAGTAACAATTGGTTCAACATTGATAAGAAAATATTTAATCTTTGTAAGAAATACTTAAGCCTTTCTTATAAATGCTTTAACGTGAGTAACAACTGCTTCAACATTGATAAGAAAATATTTAATTTTTGTAAGAAACACTTAAGCCTTTCTTATAAATGCTTTAACGTGAGTAACAATTGTTTGAACATTGGCAATAAAAAATTGAATTTTTGCAACAAATACTTAGGGTGTGTGCAATTGAGATACCTCACCTTGATTGGACTATGTAAAATTTGTCCCTTTCTTTAGTAACGAGCCGACTTTTTACGGCATCTGGAAAACCTCACTTCTATTTCTCTCTTCTAAAAGGAGAGAGACTTTGAATTTCCCGCTTCCCGCATCGGGAAGCAGGGTGGTTTCATACAAGCGGAGAAAAACTAAAACTGCGTTTCAAAGCCTCTCCCCCGGTGGGGGAGAGGTTTGGAGAGGGGTAAAAAGCTATGCCACAAAACCAGAAATCAAGACTTATGCATTTTATTTTTCTTTTTTTGTATGAAACCACCCTGCCGCATCGGGAGGGGTTAGGGGGCTAGGTTTTTCGTGGACTTTTCCACATAACGTGAAAAGTCAAAGTAACGAGAGGGATGTCTGATAAAACAGGGTGAGGTTTTTTACTGCAAAATCAAACAGCGATCGCTCTCCTAAATGCTGTCTTATCTTCACAGCTAGACTATCATTACTTACCAAAAATTCTTTAATAGCATTTTGAGTGAAACCCAGCCTCATCTAAGGTTAACGCTGAGTTTCACTGCATTCAACTAGCTTGATTTGGCGGTATTTCTTCAGGTGGCGTTTCCGCCGGGGGAGCTAGTACCGCATCCGGCGCTATATATTCTACGGGAATCGGTTGCTTATCATCAGTTTCTGCATCTGGTTGCGCTGCTTCCACCAATTCAGGAGATGGGGGATGTGGTGGAATCGCTTCCGGTACACTCTCGGTTTTGGCTTCGGTGTCAGTAGTAACTGTCTCCTCTGCTGGTTTTTCTGGTATGGCAGTAGTTTTGTCGATAATCTCAACAGTAGGTTTCTCTGCTATTACAGAGGTAATGTCTTCAGGTTTGGGGGTTGTAGGTGTTTTTTTACTCCCAGTCTGTTGTACCTTGTTTTTCACACCACTGAAGGTGCTACCAAGACCTTTTTGCAACTGGCCTAGGCGTTCCTGAAGGGAGAATTTATTTACCTGTTCTTGAATGCCAGTTTTCACTGTCTCAGGACTGGGTACTTGAGTTTGTTGTACTTGCGGGGTTAGTTGGCGACGTAATGATAGAGTTTGCCAGCCAAACCAGACCAATAAAGCCACACTAGCTATATGACCCAGCAACAAACCTCCAGTAATGCGTGGTGCAAACACCCATAAAACTAGGGCGTAAAATAGTCCTACACCACTCCAGATAAAGTCATTCTTGCGGTGGATTTCTGGAAAAAAGAAAGCTGCTATATAAATGGCTAAACTACCAATACCGACCACCAAAGCTAGGACAAATGCCAGCATTATTTGGTTACTCCTTACTGCGTCCTTTGACTATTTCAATTTTGCAAATTTTGTCAGTCAATTGTTGATTTAGATACAATTTAAAATTAATTAGCCGTGTTAGTTGCGGATTTTTGCCCTTTATTCAAGTCTTAAGGTCTTCTTTAGGGGAGAACGGAAAATATCGGACTACCCTTAAAGGTAAAAGGATCTGCAAGAGTTAGCCAGAAATTTTTTATGACACTACAAAGCTTTGGTGTGATTGGATTAGCCGTTATGGGTGAGAACATCGCTCTAAACGTGGAGCGCAATGGCTTCCCAATTGCAGTTTACAACCGCTCCCGAGAAAAAACGGATGCGTTTATGGCGCAGCGTGCTACAGGACGGAACGTCAAAGCCGCCTTTACCTTGGAAGAATTCGTTGCCTTATTGGAACGTCCCCGCAAAATCCTAGTAATGGTGCAAGCTGGTAAACCAGTGGATGCGGTGATTGCTCAACTCAAACCCTTGTTAGAGGAAGGCGATATCATTATCGACGGTGGCAACTCTTGGTTTGAAGATACGGAACGACGCACTCAGGAATTAGAACCCGCAGGGCTTCGGTATCTTGGTATGGGTGTCAGTGGCGGTGAAGAAGGAGCGCTAAATGGGCCTTCACTGATGCCTGGAGGTACAACAAGCTCTTATGAGTATCTATCGCCAATTTTCAACAAAATTGCTGCCCAAGTCGATGATGGCCCTTGTGTAACCTATATTGGCCCTGGTGGTTCTGGCCACTATGTCAAAATGGTACACAACGGTATTGAGTATGGCGATATGCAGCTAATTGCTGAAGCCTACGACTTGCTGAAAAATGTCGCTGGATTAGACCATAATCAGCTACATGAAGTGTTTGCTGAATGGAACACCACCGATGAACTCGATTCATTTTTGATTGAGATTACGAAGAATATCTTCCCATATCTTGACCCAGAAACAAATAAACCCCTGGTAGATTTGATTGTTGACGCAGCCGGTCAAAAGGGAACTGGACGCTGGACTGTGCAAACAGCATTGGAATTGGGAGTCTCTATTCCCACAATTACAGCAGCGGTTAATGCCCGGATTATATCTTCTATTAAAGAGGAACGGGTTGCAGCGTCTAAAGTCCTCACAGGCCCCAGTGGCAAATATGACGGGCAAACCAAGGACTTTATCAATAAAGTACGCGATGCTCTCTATTGCTCAAAAATCTGTTCTTATGCTCAAGGGATGGCGTTGCTATCCACAGCTTCAAAAACATATAACTGGAATTTGGATCTGGGCGAAATGGCGCGGATTTGGAAAGGTGGTTGTATTATTCGCGCTCGCTTTTTGAATAAGATTAAAAAGGCTTTTAGCGAAAATCCAGCTTTGCCTAACTTGCTGTTAGCTCCCGAATTTAAGCAGACAATTCTCGACAGACAGACTGCTTGGCGGGAAGTAATTGCTACAGCTGCAACACTGGGAATTCCAGTACCCGCATTTAGCGCATCCTTGGATTATTTTGACAGCTATCGCCGCGATCGCCTGCCTCAAAACCTAACTCAAGCACAACGCGACTACTTCGGCGCACATACCTACCTGCGTCTTGATAAGCCCGGAAGTTTCCATACTGAATGGGTTCCCATTGCTGAAGCTAAGAAGTAAATTTTCACACACCTACATCAGGATATTGTGAAAGGTTAAAAAGTTTCAGAATACAGTTTTAAGGGTGGCTCTGAGTTTCAGAGTCACTTTCTTTTTAGAGAACTCCAAAAAATAAATTATCCAATTTTTTGGATTGTGCGTACTAATAGTACTGCTGATTGTGAACCAGTCTTGTGGATGTTAAGGATATCTTGAGTTTCTTGAGACGTACAACCTAGAAGTATCTTTATTTCTGAATCCTTCTTTTCGGAATCGATACAACAGATAATTGCAGTTACTTTCCTCTCAGATAAGCTTCCTAACCAGACATCAATACCGCCTTCATCTCCAGAACTAGTGTTTTCTAGATATCCATAATCAAGTGGATAAACAAAAGATGGATATCGGGGATGTGGTGTTCCTTTTGGGCGATCTATCTTTAAATTACAAATAGCTACAAGCCGCTCAAGCTGGAGCCAGAAATTATTATTTTTTATCATGAGATATACTTATTCTTGATAAAAATTAATTTTAAGGGTTATTATTACCAAGATATTTGGCTTTTAATTCTTCTAATTCTTTATCTATCTCATTTTTACTAGAAGGCTGAGATGTAGGGGTTGATGCTTGTATTTTATGTGGTTGAGGTTTATTACTACCCAAAAACTGGGTTTTCATTTGTTCTAATTCTAGATCAATTTGACTAGGAGATGGCGATACAAAAGCAGGTGGAGAATTAGGTGGCGATTGAGGAATAGGTTTTGGTGAAATCGATGGCGTGGCTGCTACTTGCGACTGTTGATTTAAATCTTTGAGAACTTCATCTACTGTTTGATAACGCCGAATTGGAATACTCTCTAACATTTTGTTGAGAATGCGACTCAACTGATTACTAACAGGAGTTTTCAAGTATTGCTGCCAAACCCAAGTATCGTTGTTGGTATCATAAGAATCGAAAGGCGATCGCTGGGTTAATAAATTAACACAAGTAGCACCCAAGCTGTAAATATCGCTGGCAAAAACAGCCCTACCTCTCATTTGTTCAGGGGCAACATATTCTGGACTACCAATACTAGTACCAGTTTGATTTAAGGCAGCACCAGTGGCAGATTTAGCAGCACCAAAATCTACTAATACTAGTTTGCGATCGCTCTCGCGTAAAATAATATTTTCTGGCTTAATATCACGGTGAATTACTTGTCTAGCGTGGCAAAATTGCAAAACTGACAATAAATCATTTAATAGCTGCCGGATTTGTATTTCATTGAAAGCACCTCTATGTGCCAATTTCTGGGCTAAGTTTTGCCCGTCGATAAATTCTTGTACAAGATACTGTCGGTTTTCTTGGGTAAAATATGCCAGTAGTTCGGGAATTTGGGGATGTTTGCCCAATTCATCTAACTGCACCGCTTCTTGGTTAAATAACTCTACGGCTTTGGCAAGCGTATTAGTGCCTTGAGATTGGGGATAAAATTGCTTAATTACGCAGCGTGGCTTTGAGGGTTTATCTTCATCCACAGCTAAGAAGGTTTTGCCAAAACCACCTTGCCCGATTGGTTTGATAGCACGGTAACGTTCTTTGAGAAGTAACTTGGAACCGCAAGCCCGGCAAAACTTGACATCATGAGGATTTTCAGGCTTGGGACAATGAGGATTAAGGCAGTAGCTCATACAGGCGATCGCTCTTATATCTCTTTATTTTACTGGCGTTCAGGGTGGGAACTTCCGCAAATCCGTTAAACTATGAGCGATGTCTACGACGGGCTACTCGGCCTCGCACTACTAACTAGTAAAATGTCTAAGCTCGTTTTGAGAGTTTGTACTAAGCACAAAGCGTGCTTAGAAGATAAGGACTAAATAAAGTCCTTACTACAAACTTTTGACCAAAAATAAAAAGGTACAGAGCAAGTAAATTTATTTATGGGGTTTCCCCCTGCTCCCTGCTCCCTGCCCCTTTTCCTCTTTCTGACTTCTGCCCTGCGTTACTACCCGATACCTTCTATAACTGGATGGAAGTAAAAGGCGAATCCCAACACTGTATAAGCAGCTAATAATAAAGTCCCTTCCAGCCAATTGGATTTACCATCAGAACTAATACTGTTTGCAATCAAGACTGACGCAACCACAGCTACTAATTCAAAGGGTTGGAAATCTAAATCCATTGGTTGTCCCAATATCCGCCCAGCTATAACTAACACAGGCGCGACAAATAGGGCAATCTGCATACTTGATCCCACAGCTACCGAAAGGGAAAGATCCATCTTATCTTTCATTGCCACGGTGACTGCTGTAGCGTGTTCAGCCGCGTTACCGACGATGGGAACCAAAATCACCCCTGTAAACAGTGCCGTCAAACCTAGCTGAGATGTGGCCACTTCTAGAGAATCAACTAACATTTCTGACTCAATTGCCACCATTAAGGTACATACTAGCAACACGCCAACCCACAACATCATATTTGGTTTAGCATGAGGGGTTTCCTCTTCTTCTGTCTCCGCTACACCCACATCATATAGATAAGAATGGGTTTTCATCGAAAATAGCAGTGTTAGGGCGTAAACCAGGATTAACACCACAGCAACAGCAATAGAAAGATTTTGCAGTGTTTCTTCGTTAATTCCTTGAGAGGTATAATTCATTGCCGTTGGCATCAACATGGCAATCACCGCTAAATTCATCGAATCAGCATTCACCCGCGCCACAATTGGCTGAAATGTCTGTTCTTTGTAGCGCAGTCCCCCCAAAAGCATGGAAAAACCCATCACCAGTAGTAAGTTACTAATAATCGATCCCGTGATACTGGCTTTGACTACATTTATGAATCCAGCATTCAGCGCCACTAGGGCGATGATTAGTTCCGTAGCATTGCCAAAGGTGGCGTTTAACAAGCCCCCCATTGATGGCCCCACTACAACAGCAATTTCTTCTGTGGCTGTACCCATCCAAGCTGCTAAGGGCAGAATTGCCAATCCAGCTGTAATGAAAACTATCAATTCTCCCCACTCCAGAAAGTGGGCTGCTAGAGAAACTGGGATAAATAGTAATAAAACCAGAAGAATAATGTTTTTAGTTGACATTTGTTGCCTTGGTATGAAGGTATCATTCACAGCGATAAATCCTAAATTTTAAATTTGGAGTGTTGAATTAACCATTACTTTTACTCAGCACTCCAATAGGATACTCTCAACCGCCTGTAGAGCAATTCAGAAATTGTACTGTTTTCAGTTCAATCCTCTGTATGTAAAATAAGATTGCGATTTAAGGAGTTTTCGTAATTTTTTGTTGCAAAAGTATGAATTTGAGCCAAATTATTACACCGAAAATGGGTTTTAATGTATTAAAAGACAATTAAAATTTTGATTGGCGCTGCTAACGAAAAAACCCCTAACTGAATCTTTGTTGAGCTAATTACTTTGAGCCTTCAGGGAAAGGGCTGTGCGATAACGCAGATTTCCCACTAGAATAAGAAAGATTTGTCAATAATTTGGTTGGATTCCATAGTTGTTGTTTATACCGGATTTTGTGCTCAAACTATTGTAGAAAGCTTTACGCACAATGTTTTCGGTGCAACTGCAAGTTTTTTGTTTTGGATAAATATACATGACTTCTGCTGCTGAAATGCCAGCTAGCTCTGGCTCAACGTTAACATTACATTCAGATCCCAAAAACACTAAAGAAACCGATCCCCTGAGAAAGGCTAATGGTGTTTATGTGACGGTGCATGGTCATTTTTACCAGCCACCAAGGGAAAACCCTTATCTGGACGCAATTGAACGCCAACCGAGCGCTGCACCTTTCCATGACTGGAATGAGCGGATTCATTGGGAATGCTATCGTCCAAATGCTTTTGCCAGAGTCTTAAATGACCGAGGCGAAGTGGTGAAGATCGTCAATAATTACGAGTATTTTAGTTTTAATATTGGTCCAACGCTGATGTCGTGGCTAGAACGCTACGATGTGGAGGTTTATCAGCGGATTTTAGAGGCGGATGCCAAGAGTAGCGATCGCTTGCATGGTCACGGCAATGCGATCGCGCAAGTATACAATCACATCATCATGCCTCTGGCAAACGAACGCGACAAATATACCCAAATTCGCTGGGGTAAAGAAGACTTCCGCTCTCGCTTTGGCCGCGATCCCGAAGGGATGTGGTTAGCAGAAACAGGTGTGGATTATGCCACCCTAGAAGCTCTTGTTGCTGAGGGTATTCGCTTTATTATCCTTGCACCATCTCAAGCACTGCGTTGTCGTCCTGTCCCCACTGAAGATCATCCCAATCCTGAATGGCACGAAGTCGGTGGTAGTCAGATTGATCCCACCCGTCCCTATCGTTGTTATTTGAAGCCCACACTAGACACTTCATCTTCACCTCTGAGTGCAATCAAAGAGGGGAATGGGGATAGTAACCACTCCTCCCCCTACATTGATATCTTCTTCTACGATGGCCCGATATCGCGGGATATGGGTTTTAGTGATGTTGTTTATAATGCTAGCCGCTTTGCTGGACGTATCGGTTCGGCTGTGCGTGGGGATCATCGGCCAACACAGTTAATCTCTGTGGCAACGGATGGCGAAACCTTCGGACATCACAAGAAGGGAACTGAAAAAACTTTAGCCTACGCCTTTACTAAAGAGTTTCCTCAACAGGGTTGGACGGTGACGAACTTTGCCCATTACCTCAGCTTAAATTCTCCCGGTTGGGAAGTGGAATTAAAATCAGTCACAGCCTGGAGTTGTGCCCACGGTGTAGATAGGTGGCAGGATGACTGTGGTTGCGGTGGAGAAGGCAGCATTTGGCATCAGAAATGGCGTCGTCCCCTGCGGGATGCCCTAAATTGGCTGCGGGATCAGCTAACTGAGGTGTATGAAGAACATGGTAAGCAATTATTTCGTGATCCCTGGCAAGCACGAGATGAATATATCCAAGTAATGCGCGATCGCACTGCTACCAATGTCAACCGTTTCCTAGCCCGTCATCAAACCCACAAACTAACCGCAGCCGAACAAGTAGACGCACTACGGCTATTGGAAATGCAGCGTCACGCTTTGTTGATGTTCACTAGTTGCGGTTGGTTTTTTGAAGAAATTTCCCGTCCAGAGGGGACACAAATTCTGCGCTACGCCGCCCGTGCTTTGGAATTGGCAGGGGAAGTGGCTGGTGTGCAGTTGGAAAAGGGCTTCGTCAAACGTCTTGGTTTAGCCCCCAGCAATGTGGATGACTTCAAACACGGTGGCGAAATTTATCGGCAACTCGTGTTAACTGCCCAGCTTGGCTTTAAGCAAGTAGCAGCCCATTACGCCATTACTTCCTTATTTACCAATCACAAACCAGCAGAAACGCACAATTCTTTGCCTAGAAAAGATGCTGCGGACAAACAGTCTCAGCGTTACCAGAAAAAGGTTTATTGCTACGCTGCTAATGAGCTAGATTACCAACTGCAACGCATGGGATCGCTAACTCTGGCTGTGGGGAATTTAAAGCTGGTATCAGAGATTACTTGGGAAAGCGAACATTTGGTATTTGCGGTTCTCCATTTGGGAGGCTGGGATTTCCATTGCTGTATTCAACAATTTACTGGGCGGCGTGACTACAGCCAATTAAAAGAAAAGCTGTTCGGCGCACTAAAACAAGCTAGTGCAGCTCATACTATCTTGGCGATGACACAGCTATTTGGCGAAGAAGCTTTCAACTTGCAAAATCTATTTGCTGAAGAACGCCACCGGATTATGGGGCTGCTTAGTCAGGAAACGCTGACACGTTTAGGACAGTTGTATACCCAAGCGTACCGTGATAATTATGGTGTGCTGATGGCGTTTCATCGAGATGAAATAGCAGTACCGCAAGAATTGCAGGTAGCAGCCGATATTGCTTTGGGGCATCGCTGTTTGATGACATTGCGGTCGCTTGAGCAAGATATCGCTGATCCCCAAAAGAGTTGGAGTCACATATTAGAATTAGAAGCGATCGCTACTGAAGCAAAACATCTGCGTTGTCGGCTGAATATTCCCGATGGTAGGCAGACGTTAGAACAGTTAATTGCGCGATCGCTCTGGCAATTGTTGCACGATGCCAATGGTAGCTTTAATGCAGATATCCAGCTATTGGAACGATTGATTGATGTCGGGGATCAACTAAATATTGATGTTTCTCTACAGCGATCGCAAGAACTCTATTTTAGTTGTCTGCAAAGTCAGATAGCGCCTGTGTGTATTACTAGCCTTGGGAATGAAGCAGATAATCAGTGTCTTCAGTTGCTCAAGTTGGGCAAAAAGTTAGCCGTTGATGTTAGCGTGATCTCAAATCAGTTAGGGATGTAGCGCATCACAGCCATGCATTGCTGTCAACTTAAATCAGAACCTCGTTCCTAGTTAAAGATTGGGAACGAGGTTATATCAAATTCGGTTAAGTCAGTTGAGATAAAAATTTCACGTAGAGAGAAGGGGAAAATTTTCCCCTTTTCTTTTTAATTTCTTTTACTTAACCTGAGTTCGGGTTCTGATAAGTATTCCTTAAGGTTGCTTGTGTTGACTTATTGCCATCTTTTCTGCGTTCGCTGATGGTTTTAAGAAACTTTTTCGAGCTTATTATCAGTTAATTTGGATAGCTTTTTACGTTTCAATACTAAATGTGTGCTAAAAGTGCCGAGAGCAAGTAAGGTCACGATAGATGTGGGTTCAGGGACACTGATTATAGTTGCAGAAAACCTAATGGGTAATTCACTATCTTCTGTTCCCAAATTTTCAAAACCTGGTGTCAACGGTGGTGCAGAAAAAACCTCTAAATAACCAGGTGTCGGCAAGAAACTAGCAAAAAAAGGACTCACAAAGTTTCCTCCTGATGTGGAATAACCAAAACCATCACCCGTTAACTGTTGACTATTAGGACTAATTAAATTATCAACATTAAAAGGTTCGTTTCCTGGGATTGGAGTCCCTGCGGGTTGTAAACCAGTAATTGTTTCACCATTACGTGTACCTGTAATTCCAGAAATTAAGTAATAACCTAATTCGTTAGGGGTGTCATTAGTGGTGAAAGTTCCGTTTGCCTCTATACCAGTACCAGAATAATTCCAGTTCCAATTTATTGCAGAGGCGGTTTGCATTGTTCCAAAAACTAAGCCAAACGTGGTAGTCAGGGCTGTAGCAGATAGTAGAGCTAGATTTTTCATAGAGGTCGTTAGTGCGATTGCTTTCAACATACCAAGGATGATCCTGGTTCTTGTAGAGAGTTCCCATGTATTATACGGAAACTGGTGCTGACTTTTCCCGTTATCTCCTTGATTGAGCGTAGATGCTTTGCAGCTTGTCGCAGACATCGCTTGACTTTTCCCCTAGCCCAAAGCCCTATTCTCTCGCAATTGTCAGTAATCTTAATTTATTGAGAATAAAATATAGTCTGAAACTCTTGTTGCTTAGTTGTTTCATGACTTAACGGGAAAAGTCAGATTGAGAATAGATTAAAACAGAGCTTTGGACCGAACAATGACAAATCAAGGGTTTTGAGGATTTATTATCCCGAACTCAGGTTACTTAACTAGCGATCGCAATGATAGGGATAAAGCCACTCACACCTGAAAAGTCCGTGGGTATGTTTCTCAAAAAAGGTTCCTGCATGGCGGCTACGTGATATATCGATCCCAGCTTTCGTTTTAATCTCATATAACCAAGGAAAGGATACTACTAAAACAGCTATGACCGCGAAGAGATAGAGAATCGTAGTTTTAATATTGAAGAATCTGAGAGAATTGCTATTGTGATTTTGAGGCATGAATCGTGAGAAATTAATAGCTCATCCAATCCTAACCTAAAGTTTAAAATATTGCTGGAAGCGGGAATCAACGTTGCTTGATTTCTGCTGATTGCACGTTAAACAGAGGGTTTGTAGATTGCTAATATCATTTTGACCACCACGAAAAAGGGGAATGATATGGTCAATACTGAGGTTAGTTTCTCCAGTAGTTTTGCCGCAGCTTTAGCATTGATATTTGTAATGTTGAAAAACATATTTCTTCACTTCTGGCGGGATACGAATGCGGGGAGTTTTGCTCATTTTCTCTTTAGTTGCTAATAAACTCTTCCAAGCTTGGTACATCTACCCAACTTGCTTTTGTATGAGATTCATGGGATAAATCCATCAACAGCTGAGAATAAATTCCTTCTCGTAGCGATGGTGTAATTTCTTGATTGCGGTCAATTCCTTGCACCCATTGGTCTACTACGCGGATAAATGCTGAAATGCGCCCATCAGCATAATTTTTGGGAAAAATTAACCGATTCGGTATTTCTATTTCTGTTAAAGGTTTACCTGGCTGGGAACCCCAAACACGAAAACCATGTATATAATCTTTTTGATTTTCACTGCCCACAATTAATGTACCGCGATCGCCATATACTTCTACCCAATGGGTTCTGGGTGCATGAACAACTGCACTAATAGAAAGTTGGCAAGGTGTACCATTCGCTAATTCTAGGGTTAATATACAGTTATCATCTGTATTAACTGGCTTATATTCCCCACTAACAGGGTCGACTCGTGTGGGAATCGCAGTAGTTAAGTGGGCGTTTAATCTACGGACTGGCCCAAATAACCAGTGAATGTAATCAAAGGCGTGAGAACCCAAAGATCCCAATGCACCGCCTCCTTTATCCTTGTCAGAATACCAATTCCAAGGGCGTGAAGTATCAGCACGAGAAGAACCTAACCAATCAATTTTAATTAGGCGCAACTTACCCACATAATTTTCTGATAATAGTTCAGCAAACAACTGCCATGCTGGTACAAAGCGAAATTCAAAGTCTACAGTCGCAATAACGCCTTTTGCTTTAGCTAACTGATAAAGTTCTTTAGCTTCAACTGCATTTAACGCTGTGGGTTTTTCTAGTAATAAATGTTTCCCAGCTTGCAATACGGTTTTTGCCATTTCATAGTGCAAAAATGGCGGTGTAGATATACTGACTGCTTGCACTTCTGGTAATGCCACAATATTAGCAAGTGAGTCGGAGGCGTGGTGAATATTATAGGATTCTGCTATGGCTTTAGCTTTATTTATATCTCGGTGATAAACAGCAACTACCTCAGTTTGAGGATGTGCTTGAAATCCCGGTATGTGGACTTTTTTACCAAATCCAGTGCCTGCGATCGCAACTCCAATCATATAATTTTTATTCCCTGATTTCTGTGATATTTTTCGTTCGGAATAAGTGTTATCACACTTTTCTATCGTAAAACTCTAATAGTCAATGGGTAACGATAATGCTCCCCATTGTAAGCTTTAATAGCAGCAAAGGTCACTATAAACGATTGTAATACCAATTTGAATAAGACTAGTGACATAAGTACAGTTAATAAACTATCTAAAGTAGTTTTTATTTCATTAAATGAACCATTGGTAGTTACTGCCACACTAAAGCTAGTTAACAGCAAAATTAAGGATATTGCTATGACAATAAAGGTATATAATGTTAAAGAAATTTGAAAATTTATAGATTCCTTTCCTTGTAAATCAATCCAGGGATACTGTACTTTTTTACATCGCCAAATTAGAACTGGAACTAAAAGATTTAGGGGTAAATATACAGGAATACCAATAAACACTAAAGAAAACAATAATATCCACCCTAACAAAGCCGAGAAATGACACAACATCGCCCATATACGCATTTGTTGTTTAGGTTTTTCTCTCATGGCTTTTTATGTGTAAGTGGATTTAGCAGATAATTCCCCATTCTAATTATCTATAAAAAAGCCAAACAAGAGCTTTAAATCTGAGTATTTCTCTGTCATAGCTTTCGGGAAGAGGTTCTATTTCCCAGACTATACCCTCTCCTAGCAGCAGCGCAACTTCTAAACTTTTGAGGACTTTATCAAGAGCGATGGCGTAACGACCCGCCGGAGGTCATCGCAATTTGAAAATAGTCTGAGAGATTATACTGAGTGCTGGCAAAACAAGCAACCGTTTTTGGGATAACAATAGCAAGATTGATCTAGAACTTACGCACAAGAGATCCGATCTATGCTGTAAACTTAATAACACTAACGGATTTCTAATATGCGAGTTCAAATAACTGTAGTTGCGATCGCAGTAATGTTAATGGGTGGGGAAAATCCACAGGTTCTTGCAGACTCGCAACCTCTTACTCAAGATGAGGCTAGTGGTATTGTGACCCCAAAAGCTACGATTCATATAGAAGGAGGTTATGCCAAATATGGTGATTATATAGGAACAACTCTAGGAGATAGCCAGACGTTTGAAATTTCCCAAAAAGTTGTCAAAAACATCCAGATTCGTTTTATTAATGGGAAAGATGAATTGTTTGATGATAAAGGTCAGCCAATCAAGGGGCGGACTCAGACAGATTTTATCATTGGTTTGCTGAAACTCAAACCAGGTCAGGTATTCCGTGAGGATTTACTTCAAGCAGACTTACAACGATTGAGGAGATTAGAGTCATTTAATCAAGTCAATGTTTACTCTGAAGAAGATGCTTCTAGTATTAATATCATTTATGAAATTAAAGAGCGTAACTTCCCTTCTTTCATTTTAGGAGGCGGTAATAATGAAGATGTTGGGCTATTCGGACGGGTCGGTTACAAAGATGCAAATATTAGCGGTCTGAATGATAAATTAGATACAACTGTGCAGTTTAGCACTAAAGATGTCCAGTTTAATGGTCAATTCACTAGTCGTTATCGTCCTGAAGAACCAAACCGCTTAGGGTATAGCATTAGAGGTTTCCGTAGTCGAAATATATCGGGAACTTTCAACGAAGATATTAGATTGTCTAACGGCGACAAAGTGCGAGAGGGAAGGTTTGGCGGTTCTGTAGGACTTTTACGCTCTTTTGATGACTGGGATACAACCGTGGCTCTCAACTATACCCGGATTAGCCTACGCGATCAAGAATATAACGTTGCACAGGTCGATAGATTAGGGAGTCCCCTATCTGTTAGCGGTACTGGAATTGATGACCTATTTACAGTATCATTTGCTGTATCCAGAGATCAACGCGATCGCCGAGACAATCCGACTCAAGGATCAATCCTCACCTTCAGCACAGAACAAGCGATTCCCATTGGACTGGGCAATATTTCTAGCAACCGTCTACAAGGAGACTATATTCAGTATTTACCAGTCAGTTGGATAGGTAATGGTAGACCAACCGACAATCCAGAAATGTTGGCTATTAACTTACAAATTGGTACGACTATTGGAGACTTTCCACCAGCTGATGCCTTTAATATTGGTGGACTAGATTCTGTCAGAGGTTACGGTTATGGTAAAGTTGCCAGTGGTCGGAGTTATGGTTTAGCTTCGGTGGAATATCGTTTTCCACTTTTTCAGTCAATAGGGGGAGTTCTCTTTACTGACTTAGCCTCAGATTTCGGCTCTAGCGAAACCGTGCTAGGAGAACCAGGAGTGCTGCGAGACAAACCTGGAAGTGGCTTTGGTTATGGCTTAGGATTGCGAGTCAATTCATCCTTTGGGCTGATTCGAGGCGATTTAGGAATTAGCGACCAAGGAGAAGTTAGATTTGAAGTGACTACAGGTCAGCGATTTTAAGCGAAGCGCCTATGCGTTAACCTAGACAAAATAGTGACGCATAATAATATAGGCGATCGCTGAGATAAAGCTAACATTCATGATTTTCGCAGAACCTGTGGTGGTTATGTGCGCGGAAGGGTAGATGTACAAATTCTACAGCCCTGAAAAAGTGCTTCTATCTCAACACCAGGAAGCGTTTCACCCCGCTAATTCACCAATCGTCATCCGCGCAATCTTTGAAATGCTTACAAAAGGTTAGTTTCAGCCTTTAAGGTTTTCCGGCACTCTTTCCAAACAAATTCTCTAATGCTATGATGGCTCTAGAATCGCGCAACCGCACCTTGAAAACTAAATATAGCTTGGCTTTCAGGCTCCCGCATTGCAATTAATCAAAATCCCTATTAGGGATTGAAACCGCGCATTTATACACGTACACGCTACGGGAATCATTTGCAATTAATCAAAATCCCTATTAGGGATTGAAACATCCCCAAGTAACCCTCAAGATAACCCGGTAGTCATTGCAATTAATCAAAATCCCTATTAGGGATTGAAACAAATGACTCGTAAATATTTATAGGAACTAAAATAAATTGCAATTAATCAAAATCCCTATTAGGGATTGAAACATCTTTCTTGTCTTGGTAGCATTTGCGTATATCAAATTGCAATTAATCAAAATCCCTATTAGGGATTGAAACACGCAGGTTACGCCCCATGTTCCTAGTCATACTGATTGCAATTAATCAAAATCCCTATTAGGGATTGAAACATTACTTACGGTAATCCAACACCGGAGCGACGTTTCGATTGCAATTAATCAAAATCCCTATTAGGGATTGAAACGTCAGCCTGTCTTTGTACTGTCTACGCTGATCAACCATTGCAATTAATCAAAATCCCTATTAGGGATTGAAACGCACTCGTAAACCAAGTAGTGTACTGATTCACTAGATTGCAATTAATCAAAATCCCTATTAGGGATTGAAACCAATCTTCTAAAAAGTATTCTTTTTTCTAAACTAATTGCAATTAATCAAAATCCCTATTAGGGATTGAAACCTCTATTTTACCTATGTATTCCCAGAGGGTAACTCTTATTGCAATTAATTAAAATCCCTATTAGGGATTGAAACGCAGTACTTGAAGCACCCTTTGCTTCTATTTCTGATTGCAATTAATCAAAATCCCTATTAGGGATTGAAACCTATACTTTAACTTGCCCTTATACCGATGCTCAGATTGCAATTAATCAAAATCCCTATTAGGGATTGAAACCGCAGTGGCACGCCATTTCTACTCATGTGAGTGAGATTGCAATTAATCAAAATCCCTATTAAGGATTGAAACATACAACGCCCAAAAACCTTCAAAAAGCGTTGATTATTGCAATTAATCAAAATCCCTATTAGGGATTGAAACCATTCTGAAACAATGCCACCAAAACCAATTTCCTATTGCAATTAATCAAAATCCCTATTAGGGATTGAAACTCATAAAGCGTTCTCTTTGTAGCTGGCATAATAACATTTGCTGTAGCATTGATGACTATATTAAATATTTTTGCTCTTGTCTATATAGATACAGATTTTTATATTTGCGTCTAATATGCTTGATTGAAGCATACTCATTTCAGGTGGATAGCATCATTTATTGTCCGCATAAAAATAGCTATAGCAAAAATTATACAGCAGATTGGAAGTAAGTAAGATACAAAATGTAGAACTTAGAAAACTGCTGTATATTGCTGTAGCTAAATTTATAAAACTTAAATTAATTAACTCACGTTCGTCATTCTTTAGCATGAATAAAACATCTGAAAGCCGGAAAAAAAAAACTGCTCTAATTACAGGAGCAGCTAGTGGGATAGGCTATCAATTAACCCAGATTTTTGCTCGTCATGGTTATAATCTGGTGTTAGTGGATAAGAATGAAGAAAAACTTAGTGAAATTATAGGTGAATTCCCGCAAAAATTTGGCATTTTTGTGAAAATTCTAACTAAGGATTTATCTATCTCAACATCCCCAGAAGAAATTTTCGCAGAACTACAGCAAGCATCCATCAAGATTGATGTGCTGGTTAATAATGCTGGCTTTGGTACTTATGGAGCATTTAGCGAAACAGACCTCAATATTGAACTGCAAATGCTTCAGGTAAATATGGTGAGTCTAACTCATTTAACAAAGCTATTTCTCAAGGATATGGTTGAGCAAGACTATGGAAAAATATTAAATGTGGCCTCAGCGGCTGCTTTTCAACCAGGGCCTTTAATGGCAGTTTATTTTGCTACTAAAGCCTATGTGTTATCATTTTCAGAAGCGATCGCTAATGAATTACAGGGCACAGGTGTCAGCGTGACTGTTCTTTGTCCAGGGCCAACAGCATCGGAATTTCAACAAACTGCTGCAATGGAAGATTCAAAGATTGCTAACGTCAAGAGAATGATGGATACGCAAACCGTTGCTAAAATTGGTTATCGGGGCTTGATGACAAACAAAACCGTTGTTGTTCCTGGTATAAGAAATAAGCTATTAACTGAAAGCGTCAGATTTACACCCAGAAATTTAGTAACAAAGGTTGTGAGAAGTATGCACGAACTCAAAAAAAATAGGTAGCCCGATACTTTATACTTTTTTCAACTAAATCACGGGAGTCACTTTCTTGACACAACGAAGTTAACAAGGGCATCTACCGATAAGCATAGGGATCAGCCATGTAACACTTCTGCTACAATCGCATCACTAAAGGTTTTTGTTGTGAAGCCCATAGTCGATATACTCCATAATATAGTTGTTTTTTGAATATATATATGCCGTAAAAGTTGGACAGAAAGACCTGGAGCATAAAAATAAAGTAAAAACCACAGACAATAAGGTTTCGTGACTTACGTATAGATGCTTGTATGTTTAGACAGTGCTGGAGAACAACGGGAACAACTATAAGAGAATCTGCAATGTTTACTGGAGTCTTTAAAACAAACTAAAAAGCGGGTTTTTAGAAGTTAGTGGTACTTAGTGGATTTTCATAAATAACTTTATATATTCTGGTATTTTATTTAATTTCATTACCTACAAAATTTGTCAAAGATAATCTAACTATAACTATTATTTATTACTATCTTTTGGATACTCAATTACCTCACTCTAGTAAGATGTGCGCTAATTATATCAACCATTATGATATTTATAAATATAAATTCCAGTTGATGTACTGAGGTAAGTAATGGCAATTAAATTGAAAGTTCCGGATATCAAAGGTGATGAGTGCGCTAAGAAAATAACTCAATCTATTCAGACTATGGAATCTGATGCCAAAATAAATGTGGATGTTAATGCAAAAACCGTAACTGTAGACGCTGCGGCTTCTGAAGAGACAATTAAACAAATAGTTCAATCTGCTGGTTATACTATCGAAGGCTATTAATTACATTTCTAAATTCCTGAGGAGATTTAGATGAAGTAATCTAGCTATTACAATTGCTTAGTTATATATTCGCCCGGAAACCGGGCGGAATATTATTAAATAATTGCTCTATTTAATCTTTATTAAGAGTATTTTCCTCTTTTGACACCTTTGAAATACTTAGTTTTTGGCTTTAATTATCATCTGTAACAGATACAGCTAAAGACTAGAGTCGATTGAAAGTATTGCTGTATATTTGTTTGCTTTAACAAAAATGTTAGATTTTCCGTTACTAGTTTTCAAGAACGGATTAACATGGGGTCATAAATTTGACATTCTTGAACCCCATAATTGCCCAGAATTAAGCTAGCCGATTCAAGCTCATTGTCTGTGCCACTAACGATAAGTATGTAATTGCCTTGAGCAATTTGTTCGTTGTAAAAGCGTGCCCACTCATCTGCTATTCCTAGCCTCATAGCGTCAAAACGCTCACTTAAATTAACATCAATTGACCCAATCAATTGAGAAAAGTCTTTGCAAATTAAGGAAATTTGGTTTGCTGAAAAACCTGCGGCATACATATCGTTAATTGCGGTTATAGCATTATTTATGCTATTAAAGTAACTAATAGCATACTTGGCCAAAATGCCACTTTTATTAGTCATGGCAGTTGCAGAAGTCCTCGTGGTCAAATAATTTGTAGGTAGTTGCTCACTATTAAGAGGCTCGTAAATGCCAAACTCTTCAATACCCCAACGGTGTAAGATTGCTTCTACTTTAGCAATTTCAAAAGATGTACAATCCACGATTATGAAATAGTGTCCATGCTCTACTCGCTCGTTATATGCTCTAGCTTGGTCTTCCGATATTCCCCAACCAACAAGCGCACCAGCAAAAGTCCCAGTAGCAGCACCAATACTTGCACCAACAAGGGTTGTAACTAAAGCAGTTGCAGCTGCGCCAGCCAACATTATTGGACCAACTCCAGGGATTGCTAAAGTACCAAGACCTACTAATAAACCAGTCAACCCACCAACAGCGCCCCCAGAAAGCCCTCCTACTGTTGCACCTTCGTCGGCTTTATCACCAGTGCGCTCTTTAATTTCATCATCGGCAATCTCATGATTGCGATCTGTATTCTGTACAACTACAGATACTTTTTCCATAGCCAAGCCAGAATCTCTCAACTCATGTAGTGCCTGTTCTGCATCTCGACGATGAGTAAATACGCCTACAGCACGTTTAGATTGACTTAAAACCATTATTACTCCTTGATAGCCGAGGAAAATTAATTCCACACAAATCTAGTTTTTCATTATCTGTAATCTTAAATACAAGTTTATTTAACTTGAAACCATCGCAAGTAATAAAACTCATTACAGACGCTGCAATCACTATCTGTTTGTTAACCCTCTAATATCATGTTTGTTTAATTGCTTATTACCCTTCTTCTGTCACTTTCCGGGAGGGCGATCGCTAGAAGCCCCATGAGGCAACCAATACAAGCTATACTATTAGAAAAAAATTGATCTTGTATTCTGTGTATTAGAAAAGAATTGCGCGAGCGCAGGCTATACAAAAGCTTTAGAATTCAGAAATGGCAAAAGTTTTTGGAGAATGACAGAAGAGGGATAACCCAGATTTCTACTTGTGAGAAATCCATTTGAAAATCCCGCCCTCTATGTAAGCAGGGCGGGGTAGATGAAAACCTGATCAACGGATTTTCTAGATGAAAGAATCTGTTGATCAGGTTTAACCATTTGCAAAAAATCGTTTTAGATTACGGTCTATCTACTTTGATAGTTCTGGTGTGAAGAGAATGCGGCTTTCACCGATGGTATCAAATGCAGGTGTAGACCAGCGATCAACTACTTTGCCCAGAATTGACATTTCTTGAACTAAGCGGTCAAACTTATCAGGAGTGAGAGATTGAGGCCCATCAGATAAAGCTTTAGCTGGATTGGGGTGAACTTCAATCATTAAAGCATCTGTACCAGCTGCGATCGCAGCCATTGCCATCGATGGAACATATTCAGACCTACCAGTACCATGACTGGGATCAATCATAATTGGTAAATGGGTGAGCGATCGCAATACCGGAAGCACCGATAAATCTAAAGTATTCCGAGCATATTTGCCATCAAAGGTTCTGATTCCCCGTTCACAAAGAATCACATTGGGATTTCCAGATGCCAAAATATATTCTGCCGCCATCAGCCACTCGTCAATTGTGGCAGACATTCCCCGCTTCAGTAGCACAGGTTTATCTTGAGCGCCTACCTTTTTGAGCAACGAAAAGTTATGCATATTTCGCGCTCCGATTTGGATTATGTCAGCGGTTTTCGCCACTGCTGATAAATCAGCAGCATCCATGAGTTCTGTGACGATACCCAAACCAGTAGCTTCCCGCGCTGCTGCTAATAAATCTAAAGCGCTTTCACCATAACCTTGAAACGCATAAGGTGAAGTGCGGGGTTTGTAAGCTCCGCCACGCAGAAACTGCGCTCCTGCTGCCTTCACCCGTTTTGCCGTTTCGACAATCATCGCTTCATTTTCAACGGAACAAGGCCCGGCGACTACTACGATTGGATGATTTTCGCCGAAATAGATATCACCGTTAGGTGTTGGTACAACAACTTCGCTGGCTTCTCCATGTCGGAATTCTCGACTTACGCGCTTGAAAGGTTGTTGCACTCGTAATACTTGCTCAATCCAAGGGCTGAACTCTTGAACCTGTAATTTATCGATGCTAATGGTATCACCAATTAGCCCCAGCACAACTTTATGAGTGCCAACACTTTTTTCTACCGTGACTCCCCAAGTCTCACTCACTTCTTGGCTGATGCGAGTAATTTCTTCAACAGGCGTACCGCTCTTAAGTATGATAATCATCTATTTTTCTTCCGTATAGTTTTTGGGTGTAATACAGTCCGTTCGTAGGGGCACAGCAATGCTGTGCCCTTACCTTGGGAATTAGTGCAAAAATTCAGCAAGTTGTTCTAGTTTTGTCCAAGCAGCGCCGCTTTGCAGAATTTCCTTGGCAAGGGCAATACCCTTAACACAACCTGCTAAAACATCAGTTTCCCCATCAATCGCTTCACCAACTTGCAGCGCGAGAGCTGTATTTAAAGCGACTACATCTTGCTGCGCTTGAGTGCCTTTACCTTGGAGAACTGCCTTCAAGATTTCGGCATTTTCTTCGACATCTCCACCGCACAACGCCGCAGTTGGTGCGAAACTCAAACCAAGTTCTTGAGGATTGAGCGTTAGAGAACGCACTTTTTTATCTTGGAGTACAGCCAAGTCAGTGACATCTGCCAAACCAGCTTCATCTAAACGTTCGCGTCCGTGGAGTGCGATCGCTTGCTGACATCCCAATTGGGATAAAGCTTGAACAATCTCCTCTAGTAAAAGCGGGTCGTTCACACCAATAATTTGCCCCGTTGGTCGCATGGGATTTACTAGCGGGCCGAGCAAGTTAAAAACAGTCCGCACCTTCAAAGTTTTTCGCAAAGTTGCGATCGCTTTGAGTGCAGGATGCCAACCTGGAGCAAACAAAAAGGTGATTCCGATTTCACCCACTGCGGCTTGCACTCTCTCAGGAGTGGCGTTGAGATTTATACCCAAAGCTTCCAGCACATCAGCCGAACCAGTCTTGCTAGATGCGGAACGATTGCCATGCTTGGCAACCTTGACCCCGGCGGCAGCAGCGACAAAGGCAACAGCAGTAGAAATATTAAAAGTGGAAGCGCCATCTCCACCAGTTCCGCAGGTGTCTATTAGGGGAGTTAAAGATTGGGTACTGGGGATTGGGGATTGGGATTGTAAGACGCTAGCCATTCCAGCTAATTCTTCGCTGGATACGCCTTTAGCTTGAATTGCGGCTAAAATTGCTCCTGATAGGACATCAGGAATGGCATCTGTGAGCCAACCTTGCATTAGATCCGCAGCTTGGGGAACCGTCAACGATTGCCGATTCAACAACTGTTGCAATAAAGCTGACCAGTTGTAGAACTCAGGAGTGACGGGGATGTTGTCAAGTTGAGTTTTAGTTACAGCTATCATATTTGTCATTAGTCATTGGTCATTGGTCATTAGTCATTGGATCATTAGTCATTCACGATTGGACTTTGGACAAATGACTAATGACAAGAAGAGAAAATTAAGGAATAAGGACTTTGGCGACGGTTTGCACGTCCTTGTCACCTCTGCCCGAACAATTAATGACGATGCGGGGGTTGCCTTCTAACTGAGGACAAAGGGTTTCGAGATATGCGATCGCATGAGCAGTTTCTAAGGCTGGGATAATCCCTTCTAGTTGCGAAAGCCTTTGGAGTGCATCTAACGCTTGTTTATCGGTAACACTGTAATATTCGGCGCGACCAAGATCCTTTAAATAACTATGCTCAGGGCCAACGCCGGGATAGTCTAATCCGGCACTAATTGAATGGGCTTCGATGACTTGACCATCATCATCTTGCAGTAAATAGCTCATTGCACCGTGCAATACACCTATTTTTCCTTTTGTCAAGGTAGCAGCGTGTTTTTCTGTATCTACACCTTCACCCGCCGCTTCGACTCCGATTAGGCGCACCGAGGGTTCATGCACAAACTCATGGAATAAGCCGATCGCATTGGAACCTCCACCCACGCAAGCCAGTAGAATATCTGGTAATCCTCCCCATTTCTCCTGAGCTTGAGCGCGAGTTTCTACACCAATTATCGCGTGGAAGTCACGGACAATCATTGGGTAGGGATGAGGGCCAGCAACAGAACCCAGGATGTAATGGGTTGTTTCTACATTCGTCACCCAATCCCGAATTGCTTCAGAAGTTGCATCCTTGAGAGTTCCCGTACCTGCTTCTACTGGACGAACTTCTGCCCCCATTAATTTCATGCGGAACACGTTCAGGGCTTGGCGTTCCATATCCTGAACGCCCATGTAAATTACACATTTCAAACCGAACCTAGCACATACAGTTGCAGTCGCAACCCCGTGCTGACCTGCACCCGTCTCTGCAATCACCCGTTGCTTACCCATGCGTTTAGCTAGTAACACCTGAGCCAAAGCATTATTAATTTTGTGAGCGCCTGTATGATTCAAATCCTCACGCTTTAAATAAATTTGTGGCCCTGTGCCATCTGGTCTAGCGTAGTTTGTTGTCAAACGTTCAGCAAAATATAATGGGCTGGGTCGTCCCACATAATCGCGCAATAAGTTTTGCAGTTCTGCTTGAAAACTCGGCTCATTGCAATATTGATTAAATGCCGCTTCTAACTCAGTTAATGCAGGCATTAAGGTTTCGGGGACGTACTTACCGCCGAATTTTCCAAACCTGCCTAAAAGGTCAGGTAGCACAGGCGTAGTTGAAATTACAGCGTTGATGTCTTGGATGCTTACCACAGTTGAAAATCCTTTAATGTTCAAGTATTTTTTACTCTCGTTCTAACTTTTTAGAACTTATTCCACTGATAAAATCTTCTTTGTGTTTGATTGTCACGGGTTTCGTAGGTATAACCCAGTGTCCTGTGATTCAAAACGTCTATAGGACGCACCAAATCGTCAGAGTCAAAATTTGGTAATAGGGATAGTAAATTTCCAAACGCCGTAGCTTTGGGGGTAGACATACCGCCGTCCCAAGGCCACATTAGGTCTTTAAGATTGTGTCCATAAGGCTGACCATTAGTAGGATAAAAATCGCTACCTTGATGACCGTTCTCTTGCCATTGGGCCCAGAGGCGGTCTGCGTTCGCATGATTCAACCAAAATACTGGGTCATATGGCGAACTTGGTATATTGCTCATGGTACCCAGACCCTTAAACTTTACGGGTCTTGTGCTTGCGTCTATCTGTACCCCACCTACGAAACCATGAATATAGTTGTGTAGGAATCCTCCTGGGGTGACTTTACCCTGCTCATCTACAGAGATAAATCCTTCCAAAGCAGGGCGAAATAGAGAGTAGTCATTAAGACGAAGGGCACGCTCAACATCTTTTTTGGGCACAGGGTAATCACTGGCAGGAGGTGCTTGTAGAAAGCGGACAAGTGATGTACCTAATGATGTTCCGGTATCTTGGTCGATGTTTAATACTGGATTCATAACCCAGCCATTTGCAGCAGCAAAAGCCCCAGATTTCACAGGCCCGCCTGTAAAGTTTCCCTGATTTGGAATTTTGATGGTTACTCCTTGACCGTTAGAACCAAGAAAGTCATCGTTAAAAATCACATCAAGTGCTTTAGCGTCTGTCCAATCCCAGTATGGGAGAGTAACAGTTGGGTCTACTGCTTGCAATGCTTGTTCAAATCTGCGGATATATTCTCGATGCCAAGGGAAAAATGCGGCATTTTCATGAGCAAGTTCCTCAACGGAAGCATTGGAATGCCCTTTATGATTATGAATTAAGCGTGTTGCCCCTATATGTATGGCAACGAATTGGTCGTAAATACTGAGCTTGCTACCTGCGGGAATTGTAGTTTTTAAGGTTTTGATTGCCTTGACGAAGGCTGTTTTCTCTGCTGATGTCAGGTCAGTTACGTTCTTTCTTACAGCTAAGTGAGCGTATTGTCCTGGAAGATTTTCATACTTATAGTTCTTGTCTTGTCCGTAGTTAATGCGATCGTGGGCGAAGACTGTAATAGCACAGGCGCTAACTAGAAGTAAGCTATAAATTAATATTTTGACAGATTTCAGCAGGAGTTTCATAGCCAAGATTTCCTTTGTATTTCTTCCTTTGCGACCTTTGCGACGGCAGTCGCTCATGGGGGATACCCCCTTGGCGCTAGCCTCTCCCTTTGGGAGAAGACCGCGCTGCCTCGCCTTTGCGGTTTATCGAACCACAGAGGCGCAGAGAACGCAGAGAGAGAAAAAATAGAGCTTTTTTATTTTGCGGAAACAACTTGTTGCAGGGATACTTGAGTAATTGCTGCTTTGAGTTCCTGACAAAGCTTTTCTACAGCTTGTAGTCCTTCGGTTGGGCTACCTTCAGCTAACTTTTTAACGAAGGCACTACCAACAATCACTGCATCTGCACCCCATTCCTTTACTTGATGTGCTTGTTCTGGCCCTGAGATGCCAAAACCAACGCCGATGGGTTTATCAGTAACGCTTCGCAAATCTGTTAATAAATACTTTACGCGGTCTTGAATTTGAGCGCGGATACCTGTAACGCCTGTAACGCTCACTAGGTAGATAAAACCCTGAGATTGATGAGCGATCGCTTCAATTCTATCTTTAGAACTAGTAGGAGCTACAAGTAAAATTACCTCAATTCCGAAAGATGCAGCAGTTTGGATTAATTCTTCTGCTTCTTCTAAGGGTAAATCTGGCACTACCAAGCCTCGGACGCCAGCAGCAGCAATTTTTCCTAAAAATGGTTTAATACCTCGGTGTAAAATGGGATTGTAGTAAGTAAATAGAATTATCGGTGCTTTTAGATTAGGACTCACCACCTGTAACATCTCTAGCACTTGCTCTAATTTCGTGCCATTTTGCAAAGCGCGGGTTGCTGCTGCTTGAATCACAGGCCCATCTGCTAGAGGGTCGGAGTAGGGAACACCCAACTCGATGAAGTCTGCACCATTGCGATCTAAGATACGTAAAGCCTTGGCAGTGGTTTCTAAGTCAGGATCGCCTGCTGTGATAAAAGGGATTAAAGCACACTGTTGGCGATCGCGTAAGGTTTGAAAGGAAGAGGAGATAGAAGTCATTCTGAAAAATAGTTAATGATTAGTTAATAGTTCTGGAAGAATCAACATTTAGCAATTAGCGATGTTCACCCTAAATTTTTTGTCATTGAGGCTTTGATACTCGTGAATGAGTTTTTTATCTCCGTTAGGGAATAAAGAAAGGGTTAAGGGGGAAGAGAAAAGGGAATCTTGCCCCTTAGATGTCCCCTTTACCCGCATTCTGCAAGAAACTTATTTTCTCAAATATCCACCCAACCGCCTTAGAAAGGCTTGCTTTAATTTTAAGGAGGGTTAGGGAGAATCAAGTCTTAGCAAAGTACGCACAGCTTGTTCTACATCGCTTTGTTTAACTAAAGACTCTCCGATCAAAACCGCACGCGCACCAGCCTCAGCAACAAGAGATAAATCAGCAGGTGTATACAGTCCAGATTCACTGACGACGGTGATATCCAAACTTTGTAATTGTTGTTGGCGCTGTGCTAAAAGTTGTTGTGTTGTTCTTAAATCAAGGGTAAAATCTTCTAAATTGCGATTGTTTATTCCTACTAAACGTAAGTCGTCAAGCATTAATACCCGATCCAGTTCAGCCAAGGTATGGACTTCCACCAGTGCATTCATGCCTAAATCGTGAATCACTCGCAAAAAGTTTTGGAGTTCTTGATCTGATAAAATAGCGGCAATCAACAAGACTGCATCTGCACCTGCTGTCCGTGCTAAATAAATTTGATAGGGGTCAATGATGAACTCCTTGCACAGTAGGGGTAATGCTACTTGCGATCGCACCCTTCGCAGATTATCAAAACTACCTTGAAAGAACTTTTGGTCAGTCAGGACTGATAAACAAGCTGCACCACCTCGTTCATAAGCTTGAGCAACAGCTACTGGATCAAAATCTGCGCGGATAATTCCACGGCTAGGTGATGCCTTTTTTACCTCGGCAATTAAGCTAGGTTGGTTAGAATTTTCCTGCAAAGCATTCAAGAAATTTCGCACAGTCGGTGCTGCATTTAACTGTTGTCGCAAAGAAGCTAAAGGCAGTTCTTGCTGCATTTGTGCAACTTCTTCCTTTTTATGCAACACAATTTCTTCAAGAATATGGCGGGGAGGGGCAACTTGGTTAGTCATAAAATGCTAGGGGAGTGGGGAGAGGAGTTAAGAGTTAGGAGTTAATAGTTAGGAGTTATGAGTTATTAATTATGAGAGTTTTTGAGTTAGGAATTTCAGTTCTCGAAATTCCATATTCTCAACTCCTAACTCCTAACTCCTAACTTCTAACTAATGATTGTGTATATGCACGCACAACATTTTTAATGATTTCCAGACCGACTTCTCCCGCTAGAGTCATGATTGACTCTGGATGAAACTGAACGGCGGCGATGGGAAGTGTCTGATGTTCAATGCCCATAATTACGTCGTCATCAGAAATCGCTGTTACCTTGAGTTCTTTTGGCAAACGTTGCGGTAGGGCAAACAATGAGTGATATCTACCTACTGGAAAAGATTGTGGTAAATTTTTGAAGGTCACAGAATTAGAATCAGTGACGAAAATCCGTGAGGATTTACCATGTTGGGGATAGTTCAGGACTCCCAATTGTCCATCAAAAGCTTCAACAATGCCTTGCAATCCCAGACAAACTCCGAAAATAGGAATTTTGCGATGAAGAAGAGCGCCGACTGTCTGGGGAACCCCAAAATCACTTGGTCTACCAGGGCCAGGAGATAAAACAACTAAGTCAGGGCGTTCTGTATCGAATAATGATTCTGAAAAACCATGACGGAGTGTGGTAACGATCGCACCAGTTTGGCGAATGTAATTGGCTAGGGTATGAACAAATGAATCTTCATAATCTATTAGTAAGATGCGTTTGCTAGCTTCCGCACTTGGGAGGATTTTAGTTAATTTGATGGAAGCAGGTTCATCAATTTTCTGAGTGGTTTGCTTTACACGGCGAATCGTCTCAAATAAAGCAGCAGCTTTGGTAATTGTTTCTTGCTCTTCTGCTTGGGGTATGGAGTCATAAAGGACAGTAGCGCCAACTCGCACTTCGGCGATGCAGTCTTTTAATCGGATTGTCCGCAGAATTAATCCAGTATTTAAATTCCCATTGAAATTTAAATAGCCAACTGCTCCACCATACCAACGTCGGGCGCTACGTTCATGCTGTTCAATAAAATCTATTGCGGCTCTTTTGGGTGCGCCGGTGACTGTAACTGCCCAAGTATGTGAAAGAAAGGCATCTAAGGCATCAAATTGCGATCGCAGTGTACCTTCAACATGATCCACTGTATGAATTAAGTGGCTGTATAATTCAATTTGACGACGACCAATCACCTGTACTGAACCAGGTTCGCAGATTCGGGACTTGTCATTGCGATCGACATCAGTACACATTGTCAACTCAGCTTCATCTTTGTGGGAGTTGAGTAACTGACGAATCTGCACCGCATCGTCAAGAGCATCTTGTCCCCGGCTAATAGTGCCACTAATGGGACAAGTTTCTACCCGCCTACCTTCAACCCGCACAAACATTTCTGGAGATGCACCAATCAGATATTCTCCACCTAGATTAAAAATAAATCCATAAGGGCTAGGATTTATTTCTTTTAAGGTGTTAAATAGTTTGCTCGGTTCATCTTCATAGCCTTCAAAAAAGTTTTGACTAGGAACTACTTCAAATAAATCGCCTCGGCGGAAATAATCGAGCGCACCCTCGACTTTTTTGGCATACTCGCCTACTTTATGGTCAGCAATTTGATTGGGGAGAAGATGTTTTCCACGATAATCTACAGACTCACCTGTTCGAGGAAGATCATTAGTGCTGCCATGCACTGTTTCAAATTCATATTGTAGACGGAATGCACGTTGCTGATAGTAGTCAACAACTATCAAGTCATCAGGTAAATAAAGTACTAAATCACGTTGATCTGTAGGACGTTCTAGACGTTGGGTAATTGGTTCAAACTGAAAAACTAAGTCGTAACCAAAAGCACCATACAATCCTAAATGCTCGTCTTCTTGACTAGAAAAAGCGGATAAAATTTCACGGACAACTGTAAATGCTGAAGGTTGTTTACTGCGCTCTTCTTCAGCAAATAATTTTTTCGCAGCTTTAACAAAGCCGATGATATGGTTCTTATCTAGGGTAACTTTCTCAAGTTGTTCTGACTGAGATACTTGCTCTAAAAGGAATGGCAAAAGTACCCGACCACGTTCATTTAACGCTATCAAAGTAAAAGCATTTCCCTGTGTAGTCAATTCTAATGGTGGATTGACAAATCCGATCGCCCATCTTTTGTATCTACCTGGATATTCATAGCTGCTCCTTAGCAAGCCTCCACGCTGAGAATTTAAGCGGAACAGAATATCTTCAAGGGCAGTGTCCATCTTAACTTCTGTGATGGAGCGAGAAACAATTACACCGCCAAAGGTTTTGTAGGAACGCGAATCAAAAATCATGGGGAATTTCTCTGGAAGAGTTATTAGTCAGCAGCCCTTAATCATTATTGATAACTATCTTAAAATTCAAAACAAATCCAGATAATCCGATGTCAATTTAATTCAAATTATCCAAACCTGTATATTCTTTTTAAAAGATGTAATGAAAAACTTTTTGCTTCTTATTTAAGATTACTAGATATTAAGCAGATAAGACATTGAATAATTTTTCGATTAGGTGTCAATTTATTCGCTTTTTATACTGCTCTTCTAGTACATTTCCTGATAGTGCTGTTTAAAGTTATTTGCTTCCCTCAAAGGTAGTAGATTATTTCACAAGTTAATAGCAAATCTCTGCATTACTACCTTAGAGGAAGGCGTACCCCTACGGGGAAGCAAGCTACGCGTAGCGTCTCGTAGAGAAGCGCCTATGCATTTAAAATTCACCCCTCACTTGCCACGAAAAAGAATCCTAAAACTCGCGCAACAGCGATATTGCTTGCCTGTACAATAACAAATCCACCTTGTGAACTTCAATTGCTTTTCCAATGCGTTGTAATAATGTTAAAGTCAATTCTCCGCCCAAGTGTTCGCGGAATTCGGTTAAACCCCGGAATAGACAATGGGGATGTTCCAGTTGTGATAACTTCTCAACCAGTTCTGGCACATATAAAGTGAAACCCAACGCTGATAAAGTACTTAATATCCGTTGCCATTCTGAACAATCCAGCAATCCTACTAAATAGGAATAGGTGCTATCCAAAGCGATACCGATCGCAACTGCTTCGCCATGACGCAAGCGATAATTTGTCAAATGCTCTAATTTATGAGCCGCCCAATGTCCAAAATCCAAAGGGCGAGACGAACCCATTTCAAAAGGATCGCCACTATTGGCAATATGTTCTAGGTGCAATTGGGCGCAACGATAAATAACTTGTTGCATGGTATCCATGTCTCGCCGCACCAGGGCTGTGGTGTGAGAGTGGATATAATCAAAGAAGTTAGCATCTTTAATCAGCGCCACTTTCACGGCTTCTGCAATTCCAGAACGCCAATCGCGATCGTCTAAGCTTGTCAAAAAGGCAGAATCATTTACAACTGCATAAGGTGGTGCAAATGTGCCGAGAAAGTTCTTTTTACCAAAGGCGTTGATGCCGTTTTTCACGCCAACCCCAGAATCATTTTGTGCTAACACCGTTGTTGGAATCCGAATTAGACGAATTCCCCGGTGAGCAGTTGCAGCAGCATATCCAACCAAATCCAATACAGCCCCGCCACCGATTGCTAACACATAAGAATGGCGACATAATCCGGCTGCTTCAATCAATTGCTGGATTTGCTCTACTAAAGTACCATCGTTTTTAGCAGCTTCTCCTCCTGAAATGATCATCGGTTCGGCTGCGATCGCTACTATCTCTGCATAAAACTTGGTATACGCTACTAATTGCCTAACCAATTCAGGTTGATGCTGCAATACTCCTGCGTCTACTATTGCTACAACTTTCTTCGGCTTTGTCTCCCCATCTGCTGTAATCACTTGGGCTAAGGTGGGATTTTTCAACTCAAATAAATTTTGGGTGAAGTAAACCTCATAGTTGAAAGTAACCGAAACACGTTGATGAATTGGTTGCAGACTAAATCTACTTTTTTGCTTAATGTCAACTACCATGTTTTTGCTGATATATCTACAAGTGTGGCACGATTGAAAGCTTCAAGGAACATTTTTACCGAGTGAGAGCCATTGATCTTGACTTTATTATTAATGATGAAAAATGGCACACTGTTAATACCGTTGGGACGAGCAAATATTGATTCTGCTACAAAACCTTTAACCGCAGCATCATCACTTAATTGTAGCCGTAATTCTTTAGCGTCCATTTGGTAAGCTCTACCTATGGCAATAAGAACTTCGATATCTCCAATGTTCAAACCATCTTCAAAGTAAGCTTTATAAATGGCTTCTACAACATCGTTTTTTACCTTTGCTGGTGCGAGGGTAATCAGTCGGTGCGAAAGCTTAGTATTTACAGCCAAACGGATTTTGTCAAAATCTAGTTTGACTCCAGCCGCCTCACCTGCACGTCGCGTACTATCAAACAGGTATTGCAACTCTTCTGGTTTGATGCCTTTTCTATTTTGCATAAAGCTGCGAAATTCGTACCCGCCAGCAGGAATGGTATTGTCGAGCATAAAAGGATGCCAGCGAATATCAACTTCTTTTTCTGGCCATTCTGCCAGTGCATCAAACAGATGCTTTTTCCCTATTCTACACCAGGGACAAACTGGATCGTGAAAGATGTCTATCAGCATAGTTATCATTCTTCAAATGCTAATATTTCTGTGCATTTGTGGTTTCAAATCTCGTTGAATCGTTGGATTTAAAGGCTTTATAAAAACGTTGATTTTTTCTTCAAAAAAGCTTTGAGTATTTTCAAACTCTTGAATTAATGCATCTCTATCTTTCCTAGCTACCAGTTTCGCCAATCGGCTGTAAGTATTAGCTAAAAAGCTAATTGCATTACACCTTTCTTCAGTAGCTAGCATAATATCAACACATAAATTAGGATTTTGAGAAAACAAACGTTTAACAATATCAATTTCTTGACGGTAATTAGGTGTTGACATTGTTAAGCTCTGCTCTACATCGACTTTCACTTGTGCTAAGAAAACACCAAGGCTAAATCTACAGAAATGCTGCGTTGCTTGAATAACCACCATCATTTGATCGTGTTCTTCAGGCGTACAAACAATTAACTCACCACCTTTACTTTTAAGAAAATCTAATAACCATTGAAATGATTCATCGTTTCGACCTGGACAGACTACCACTTTTTGTCCCGAAAACGATTTGATATTTGGCCCAAACATTGGATGTAAACCCATGACTGGGCCGGAATGGTGTTCGAGCATCGCTTGAGTTGGCTGAGTCTTTACGCTGGTGATGTCACATAAAGCTGTAGTTGGGGCAAGATATTTGGCTGCACGCTTGATAACATCAACCGTATATTCAATGGGAACGCTTATTAATACTAAGTCTGCCTGACTCAACAGTTTATCTGCGTATTCCCAATCCTCATGTTCGAGAACGCTGACATTGTGCCCTACTAGCGAAAGCTGCTCTTTAAATAATCTTCCCATTCTGCCGCGTCCACCGATGATCGTAATTTGTCGGGAACTGACATGATTTGTTGCAGATTTAGGAATCAGACTAGCATGGCAACTATTTACTACAGTTGCCCAAACAGACTCAGGGATACCAGCTTGGGCGAGGAGGGGAGCCACATCAGCCAGTTGTTCATCTAAAGAAGGTTGTTCTGATGCTGCTAATAATGATATGCGATCGCTAAGTAAGGCGATTAAGCTCTGGTCAGTTTTTTTAAGCTGATCTGAATAAGAGGATTTCAAAGGCATTTTTCCTGTCCCCAATTTTCAAATATCAACAAGTGATTCGTTGGAAGTCAATTCGGGCAAGATATCCAAAGTTGTTGCTTCTTTGGCAATCACATCAGCAAATAACTCTTCATACCGATCTAGCGCTTGCTCAAAGGAATAATTTTCTACCGCAAACTTTCTTCCCTTGCGGCTTAATTGTGCTACTAATTCCGGCTGATTATATAAATCCAATACCGCCGCAGCTAAAGCATCTGCTGACTCTGGTTCAACGATAACGCCACCGCCACTTTCTTTGATAGCTTTGGCAGCAGTACCAGCAGAAGGAACTGAACCCACAATTGGGCGGCCACTGGCTAACAGCAGTGGTATTTTAGAAGGCATATTAAAGGAAATTACATTGCTCTTTTGCACAATCAAGCCGAGATCTGCGGCTGCTAACATTTGTGGTAGTTTTTCTCGCGGTTGCAATGGTAGCAGCGAAACGTTATCTGCACCACAAGCCAGACAATGTTTTTGCAACCTTTCGAGGGCCTGAGATTCACCAGCAATGACGAAGACAATTTCTTTTAGATGACGCAAGCGAACTGCTGCTTCTATTACTGTCTCCAAACCTTGCGTCAGAGCAATATTACCTGAATAAAGCACTACGAATTTATCATCAAGCTGATGGGTAGCCCTCCAGGAGTTATTCTCCTTCGGTAAAGGGCGGATAAAATTTAGATTCACCCAATTAGGAATGCAGGCAATCTTATTAGCCGATACACCTTTATTTATTAGATTATCTACAAAGCCATCGGCAATTACACTAATGGTATGTGCAGTTCGGTAAGCAAACTTCTCTAAAGCTTCCAGAGCTTTAATCATCAACTTATTCTTAATTAGCCCAACACGCACAGCAGCTTCCGGGAGGATATCTTGCACATTCAGCACTACTGGGCAGTTGTATAGCCAAGCTATTAAGGTTGCAGGTAAACAAACTAGTAGGGGCGGCACTGTTAAGAGAATTACATCAGGTCGTTCGCCCTTAAGAGCTTGTGGCAAACTCGTAAAAACAAAGCTCAACTCTAGCAGTAACCGATCTACGAGGTTAGGTTTAGACTTAATCCGCAGGTAACTACGCTGAATGGTGACACCATTTTTTTGTTCAGTAACGTATAACTTACCTCGATACCCATCGTAAATCTGGCGTTGAGGATAGTTAGGCATACCAGTGATTACCCGCACTTGGTGGCCTCGCTTCACCAGCCCTTCTGCTAGTTCAGTCATCAAAGGTGCAATACCAATTGGCTCTGGATGATAATTGTATGAATAAATAAGAATTTGCATGAGTTGTTAATGTCCTGGAAGCACCTTGATAATGATGTTGGCTTTAATTGTGTTAACCAGTTTTTATCTCCCTTATTCCGGATTTAATAACCTGAAAATTTTTAGAAAAGTTTCGTAGGGGATGTTAAAGCCAACCGTAACGCACCAAAATTCTTGAGGTGGTAGGTTATGCCTCTGAGTAACGCACCCTACGAAACTGTTAATCAAGCATGAGAACTCAACACTGTTTTTGCAATTACTTCTCTAAACTGAAGACTGGCTTTTTTTGTCCACGTTTTCGCAATGTGACGGTAGCAGCCCCAAATCCAAGCAATGCTAAACTCAGTGCTGAACTTGGCTCCGGTACTTGCTTTCTGCCTTCTACGTTTAGCACTTGGACGCGACCTTGGAAGAAATCGCCAACATAAAGCTTGTCATCTTTGAGGGTTGTGCCACCCGTCCAGTTAAACCTGCCGGGAGTAAGGTCCAGGGGGTCGCCAAAAGGAGGGCCAGTTAATGCTGGAGGCGGTACAGGGTTACCTGATGCATCTAGGGCTGGTTGACCGAAGGAAGTCAAGAAGTTACCGTTTTTATCAAACACCTGAACGCGGCTATTGATAGAATCAGCTACATAAATATTCTCTTGGTCGTCCACTTCGATGCCAATTGGCTGAAGAAACTGTCCAGGTTCGCTACCTGCTGAACCAAATGCCAACAGAGGGTTACCAGTTGGATCGAGTACTTGAACGCGGTTGTTATACTGGTCAGCTACAAAGATATTTCCACTAACTGGGGAAATTCTTACACCTGCTACACCTTGGAATTCCCCAGGTGCAGTGCCCAGAGTGCCACCAATGACACCAATTGGCTGTCCGTCAGGTGTGAATTTAAGGATTCTTTCGCCGTTAAAATCACCTACGTAAACGTTGCCAGTTTCGTCAAATGTCAAACCAGATGGTCCAAAGAAAATCCGATCATTTACGCGAGGGGTAAAATCTCCGTTTGCAAAGGATCTAATAAAGTTACCCTGAGAATCGAATTGATTGATGCGGTTGTTGTAAACATCACCTGAATACAGATCCCCTGTTACAGGATTAAAGTCTACAGTTGTTGGCTCGTCAAACTGTCCGGGTCCTGTGCCGCCGGAGCCAATTGCTCCAATATACTGACCGCTAGGATTAAATATTTCAATTTTGTTACCAAGGTCGTAGTTAGGACTACCATCTGCCGGGTTAATACCGCGCCCGTTAGCTATGAGGGTATTTCCTTGGCTATCCACCGCTATCCCTTGAGGAACAAACAGTTCTCCAGGGCCGAACCCAGGACTACCGATACTTCTGTCGTAAGTTAATGTTACAGCCTTGGCTTGGGCTGCTGCTGCCAGCACCATCAATCCAGTACCGAGAATGCCGATTGAGAAATTTTTGACTAACCCCATGAGTTTGAAGTCCTGGTTGTATGAGTGTATACTCTTTCCTAGACTAATATTCGTTCCCAGTCCTAGTTCGGGAACCCTAATATTTGGGCTGCTGCCTCCTGTTTGAAATGCAACTTTCTGTGTGAGGCAGCAGCCTATTCTCTAACCATTACCTGGCAGAGCAAGGTAATGAGGAATTAGACAGTCTCTGCTTTGGGTAGTAACTCTTCACCCAACTTGTTTGGGCGTTTGCGCTTGGCGATCGCACTAGTTGCGCCTACACTAGCAAGTGCTAGTAAGCCAAGTAGTGAAGTAGGTTCGGGGACTTTTTGTGTAACAAGACCATCCACCCGAACAACCTGCCCGTTTTCTGGGCCGACACCACGGTTGGTAATATAAATTTTGCCGTCAGGGCCAATATCTATTCCATCAGCTGAATCTAATCCTTCACCTGCTGCAACGAGTGTTGTACGAGTACCATCAGGAGCAACTTGGATAAGAGAACCAGGTAGATTTGTAATGTCACCGTTTAACTGGGACTCGTCACTGAACTGTAAGACCAGCAAATTGCCGTTCTCATCAAAAGTTAAGTCAGTGATGTGCGTAAACCCATCTAGAAAAACCTCTGGGTTGCCATCCTCGCCGATGCGGAAGATCCGCGATTCATTTTCTGGATATGGAAAGCCCGTATATTCACCAACGTAGAAAGCTCCATCGGGACCAATTGCACCACCTGTTGGTACTGATTGAAGCGCTATATTTCCTCCAGGAAGTTGTTCTACTAACCCTGGAAGTAATTCTACTAGGTCTGGAGGTAACTCTTGCCCTGGTGGTGCAGATGGCAACACTGAGGCACTAACGATTTTCTTAGGAATTGCGATCGCTTCAGAGTCACTGCCATCAAGTTTAATTCTGTAAGCAGCGTTTCCACCTCCATCAACGACATAAGCAGTATCGCCACCGATAGTCAGATCGTAGGGATTGGTAACTACATCTTGACCATCTGGATTGTTGGTAATTTCATACTTGCCAAAGTCGAAAATACTGTTGAGAGAACCGGTATTCAGGTCAACTTTGTATAGTTGTGCTAAATTCGGGGCATTCAAAACTTTATCGGGTGCGGATGGCGGAAAAACTTTAAGTTGCGTTTCTGGGAGAGGGAATTTAGAACCAAGTTCAAGTGTTTCTTTATCGCGGTTTCCAGGATATCCAGCAAACCCAGTTAAAAGATAAGCATTTCCCAAAGAGTCGAATTGCAGGTCTTGAATACCAGCTCCTTGGTTGCCAGAGGGTTGTTCTGCGACAGACTGAAAGTTAGTGAGTAAACGCGTTTTGGTACCGTCTGGTGAGACTTTAACGAGTGAACCACTATTGCCTGCACAAAGAGGCTGAAATATTGCACTTGGAGATGGCTGGCAATTCCCGTTTCCTCCTATACCTGGCTCTGCTACGTATAGACTTCCATCAGGGCCAAAGCTATTAGCCCGTGCATTACTGATTCCATCGACAATTGTCGTTAGTGTTGCAGCTTGTACAGATGGCGTTCCACAAATAGCAGCAAAACAAAATGTAAGAGATGTAAGAGCAAATGACTTGAGTTTCATACCTTTGGAGATTGAGAGTTAAATAAGTGGAAACTTTTATGGTTTTAAAGACAACGAATCCCAGTCTTTGAAGAACGCAGGATTGGTTTGAAACTCTTGACTTGAGCGCCACGGCTCCATTTATGGGAGGTTTGGTAGCTTTCTCTTCTTGTGCAACCAACCAACGCCGAAAGCACCGATCGCTAATATGCCTAAAGCAGAACTCGGTTCAGGGACAGATTTGATATTTTCAATTCTGAGAACTTGTCCAAGTCCTGGGCGATCGCCTCGGTTTGTGACATATACTGCACCATCAGCACCAATAGTCAAGGCGCTAGGTGACTCTAATCCATTCCCACTCAGAAGAGTTGTGCGTGTCCCATCGGCAGCTATTTTGATGACAGAACCATCAAAATCACCCTTCCAAGCTGACTGATTGGCGTACTGCAAAGCATACAAATTGCCCTCAGTATCAAATTCCAAGTCTGTGAGTTGGGTAAAACCATCGGCGAAGACTGATGGATTGCCATCAGCACCGACTCGATAGATTTTTGCCTCATCCTCTGGGAAGGGAAAACCTGTAAATTGGCTGATGTAATAAGCGCCATCAGGGCCTTTAGTCACACTTGAGGGTACTGGTTGACTCGCAAACTGCGATCGCACCTCTTCACCTTGAGATGGCACTTGTGCCGGTTCATTGGATGGTGTACCGGAGGGTGGAAAAACTGGATTAGTCAAGATGTCTTGGGGAAACGCAACTATCGCCTGCAAATTACTACCATCAGCGTTAACACTGAGTAAGTTGTTTGCACCTGCATCAACTGCAACTAACTTATTGCCATCTATTGCAAAACCCAAGGGATTGCTACCGACATCACCACCATCAGGATTGTTGGCGAGTTCATAGTTAGCTAAATCGGCAATACTCGCCCAGGAATTGGTATTAAAATCAGCAGCGATAATTTTACCGAGGTCAGTTTCACCTAAATTGCGATCGCGAAAGACTGGATTAGCCCCATACCCAATCAGAACATAAGGTTTACCTTGAGCATCAAATTTGATGTCACGGGGCCCGGCGGCTCCAGTACCATCTGGTAATGCTAAGGAAGGAAGTCCTGTAAGTATGCGTTCGGTCTTACCATTCTCAATTTTGGTAACTGCGCCACTTGTGCCATAGCATAAAGAATCGCCTTGACCGCTTGCTGGTGGAACACAAGCTCCACTTCCCCCTATTCCCGCCTCTGTAACATAGAGATTACCATCAGGGCTAAAGCTCAAACCTCCGGCATTATATAAACCATCGGCGATTACTGAAAATGATGCAGCTGAGGCAACTTTCATTCCAGAAAAAGCGGCAACACAAAAAGTGAGGATAGTAATGGTAAGTTGTTTCAGTTTCATGTGTTGCAATAGGGCTGATCGTGGGGAATTTAGGGGTGAGTTTTAAACGCAGAGTAACGCTGTAGACGCTTTTGCGGCTTGCCGCAGGCTGGGAAGCGCAGAGGAACGCTGAGGTTTTAGTTGGTAACTAATGCTTCTGGAGTTTTTGGTAGATAGCTCATTCCTCGGTCAAATGATTTGAGGTTTCCAGCTTTGGCTTCGAGTAAACGTTTGATGTTCATGCTCTCAGCGCCAAAGTCTTCAATTTGAAGTTTGCCGTGAGTAACAGTTCCATCTGTTTTCCAGAATGTGATCCGATGCAGGATGAAACCTGAAGCTTCGGGGTCAGCGAATGCATAAGCGGTTGGGATGAGTAACGCTACAGAACGCTGATAATATTCGTAGTCTGGATAAAAGTGTTCTTGTTCAAGTAAGTAGTATTTGCTCAGACTATGAACCCGAACGGAAACTTTTACCTTCTGGTCATATTCGTCTTTGAATTCACCTGAATCAGAGGTAATATCACCATTTGGGCGAAGTAAATGTGCCCACTCATCTATGTTTCGTAGGTCTTTTAAGTATTCAATGCCGATTTCAATTGGGGCATCAACATAGATGGTATCTGTATCGATAAAGTGGCGACCTTTGGCTGCTGAGGTTAGACCAGCCTTGCGTTCCAAATTACCTTTTAGAGAACGACACTCGGAAGTATGTACCGTGTGAATTCCCTGCATAATCATCTGAGTTTGTCGTTTTGGATCGACAAAGCTCAACCAGTGAAAGTATACACCTTTTTCATCTGTTCCCGGCTCAATGTAATCTGTTGGAAACAGCAAAACAGGGTAAACCTGAAAATATTTCTGATACTCTAATCCACAGTGCCACTCAATGCCGTAGAAAAGCGGGTTCTCTAATTTTTTAACGTGATAATAGAGGTTTTTGTGATAACCAGATGCAGTTCCGAGCCAAGTATCTTCGTCAACTTGCTCTTTCATCCGGCTATAAAGAGTCCATTCGTCTAAGTTTTTTAAACTACAAAGATACTCAAAGGCGTTCTCTGGTGAAGTAGCAATGTAAGCTGATGTTGCAAATGTATTTTTTTCCACTTATCACTCCTTAAGATAATAACAATTAAGCTGCGATCGCCTGAGTCTTCTTTCGTTTACCGTTCTGAATACGGTCTTCTGCTAATTGTTTAGCAGCATCGTTGGTAGTAATTTCCTGCTCTTTAGAAATATTAAAAATTGCTAGGAGTGTGTCATAAATGTTATGCACTTGCTTGAAAGCTTTTTCTTCGTCATAGCCAATCATTTCGTTGTAAACATTGATTAGCCCTCCGGCATTAATTACATAATCAGGACTGTAAAGAATCCCTTTTTTGGCAAGCATTTGACTATGTAGTTGCTCATTCTCCAACTGATTGTTAGCTGCACCAGCAATAATGGAAGCTTTTAAGAAAGGAATTGTATGACTATTAAGAATTCCTCCTAGAGCGCAAGGAGCAAAGATATCTACATCAAGAGAGTAAATTTCAGCTGGTTCTACAATAGTTGCGCCAAAAAGCCGTTTTGCCTCTTCCGTTTTTACTGGATCTATATCGCTAACAAAAAGCTTGATATCATGCTCATGTAAGTGCTGGCAAAGGTTTTTACCTACATTTCCTAGACCTTGAACTGCAACTTTCATGCCATCAAGTCTTTGACTTTGCCAACGAGACTCCACAGCAGCTTTAATTCCTAGAAAAACTCCTAGTGATGTTATGGGAGCAGGCCCACCAGATTTTTCTGATACCCCAACTACATATTTCGTTTCTTGGCTGATTGTCCGTACATCATCAGGAGTAATATTGACATCTTGACCAGTAATAAAACGCCCATTCAAACTGTCAACAAAACGTCCGTAGGCTCTTAACAGATCATCTGTTTTATTTTCAGGATTAGCGATAATGACTGCCTTTCCGCCACCAGCCGGAATGTTAGCACAGGCAGCTTTATATGTCATACCACGACTAAGACGAAGTGCGTCTTTTAAAGCAGCTTCTTCGTTGACATAAGGTAAAATTCTTGTAGCTCCCATAGCTGGGCCCAAAGTTGTGTCATGGATAGCAATAATCGCCTTAATTTCGGGATTTCTACCATGACAAAAGAGAACTTGTTCGTGGCCCATTTCTCTAACAGTTTCAAATAGCAGCATTTTCACCTCTCGATATTGTTTGGAATTGGTTAGAGAAAGTAATTAACATTACAAAATGTAAAGATATAGACACAAAAACCTTCTCAAATATTAAGATTGGATGAAGTTAGGAAAATACTTAGGGTTTAAAAATCAAAAATTTTAAATTCCAGTTGATTAGGTGTAGTTTTTTTGCTGGAATAAAATTTTGCCGCTTCTAAATTCATCCTTGGTCTTTTACTCAATAGACGAATCAAAACTGGATTGTAAAGTCCGTCTTGTTGAGATGTTTCAGTGTCTATATTGAAGGAAATTGTCAGGTTTTAGAATTAAACCATTGGAAATGAAACTTGCTTTGCTCCATTTTTAGCTGCACTTGATTTAACTCCTTGTGCCGCCAAACTTTTATTACGTGCCCCAGAAGGTGCTGGTCGATCAGCGTCAATCACTACATCAATCAGAAAGGGAACAGTTGATGCCATCGCTTGTTGTAATGCTGCTTCGATATCTGACTCTTTGATGACTACGATCGCTTCTGCTCCCATACCACGAGCAATCATGGCAAAGTTTGTTGGTGGAAGCGTTGCATCTGCGCCCTTTAATCCCAAGATTTTCATCCCTTGATGGCACATGTTGTAACGCGCATCGTTGAGGACAATCCAAATCGCAGGAATTTTGTATTTCACGGCTGTGCTGATTTCGTTATTCATCAGCATTGCACCATCGCCTACAATCCCTACAGCTTTGCCATTGTTCGCCACTGCTGCACCCAACACTCCTGTAACGGCGTGACCCATTGCGCCGACTCCGGTGCTGACTCGGTAACGATTGGCTTCGGAAAATTGGAGTAGATGAGTTGACCAAGTAAAGGAGTTACCACACTCCGCCATGACTACAGCATCGCTATCTTCAACAATTATCTTTTGAATAGCTGCCATCAATACTTCTGGCCGCACTGGATAATCTACCTCTGGAGCAGGTTCAATTGCTTTGTGTTCTGGACGAGGTAGTGACAAAGTCGTGGAATCAGGAGCATCCGGTAACTGCTGCAATAACTCTTCCACAAAAGCTTTGATATCAGACCGAACCCCGAAAGTTTCAACGTGTGGATAGGCTACACCTGGCACTTCGGGATCAATATCTACATGAACAAAACCTTCTTTCGGAACTAGCGCCGAACTCCAGAAGGAAGTCGGTTCACCAAGGCGGGTTCCTAATACGAGTGTGCGTAGTGGAGGTTGTTGTTCCATATAAGTTAAGACGGAAGCATGACCGCCTAAACCTGTGACACCCACAAACTGGGGATGATCTTCGGGGAAGATACCTTTACCACGGGGTGAACACATGACGGCTGCTCCCGTTCTTTCAGCGAGTTCAATGATTTCTTCTGCTGCGTCACGCGCACCGAAACCAACCCAGATGGCAAAGGGACCAGATGATAATAACTCTACAGATTTAGCGATCGCTTCTTTTGAAGCAGTCATCGGGAACGGAGAAACATCTAGTTGAGGTAAAGCTATATTCTCAACTAAACTTGTTTGCACAGCCGTGGGAACACTCAAATGAGCGACAAATCCGCCTGGTTGCGCCATAGCCAAAGCAAGTTTGCGAAAAATCTGCGGTAGTTGAGCCGCAGATTCAATCGTGATTGCATAGTTAAATAGCGCTCCTGAGGTAAAAATTCCTCCACTTGGCAATGTGTAAGTGCTGGTTTCTTGAATTGCCCAACGTCCACGCTGTGGTGCTGAGGTGCAAGCTGAGAGCAAAATTACCTTTGCACCTTCACCACGAGCCGCGAATAATCCGGTGAGGGCGTTGGTGATCCCCGGCCCTGCTGTGGTAAAAACTACAGTGGGGCGATTATTGGCAAAGTATGCTTCGGTGGCTGCAAATGCTGCTCCTGCTTCATGGCGGAAGTTCAATACATTAATAGTACTATTGGACAGCGCACCCCAAAGGCTTGCCATCGCACCACCAGCAACACCAAAAGCATTATTTACCCCTAAATTTACCAACATCTGAGCGATCGCATCGGCAACTGAGAGGGCTGGAGGTGTTTCATCATTTAAAAAAGGCTCAATTTCCACATTCTTCTGCGATTCATCAAGCTGATGCGAAGCGTCAGATACAGATTCTACATATCTGTTTGCTGGAAATTCTTTGTATGGCTCAGTGGTGACTAGAGGAGAGTGTGAACCAGTATAGTTTTGACTCATTAGTTTTACGTAATTACATAAAGTTAAACAAAAGCTCTTTAGTTTACGATCACAGCGCTAAAATATTTTATACAAACAACCCTGTTGTTTTTAACGACTATGACAGAGCTTGGTCGTTCGTAGAAACAGTTGATTACTGCTGATTGATGCTTGTGAGCGCAGTAACAAAAAATTTTTACCAGAAGCATACAGCAATCAATACTGTGCTTCTTGTCACCACAATAGAAGAGATAAAGACTGTTGTGCAATCAAAAATCCTTTGATGGGGGTGTCAAATCTTTCGCTTCTACTACATGACTACAGTGCTTAAGTAGGTCGGTAGGGGAAAACTAAACCATGTAGAAGGTATGCAAACAAGCAAATAAGCTTAATTCAAGCCTTTCTCATAAACTTTACAAAATTTAATATAGTTAAGTTTAATAACGCCGATTTAATTAATGAGGCGCTTGGAGAGGTATTTGTTTTGTGATTGCTACTACGAACAAAACCTATTTGCAATGACAAATCTTTTGATGAGGCTGTTAATTCTTTTGCTTTTATCGTGATTGCGACATTTCCAACTTAGATATTTTGAAACATTGATATACTGCGTAGGCGTAGCCCGCCGTAGGCATCGCCGCTAAGATACATTACCAAATTTACAATAGACAATTTTTTGATCTAGTTGTCAATTCTTTTGCTTCTAGATTCCCCCCCCAACTTACGCCACTTGCTACAACCGGGAGAACCTTCAAACTCCTCTTTTTAAGAGGGTTGGGGGATCTCTTGTAGGGTAAGCCTTATAAGTCTTTCAGTCTTACTGTGAAGAAGTTAACTTGTAATGCTAAAGACATAATAACTTAACTTTTATCTTTCTTTTGAGAGATTGCTAAAAACTAAATACTTCTATTGCTTGATAAAATTTATCAGATTTTGATGTGAAATATAGCATGAGCACCGTACCTTATCAAAAAAAATGTTTTTTATGTAACAAAAAAATACAAAATACACGTAAAATAACTGTGATATCTCTAATACAAATGTATTTCTGAGGACGGATGACCAATCATATTCTTCTATAGTTAAATTCCTGAGAGAGTAGGTTAAGATAATTTAAGAAAATAAATTGATGAATAAAATTTGTTCATTTAAGCCAAGCCCAGCACTGCAAATTGATTTATGCTGATAATCAAACGACTCTACACCAGTAGTTCGCCAAAGTCCTTAGTTGCGGAAAGGTTAAAGGATAAAAATTCGTATCCTTTAACCTTTCCTAGCTCAAAACCCAGCAATTTTAGGTTGGTGCATTAGCTAGCTTTGGTGCAGGTCTAGTTTAAATGTAAGATATATTTTCTATTTTATAGATTAAGAGTTTTGAACTCTTATCTAATAAGATTTATCGACTAATCTAGATTTGATTTGTCTAAAGTTTGTGTAACTATAAAAAACTGTTTAGGTAAATAATAAATTTTGAATATTTTAGTTTTTTTTTAGGAGAATTTAGTTTAATAATTCACTATTTATTGGTATGATAAGTTTTGTGAACCTGATTAGTAATATTTTTTAATTTACTAACTAATCTTATTTTTTAATAGCCTAACGGTGTCCTAAAGATTTTAGTAAGTTATGACTATTAACTCGTTAATGGCTATGGTACTGATTGATTACCAGGAGGAAGTAGGAATATGAATTCTGGCGACTATACATTAGCTAGATCAAAGAATCAATCGGTACTACAACCAGAAGTAGAGATGAAGTTTGCTCACTTCCTAATAAATCACTCTGTAGATGCTGCTTTCTGTTTAGGAGAAAACGCACAGTTTCTCTACGTCAACGATGCCACTTGCCGGATGACTGAGTATTCCCGTGAGGAATTACTTTCCATGAGGCTGCATGATATAGACGTAGATTTTTCTCTACACAATTGGTCAGATATTAGCTCACAGAGTTCCCTTACCTTTAAATCTCGCTACCGGGCAAAAGGAGGTCGGATATTTCTAGCAGAAATATCCATTAGTCATGTAAAACAACAAAATATGGAATTTGGCTGTGCTTTTGCTCGTGAGATAAGTGATGAAATAGTAGAACTGAGCGTGCAAAAGTGGACTGATGAATTAAGGGATGCTAAAGACAATTTGCAACAGGAATTTTATCAACTCAAGGCAAAAGAAGTAGAACTAGAAACATCTCTTTCTTTACTTCGTTCTACTCTCGAATCTACTGCAATTGGTATTGTTGCAGTTAACTTCGAAGGAGATATTCTGAGCTTAAATCAGAAATTTGTCGATATGTGGCAAATACCAGAATCCCTAATACTATCTAAAAAATGTCCTCGATGTAAAGCTTTTTTTGAGAACCAACTTAAAGATCCACAAGCTTTTAGTCGACTGATTTGGGAAGTATCTAGCCAATCTGATTTCGAGAGCTACGACATTCTAGAGTTGAAAGATGGGAGAGTTTTTGCACATTACTCTAAGCCCCACTTATTGGAAGGGACAATTATTGGTAGAGTATGGAGCATTTGGGACATTACTGAATCGAAACGGACTGAAGAAGCATTACGGCTGAACGCAGTTAGATTTCGGACTTTAGCAGAAACGACAGATACCAGCACTTTTTTGATTCAAGGTGCGCGGCTTTGCTATATAAATCCAGCAGTAGAGCAACTTACTGGCTACACAAAAGAGGAACTATTAACAGGCTTTGATATTCGCCGACTGATTAAAAGTAAAAAACGCAGACAAATACGTAAGCAGGGTGAAGCAGCTAACTTTGAATATCAAGAGATGAGTATTCTGACAAAAAACGGCACAGAGCGCTGGCTAGCTTGTGCGGTTGTAATGCTAGATGGAGGGCTAGATTTTGGTGGAAAACCAGTAGAAATGGTTGCAGGCATAGATATTACCGATTACAAATATGCAGAATTAGGTCTTAACCAAGCTTTAGAACAAGCAAAACAACTTAGCGAACTTAGAGCGCGTTTTCTTTCTATGGTCTGCCATCAATTCCGGACACCATTGAATATTGTTTCATTTTCTAATAGTTTACTAAAGGAAGAAGTAGACAAACGTACACAAAAGAAAATACAACCACTACTGGATCACATTCAAAAAGCTACCGAACAACTCAGCCAGATGTTGGATGATATTTTGTTCTTCTCTAAAGCAGAAGCAGCAAAAATAAACTGTGAACCAAAACCACTTGAGTTAGTTCAATTCTGTAATGATGTAGTTACACAAATGCAGATGAGTGTTCGCCAAATTCCGATTAATTTTGTAAGTCAAGATAACTCTTTAACAGCCTGCATTGATAAAAAACTCTTAGAGCCGATTTTAAATAATTTGCTCGACAATGCAATCAAGTATTCTCCCTCTAATATTGCAATTGATTTTAAACTTTCTTGCAAAAATGAGAAAGTAATTTTTCAGGTCAAAGATAAAGGGATCGGTATTTCAGTTGCAGATCAACAACGAATATTTGAGCCATTTTACCGTGGTAGTAATATTGATAGTATACCTGGTACTGGATTAGGGTTATCGATCCTTAAAACCCTTGTAGATTTACATCACGGTCAAGTCTCTGTAGAAAGTCAAGTTGGTGCAGGCACTACGTTTACCGTAATGTTGCCATTAAGCAAATCAGAGTTTAATAGTTCCGAGTTATGAGTGTTGAAATTAAAATAGTTGTTAATTAGTACTTAACAATCATAACTCTCGGAACGAAGTCATTTATCTCATGCCTATTTACATACTCACCAAAGAGTATAGTAAGCAGCTTCTGCAAAAAGTTATGGTAATAAAAAATTATGTACGAATCTCCAAAGAAAATTCTCGTTATTGAAGATGATAACGTTACCCGCAATCTTTACTTAAAAGGTCTTGAGGCTAAAGGTTTTGATACGATAGGTGCTAACAACGGTGTTGCTGGTATCCAACAAGCACAAGAGCATATACCCGACTTAGTGATTTGCGATATCACGATGCCAGATATGGATGGTTATAACGTTTTAACTACGCTACGCCAAGATCCCCTTACAGGAATTATTCCCTTCATTTTTTTGACTGGCAGTAGTACTAAAGCAGATGTTCGCAAAGCTATGGAATTGGGAGCAGACGACTATCTTACCAAACCCTCTACACTAGATGAATTGCTCAGAGCGATCGCTATTCGCTTGCAAAAGCAAGCTACTCTCCAATACTGGTGGGCTATGAAATCTGAGAAAGCTCCAAAATCAGTATTTGCAGATAATACTACAGCGATCGTTGGAGGTGTTAACGTTAGTGTTGGCAATAGCGTTGGCGTTGGCGAAGCCTCTGGTACAGAAGCCTCTCGTAGAGAAGCGGTAGCGACGTTAGGAGCGTCAGCCTCTGGTACAGAAACCTCTACTAGAGAAGCCCCTGATACAGAAATCATGATCCCTCCTAAGTCAATCTTTCCCTACATTCCCCAATTAAAAGAAGTTTTCGACTTTATCGAAGCCCATTATCATCAAGGAATTACTTTGTGTGATGTGGCTGTTGCTGTTGGTTACTCACCTGCTTACTTAACTAACCGAGTAGCAAAGCAGACAGGAGAGACTGTAAACTGCTGGATTGTCAAACGCCGGATGGCGGGAGCTCGTTTTCTACTCCAAAATGATGATCAGACAGTCGAGAAGATAGCGAAAGCATTGGGCTATCAGGATGTGTCTCATTTCTCTCGCCAGTTTCGCCAACATCACGGTTTACCTCCCCAAGCTTGGCGCAAAGAGCATCAACTTGTATCGCAAAAACAGGTAAAATTTTGGCAAAATTGCTGAAATCAGGTTCAAGCAGTGTTTATATTCCTATTATCCCTTAGCTTCGGAGTGTAACCAGTTACCCAATTCAAATAAATAGCTGCGTAAACTCATACATTAAATCCACCCTACCCTTACGTAACATGGCTGGATCTAATCTTTCAGTAGTGTTGCAAGTCATCAAGACAACTAATCGTTGCTGCATCTGAATCCCAGACTCATCAATTACACTTTGATACAAAGTGCCATCCAGTAAACTCAGAATGTGTTCGGTTTTGTTATTGTATTGAGCTACCTCGGAAGCACGATTTTGCGCTAGATTATCAGCTTCGTTAATAACGATACAAATACGCTCTATATAAGTCGGTGGGACAAAGTTAGCGATCGCATCATGATCTAAAATAAAAATTACATACCCTAAAGGTACAAGAATTTCTTTTGCTACTGCCTGTGTCCAGACCGTTTTACCAGTACCTGGTTGTCCATGTACAACAACTGCTAACTGGTTTTGATTAAGAATCGCTTGTTGTACAGAATCAGTAAAACTTTGGATATCTGCCGGAAATGTGCGAATGGGGAATTGACTGTGAACCTTGCCTACACGACTTTGATATCCACTCAACATAACTGCTAAGTCGTAAGTCGCTTTGTTAATTAGCGGCGCTAGATTTTTCGCCATTATAGTATATTGTCGTCGCCCGCGATCATAAGGATCAATTTGCAACCAAACGTCATTCTTCGACCAGTAAGCATAAACAGTATTGATAACATCTAAACGTTCCCAGTTAACAAATTTATCTATAGGAAAATAAAAATCTCTTTCTGAGTAATACTGGGTAATAATATCGGGATTACCCAACACACGTAAAACTCGTAATACAGTAATTTCTTGCAGTCGGTTAAGAACGTAGTCAATGGGGATACTACTACGGCTGACAAATTGAACGATTGGCGTTTCCGTACTCAAAACATCTTTGTAGCGATGATCCGGTGATTGAGGATCTGGTGTGATGTAATTCCAAAACTTTTCAACTTCGTAGCGGGTATTATCAGATACAACATTTAATAAATTAGCCCACCAAGCATAATTATTTCGTCCCAAAACATCAGCAACATTACTTGCTAAATTCAAACTTTTTTGAGTTAATTCGCGGGAGTCACTATACAACAGTTGCCACAAAAACCCCCAATCTAATTCTCGGTTAAACGGTCGCCAACCGCTAGCAAGCAAGCTTTGCCGGGTATTATTTGTAGGAGTGCCTTCATTACTTCTAAAATAGTCAAAATCCATATTTGTCAGTTGTGCAGCATTAATCGAGTTATTTTGTGTTAAGTAAGAGATTTTAAAAAATTTTCTCGTAAGATCAACTAATTACGTACAAATGGTAATTTTAGTTTCACAGTGCGGTAATGGCTAGGAAGTCTTTTTAATTTAACTCATCATTAATGTAACACAATATAATACATGATAACTACTTGGGTCAACTTTTTTGACAAAGCAGTTAAGTCTTAATGTACTTGCGCCACTTATTCATCTGTAGTTAAGCTCATCCCACCCGGTTGACTGTTAACTGTTAACGGTCAACAGCGTCGGGGTGTCTCTCATCCCATGTTTAAAAAGAGTAGGTTTTCTCGACACCTTTTTATAAAGCGTCAAAAATTTGGGATGGTGCGTTATATCATGTCCGGTTGATTGCTTATTAAACCCGAAGAACCCCACCCCGCCAAAGCTACGCTTTTTCTCCCCTCCCGAAGAGCGGGGAAGAGTTGGGGGTGGGGTGCAATGACTGTGAGAATCGTAACTAATTATGCGGACATGATATTAGCCTACGGCATAACATATGCGACAAAACTGCTGGCGGGGTGGGGTTTTAATGAAGTATCTCTTCTTGTTAATCAAGTTGAATATTTGCCATTAATTTCTATATAACCCTCTGAAAGATCGCAACCCCATACAGTTGCAGAGGCTTTACCAATATTGAGACTAACGTGGATATTTACTTTATCTTTGGACATAATTTGTCGCAACTGTTCCAGATTTTGATTAGTTAAGCTATTAGGATAAACTTTTACATTATCAAAACTAATAACAACTTGTTCTGGATTTATTTGCTGTTCATTTTCGCATTTGCCTATAGCCATAGCAACTCGCCCCCAATTTGGATCTGCTCCATAAACGGCGGTTTTTACTAATGGTGAATTCACAATTGCTTTAGCTACTGTTTTAGCTTGTGCATAATTAATCGCTGAATCTACAGTCACCTGAATAATTTTGGTAGCACCTTCTGCATCTCTAGCAATTTTCAACACCAATTCTTGTGCAACTTCTTGCAATGCACTGCCAAAATCTGCTTCTGAAACTTCACCGGCTAAACCATTAGCTAGAATCACGGCGGAGTCACTGGTAGAAGTGTCAGTGTCTACGCTCAAGCAGTTAAAGGTTTTATCTATAGTAGAGCGAAAAATAGCACGAAGGCTATTTGGAGAAATTGCAGCGTCAGTAAAAAAGAAAGTTAAAAGGGTAGCCATATTAGGCTCAATCATGCCAACACCTTTGGCAATTCCTACTAGCTTGGCATTGCCTATTTGCCGTGTAGCTAATTTTGGTACTGTATCTGTGGTCATAATTCCACGAGCTGCGGCATGAAAATCAGCATCAGTCAAGTTTTTCCCCAATCCTAATAAACCCGCCCGGATTTTTTCAATCGGGTAACGTCTGCCAATTACACCTGTAGAAGCTATGACAATGTTATGTGCAGCAATTCCAGTTTCAGCTGCAACTAATTGCACAACCTCTTGAGCATCAGCGATGCCAACAGAACCATTAGCTACATTTGCATTCTTAGATATAACGACAATTGCTTGTGCTTGTGAATCTTTTAAGTTATTGCGGCTAATAGTAACACTAGGCCCGGCAAAAAGACTTTGAGTGAAGACTCCATCAGCAACACAAGGAACTGATGATTTAATAAATACAAAATCATCAGTTTTATCTCGTATTCCCAAATTAGTAATAAATGCACTAAAACCCTGAGGCGTGGAAGATATAATTGATGACATTTTTTTTGATTTAATAATTTTGATTAATTATCTCATACCATTTGCAAAAATATTTATGGCATATAAATTGCCTGTAGGCTCGTATAGATAGATGTAAGCTTTTAGCAACCTATCTATAACAGAAAATCCATAAAATTTTCATGGAACCTAAAAGCTATAAATCAGTTAATATGACAGTAAATGTCGTCCAGCCGTTACCGCTTTCTACTTGAATGCTTCCTTGCAGTTGTTTGACTAATTTTTCTACTATAGATAAACCTAATCCCGAACCACCTTGGTTCCAGATATCTGCATTGGGGAGGCGATAAAATTTCTCAAATATTCGTGGTAGCTCTGTTACCGGAATTTCTGCTGAATTACTGACAATAATAATAGTTTTTGCGGGTGCTTCCAAGGAATTGTAACGTACGCTTAGGGCAATTTCACCACCCGCAGGTGTGTATTTACAGGCATTATTGAGCAATTCTACTAAGATTCGTTCCAAACTAATACCATCTGAGAACAATGGCAGGAGATTTGAAGGGAGATTCAACTGTAGAGTTTGCTGATGTTCTTGAACACGGATTTGAAATGGCTCAATAACCCAAGGTAACCACTGTTGTAAGAGCAACGCATCAGGTGTAATAACTGGATAAGATGAGCTTTCCAGCCGTTGTAAGTCTAGTAGATCGTTAATTAATTCTAGCTCACGATCGCACTCACCTTCCATCAGTTCTAGATAGCGTTGAGCTTCCTCAGTACCAGGAGATAATTGTATCATTTGAATCATTAACTTTATATTAGTCAGAGGCGATCGCAGTTCATGCGAAACTAAATTCAAAAAGTCATTTTTAAGTTGATTTATCTCCTGCCATTGCACTACAAGTTGCTCTTGTTCAATTTGCTTTTGACGCGCCTCAATCGCTCGTTTTCGCTCAGTTATATCCCGAAAAACTAACACAGCGCCTGTAATATTATCTTGATCATCTTTAATTGGTGCAGCACTGTCATCAATTGGTATTTCTTCACCTTGTTTAGTAATTAGAATAGTTTCTGCTGGAAGACTGACGATAATCCCATCTTGAAGGACTTTTACAATCGGGCTTTCAATAGATTTATGAGTTTCTGCATTAGCAATATTGAATATTTCTGATGAATTTCTGCCACAAGCTTCTTGCTGTTTCCATCCGGTGAGATTTTCAGCGACAGGATTCATAAAGGTTATCAATTCTTGCATATCGCTAGCAATCACACCATCGCTGATACTTTTTAAAAGGGCATCCAACCATTTTTTATTTACTTTTAATTGCCTTTCTAAACCATGTTTAGTCAGGGTTATTTCAATATTTGTTTGTAGTTCTCTTTCTTTAAAAGGTTTGATTAAGTAGGCAAACGGCTCAGTTATCTTAGCTCGTTCCAATGTATTTTCATCTGCATAAGCAGTCAAATAAATTACTGGAATATCTAAACGCTTATAGATTTGTTGAGCAGCTTCGATACCGTCCATTGATCCTTTTAGCCTAATATCCATTAGTACTAAATCAGGGGATATTTCTACTGCTTTATTAATTGCTTCTTCTCCTGAAGAAGCGATAAAAGGAACGGTATAACCGAATTTTATAAGTCGATACTGTAAATCTTTAGCAACAATAGCTTCATCTTCCACAACTAAAATTTTTGCGTTTGCCATCTTGTAGTTATTTTATCTTTAACCTAATGTAAATACCATATGGCACTCTACTCCACTAGCACCTGTTATATGGAGATTTCCTCCAAGTTGATTGGTTAAGGCATCTACTAACTGCCAACCTAAAGAGGCCATATTTTTGAAATTAAAATTTGATGGTAAACCAATTCCATTATCACTAACTACCAGTGTAACCTGATGGTCATGATTTTTTTGAATACCGATATAAATCGTACCATTTATATCTGTTGTAAATGCATATTTTAATGAATTGGATACAAGCTCATGGATAATTAAGCTACACGGAATTGCTGTATCTAAGCCTAGAAACAGTTGCTCATCGATATTTATTGTCAGAGCGATCGCATCTTCATCGACTTCGTATGCACTAAATAAACTGGCTACCAAATCTCGGATATATTCACCAAAATCAATCTTTGCTAAATCTTGTGACTGATACAATTTTTCGTGAACTAGAGCCATTGACGCAATCCGTTGTTGGCTTTGTTTGAATATTACCAAATCGTCTTTATCTTTGATATAAGCAGATTGCAAGCTTAACAGACTAGAAATAACTTGTAAATTATTTTTGACACGATGGTAAATTTCTTTTAATAACACCTCTTTTTCTAAGAGTGATGCTTTGATTTGCTCCTCCCATTGCTTGCGATCGCGCTGCGCGGCTTGCCGTTCGGTAATGTCTTCGACCACAGCAATAAAATACTTTGGCTCTCCACTAGGTTCACGCATTAAAGATACGGTGAGATTAACCCAAACTATGGAGCTATCTTTGCAGAAATAGCGCTTTTCCATTGAGTAAGTTTGAATCTTATCTGCTAAAACCTGGTCAACATATTTCAGGTCGGCGTTAAGATCATCTGGATGAGTAATATCTTGGAAAGTTAGCAACTGTAGTTCTTCGAGTGTGTAACCAACAATATCGCAAAGCCTCTGGTTAACTAACAACCATCTTCCATCTATATCTACATGGGCGATGCCAACAGCAGCTTGATGGAATGCAGCCCGGAATCGCTGTTCGCTTTCCCGCAACGCTTGCTCTATTCGCTGGCGCTCAGTAATTTCTGCTTGTAGTGATTGATTAATTGTTTTTAACTCTGCTGTCCGTTGCTCAACTTTGTTTTCTAGTTGGTAAAGTAGGCTACTTAATGCCTCCTCTACTTGCTTGCGCCCAGTGATGTCAGTATGTGAGCCTGCCATCCGCACTACATTACCGTTTTCATCCCACAGTGCCTGACCTCGATCTAAAATCCATTTATAAGTACGGTCTTTACATATAACTCGATATTCAGCAATGTAAAACGGTGTCTTTTGAGCAAAGTGATCTTGAACTGCTTGTGTCACCCAGTTAAGATCATCAGGATGCACTCGTGTCAGCCTTTCATCTAAATGGTTAGAAATTTCGTGGTCTTCATAACCGAGCATTTCTTTCCAGCGAGCCGAGAAGAAAACTTCATTGGTTTTAACATTCCAGTCCCAAATTCCATCATTATTGCCGCGCAAAGCTAATTGCCAGCGTTGCTCGCTTTCCCTCAACACCTCCTCAGTCCGTATACGTTCTGTAATTTCCTTTGCTAGTTGAGAATTTGCAGTCTCTAGTTGGGCAGGACTCGGTAGAGCCAGTGCCTGGGGTATTAATGGCACAAGTTCTATAGCTGTCAATACGGAGACGAAAGCGGTGATAGCTTTAATTAACCCTGATAGCCAATAGGTAGGGTACCAAAGCGTCCACACATCCATTAAATGGGTTGTGCCACAAGCAATGATGAATGTGCCAAACATCAGGAACATCCAGCCGAAAGGTATATCTCGCCGTTTACGGACAAAATAAACCAACATCACTGGAATTGAATAATAAGCAAGTCCAATTAATACATCTGAAACTAGGTGCAACCAAACCAATTCTGGTTTCCAGAGGTAGCAATGTCCGTGGGGAATAAACTGGCTAGTAGAGAAAAAATTATTTAAAAATTCCATCATAAAAACCTATACACTGCACAAGTCTCACCAAAGTCTAAAGTGTAATAAAGCAAGAGGCTTTAAGTTTAAGCACCTTTAGTAGAAATACAGACGTTTATAGTGTGGCTTCTCATACTCTTCATGAGAACACGTTCGGCGTTTGTCAGAGCTTTCTTGTACTAGCGTTAGGCTAGTACAGAATAAAAGTTTAGGCTTCTACATTCTATATCTGTCACCCTTTCTGAGCTTTTTAACCTGATAAGGTAAAGTTTATTGAAATTAAAGTACCGCGATCGCTTTGGTTTTTGTTACCGTAGATTCTCTGAAATGAACTCTTTATATATAAATACCTTTACGAAATCACAGTAATATTTCGCTTATATAATATAATTAATACTTAGATTGTAAGTATATTTTCCCGTTAAGAGGTTATTTGAAAAGTATTTTACTGCCCATCGCCAAGTTCCATCAGCGCCTTGCCAGCTTTAAAAAAGGCTCTCTCCGCTTTGCCTTTCAGGTGCAGGCAGTAACCCGGATTTTTCACCAAATTTATGAAACCCAAGTCTAGAGGCTGTAGGGGCGGGTTCACAAATAAATATGCTTCAATCATTCACGAATATCTCGTGAACCCGCCCCTACCATTTTGTGAGAAATGCGGGAGTAAGCGTAGCCCCTTCAATGCAGACATACATCCATTCTGTGTTTTTCGTATAATCTAAGCTTTGGGATGTTTCCGGTTTGGGTACAAATCCTCACTATATTTCAATACGCTTGGGTTAAACATCTCTTTCTTCTCTCTGCGCCTCGGCGGTAGCCTGGGGTAAGCCGCTTTTAAAAAATTGGCTTTGGTAACAGGGTTTTAGCCTTAACTGAGCTGTATTGCATTATATTTGATTCTCAACTCTTTAATTCTAATGACAATGAATTACTTGTATAAAAAAGATAAGGGATTGCTCATATTTTCCGCAAAACCAAGAACACCACGATCGCGATGTTCATAAATTAATTTTCCTTGAGAATCAAATAGAAAAGTCCCTCCCCGTTGTGTCAAATAAGATGAATCTGGTACATAAGTATTCCAATTGCTCAAAACTTCAGTCATGTTTCTCAGGCGCAGGGTTGCTAGTTCAAAAGGACGCTGAAAACCTTTTCCTCCAGCAGCGTTGAAAAATGAACCTTTCATTGGTGGTAAAGGTGTACCCGTCACAACTTCCTCATCAGCAATTAACTGAGGAGCATTATAATCACCTTTATAACCCCGAAAAACTTCCTTCAGAGTTCCGGGACTACCAATCCCAGCACACATTAGCATTAAATTCAGCCAAGCTTTTTGTGACGTTGATAGCGTTGGGAATTGTATAGATAAACCACGATAAAGCTCTAAAAAAGCGTGAATTTCAGCTATTGTATCCACAAACAGCCATTCTTGAGGAAATCCTGTATATTCACAAAACTTGACACCAGAATTGCGGTTTCCAATTCCAATAGCGCGAATTGTGATTCCTCTTGCTTGAATCTTTTCTTTTTCTTTTCGCAGCCACCAAGCGTATTCTAAATTATCAAAATCTCCCAACTGCGACCAAATAAGTACGAGCAACTTTGAACTATTCGAGCAACCATCTAAAACGGGTTTAATCTCTCCATCACTTACTCGCAAGCGTTGAGTTTGACTCAAAATCGAGTAAATATCTGGAGAATTGGAGCGTGTTTGGGTATTCATTTAGGTTATAGCAACAGTCTTCAGATAAGATTTGAGATGGATTCGGACAATAAGGGACTTTCAACTAAAAAAATATCCCATCCCTGCGGGACGCTACGCGTAGCTTGCTTTCCCAGAGGGGTACGCATTTAGGGCAGGGGAGCAGGGGGAAAAACAGTAGTGTTGAGTTCAGAAATTTGGATAATTTATTTTTTGGAGTCCCTAACCCTGATGTACTAATGCTCGTCCTTGCTCTGACAAGAAGGGCTGTAGGGCGAACACTAACTTTGCAACCATTGAATTGGTACTAGTACCGCAAGGCGGAAGTCAAAAGTCAAAAGTCAAAATAAATGCAGCATAGGCGTTTCGTTGATTTGGAATGGGTTGTATATTTCCGCCGCGCTGTACTAGTAAAGTAAATGCATCACTAGTGTTTAAGGTGCTACTTTTTCCCGAAACTGTTTACCAGCAGAAAATGCAGGTACTTTGGTAGCTGGAATCGTGATTGTCTCATTGGTTTTGGGATTACGTCCTTCACGTTGAGAGCGTTCGCGTCGCTCGAATGAGCCAAACCCTATAAGTGTTACCTTCTCACCATTAGCTACAGCTTCGGTAACAACTGACAAAAAAGCACTAATAACTTCATCGGCTTGCTTTTTTGTAATGTTGATCTTTGCTGCTACAGCATCTACTAATTCACCTTTGTTCATAAATTTCCTCTAAGCATTGCAAGTAAAGGAAATGTAGCATTAATAACTATTATCAGGAAAGGGGGAAAAGGAATAAGAATCAAACAATACATGAAAATTAACAATGCCCGACTAATATTGCATTCTTGCCCCGTCCCAGATTTTCTTTGATTAGTAACCCATCACCAGTAGCCAGGGTAAACAATGGTTTATGGAGGTTTTTATTATCTGGGCAATCGCGTAGTTATGATTAGAAAATTTTATATTTACGCAATGTCGCACAATTTTTAGGATAATAAAAATTGTGCGACATTGCATTGTATTACAGACGAGTAGAATTGTTGCGATCGCTATACGGGATCATTATGCAAAGTTTAGGCATGAGTTGTTTTTCGTCAACAAACGACCTTTGCTTTGATCTTGGTCAGATCAACATTTAATGATCGCCTGTTGACACAAATGAGAGAATATATCACGCTTGAGTGCAAACGATATTCTTATTTTTGTTTGCAGCTTGCGGTAGGTTCTACATTGTAGAAAGTCCCTGGCTTGGGATTAATTGAACGCAACTCTTGGATAAAAGCATTAAATTTTGTATTGCTTATGCCGAAGCCAGCTTCAGCACAAGCAGATAAACCCCCTTCGATGGGAATAGGAGATCCCACCCTGGGACTAAATACAATGAATTTATCGACAGTGCCAGTGGCGACCCCAAACCCGATAACCTGGCGAATTGTTCGCAAAGCAGCATTATCTAAGGAACCACCAATACTGCCAATACTGATATTAACCGCACGACTCTCAGCAAACGCCGGCGCACTAATCGACAATACTGCCCCGACAATAATCAAAGAGGTGAACTTCTTCATTTTCCCTTCCTTCAAAAAATTGAAAAACTAATACAGAGTTTCTGACATGGATGAGGTACATTAGAAACTTTACCATGTAAGAATTTCAGATATCTTGTTGTACCTCAGTCGACTCAAAACCTATGTAGGTAAAAAAGCGTAGACTAACTCTTTATTATACGGAAAATTTCTATTTTAAGAGGTTGTTTGAAAAGTTCCCTGTTGAGTAAAAAAAGCTCTCAGGGCATAAGCTGTAGATACGTATATACAGCACCATTGAGAGCGATGAGTAAAGCATACTCTAGTAACCTGACCCAAAGTCAATTCGAGTTAATTGAACCCCTGATCCCTGTGGCTAAATCTGGTGGTCGTCCACGAGAAGTAGAAATCTGGGCAGTGCTAAACGCCATTTTTTATGTACTGGTTCAAGGCTGCAAGTGGCGAGACCTACCTGAGAATTTCCCGGCATGGCAGACGGTGTACACATATTTCCGTAATTGGCGTATTGATGGCAGAGTGGTAGTGGCATATTTACCACTACCTCAAGATTACCTGAAGCCAGAGGGGCTTTTGGAGTATGAGAAATTCCGCATACAGGATACTTATGGAATGAGCCTTACCCCGGAACTGGTTGAAAAAAATGATGGGGGAAGCTGATACGGAAGATTGCCGCGCTGGAGGCGATATTGGCAACGCCTGGGGAAATGATTACTGCGTTTGCCCTGGCTTGGCACAGACTCTGATTTTTCAAGAGTACCCTTAAGGGTACTAGATGTGACAATACAACTTTCATAAAGTGGAAAAAACATCGTCAATCTAATTGTAAATGAATGTAAATTTTAATCTTAGCTTTGCATAAAACCGGAAAAATAAAACTGAGTAATACTTAAATATAAAACTTACACATTGACAAAAGCAATTAAATATGGGTATGCACTTTCAAGCATTCAAGCTTGATTTTTTCACTATTAGCCAGCGATCGCTGCCGACTTACTTACGCCATACAAAAATATTAGACACAATCCGGAATGGTGCAATTTGATTTTGTAGCTAGATATATCGTTACAAAAGTCAGATCGAGCCGATTAATCCTCAATGGTTTTTACTATTTTTACTCTTAAGAACAATCGTTTGGATAAACCTCTAGTTTAAAAGAGAAATGGATTTCAATACTTCTCTGGTATTCTACTTCCTACTTTGCTCATTTTCAAACATCTAGTCACAAAATATTAGGAAAAGATAATGACAAAGATTTTGGTTATTGATACGGAAAATCAAGCCCGTAATATGTTTTTAAAATGTTTGGAGGAAGAAGGATTCGATGTGATAGGTGCAGAAAATGGCCTTGTCGGTATTGAGCGGGCACAAGAGCACTTACCCGATTTAATAATCAGCGATATTCTAATGCCAAAACTTAATGGTTATGGTGTCTTAAGAGCGCTGCGGCAAAACCCTATCACAGCGATGATCTTGTTGATTTTTGTCACAACCAAAGTGACTCAGGCTGACATTCGCAAAGGCATGGAACTCGGAGCTGATGACTATCTCACTAAGCCCTGTAGACCAGAGGAATTACTGAGAGCGATAATATCTCGTCTGGAAAGACAAGCCTCGCTCCAAAAGTGGTATGCTGCACAGTTCCAGCCACTTTTAAAATCACCCGAAATTGAGATTACGAAACCGAATACACCTCAATTGATTTTTCCGTCTGACCCCCAGTTGAAAAAAGTATTTTATTTCATTGAGGCTAATTATAACCAACAGATTAGTCTCAATGACATAGCCCTGGCAGTAGGTTATTCTCCTAGTTACCTTTCTAAACTAGTACGACATAAAACTGGACAAACTATACAAAGTTGGATTATTCAGCGCCGAATGGCAGCAGCACGTTCCTTACTTGTAGGAACTTCAGAAAGAGTGGAACAGATTGCTACATTGGTGGGGTATCAACATCCAGTTCATTTTTTTCGCCAGTTTCGCCAATATCACGGGGCAACTCCCCTAGCTTGGAGAAAGGCAAAGGCGCATTGCAGCTTTATTAAATACGATATTCACCAAAGCTAAGACAATAATTGTTAGTTTTTTTAACGTAATTAGTTATTGTTTTTAATTCTGAAATATTTTAAAGTATGAAAAGAGAAAGATAGTTTGCCTTCTGGTTTTATCTTTGATTAAAGCTCTCTAACTGATTCTTCTGTTTTTTGAATTAAGCCTAATTTACGCATTAGTAATTATGAACAAGTTTTAGTGATCAATATGCATAAAAATCCAAACTCATTTCAAATGTACCAGAGAAATATGCATATCATACAGATGATATAACTAACATAGTGTCAAGCCTACCACTAATCATTATTTTCCCGATTTAGGAAAAATTTTAATTCATGATTGCCGTTATGAAATTTGACAGCCCATTAACAGAAATTGAGCGTCATCTAAGTACATTTTGGCAGCAGGCAATCCCAATGTGATTTTGTGAGAACGGGGAATTCGCACCTTCACTCTATAGTATACAAGTACTACCATTGATATGTCTGCAATCTTAGTACTATGATTGCTCATTTACTTGCCCATCATGTTTAATTTCAGCCATGCCACTGACTTTTTAGAATTCGTACCAATGATGCTAATGGTAGCGATCGCATCTGCTACAGATTCTTTAATGATTAAAGTTTACCCAAAACCACCCAAAACCCTCTCAGATGGGACTGGGCCTCTCACACTGAAAAGACTTGAGCAATTATTAATGCAGGAAATGGCTGTTTTATGACAATTCTTTGGTCGTTGGACTCAAAACTATAACACCACTGCAACGCCAAAGTTGGCTCCAATTCCCTCCACTGCACACACTTGAACAAGTGAATCATGAACGTGTCAATAACTACAAAAAAGGACAAGTAAACTACAAGATGAACACAGCATCCCTACGCCAAAATACAACCTCTGTTTCTTCATCATCCCTGTTTGGTAATTTAGACAAAACCGTAGTTGTGGGCAACCGCAACTTGACAATAAACGAAGTTGTTAGTGTAGCACGTCATGGTACTCTAGTACGCTTAAACGATCATCCTGATGTGTTGCAGGGTGTGCAAGCATCCTGTGACTACATTCATAATGCAGTTGAATCGGGAGATCCAATTTACGGTGTCACTAGTGGCTTTGGTGGCATGGCAAACGTCGTAATCCCCCGTGAATGTGCCGCCCTGCTGCAAAATAATCTGATGTGGTATCACAAGGTAGGAGCAGGAAAAAGATTACCGTTGGCTGATGTGCGTGCTGCCATGCTCTTACGTGCCAACTCCCACTTGCATGGTGCATCTGGCATCCGTTTAGAACTCATCCAACGCATGGAAACGTTTTTAAATGCTGGTGTCACTCCTCATGTATATGAATTTGGCTCAATCGGTGCCAGTGGCGATTTAACGCCTTTAGCCTATATTTCTGGAGCATTGATTGGTCTAGCTCCAAGCTATACCGTTGACTTTAACGGCCAAGAAATGGACGCGCCAACTGCGTTAAAGAAGCTGGGTTTAGAGCCATTGCAACTACTTCCAAAAGAAGGGTTAGCAATGATGAATGGCACTTCAGTTATGACAGGTATTGCAGCTAACTGCCTACATGACACCAAAATTCTCTTAGCACTGGCTATGGGTTCACACGCCCTAGCTATCCAAGGTTTGAGAGGTACTAATCAATCATTCCACCCATTTATTCATAAGCTCAAACCTCATTCAGGTCAAAAATGGGCTGCTGCTCAAATGCTCGACCTGCTTGCTGGCTCACGCTTAATCCGCGATGAGTTAGATGGTTCTCATGACTATCGCGGTGAAAACCCCATTCAAGACCGTTATTCGCTGCGCTGTTTGGCACAGTATATGGGGCCGATTGTTGATGGTGTAGAGCAGATTCAAAAACAAATTGAAGTAGAACTTAATGCTGTCACAGACAACCCACTTATCGATGTAGCAAACCAAGCCAGTTATCATGGTGGCAATTTCTTAGGACAGTACATTGGTGTAGGAATGGATCAGCTACGTTACTACATAGGGTTATTAGCGAAACACTTGGATGTACAAATAGCTTACTTAGTAGCACCGGAATTTAACAATGGACTGCCACCATCTTTAGTAGGTAACCAACAACGCAACGTCAACATGGGATTGAAAGGATTGCAAATCACTGGAAACTCAATTATGCCCTTGTTGACCTTCTATGGCAATTCCATAACTGACAGATTTCCTACTCACGCTGAACAATATAACCAAAATATCAACAGCCAAGGTTTTGCGTCTGCCAACTTAGCGCGTGTAAGCGTGGAAATCTTTCAACAATATATGGCGATCGCTCTGATGTTTGGGGTGCAAGCCGTTGATTTACGTACTTACCTGGTTGCTAACCATTATGATGCCCGTGTTACCCTGTCACCCGCAACTAAAAATCTCTATACGGCGGTGCGCGATGTAGTCGGACAAAAACCTTCACCTGAACGCCCTTACATTTGGAACGACCATGAACAACCCCTAGATGAACACATCGCCTTGATCGCAGAGGATATCGCAAATGGAGGACAGATTGTCCAAGCCCTGAAAGAGACTTTATTTAGCTTAGACTGAGGTTGGACAAAAACAAGATGCTAAAACAGAATATTTCGGCAGACGATGCCTCCGGGCAAGCTGCTTCTCTACGAGAGCCTAAAACTCCTCCTGGCCCGCATGGTTATCCAATCATCGGCAACCTTCCACAAATGCTGAGAAATCCACTTCAGTTCCTAAGTAACGCTGTACGTCAATATGGTGATGTTGTCCATCTGGGAGCGATGGGTTCTCAACAGCTTTACTTAGTGGCTCATCCAGATCATTTGAAATACATTCTGCAAGAAAACAGTCGCAACTACATCAAAGGTCAAAACTTCCAAGCAATCAAGCTGGTGATTGGCGATGGTTTAGCAGTCAAAGAAGGTGAATCCTGGCGGCGCGAACGGCATCTTATGCAGCCAACTTTTCACCGCCAGAAAGTCAGCACACTGGTCAACCTAATGACCAAAAACATCGCTCAGATGCTAGAGAATTGGCGCAACATTGGCTTAGATAAACCGCTCGACATCTTTGCAGAGATGATGCAATTAGCGCAGACAATCCTTCTGGAGAGTTTGTTAAGCATCGATTCTAATGACGAAATTGATCCACTCAATCAAGCCTGGGACACGGCATATGAATACCTTAGTAGCCAACTCTGGGCAGTAATCAAGTTGCCTTTGTGGGTACCCACGCCCAAAAACCGCAGATTTCAACAATCGATGCAAACCTTGAATGCTGCTATCTATCGGATCATTCGGGAACGTCGAGAAGGCAGCAAATCTCCGCATGATCTGCTCTCAATGTTGATGGATGCTTATGACCAAGAATCTGGTCAGGGAATGAGCGATAAGCAACTGCGCGACGAAATTATGACAATCTTCACCGGTGGATTTGAAACTTCAGCTGCCGTTCTTGCGTGGACTTGGTATTTGCTCTCTCAAAACCCAAGCGTAGAATATCAATTGCAAGAGGAAATTAGCCGTGTTTTAGACGGGCGTACCCCAACCTTGGAGGATTTACCAAGCTTAAAATATACCAGGATGATTATCGAAGAATCGATGCGGCTTTATCCGGGTGCTTGGGTCTTCACTCGCACTAATCTAGAGTCTGACCAAATAGGCGACTATCACATCCCAGCTCGCTCCTTGATCATGGTCAGCCCGTATGTGACGCAACGTCTACCAACCTTCTGGGAAAACCCCGAAGAATTCAACCCGGAACGTTTTACACGGGAACAAGTTGCTCAACGCCCACGCTATGCCTACTTCCCATTTGGGGGCGGGCCACGCCAATGTATTGGCGAGATATTTGCGATGACCGAAATGCAGTTGGTTGTAGCCATGATAGCCCAAAAATACCGTCTACATTCAGTACCAGGGCATCCTGTTGAAGAGGAACCAATGTTTACATTGCGACCTCGCCACGGAATTTTGATGACCTTAGAATCGCAAGTGAGTCTTGTTGATGCTTGCTAACTTAAACCACAAAAGACTTTGTTTAATTTGCTTTCGTCTGCTGCTTGAAGTGAGTATTTTCAGTGATGAACATTGCACAACATATACAGAGGGGTCAACTGTTATTTCCTGACAAAATCGCTCTGATTTTTGAAGATAACTATTTTACTTACCAACAGCTTAACCAACTAGCCAATCGCGTGGCTAACGGATTACGGGGATTAGGAATTCAAAAAGGCGATCGCGTTGCCTTATTTCTACCGAATATTCCAGAATTTGTCTTCTGCTACTTAGGAATTCAGAAAATTGGGGCTGTAGCTGTCTCAGTTAATGTCATGCTCAAGAGTGATGAAGTTAAATTTATCCTCAATGATTGCAGTGCTAATACACTTATTACAACAGAGGAACTCAGTAAAAATGTACCAGATTGGGACTTATCCCAACTTGAACATATTTTGATTGCAGACGGTCGATCAAAAAAAGGAATTAATTTAGAGCAACTGATGGCAAGTGCTGCACCCAACGCTTGTGCTGTCGAAATGGAACGCGACGAACCGGCTGCAATTGTCTACACATCCGGTACAACAGGATTTCCTAAAGGCGCTACACTTTCTCACGGCAATATCATTTCAAATATGTATTCCAAGAATCGTTGTTGTGGAATGCACTCTGATGACCGACTATTGCTTTATCTGCCGCTATTCCATTGCTTTGGCCAAAATGCAATTCTCAACGCCGGATTAAACGCCTGTGCAACCATTGTTTTACAACGCCGTTTCGAGCCAGAGAAAGTACTTAAAACTATTGCTAATCAAGGCATCACGATGTTTTTTGGTGTACCAACAGTTTTCATAAAACTACTGAAAATGGATACGTCTGGTTACAACCTTAAAAGTGTGCGTTATTATTTTACTGCCGCCGCACCGATGTCACCCGAAGTCGTCCAACAGTGGCAGGAAAGGCATGGTTGCGTCATTCATGAAGGGTATGGTCTCACTGAAACATCTCCTTTTGCCTGCTACAACCACGACTTGAAATACAAAGTTGGCTCAATTGGTGCCCCCATTGAAAATGTCGAAATGAAAATTATCAATTTTGATGGTAAGGAGGTACAAGCAGGAGAATTGGGTGAGATCATTGTTCGAGGCCCGAATGTCATGCTCGGTTATTGGAACCGTCCGATTGAAACTGCCCAAGTTCTCAAAAATGGCTGGTTTCATACTGGTGACATTGGCATGATGGATGAGGATGGCTATTTTTATCTTGTTGATCGCTTAAAAGACATGATTAATGTTTCTGGCTTCAAAGTATATCCTGCAGAAGTTGAGAACGTTCTCTATGCACATCCAGCGATCGCTGAATGTGCTGTCTATGGTGCTCCCGATCCAGTAAAAGGTGAGATAGTCAAAGCTAAGATTCTCTTAAAAGCAGGTTTTGCCATAACACAAGAGGATATAATTGCCTTCTGCTTTGAGAAGATGGCGAGTTACAAAATTCCAAGCGCGATTAAATTTATTGATTCCCTACCCAAGAATGCAATGGGTAAAGTACTCAAACGAATTTTACGTGAAGAAGAACTTTCAGTTGCATCTTAGAAAGCTGCATAAATGATGTCCTAATCAATGTTAAATATATCAAGGACAGATTTAGCAAACAAATTCTACATATTACTGAAAGTATGGTCGCAAAACCCACCTCTACAAATTTGTAAAGAACTGAAGCTCTCTTCTAAAAGTCTCCAGATACTAAGTGGCAAGTGAATGGTGGTTCGACTGTCAAAGACTTTGAAGAAATTGTGCAAACGGTTTTGTAATCCCAAAATAAGTGGTCAACTATCTATGGTCTAAGTTTGATTTTCAAGACAATCTGGATAGTTTGAAATTAGATTGGTGATTACTAAATGACTTATATTTGAGGCTAACTATGGATTCTAAATCCTTTACTGCTGCTGATCTCGAACGTTCATCTAAATCTTCCATCTTTCCACCATTTTCACCTTTTGGAGATGGACAGACAAATACTCACTTAGACATACCAATTCTCAACAGTGAGCAATCTGCGCCACTCTCTGTTGCTGAAGCTGTAGTCAAGATGCTGCAAAGACTGGGAGTGCGTCATGCTTTTGGTATCTCTGGCGGAGCGATCGCCTCACTCTGGGCTAGTCTAGAACATAGCGCCATTGATGTACTTCACTTCCGTCATGAAGCTGGAGCCGGTTTTGCAGCCATTGAGTCATACTTTGTTAATAACCACCCTGTTGTTGTATTTACTACAACAGGACCAGGAATTACCAACGCATTAACTGCACTGTTTGCAGCCCGTTGGGAAGGTGCAAAGGTGATTTTCTTATCAGCTGCTACCTCAGCACCGCAGCGTGGACGCTGGGCTTTTCAGGAAACCAGCACCTACACAATGCCCAACGAATTGTTTTGTACATCCGGTTCGCTATTTCATTACGCTACTACCATCGAGTCTGATGATGAACTGCCAGAGGTTGCTCGCAGACTTGCTCTTGGGTTGACAAGACCAGGTGGGTTTGTGGCTCATTTGAGTATCCCTACAACCACTCAGTCAAGTTTACTCAAAACACCATTACCTCACGCGAATTTCTCACAAGCTCTCACGAGTCCTGAAGAAAGTGCGATCGCTAAAGCTGTACAATTACTTTCTGAAGCGCCCTTTGCCATTTGGGTAGGCTTTGGTGCTAGAGGTGCAGCAACAGAAATCCGCCAACTCGCCGAGAGAACTGGAGCAGCAGTGATGTCTTCGCCACGCGGCAAAGGTATCTTTCCAGAAAATCATCCTCAATATATCGGTGTGACAGGCTTTGGAGGTCATGCCTCAATTTTGCAATACATGGAAGAGCAACGTCCTGGGCGGATACTGGTTTTGGGAACCCGATTGGGTGAATTTACCTCTTTCTGGAATCCGGCGATGATACCCTCACGAGGGTTCGTGCATATAGACATCGATCCAGAAGTACCCGGAACCGCTTACCCATCTGTGGAGACTTTCTTCGTTCAGTCTGATGTGCAAGTCTTCGTTAAATCCCTACTAGAATATTTTCCCGATCGTGCTAGTCAGTGTCCTGTACTGCCTCATCCTGATCGTGCAATAACTAGTCCCCGCCCCAAAAGCCCGGTGCGCCCCGATGTGCTAATGGATGCAATTCAACGGGTGTTTGTCGAAGACAGCGATGCAGTGGTATTGACCGAAGCAGGTAACTCATTTGCTTGGGGAACTCATACCCTGCGATTTACTGAACCAGGTCGTTACCGAGTCAGTACGGGTTTTGGTTCAATGGGACATGCTGCCACCGGTGTCGTGGGTGCCGCCCTAGCCCTAAATGGTAAAGCTGTCGCCATTGTTGGAGATGGTGCAATGCTGATGAACAACGAAATTAACACCGCCGTTAAGTATCAGATTCCTGCCGTCTGGATTGTCTTGAATGACGCACACTACAATATGTGCACTCAAGGTATGTCATTGTTGGGATTCAACGGCGTAGACACGCAGATGCCATCAGCAGATTTTGTAGCAATTGCCCGTGCAATGGGAGCTGACGGTATCTGCGTCGAAGAAGAGACTGAACTCCAAACTGCACTAGAAAAAGCGCTGGCCTCAAAAGTGCCGTTTGTGGTCGATGTAATTATCGACCCAAATCAGACTGCACCTTTTGGGAATCGAATTCAAAGTTTGATTAAACAAGGAGCTAAAGAAATAAAAGGAGATTTGTCATCATGAATCAGGCAGTAGGAATTCGCTCACTTACAGTTACCTTTCCCAGCGTTTTACGTACAAACGACTATTGGAGAAATCATTATCCAGAATTAGTGACTCAAGCCGAGCAAAAAACGTTAGCAAAACTATTTTCTGCTACTGCACCAACTACCAAAAGCTACGAGTTCGATCTCGAAATGGCACCATATTTGTCAGATCCTTTCCGTGGTGCCGTTGAGCGGCGAGTACTAGCACCAAATGAATCCTCTATAACATTAGAGAAGCGAGTGGCATTTGATGCGATCGCTGCTGCACAAATGTCACCTGATGATGTCGATTTGATGATTGTTACCTCACTGTTCCCTGAACGCATTGCACCAGGCAACGCTGCTTTCCTTGTTGGCGAAATGGGCTTGCGTTGCCCCGCTTGGAATCTTGAGTCAACTTGCTCTAGTGCTTTAGTTGCTCTCCAGACTGCCACTTCACTGGTGCAAACAGGAGCATACCGCAATGTGTTGGTGGTTATTTCTTGCATTTACTCTCGTTTTGTAGACGAGGATGATACCTTATCTTGGTTTATGGGTGACGGTGCAGGAGCTTTTATGGTCGGTGCGCTCAAACCAAATCAAGGAGTTTTGGCAAGCAAAATCATTCATACTGCTGCCACCTGCGGAGCCTTCTTTAACGAACTGACAACAGATACCGAAGGCAATCCCCGGATGCGTATTCAGAATGGGAAAAACGCTAGCCAACAGATCCGTGGCACAGGTGTCGAGTTTGTTCGTACATGTAGTGAAGCTGCTGTTGCAGCAGCTGGTATAACTATTGATGAGGTCAAATTCTTTGCTTTCAACACACCCACTGCCTGGTATGCAAATTTGTGTACACAAGCACTAGGGATTGATCCGGAGCGCACAATCAATCTTTATCCGCAGTATGCAAATATTGGGCCGGTACTTCCAATTGTCAATATGTACTATGGCGCACATTTGGGGAAAGTTCAAGAAAATGATCTGATTCTTGTCTATACAATTGGTTCAGCATCTACTGCTGCTGCAACGGTAATGCGTTGGGGCGATGTTAAATTAGGACCTCTCCCAGCACCACCTCTCCCAGCACCACCTCTCTTGGCCACAGCGTAAAACTTTTTGTTACTCTAAGCCGGAAGAAATGCTGAAACTATCCATTCGATTAGTAATACATAATCTCAAATATGCTTCCGTGCTGGTGCGTAGCGCCCACAACCTTGAGGCAATCACATGATTCATATTTTGCTTCAGCAACGCCACAAAACGTTTTGCTTGCCAAACTACGCAGAATATGTTGCTGTAAAGACGAAACCACAAGAGAGTTTTGATACCGACGAGTACTCTGTTAAAGAATTTAGTTAAAGGGATATTAGCTGATGATTGCTACCAAGTATAAGTTATCAACGCTGATCGCTGGAGCCGTAGTTTCGACTTTTTGTTTAGCAGTGGAAGTTACATATGCACATCCAGGACACTCGCCTTTTTCGCCCCATGATATTACACCACTTTCAAAAACAGCAGGTCAGGATGTCTTAGTAGTACCGCCAGATGCACCTGGCCGTCCAATTTACTCAGTATTTACAGGTACAAGTACCTTTTTAGCAACTGGAGAAGATACTGGCGGACAGTTTTCGTTCTTTGATTTGACTGTGAGACCGAATGGTGGTGGACCTCCACCACACACACATAGTAATCTAGATGAGGCATTTTACACGCTGACAGAGCTTCAGTTTTTGTTAGGCAATGAAACTAAGGTGGTAGAACCTGGTACCTTTCTCTACATCCCTAAAGGCAGACGACACCAATTTTTGAACACTGCTACAACAACTGGGAGATTACTAACGTTTACTTTTCCTTCTGGCTTTGAGGGTTTTTTTGCGGAAGAGGGTAGGCCAATAATAGACATTTCTAATCCACCCCCTCCCCGTACAGACTTCACAGAAATTGCACCAATAGCTGACAAGTACGATACAAAACTCGCTTTGGGTGCTGAAGGAGACACTACAGGACTAAGGGATTTCCTCTTAGTACCACCGGATGCACCAAATCGTCTGTCGTTTGCTAAGGCAGGTAGTTTGTTTACTTCTTTAGCAACTGAAGAAGAAACTGATGGAAATTTCTCACTCTTTGATGTTGCATTAACACCGGAAACTGGTTCTTTAGAGATGAATGTAAACTCTGATGCAACTCAGGCTTTCTACGTCCTAGATGGAGATGTAACATTCCAAATTGGCGATCAAACTACGGTAGGAACTCCAGGAACCTTTGTCTACCTTCCTCAAGGAACACCTTATGCTTTGCAAAATCGGGGAACTAGCCAAGCTAGAACGCTGTTGCTAAGTAAGACAGCCTCTGTTCCAGAGCCTGCTTCTACAGTAAGTCTATTGATTTTGGGTGTTTGCGGTACGGTTTCTATACTCAAACACAAACAAAAGCAGCAAACCTAGTGATGAGTAAACATTCTAAATCAATTCATATAACCTCAAAACATTATCGATACAAAAGATTGAGTGTTGAGAAAGTCTTTATCTTTTTGTGTAAGCGATCGCACAATAGTTTACTACAGTCATGGGCTGGCGATCGCAACTTTAAGTATTTCCCTGTCTGAAGGCAGCTAATTGCAACTCATTTCTCAACGATTATTAATTAGGAAATATATGAACACAGCAAATTTGTTACTTGCTGCCGTAAGCGCACTATTAACTACCGTAGGAATCGCAAGTCAAGCAGATGCAACTCAGTACTTAGGAAATCCACAACCCTTAGGCGAAGGCTTTGTTCGCTCTTTTGTCACACTTGATGACCAAGGACATCCCTCAGAAATTGGTGCTATACTCACCCAAGGAAGCTTGTCACTACCTATCAGTAAGGATACATCTGATATTGTCATCCCACTTTCTTTGACATCTGAGGCATCAACAACGGCATTTGATTCTCTTTTATTGAAGTATCGCACTCATAGTGTTCCAGGAATTCCAGAAGCTCTTGGTGTTCCCCGAATCACACTTGATGCTTTTTTACTCACCCCTCAAGAAATAGCTTTAATCTGCCCAAATGCTGGTATAAATAGTTCAGAACCTGTTTGTACTGGTGATGAATTGGCACAAGCACTAAAGCCACCAAAGCCAGAATTTATTCCTCAAGGGATGCAGCCAACTGGATTTGTCGAGCCAGGCTTCGGAGAGCGCTATTTTGATCCTGAGGCAGCATTGCCTATCTTTACAGGACAGCAGCCATTTAACACGCTTTATGACTATGCTTTCTTCGATGGTCAAATTAGTTTGACATCCTTTGGAGCTACAAAAGCTTTCCTTGAGACGCAATCAAGTATTACCAAACCTATTAAAGTACCTATCTCCTATCCTAAGACTGGGTATTATCCAACCCAATATAGCGTCAGCTTTGATCCGACTAGCCAAGAATACAAACTATCGCTGAGTGGATTGACCTTTCGCTCCGTCCCCGAACCCTCTTTTACATGGGGACTATTAGGACTTGTTACTTGGGGTGCAGTTTTCCTGCAAAAAAACAAACTGAAACAACAAAAATTAGTTCAGCAATAACATTGGAAAACTCTACCTATTTACCAACAGAAGAAGAATATTATGGCAAATCAACAAATTTTCAAAAGTCTTCGAGGAACCATTACAGCTACAGCGATCGCAGTTAGCTCAATGATGACAATAGCATCAACTGCAACAGCCGCCACATTACAGGTTAGCGTTGAGAATCTGGGGCCAAACGGTGGCTCTCTAGTGACTCCAATCTGGGTTGCTTTTCAAGATGGTAGCTTCGATACTTTCGATGTAGGTGTTCCCGCCTCATCAGGAATTGAGTATATGGCTGAAGATGGTGTTTCAGGTATTGATAGCAAAATTTTTGGTGAGTCAGATTTCCTAAACAATGTACTGTATGGAGCCATACCTCAAAAATCGACTATTGGCGGTTTGTTTGCTGAAAGTTCAGCAGCCAAAAACGGTGGTACTCAAGATATAGTCTTTCCTAACCCCGCCGATTGGTTATACAATGCTCCAGTAATTTTCCCCGGTGGGGTTGCCACAAAAACCATTGAGTTGAATGGCGATACCGCCAACCATCGCTACTTTAGCTACGCCTCATACGTCTTCCCTAGCAATGATGCTTTCATCAGTAACGAGAAACCAATTGAAATCTTTGATGCTAACGGTAAATTCATCGGGGCTGACCTGATCATTCTGGGAAATCAGGTCTGGGATGCTGGTACTGAGGTAAACGACGAGAACCGAGCTAACGTCGGATTCCCATCTGAGACAGGAGTTGATTTTAACGTACTTGGCAGAGGCATTCCCGAAAATGGAACAGTCCAACCCCACCCAGGCTTCAAAAACCTTGGTGCAGGCGGCTTCTTTGATTATACTCTTGGCGGAAATCAACTTTTTGCCAATGCAGATTTTAAAGCTTCAGGTTACCAAGTAGCGCGGATTAAAATCACAGAAGTAACCAAGTCTGTACCAGAGCCATCTACAACTGGAGCGATCGCTTTTGCTGGACTTTTAATATTGCTTCCTCAAGTTCGTCGGAGCATGAGACGCAATCCTCACCTAAATTTATCTCATTCGTAAAATTTTCGTTGATTGGTATTTCTGTAGGGGTGGGTTTTATAACAGACCTCTGATTCGTTGCAGGCTTTTTCATTAAACCTGCCCCTATATCAACGGAAAATCGGCGAATTGAAGGTTAAATTTTAAAATGCAAAGTTGTGCTAAGTCCATTAGAGACTGAATATCCCATTTAACCCAATCAAAAAAGCAATCATGTCTACAATCTTAGAACGATCAATAATCCAACAACTGGAACTGCCCGGAACAAAAGTGTTCAGACAAATGTTTGATAACACTTGTCAAGCGATCGAACAACTTGATGGCAAGGCTAAATTTATTGAACAACCGTGGACACGTAATAACGGCACTTGGGTAGGCGGTGAGAATAGTGGAGACTCGATTTATATTGACCGAGCTTTAGACAACGGCAATGTTTTTGAAAAAATCGGAGTCAACTATGTAGCGATCAAAGGTGAACTGCCTCCCGGAATGACTTTCCAAAATTCAGGAGCTTTAGCAACGGGTGAAGCGGATAAAACTCATAGCGATAAAGGTACTCCCTACTTTGCTACAGGTACTAGCTTTGTTATCCATCCCCATAACCCAATGGTTCCAATCGCCCATGTCAACTACCGTTATTTCCAACTGGGTCATAGTAACCAGCCAAATTATTGGTGGTTTGGTGGTGGTGCGGATCTAACCCCTGCATACCTGTTTGAAGAAGATGCAGTTCACTTTCATAAAATACACAAGGATGTTTGTGATAAACATGATGCTTCCTATTACCCACGCTTTAAAAAGTGGTGTGATGAATATTTTCATGTATCTCATCGTGGTGAAAGCCGAGGAGTTGGTGGAATTTTCTTCGATCATCTAAACAATCGCCCTGTAGAAGAACTTCTGGCGTTTGTTACAGACTGTACTGAGGCATTTGCTCTTGGCTATCTACCGATTGTAGAGAGGCGTAAAGATATGAACTTTACAGAAGAGAACAAGTACTGGCAGCGAATTGTTCGGGGACGTTATGTAGAGTTCATTTTAACTTCTGATCGCGGTGCTCGCTTTGGTATAGCCAGTGGCATGGTGAACCATCAAAGTGTTTTCAACTGTATGCCTCCTGCCGCTTCTTGGGCATATGATGATCAACCAACTCTGGGTAGTCAAGAAGCAAGCTTGAGAGAAGTTTTGAGAACTCCACGAGAGTGGGTATAGGCTTTCGGAATAGATAAAGACAGCGAACACAGTAAAGGTAGGTGTTGAATGACATGAAAATAACACAACTGTTGAACATGGAGCGATCAAAAGTTAAGAGTTGGATAAAACCTCAATTGAAAATATACAAAAGATTTCCACAAAAAGGAGGAAGTAATGTTATTTTACGAACAATAAAACTTTATTGGTCGGTAATAAATGAATTTGAAGTTGATATTGTATTAGCTTGTCGTGATATTCTCAGATATTTTCTGATTGTCTTGATCATTTATTGCCTATTTTCCACAGTTAAAGTTCATCCATAAAACTAGTTTTTGTTTGTGATTATTGTAAAATAAGAGGGAAGTGAAGATGGAAAATAAGATAGGTGTAGATAAGATAGGTGCAGGCGATCTGCGGATGGAAGACATCCTCAACATAGATGAATCTAAAGCTATGAGCTTGTTCCGGAATAGATTTGTAAGGTATAAAAAGCTGGCGAAGGAAATGGGAGATGAAGCCGCTTTTGAAAAAATGATGGAAAAGTATCCTGAACAGCAGAAAGCATTAATGGGTGCTTTTATCGATAATGCTACTCTAGCCGAAGGCTTCAAGAAACCGATTCCCCTGTTGAAAATGATGGGCTTTGTTACGGAAATAGTAGATATTTCCCAGAATGGAACAGATGCTACACTTGAAATTCAAAGAGTTTGCCCAGCTTTATCTCTTGCTAAAGAGTATGGTTTTGAAACGCCTTGCTATCTGCTCTGTGAAATGGAACAAGAGGCAGCCAGAAGAGCTTTTCCTGGTTTGAAAGCTTCAATTCTCAGTAAACAAGCTGAAGGTGACTGTGTTTGTGTCTTTAAGTATGAAAGACCAGAACAACAAGTAACACAATCCAGGAAAAGTACATCGAGCATCTTTTCCAAAGTCATAAATCTATTTCGAGTAGTTCCCGTTCTTATTCAGATCGGTATTAAGATGCTTAAGATTCGCCTTTCTAATTAAGTGGTAGTTTTGAACAATTCGCGGCCTATAGCTATTACAAATTTAGTAGTAGTTCAAAATTATTTTGATGAACTTAGTTTCCCGCCTTTACAGTTTGTTTGAAGCTGGCTTTATGTCCATCAAGCGCATATTTCTCGCCGCCTGAGAGGTAGTGAGTCAAAACGTTTAAATCATACGCGCATTATCAGTATCTAGTCTCTCTTTGTGAGTTTTTGCATTGTCAAGGTAAATCATGAACAGTGTTATCTCAGATCTACAACACATCATCGAAGGTGAAGTTAGCGGCATAGAAGAAGATTTAGTCGCAGTTTCTCAAGATTTCGGTGGCATTATTCAAAAACAACCCCAAGTTGTAGTTCGTCCTCAGAATGCAGCTGATGTGGCGAAATCAATACAATATGCTGCCAAGCAAGGGATAACGGTTTCTTCGCGGGCGGCAGGACATTCGCTCAGTGGTCAATCCCTAAACCAGGGAGGCATTCTTTTAGATATGAGGAGGCTGAACCAAGTTCATGACCTTGATGCAGACCAATTGTGTTTTAAGGCAGATGCTGGTGCAACTTGGCGACAAATTGTGAATGCATCAATTTTGCACCGTCTGATTCCTCCTGTTCTCACCAATTACTTTGATGTCACTATAGGGGGAACCCATTCGGCGGGAGGACTAGGGCAGAGTTCGTTTCGTCATGGCTCCCAAGCCGATAATTGCTTGGGGCTAGAAGTGGTTACTGGAACAGGAGAGTTGGCCTGGTGTACGCCAGAGCAAAACAGTGAGTTGTTTTATCATGCACTCTGCGGCTACGGACAATTCGGTATTATTACAAAAGTCCAGCATCGGCTTAGACCCTACCGTCCTTTCACCCGTACCTATTTCCTCTGCTACGACGACTTAGATACCTTTCTACAGGATGAGCAATTGCTAATAGCAGAGGATCAGGTGGATGGGTTACTGGCGTTATTTTCTCCTTGCATTATGGGCGTGGCTAAATCTGGAGAAAAAGGACTACGACCCCTCATTGAGTGGTTCTACAGGATGCAGATTACCTTAGAGGTTGATTCACTCAACGGCTTCAATGAGGAAAAATTGCTCTCAAGTCTAAATTTTTACCGTCATGTTTACACCGAAAATTTGACTTTTGAGAAGTTTGTGCAACCTGTGATCCAGATTCCTCATCTTCCCGGAATGGCAAATCCTTGGATTGATGTGCTTTTGCCGGGATCGACTGCAAAAGAATATATTGAAACGGTTCTTGAACAGGTTCCCGGGTTTATTGACTTCAGGACTACTCCCATCGGTTCCTTTGGGTTGGTTTCTCACAATACCAATATGCCTATGTTCGCCTTACCAGAAGAAGAGTTGGTTATCGGCTTTGGGATGTATCCCACTGTTCCCAAAGCTCAAATTCAGCCTATTTTAGAGCAGTTGAATCTGTTTACTAATCTAGCGTACCAAATGGGTGGTAAGCGGTATGTAGCAAGTTGGGCTGAATTGGATTTAGCACAGTGGCGACTTCAGTTTGGTGATTATTGGTTGCAAGTTAATGAATTGAAGCAGAAATACGACCCTCAGGGAATCCTGAACCCAGGGTTTATCAAATATGAAGACATAACCTATGCAGAGATGGAGCAGTTACACACTGTGTTTACTCAAACGGTTGTCTCTAAATCTTTACTGCCAGTTCCTCTCACCGAAGATGTTCCTGTGGCCGCACCGTCTGATTCTCGATTAACCTTTTCTCCTAGAGCGATCGCTTTAGCAGCCTTAGTAATTCTATTTTTCTTGCTGTTCGGTGTACCCTTATCCGGTCAGGCGTATCCGCTTTAATCTGTTGATTGGTATGCAAATTCGTGAGTGGAATCTACAACAAACTTTTGCTTTTTGAAACTTGTGTTTACCTCTAATTCAGCAGAAACCAGTTAATAAAAGCGTCAAAGGAGGAAGAATGAACATTATCGCCGTCGGTCTTAGTCACAAGACTGCTCCGGTTGAAATTCGTGAAAAACTGAGTATTCCAGAAGATAAAATTGAACAGGCGATCGCTTGTCTATGCAACTATCCCCATATCCAAGAAGCTGCTATTCTTAGCACTTGCAACCGATTGGAAATTTATCTGGCTGTCCTATCAGCAGAGCAAGCGATCTTAGAAGTGACTCAGTTTCTTTCAGAGCATAGTAAATTATCTAGCCAAGATTTGAATTATCATTTATTTATCTTGCTTCAGCAAGATGCTGTGATGCACCTGATGCAAGTTGCTTCTGGCTTAGATAGTTTGGTCATCGGAGAAGGACAAATTCTCGCTCAAGTCAAACATGCCTACAAACTAAGTCAACAGCACAATGGCATTAAACAGATTCTCAATCAACTCTTTAAACAATCGCTAACAGTTGCTAAGAAAGTCAGAACAGAAACTTCGATTGGTACCGGAGCAATCTCAATCAGTGCAGCAGCAGTAGAACTTGCTCAAGTCAAAGTGAAAGATTTGTCAGCCTATCGAGTGGCAATCGTGGGTGCTGGCAAGATGTCTCGATTACTGGTGCAACATCTATTATCTAAGGGAGCAAACCGCATTTCAATCATCAACCGCTCTATCGAACGGGCACAGGAATTAGCCAATCAGTTCAGCGAGGCTCAACTGCAATGCTATCTCCTGAGCGAAATGATGACGGTTATTGCTGCCTCTGATCTGGTGTTTACTAGCACTGCTTCTACAGAACTGCTACTAGATCGAGCCAAACTGGAGATGATATTGGCAGCTAATCAACCACTGATGTTGTTTGACATTTCCGTTCCACGCAATGTTCATGCTGATGTAAATGAGTTGGCTCACGTTCAAGTGTTTAATGTCGATGATCTCAAAGCTGTTGTAGTACAGAACCATCAAAGCCGACGGCAGGCAGCAACGGAAGCCCAAAGGTTGATTACAAAAGAGGTAGAAGCATTTCGTGCCTGGTTGCGATCGCTAGAAGCCATTTCTACGATTAGCTGCTTACGAGAAAAAGTAGAAAGCATTCGTGAGAAAGAGTTAGAAAAAGCAATGTCACGCCTTGGTTCTGAGTTTGGTAAAAAGCATCAAGAAGTGATCGAAGCACTCACCAAAGGGATTGTTAACAAAATCCTGCATGAGCCAATGGTGCAACTTCGCACACAACAGGATCTAGAAGCCCAACGCCTTGCCGTCCGGACTCTGCAAATGTTGTTTAACCTAGATAGCGAATTTCAAAATCGCTCTATTAGTAAAACAACCACGATCACTACTATTACTAAAACAATCACCAATATTTGATTGAATCGCTGGTTAAAGAGTCGGTTTAATCGGCGTGAATTGAGAAAGTACAGCTCAACAAGGAAGAAGCATTACGCGATCTCGCTACTGTTGATTGTTCATAACTCACCCTGAAACAAAAACAAAGGATTTCCCGCATCTAATCTAAATAGTAGGAACTAAGTATGTTAAAAAATTTTTGGTATGCTTGCCAACACAGCACAGCCGTCACCAATCAGCCCAAGCAAATTGTGATGTTAAATCAGAGGTTTGTCCTCTATCGCAACACTAAAGGACAAGTCATAGCGCTCCAAGATCAATGTCCTCATCGCGGTGCTGCCCTCTCTTTGGGCTGGATAGATGATGGCTGTATCCGTTGTCCTTATCATGGATGGAAATACCAAGCTGATGGACGATGCGTTGAAATTCCTGCTAATGCACCAGGAACACCGATTCCCCCAAAAGCTCGCATTGAGAGCTACCCTGTACAAGAAAAATATGGGTTTATTTGGATCTTTTATGGTGATTTACCAGAAGCAGAACGTCCACCAATCCCACCCCTTCCAGAATTTGAGGACTCAATTTGGTATCGTTGTTACTTAGACTTTCAAGTCAATACTCATTACACTCGAGTTTTAGAAAATTCTATTGATATATCCCATTTGCCTATCGTTCATGCGAATTCTTTTGGTGCAGGATTCCGTCAAAATCAGAGGGTTGAAGATTATGAAGTTCAGGAGGAACCTTGGGGCATAAGCGCTAAAATTAAATACAAAGATTACACAAAACCCAAGGGCTTTTTTAGTCATTTTTTCCCCTCAAAAGGCACAGAGGTAGAGACAAAATTTACCTTTTACTTTCCCAATATTACAAAAGTTGCAACTAGCTCTGGTCGTATCAAGATTATCAACTACGCAATTCATTTTCCTGTTGACAATAATACGACTATTAGTAAGCGAATTCTTTTCCGCAGTTTTTTACCTTATTCTTGGATGGACAATAGATTCCTCAAGTATTATACTAAGATTTATGCGGAAGATAGCCGAGTGAGTGAGTCTCAATATCCTAGAGTTGTTCCCCCTAACTTGTCCACCGAAGTCCATGTTGCTTCTGATGCTTTGCAAATTTCTTATCGCAAACTTTATCAAAAGTATATAGCGATGGGCTGGGGTTTAAACGAGCATCAGGGCTTATTACATAACAACTCGAATAACAATCTATTGCAACCATATCCTGTAAAATAGATGAATTAAATTTTCATTTCAGAATAAGTTGCATTTATCAAAGTATTTATTTTTCTCTTGATTCATAGTTTTTAGTGTATATTCGTCATTGAATTTGTTAAATAAAACTTATGAATGCAACTTAATTTTGAAATAACCAAAATAACTTAAAGAAATTAGGAATTAAGCACAATGTCAAAGAACTTAAATAATTTTTGGTACGTTTGTGAATTCAGTTCAGTTATTACCAATAAACCCAAACAAATCATAATGTTCAATCAAAGATTTGTCCTTTATCGTAACCCTGAAGGACAAGTGGTGGCACTCAAAGACCAATGTCCTCATCGCGGTGCTGCTCTCTCTTTGGGCTGGATAGACGATGGCTGTATCCGTTGTCCTTATCATGGATGGAAATACCAAGCTGATGGACGATGCATTGAAATTCCTGCTAATGCACCGGGAACACCGATTCCCCCAAAAGCTCGCATTGAGAGCTATCCTGTGCAGGAAAAATACGGATTTGTTTGGATTTTTTATGGCGATCGCAACTTACCAGAAACAGAACGCCCCCCCTTGCCATCAAATCTTCCAGAATATTTATTCTCAACGATGCGTGCTGCTCCTCATCTGGATCTGGATCATGCTAACTATATCCGCCTGATGGAAACTAATCTTGACTTTTCCCATGTCATCGCTGTCCATAGGAAAACCTTTGGTCAGAGGATTCCACTCAATTCAACTGTTCGATATCCTGTTGAAGAATATGAATCGAGCGCCGTTGCTGAATTCACTTATGAATCTTTAAGTAAGTCAAAAAGTTTGTTGAACTTTTTGCTCGGTGGACGCCCGCAGGTATCACTCAGATTAAGCTTTTTTCTTCCTAACTTCACGCTAGCTGAAATTAGCGTAGGGGGAGATACCAGATTTCCTATCAAATTCGCTGTTTTAGCAGGCTATTGTCCAATTGATGAGTATACGACTGCCGTCAAACGGATTTTATTTCGCAATATTTTACCCTTCCCTTGGCTAGATAAAGTCTTCACCCAACTTGATGCCAAACTTGCTTGGGAAGATACTATGGTAATCGAATCTCTAGATCCTCAAACACTCCCCGACATGTCAGAAGAACTTCACGTTGCTGCTGATGCTCTGGGTATTGCTTTGCGCAAGCTACAGCAAAAATATCTAGCGAAGGGTTGGGTTCTAGAGTCCTCTGATAACAAGTTGGATAACTCTAACAGACATCTAGCACAACCTTCTGCCTCTTTGGTGAACTAAATTTACGTTACAGAGAATTTACAGAGAGTAGATTAGTTAAACATCAATTAGTTCTTCTATTAGGAGATATATGGCAACTCTGTTGATAACTGTGCCAGCCGTTACTAGTCACATCCTTCCTATGCTGCCAACAGCCGAGGCTTTAGTTAAGCGAGGTCATCGTGTTCTGGTACATACTGCACAGCATCATTTTGACAAGGTACAGGCGGCTGGTGCTGAACTTATCCCAATGCCTGAACATTGTGACATTGTATATCGATTAGAAAATTCTTCAGTGCGCGTGCCTTCCTGGCTTCCTAAGTTTCTCAGTCAAGTTTGGTACTTTCGCAACGAAGTACTCGCAATGATCCCAGTCATGGTTGCAGAACTGGAAACCATCATTAAAAGGGAGCAGGTAGACTGTCTAATCGGCGACTACCTTGGTTTCGGCGCCTCTTATGCAGCGGAAAGACTTTGTATTCCCTACGTAACATTAACTATGTCTTGGGCGTTGACACCCAACGCTGATGCTATCCCTTTGTTTCTCTCATTACCGTTACCGTCTCGGGCTGTTCATGCTATAGCTGATTTTATATTCCCGCTACGTCGCATTCGCAATCAGATCGGTCTACCTCAACGTCCTAAAAACACACCGGCTGAGTTTTTTGCTGTGATAGTTTCCAATCTGCTGAATTTAGTAACTATTCACCAGGAGTTTATCCCTCCCAAGCAGCTTCAAAAAAATCAAGTGTTCATCGGTCCTACTGCTTTTGAGACACCTCGAACAAACGATAACCAACCCTTTGGAGCAAGCCTAGCGCCTGGTACCGTATTGGTTAGCAGCACTACCTCACCCAAGTCGGATGATGGTTTATTCCGTCGCTTGGTGGAATCGCTTGCTCAGACAGGAATTCCCATACTTGCTCTTTCTGGTAGTGCTACTGATATCCCCTCAGGACTTGGGGAAAATGTGCGTCTGGAAAAGTTTGTGCCTTTCGATGAAGTTTTGCCTTATGTTAGCGCGATTGTTACATCTGGTGGTTTTGGAACGGTGGGAAGGGCTTTTAGGATTGGCATTCCTATGTTAATTATCCCTGACCTTGAAGGAGACACTTTGTTTACAGCTATCCGAGCAGAGGAACTGGGTTTAGCTTATCATTTACCGAAAAGTAAAACCACTCCCAAAGTGATTCAATCTAAACTCAAAGCTTTGCTAGAAGATCATGCTCTGCATGCTAGACTTAAAGATTTGTCTCTTAAATTACGTTTAATGAACGCTCCAGAATTAGCAGCCAACGCAATTGAGGACATATTACAGAATTCACAGACGACGAAAAAAGTGCTCAGAGCAACTTACACAATGCCTTAAGCTACGAGATGACAATAGACAAGCCATCTATTTATTTCAATTTTGGAAACGTTCCACTTTGCAAATAATACAAAAGAACAGCAATAATTTGAGGAACTAATCATATTATGTCAACTTCAACTCCCAAAACTATCCTTTTCAACGGAATGCAAGTATTTTGCTTGCAAGAATATGAAGTGAAGTTTATTGAGAAAGAAATCCCAGGATATGTTAAAAATGGAATCGAGTTGCACGAAAATGACACTGTTTTTGATGTAGGAGCCAATATTGGTTTGTTCACACTTTGGGTATATCAGCAGTGTAATAAAAACGTGAATGTTTTTGCCTTCGAGCCTGTTCCAGCGGTTTTTGAAGTGCTACAACGCAATGCTCAAGAGTTTGATCCAAAAAAACTCAAAGTATTTCCTTGTGGGCTTTCACAGGAATGCAAAACCGTAAATTTTGCTTACCATCCCAACGTTACAGCAATGTCTCATGCCTATCCAAATAATTTAAAAGAGTTACAAAATGAAGTAAAGCAAACTTTTCTTTCTGGTTTCAAAGTAGGACCTTGGTCTATCCGTTGGATTAGTTGGCTGCCTCTAGTTCTCCAGTCATTTCTGGTTGATAAGTTACTAGAAAAATGGTTTCAGATAGAGCAAATTACTTGTCAGATGAGAACAGTATCAGATATCATAAAAGAGAATAATGTTAAACGAATTGACTTGCTCAAATTGGATGTTGAAAAAAGTGAGTTAGATGTCCTTTTGGGTATCGAAAATTCGGATTGGAAAAAGATAAAGCAAGTAGTTGCTGAAGTTCATAATTTCGATGGCCGACTTGAAAAGATTGTAGCTTTACTCAAAAGTCAAGGTTTGAGCGAGATTATCCTAGACCAGCAACTCGTTTTTAAGGGTTCAGAGCTTTTCGTTCTGTATGCACGGCGACAGAATTCTCAGCAGAAATCCTTTTGAGTTATACCTGACGTTGTGACACACATCTGCTGAATCTCGACTTAGCTCTGATTCATTAAGGAAAGCTTAATAAACTAACTGTCGAATCATCAAGCAAATGAGTGAGCAAAAAATCATAGCTTCACTAAAGCCTGTGTAAAATTCATAATCCTTACTCAAGCGCTGAAAATGATTGAGTCATCCAAAAAGTATGCTCAAAAATCCATTGCTTGTGTAAGGGACTTCCAACTAAAAAAATATTCCATCGCTTTGGCGAGCAGGGGAAGTAGGGGGCGCAGTGGAAGCAGGGGAGGAAGAATCTAATGAAACGATCATAGTCCGCTCCCAAAATTGAATAATTTAATTTCTGGAAGTCCCTAAGGACTCAAACTCATGTTTTTAGCCATAAGCTCCTATATCGACGATGAACAGGTCATAAGATAATACGGTTCAGTTAAGCATTTCTCTTTTCTCTCTGCGTCCTCTGCGCCTTGGCGGTTCGTTAAAAAATTGACTTTGATAATAGAGTTTTAGTTTTAGCTGAACCGTATTGCGTGATGAGAGTTAGGAACTTCCAAATAAAAAATATCCCAAAACTGACGCAAAAATTATCTCTATTTCTCCTCTCTCTGCGTCTGGAGTAGTAGCCTGCCACAAGCCGCTTCTTACGTTCGCGCAGCGTATCGCAGACAGACGCTCCTTGGCGTTTGCGTCTACGTTTATTTGAATAATTTATTTCTTGGAAACCCCTGATACAAGTTTTACAGGAAGAAGTAACCTCACCCCAACAAAGTCAATAAAGTCGATTTATTGACGGTGTAAGATAAATTATTTCATCAGTCGTTAGTATGTTTAATCCAAAAGATCCCAGAATCTCTGTATTCGGAAGTACTGGTTTTATTGGCTCTAGGTTTTGTTATCTCTACAAAGATGAAGTCATAAAAATACCAAGAAATGAGTATACACCAAAGTCAAAGGATATACTTTATTTAATAAGTACGACTCATAACAAAAATGTTTTTACTAATCCACAATTAGATATTAATACTAATTTAATAGTATTGATAAACGTCTTAGAGAAGTGTAAGGATAAGAATATAGTGTTTAACTTTATTAGCTCATCTCTTGTCTATGGAGACGGCGAATTACCAGCAACTGAAAGTACTGTCTGTAATCCAAAAGGTTTTTATGGTATTACCAAAAAGTGTGCAGAAGATTTGCTAATTTCGTATTGTAAGACTTTTAATATTGCCTATCGAATCCTCCGTCTGTGCAGTGTATATGGAAAGTCAGATGGAGAGATAATAAAAAAGAAAAATACTTTACACTTTTTAATAGAAGAGCTTAAAAATGATAGGCCTATAAAACTATATTTTTATGGAGACTTTATAAGAGATTATATGCATCTTGATGACGTAGTAAGGGCAATCTATATTGCTATTAAATCTGCTCCAATTAATTCAGTTATAAATATTGGTAGCGGTGTTCCCTATCGTTTTAAAGACTTAATTGAGAAAGCACAAAAAATAACACGCTCTCAAAGTGAAATTGAGATATGTCCTTCACCAGAATTCTACACAGTTGCTGAGGTAAAAGATATATTCCTTGATGTTAGGAAACTAAATTCTTTAGGCTTTAAGCCAACTATTACTGTCGAAGAAGGGATTGCACAGCTATGCAGTTGATCAAACAACATTTATAATTTTTAATTTTTTTATTAAATTAGGATTTTCTAAAATGGAAACATTTTTCATAACTGATAGACTTGGGTTTATGTACAAGCCTACTTTCACACATATAGTCTCTCCCCCACTTTAATAACTAACTGCTCAAACGGTTTAAGCAGAATTCAAAAGACAGGATAACAATACTCTTACAAAGAGCGAGATCCAACCATTTAAGGAATTAAGTATGAAGGGCATTATTCTAGCTGGTGGTTCTGGTACCCGATTGTACCCTCTCACGCAGGCAGTAAGCAAACAGCTAATGCCTGTTTATGATAAGCCAATGATTTACTATCCCCTGTCCACTCTCATGTTGGCTGGGATTCGTGAAATACTCATTATCTCTACGCCTACCCACCTACCACTGTTCCAACAAGTTCTGCAAGATGGTAGCCAGTGGGGTCTCAAGTTTAGCTATGTCGAACAACCAAAACCTGAAGGGATACCACAAGCATTCATCTTAGGTAAAGATTTTATCGGTGACGACTCTGTATGCCTAATTTTGGGTGATAATCTTTTCTATGGCAATGGTTTAGTTGAAGTGTTGACCTATGCAGCCAATTTGCATGAGGGCGCACTCATCTTCGGTTATCGAGTTACTGAGCCTCAGCATTATGGAGTAGTTGAATTTGATGTAGTAGGGCAGGTAGTGTCTTTAGAGGAAAAGCCCAAAATTCCCAAGTCTAACTATGCTGTGCCTGGTATTTATTTCTACGATTCTCAGGTTTGTGAAATTGCCGCCCAGCTCACACCCTCAGCCTGCAATGAGCTAGAAATTACGGACTTGAACCAGGTTTATCTGCGTCGAGGGCAATTGAGAGTAGAGCTTTTAGGTCGAGGGTACGCTTGGTTAGATACAGGAACTCATGAATCTCTTCACCAGGCTGCTAGCTTTATTCAAACTTTGGAACAACGGCAGGGTTTCAAGATAGCTTGTATCGAAGAAATTGCCTACCGCCAGGGATACATTGATGTGGAACAACTCTATCAACTGGCTAAACCATTATCTAAAAGCAGTTATGGGCGTTACCTAATAGACATTATCCATGGTGATATTCGTACTACTCAGGTTCCGCAAGTCAATCGGGTTATACCATTTTATGAAATAGCTGATACAAATAAAGCCTCTTAAATGATAAGAGGAATCCTTGAATATATGGAGAAATGTATGGAAAACTATAGGTTATTGCAAGCAGCCCGAGGTGAAGTACTGGATCGTCCGCCTGTGTGGATCATGCGTCAAGCGGGTCGCTATATGAAGGTCTATCGGGATTTACGTCAAAAATATCCCTCTTTTCGAGAGCGTTCTGAAAACCCTGATTTGGCAGTGGAAATTTCGCTGCAACCTTTCTATGCCTTCAAGCCCGATGGGGTGATTATGTTCTCAGATATTCTCACCCCGCTACCTGGTATTGGCATACCGTTTGATATTATCGAAAGCAAGGGACCAGTATTTGAAAACCCAATCCGTACACAGGCGCAAATTGATGCGCTTACACCCCTTGATCCCGAAATATGTTTGCCATTTGTGCGCGAGATTCTGACAACACTGCACAAAGAAGTGAATGGTCAAGCAACTATTTTAGGGTTTGTTGGCGCTCCTTGGACGCTAGCTGCTTATTGCATTGAAGGCAAAAGTTCAAAAGACTACGCCATCATTAAAGGTATGGCTTATTCACAGCCAACCATGCTGCATCAATTTCTCGCAAAACTTGCAGATGCGATCGCCATTTACGCACGTTATCAAATTAATTCTGGGGCACAGGTAGTGCAACTGTTTGATTCTTGGGCAGGACAACTCAGCCCTCACGATTTTAAAACGTTCTCTCTACCTTATCTGCAACGGGTCGTGCAACAAGTCAAAGCAACCCACCCAGACACACCCCTGATTCTATATATCAACAACAGCGCTGGAATCCTTGACTTCATGGCACACTCTGGCGTAGATATCGTTAGCGTAGACTGGACTGTTGATATGGCAGTGGCACGGCAACGGCTCGGTGCAGATATTGGAATTCAAGGAAATATTGATCCGTGTGCGTTATTTGGTTCTCAAGAGTTTATCCGCAACTGCATCCTCGACACAATAAACAAAGCAGGGAACCAAAAACACATTATGAACCTCGGTCACGGTATTTTACAGAACACTCCAGAAGAGAATGTTGCTTTCTTTTTTGAAACTGTTAAACAATCCAACTATATTGTGCAATAATTCTAACTCACGCTATATGACTACACTCCATTCCACTTCATCTACGATTTACAGTTCTACTCGCACAATTCGCATTGGTTCTCGTAAAAGCCAACTAGCTCTGATTCAAACTTACTGGGTGCAAGAACAACTCCAGAAACGCTTTCCTAATATTTCTTTTGAAGTTCAAACTATGTCCACCCAAGGCGACAAAATCTTAGATGTTGCCTTAGCCAAAATTGGGGACAAGGGACTCTTCACCAAAGAACTTGAATTGGCAATGCTAAACAAAGAGATTGACTTTGCTGTTCACTCTCTTAAGGATCTGCCGACTCGTTTGCCAGAGGGGTTAATGTTAGCAGCTGTAACAGAACGGGAAAACTCAGCAGATGCTTTAGTTGTGCATGAAAAATACAAAGATAAGCAAATTGATACGCTACCAGAAGGTGCAGTGATTGGTACATCTTCCCTACGACGGCTAGCACAGTTGCGCCACCACTTTCCTCACTTCACGTTTAAAGATGTGCGAGGAAACTTGAATACGCGGATGGCAAAGCTGGATGATGGGGAGTATGATGCATTGATTTTGGCAGTTGCCGGATTGCAACGATTGGGGATGAGCAATCGCATTCATCAAGTTTTGCCAACTGACGTTTCTCTCTATGCTGTCGGACAAGGAGCCTTGGGCATTGAATGCCGTAGCGACGATCTAGAAGTCCTATCGCTCCTTAAGGCAATTGAACACATCCCAACCCGTGATCGCGTTCTTGCCGAACGTGCCTTCTTACGAGAATTAGAAGGCGGTTGCCAAGTGCCAATCGGAGTTGATACCCAGTTGCAGGCAGATACACTAACGTTAACGGGGTTAGTCGCCAGTGTGGATGGTAAACAGGTGGTAAAAGATTCTGTGACTGGTTTTGTTAACGAGGCAGAACAGCTAGGGATTCAACTGGCTCAAACTTTGCGGCAACAAGGAGCGCAAGACATTTTGGAGGAAATTTTTAAGACAGTCCACCGGAGCTAAGAAACTTGCTGGTAAAGCATATTTGCGAAGAACTTAGGATAGCCTCTGCATTGTTTAGTTAGATCAAGTCCATTTGATGGATGACCAATTTTATCTTTAATCACCACTATGTTTCCAATTCATCGCCCTCGTCGCCTGAGAAGTCATCCGCAACTTCGTCGGATGGTGCGTGAGACTGTTTTGACAACCAGTGATCTTGTCTACCCCCTCTTTGCCGTACCTGGTAAAGGAATCGCCAAAGAAGTGAAATCCATGCCTGGTGTTTACCAATTGTCGGTAGACAAAATCGTGGAAGAAGCCAAGGAAGTTTACGATCTTGGCATCCCTGCAATTATCCTATTTGGTATTCCTCAAGATAAAGACTTAGAAGCAACGGGCGCATGGCATGATTGTGGTATTGTGCAGAAAGCTGCTAGTGCTGTGAAACAAGCAGTGCCAGAACTAATTATTATTGCTGATACCTGTTTATGTGAATACACTAGTCATGGACACTGCGGCTATCTGGAAGTTGGTGACTTGACTGGGCGCGTCTTGAATGATCCAACACTAGAGTTGCTGAAGAAAACAGCGATTTCTCAAGCTCAAGCTGGTGTAGATATCATCGCTCCTTCGGGGATGATGGACGGGTTTGTGCAGGCAATTCGGATTGGATTGGATGAAGCTGGCTACCTTGACACTCCGATTCTTTCATATACCGCAAAGTATGCTTCGTCTTACTATGGCCCTTTCCGAGATGCTGCTGAGTCAACACCACAATTTGGCGATCGCCGCACATACCAAATGGATCCTGGTAATACCCGTGAAGCCCTCAAAGAAGTTGAACTTGATGTCGCTGAAGGGGCTGATATGCTCATGGTGAAGCCAGCCTTAGCATACATGGACATTATCTGGCGCGTGAAGGAAGCAAGCCAATTACCTGTTGCTGCTTATAACGTTTCTGGCGAATATTCCATGATTAAAGCCGCAGCACTCAACGGTTGGATAGACGAACAACGGGTGGTTATGGAAACATTGACTGGCTTTAAACGGGCTGGTGCTGACTTAATTCTGACCTACCATGCCAAAGATGCTGCTCGTTGGTTAGCTAAACTTGGCAATTGAACTTTCTAGCTCTGAAATTCTTGTGGGGTAAGAATCTTGCTTATCCTACAAACTGAGCGGGTAAAATGCTCACCTCACAGGAATAGATATTCACCTTTCAGGAGATTAAGTTGAGATGATAATGACTGCTTCGACTTCTCAAGCAACCCAATCCAAATCTTTACCTCCAGCTGATGCAAAGGCTAGAGTCAGCCAATTCATGCAGCAGTTGCAAGATAACATTTGCCAGAATTTGCAACAACTCGATGGCGTAGCCACATTTCAGGAAGATACATGGGAACGGGCTGAAGGGGGTGGTGGGCGATCGCGCGTTCTACGTGATGGTGGGGTTTTTGAACAAGGTGGAGTCAACTTCTCTGAAGTTTGGGGTTCCCATCTTCCATCCTCAATTTTGGCACAACGTCCGGAGGCAGCTGGACATAAATTTTATGCCACAGGCATTTCTCTAGTGTTGCATCCTCGCAATCCTTATATACCAACGGTTCATCTCAATTACCGCTACTTTGAAGCAGGTCCAGTTTGGTGGTTTGGTGGTGGTATAGATTTAACACCTTACTATCCTTTTGCTGAGGATGTGGCTCATTTCCATTCCACGCTCAAACAAGCCTGTGACGCTCACCATCCTGAGTATTATCCAGTGTTTAAGCCCTGGTGCGACGAGTATTTTTATCTGAAACATCGCCAGGAAATGCGGGGTGTAGGCGGTATCTTCTTTGACTACCAAGATGGTCAAGGTCATCTGTATCGAGGCCCCAATATAGAAAATCCAGCAGCTGTTTATAGTAACCAAATTGGAACCATAGAATCACGTACCTGGGAAGAATTATTTGCTTTCGTGCATAGTTGTGGAGAGGCTTTTTTACCAGCATACGTACCGATTGTAGAGCAGCGACGCTTAATGGAATATGGCGATCGCCAGCGTAACTTCCAGTTGTATCGCAGAGGTCGTTACGTAGAATTCAACCTAGTTTATGACCGTGGAACAATCTTCGGTCTGCAAACAAATGGGCGCACAGAGTCAATTTTGATGTCGCTACCACCTGTAGTTCGCTGGGAATACGGCTATAAACCAGAACCTAATACACCAGAAGCCGAGTTGTATGAAACTTTTTTAAAGCCTCAAGATTGGGCTGACTGGACATCTCAGGTCAGATAAAAGAGCTATTAATCACTCCACACAGAACTCAAGATGAACTTCCAAATATTATCAAAGCGTTCAAATCAATGGACGTTTGCCCTGATTGTTGCTGCCACTGCCATCTCAGGCACAATTGTTTTCTATAGCATTTCCCAATTCAGACAAAATGCCCAGCCAACGGTCGTTGTAAAATCTGCTCCAATCGTTCGCAAAATCACCGCTTTAGGACGCATAGAACCAGCAACGGAAGTTATCAAAGTCTCTGTACCTGCTACTCTCAGCAATGAGCGCGTGGCTAAACTACTAGTGCAACGGGGCGATGGCGTTAAAGCAGGCCAGGTCATTGCAATCATGGATGCACAAGCTCGTTTGGAAAATGCCTTATTTGAAACGCAAGCACAAGTCAAGGTATCGCTCTCAGAATTGGCAAAGGTGAAAGCTGGCGCTAAATCTGGGGAAATTGCCGCACAAAAAGCTGAAATTGTTCGCCTTCAAAAACAGTTAAAAGGTGAAATTGCTAGTCAACAAGCCACGATTGCTCGTTGGGAAGCTGAGGTACGAACTGCCAACTCTAACTACAATCGCTATTTCTCACTTTACCAAGAAGGAGCGATCGCTTCTTCAGAGCGAGATCAAAAGCTGCTTGTTTTAGAAACAACACAAGCACAGCTTAACGAAGCTAAAGCTAAACAAAACCAAACCGCAGATACAATACAGCAGCAAATCAGACAAGCCAGAGCTACCTTAGAGAAGATTACTGAGGTGCGTCCGGTTGATATACAGGTAGCTCAAGCTGAGGTAGATAAGGCAATCTCAGCAGTCAAAAAGGCTAATGGTGACTTAGCCCAAGCATACATCCGCGCACCGATGGCAGGTCGCATTCTCGATATTTACGCTAAACCTGGAGAAGTCGTTGGCACAGATGGCATTGCTGAACTGGGACAAACTAGCCAGATGCAAGTCGTGGCGGAGGTTTATCAGACTGATATTGAGAAAATTCAACAAGGTCAACCAGCGATGATCACAAGCGAATCATTTTCTGGTAATCTTCGTGGAACCGTTCGTTTAATTGGATTGCAGGTCATCCCTCAAGAAGTAACTAGTGGCGAACCCGGAGAAAATCTTGATCGCAAGGTAATTCAAGTGAGAATTCAACTCAATCCAGACGATAGCCGACGGGTTGCGAATTTAACCAACTTACAGGTACAAGTCGCTATTCAACCCAAGGCGTTATCAAGCAATAGTCAGTAGACACTCTAATATCAAAATTTTATGTTTCCTAAATTATTCCGTAAAACACCGCTAGCTTGGCTGCAAATGAGTCGCCAAAAAACCCGTCTGCTGGCTGCGATCGCGGGAATCACCTTTGCCGATTTTTTGATGTTTTTTCAACTTGGCATCAGGGATGCATTATTGGATTCGCAGGTTAGTCCATACGCCACACTCCAAGGAGATTTGTTTTTAGTTAATAAGTTATCTGATAACCTTGCATCAGTCAAAAGTTTCTCAAGAGATAAGCTCTATCAAACATTAGGTGTTGATGGTGTAGCATCCGTTAGACCGTTGTATATTGGTCAAGCAACGTGGCGAAATCCTGACAGCCAAGCTAGTCGTCAAGTCTTTGTTTACGGGATTGATCCGAATCGGTCAGCCTTTAGTTCTCCAGATATCAATCAAAACTTGGATAAACTGAAGTTATTAAATCGAGCATTGTTCGACAAAGGAGGGCTTCCTCAACTGGGAAATGTATCTGCTTTATTAAAGAAAAATAACCCCATTTCCGTTCAGGTCAATAACTTTGAAATTAAGGTTGTTGGATTATTTGTACTCGGTTCTTCCTTTTCTGCTGAGGGCAATATCATCACGAGTGACTCTACTTTTTTAAGACTCTTTACTCGTCGTAAAGCGGATGAAATTGATGTAGGTATCATTAAACTGCAACCTAATACATCAATTGAGCAAGTGCAGGCAAATTTGCGAACAATTTTGCCCGATGATTTACTGGTGCTAAATCTTAATGAATTCACCGCCCGTGAACGCACATATTGGGAAACAGGTTCTCCTATCGGCTTTATCTTTGGGCTTGGCGTAGCAGTCGGTTTTTTAGTCGGAGCGGTTATCGTCTACCAAATTTTATACACAGATGTTTCCGATCATTTGCCAGAATACGCAACATTGAAGGCAATGGGCTACAGTGATAGGTATTTAATTGGGATTATTATTCAAGAGGCGCTTTTCTTAGCGATTTTGGGCTTTATACCCGGTTTTCTGCTTGCAAATGGACTTTATACTATTTTTAGGTCTGCAACACTTCTACCGATCGCAATGAAACTGAACCGTGCGATCGCGCTGCTGGTGTTGACTATGATCATGTGTGCTGGAGCCGGAGCGATCGCTATGCGAAAGCTACGAGCTGCTGATCCTGCTGATATCTTCTAAATTTTTAATTTTTTAGGACTTTACCCTTCTAGAGGATGTGATCAAATCTTGAGTTGAAGTTTGTCAAAGCCTCACATCTCAACTCATAAATTTCTACTAATACTAATTGTCCATAACAAAACTGAAACTCGTAATTATTGAATATTCATGCTTAAAGAATCTATTCAAGAAACTCAAAACTCAAAATATAAAACTCCAAATTATGATCCAAAACCTATTATTTCTGTTCGGCAGCTTAACTACTACTTTGGTTTAGCACAACTTCGCAAGCAGACCTTGTTTGATATTAATCTAGATATTTATCCAGGTGAGATTGTGATTATGACCGGGCCATCCGGTTCTGGTAAAACCACACTACTAACGCTGATAGGAGGTTTACGTTCAATGCAAGAAGGTAGCCTCAAGATATTAGGGCAGGAGATGTCGTGTGCAAATAAGCGGCAAATCATGGAAGTGCGAAAGCAAATTGGCTACATTTTTCAAGCACATAACTTGCTAACCTTCTTAACAGCAAAACAGAATGTACGAATGTCTTTAGAACTGCATAACAAGTATCTAGAGCAAGATATGGATAAGTTGGCAAGTGACATTCTTAACACAGTTGGTTTAGGCGATCGCGTCGATTATTATACAGACAATCTTTCTGGAGGACAAAAGCAACGAGTGGCGATCGCTCGTGCCTTAGCTAGTCATCCCCAACTTGTTCTTGCAGACGAACCGACGGCTGCCCTTGATAAGAAATCAGGACGCGATGTTGTAGAACTTATGCAGCGTCTAGCCAAAGAGCAGGGATGCACAATCTTATTAGTTACTCATGATAACCGAATCCTTGATATTGCCGATCGCATAGTTCACATGGAAGATGGACGATTGTTAAAGGAGTCCAAAGAACAGAAAATATAAAATTTCATGCTCAAATCAAAGGATGAACCATAAAAAGCTTCTTAAAGCGCACTGTTTCTCGTGTTTTCTCAGAATCGGGACAAGTCAATGGAATCAATTGCAAGCAGATTGTATCTTAACCCAAGTTTATTGCAGATTTGGAGCGATCGCTTAATGCAATGGGATTGGAACAGATACTTCGCCATTAAGAATTATTTGCAAAACAAACTATCTTACGAGGAGAACTACAATGGAAAGATTTTTTTCTCAAGACATATCATCTAATTCATCAAACCAATCATATTGGGTAGTTGGCGACTCAGTTAAGTTTATAGCAACTAGCGAAAACACTAATTATCAATACGATTTATTCGATGTATACGTTCCACCAAATGTTGGAACTACACCGCACATCCACCTTGCACAAGATGAGGGATTCTATATTGTAGAAGGAAAAGTAAAGTTTCAGCTAAATAACCAAGTTATAACTGCAACTCCTGGAACTTTTGTTGACATTCCTAAAGGTCAAATCCACGCATATCGCAATATTGAAACGACACCAGCGAGAATTATATTGCAAGGCGTTCCCTCAGGGCTTGACAAATTGATTCAGGATACAAGCCGACCTTTCTCAGACCCAGCTAGTTTTCCACCCTCAGATGAGTTTCTTGATCAAATTGTAGAAGCCTTTGCCAAGAATGATTCAGTAGCGCTAGACTCATTAATCTTTACTGCCGATAAATTCAGCGTTAATGAGGATGGTACACCCGTAGCACCAATCACCGTATTTCGCCCATTGGATGATAAAGGGGCAGTTAGTGCCACAATTCTTTTGAGTGATGGCACTGCTACAAGCCCTAAAAACTTCAATGCTTCCCCGATAACAATCAACTTTGCAGATGGGGAGAGAATCAAGACCGTAGACATTCCCATCGTTGATAATGATATTATCGAAGGTAATAAAACTATCAACCTCACCTTGAGCAACGCTACAGTTGGCACAATTATTGGGCTGTTACAAAATAAGGCTACGCTCACAATTTTGGACAACGATGCCCGACCCAAGGGAGAAAACAGCCTTCTTTTAACCGGAAGTGACGGTAATGACATCCTTACGGGTGGGGATGGCATCGAAAACATTATAGGTACAAAAGGAAATGATACCCTGACTGGTGGTGGAAATAGCGATCTGTTTACAGTTCGTCTTGGTGACGGCATTGATAGAATCACTGACTTTGATGGTGTAGGAAAAGGAATTAAGCCATCAGAAAAGGTGTCTAAAGAAATAGATACTCTGAAATTTCAGGGTAACGGGCTAACCACCAGAAATATGCTTCTGACTCAGAATGGAAGTGACCTGCTCATCACCTTCGAGGGTGTTAAGAATACTGGGGTCATTCTACAGAATTTTGCTCTCGAAAATCTAGATAATCTTCGTCAGACTACAGGTGCGTCGCTGGACATCGGCAATATTCTGTTTAATGGGCAGATGGCGTTTCAAGACAGCTTTGATGTTTTCAATGCAAATCAACAAAGCCAGAGTATTTTCAATCAAAACTCGGTTACTTTCCTCAACAACCTTGACAATAATACCAGTGGATTTGACAATTCTAATGATGTCATCAACGGTCAGGGTGGCAATGACTATCTACAAGGGTTAAGTGGAGACGACCTGCTGCGGGGCGGTACTGGTAATGACACTCTTGTCGGCAGCTTTGGTGCAGATATTTTAATTGGCGGTAGTGGCAACGACCTGTTTGTATTTGCACCTAGACATGGAATTGATACTATTGTTGACTTTACTGATGGTGAAGATTTCATTGGGCTTTCAGGTGGTCTAACGTTTGCTGACCTGACGATTACCCAAGGTACTGCTAATAGTGCAAACGATACTTTGATGACTATTACCAGCAGCAATGAGCTTTTGACAATCTTTAGTCAGGTACAGGCCAGTACTATCACAAGTGCCGATTTTACCATTGTTTAACACTATGGCTCTTCTGAAAAGCTCTTTGCTCCGGAGCAAAGAATGTGTGAATTATAGTTGCACGTATTTTGGTAAACAAGGAATATGGATTAGATAAAATGCAAAACTAGTGACAAGGTATAGTAGATTCAAAAAGTGAGCTCTAGGGTGCAGTATCGTTATGCCTATCTACTCTCCAATGAGAGGAAAACAGATGCAGTATTACTATGAGTCTCTGTCGGAAAAAGGCCTATAACTTATTCCCATTTCTCAGTCTATCGAATGTGTTTCTTAAGAGAGTCAATAAAAATGTTGCAGATCGACGCAAATGCTATCGTGGCTATTTCTGCCTTTATTTTACACATCTTTGTGAACTTCCAAGTTTCTGCAAAGCGGTCTCAGGCGATTGAGCGGTTTTCAAAGTTAAGCATTTTTCCGCCTGCGTGGATATTTTCTATCTGGTTGGTAATCTGGGCTTTGCAGGCAGCGCTCTTAATACACTCATATGGATCAGGATTCTGGACGATCCCTTATACAACTGTCTTTGCTCTAATCTGTTTAGGGAATGCCGGTTCGCAGTATGCTGGCTCAAAAGATGCTCCGTGGTATGTATATTTCGCGTTACTGTTTACAATGTTTGCGTCATCTGTTCTTTTTATGGTGTGGAGTGTTAAATTTTTCGGTGACATCCCCTTTTTGAAAAGCGCTACTCAGCTTTATGTCGGCTGGGCGTCAATTGCTATATTAGTTGGCATCGGGGTTATCTTGGTCTGTGATCTTCAATTGGTTTCTGATGCAATCTTCACGAAGATTGGGCTTGCCGTATTGAGCAGCGTACCACTAGTTTTTTTAGGTAGCTATTTCGTAGGACAAAGCGATTTTAGAATCGTGGTCATCCCTTACGTTGGTGTCTTAACAGCCCTAGCGCTCCGTGCCTTGTCAACTCATCAGCTAACACCTTAGCTCGATTCGACTTTATGCATTTTTGATTCAATCAAGCGGCGTAAAAAAGAGCGATTTTTTCGGGGGAGATGGGACTGGTAATGCGGTAATCAGCCCAAGGTAAGTCTGCTAATTTGCGCTCGTAGTGACTATGAATTCTGTGAGTTGCTTGGTTACAAACTGGACAATTAACTACTGTTCTGATTGCGGAAATAATCAACCAAATCTTCGTTTTTATTTCATCAACAAGCCAACTCTCAAGTATCAGGTTTTTTGAATCCGGTAAGAGGTGAGTTAGCACCGACATAACCAAGCTTGAAGCTTATCCCTCGGATGATTCATGGAGTGAAGTTTGAAGTATCTTAATTATAATTATATTTTTTTCCTTTTGCTTTCTGCCCGACGCTCTCTACGAGACGCTAAAAGTGAACGCGGACTCGCTCTACGCGTAGCTATGCCGTTGGCGTAGCCTCTCGTAGAGAAGGCTTTACGCTGCGCTATCTGCCTTCTGCCTTAAAGCGCGTAACCTTTCATCATCACCAAAAGTTGCCAAGAAACAATAGTCGTCCCATATCAAGAGCGATCGCAAAAGATTGAAATTTTTTGCTTACCGAATCCAACATTTATTAACGCTTTTTTAAACGCTTTTCTTTGCCCAATAAAAAAACTAGATAAAAGGACTTTTTAAAAAATGGAATAGAAAGCCTAATATTCACAGTATGGCGCTTGCCAACGCGATTCCCAAATACATTTTTTAGCTCTGCTAATTGGGCATGGGTAAAGCTAGCTGCTATTTGAGGACTAATAGAGGCAAAAAAATGTTGTATAAAAGGATCATTTGTGGAATAGTTTTTGGTTAAATGCTTTTTAAACATCTTAGTTTTTGTTAAGAATAAAGTTTAAAAATTTGGACTGTGTTCATAATACCAACACTTTCCATCATGCCAGGCTCTATGAGTGTGTTCGCATTCAAACCTATCACCAATCCAAGGAATTAAAGTAGGAGAAGACGAGGTATATCTGGTAGTAATTAAAGAGAATACAAAAGGAAATAGAATGTAACTGCAAGCTAATAAAATAATTAGAAATCCTATGAGGAACAAAGCATTGCCAACAGTCCAAAAAGGATATAAACCTTTGCTAGAGCGTAGACGCTCTTGAGAGCGACGTTCTGAACCTGCTAACAACACCAGATAAAACCTTAATCCGGGAATTGGTACTGAAACTTTTATGTCTAAAGGATGACGTGCCCAACGACGAGAGCCAAAACTCCTTATTACAGCTTCTAACTGCTCATCAGTGAAAGTATTTGCTATTTTCGGGTTCATCTGAACGAAAAGCTTCTCAAAATCAGGATCAGGATCAGTGTGCTGAAGATTTTTCATTACTTTGCTACTCTCGTTTATACTGAGTCCATACACTGGTCTTTAATGCTAATGCTGTACGGGCACAGTCACAGCCTTATCTGTGTTCAAAACTGTAAAATATGACTATTTTTTAGGATTAGCGAAATCTCCGTCCGTCACCTCGATAGGATATAGAATCGCTGGCAGCAGGAGATTCGGTAATTTGGGAAAGTACATTTTCAGGTGTAGAGTTACCAAGAACTACAAAAGATAAATTACTTACTTTCTGTTGGCAACCAGCAGTTAAGCAAGTACAAATCAAGCTTGTAATCAAACAATAGAGAAGAGGACGCATACCCACTACTAACTTCAAAATGTACTGAATAGTTCTACAAGCGTTTTGTCACTAGTCCGGAAAATTTGCTAGGAAGCTTGTGTCCTTAATGACTTGCAAATTATTTAAACGCTATTGTTTTACCAATTTGAAAAAGAATGCGACAGATGGGTAGGGGCACAACAATGTTCATTGGTGTCAACTTAAGAAGATAAAACCCAAATTTGTTGGGTGTAAGCGTCATCGAGAGATTGACGCTTACGCCTGGTTTTGACTAGTCCAAACAGCTTTTGACGTTCCACAAGATAGGACACAACTTCACTGGCATCTCCACGGAGAACAGCTTGAGAAAAATGGTATAAACCACGAAAGACCATCTCTGTAGAAATCCGGTCTAAAGGTTGGTTGAGAGCGATCGCAACTTGGGTACACAACTGATTTAAAACTGCATAAAAAATCCATGTTGCCAAAATTTGGATTTGAACACCATTACTATCACCAACCCAGATATAAGCCAAACCTAAAAGCCGTTTTGTAAGTAGAAATGCATCTTCAACTCGCCAACGTCTTCGATATAATTCACACACTTGCTGTGCAGCTAAAATTTGGGGGTCAATCACATTGGTGAGATAGTAATACCAAGTTGCACCCCATAGCACAGAAACTAAGCGTACTGGATGTTTACAAGGATGAGAACGGTATTCGCCCATCGTGATAATTTCATCCCGATAGAATTGACCGCTACTCAAACAACGAACCACAGTATAGGCTGTTTTTTCTCGTAGTCTGGTCACAAAAAACTTTTTGGTGGCAGTGAATTCATCAAACCAAGGGAATTTAAAAAATCCCAGATCAAAAATTAGTAATCCACCCACTGGTAAGCGTTCTAGTAGTTGATCGCACCAAGTTTTGTCATTGGCTTTGCTATTAGTTGTGTACCAAGTTGCTACTGGCTGGTGGGTAAATGCCGCCACTACCATCATAATTTTTCCTGCCACAGTTTTGTCTGTGTCTTTGAGTGCTTTGAGTTTCCTTCTGAGTGCTTCTAGAGTTGAACCATCAGCTATCCAAATAGCTGTAAATCTTTGAGATACTGGTTGCCAATCTGAAGAAATTGCCGTTAGCTGTGTTTGCAATTGTATTCTTGCGATTACTTGCTCAAATATTTGTGTGAATAATTTAATTGGCAGTGTTTGAAGCCTTTTCGAAATTGCTTGTGCGCTGACTTCAATACGTTCTACCCAGAGTAATCCTTCTTCAGATAAAATCCTTCCTACTTCTCTAATCCCCGGAATTTGACGATATACCAGGCTTAACACTATCGCCATCATGACTGGTAATGTCAAGATTCGCTCGCGCAGTTTTTTTTCGTCCTTACCTGAACATAACTTAAGTGGCTTGAAACTGGCTGGTGATAGCAATGAATATAGTTGTTTTTCAATTTCTTCTATTGGCGGCGCTGGTATATGTTTTTGTTGCCGCAGGTCTGGGTTGCCTTTTCGCGCTGGACGTTTTCTACCCATGATGTATAACTAAGAACATCAATCAAAGTCCCCCTTTTTAAGGAGGATTTAGGGGGATCAAGATATGTGCAACTTCACATTAAATTGGTATTAGTTCAACAATATTTTTTCAGAGTCAATTACAACGTAGATTTTAGAAGTAGTTGATAACTGCTCCGGCAAAGCCCACCGCAGGCATCGCTTCCCACGTAAAGGGCGTAACTGTAGCTGCCCGCACTCCTCCACTTATTCACTGGCTGATTGCTGAATAAATTATTGCAATATTAATAACTTCTTAAGCCTTAATTAAACCCAATTTGGTAATTAATCTTGTTAATAACTACATGGTTATTATTTAGGTTTTTTATTCCCTTTTATTGTAGAAATCTCAACAAGGACTTTTATGGAGCGTGTACATTTCCAGCGCTTGCTATCCACTACAGCAAAGCGGCGACGCTTTCTGCTCGGTGCCAGCACATTAACTGCAAGCGCTATTGCTAGTCTTTGGACTCATAAAGTTGTTGCACTGTCAAGATTCTCTGCCTATCCCTTCAGCCTTGGTGTTGCTTCTGGCGATCCTTTACCAGATAGTGTAGTGCTATGGACACGGCTGGCTCCAGATCCCTTAAATGGTGGCGGTATGCCGCAAGTGAATGTGCCAGTAAGGTGGCAAGTTGCTTTGGATGAAAACATGAGACAAGTTGTGCTACGGGGCGTGGCATTGGCAACGCCTGAATTAGCGCATTCTGTTCATGTAAATGTACGTGGTTTAGAGCCTAACCGTTGGTATTGGTATCAATTTAAAGTGGGTAATGAAGATAGCCCGATTGGTCGTACCCGTACTGCTCCAGCAATTGGTACTAGGTTGAATCAACTCAACTTTGCCTTTGTTACTTGCCAAAAATGGGAGGATGGTTTCTATTCTGCTTATCGTCGCCTAGCTGAAGAAGATTTAGATTTGGTTTTTCACTTGGGTGATTATATTTACGAATACGGTATCCCTGCCACAGGTGGTGTACGCAATGTTTCTTTACCTGAAGAGTTTAGAAAAGAAACGAATACCCTTGAGCAATACCGCCTTCGATATGCTCTATATAAAACTGACCCGGATTTACAAAAAGCCCACGCCTTGTTTCCCTTTACAGTTACCTGGGACGACCACGAAGTTGAAAATGACTATACCGATGACATTTCGGAAAACAACGATCCGGTCAAAAAGTTTCTCGAAAGGCGTGCTGCTGCTTATAAGGCTTATTATGAGCATCAGCCACTGCGGGAATTTTCCCTACCACAGGGGCCAGATATGCTGATTTACCGTCGGCTGACTTTTGGTAATCTGGCGGAGTTTAGCGTACTTGATAGCCGCCAGTACCGCAGCGATCAGCCATGCGGTGACGGTGAAACACCTCGTTGCCCAGCAGCGCTAGATCCATTTAAAACCATGCTTGGTTCTCAGCAGGAGCGCTGGCTGCTGGATGGTCTTGCTCGTTCTCAAGCACGTTGGAACATACTTGCCCAACAGGTGCTCATGGCAGAGCTAGATCATAAAATCGGGTCAGGCGAAATCTTTTGGAACGACTCATGGGATGGATATCCCCTTGCACGTAATCGTGTTTTAAGTCACATCGCCAGCCACCGGATTTCTAACCCAGTAGTGATTACTGGTGATTGGCATTCTACATTTGTCAATGACCTCAAGCTGGACTTTAAGGCTTCTAACTCTCCAACAGTGGCTACGGAGTTTGTTACTCCCTCAATTACTAGCAATGGTGATGCCAATGTCTATGGCCCCTACTACGGTCCGAAGATTCCAGAAAACCCCCACATTAAGTTCTTTGATGGCGATCGCCGAGGCTACTTCCGAGTCAACCTTAACTATGAGCGTTGGCAGACTGACTTGCGTATTGTTACAACTGTGAGTCGTCCAGATGCGCCTGTATACACTTTTGCTTCCTTTGTTGTTGAGAATGGTCATCCAGGTGCCAAATTAGACTAATATTTAAGTTTTTGCGTATTCAAATATTTGAATACGCAAAAACTTCAAAGTGTAACGCACATAATAGAAAATCTTCATGTCAAAGGCATGGTGACGCTCGTTCGCTCTTAGCGTCTCCCTTTGGGAGAAGACTCGCTAACGCTACGCAATTACAGCGCTAGACATAATTATCGATCAGTTTATCGGTAAAGGTACAGATATCTGCTTTACTTTCGCTCTTGGTTGCACCGACGCTCTAATCACCCTTACTTAAATTAGCGCTTAACTCATGGATCTTGCATGGTGTCATTTGGAGAAAGTTGCCAAACTGGTTTATTGAACGTTTGAATCTTTGAGCATAAAGTTTGTAAACTATGAACCTGTTACAATCACTCCGTCGCTCTGGACAATCCGTTTGGCTTGATGGGTTTGAGCGAAACTGGGTGAGCAGTGGTCAGTTGCAACAAGCCATTGAAGAGGATGGGTTAAGTGGTGCACGCTCGAACTTTGACGCGTTGAACCTTGCCATCCAGGGACATGCGTACGATCGCGACTTCAGTACGCTGGCACAGCAAGGGATGAGCCGGAGCGCTCGATTAGATTATGAATACTTGCTGGTGCGAGATATGCAATTAGCCGCTGATCAGTTGAAACAAGTTCATGCTCATACACAAGGACGAGATGGCTATGTTCAAGTCGATCTGCCGCCTGATACGCTATTTGAAGCTGAAACTGCGATCGCTGCCGCTCACAAAATCTGGCGGGCTGTAGGGTGGAGTAATTTATTGCTGAGAATCCCAGCAACTCGATTAATGTTGCCAGTGATTGAACAACTGCTTCGCGAAGGCATGAATGTGAATGCTACGTTAGTGTTTTCTCTAAACGTATACAACCAGGTCTTTGACAGTTATCTCAGAGGATTAGAGAACCAGATTCAGCTAGGAAAGTCCGTGAGTAACGGCGTTTGCTTTGCCAGTTTTGCCATTGATCGGTGGAGTGCGGCGATTAATCGATTCATTGCTCACTCAGAAACATCTTTTGGCATGATGCAATCCAGACTACTCTATGAACACTATCAAAGTGAACGCCAGCGATCGCTCCCTTTAGGGGCAAAGCCACTGCGGTTGGTGTGGGATTGCACAGATATTCCACCTAAATTCGCATGGCATTATATTCAGGCTCTAACGGTTCCTGAAACAGTTATGTTGCTATCGCCATCGACTTTAGAGATGTATCGTAAGGTTTCTCTGCTCCCTATAAGGCAAATTGACGGTGAAAGCGATCAACAAATTATAACAAGCGAAACAGAAATTCTCTTGGATGAACAGATTGACCAACTCGTGAACGAGGAAATGGCGCGATCGCTCAACGCCTATCAACAGTTGCTAGACACCATTGAACACAAGCGAAGGCGTTGAATTTGGATGTATATCGCTTCAATGGTCAATTGCCCCTAACGCTTTCAGGGTAGTTCTTTGAGCTACTGTCAACCCGGTTGCTCCTTGAATATTCATGCCTTCATACAGGCGATTGACCATCAACGTGTTGATACAGCATCCTGTTTGCACGTCCCAAAGCTTGATTGTGCGATCATCACTACCACTGAATAAGATTTGACCGTTAGAGTTAAAGATCACTGACTGAACCCAACCGCTATGTTCATCCAGAATGTGGAGGCAATGCCCCGTTTGCAGATCCCATAGTCGAATAGTTTGATCAATACCGCCACTTGCCAGAGTATTACCTTGAGGACTTATGGCAACCGTCCAGACGGCTCCTGTATGCCCCTGCAAAACATAAAGACATTCTCCGGTTTGCACATCCCATAATCGAATGGTTTGGTCGTGACTACCGCTTACCAGCCGATGACCACTCTTGTCAAATGCCAGTGCGAAAACGGCTCCCGTATGTCCTTGCAATACCTTTGAACATTCTCCAGTTTCCACATCCCATAATCGAATGGTGAAATCAAAACTGCCACTTGCCAACCATTGACCGCCCGGATCAAATGCGATCGCACGAATAGCGCTCTGGTGTTCGCGTAACACATACAAACAGTGATGCGTTTGCACATCCCAAAGTCGCACGGTGCAATCATAACTACTGCTTGCCAAAATTTGTCCCGTTGGGCTAAACAAAACTGTCCAGATGGATGCGTTGTGCGCTGACCATCGATCGAGGTGCCCAGTTTGGATATTCCATAAAGTGATCGATTCATCATGTCGATTGATCGCGATAGTTTGATTATCGGGACTAAAGCTGACGTTGCTGAATGATGAAATCCGACGGGTCGGGCTAGGAAAAGTTTTGTAGGGGTGAAATGATGACAGATTACCATCTGGTTGCAAATGCCACAACTGAATCATCTCATTCTGACCACTACTAGAAAGCAGTTGACCATCTGCACTGAGACTCAGGGAGTGAACCCCACCCGTATATCCACGCAACGTTTTTAGGTTTTGTCCACTCTCTAAATGCCACAGCCGCACCGTCTGGTCTTCTCCTGTGCTGATCAACAATTGATTGTCGGCACTGATAGCAAGCCCATAAACATCGTGGGTATGACCCTTAAGTACATGAATGGATTGCCCGTCTTGCACATTCCAAAGGCGCAGAGTACCATCACGACCACCGCTCACTAAGAGACGACCATCCGGGCTAAAGGCGATGCCCCAAACAAAATCGGTATGTCCATACAGCAACTTGGCACTAGAATTTATGGAATGGGGGTTTGAATGTCGATCATGGGACAGATAATTGCTCCACAACCGAATCGACCCATCCCGGCATCCGCTGGCGAGCAGTTGACCATCCGGGCTGTATCGCACACACCGAACCCCGCTGGTATGCCCCTGTAAGACACTCAGGCAGTGACCATTGCTCACATCCCAGATCCTAATGGTTGTATCATTACTGCTACTGGCTAAGGTTTGCTGATCGGTCGCGAAGTGGACAGAATAAACACTCTGGGTGTGTCCTTTCAAGACACGCAGACACTGCCCTTGCAAATTCCATAAGCGCACCGTTTTGTCATCGCTGCAACTCGCTAACTGCTGACCATCGGCACTAAAACTCACTGACCAAACACAACTTGTATGTTCTGTTAGCACCTGCAAGCAGTTTTCACTCTGGATATCCCACAAGCGCACCGAACTATCACTACTGCTGCTTGCTAACGTTCTGCCATCGGGACTAAAGGCAACCGACCAAACCCAGCCTTTGTGTCCTGAAAAGATCCCCAAAAGTTGTGCTGTGCTGATGTTCCAGAGATAGATGTTGCCATTGGAATCGCCAACGGCAATGGTCTGTCCGTCTGGACTGAGGTCGACCGACCTCGCAACATTGAGTGTTTCTGAAAAGATAGATTTAGTTAAATCGGCATTCTGAAAATTGACTCCTGTTAAATCGACCTGCCGTAAGTCGGCTTGCTGCACCACAAGACTAGAAAAATCCCAGCCGCGTAAGTCTACTTGAAGCTGCACCAGTACGTTAATTAGGTTGCCTGCGGTGTATCCTGGTTTCTTTACCTGTTGCCTTAATATGTGCCTTGCTTGTGCCTCGATCGCCGCTACACTGCCAAAGCGAGGCAGCAACCGTTCCATCACAGGTTGCACAATTAAGCGTGTCTGAATCTCTCGAATGTAATCTTTTGCTTGTACTCGCACTAAGGGATGCGTTTGCCAAACGTTAAGCTGCTGCGTTTCAAATTCCATGCAAATTTGCTGCACAAATCGTTCTGTGACATATTCCATCACCACAGGTTGCAAGAAGAATAATCCATCGGTTTTTTCAATTAGCGAGCGCCTCAGTAGTGAGTTGATCAAATTAGGTACACTTTGTTGAGCAGCAGGATCAACCACGTTCTCTCGAATGTCTGAAATCGAAACTGGCTCCCGATGAATTGCAAACCAAAACAGTGTTTTCTGTTCGGCTTCGGATAGGCGGGCGAACTGACGGTCTAGTAAATCGCGGATGTCTTCAAAAACAGCCAATCCTTGACTGAGATAGGACAACACCTCTGTAATGCTGCCGTTAAACAAATCCCCAATTGCGGCTGCCAACAGTTTCAATGCCAGAGGATTGCCACCGTAGTGGTGAATTAAAGTTTCCCATTCGGCTTCTGAACCTGTAAACGCTCCTTTTTGCCGAAAGATGGCGCGTCCGTCATCAGGTGTTAGTCCGCTCAAGCTCAACGATCTCACTAGCACCTGTGCACCTTCCATCAGTGCCATTTCACGTGGCTTTTCTCGACTAGTGAGCAACAAACAACTTTGGTGAGATGCTTCGCCAATGGCTCTAAGCAATTGTCCGTAACCTTCGTAGCCCGAGATCCACTGTCCCACTGGCTCACGCTGCAAAATGGTTTCAGTATTATCCAGAATTAATAAACACCGACGTGATCGCAGATATTGCATCAGTTTGGAGATTTGCTGATCGAGCGTGGTGGGAATAATCGGATCTTCCCCAAAAAGTGGCATGAGAAATTTCAGTAGGCTCGACAAAAGTTCATCCAGCGGTGGTGCATTAGCCAGGGAGCGCCATGCGACAATCTCAAATTCTGTTTGCATCCCAAGCGCAGCCTTGACGGCGAGCGTACTTTTGCCAATACCGCCAATGCCCAGTACTCCAACCAGACGACAGCGCTCAGACACAACCCACTGCCACAGTTGCGTCAGTTCTGCCTCACGCCCATAAAACGCTGAGGCATCGACCGCCGTATCCCAGTCCTGTTGGGGATTTGTCCAGCGGCTCAGAGTCTCTTGGGATGAGGCAGGGGATGTCAGGTCTGTCTGCGTCAGTTCCAGCCCAAACGCCCGAAAAAGATACTCTAATGACTGGCGATCAACACCCAGTTCGCGCTTGAAAATGCGAGCGAGGGTATTTAGGGAGAGTCCGGTGCGATCGCTGAGTTCTTCCTGGGTGAAGCGCTTACCCCAGGTTTCGTCGGATTCCGCCTGCTGCTTTGCCGTCTGAAACTTTTGCCACCCTTGAGGCGATAGGATGGCTCCTCGCACGCGAAAAGAAGTGGAGGAACCTCGTCTAGTTTTTGATGGGTTGGAATCCATAGATCAACCGATGGTGCAAAGGACAGAGCAAATCTTTTCTGAAGATATCGGGCGTTAGGTTAAGGAACTTGCAAATAAAAAAATATACCATCGCTATAGAGGCAGGGGGCAGGGGGCAAGGGGAGGGAAAGTCGTAGTGAAGTCCAGAAATTGGATAATTTATTTTTTGGAGTTCCCTAATCAAGGACTGATGGGGAGTTTCAGCAACACAACTTGACCCGCAAATTATTCCATTTTGATGAAAGTATATCAGGTTTAATGGCTCCTAGCTCACTTAGAGTGGCCTTCCTCAAGCACAGAAACATTAAATCGCGTTTTAACTCAACTAACTTGAGTGGTTGAGTGGGCGACAATAATTCATTTTTAATGGGTACCAGTCCAAAAGGGACATGCTTGGCTAATAAGCATTGCGTCCCATTTTTTAGATATTATTAGTCCTGGTTACATATATGGCTAGGCTTTAAGCCAAAAGCAACAATGGAGATCACCTCTTTTGAAAAGCTTGTCATGAACTTTTGCTGTAAAAAATAGGTATTCATAATTTATGAATCGGCACAAGCCAAAACGGAATCGTGGCGTTATACTTACTCCTGAAGGCTGGCAAAAACTTCAGCAGGCAAAACTTGAAGGGGAACTTCGAGAAAAATTTGGCTCCAAGTACACTCTAGAAGAAATAAGTGAACGCGCTGGATTAACTTCAAATACAGTCGCAAAGATACTTACTAACCAAGAAGGGGTTGACAAACGAACGCTAGTTTATTTATTCATGGCGTTTAACTTAGAGCTAAATCCCCAAGACTATTTTAAGTTAAATCCTGATTTGGCGAGACTTTCAGCTTTGGAGTCTCGAAAGCGCGTTGATTGGGGAGAGATGGTGGATGTATCTGTTTTCTATGGACGCACAGATGAACTGACTCTACTAGAGCAATGGTTGATCCAGGAACGCTGTCGAGTAGTGGCGCTGTTGGGAATGGGAGGAATTGGTAAAACCTCTCTGGCTGCCAAGTTATCACAAAAGGTTCAAGGATGTTTTGAGTACGTTATCTGGCGATCGCTCTACAATGCTCCCCCACTTTTTGACCTGCTGGCAAATTTAATTCAATTTTTCTCTAACGGGCAGGTTTTAGAAACTGACTTACCAAAAAGTGTAGATGGGAGAATATCACAACTAATTGAATATTTGCAACAACAGCGCTGTCTGATCGTATTAGATAATGTTGAGACTATTTTGCAACCAGGCGCTTGTGCTGGATGCTATCGAGAAGACTATGAAGATTATGGCTTATTGATTAAACGATTGGGACAAGTTATGCATCAAAGTTCCTTAGTGCTGACTTCACGCGAAAAACCCAAAGATATAGCTTCACAGGAAGGGCAAGCACTACCTGTTCGTTCATTACAAGTGAAAGGTCTGAATGAGGAAGAAGTAAAAAAAATTTTTCACCTGAAAGGTTTGCTTGGAGCAGAGTCCCAAAATAAAACACTGATTGAGCTTTATTCTGGTAATCCATTGGCTTTGAAGATAGTTGCAACGACTATTCAAGATGTTTTCAATGGTGATATTTCTGAGTTTTTGAACCAAAAAACATCTGTTTTTGGTGATATTTGTGCTGTTTTAGAGCAACAGTTTGAGCGTTTATCTAGTTTAGAACGTGTGGTTATGTATTGGCTGGCAATTAATCGTGAGTCAATTTCACTCTGCAATTTGCAAGAAGATTTAACTTCATTAGTAATCCCACACAAGTTACTAGAAGCTCTAGAATCTTTGATCAGGCGAAGCCTCATCGACAAATTTCAGTCAACGCTAAGTGAAAAAACTGGTTTACTCTTCACATTACACTCTGTAGTAATGGAGTATGTCACTAGCAAATTAATTCAGCAAACTTATCAAGAGATTGCAACTAAACAAATTGTGCTTCTTAAATATTATGCTTTGAGTAAAGCTCAGTCCAAAGACTACACTAAAGAAACTCAAATACGCTTAATTATTAAGCCAGTTATTGATGAACTTTTTACTATTTTTAAAATCCCAAGAAGGCTAGAAAATCATTTAAATGAAATTTTAGTCAAGTTACAAAGAGAATCTTCACTGGAACCTGGATATACAAGCGGAAATATTCTCAACTTGCTTTGTCAGTTAAAGACAGATTTAAGAGGATATGATTTTTCTAACCTAAGCGTTTGGCAAGTAGATATGCGGGGTGTAAGTTTACCTCAAGTCAACTTCCAAAATGCTAATTTATCTAAATCGGTTTTTACTAAAAGTTTTAGCAAAATTTCTGCAGTAGCATTCAGCCCCAATGGAAAAATTTTAGCGGCGAGTGACGCAAATGGCAAAATTTGCTTGTGGCGAGACTTTGGTGAGGGCGAACAACTTTCGACCTGTCTAGGACATATTGATTGGGTTCGAGCGATCGCTTTCAGTCCGAATGGTAGCACTCTTTGCAGTGGAGGTACTGACCAGAATGTGAAATTGTGGGATGTCAACACAGGTGAATGCCTGAAAACTTTAACAGAACATCCTGAGCGGGTACAATCTGTTGCCTTCAGTCCTCAAGGTGAAATTCTAGCTTCTGGCAGCGATGATTGGGCAGTGCGTTTGTGGAATATCTCGGATAGCAGGTGTTACAAAATACTACAGGGACATACTGATTCGGTATTATCTGTAGTTTTTAGTCCTAAAGGTAAAATTCTTGCCAGTGCTAGTAGTGATAAAACCGTAAAGCTATGGAATTTCCGCACAGGAGAATGCCTCAAAACTTTGCAGGGACACACTAGTTCGGTTTCCTCAATTGCTTTCAATCCTGAAGGTAAGACCTTGGTTAGTGGTGGTGATGACCAAACTGTGAAACTCTGGAGTATCTCAGATGGGAAGTGCCTGAGAGCTTTCCAGGGACATAGTGACAGGGTTAGGTCAGTCGCTTTTGCTCCTAATGGTAATATTCTGGCTAGTGGCAGTGATGACCAAACTGTGAAGCTATGGAATTTCCGCACAGGAGAATGCGTTAAAACATTGCAGGGTCACACAAGTTTGGTCTGTTCTGTTGTTTTTAGTCCAGATGGTCAAACTTTGGTCAGTGGTAGTGATGACCAAACTGTGAGGTTTTGGGATGTTGGCACTGGTCAAGCCTTAAGAAACTTGCAGGGCTACAATAATGGGGTGTGGTCTGTTGCCTTTGCTCCTGGTGGGCAGACCATAATTAGCAGCAATAATGACCAAACTGTAAAACTTTGGGATGTCGTGGATGGGAAGTGCTACAAGACTTTACGAGGACACCCTAATCGAGTCAGAACAGTTGCCTTTAGTCCTCAAGGTAATATATTGGCAAGTGGCAGTTACGATCAACTTGTGAGGCTGTGGGATAGCAGCACCTGCCAATGTTGCAACATCTTACGGGGACATACTGGCTGGGTAAAGTCAGTTGCCTTTGCTTCTGGAGGTAAGATTCTCGCCAGTGGCAGTGATGACAAAACTGTAAGGCTTTGGGACGTTAACACTGGTAAAGTTTTGAATATTTTGGAACATAGTCATGGGGTATGGTCGGTTGCTTTCAGTCCTGAAGGTAATATCCTGGCCAGTGGCAGTGATGATCAAACAGTAAAGCTCTGGGATATTCGCACAAGTGAATGTCTCAAAATTTTGTCGGGACATAAGAGTTGGGTATTGTCCGTCGCTTTCAGTCCTGAAGGTAAGACCTTAGCCAGTAGCAGTAAAGATCAAACAGTGAAGCTTTGGGATGTTAGCACAGGTAAATGTCTCAAAATTTTGTTAGGACACACAAGCTGGGTATTGTCGGTTGCTTTTAGTCCGGAAGGTAAACTTTTGGCTAGCGGTAGCGTAGACCAAACGGTAAGGTTGTGGGATGTCCAATCCGGTCAATGTATCAAAACTTTGCATGGTCATACTCACTGGATAAGGTCAGTTGCCTTTAGTCCAGATAGTCAAACCCTGGTAAGTGGTAGCGAAGATGAAACTGTTAAATTATGGGATGTTTTGACGGGTGAATGCCTAAAAACTTTAAAAAACGAAAAGCCTTATGAGGACATGAACATTACTGGCGTTACAGGTTTAACCCAAGCAACTATTACTTCTTTGAAAGTTTTGGGAGCAATTGAAAATTGATTTTCTCTTCGGCTTGACTCTGCTTCACTAAAAGACGGCTTTTGAATTCATTCATTGCATATATAAAATTACAGAGGTTTGAAAATCCATAAGCTATTGCGTATTTAACTTGGTTGCAGAAATTGGAGATATAACTGCCTATTTTGCAGATTTAGGAACTTCATTCTGAAACATTAGATGCACAACAGCTTACTTTTTAAGTAGGGGTTTCCAAAGTTAGTAAATACTTTGGCTACTGTCTAAGTATTTTTTTAGCGTGCGTACCATCTCTCGAATTACATCGCTCTTTGTCCTCTGCATTTTCTTACAATATTCCTCCAAAATTATTTTCTCCTCAAGGGAAAATTGAATTGTTAAATTAGCAGCATTTTTTCTAGCCATTGTCATTGACTTTTAATGACTTTTCAATTACTATTATATAGTAAACTACTGAGTAATCAAGAGGAAACAGCAAATTTTAATTTCCTTCTATTAAAGTAAATACTTGGTGCCTCAATTCAAGAGATATTTATCAATATAATTATGGATTGTGGATATAAATTTACAAATCAACTCTTAGTTTGCTAATAATAAAGTTGTTGCTTAATAACGTCTAAAGTTCCTCAGGCTATTGTACTATTTCCGTTTTAACTATCTAAAATTAGATTTTTGAAATGGTTGTTCTGACAGTGTTTTATCGATTATTTAGCTTGTTTTGCAACAACTCTGATTTACTGATAATTCCCTTCGTAAACGCTAGTCGTAGGAGCCTATTGCTCCAAATACAATTCTCCCTAAGAAATTATGAAACCGGAGAAACCCAAACGCAATCGTGGGCTTATACTGACTCGTGAAGGCTGGCAAAAGCTTCAGAATGCCAAACTTGAGTGGGAATTTAGGAAAAACAATGGCTCAAAATATACCTTAGAAGAATTAAGCGAACAAGCTGGGATCACTCCTGTCACTTTCAGAAAGATCCTTACTCGTGAAACCGGGGTTGACAAACGGACCCTTGTTCGTTTGTTTATGATGTTTAATTTAGAACTGGATAAAAGCGATTATACAAACCCAGAATCTGATTTAAAAGGGCAGGAAGACTTGAAGAACCCCAAGCGCGTTGATTGGGGAGAAATGGTGGATGTATCTGTTTTCTATGGACGCACAGATGAACTGACTCTACTAGAGCAATGGTTGATCCAGGAACGCTGTCGAGTAGTGGCGCTGTTGGGAATGGGAGGAATTGGTAAAACTTCTCTTGCTGCCAAGTTATCACAAAAGGTTCAAGGATGTTTTGAGTACGTTATCTGGCGATCGCTTTACAATGCTCCCCCACTTTTTGACCTGCTGGCAAATTTAATTCAATTTTTCTCTAACGGGCAGGTTTTAGAAACTGACTTACCAAAAAGTGTAGATGGGAGAATATCACAACTAGTTGAATATTTGCAACAACAGCGCTGCCTGATCGTATTAGATAATGTAGAGACTATTTTACAAACAGGCGCTTATGCTGGATGCTATCGAGAAGGCTATGAAGATTATGGCTCACTGATCAAACGATTGGGACAAGTTATGCATCAAAGTACCTTGGTGCTGACTTCTCGTGAAAAACCCAAAGACATAGCGTCACTCGGAGGAGAAACACTGGCTGTTCGCTCATTACAAGTGGGTGGTTTAGAGGTAGTAGCAGGGCAAAAAATCTTTGAAGCCAAAGGTTTTTATGTCTCAGAGTCAGAATTACCAGCACTAGTCGAGCGTTATGCAGGTAATGCCCTAGCTTTGAAGATAGTAGCGACAACGATCCAAGATGTTTTTGATGGTAATATTGCTGAATTTCTGCAACATTACACTGCTGTTTTCGGCAGCATTCGCGATCTGCTAGACCAGCAGTTTTCGCGCTTGGCAAATTTAGAGAAGGATATAATATACTGGCTAGCAATCAATCGTGAGCCAGTTTCGCTATCAGAAATACGAGAGGATATTGTATCACCAATTTCACCACAAAACTTACTGGAAGCTCTGGAGTCTCTGGTAAGGCGCTCATTGATAGAGAAAAACACAGCACTCTTTACCCTACAACCTGTAGTCATGGAGTATGTGACTCAGCGATTGATAGAGATAGTTTGTAAGGAGATTGAAACTCAGAATCTTGATTTGTTCAGGTGTCATGCTTTGATGAAGGCAACGGCTAAAGACTACGTAAGGGAAACTCAAATTCGCCTCATTCTTAAGCCAGTTATAGATGGGTTGACCACTGTCTTGAAAAGCAAAAAAAACCTTGAAAATCAGCTAACCCAAATTTTAGCAAGTTCACGAGAGAGATCACCGCTAGAACAAAGTTATACAGCTGGGAATATTCTCAATCTGCTTTGTCATCAAGACAGTGACCTTGGCGGCTATGATTTTTCTTATTTAAGTATTTGGCAAGCAGACTTGCGATGTTTAAAATTACACGATGTAAATTTCCAAAATGCCAATTTTGATAAGTCTGTTTTTGCTGAAACCTTCGGCGGTGTTTGGTCGGTAGCCTTTAGCCCGGATGGTAAACTTTTGGCTTTGGGTGATACCAATGGTGAGATTCGTTTGTACCAAGTTTCGGATTGGAAACAACTTTTAACCTGTAAAGGTCATGCTAACTGGGTTGTATCGCTTGCCTTTAGTCCTGATAATACAACCCTTGCTAGTAGTAGTACTGACCATACTGTAAAATTATGGGATATCATTACAGGCCAATGCGTTCAAGCCTTGCACGGACATAATAATGAGGTTTGGTCTCTTGCTTTTAGTCCGGATAGTGACACACTAGTCAGTGGCAGTGATGACCAAACGATAAAATTATGGAGTGTTCAAACTGGTGAATGCTTTAGAACTTTCTACGGACATACTAGTTGGGTATGCTCCGTTGCCTTCAGTCTAGATGGAAAAACGCTTGTGAGTGGTAGTGATGACCATACAATTGGTGTGTGGAATGTCAATACTGGTGAATGCCTCAAAACTTTCCACGGGCACCATGACGGTATACGGTCAGTTGCCATAAGTCCTGATGGTTATATGCTGGCGAGTGGCAGTGAAGACAAGACTGTAAAATTATGGGATATAAATACTGGTGAATGTCTTAAAACTTTCCACGGTCATTCTGATGAAGTATATTCAGTTGACTTTACCCTAGAGGGCGAACTCCTAGCTAGTGGTAGTTATGACAAGACGGTGAGGCTATGGAGTGTTAAGACTGGTGAATGCCTCAAAATCTTGCAAGGACATTCTAGTTGGGTATTGTCGGTAGCCTTTAGTTCACAGAATAATCTCATAGTCAGTGGTAGTTACGATCAGACAGCGAGGCTATGGAATGTTAATACTGGTGAATGCCTCAAAACTTTCCAGGGATATACTAATCAGATTCAATCAATCGCTTTCAATCCTGATGGACAGATGCTAGCAAGCGGCGGTCACGACCAGATGGTAAGGTTATGGGGTGTCAAGAAAGGTCAATGTCTAAAAATATTCCAGGGACATAGGGCTGCCGTGCAATCAATTGCTTTTAGTCCTGATGGGCAGACGCTAGCAAGCAGTAGCCATGACCAAACGGTAAGGTTATGGAATGTCAATACGGGTCAATGCCTGAAAATGTTCGAGGGACATAAGGCACTGGTTTGGTCTGTTGCTTTTTGTCCTGAAGGTAAAAGATTAGCAAGTGGCAGTTATGACCAGACGGTAAGGTTATGGAATGTTAATACAGGTCAAGTCTTGCAAATATTGCAGGGACATACTGCTCCGGTTTGGTCTGTTGCCTTTAGTCCTCAAGGAACGATAGTGGCAAGTGGCGCTTTAGACCAGACGATCAAATTATGGGATGTCAGCACTGGTGAGTGCAAAAGAACCTTGGAAGGGCATACGACTTGGGTTTGGTCAGTTGCCTTTAGTCCAAATGGTGAAATGCTGGCAAGTGCTAGTCTGGATGGAACAATAAGGTTATGGAGTGTCAGCACTGCTGAATGCCTCAGAATTTTGCAGGTAAATGCAGCTTGGTTTAGTTCAGTGGTCTTTAGTCCAGATAGCCGGACACTAGCAAGTGGCAGTCACGATTATACAGTCCGGTTGTGGGATGTCAGTACAGGTGAATGCTTTAGAACATTGCAAGGACATACAGGCGGGGTTTGGTCAGTCGCTTTTAGTTCTAATGAGCAGATTATAGCCAGTAGTAGTGATGATGAGACAATTAGACTGTGGGATTTAAAAACAGGTGAGTTCTTAAAAACCCTAAAAGGGGAGAAACCTTATGAGGGAATGAACATCATAGGAGCTACAGGTTTAACTATAGCCACTATTTCTGCATTAAAAGTGTTGGGAGCAATTGCTGACGAAAAATAGCCTTATTTATTACAATACCTCTGCCAATTTACGAGGGTTCAACACCCGTAGAAACGGGATGAATACGACCTAAAGACGTAAGCTTGGCAAAAATCTGGGTTAATAAAATAGGCTCAGGGATAACAGCCAAGCATTTT